>NZ_JACIAD010000006.1:0-132434 GCF_014193955.1 Rhizobium sp. BK379
TCCGCAAGCGCCACCGTATAACCACGACCCACGGCATCGCGCGCTATCCCGCAGCCGTTGATCCCGCCACCAATGACGAAAATATCGTGGATTCGATCGCTCACACCCAATCTCCAAACCGTCGCCCAATGAGGGCACTCTCGCGTTCCGGTACCGGGGAGGCACCGGGCGTTTTCATATCGCCCCCGAAGCCTCAAGCAATCGCAATTCCGCCGCTGCCGCAGCAGCGGTTCATTACTCTGTCAGACCGACTATCGTGCACGTTACCGCGCGCAAACTACGACGCGATTGAGACAATGATGTAACGGTCGAGATCCCGCCGCGCGCACCTCGATCCGGGCAAGATCAGTCCCACTTCGGACCCCAGTCCGGGTCGACGACGCGGTGATTGCGGTCGATCGTCTCGATGCGGGCGATTTCCTCGGGAGAAAGCCTGATCGAACTTGCATTGAAGTTCGAGCGAATGCGCTCCGGCCGACCCGATGTCGGGATGGTGCAATAGCCCTTGGCAAGTTCGAAGGCGATCGCCACCTGTTCCGGTGTGGCATCATATTGTTCACCGATTGCGCGCAGCACCGGTTCGTCGGATAGAAGGCCACGGGCGATCGGCAGATAGCATGTAACGAGGATTTCCTTTTCCCGGCAATAGTTTGCGAGCTTCTTGTTCTGCAGGATTGGGTTTAGCTCGAACTGGTTGTTGGCGACCTTTCCCTTGCCGAGCAGGGCTTCGGTTTCTTCGAGAAGGCCGATCGTGAAATTCGAGACGCCGATCAGCTTCGTCAGGCCCCGGGCCTCCGCCTCGGCGATCTGGGTTATGTAGACCTCGAGCGGAATGCGGCCGTTAGGCGATGGCCAGTGGATCAGCGTCAGGTCCACCTGATCGACCTTGAGCGCTTCAAGGCTCTTTTCAAGCGACGGGACGAGGGCGCCGGGGCCGAAATTATCGGTTGAAATCTTCGTCGTCAGGAAGACCTCGTCTCGATCAAGGCCCGAACGGCGCAGCGCTTCGCCGACTTCGAATTCGGTGTCATAGGTCTGCGCAGTATCCAAGTGCCGATAGCCGCTTTCGAGCGCACACAGGATTGCATCGATACCCTCCTTGCCGTTGCGCCCAAACGTGCCAAATCCCATCAACGGAATAACATCATGTTTTTGCAAATCTATTTCCTCCAATTCGCCTCACTCCTCCAGTGGGCACACGGAGCTTTGCAATAGCCCGGGGCTGTGTCCAGCGAAAAACACTGATGGATTTCGGGCAAGTCCTGATGATCGTTTGGAGACAATGCGAGCGTGAATTCGGACCTGATGGCAGCCGGCCGGAACCGGCTACCAGATCATCCTCGCGGTTTGAGATCCCGGAAAGTTGAGCGCTCCTAGAATGCCTGGGCAACACGGCGCAGTGGCGTCACGCTCTCTGCAGCGGCCTCGACAAAATCGAGACCGATGTCGAGAACCGGGGCGCTGTGCGTCAGCCAGCCGACCGAGATCAGGTCGACGCCAGAGGCGGCAATGGCCGGTGCCGTTGCCGGTGTGACGCGGCCGGAGGCCTCGGTGATCGCCCGACCGGCGACGATCCTGACGGCCTCGCGCAGCTGATCAGGCGTCATATTGTCGAGGAGGACGGCATCGACCCCCTGGCCCATTGCCTCGTGCAGCTGCTCGAGCGTATCGACCTCCACTTCGATCTTGACCATATGGCCGACGCCGGCCTTGGCGCGGCGAATGGCTTCCGAAACGCTGCCGGCAATGGCGACGTGATTGTCCTTGATCAGCACGGCGTCGTGGAGCGCAAAGCGATGGTTCATGCCGCCGCCGGCCCGCACGGCATATTTCTCGAGCGCTCTCAGACCTGGTGTCGTCTTGCGGGTGCAGACGACCGAGGCTTTCGTGTCGCGGATCGCTGTGACGATGCCGGCCGTCACCGAGGCGATGCCCGAGAGATGGCCGAGGAAATTCAGGGCAGTGCGTTCGCCCGTCAAAAGGCCGCGCGACGGCCCTTCAATGGTGGCAATCACACTGCCCGGTTCCACCGCTGCTCCATCTGGCAGATGCCGGCGAAGCATAATGGCGGGATCAACGAGCTGGAAGGCAAGCTCTGCGGCATCGAGGCCGGCGACCACACCCGGCTGGCGGGCGGCCATGACAACTGTCGAGCGATGATCCCAGGGGATGACGGCCGCAGAGGTGATATCGCCGGCAAGGCCGAGGTCTTCTGCGAGGGCTGCGCGCACGAGCGGCTCGACAATGACGCGCGGAAGGGAAGCGAGGTTCATCTCAGGCACTCCTTGCAAGGGGATGGGAGGCGGTCGCCCGGGCAATTTCCAGGGCATCAGCCAGTGTCATCTTGTGCCGCACGGCTTCCGCCCGTTTCAGCGGGAAATCCGTGCGGGCATGCGCCCCGCGCGATTCCGCCCGAAGGCTGGCGAAGACGGCAATCAGCAGTGCGACGACCGCCGGATCCGAGGCCGGCCCGTCGTTTTCTGCGAGCGGCAGCAGGCTTGCGACGGCGCCATGGATGGCGCCCGCATTGCGCAGTACGCCGAGATGGCGTGAGACGATTGGCCTGACACGCGAAGGGTCGGTTGCCGCAGGCAGCATCCCTGCAATCTCGGCTGTCGAGGATTTTGCAACCGGGGTCGCAAGAATGTCGCGCGCTGCCCGCATGCCCATAACCGCTGCTTCCAGCAGGGAATTGCTGGCGAGCCGGTTTGCCCCGTGCAGGCCGGTGGAGGCGGCTTCGCCCACAACCCAGAGCCCGGCGACTGAGCTGCGACCGACGGCATCGGTTGCTACTCCGCCCATGTGATAATGGACGGCAGGCCGCACCGGGATCGGCTGGGACGCGGCATCGATGCCAGCCTCCCGGCAGAGTGCGTCGATAACCGGAAAACGCGTGGCGAAACGATCGCCAAGGGCTCTACGCGCGTCGAGAAACACTTTGCCGCCACGGGCGAGTTCGGCACTGATGGCGCGGGCCACGACATCGCGCGGCGCAAGTTCCGCACCGGCAATGCCGGCCATGAAGCGTTCGCCATGCTCATTGACGAGTACCGCACCTTCGCCGCGGACTGCTTCGCTGACGAGCGCCAGCGGCCGGCGGCGGGAATCGAGCGCCGTCGGATGGAATTGCACGAATTCCATGTCGGCAAGCTCAGCCCCGGCGCGTGCTGCAAGCATGATGCCCTGCCCGAAATTGCCGATCGGATTGGTTGTCGCTTCATAGAGACCGCCAATGCCGCCGGTGGCGAGTACGATGCGCCGTGTCGGCAGAATAGTGGCGCCATTTTCGCCGACGCAGAGGAGGCCGATGACGCCGTCCTCATCCGTCAGGATGCGGCGCGCCTCCAACCCTTCGAGCACTGTGATGGAGGGTGTGGAGATGACGGCTTCGACCAGCGCACGAACAATCGCCGCACCCGAGCCGTCACCTTGTGCATGCACGATCCGGCGGCGGCTATGGGCAGCCTCCAGCCCGAGCGAAAAGCTGCCATCTGTCGTCTTGTCAAAACGGACCCCCGCCCGTTCCAGTGCGGTGATCGCAGCCGGCGCCTCAGCGACGATGCCGGCAGCAATGCTGGGGTCGCAGAGCCCGTCACCGGCAGCAAGCGTATCGGCCAGATGCAGTTCGGCATTGTCCTCGGCGCCGAGCGCGGCGGCTATGCCGCCCTGGGCCCAGGCGCTCGATGTCTCGGCCCCAAGGGTGGCGCGGGTGACGATGACAACAGGTTCGGGCGCGAGTGTCAGGGCCGTCATCAGCCCGGCAAGGCCGCTGCCGACGATGACGGGGCGGCCGGCAAGTTGGTCGGCAATATCGCTCATATCGACAGCATCCTCTCGACAGCGCGGCGAGCTGCGACGGCAATCGCCGGATCGACCGTCACTTCATGGCGGTTCTCTTCGAGAGCCGCGCGAATGTTGGAGAGCGTGATGCGCTTCATATGCGGGCAGAGATTGCAGGGCCGGATGAACTCGACATCAGGGTGATGCACGGCGACATTGTCGCTCATCGAGCATTCGGTCAGCAGCACGACGCGGGCGGGCTTCTTCTGGCCGACATAATCGGACATGACGGCGGTAGAACCGGCAAAATCGGCCTCCGCAACGACATCAGGCGGGCATTCGGGATGGGCAAGCACCGTCACGCCAGGGTGGTTTTCGCGAAGCTGGCGCACATCGTCGGCGGTGAAGAGCTCATGCACTTCGCAATGCCCGTGCCAGGCGATGATCTCGACATCGGTTTCCCTGGCGACATTGCGGGCAAGATATTCATCCGGGATCATCAGCACGCGCGGTACGCCAAGGGATTCGACTACCTGCTTGGCATTGCCCGAGGTGCAGCAGATATCCGAGGCGGCTTTGACAGCCGCCGAGGTGTTGACATAGGTAATGACAGGCACGCCCGGATGGGCCTGGCGCAACAGCGCGATATCCTCGGGCGTGATCGAATCCGCCAGCGAACAGCCGGCGCCGAGATCGGGGATCAGCACCGTCTTTTCCGGGTTCAGAAGCTTTGCCGTCTCGGCCATGAAATGCACGCCGGCAAGCACGATCACGTCGGCATCCACCTCGATCGCCTTGCGCGCCAGGGCCAGGCTGTCGCCGACAATATCGGCCACGCCATGGAAGATTTCCGGCGTCTGGTAGTTATGCGCGAGGATAACGGCATTGCGCCTGCGCTTCAGTTCCAGGATCGCGTCGACATCGTCCTGGAACATCATCCATTCGGCTTTGGGAATGACGCGGCTGACGCGATCATAGAGGGAAGACGCGGATACAAGATGGTTCATGGCCGGCTCCATTAATTATGCTCGATTTGAGCATATAATGTGCAAAGAGATATTCTCACTGTGAGCATATGTCAATTGCGGGAGAGCGGTAATTTCGTTCCGGCGAGCGCGCGCTCTTCGAGAATGGTCTGGCGGAAGCGGAAAAGCTTGGCCGGCCGGCCGCCGGTTTCGCTTGTCGCCCCGCCGGTTTCCTCCACCAGTTCCTGCTGTTCGATCAGGCGGCGGAAGTTCTGCTTGTGCAGGGTCAGGCCGGCGAGCGCCTCGACGGCGCGCTGCAATTGCAGAAGCGTGAAGCTTTCGGGCATGAGTTCGAAGACGACGGGGCGGTATTTGATCTTGGCGCGAAGTCTTGCAATGCCGGTCGCCAGAATCCGGCGATGATCGGCAAACATCGGCCGGCCGAGATTGTCGTCCTTGCTGGCGCCGGCTTCTGCGACGAGTCCGGCCTCATAGAGCAGTTCATAACGCTGCAGCGTCAGATCCTCGTTCCAGCCGCCGCCGTCGAGCCCGAACGTAAAGTCGGCGCGGCGATGCCGATATTCACGCCGGACAGGATCGGCATCGGCCCACAGGCGCAGGCGCGCGATCAGGTCATCGAGAATGTCTGGACGCCCGTCGCGATGGTCCTCCCAGGGGAAATATTCATACCAGCCGTGCCAGCCCGGACGTCCGGCGCCTGATTGCTCGTTGACGAGACCGAGATAGCTGATCGAGATGGTACGACCGCCCTGGATATCGTTGTTCCGGTCTCGATCGGCAAAGGTGTAAAGCTGCTCGAGGAAGCCGACGGGATGGGCAGTCTGTTCCTGGATCCATTCGCGCAGGCCCGATTGCAGCGTGCGATGGCCCATTTCGAAAGGGCCAGACGGCAGCGCATTGCGGATCGTCATGACGCGCGGCTCATCCCCCGTCACAGCGACGAGAACTGCGATCAGTTCCGCATGTGCAAAGCCTATCGTCACCAGCTACCGAGAATTTACTCCAATTGGAATATTCTCTGACACAGCGCACAAAAGATGCCAATGACGGGCCGGCACCCTCCCCAACAAAGAAACACGCGCAGAATTGGGCATTACCAAATTTTGGTATATATTGGTACCAACTCAGGAGGTTCTCATGTCCAAGAACACGTCCATCGCCTTGGGCGATCATTTTGCTGGCTTCGTCGAACGGCAAGTCGTCGAAGGCCGATACGGTTCGGCAAGCGAAGTCATCCGGGCAGGCCTGCGGCTTCTGGAAGAGCATGAGGCGAAAGTAAAAGCGCTGCGCGATGCGATCGGCGCCGGCATCGATAGCGGCGAGGCCGAAGATTTCGATTTCGATAGATTCCTTGACGGTAAGCGCCGGACCCGGACGAAATGAAAGGCTACCTCCTTTCCAGGGCCGCCGTCGCAGATCTCGACATGATTTGGGATTACACCTTCGAAAACTGGGGTCAGGAGCAGGCGGATCGCTATATCGACGATATCCGCAAGGCCTGTGAAGCGCTGGGGATAGGCGCGCGGAGCGGAAGGCCCGTCGATGATATCTGGCCGGGTATCTTCAAGCTCGCCGTCAACGCGCACTTCCTGTTCTATCGCAGGCTCGAGGATGGCCGGACAGGTATCGTCCGTATCCTGCACAAGCGCATGGATGTGGAAGCACGGCTTCGCGATACGCCTCTGAATTGAAAGCGGGCGCTAGCCCTCCGCCTCCAGCCGATGCAGGAAATTGCGCAACTCGGCTTCGTCGATGTCGACAAGATGGCGCTTTTCCGGATAGGCGCCGGAGCGGACATCCTCGGCAAATTCGTTGAAGGCGGCGATGCGTTCGCGTTGCAACCGGTCATGTTCGGCTGCGAAGTTGCGATAGACCTTGGCGTGGCGCGGCGTGTGGTCTCTGGTCGTGCCGAGCACATCATCTGCAAAGAGATATTGCGCGTCGCAGCCGCGCCCGGCGCCCATGGAGATCATTAGCATCGAGGTGCGGTTGGAAATCGCTGCCGCGACATCGCCGGGGACGACCTCGATCTCGGCTGCGAAGGCGCCGGCATCCTGAAGCGCCTTCGTCTGGCGCCAGACATCGAGAGCGCTGGCAGCCGTCTTGCCCACGGCGCGAAAACCGCCGGTCCAGGTCGCCTTTGAGGGGATGAGGCCGACATGGCCGCAGACGGGAATGCCTTCATCGCGCATACGGCGGATGGTCTGCAGGCTGGCGGCGCAATAGACGGCATCGCCGCCTGCCTTCAGCGCCTTGAAGGCCTCGCGCATGTATTCTTCAGCCGAGACATGATCGCCATATTCCAGACCGGGAACGGCAAAGGGCGTCGGTGCCGCCTCGCGAAAGACCGGCCCGAGCAGGAACGGTGGCACCGAGACCATGTCGATGCCGGCCTTTTCTGCTGCTTCCGCCTCCTCAAGCGTGGTGACGCGCAGCATTGTGAGCTGGCGTTTTCCCTTGAGCGCCAAGAGGTCGGCGACCGTGGCGCGATTATGTTTCTTCATCGCATTATCCTTTGAAAACTATCAGGCAGCGAGCAGCGACTTAAGCTTGACATTGGTGGCGGTCAGTGCGGCCGGGTCGGGATGTGCGCGTGCGGCAATCAGCATTTCCGCAAGCCTTATGTCGCGGGCGACCGCATTGCCCGGCCCGATGCCGCTTGCGGCGATCAGCCGGCCCTCGGCATCGAGATGAAAGAGGATGATTGCCCCTTCACCGATATCGCGGCGCAGATGGATGACCGCGCCATCGGCAAGTCCCGCGATCTGCAATGTCATGTCGTATTGATCCGACCAGAACCACGGCACAGCGGAGATCGACGCATTGGCGCCGAGCATATTGGCGGCGGCAAGCGTGCCCTGCTCCTGCGCATTGCGCCAGGATTCCAGCCGCACGCGCCGGCCGCCATAGAGGGCGAGCGGAAAGGAGCAGCAGTCGCCGGCCGCGAAAATGTCGGGGGCGGAGGTACGCAGTCGGTCATCGACTGCGATGCCGTTGTCGATCGCAAGTCCGGCAACCTCGGCAAGCTCGATATTCGGCCGGGCGCCGATGCCGACAAGCGCCAGATCGGCTTCGATCGTCTCGTCGTTGCAAAGCCGGATGACGGCTTTGCCGTTCTGCTCCGTCAGGGTTTCGATCGAGACACCGCAGCGCAGATCGACGCCTTCCGCGCGGTGACGCTCGGCAACGAGGTGGGCGATGTCTTCGGGAACGCCGCGCTTCAGCACCCGCTCCAGCCCTTCGACGAGGATGACATCGGCGCCGAGTTGGCGCGCGGTTGCCGCGACCTCCAGGCCGATGAAGCCGCCGCCGATGACTGCAAGCCGTTTGCCAGGCTGCAGCACCGCGCGCAGTGTCACCGCATCATGATGTGTGCGGAGCGACCGGATATAGCTGTTTTCACTGGGCGCATTGGGAAAGGCACGCGCACTGGCGCCTGTCGCAAGCAGCAGCCGGTCATAGGCAAGCAGACTGCTGTCGGACAGGGCGACGGTATGAGCTGCGGCATCGAGACCGGTTGCCGTCACACCGGTCAGGAGGCGAATAGTGCCAGCCTCATAGGTTTCCCGTGCGGCGATGAATTTCGGGTCGACAGTGCCGGCAAGGCCGGCCTTGGAGAGCGGCGGGCGCTCATAGGGCGTGTGCGGCTCGGAACCCACAAGCGTGATGTCGCCGTCAAATCCCTTGTCCCGGAGTGCGAAGGCGGCACGCGCCCCGCATTCCCCTGCGCCAATGATGACGAAATGGGCCATGGCGCACCTCAGATCGCAATGAAGACGGCGCCGTCTTCGATCTTGACGGGATAGGTCTTCAGGTCGACGCAGACAGGAGCCCCCTTGGCCTCGCCCGTCTTGTAGTTGAAACGGCCATTATGCTTGGGACATTCGATGATCTCTTCCATGACGAGGCCGTCGGCGAGATGGACCTGCTCATGGGTACAGAGCCCGTCGGTGGCAAAGAACTCATCGTCCGGGCTGCGATAGATAGCGAATGTGCGCCCGCCATGGTCGAAGCGGATGACATCCTCCTCGTCGATTTCGTCCTTGCCGCAAACTTCGATCCAGTTACCGCTCATCTCTATTCCTCCCTCGATCTTGTTCTATTGGGCTGCGGGTGCCAGTTCGGCGTGGAATTCCTCGCGATAGGGCCGCGCCGTTGCCGGCAGTTCCCGCTTCAGAAAATAGTCTTCGTTGCGAAGCTGGCGTAGGAAGGCCGGGATCATTTCCCGGTAGCCGGACCAGATCGATGGATTGGGCGCCGGCAGGTCGTGCTTGATCATCGCATGCAGCTTCGGCAGCGCGTGGTAGGGCACCATCGGGAACATGTGGTGTTCCACGTGATAGTTCATGTTCCAGTAGATGAAGCGGCTGATCGGGTTCATATAGACCGTGCGGCTGTTCAGCCGGTGGTCGATGACATTATCGGCAAGCCCGCCATGCTGCAGCAGGCCGGTCAGCACATGATGCCAGGCGCCATAGAGGCGCGGCAGGCCGACCAGCATCAGCGGCAGGATCGAACCCATATAGATGGCGAGCGCGATGGTGACGACGTAGATCGCAAGCCAGATACGGGCAATGCGGATCGCCTTCGGCTGCTCCATCTCGGGGATGAAGGTCTTTTCCGCCCCACTGATGACGCCGGCCGAATTTCTGATCATGTCGATCACGGCATGCCAGGCATCGAGGATGCCGAAGAAATTGAGAACCAGACGGAAGAGATCCGGCGGGCGCATGACGGCAATCTCGGGGTCGCGGCCGACAATGACGGTGTCGGTGTGGTGGCGGGCATGGCTCCAGCGCCAGGTCACCGGATTGCGCATGATCATGAAGCAGGCGATCTGGTAGACGGCATCGTTCATCCAGCGCGTCTTGAAGGCGGTGCCGTGGCCGCATTCGTGCCAGCGGCTGTCGGAGGCCGAGCCGTAGAGCACGCCATAGGCGAGGAAGAAGGGCACGGCGATCCACGAGCCCCAGAAATAAATGCCAAGAGTGGCAAAGATCGCCATGCTGCCGAGCCAGAGCGCCGTGTCGCGGATCGCCTGATTGTCGGAACGCTGCATCAGCGCCTTCATCTCCTTGCGGGCAACATCGGTATGATACCATTCCGCAGCCGCAAGACCGGTTTCGACCGCCGTCCTGCCGCTCGCCCCCAAGAGGCTGTAATCCCGCTTTGTTGCCTCGCCAGCCATGCTCTCCTCCTCACCAGCTCTTGGTCCGGAGAATAGGTTGACTTCGCGGAGCCCTCAATGCAGGCTTGATATATTCTCTCAAAAGCCATCAGAAACGGCTTTCATTCATGACTGAAAACTATCAGGACCAACCATGCGTCGCCCGACCATATCAGATCTCGCCCAAGCCTCCGGCGTCAGCGTTGCGACCGTCGATCGCGTTCTGAACGGCCGCCATCGGGTGCGGGAGGAAACAGCGCGGCGCGTCTATGATGCGGCCCAGTCGATCGGCTATCACGCCGTCGGCCTGATCCGGCAGCGCGTCTTCGAGGATCTGCCGCAATATCGGCTGGCCTTCTTGCTGCAAAAGCCGACCCAGCCCTTCTACCAGGCCTTCGCTCGCGAAATTGAAACGGCGGCGCGCAACGTGACCAACGCGCGCATCCAGACGCAGGTGGAACATCCGTCCGCCGCAACACCTGCCGCCATCATCGAAAAGATCAAGCTGCTCGGCGCAAGGAACCAGGCGGTCGCGCTTGTCGGCCCGGATTATCCGGCTGTCACAGCTGCTGTCGAGGAACTGAAGGGACGCGGTATTCCGGTGTTCTCGCTGCTTTCGGATCTCGCGACCGGCGTCAGGGACGCCTATGTCGGTGTCAACAACCGCAAGGTTGGGCGCACCGCAGCCTGGATGATCGCCAAGGCGGCCCGCCGGCCGGGCAAGGTGGCCTGCTTTGTCGGCAGCCATCGTTTTCATGGTCACGAGTTGCGCGAGATGGGATTCCGCTCCTATTTCCGCGAGGAAGCGCCTGACTTCGAAGTGGTCGAAACGCTGATCAATCTCGAAACGCCTGAGATCACGCATGAGGCGACGCTGACCCTTTTGCAGAAACACCCCGATCTCGTCGGCCTCTATGTCTGCGGTGGTGGCATGGAGGGGGCGATTTCGGCATTTCGCGAAGAGGGGATCGGCGGCCGCACCGTGCTTATCGTCAACGAGCTGACGGCAGACAGCAAGGCCGGTCTCGCCGACGGCATCGTCACCATGGCGATCGGCACGCCGCTGCCAGCACTCTGCAAGGAAGTGGTGTCACTGATGACGGGTGCGCTCGAACAGGGCGAGATTGCCGTTCCCGGCCAATCATTTCTGCCCTTCGAGATCTTCCTGCCGGAGAATATCTAGATGATGGAATTCTATCATTGTCCCGGAAAATCTATCAGCGATGATAGAGTCTGTGCCCGCCCGGCCTATGGCTTGAGCGTGAAATTCCAGTAGAGATTCGATCAGACAGTCATAATGCTTCTCATGCATGAGGAGCGAGGAGGAGATTTCGCATGGCATCCATCCGTTTCGCGCTGAACCATATGGCGGCACCTTCGCTTTCGATCGAGGATTTCTTTGCACTTGCCGCCTCGCTCGACATCGATGCGGTGGAGATCCGCAATGATCTCTCCGGCAATGCCATTCTCGACGGGACAAAGCCCGATGTCATCAAGCAGGCGGCCGCCCGCCATGGCGTCGCAATCATCTCGATCAACGCATTGCAGCGCTTCAACGAATGGAACGCGACACGCGAGCGGGAAGCCCGCGAGCTGATCGATTATGCAAGGGCGGTCGGCTCGCGGGCGCTGGTTCTGGTTCCGAAGAATGACGGCACGGGAACAGCCAATGGCGAGCGACAGGCCAATCTGCGTGAGGCTCTGACGGCACTCCGACCGATGCTCGATGCGGCCGGTATCGTCGGTCTCGTCGAGCCGCTCGGTTTTCAAATCTGCTCGCTGCGCTCAAAGGCGGAAGCAGCCGATGCGATCGAGACGCTGAATGCGCAGCCAACCTTCCGGCTGGTGCACGACACCTTCCATCATCACCTTGCCGGCGAAACTCCCTTCTTCCCCCATCTGACCGGGCTGGTGCATATTTCCGGCGTCAGCGATCCTGCGGTTTCCGTCTCCGATATGCGCGATCCTCACCGTGTTCTGGTCGATGCCGACGACCGGCTCGGCAATGCCGCCCAGATCCGCGCATTGCTGCAGGCAAGCTACAAAGGCCCCTTCTCCTTCGAGCCCTTCGCATCCGAAGTGCATGCACTGAAGGATCCCGGCGCAGCCGTGAAGGCAAGCATGGATTATCTCGTCGCGAAGGTCTGAACCTATTCGCGACCGCGGAAACGACGCTGATAGGCCGGGTCGTAGAGCGAGCTTTCGCGGAAATCTTCCGATCCGAGCGAGCGACCGACGAAGATGATGGCCGTGCGCTCGATCGGCTCGGCCGCCACCTTTGCTTCGATATCGGCGAGCGTGCCGCGCAGGATACGCTCGTCCGGCCAGGTGGCTTTCACCACGATGGCGACAGGGCAATCGGCGCCATAGAGCGGAGTCAACTCCGTCACGACCTCGGCCAGCGCATGGATGCCGAGATGGATTGCCAGTGTCGCTCCCGTCGCGCCGAATTTTTCTAGCGTTTCTTCATTCGGCATCGGCGAGGCGCGGCCCGATACGCGCGTCAGCACAAGGCTTTGCGCGACGGCCGGGATCGTCAGTTCACGCCCGAGCGTTGAGGCTGCAGCTGCAAAGGCTGGGACGCCCGGCGTCATCGTGTAGTCGATGCCGTGTTTCTCCAGCCGGCGGATTTGCTCGGCGACTGCGCTCCAGACGGAAAGATCGCCGGAATGCAGTCGGGCGACATCCTGACCGGCATTGGCGGCGCGGAGATATTCGGCCTCGATCTCGTCAAGCGACATCGGCGCGGTATCGATGATGCGCGCGCCTGGCGGACAATATTGCAGGAGCTCGGGCGAGACGATGGACCCGGCATAGAGGCAGACAGGGCATTTGCCGATCAGGTCGCGTCCGCGCACGGTAATGAGATCTGCTGCACCCGGTCCGGCGCCGATGAAATGAACGGTCATTCTTCTATTCCTTGATCCAGCACCACTGCGTGACGGGCATGGCCGGTCGCCAGCCGCTCATGCCGCCGACGGGAGCGGCGCGGGCAATTTCGATTTTCGTCAACGTGCCACCGCGCGCGCCGTATTCTTTGAGCAGCAATGCTTCCATTTCCAGCGTAACAGCATTGGCAACGAGCCGCCCTCCCCGCTTCAGTGCCGTGATCGCCGCGTCCATGACGCCGGCCTCGCTGCCACCGCCGCCGATGAAGACCGCATCCGGCACGGGCAAGCCGGCGAGTGCTGCGGGTGCCGTGCCTTCGACAAGGGCAAGCTGCGGCACGCCGAAGGCAGTGGCATTGCGGGCGATGCGGGCAGCGCGTTCCGGCGCCTGTTCGATCGCGATTGCTTGCAGCGACGGATCAGCCAGCATCCATTCGATACCGACAGATCCTGAGCCGGCGCCGATGTCCCAGAGGAGTTCACCGTGCCGTGGCGATAGCGCCGATAGCGTGACGGCGCGGATCTCCCGCTTGGTAATCTGTCCGTCATGCTCAAAGAGTTCGTCGTCGATACCGGGGGCATAGGGCAGGATACGCGCGCCCGCACCTGCCACAACCTCGAGGGCGCAGACGTTCAGAGTGTCGATCGCGTCGAAATCGAAGCCCGCGGCTATAGCGCTGCGGATGCGCTCTCGCCCGCCGCCGAGCGCTTCCAGCACCGTCAGCCGCGTCTCGGCAAAGCCATTGGCGACAAGCAGATCGGCGAGTGCCTGCGGGCCTTTTTCGTCCGAGGTCAGCGCCAGAATATGCCTGCCGGCATGCAGATGCGGGCGGATGAGATCAAGTGGGCGTCCGTGCAGCGAGACACAGGCTGTCTCCTGCAGCGGCCAGCCTAGCCGTGCTGCCGCCAGACTGAAGGCGGAGGGGGCCGGGATGGTATGCATTTCATCGACAGCGATGCGACGCGACAGCGTTGCGCCGACGCCGTAGAGGAAGGGATCGCCCGAGGCCAGAACGACGACGGGCGTACCACGCCGCGCGACGATCGCCTCGACCGATTTTTCGAAAGGGCTCTGCCAGGCGAAACGTTCGCCCGTGATCAGTGTGCCGGCAAGTTCATGATGACGTGCACCGCCGAAGACGGCCGGTGCGGTGGCGATCAGACGCTTTGCCTCCTCGCCAAGCCCGTCTGGACCATCTTCGCCGATGCCGATAAGAGTGAGCCAGCGCGGGACGGAGGGGGAGCTGTCAGACATGGAGAAGACCCGTATCCTGATCCTCGGCGGCACCAGCGAGGCGCGCAGGCTGGCCGCCGCGCTTGCCCCGCGGGAAGACCTCGACATTCTCCTGTCGCTGGCCGGCCGCACGGAGGCTCCTGCCCAGCAGCCGGTTCCCGTTCGCGTTGGGGGGTTCGGCGGGGCAGAGGGTCTTGCGACCTTCCTGACGGAAGGAGCTTGTGATCTCCTGATCGATGCCACCCATCCCTTCGCCGAGCGCATTTCGGCAAATGCCACGGCTGCCGCCGAACGCACCGGTATCCCTGCACTCGCGCTCGTCCGTCCTGAATGGGTCCCGGAACCTGGCGATCATTGGCATCTCGTGGCCGACATTCCAGCGGCGATTGCCGCACTTGGGCCGGCCCCGCGCCGCGTCTTCCTGGCGACCGGCCGGCAGGGCGCTCATCATGCCGAAATCGCTCCACAGCATTTCTATCTGGTCCGTAGCGTCGATCCCGTCGATCCGCCGCTTGCCCTTGCCAATGTCGAATATCTCCTCGACCGTGGCCCCTTCACACTCGAAGGCGAAATCGACCTGATGCGGCAGTATCGTATCGATGCCGTCGTTACAAAGAACAGCGGTGGTACGGCGGCCTATGCGAAGATCGAGGCGGCACGCCTGCTTGGGCTCAAGGTCGTCGTGATCGCGCGCGCGCCTGCTGCCATTATGATGTCGGTCGAAACGGTGGAAGCGGCGCTCGAAGCGATCGATCATCTCGTCTCCCCGGCCAAGAAGCGCGGCGTGTAGATCAGGTCCGGCTGGCCATCGCGGGGGATCACCCGCGTCTCCTTCGAACCGATGATGACGCAGGTCGCCATGTCGGCAACGGAAGCATCGGCCTCTTCTAGCAGCTGCACGGTGATCCGCTCGTCGGGCCGGCCGGCCGCACGGCCGAAGATGACGGGCGTCGTGGCCGGCAGATGCCGGCGCAAGAGCTCGAAGGCGGTGCCGAGCTGCCAGGGGCGAGCCTTGCTGATCGGATTATAGAGGGCGATGACGAAACCGGCTTGTGCCGCAAGAGCCAGGCGGTTTTCGATGACGGCCCAGGGCTTCAGATTGTCCGAGAGCGACAGGGCGCAGAAATCATGGCCGAGCGGTGCGCCGACACGGGCAGCAACCGCAAGCATTGCGGTGATGCCGGGCAGGACGGTGAGATCGACGCCACGCCATTCTGCCGGCCCGTTGTCGATCGCCTCGCAGACGGCAGCGGCCATGGCAAAGACACCGGGATCGCCACCTGAGACGACGCAGACATCCGCACCTCCAACAGCAAGCGTCAGGGCGGCCCCTGCCCGGTCGAGTTCCTCCCTGTTGTCGGAAGCATGGCGGCGCTGGTCGGCGCGCAGCGTCAGACGGTCGAGATAGGGACCGTAGCCGAAGAAATCGCTGGCGGCTTCGACGGCGGCCATCGCCTCCGGCGTCATCTGCTCCGGATTGCCGGGACCGGTGCCGATTACGAACAGGCGCCCGCTCATCGGCTGGCCTCCCAGCCGGGCACCAGCACCAGCGAGAAGTAGGGCGCATCGCCCTCACCCCGTTCGGCAAGCTTCACCATGGCCGCATTGGCCATGGTGCCGCGCTCGACATAGAGCGCGTCCTTGAGACGACCGGCTGCTTCCAATGCGCGCCGGATCTTCGGCAGGTTACGGCCGACCTTCATGATGACGGCAGCCTCGGTATCGGCAAGACGGCGCGTCAGCTCCTGCTCGCCCATCGTGCCCGGCAGCACGGAGAGCACGTCGTCGCCCTGGACGATCGGCATGCCTGCCAGCGACCAGCAGCCGGACATGGCGCTGATGCCGGGAATGACTTCGGTCGGATACCGCTGCGACAGGCGCACATGCAGATGCATATAGGAGCCGTAGAAAAGCGGATCGCCTTCGCTCAGCACCGCGACCGTGCGACCCGCTTCGAGATGACGGGCAACGGCATCGGCCGAGGTATTGTAGAATTCGGTAATGCGGCTCTGGTAGAGCGGGTCACCTTTGTCGAGTTCGGTCGTGACAGGATAGTAGAGCGGCAACAGTTCGATGCCCGGCTTGAAGAGATGCTCGACGATCGCCTTGCCGTTACCGCCTCTGCCCTGCTTGGCGAAATAGGCGATTACGTCGGCGCCCTCGACCGCACGCACCGCCTTGACGGTCAGAAGCTCGGGATCGCCGGGTCCGGTGCCGACGCCGATCAGACGGCCGCTCATAGGCCTGCCCTCGACAGTGCATTGATGGCGGCGGCCGTCATGGCGCTGCCGCCGAGCCGACCGCGCACGATCGCATAGGGAACGCCATGGGAATTTTCGGCAAGCGCATCCTTGGATTCGGCGGCGCCGACAAAGCCGACCGGCATGCCGATGATGGCTGCAGGCTTCGGCGCACCATCCCCCAACAGTTCGAGAAGGTGAAAGAGTGCCGTGGGCGCGTTGCCGATCGCCACGACGCTGCCTTCGAGCCGATCAAGCCACAGATGCAGGGCGGCGGCCGAGCGGGTATTGCCCGTCTGATGGGCGAGCTCGTGGGTGCGCGGATCATGTAGCGTACAGATCACGTCGTTCTTGGCCGGAAGGCGCGCACGGGTCACGCCATGCGCCACCATCTCGGCATCGCAGAAGATAGGTGCGCCGTCCTGTAAGGCGATGCGTGCAGCGTGAACGAAATCGGGCGAGAAGACGAAATTCTGCGCCGCCTCGACCAGGCCGCATGCATGGATCATGCGCACGGCGACGTCGGCTTCTTCAGGCGAAAAACGCGACAGATCGGCTTCGCTGCGAATGATCGCGAAGGAGCGCTCGTAGATCGCGTCTCCGCTGCGGATATAATCGTAGTCTGGCATTGCTATTCCTGTTGCAGCGCCTTGGCGAGACCAATAGGCCCAAGCCTTCTCAGGCAATTGGCACTCGACTCGCCGGCGCCTCTCTTGTCTTCGATCAGCCGGGCGAGCCTCTCTATAGCGAAATCGATCTGTCCGCCAGCAATCCTTGCGGCCGGTCCGTCTGAAGCGAGCCCGTTGATGACAAGGCCGTAGCCTTCGGCCGAACCGACAATCGCCAGATCGGCGCGCCGGTGCGCGCAGCCCTTGGCACAGCCGGAGAGGTGAAGCTTCAGCGAGCCGTCAAAGAGATCGGGAACCTGGTCGATCAACTGGCCGGCGAGAGCTCTGGTATCGTAGAAGCCCGAGGCACACGCCCCCGCCCCGGCGCAGGCAGCGATCTGCTCGGCCGGCTCGTTCGCCGTGACGCTCAAGCCATGATCGACGGCTGCATTTTGAATGTCCGGAATTGCCGTCTCGGCTAAACCAATCAGGAAGAAACCACGATCCGGGGCCAGCCGGATTTCCCTTGCGCCGGCGCTTTCGGCTGAAGTGAGAAAGGAAATAAGATCGGCGGCCTTTGCCTGGCCGAATTTCAGGCGCACACCGAGTACCGCGTCGCTGTTCCGCAGTCTCGTGATGCCAACGAAGGACGATTTCCTTGGCGCGGGACGGATGGATCGAATGCTATCGATCTGCGGAAAATGCGCGCGTAGCATTGCCGCATTGATGTCGCGGGCGCGAGCCCGCCTGCCGTGTGCAATCAGTATTTGGAGCAGATCGCTTACCGCGTCGACAGCGGCATTCGCGATGCCGAAGGCCAGTGGGATTGCGCCCTCTTCATCGCCGGCTATTGAAACCAGCCACTGCCCTTCGGGCTGTGCGACGATGCGGATATCGGCAACGAGGGCGGACAATGAAAACTGACCGCCCCCATCGATCAGGAGGGAGAGTTTCGGAGCAAGGTCTGGAGAGCGGAGAAGGTCGCTGAGCTTGCTCCGCAGCATCGCTTCCATGTCCGCCGCATCGGCGATCTCGCCAGCATCGATGCCGTGCAGTGGCGATATCTCGATCGCCACGCCATCAGGTAGGATGATGCCTGCTACATCGATCTCCGCAGCCAGCGGCCCGACGGACTCGCTGCGAAGACCCCGGATCTGCAGATTGCCGCGCGCAGTAATTTCAACAATGCCGTTTCCATGTCGCGCCGCTGCCGAAGTCAACTGACGGAATTGCAAGGTCGTGAGGGCGCCACCCGCTGGCCGCAGGCGGACGAGCAGGCCATCGCCCGTTTGCATGGGAGTTGCAAGCGCTGGGCAGGCGCCACGTTGCATGCCCACGACATCAGGCCTCTCTGTGTCCAAGATTTTGCCGGCGGCGCTGCGCATTCGTCCATCCTTTGGCCCATCTCTTACATGATCGCGCCGGACGCAGCAAAGCGAGATCGATTCGTCGACCGGAACAATCAGTCCTCGAAATCGCGTCCCTTGCGCAGCAGATAGATGTCCATGATCCAGCCATGTCGCTCTCGCTCTTCGGCCCGGAGCCGGAGGATGTCGTCGGCCATATCGCCAAGTCGGCCCGAACGGATCACTTCGTTCTCCGTGCCGAGATAGGCACCCCAGAAGATCTCGGCATCGGGATCGTCGATCTTCGCAAAGGCCTGCTCGCCATCGAGCATGACGACGGTGCTTTCATGTGTCAGCCCCGTTTCAGTCAGTCGCCGGCCTGTGGTGATTTCGACAGGCTTGCCGACGAGATTGAGAGGAATGCGATGGCTGGCTGCGAGCGCCTGGATGCTGGTGATGCCGGGAACGACGCTATAGTCGAAAGAGCAGGCGCCGCCGCCGCGCACTCTTTCGATAATACGGATGGTGCTGTCATAGAGACTCGGATCGCCCCAGACGAGGAAGGCACCGGCCCCGTGTTCCGACAGGTCGTCGATCAGCCCTTCATAGATATGGGCGACCGCGGCATGCCAGTCGTCCACGCTCTGGACATAAGTCCGGTCCTTTGTTGCGCGCTTCGGTACCTCGAATTCAACGATGCGGACGCCTTTGCCGGTCAAATACCGCTCACAGATGTCCCGGCGCACTGCGGCGAGATCGGACTTCACAGCTCCCTTCGTCGGGATGAACACGACATCGGCAGCGTTCATCGCGTTGATCGCCTGAATGGTAAGATGCTCGGGATTGCCTGTGCCGATGCCGATAATATGAATATGCCGCACGTTATCTCCTCTCGGATTCCAGAGGTTTCTGCCGTCAACGCGGATCTTTCGCAAGTGTGGCGAATGAGTTGGCCGCGGCCAACTTTCTATCCACATGGTTATCAGCGTCTTTATTGTCGGCTCGCCCCGAATCATGTCATCTTCGATACGCTTTTTGACGCTATGTTGATGAAAAAGCGCTTTAAGAAGGGGCAAGTGTTTTGGACCACATTAGCGTATCAACTACCGATATTCGCATCGAGCGGCATGCCACGCAGCTTTCGCGCCAGCTCAAACTGCTGCGTGACAAGCTTTTCCCGCCGCTTTCGCAAAAGACCCTCCGGACTTTCACGTCAGGAGAGGCAGCCCAGATGATCGGTGTCTCCGACGGCTATCTTCGCCAACTGTCGCTTGATGGCAAAGGTCCGCAACCCGATGTGTCGCAGAATGGTCGCCGTTCCTACACTCTCGGCCAGATCAATGAGCTGCGCCAGCACATGGCGAAGATCAAGCCGAAGGACGCACTTTCCTACCTGCCGTCGCGGCGCGATGGCGAGAAGCTGCAGACCATTGCCATTACCAATTTCAAGGGTGGCTCGGCCAAGACGACGACCACGCTTTATCTGGCTCAGCACCTGGCGCTGGAAGGCTACCGCGTCCTGGCGATCGATCTCGATCCGCAGGCTTCGCTTTCCTCCCTGCTCGGCGTCCAGCCGGAGTTCGACCTGGCCGATGGCGATACGCTCTATGGTGCGATCCGATACGATGCGCATCGTCGCCCGCTGAAGGATATCGTCCGCAAGACCTATTTCGATGGTCTTGATCTGGTGCCCGGCAATCTCGAACTCATGGAATTCGAGCACGAGACGCCGCGGGCACTGAACGATCGCCAGAAGCCGGAAGAGCTGTTTTTCCGTCGCGTCGGCAATGCGATTGCGGAGGTCGAGAAGGATTACGATATCGTCGTGATCGATTGCCCGCCGCAACTTGGCTACCTGACGCTCGGTGCCGTCTGTGCTGCCACCTCGCTCCTGATCACCATTCACCCGCAGATGGTCGATGTTGCCTCCATGTCGCAGTTCCTGCTGATGACCTCGGATCTTCTTTCGGTCGTGCGCAAGGCCGGCGGCGACCTGCAGCATGATTTCATCAAATATGTCGTCACCCGCCATGAGCCTTTCGACGGACCGCAGTCGCAGATCGTGGCGCTCTTGCGCAGCCTTTTCGGGGATGACGTATTGACCGCGACGATCCTGAAATCGACGGCGATTGCCGATGCGGGTCTGACCAAACAGACCCTCTACGAAATCGAAAAGGGGCAGGTTCGCCGCTCCACCTATGACCGGGCACTGGAATCGGTTAACGCCGCCAATGGCGAGATTCTTGCCAGCATCCATAAAGCATGGGGCCGCAGATGAGCAGACGAGATCGACTGAAGGGCTTGTTCACCGACACGGCGCAGGAGTTGGCCGCGGCCAACTTCGAGGAGACATCCGTGCGTGGTGCTGCCGGCCCGGTGCGTACCATGGCACTGACTCTCGGCCGCATGGAGGAAGAGAGCAGGGCGATGGAAGAGGCGCTGCTATCGGGCGAACACATCGTTGAACTCGATCCTGATCTGATCGATTCTTCCTTCATTCGTGATCGCCTCGCCGATGAGCCGCTCGACATGGAGGACGAGCTGGTTCAGTCGATTGCGGAAAACGGCCAGGAAGTGCCGATCCTTGTGCGGCGAAACCCGCATCATGACGGCCGCTACCAGGTCGCCTATGGTCATCGGCGTCTTCAGGCCGTCAAGCTGCTCGGCCGAAAAGTGCAGGCAGTCATCCGCAAGCTCGACGATACCGATCTGGTCATCGCCCAGGGCATCGAAAATTCTGCGCGGCGCAATCTCTCCTATATTGAGCGAGCCGTCTTCGCGCTCAATCTCGAATTCAAGAAGTTCGACCGTCCCGTCATCATGAAAGCGCTCTCGACCGACAAGACGGAATTGTCGAAGCTGATCTCCGTGGCAAAGGCCATTCCCGCCGATATCGTCCAGGCCGTGGGTGCTGCGCCCGGCATCGGTCGCAGACGCTGGATGGCACTGGCTCAGGACTGGACGGATGCAGCCGCCGCGCGTCTGACGAAGCTGATCGGCTCTTCCACCTTCAATGCCGTCGAGAGCGACCGGCGCTTCGAACTCGTTGTCGCGGAGCTTTCGAAGAAGGAGGAGGTCAAGGCCGAGAGCACTGAATACGAATGGCGGCCCGCTAATGGCGGCAGGATCGCCGGCCGTATCAAGAGTTCCGGGACATCCTTCACCATCGCGCTCAAGACCGGTGACGCGCCGGATTTCGGTGCCTATCTTTCCGGCCGTCTCGATGAACTCTACGAGGCCTATAAGGCGGGGAAAGCCGACTGAGGCAGAGCAATCGGAGCGTTCCGCGTGCTCCGATCTTGTTGGTGATCAGGATGTGGGCAGCAATTCGATCCGAAAAACCGGGTGAAAACTGCTGCAACTGTATCGGTGATGTTGTCCGTGTCTTCGCACAGTGAGATAACTGACGGAAGGAAATGCGGATTTCGCTTCCCTTTGTGAGAATCCATTAAGCCTAACAATGCGCTACGAAATTGATGCCGCAATGCTCCAGACGCTGCTTCCGGCCATTGCCGGGGCGGAAGATGCGCTGGCGCGGCTCGATGAGCGGGTGGCACGCTCCCCGGTGGGGCAGGGCTTTGCCGAGCGCAGTCATTTCTTCGATGCGGCCGGTGCCTTGTGGGTGGCGGGCGAGCTTGTGCATGTCGAAGATCTCGTTCTGCACGACGCCCGTATGGATAGCCGGGCACCGAGCCATGAGCTGACGATCGCCCATTCCGTGCTGCGGACCCGCCGCAGGATCGAGACCGCCGATCCCGGCTGGGCACTGAGCCCGGCGGGCCTCGGCGTGTTGACCGCCAGCATGCTGGAAGGGCAGGAGAGGGCGCCCAACGCGGATGGCGCAGAGCCCATCGAGAGCGAGCCGGAGGACGAGGACGACGAGGCGCCGCTTGCCGCCGAAATCGCCGAGCTCGACGCTCTGCTTGCTCGCTCGCAAAGACTTCTCGATCGCCACGCGGGCAAGAGCGTCGTGGATGAGCTGACGGAGGCCATCCCTTCGCCGCGCGATGAGGATCCGCTCGGCCTGTTCGGCGATGATGAATGGAATGAGGAAGAGCGGCTTCAGGAGTGGCGCGGTCTGATCCCGCTCGCCGACGAACTGCCGCCGAGCCTCACGGCCGCCATCCTCTTCGATGCCTGGGAGCGCATCGAGCCCCTGCGCCGCCAGCATTGGCTGGGTGGCCTGCTGATTGCGAGCAGCCTGCGTGCCAGAGGCAAGGTCACCTCGCATCTCTTTTCGTTCAACACGGGACTGAAACAGATCCGTCACGAACGCAGGCGTTCGCGCGATCGAATTACGCGCCTGCAGGCATTTCTCGATGCAATGCGGGAAAGTGCCGTCACCGGCCTCAAGGAGATCGATCGCCTGTCGCTGGCGCGCACGCAAATGGAGCTACGCTTCCGCGGCCGCCGCTCGAACAGCAGCCTGCCGCAGCTTGCCGATTTCATCCTGTCGCGGCCGATGGTGTCGGCCGCCATGGTTGCCCGTGAACTCAGTGTGACACAGCGCGGCGCACTGAACCTGATCAACGAGATCGGCACCCGCGAAATCACCGGTCGTGGCCGCTACCGGGCCTGGGGCATTCTCTGAGCCGACCATCCAAGATCTGGACAAATGAAAACGGCCGGGCATCAAGCCCGGCCGTTTCCTAAGAGTGAGCACCCGATCCGCCATCCTGTCACAGATTTCGAACCGGGCGCTCTGCGCTTCCATTGCCCCCAGAAGCGCGGTCCCTATTCCTGCTATTCCCGCTCACCGGTGAAGTTGAGCAGAAGCTGGAAGATGTTGACGAAGTTCAGGTAGAGCGAGAGAGCGCCGAAGACGGCCAGCTTCTGGTTCGATTCCTGATCGTAGTTTTCTGAATACTGTTCCTTGATGTTCTGCGTGTCGTAGGCGGTAAGGCCAACGAAGACGACGATACCGATCACCGAGATCGCAAACTGCAAGGCAGACGAACCGAGGAAGATATTGACGATCGAGGCGATGATGATGCCGAACAGGCCCATCATCAGGAACGAACCCATCTTCGAGAGGTCACGCTTCGTCGTATAGCCGTAGAGGCTGATCGTGCCGAACATGGCCGCAGTGATGAAGAAGGTCTGGGCGATGCTCGTCTTGGTGAAGACCAGGAAGACGGAGGCGAGCGACAGGCCCATCACGGCGCAGAAGGCCCAGAAGGTCATTTGAGCGGTGCTCGATGACATGGTCTGGATACGGAACGAGAAGAAGAAGACGAAGGCGAGCGGCGCCAGCATCACCACCCACTTGAGCGGCGACTGGAAGATTGGCACGTAGAGTGCCGGTGTAGAGCCGACAACGAAGGCGACGATACCGGTGATGACCAGGCCGAGCGCCATGTAGTTGTAGACGCGCAGCATGTGCTGGCGGAGGCCTTCATCGAAAAGGACCTGGGTATTGGCGGCGGAGCCGGTACCATAGCGGGGATTGATCGGATTCATGACTGATCTCCTCGGTTAAACTAGTAGAGCGATCGGGCAAGCCGTTCGGCCGCCTGATCGAGATTGGTGCCTTTGTTGTCGGCGATCAGCGCATAAGCGACCTCGCCGATCTGCCAGTAGGCGGCTTCTGTTTTTTCAAGCGCGATATGGCTGACCGGCTTCACCTCGAAGGCGCCTGGTCTGACGGCGAAGAGCGACAGGCGTTTACCGTCGGCTTCCTCGATTGCCATTTCGACGCTCGGCCCGAATTCCGACGGGAAGACCTGCACATCGGCAACCTTCCAGTCCTTGGGTAGCTCGGGCATGACGATTGCGGTCGCAGCACGGATATCCTCGGCGCTGTAAGCTCGAACTTTCTGCGACGGGATGGTTTCGCGAAGGGCGGCCGTGCGATAGGCGCGCACCGCATCCTCGACATAGGCCGGAGCCGGAACCGAAGCATTGACTTCCGTTGCCGTGAAGGCGCCGAAGGAATTATGAGCCACCCAGCCGGCGGCAAGCAGTACGCCGACGGCGGCGATGCGCTGCATGGAGTGCAGGATACGGCCATAAGAGAGGCCACGTTCCAGCCTGCGGGCCGCATCGCGTGTCTCGGCGCGTCCGAAAGCGCTTTCGCCTGCCAGCGCAAGACGCAATTCACCCTTCATGCTGAGATCGGCCATCACCTTGGCGGCAATCGCTGGGTTCTCGGATAGATAGGATTCCACCTGAATGCGCCGTGAGACATCGAGCTCGCCGTCTACATAGGCGTCGAGATCGGCATCGATGATTGGATCAATCGCTTTCATTGCCGTTCCCTCCAATTAACCTCAGATGCGAAACGCGCGGTGTCTTCTCCTCGAACTCGCGCAACTGGGCGCGGGCGCGGGAAATGCGCGACATCAGCGTGCCGACAGGAATGCCGAGTGCATTGGCTGCTTCCTGGTAGGACAGGTCCTCGATCGCCACGAGATGCAGCGCTTCGCGCTGTTCCTCCGGCAGATCGAAAAAGGCGTTGCGCACCTGCTGCAGGCGTACCGCATGTTCCTGTGCGGCCGGCAGCGACTGTTCCGCCTCCACCGCCGCCTCATCATGGCGGCGCGTCAGCGAGCGGGTCTGCCGCACGCGGTCGATATGCGCATTGTGCAGGATGGAAAGCAGCCAGGTGCGCAGGTTTCCGCCGCTGCGGAAGCTCTTGCGCTTCTCGAAAGCTCGGACCAGGGTATCATGCACCAGATCCTCCGCCTCGTCCGAGTTGCGCACCAGCGAGCGTGCGTAGCGCCGAAGCGCTGCGAGCTGACCAATGACATCGAAGGGGCGATCTTTCCGTTCCATGATTGAGTATACGAAAGCATCGCGGATTTTATTCCGCAGCGATGCAGAATTTTTTCGAATCTGCAGGAAAGGGCATGCCGCTATTCGGAAAACGCCAAAAACCTCCGCCATTTGTCATGGCGGAGGTGGTGTTTTCGTGCAGCCTCGATACGAGGGATTAGTTTGGGCATGACCCCTGGGGTCAGCCTTTGGGCATGATGCCCGGCTGGTCGGCAGGGAATTTCGCAATATCCTGCACGCTGATATTGAGGTGCTGGGCAACGAGGGCTGCCGGCGTATGGGTGAGCCACGAGGAGAGGCCGACTTCCTGATATTCAGCCACCTTGAACACGGCGACGAACTGAAGGTCAGTCTTGCCCGTATTTTCGATGATATGGCCCTGGCTCCTTTTGACATAGCCGATATCGCCGGGCCGGAAATCGGCAGTCTGGCTGCGCGGGCCGGCATCGAACACCGTCATGCGGCCTTCGCCCTTCATCCAGTACTGCCATTCATCGGCATTCGGATGCCAGTGCATTTCGCGTACGCCGCCCGGCTTGATCGTCTCGATCGCAGCGGCAATCGTCTTGGAGACCTTGAAGATGTTGCTGTCGGCAAGCTGGATCGTGCCCGAGACATTCTGCTTCAGCGGCGCCGACGCCGTCAGCCGATAGGTAAAGGGGTAGGGTGGCAGGCCGCCGGAAGCCACGGCCTCCTGGTCGGCCGAAAGCGGACCCGGCTCCTTGCCCTGGAAGATCCAGAGATCCTGCAACGGGATGTTCTTGAACGTGTCCTGCGGCACGCCGAAATTCTTGGCGAGCAGTTCCGGCGAGGTATGCGCCAGCCAGTCGGTCAGGAGCAGGGTGCCATATTCGGACTGCTCGCCCTCATCGAAGACGAGGACGAATTCGGCGCCTTCAGGCCCGAGACCCTGCAGCGAGTGCGGGTAACCTGCCGGAAAATACCAGAGATCGCCGGCCTCGACGTCCTGCACATAGGCCCGCCCCTGCGGATCAAGCACAGTCACCCGGCAGCGGCCGTTTGTCATGATCGCCCACTCGGCAGCCCGGTGCCAATGCATCTCACGGATGCCGCCGGGGCCAAGGCGCATGTTGACGCCGGAGACCGCTTCGGAAATTGCAAAATCGGATTGCGTCACTTGCCGTGCCCAGCCGCCGTTCTGAATGCGCTTCGGCGCATTGTTGAACGACCCCCAGAAGAGCTGCATATCGCCGACATCGGTTGCCGGCGGATTGCCGAATGAGGGGAACTGGTCATTAAGGGCGGGGTTCTTCGGACCGGGATCGGAGAGCCCGGCAGGATTGGCGTTGATCGCACCTTCTGCCGGCTGATCGGGATTGCCGAAGCTCGCTGCGTGCGCCGCGCCCGCCGCAAGTGCAGTTCCGCCCATCGCTCCGAGCGCTAGAACCGTGCGTCTAGAAAGAGGTTCCATGTTTTTTTCCTTTCGTGTCGATTGGGAGGGTTATTCCGCCGGGGCTTGGGTTGGGGCGTCGGTTGTGGCGTGCCGTCTGCGGCTGACGAATTCGCTCAGCTTTTCCAGGTAGAGATAGACGACCGGGGTGGTGTAGAGCGTCATCACCTGGCTGATGAGCAGGCCGCCGACCATGGCATAGCCGAGCGGCTGGCGCAGTTCCGAACCAGTGCCGTGGCCGAGCATCAGCGGCAGGCCGGCAAGAAGTGCCGCCGCTGTCGTCATGATGATCGGGCGGAAGCGCAGGAGACAGGCCTGACGGATCGCGTCTTCCGGCGACAGTCCCTGCTCGCGCTGGGCGGCGATGGCGAAGTCGATGATCATGATGCCGTTCTTCTTGACGATGCCGATCAGCAGGATCACGCCGATCAGCGCGATCACGGTAAAGTCGAAGCCGAAGGCCCAGAGCATGACGAGAGCACCGAGGCCTGCGGAGGGAAGCGTCGACAGGATCGTCAGCGGGTGGAAATAGCTCTCGTAGAGTACGCCGAGGATCAGATAGATCACGGCAATCGCTGCAAGCACCAGCAGCGGTTCGCTTGAGAGCGAGCTCTGATAGGCCTGAGCATTGCCCTGGAACGTGCCGATGACGGTTGCCGGCTTGCCGAGATCGGCCTCAGCCTTGTTGATCGCGGCAACCGCCTGGCTGAGTGCGGTCCCCTTTGCAAGGTTGAAGGAGAGTGTAACGGCCGGAAACTGGCTCTGGTGGTTGACGGCAAGCACGGCTGTCGGCTCCGTCGTCTGCTTGACGAGCTCGCTCAAGGGAACCTGCTCGCCGGTCAGCGGCGATTTGATATAGAGACCGTTGATCGCCAGCGGCGACTTCTGGAACTGCGGCGCAAGCTCGAGAACCACATGGTAGCTGTTCAGATCGGTGAAATACTGGGTGACCTGGCGCTGGCCGAAAGCATCGTTAAGCGTATCGTCGATCATTTGCGGCGCAATGCCGAAGCGCGATGCCTGGTCACGGTCGATCGTAAGCGTGACGGTAGCGCCGCTATTCTGCTGGTCGGTGGCGACATCGGTCAGTTCTGGCAGTGTCTTGAATGTGGCAAGCAGCTTGGCTGCCCAGTCGTCGAGCTCGTCGGCATTACCGTCCTGCAGCGTATACTGGAACTGCGTGGCCGAGGCCCGTCCGCCGACGTTGATATCCTGCGCCGGCTGCAGGAAGAGTTCTGCACCCTGCATCTGCGCGAGTTTAGGACGAAGCCGGTTGATGATTTCGCTTGCCGAGGCATCGCGCTGGTCTTCAGGCTTTAGCGTGATGAACATGCGGCCGTTATTGACGGTCTGGCCAGATCCGCTGCCGACGGCCATGCCGACGGTCGCAACCCCGGGATCGCTGGAAACGATATTGCCCGCCTCGATCTGGAGGCGCGACATTTCAGCGAAGGAAATATCCTGTGCGGCTTCGAGTGTGCCGGTGATCAGGCCGGTGTCCTGGATTGGGAAGAAGCCCTTGGGAATATTGACGAACAGGAAGCCGGTTGCCGCAAGCGAAGCGATGAAGACTGTCATGGTCAGCCGGTGATGGCGCAGCGCTATATCGAGCGTGTAGCGGTAGGCGGCAAGAAGCCCGTCGAACGCCTTCTCGCTCATTGCATAGAGCCTACCATGGTTGGCGTCTTTTTCCGGCTTCAGGAAGCGTGAGCTCATCATCGGTGTGATGGTCAGCGAGACGATTGCCGAGACGACGATCGTCATCGTCACGGTGATTGCGAACTCCCGGAATAGCCGGCCGACAATGCCGCCCATCAGGAGCAGCGGAATGAAAACGGCGACGAGCGAGATACTGATCGAAATGATGGTGAAGCCGATTTCGCGTGCACCGTCGATTGCCGCCTGTTTCGGCGTTTTGTCCATCTCCATATGGCGATGGATGTTCTCGACCATCACGATCGCATCGTCGACGACGAAACCGACGGCGATACTCAGGCCCATCAGCGAGAGATTATCGAGGCTGAAGCCAGCGACATACATCAGCGCCAATGTGGCCAGGAGCGCCAGCGGCACGGTGACACTCGGGATCACCGTCACCCAGACATTGCGCAGGAAGATGAAGATCACCATGACCACAAGGGCAATGGTAATGACAAGCGTCGTTTCGACATCCGCCACCGAGGCGCGGATGGTAGTCGTCCGATCGCTGAGGATGGAGAGGTGGAGGGCGGCCGGTGCGATCGCTTGAAGCTGCGGCAGGGCAGCGCGGATCGCACCAACCGTATCGATGATATTGGCGCCCGGGAGCTTGAAGATCGGCAGGAGGATCGCCCTCTTGCCATCGGCCCAGGCCGCCAGCTGATCGTTCTCCGGTCCGTCGATCGCCTGGCCGATATCGCTGATGCGGACCGGAGCGCCGTTGCGATAAGCGACGATCGAATCGTTCCAGGGGGCGGCCTTCAGGAGCTGGTCATTGTCATAGATCGTGTAAGTGTGTTCTCCACCCTGCACACTGCCTTTCGGTGAGTTGCTGGTGATGCCGATCACGGCGCTGCGGATATCCTCAAGGGAAAGTCCCATCTCGGCGATCTTGCCGGGATCGATCTGCAGCCGTACGGCCGGCTTCTGCTGTCCGAAGACCAGAACCTGCGAAACGCCGTCGATCTGGCTGACATGCTGCGCGAGCACGCTTTCGGCAAAATCGTCGACTTGCGTCAGCGGCAGCGTATCCGAAGTGAGCGCAAGAACCATGACCGGCGGATCGGCGGGATTGACCTTGCGATAGGTTGGGGGCGAAGGCAGGTCCGTCGGCAATTGCCCTCCGGCCGCGTTGATTGCGGTCTGCACGTCCTGGGCGGCGCTATCGACGTCGCGCGACAGATCGAATTGCAGAGTGATCGCGCTCGAGCCGAGCGTGCTCGTCGAGGTCATCTGGGTGACGCCGGGGATCTGGCCGAACTGCCGCTCCAGCGGCTGGGTTACCGCCGATGCCATCGTCTTCGGATCGGCGCCGGGGAGCTGTGTCGAGACCTGGATCGTCGGAAAATCGACTTGCGGCAGGGGTGCCACCGGCAGGAGAGGGTAGGCGACGATACCGATGCCGAAAAGGCCTGCCATCATTAGCGAGGCGGCGATCGGCCGCTCGATGAACCAGGAGGAGATCGACATGACCTATTCCTTGCTGGCGGCTTGCGTGGCGGCCGCCTGTTGAATGCTGACATGAGTGCCGACATCCAGCCGATACTGGCCCGACGTGACGACCTGTTCGTTGCCGGTAAGGCCCTTTTCGATGACGGCGTGGCCGCTCTCGATCGGCCCGGGGGTGACCTTGCGCACGGCAGCCGTGCCGGCAGCATCGATAACGTAGACGAAGAAGCCGTCCTCTCCCCGCTCAAGTGCTGCGGAAGGAATGGTCACGGCCTTCTGAAGCGTCTGCTGCTTGACCCTCAGCGTCACGAATTGACCGGGCCAGAGCGCATCATCCTTGTTCTCAAAAATCGATTTGATGCGGATCGTACCGGTTGTCTGATCGATTTCGTTGTCGATGAGCGCGAGCGTGCCTGACGCAAGCTGCTGCGACTGGTCCATCGACATCGCCGTCACCTCGACCGGTCCGGCCTTCAGCGCGTTGCGCACTGCGTCGAGATCGTCCTCACGCAGTGTGGAGATGACAGTGATCGGCTGCGTCTGGGTGATGGTGACGATCGGTGTCGTATCAGTCGTCTGGACTTCGTTGCCGGGATCGACCCGACGTATACCCGTGCGGCCGTCGATCGGTGATCGGATCTCGGTATAAGAGAGCGACACGTCAGCAGCTTCCTTGGCGGCCTGATCCTGCGCAAGCTGTGCCTGCGCACTTGCGACCATGCTTTGCTGCTGCTCGACGGTTTCCTGCGTAACGATCTGCGGGTGGGACAGTTGCTGGTCTTTGATTAGCAGATATTGGGCATTGGCGAGATCGGCCTGGTCCTGTTTGATCTTTGCGGCAGCCTGATCGTCGGCTGCCTGGAAAGGGCGAGGGTCGATGATGGCGAGCACGTCGCCCTTCTTGACGGCCTGTCCCTCGACAAACATCACGCTCTGGAGCTCTCCGTCGACACGCGTCGTGATGTTGACCGTATAGTTCGCCTGCACCGTGCCGAGACCGTCAAGATAGACAGGTACGTTGGTAACGGTAGGTGTGGCGACCTCGACCGGCACGGCCGGCGCGCCAGGCTCCGGGGCGGCAATGGTCGGCTCCGTTCCTGCAAACCAGAAGGCTGCGGCCGATCCACCCGCAACGGCGAGAACGGCGATGGCAGCGAGGATCGCCGGTTTCCGGCGACGACGGGGTTCACTCACGATGCGGATGGATGTCACTGCCGGCTCCATGGGCTAAAGGTCGAACGACGCTGCAACGGCCACCGGCATGGGCGGCCTCTCAATCTGTTTCCTGAATTGAAGGGCTGATGCCCAGGCAAGGTGTCAGGCTGCCGATTATCCGCAACCCCACCGGCGCTTCTGTGTCCTGCCGGATCAATTCAATGCGAGAAGGCTACGTCCGGGCGAGCATTGGCGCATCTATACGCAGGTCTAGTTGCCGTTCCCCTTAGGTATACGCTCCCGCATCCGCGTGGCCGCGGCACGCGGAAGAACCGGCGCGAAAAGGCATTCGAACCGGTTCTCTGCACCTCTTCAAAGCCAGATAGGGTGCTACCCGGTCAGCGGGCTGTGACCGGATTCGCGCCGGCCGCCGGCGGGTTCTTGCGGAAATCGGGATGCAGCGGTCCGAAGGGCAGGGCGCCCATGCAGGCCACAAGGGCAAGGCCGGCGAGCGCGGAACAGAAAGACAGGACGAACATATCGGCATAGGCAAGCACGTTTGCCTGCGCACGGATATCAGCCGCAACTGCCGAGAGGGCTTGGAGACTGCCGCGATGGCTCGTCCCGAACAGCGTCTCCAGCTTTGCCAGGACACCGTGAAGATTGATCGACGATCCCGAGATCGGCCCGGTCAGGATGTTGGAATGATACTGCTCGCGCTGTCGAAGCCAGGTGTTCAAAAGACTTAACGCCAGCTCGACACTACCGAGCCGGATCACCTGGATATAAGCGGATACCGCCGTCGAGCGTTTCGGGTCGGAATTGGCAATCAGGTAGACGACCGTCGCGAAGAAGGCAAAGGATTGCCCCGCCGTATGGAGGAGCACAACCGGCAGGAAGTTAAGGGGCGCCCATGCGGTGGAGAGGTTTGATCCCAGCAGCGAGCCGAGCGCCATCGTGCTCAATCCCATCATGATGCAGAGGCGCGCATCGATCCGGCGCAGCAGGAAGATCGCTAATGCAATGAATAGAAAGACCGGGATGACCGCGCCGAAAATGTAGAGTTCAGAGATGGCGATCGGCCGTAATCCGACGACCGTTTGCAGAAAGCCCGGAATGGCAATCGAAGCGCCGGAACTGGCAAAGGTGAAGGCGATGATGATCGCGTAGCCGATACCGATATTGCGCGACAGAATCACGCTCGCATGCGCCCAGGGATTGGCAACGACGCTCTCGTTGATGAGGAAGCCGATGAAGAGAATGGTACCGCCTGCCAGCAGCGATGTGACAACGCCGGAATTGAACCAGTCCAGCCGGTTACCCTGATCGAGACCGACATAAATCATCGTCATCGAGCATCCGAGCAGCATCATGCCGCCCCAGTCGGCGTCCTTGAGCAGGCTTAAATTGATCTCTTCCCTGGGGGCGCCGATGATGAGGAGAAGGGCGATGATCGGTGTGACGATCACATCCTGCCAATAGGCCCACTGCCAGCCGAGATAGTCGTCATAGATGCCGACGAGCACGAAGCCGAGATTCTGCGACAGCGGAACGCGAAGCGCGTAGATCGAAAGGCCGATCAGCCAGTACCTCATGTCGAGATTGCGAAAGATCACCATGATGGTGGCCGGGATGAAGACGCCGAGCAAAAGGGCTCTTGCCGCATGCAGCACAAAGAGCATCGCGCCGTCATGGACCATGGGAATAACGAGCGAAATGCAGGCGTAGACCAGGGTCGTCGGGATCATGACCCGTCGCACGCCGAATACGGTGACGAGCCAGGCGACGGCCGATGAAATGAGGATCTGCGGTGCGTTGGCGACGGTGCTGAGCCATGAGGCTTCGTCGAAGCCAAGCGAGTAGGCGCCGCGAAGATCGGGCAGGCCCACGGCAAAGACACGCGTGTCGAAGCCGACGACGAAAGAGGCGAGCAACAGGGCCGTGACGATTAGAAGCGGATGGCTGGTCGTCGTGCCGCTGGTCAGTGGACCAAAGGCGCGCGGAGCCGCACTCATTGTTCCAGGTCCGGCTTGGTGTCGACGGTCACGACGGCCGACATTCCGGGCTTCAGCTTATCAACCAGCGGCTGGCCGGGATCGAAGACGATCTTGACCGGGACGCGCTGGACGACCTTGGTGTAGTTTCCGGTCGCATTGTCGGGCGGCAGCAGTGCAAAGATCGAGCCGCTTGCTGGCGACAGGCCGATGACCTTGCCATGCAGCAACTGACCCGGGAACGTGTCGATGGTAACGTCTGCAGATCGGCCCGGTGTGATCCGTGAGAGCTGCGTCTCCTTGAAATTTGCGGTGATATAGACGCTTGGAAGCGGAACTTCAGACACGAGGCTGGTGCCGGCTGCGACGAAATCGCCTTCATGGACGAGTTTGCGGCCGATGACACCATCGAACGGCGCGTAGATGCGGGCATAGCCCTGGTGGATCAGGGCCGTGTCGAGCGAAGCCTGGGCGGCATCTACCTGAGCCTGCAGCAGCGGAGATTGCCCGTTCAGAACATTCAACTGTGCCTTTTGCTGCGCGATCGAGGCCGCCGTCGATCTGACCGAAGCCTGGGCCTGCAGATAGGCTGCCTGCGCCTGCTGCAGCAGCTGTTGCGAGGTCGCGCCGCCGAGGCTGGTCTGACGGTGGAACTCCTGTTCTGTCTGGGTCTGCTGGGCAAGAGCTGATGCGTTCTGCGCTTCAGCGACCTGCACGACGGCCTTCTGCAGTTCGATCTGGTTTGCGAGATTGGCAAGCGATGCATTGGCAGCTGCAAGATTGGCCTTCGAGACCGCGACCGCAGCATCAAATTCCCGCGGGTCGATTTCGGCGAGCAGCTGGCCCTTCGTCACCTTCTGATAGTCAGTGACCGGGGTGCTCTGGACGATGCCGCTGATCTGGGCGCTCAGCGTCGAGACGTCGGCGCTGACCACGGCATCGTCAGTCGATTGATGCGACGCACCTGCCACCCAGCGGTTCCAGTCGATGGTCACGATAGCCACTCCCCCACCCACGAGCGCGATGGCGAGGAGGGGGATGGCAAGCCGTCTTAAGGTTCCTCCGGCTACCGGGGAGGAGGCAGCCGGAGGAACGGGAGCTTCCGGTGGCGGAGGCGAGCGGGCGGGCTCGGACGGACTAAGACTGGTGATGGTGATCTGCTTGGCCATGGCAGCCTTCACTTTTTGCTACGGTCAGTGGAAGTCCTTGCCCGAACGCGAACCGGGGCCGGGATGAAGGAGACGTGACCCGTGCCATGGACCTGCAGCCAGTAGCCAAGGGCCATGAAAACGCCGCCGCCGATAAGGTTGCCGAGCGTGACCCAGACGAGATTGTGAATGGCGGCAGCAAGCGTGATGTTTGCGGGATGGTCGCCCATGAGCGCCATTGAGAAAGTGAACATATTGGCGACGCTGTGTTCGTAGCCGGCGGCCACGAAAATCGTGATTGGCCAGAAGATCAGCATGATCTTGGCAGCAGCGTTTTCCGTACGTCCCGCCATCCAGATGGCAAGGCAAACAAGCCAGTTGCAGAGAATGCCGCGTGCGAGAAGCTCTAGCGATCCGGCTGACATCTTGGCCGAGACAGTCGAAAAGAACGCCTGGCTCCCGTCGCCCAGAAGCACGCCGCCGCCAGCAAGATGAAAGAGACCCGCAAGCACCACGGCGCCGATCAGGTTGCCGATCCAGGCACCTATCCAAACCAGCAGCAAATCCGAGATGCGGCTGCGCCGCGTCAGCACCGCGAGCGGCATGTACATGGCCGTTCCGGTAAAGAGCTCGCTCCCGGCAAAGACGACAATAGTCAGGGCGGAGGAAAAGACGATGCCCATCACGAGATGCGCCCAGGCAGGATCGGCATGCGCGCCGGCGGTGAACATGATGATATCGCCGAAACCGATATAGGCGCCGGCCATGGCCGCCCCGATCAGAAAGGCAGGAAAGTGGTTGCGGACTTCTTCGGCTTTCTCTTCGCCCGACTGGGCAAAGTGATCAATCGAATCCTGATACATGACGGCACCTCGCGTCTTGATGATCGAACCGGCTTCGTTCCCGGATGGCCGAAAGGTTAGTCGCGCATGCGGCGTTGCTGAATCATACCTACGTCTAGGCTGCTTCCGGCCAAGCCCGGACTTGCATTTTCATTCTTACATGCTGCTTCAATCGCGATGGCAATCGCGCAATGCAAAAAAGAGGCCGCCTCCGGTTTGCGGAAGGCGGCCATTTGCGGATCCTCGGGCAATCCGTGGCTTCAGGCGGAGGGGAGGGACACCGGGAAGCCGTAACCGAGATTTCATCGCCTGTGGGGGGAGGAGGCTTCAGGCGATGAGAGAAAGATACGCCGATACCGGACGCTGCGGAACTAAACTTACGTATTGGCCCGCCTAGACCAGCGGGCAATTTTCCCCGGTCCGGCGACGCACTTAGTTTTGCGCTCGATCGGCGCGCTGTCGTCGACGGCATCGGCGGTAGCAGCTCCCATTCAAACTGCGCCGCAGATGACGAAGCTCAAACCTCGGACAGGACCTATCATGAAAATCACGCTTCTTTCCCTCCTGGCAGCCGGAATGCTGGCCGCCCCTGTCCTTGCAAACGCCGCCCAGGCCGATGTCGGCAAGCTGGATTGCGACGTTTCCAAGGGCATCGGTGTCATCGTCGGCTCCAAGCAGGATCTCGACTGCACTTTTACGCCAACCGCTTCCGATGACTCCAACCAGCATTATGTGGGCACGATCACCGATTTCGGTCTCGATGTAGGCACCGTCGAAAAGGGCCGGATGGTCTGGCTCGTCTTCAATGCGACGCGCGAACCCGTGGCCGGCCTGCAGGGCAATTATGCCGGTGTCACGGCCGATGCCAGTGTGGGTGTCGGCGGCGGCGCCAACGTGCTGGTCGGTGGAACGAGCAAGGCTGTATCGCTGCAGCCCGTTTCGCTTCAAGGCGATGTCGGGGTCAATCTGGCGGTCGGCGTCACGGCCCTGAAACTGCAGCTCGCGGCTGAATAGGCTGCCGGGCCGGCCTGGTGGAGTAATCCCGCCCAGCCGGCCCCCAAGCTTTCCCGGGTAAGAAGTACAAAGCGAAAAATAGCACTTATCCACGATTGCACAGCTGATCAATTGTCGACACATCATGTCGGCGGTTGTTTATGACAATTCCATGACAGACTATGTGCCCGCTGATTTGTACGGGACATGGAATATGAAAGAGAAGAAGCGGGTCTACGAGGCTCTCGTAGACGGCGCCATGGAAGGCCTAGTGGGTGATGCGCTTTATGATTTTGTCCGCAAGCGCTGCCCGAAGGCCTCCAGCAAGAAGATCGTTCGCGCCTCATTGCTGGCGCTGACCGATCCCCATCTGAAGGATCGCAATATCCTCGACGTCATCTATGCGCTGGCGATCAAGCACCGGCTGGACGACACCACCATCGAAGATGAGCAGGACGAGGAAGCGGAGGAGCAAGACCGGCGCCCCACGGCTGGCAAGGACCAGCCGCCGCTTTCCTGATATGGCGAAGACGAGAAATCCTAGCGGACCTAGGGCGCACCGCGCCGTCAGGCGGCGCTATCGGAGAGTTCTTCGAGGATCGGACAGTCCGGACGGTCATTGCCGTGGCAGGCATGAACGAGATGTTCGAGCGTGCGTCGCAATTCTGTCAGCTCGCGGATCTTCCGGTCGATTTCCGAAAGCTTTGCCTCTGCAATACCCTTGACGTCGGAACTCGCGCGGCCCTTATCCTCATAGAGCGCCAGGAGCTGGCGGCATTCTTCCACCGAGAAGCCGAGGCCGCGCGAACGCTGCAGGAAGCGCAGCTTGTGTACATCCGAGACATCGTAGTCGCGGTAGCCGTTTCCGCCCCGGTCGGGGCGGATCAGGCCGATATCCTCGTAATAGCGGATGGTCTTGGAAGGCAGGCCGGAGCGTTCCGAGGCTTCGCCAATATTCATCGATTGTCTCCTTACAGTTTTTCCACCCTCAGCCTCAGTGCATTGCCGATGACGGAGACCGAGGACAGGCTCATGGCGGCGGCGGCGATCATCGGCGAGAGCAGCAGGCCGAAAATCGGATAGAGAACGCCAGCCGCCACAGGAATGCCGAGCGCGTTATAGCCGAAGGCAAAGCCGAGGTTCTGGCGGATGTTGCGCATTGTCGCCTCAGCCAGCCGCCTTGCGCGCACGATCCCGTTGAGATCCCCCTTCACCAAGGTAATGCCTGCGCTTTCCATCGCAACGTCGGCACCGGTGCCCATGGCGATCCCGACATCGGCGGCTGCCAGCGCCGGCGCGTCATTGACCCCGTCTCCGGCCATGGCAATGACGGCGCCCCTTGCTCTCAGTTCGTCGACCAGCGCTTTCTTGTCCTCGGGCAGAACGTCGGCGCGAACCTCGTCGATCCCAAGGCTTTTCGCCACTGCAAGGGCAGTACGCCTGTTGTCGCCGGTCGCCATGATGATCTTCAGGCCACTGTCATGCAGCGCCTTGATTGCGGCTGCGGTCGTCGGTTTGATGCGGTCGGCGACTGCGACGAGGCCGGCCAAAGCACCGTCGAGGGTGACGAACATGACAGTCTTGCCTTCGCCGCGCAGCGCTTCGGTCTGGTTCGAAAGCGCTGCCGGATCGATGCCGAGATCAGCGAGCATGGCGGCATTGCCAAGTGCGACTGACCTGCCACCCACCGTACCATGCACGCCCTTTCCGGTCTTCGCCTCGAAGCCTGTGACATCGTTGAAAGTGAGACCGCGTTCCTCCGCGCCTGAAACAATTGCCTCGGCGAGCGGATGTTCGGAGCCACGCTCGAGGCTTGCTGCGAGCGCCAACAGACGATCTTCCTCGACACCTTCGGATACTACGACATCGGTCAGTCTAGGCTTGCCCTCGGTCAACGTGCCCGTCTTGTCGACGATCAACGTATCGACCTTGGAAAACCTCTCCAGCGCTTCGGCATCCTTGATCAGGACGCCTTCCTGCGCACCGCGCCCAGTGGCGATCATGATCGACATCGGTGTTGCGAGGCCAAGTGCGCAGGGGCAGGCGATGATCAGGACGGCAACGGCGGCGAGCAGCGCATTGGCCAGCCGCGGCTCCGGCCCGACAAAGGACCAGACGAGGAAGGCTGCGATCGCGGCGGCCACGACGGCCGGCACGAAGATCGCCGAAACGCGGTCAACGGCGCCCTGGATCGGCGCGCGCGAACGCTGCGCTTTCGCCACCATGTCGACGATGCGCGACAATGTCGTGTCGGCACCGACTTTCTCGGCCGTCATGATCAATGCGCCGTTCTTGTTCATCGTGCCGCCGGTCAGTGCGTCGCCCTTGGTCTTTTCGACCGGTAGCGGTTCGCCCGTGATCATCGATTCATCGACGGTTGATTGCCCCTCGGTGACGGAGCCATCGACCGGAACGCGTTCGCCGGGACGTACGCGCAGCCGGTCGCCGGTCCTGATTTCATCGACAGGCACGTCGCTCTCGCTGCCATCGGCATCGATGCGGCGCGCGGTTTTCGGCGCAAGATCGAGCAGGGCGCGGATCGCTGAGCCGGTGCGTTCTCGCGCCTTCAACTCCAGCACCTGGCCGACGAAGACGAGGGCCACGATGACCGCGGCCGCCTCGAAATAAACCGGGATGGAGCCGCCGTGACCGCTAAAACTGTGCGGGAAGAGCCCCGGCACCAATGTCGCCACGACGCTGTAGAGGTAGGCCGTGCCAACACCGAGGCCGATCAGCGTCCACATATTGGGGCTGCGGTTGACGATCGACGCCCATGCCCTGCGGAAGAATGGAAGGGCTGCCCAGAGGACAACGGGTGTTGCCAACAGCAGTTCGATATAGCTCGCCAGCGGCTCGCCAAGCGCTTCACGCGGCCACGAGAGGCCAAGCATCGGCCCCATGGCAAGGACCAGGAGAGGAACTGAAAGGACAGCACTGACCCATAGACGTCTGATAAAATCCAGGAGTTCCGGATTCGGACCTTCGTCTTCAGGTGGAATGCCCATCGGCTCCAGCGCCATGCCACATTTCGGGCAGTCGCCGGGACGGTCACTGACGACCTCGGGGTGCATCGGGCAGGTATAGAGCGTACCCTTCGGCATGGCGGCTGCCGCAGGCTTTTTGCCATGGCGATAGGTTTCGGGATCGGCCTCGAACTTCGCCTTGCAGCCGGCCGAGCAGAAATAGAACTTCTCGCCCTCATGCTTCAGGAAGTGTTTCGCGGTCGAACGGTCTACTGTCATGCCGCAGACCGGGTCCCTGGCGGTCAGATAATCCTGCGGTGCCGCCTCGAATTTCTTGCGGCAGCCATCGCTGCAGAAGTGATAGGTGTGACCTTTGTAATCGAGCGAAGGTTTCCCGGCTTTCGGATCGACCGTCATGCCGCAGACGGCATCGCGCACCACCACGTCTTCAGCCTTTTCATCGTGGCCGCAACTGCATTGCGCACCGTCGGCGTGATGGTCGTGACCATGCCCATGATGATCGTGGTCGTGATGATGATCGTGCTTGCTGTCCATAAAGCTGTACCTTTCGTGCCTGTGTGGCATCCGGACAGCCTTATGAACCTTCCAGCAACTGGAAGGTCAATCTTTTTTTTCGCCCGCTCAGATTTTTCAAGATTGCCGTCAGGCGGGAACGATCAATGCTGCCGGCTGGTCCCCGAGAAGCGCGGCAAGCGAGATCGTCGTCCCTGGCTCCAGCATCTTGCCGGTCAGGAGATCAGCCTTGAGGCCGTGGAGGGGCGAGGGCACAAGAATGGCCGTATCCTCCCAGAATTCGGGTCCGGCAAAGAGCACGCCGGGATCAAGCCAGCCGAACATCAGCCGCGGGACGACAGTGATGGCGAAATTCTCGTGATGTAGGCGGGCAAAGGCGACGACATGATCGCTCCTGATACCGTTGACTGTAAGAGGCAGGTAATCGCCTTCCGTGAAAAGCCGGGCGCGTTCCATCCGAAGCCCCAGGCCGATCTGGATGATGCGCTGTTTCAATGCCGCGGCCTGCAGCCGCGCGAGCGCACCACCCTCGGCAAGCCAGCCGCCCAATCTCTCGAAATCCGGCAGGCGCCTGTTATCGGGATCGACGAAACTGAAGTCGAAGCCTTCCGCCCCCTGATAGATATCCGGGATACCCGGCGCCGTCAGCTTGATCAGCGTCTGCGACAGGCTGTTCATATAGCCGGCTTCGATGAAGGGTTGCAGAACGCGAGCGAAATCCTCGGTGAAGACATCGTTGTCGGGTGAGAGGAGCCCGGCTGCATAGGTATGGACCGCCTCCTCATACTCTTTGTTCGGCGCAGTCCAGTCGGTGCGCAGCTTGGCTTCGCGAATGGCCTTTTCCGCAAAGGCGGTGAACCGTTCGCGCAGCGCATCGGCATGATGGCGGTCGAAATCCTCGGGCCAGGCGCCGGCAAGTGCCTGATAGAGCATCCACTCCAGATTGGGTTCGGGCGCTTCGCCATCCGGCAGCGCGATACGATGGCTTTCGTTCAGCCTGCGCCAATGTTCGACAGCGTTGGCAAAGACGCCGGCGCCTTCGCTCACAGCATAAAGCCGCGCCCGAGCATCCTCGCCGCGCTTTGTGTCATGCGTCGATGTCGCCGAAAGCCCTGCGGGCTGGGAGCGAGCGCGCTCGTGCATGAGTTGGTGAAACGCTTCGACACCGCCAGGCATATGATCCGGCTCGCCGCCAACCTCGTTTACCGCCAGCAGCCGGTTGTAGCGATAGAAAAGCGTATCCTCCATTGCCTTTGCCATGACGGGGCCGGAGAACTGCTGGAACCGGAGGCGGAATTCGCGGGCCGCCTCGTTGTCGACGGCGCCTCTAAGGATGGCTGCGACGCTTTGCAGCGGCTGCGCATAGTCCAGATGCCCGGCGGCCGCTATCTCGGCTTTTTTCAGGAGATCCGCATCCCTCGCATCGAGTGGTCCGTTAACCCCATAGGTGCGGTAGACGGAAAAGGCGATCAGAAGCGCGCGGATCGCCCCGGTTAATTCATCCCCAGACAGTTCGGGGAAGAGGCCGGCTGCAATGCGCGCAAGTCGGGCCGTCTCGCCGGCGAAATTCTGCTCGACCATCAGCCGCTTTGCTGTTTGCCGCCCGATCTCAAAATCGCCATGGCCATCCGCCAGGCGGCGATAGGCGTCGTCCAGCCTCTGTAAACCATTGCCGTCGACGAAAAGCCCGCTCAAGGCGGCAATGAACTCGTAGCCTGTCGTTCCCCGCACCGGCCAGTCTGCGGGCAATTCCTCACCTGGGCCCAGGATCTTTTCGACGACGATATAGGTGTCCACGCCGACTGCTTCCCGCAGGCGGTCGAGATAGGCTCTCGGTTCCGCCAGCCCGTCGATATGGTCGATGCGCAGGCCCTGCACCTGGCCCTGACGCACGAGATCGAGAACCAGCCGGTGGCTCTCTTCGAAGACATTCATGTCCTCCACCCGCAGGCCGACCAGTCCGGTCACCTCAAAAAACCGCCGATAACTCAGATGCTCCGAAGCCTCCTGCCAGGGCTGAAGGCGCCAGTGCTGTATTCCGTGCAGCCGCGTCATGAAGGCATGGTCTTTAGAAAGCTCTCCGAGCTTTCCGCTCAGGTTGGTGAGATTGCCGGCTTCGAAGATCGTATCGCGCAGGCTGCGATGAAGGTCATTGCCATCGACCGAGACCGTCAGTTCCGCCATCCGAGCGAGATCAGGATCATCCAGTTCTGCAGCGAGCAGCGGATAACTTCCCATGCTGAGGGGAAAGCAGGTGCCATAATAGCTGATCGCCAGATTGCCATAGGTCTCATCGACGGTGATCGCCAGTTCGCCCGCAGCGACGCTCTCATCGAAGCCATTGCCGAGTTGGGGCAAGGTCAGCCGCTCGCCCCAGTCTATGTCGAAATAGCCAGCAAACGGGCTATGGTTGCCGAATTCCAGGACGCTCCGCCACCAAGCATTCTCAAGGGAGGCGGCCATATGGTTCGGCACGATGTCGAGGATCAGACCCATGCCTGCCTCTGACAGCGTCTCCGTCAGGCGATCGAAGCCCGCCCTTCCGCCTAGGTCCGGATCGATTTCGTTGGTGTCGGTCACATCGTAGCCATGCGTCGATCTGCTGGTGGCTGTGAAGATCGGTGAGGCATAGAGATGGCTGATGCCGAGCGACTTCAGATAGGGGACAAGCCCGCAGGCGCGATCAAAGGTCATGCCGTTGCGGAACTGGACCCTGTAGGTCGCGGAGGGAAGCGTCATGGGGTCGTTTTTGCCGTTTGGAGAGGACCTCTTCCAACGGTTGCGAAGCGCTTTTGTTCCGATTAGTCCACAAAGACACCGACGCTTGCTGCCCGGCCCATGGAATCAATCACCGTCAGCTTGGAATAACCGCCGCCGTCAGGCATCCAACTCTGCGTGCGCCGACGCGAAAGATCGGGCAGCGGTTTGCCGTTGGCAAGCCAGCGAAAAGGCGCGCGGCCGCCCTGCAGTTTTAGCATCAGTGGCGTAAGATCGCCCGCCTTCGCCCCAAGATCGACATGAGCACCTTCCGGTGGATAGACGATCTGCGGTGACGGCTCGCGGCCGGACGTGACCAGCAGCCCATTGGCATTGACGGCAAAACGCCGCTGGCTGATCGGCAGATCGGTCTGGGCAATGCGCAAGGCGCCTGCCGGCGGGCGCGGCAGCGGTGTCGTGGCGATACCGGATTTAGCCAAAGCTTCGAAAAGGATGGGTGCGGCCGTACCATAACCCGTCAAACCGGGTACGGCGCTGTTATCGGGCCGTCCAACCCAGACGCCAAGCACGTAGCGCCCGTCGTAACCGACCGACCAGGCATCGCGATAGCCGTAGCTCGTGCCCGTCTTGTAAGCGATGCCGCGCTGGGGTGCGCCCGCCGGCGGGATGACTCCCGAAAGTATGTCGGCGACATTCCAGACAGCAACCGGCTCCAGCAGCGGCTCGCCGTCGATCTTGCTAGGCGCGTTCGTCACGCCGTCTCCGATCCTGACCGGCTGGCCGCGATTGGCAAGGGCCGTATAGAGCTGCACGAGATCCTTCAGTGTGATGCCAAGGCCGCCAAGGCCGATCGCCAGACCGGGCGTCTCGTTCGGCGGCAAGACCGGACGAACGTCGGCGCGTCGGAAACGCACCATGAGGCGAGACGGACCGACCGCATCGAGCAGCTTGACGGCCGGCACGTTAAGGGAGAGCTGCAGGGCCTCGCGCACGGTGACATCGCCCTGGTAGCTCATGTCGAAATTGCGCGGCCGGTAGCCGAAGAAATCGGCCGGCCGATCCTCGATGATGGTTTCCTGGCTCACCAGCCCCTGCTCGAACGCAAGGCCATAGATAAAGGGTTTGAGCGTCGAGCCGGGTGACCTGTTGACGCGCGTCATGTCGATCCAGCCGGAGCGGCTTGCATCGAAATAATCGGCCGACCCCACCTCTCCGACGATCTCACCGGTTTCGGCATCCGCCATCACCATGGCGAGCGACAGCTTCGGCCCAAGCTTCAGCGTTGCGGCACGGGCGACGGATTCAAGGCCGGTCTGGACCTGCTTCCTCAGCGTCGTCTGGTGCTGGATCGCTTTCGGATCCCTGCGCAGCGCCGCTTCCGCGACATGGGCAGCAAGCGTCGGAAGCTGCAGCCTGCGGGCAGGAATGGCAACACCCTCGGCGCGCTCGGCCTCGCCATCGCCGACCACTTCGGCCACGGCGACACGGTCGAGCACCCGCTTGCGCGCCGCTTCAGCCGCCTTCAGGTTTCTATCCGGCCGGCGCTTCTCCGGCAATTGCGGCAATGCGACCAGCAGCGCCGCTTCTGCGACGGTCAGCCGCTTCGGCTCCTTGCCGAAATAGGCAAGGCTTGCAGCGCGCACGCCTTCCAGATTGCCGCCATAGGGCGCATGAGTGAGATAGAGATCGAGGATCTGATCTTTCGAAAGCCGCCGCTCGATCTGCACTGCGCGCGCGATTTGCAGGAGCTTTGCCGAAAACGACCGGCTCTCGCGGGGCTCGATCAGCCTTGCCACCTGCATGGAGAGCGTAGAGGCGCCAGAAACGATGCGGCCATTGCTGGCGAATTGCAGCGCCGCACGCCCGAGTGCCCAGACATCGATGCCGGCATGCTCGTAGAAGCGCTGGTCCTCATAAGCTACCAGCATGCGGACGAATTGTGGATCGACGTCGGAAACGTCCGTCTTCAGCCGCCAGCGCCCCTCGACTGTCGCGAAGGCACGCAGCAATTGCCCGTCCGCATCCAGCACTTCGGGCGAGACCGCCTCTGCCTCATTGAGTGGCGGCGGATAGGCGCGGTCGGCGGCTTCGAGCGCAAAAAGGCCTGCACCGGCAATGATGATGCCGGCCGCAGTCCCGATTGCAAACTTTTGCCACCGCCTCATTGTTGAGCCGCAACGACCTCCATCTTGCCGGTCGCCGTGCGGGCGGACATATCGGGACGGTACATGTTCTCGACAGTCGCCGCCGGATGATCGTAGACGCCGGGTGTCACGGCGCGCACGACGTAGGCGACGTTGAAATCACGTGCTGAATTTTCGTCGCGGTTGAAGGCGGCGACGAAACGGTCGTAACGGAATTCCGTATGGGCGGGCGATATCTCGCCGACCCAGTCGAAATTCGTCATCTGGGCGCTGTCGACGAGGCTTGGATTGTCGATCTCGAAGCCGGCCGGCAGGAGATCGGTGATGACGATGCGCGAGGCCCAGTCGTTCTGCTCGGTCACATGCAGGACGACGACATAACGCTCGTTTTGCTGCGCTTCGCTGACATTGGCCTCCTCGCCATCCAGCGTGTAATAGGTCCGCTCGATGGTAAAGCCGGTGCCGCCCGCCGGCAGCGGCTTGACGGGGGCGGCAACCGTGGTGATGACGGCCGAGACCGTGTCGTTCGTCGCGCTCGTCAATGTCAGCGGATGGTCGATCAGAGCATCGCCGGTCATTTTCGCCATATAAGCGCCGGTCCGCTCGGCCCCGTTGACGTTGACCTTCAAATCGTCGTCGCCGTTCTGGAGGGCACGCGCTGCCAGAAGCATCCAGGCCTGTTCCTGGGTGCTCGTATATTTGCTGCGATCCCATTCCCGCGCGACCGCCTTGGCGAGTTCCGGAATGACCGGCGGAACGGGGCGGCTTTCGGCGGCGAGCGCCAGGATCGCCGCGCCATCGCGCAGGACCGAGCCATAATCGGTGCGCGAGAAATTCACGCGGGTCACCATCGACTGTTTCGACATCTGCAGCGCATCGACGAAGATATTCTTCGAGCGCGTTGCATCGCCGTAGAGCGCCAGCGCCGCAGCGATATGGGCCTTGGCAAGCGGCGTCGGGAAGTCGTTGATCATCGTGTCGGCATAGTAGCGAAGGTCGCTGACGGCGGCCTTCTTGTTGCGCGCGAGCACATAGAGAGCATAGGCGATCTCATCGCCCTTACCTTTCACGTCGGTCGTGTAGGAGAGCGAGTTCTGCAGGTTTTCGAGCGCCTGCACCAGGGCGCGATCCGGAACCTCGTATTTCTGTTCGCGGGCTCGCGTCAGGAAGTCCGTGACGTAGGAATCGAGCCAGAGATCGCCGGAATCCGGCCCCCACAGGCCGAAACTTCCAGCATAGGCCTGATAGGAAAGCACGCGGTAGATCGCATCCTGCACCCGCTTGTGGATGTCGTCATCGGTTTGCTCCATGCCCGCCTGCTTGGCGACCTCGGCCAGATAGAGCAGCGGCAGTGCGCGGCTCGTCGTCTGCTCGGCGCAGCCGAAGGGATAGCGGTCGAGCGTCATCAGCAGTGCCGGGATGTCGAAGGCGGCCGAACGCGTGACGTTGACTGCGATAGAAGCGCCCGGAAGCACGCTGTCAGCCAGCAGGTTCTTGTCGATGGTCAGGCTCTTGCCGGGTGCAAGCGCAATGACGCGTCGTTCGGTCACCGGCAGCGAGGATGGCCGCACCGGCACATCCACCACCTGGTCGAGCGACAGGCCCTGATCATTGGACAGGTTGATCGCAACTTGGCCGTCGCCTGGCTCGCCGCCGACCAGTGTCAGCGTCAGGTCGGACTTGGCGCCGGCGCCAAGCTTCAGGGTCTGCTCGGCAGGTCCGTCGATACTAAGCGCCTTGTTGCCGGTCAGCGTCAGCTTGTAATCACCTGCCGGTGCATCGGTATTGGCGATATCGAGGCGCAGATTGGCCTTGTCCCCTGGTGCCAGGAATTTCGGCAGGCTTGCCGTGACGACGACAGGATCGCGGATGATGACGTCGCTGGCGCTATGGCCGACACCGGTCTTCGTCCAGGCGACTGCCATGACACGCGCCGTGCCGTTGAACTGGGGAATATCGAAACTGACCTTCGCCTTGCCTTCGGCATCGAGCCTGACCGGACCTGAGAAGAAGGCGACGAGCTTCTGTGTGGGCGGGCTTGCCTGCAGCGCGATGGCACCGCCATCACCACCGGTGCGCAGCTTGCCGGTCGCGCCCAGCGATCCGTCGATCAGCCGGCCGTAGAGGTCGCGGATTTCGAGGCCGAGCTGGCGCTGGCCAAAATACCAGTCCTCAGGGTTCGGCGGTTCATAGCGCGTCAGATTGAGGATGCCGACATCGACGGCGGCAACCGTGACATAGGCCTCCTCGTTCGCGCCGGCACCTGTCACCTGCAGGCCGATATCGAGCGGTCCGCGCGGCAGCATCTTTTCCGGCGTGTCGATCTTGACCTGCAGCGCGCGATCGGCCGGATCGACCTTCAGCCATTTGATGCCGATCGAGCGTGCCGGCATATGCGTGTCGAGGGAATCGCCCGGGCGAAAGAGGGTGGCGGTCACATAGGCGCCGGCCCCCCAGTCTGCGGTAACGGGAATATCGACCTCGCCACCGGTTTCGCTCATCGTGGCGTTTTCAACGGCAATAAGCTTTTCCGTGCCGGCCGTGATCATAAGCTCGCCGCCATAACGCGACGTGACTTTCAGCTTGGCCGTCTCGCCGACCTTATAACTGTCCTTGTCGAGAGCGATCTCGAGGCCATCGGGCGTTTCCGTCGATGTCGAGGCGACGAACCAGCCGGCATCGAACTCGACGCTGGAGGTCGGGCCGTCAGCGTTCGGGCTTTCCACCTCGAGCCGGTAGCGACCCCAGTTGACAGGTGCCTGGATCTTGCCGCCATTGGCAGCCGTTGCATCCACCGAGCCCGAGGCGACCTCTTCGGGCGTATAGGTGGGTTCATATTTCCAGGCTGTGCCTTCGCGGTACCACTGATAATCGCGCCTAAGCTTGTAGAATTTCCAGCGCAGCCCTTTCATTTCCTGCTTCTGGCCCTGCGTATCAAGGCCGATCACAGTGAAATTCGCCAGCGCATTCTCCGGCAGGTCGCCATCGAATTCCGGCTTGATGCCGATCGCTGCCTGATCCGTCTTGACCGGAATCTCGAGCGAACGCTCGATTGCCCGCCCACCCGGCTCCTGCATGCGCAGGTAGACGGTGGCATTGAGGAGCTGCGTCGTGGCCGGCAGCTCGCCAATCGTCAGATCCGTCGAGGCCTCGCCATTCTCGTCGAGCTCCGGCAGGCCGTCGATCGTCTGGCGCGAATCCTCGCTCGCTTCCTCGTCGGCCAAGCCGAACTGGTAGCCGGGATAGGCAGCGTTCTCGCGCGTCGGCTTGACGACGACGTCACCTTCGATGGTCAGGCCGGCGGCCGGTGCGCCGTAAAGATATTTGCCCGACATCGTGATCGTGGCTGCCGTATCCGTTCCGATCTCCCTGGACTCGGTCTTGATCTCCAGATCGGTGCGATCGGGCACGAAATCGTCGACTAGGAAGGTCTTGGTGGCGATCGGCGAGCCCTTCGGATCGGTATAGACATTCATCGTCCAGGTACCGCGCATGGCGTTTTCCTGCGTTTGCAGGTCGACCACATAGCCGCCGAGATTGCTCGTCTGGCTGACGATGCGCCGGTCTTCCACGCCATCCGGCCGCGAGAAGATGAAGGTGAGCGGAAGGTTCTCGATCGCATTGCCGTCCGTATCGCGGGCAAGGGCGGCCGCATGCACTGTCTCGCCGGCGCGGTAGATGCCGCGCTCGGTAAAGGGCAATACGTCGATTGCACCCGGCGATGCGCGGCCGGTGACGCCACGATCGGAAAGATCGAAACCCGCGCGTGTCATGTCGAGGAAGACATAATCGGACGTGCCGTTCTTGGCGCTGATGACGGCAGGCGTGAGTGCGGCAGTGCCGCGGATCAGACCTGCCGTGAAGGTGGCGCGGCCGTTCTGATCGGTCGTAGCGGTGCCGAGCACTTCATTGTTCTTGGCGAGCAGCTGCAATTCGACGCCGGCCATTGGCTTGGCGGAGGCGAGCGAGCGGGCAAAGACGTTCAGCCCGTCGGTGCCGGCATAGGTGGTAATGCCGATATCGGAGACGAGGAACCATTGCGTTGCCTGCGAATCCCAGTCCTGAACCGGACCGGTCGGCGGGGTCGCGACCATCACATAGATGCCGGGCTTGCGCTCCGGCAGCGCCTCATCGACCGGGAAGGAGGTGACGACGTCCTTGTTGAGTTCGTTGGCGATCTCGATCGATCCCTGCCAGACGAGCTCGCCGCTCTGGTCGGCAATATTCTGGGCGCTGTAACCGTCGAGCTGCGTCAGGAATTGCGAGGTGGTCAGGAGCGGTGCGATGCCGCGATCACCGATGCGGTAGAGCTTCAGGTTGGCAGAGGCCATATTGACGGAGACGATCGGGATGCCGCGGCGCGCCGTCGACGGCAGCACAAAGCTGTCACCGGTAAAGCGCACCATCTGGCTGCGATCCTTGATATAGACGTCGATTGTCACAGGCGCCTCAAGAACCTCGTCGACGGAGGAGGGCAGGCCGGTGCGGAAGCCGATCTTGTAGGTCTCGCCATGGGTCAGGCCCTCGACACAGATCTGCTTGTCCTTGGCCTCCAGCGCCTTGGGCGCTTCGCCGTTCAGGGTTACGAAAGGCGTATAGTCGACAGTCTTGACCAGCGCTTCGGAGAAGGTGACGCAGGCGCGCGGCGTGGCGCTGTCGGCATCGACGGTATGTTCGGTGATGCGGAAGCCCTGTGTCTGCTTGAGCTGCAGGTAGTCCGCCTGCACGTCCCTGGCGCTGGCGAGCGCAAGGCTCGCCTTGTAGCTATTCAACGCATCGCGGTAATTGGCGTTTTTTTCCAGCGCCTTGGCAAGCACGGCCAATGCATCCGCGCGCTTGCCGGTGGTGCGCGTCAACTGGTAGCCGTTCAGCGCGTCTATCACCGCTTGACCGAAGATGCCGCTGTCCGGCGCGCCGAGCGAGGTCGCCGCGCGGGCCGTCTCGATCCAGAGATCACCGTCGTCGGGGGTGATCGACAGGGCACCATGGAAGGCCTTCAGCGCATCGGAGAGATTGCCGCCGGTGAGATCCAGGCGGGCGCCCGCCGTCAGGCTGTCGACGCCCTGGCCCTGTTGATCGTCGGCGAGCGCAAGATCGTTGCGGAAATTGCGCGCTTGCTGGACAAGGTCATCGGAAAGGAAGGGCAGGCGAGGGGCCGCACCAATGTCCGGTTCCTGCGGCGCGGCCGCAGCGGTCGTCTCCACGATCCGGCCGGCAATCGCGCCGGGGGCCGCGTTCATCGTCTTGAAGTCGGATTTCAGGAAGCACCACTTCACCTTCGGATTATAGGTGAAGGCCTTGCAGCTCTTGTCGCCGATACAGGCGGCCTTACACTGATCGAGCGAGAGGTTCTGTTCCGTGCGCAGGTCAAAGCCGAAATAATCCGCGTCCTTGACGGTAACGATGTCGCGCTTGGCGTCGGCTGCAGAAGCCGACAGGCCCGCAAAAATCATAGATACAACGATGACGGAAAAAGCGAAGAACGAGCGCACAGACATTGGTTTCCCCCGGATGCTGGCTCTGAGCCGGGCGGCACTGTCCCCACTCCCCAGGGAATTGTCAACTCACCTTCCGGCCTGTTCAGGTTTCGCACATTGGCTTTCGTGCAATCGTCACATCGGCGTGAGTGAACAGCTTGTGATTTGCGGCTTTTTCGTCGATCGGCAAGGATTTCTCCGGTTTGTTCCCGGAGGTAGCCCCATGTCCATTTCCACATCAGGCAAGGTCCTTGCCGCGCTTTTCGCAACGGCAGCCCTTTCGCTCGGCCTCGGTTCCGTCGCCACCCAGGCGGCGGAGGATGCCGTCGTCATTCCAGCGCCTGCCGTCGACGAGGCGGGCAAGTCCGGCACTGAAACGGCCGTCTTCGCCGGCGGCTGCTTCTGGGGTGTCCAGGGCGTTTTCCAGCACGTGAAGGGCGTCAAAAGCGCCGTGTCCGGCTATGCCGGCGGCGAAGCCGCAACCGCCCAGTACGAAACGGTCAGCACCGGTACGACGGGCCACGCCGAATCCGTCAAAGTAACCTTCGATCCGAAAGAGGTGAGCTACGGCAAGCTCCTGCAGGTCTTCTTCTCGGTCGCGCACAACCCGACGCAGCTCAATTTCCAAGGACCGGACCAGGGCACCCAATACCGCTCGGCGCTGTTCATCTCTGACCCGCAACAGCGCAAGGTCGCCGAAGCCTATATCGCCCAGCTCGAAAAGGCGCATGTCTTCAAACAGCCAATCGTCACCAGGATCACCGACTATACTGGCTTCTATCCGGCCGAGCAGTATCACCAGGATTTCCTGACGCTGAACCCGACCTACCCCTATATCGTCTATAACGACCTGCCGAAGATCGAGAACCTGAAGCAGATCTTCCCGGCTGATTACAGCCAGGACCCGGTTCTGGTGCTGAAGGCCAAGGGTTGAGAAGTCCCTCAAACCGAAATTTCAAAAGGCGGCTAAAGTCGCCGCCTTTACTATAACTTCTCGGCATTTTAAGAATTTATCAATATTAACAAAAGTTTAATTGAGAAATACTGCGTTTCATGCCGGAACATATCGTCGCATCGCCCGTTTAAGCTGCGAGCCTCGTGGAAGCAATCTGCCTTTCACGAAGCGGAGTCTCCTCGGTAAAGCGTAAAGGGGATCTGTCATGGCCACGAATGTCAAGCGTAGCTGGCAACGGGAACATCTCATGGAACAGCGAGTGCTGATTGTCGAAGACGAACTGCTGATAGCCCTCGATCTCGAAACAACGATCGAGGACATGGGCGTGCATGTCGCGGGCCTGGCATCGGATCGCGAAGGAGCTCTCAGGCTGGCACCGCTCGCCGATATCGCCTTTGTCGACGTCAACCTCTCGGATGGCGCAACCGGCCCTGAGATCGGCCGGCAGCTCGCGCAAGACCACGGGATCTCCGTCGTCTTCATGACCGCCAATCCCGAGGCCGTTGTAGATGGTGTGCACGGCGCGCTCGGTGTCGTGCAAAAACCCGTCATGCCGACAGTGGTGGAACAGCTTCTTAGATATGTCGCTGCCCGCCGTGCGGGCATGCTGGCAGTGGTGCCGCAGCAGATGATGGTGTTTGCGTCATAGAGTGAGGCCGCTGGCTCCTTTCCAGCTGGTATTGAGTTCGGCAGTCCAAGCGTGGGCGTGGGGCAGGTGTAAAATCACTAGAATTCTAGCTGGAACGCAAAGAGTATCAGTGAAATCGGTCGCTACATCCATTCATACCCGGACACATTCTCACGCGTTGCCCACGTCCTATGACGCTTTTGAAGGCTATGAATCGCCAGATTACTGAGCTAGAGAGTACCGCCAACAAAACCGTGGCGCGATTTTGCCGTCTGCGATTTCGTCGGAGTAGTGGATTGGAATGACTTACATTGACATTTCCAGGGTCGTGATAGCGCAGGATGCGGTGATGCGCCTCGCAATCGAAGTCATCGACAGCAATGGCCTGAAGATCGCGGTCGTTGTCACAGATGAGGGAAAGCTGAGTGGAATCATTACCGACGGAGATATCCGACGGGCGCTGCTTTCAGGACATGGATTGGATACGCCAGTTCAAGAATTTATGAGACAAAATCCTCGTTCGGCAATGCTGGGTACTGAAAAAAGCATTTTGCTCGGCCGCCTCCGCCACGAGCAAATTCTTCACCTTCCTATCGTCGACGAGGCTGGCATACTGCGGGACTTGGCGTATCTTCCCGCGTTTGAACAGCTTTCGTATCAAGAGAACCAGGTGATAATAATGGCGGGAGGGCTGGGGACACGACTTCGGCCGCTTACCGAAAATGTGCCCAAACCGTTAATATCGGTCGGCGGCAGGCCACTTATCGACATTATTGTTGATAATCTGGTGGCACAGGGCCTCTCCGATATTACGCTGTGTGTGAATTATCTTGGGCATATGCTTGAGGACCATCTCGGTGACGGTTCCAAGTTTGGCGCCCGGTTCACTTTCGTGCGCGAAAAGGAGCGGATGGGGACCGCGGGAGCATTGTCTCTTCTGCCGCAAGCTCCGTCAAAGTCCTTTTTTGTGATGAACGGTGACATACTCACGACAGTTGATTTTCAGGCTATGCTGGATTTCCACAAGTCTTCGTCTGTGGTGGCGACAATGGCGGTCAACAATCACAGCTATGAAGTGCCATTCGGTGTCGTTGAAGTTTCCGGTCGCTATCTGACCAAGTTGACGGAAAAACCCAAATGCAACTTTCTGGTCAATGCTGGGATCTACCTGCTCGAGCCCCAAGTTCTGGAATATGTTCCGAACCGACAGTTTTTCGATATGACAAACCTCTTTGAATATCTGATCGAGCGTCAGTTGCCGGCCGCTGTTTTTCCAGTCCGAGAACCTTGGCTCGATGTTGGGCGACATGAGGATTTGATTAGGGCGAATGACAGTTTCGGGGATGGTGATCCCAGCAAACAAGCGCCGAAATGGCCGTGATCTTAAAGCAGGAAATTTAGATGCCCATTGAAGCTCATAAAAGCGGCAAGAACAGCCAGCTCGCGTTTATCGCGACCGGAAGAGAGAATTCTATCTTCTCTCAGGATATGAGGCGTTTTGAAGGGCAATTGCGGGATAAGCTCGAAGGCAAACGAGTACTTGCTATCGGAGCTGCCGGATCAATCGGTTCCGCTACAATATCGGTCATTTCGGGGTTCGAGCCATGTGCTCTTCACGTGATCGATCAGAATGAGAACGAGTTGGCAGAGTTGGTTCGGACACTCCGCTCCAGCCCAGGAGGCTTTGCCGTTCCGGATTTTCGAACCTTGCCGCTAGATTTTGGCTCGCCTGCGATGAGGCTTTTTATTCATGACCAAGCACCCTATGATTTTGTTTTGAATTTTGCGGCAATTAAACACGTGAGGTCGGAGAAGGATTCCTTTTCAATGCTGCAGATGTTTGACACGAACTTGCTCAAACAGGCTCGCCTGTTGCGGTGGTTGAGCGAAGTGCAGTTCAAAGGCCGATATTTCTCTGTTTCTACCGACAAGGCAGCCAATCCGAGCTCCTTCATGGGCGCCAGCAAACGCCTCATGGAGCACGTGATGTTCAGTGGCGAGGCCGTAAAAGATCTTGACGCGGAAATTGTCTCTGCGCGCTTTGCTAATGTTGCGTTCTCAAACGGTTCGCTTCTTCAAAGCTTCCAGCGTCGCGTCGAACAGGAGCAGCCACTGGCTGCGCCGATCGATACTCGGCGCTATTTTGTCTCAATGGAGGAGGCTGGTCATCTCTGCACATTGGCCGCAGTGTGCGCTCCCGGCCAACACATTGTCGTTCCTAAGCTTAGTCCCGATGAACATCTCGTTTTGCTCGAAGACGTCGCAAAGGCTTTTCTTGAGCATTTGAAGCTAAAACCTGTGATTTTCAGCAATGAAGCAACGGCGGTGCAGGCGACAAGCTTGCTTCGTGGCTCCGGTTCCTGGCCACTTCTGCTGACGCCGCTCGATACCGCCGGTGAGAAGGCCTTCGAGGAATTCGTTGCGAACGATGAAAGCGCCGTGGACGGCGGATTTGAAGGACTTTCCATCGTCAAGTACAAAGGTGCCGCGAGCGGATCGATTGGAAGGTTGATCAGTAGTCTTGAGGGTCTTTTCGCCGCAGCCAATATGCCGACTTCGCCACAGCAGATCGACAAGGATCAGTTGAAGGAGCTTGTGGCTACAATCGAACCGTCCTTCCTGCAGACTCACAAGGTGAGTGAAAAAACTCTGGATTCACGGATTTAGGCTCAATGATACCGCTCGCAGTACCAAATCTCGCCGGCCGTGAGGCCGAATATCTGCAGGAATGCATAACTTCTACATTTGTTTCGACGGTGGGGCCATTCGTCACCCGTTTCGAAGAAATGGTAGCTGCTGCGTCCGGTGCCAAATACGCAGTTGCGACGTCCGCGGGTACCACTGCGCTTCATGCTGCCTTGCTATCCGCCGGCGTAGGGCGCGATGATTTGGTCATTGCACCATCATTCACGTTCATCGCTTCGGTCGCTGCAATTGCCCATTGCGGAGCGCTTCCGTGGCTTTTCGATGTCTCTCCCGAAAACTGGTCGATAGACGTAACGTTGTTGGCTAGCAAACTGGAGAAAGAGACGCATCGTCGCGTGGACGGTGCGTTACTTCACACGGAAACGGGGCGCAGAGTTTCGGCAATATTGCCGGTTTTTACGCTGGGCATTCCCGCCCAGATGGATGAGATTAACGAGTTAGCGAAGGCTTACTATTTGCCGGTTGTCGTTGATGCGGCCGCCGCACTGGGTACCACCTATAAAGACCGTCCTTCGGGAAGCTTGAGCGCAGAATTCACGATGTTCTCCTTCAATGGGAACAAGACTGTTACCGCCGGCGGTGGCGGAATTATCGTTACGGATGATCCGGAAAAAGCACGCCTCTTTCGTCATGTGACGACCACCGCCAGAGTCGGGGCCGATTACGATCACGACATGGTCGGTTATAATTACCGAATGACAAACCTCCAGGCGGCGGTTGGTTGTGCCCAGATGGAAAATCTGGGCCGATTTGTCGAGTTGAAACGGAATATAGCACGAAATTATAGGGAGGCTTTCTCGGATCTTGCCGGAATAGCGCCTTTTCCGGATCCGGAATATGCGCGAAGCGGTTATTGGTTTTCCGGGATCGTCGTGAACAACAGAGACCCACGGCAGTTGACCGATATCCGCGTTCGTTTGCGGGAGGCCGGCATAGACGCCCGCCCCTTCTGGAAACCAGCCCATCTCCAGGCACCCTATGTAGGGGCGCCGAGGACGGAAATGACGGTCTGCGACAACCTCTGGCAACGGATCGTGACGCTGCCATGCTCAACCGGCCTGACGGTCGCCGATCAGGACTTCGTTGTCGACAAGGTCAGACGGCAGTTCGCCAACAACTGAAGAAGTGGCAAATTTTTTCGGATTTATTTCTGCTTAGGGTCCTCATGGAAGGCGTTTCCTCCGCGGCCTATGATCAGTAGTGCAAGCACGAATATCGCGTTTGTCGGATGAAATATGCTACCCCATGTCATCATAAGCCAGATAAGTAGCGACAGCATCGATACTCCCCAGATGTCGTTTTCCTTTGCATGAGTGTAACAGCGTTCGCCGAGGAAATAGAAGAATCCCAGAGCCGGTAGACCATATGTAGCGAGCAGACGTGTCGGTAGGGACACAGAGTCAGATCTTATTTGATTTGCGTTTAGAAGTTTTTCCGTTGCGCTCTGAGCCAAGCTACTTCCGTATCCCATCAGGTAGTCGCTTTGCCAAAAGATCTGGAGATGTTGAAGCCACAACCAGGGCCGGTAAGCTTGTCGGTAGATCGCTTCCAGCGAAAGCCCGCTCTGATTGCGCAGGAGCAACCGGGATATGAGGGGAATATCTTGTAGGTGATAAAGGGCGAACGGGGATAGACCGACGATGAGGATAAGTCCCAACGTCATAGCGAACGCCACCGTAACACGAAGCCTCGCATTATCAGGAAGTAGCGTCAAAACAACGGTGGTGGCGCTGCAAAGCACGAGGCCGATCAGTGCTGAACGCACGAAAGATAAGATAGTGAAATAAGCGGCGGCAACAACGGTTGTGATGTTGAGCCATCGAAAACCCAGATGCTTCAATGCAATCAGGAAAACGAAAAGTGAGATGATGCCGGAAGTCGCAATGTTGGGGACCATCGAAATGCGCCATGGCCCGTAAGCGGGCGCAGTTTGGCCAGGCAAAATGCCCCAGGCATTGATATCAATTCCTTCCCGGTCTTGTGGTGGTAACGCAATGTTGCCAGAATCTGCAGCGTCAGCCCCAAGGGGATCCCCCTGGTACTCTTGCATCAACCAGCTGTACTTTTCGAACGGTGGCTGCAGAACAAAGCTCAAGCTGCCAATCCCGTAAAATACCAGGATGATCGCGAATAGCCATCTAACGTTGATGCGCACCTCGGAGCGGCTCGCCCATGCGCTGACCCAAGCGATCAAGATAATTGGGGGAACGGCACCTGTATCCCCTCTCAGGCCGAACCATAAAGACGCCGTTACACCCATGACGGCGATAGGTCTCGCACAACCAAATATGAGATTTTCTACTGTCTGTCTGAGTCTTGGCAATGGTGCTGCAACTGCTGGCAGTGTAAGCAGCCAATAAAGCGGTTCTCCTCGCGAGACGATCCTTTCCTGCCCCATGTAAACTGTGAGTAGCAGCGAATAAGCCAGGAACAGAAGGATGTCGCCGCCGTTCTTGTACCATACGCAAACCGATTGGACCTTAGGATGCATCAAGATATCCATGAGGGCGTTCGGTTTTCTGATGCCTGTATCTTTTACTAGCCTGTCGTCCATATCTCATCGCTAATGCAGGAATTGCGTCTCTTACGCCGATTGACCGGGGTGCGTTTCTAATCCTCCCCCCGAGGCCACTCCGAGCCCGAGAAACTGGAGCGCTATATGGCGATGACAACCCTCGACGCTCATGCAATCGGTAGGGTGTAATCTCCCGAAATAGGCTCACGGCGCAGATCGATCGTCGCGCCCCCACGTTCGTTGGAAAGGTGGGCAGCGACAAGTAATTTCATGGCAAGCAGCCCGTGCTCTCCTGTCGGGTAGTCAGTGCCGGCAAGAAGGGCTTCGAGAACGGAACGAGTTGGCGTGACAGCATCGGCCGGAGTAATTGTTATAGAGTCGGAATCGTAAGGCATGCCATAGCGTGTTGTTGGTTCATTTCTGTATTCCTCTCTACGAACGACGAAGGAGAGAGTGCCGGCCAATTCATCAACTGAGATGCGTCCATGGCGGCAATTGTAAGTCACATTCATGCCGTGCCCCTGGTCGTGGGAGCAATCCATATAGAAGCGTTTCCCTGACGGTGTTTCCAGGCGGATGCTTCCGGAGGCATCCCTAAATTGGGGGCCGCGAGGATTGGCGAGTTCGTCCTTCGAAAACCAAGCCGACACTTTTACCGGATCTTCGCCGCACAGATAGCGGAACATTTCAAAATAATGCGTGCCGTTCATCGCCATGCCAAAGTTTCCGGCACTTACGATAACGCTCGCAAGGCCGCCGAAAGCCTCAGACTCGATCATGGATTTCGGGAACGTGTATTGTTCCATGAAGCGCATCTGATGGTTGATTGCCAATTTCACACCTGCGGAATTGCAGGCGGAGATCATCGCTTCACAATCACGCAAGTTGGTCGCCATAGGCTTCTCGCACAGGATCATTTTGGCGCCATTTTGCGCCGCCCTGACGACAAGCTCGCAATGCCCGGGAGCCGTCGTTGCAATGATCAGAAATTCCGGCCGGATTTGGTCGATGAGTTCAATTGCCGATATGAAGCGGCGCTCTTCCGGGATCCCATACTTGTTTCCGGCGACATCGCAAGCTTCACGATTTATGTCGCTTACTGCCACGATCGGAAGTTGGCATTGTTCCAAGACGCCGGCATGGCGCATTCCCATTCGTCCAAGGCCAATGAGGGCTGTAATCATGGTTTTCTTCTCAGTCTGCTTTGGTGTTTGTCAGCGATCTTCACTTCACTCGATAGATACCGAAATCGAGATCTAGGCGAAAGACCTAGCGTGTTTCAGGCCATCCGAAATGATGTGAGGCAACGAAGGCAGCGATTGCGAAATCAAGTGGCGTATCGATATCGAAGCTACATTCGTCAGCCATAAGCCAGAACCCCGTCCGTTCAGTGAGAGCGGGTCTTTCGTCGACGATGGGTTGCCGGCGCCAAGCATAGATGGATCCGTTGAGCTCATAGCAATTGGGCAGGTCTTGTCGACGCCCATATTGCATCCCGGGCTTTGACAGCTCGATGCGGCCATCTGCGGTTTCTTCAACAAGCGTGTAATAGGGTGAAGCCTTTGCGCGTGCCACGGACACAACGTTGAGAAGGTCGGCGTTCGCTTCTAGCTTTTGGGCCGCCCCACGAATGTCCGCAGGAGTCCTTAACGGAGAAGTCGGTTGAAGATCGAAGAACATCTCGATCTCCCGCCCGACTTCCATTTCTGCCGTGCGCAGAGCATGACTGAGAACGGCGGGCTTCGCGACAAAGTCGGTGGCAAGCTCGTCCGGCCTCTTGACCAGCAGATTTGCTCCGGCCTCCCGCCCGATATCAAGATAGCGATCACTGTCGCTGGAAATCGAAATAATATCAAAAATTCCCGATTGGACAGCCTGTTCAACTGTGTGCGCAAGAAGCGGCCGGCCAGCAAAAGATTTGATGTTTTTGTGTGGCAGCCCCTTGGATCCTGACCGAGCCGCCACGACACACATTTTCATCTCAATGAACCTCAGGTTGACTTGTGCGGCTCTCATAGCAGAAACGGAATAGCGTTGTCCCGTGTTGATTTGTCTGACGGAAATTGACAAGGATGACGCGTTCCAATCGGGCGAGGCGCCTATTCCAGATCGCCGGGAGAACTCCGGATAATTGCGAAGGTATTCATGTGAACACTAAATTATGCCGTATCGCCCTCGTCGGTGCAGGAAGCATGATCGCCGAGCATGCAAAGGTTTTTGCATCCCTGCCAAATGTCGAGCTCGTCGGTATTGCCAATAGGACAAAAGCCAAGGCTCAGGTGATCGCCAACAATTGGAACATTCCGATTGTGAGTGATGACGTTGATGAAATGCTTGTCAGCATCCGGCCCGATTTGGTGGTGATGGCAGTGTACGAGCCGGCCATTTTTGAAGTTGCAACTCGAATACTGGCGCATCCCGTTGACGTCTTCATGGAGAAGCCTATCGGGTTGAACCTTGAAGAAGCGCGTGCTCTTCACGGGCAGGTAAAATCTTCGGGCCGGCGTGCGTGGGTTGGTCTCAATCGGCGCGCACTTGGTTCCACACTGACCGCGCTCGCAGATCTTTCCGCAAATCCCGGCCCTCGCTTCATCTATGTTCAAGACCAGCAGAGTCTCGAAGCCGCGCGGGCCATCGGTCACAATTTGGCGGTAGTCGACAATTGGATGTATGCCAACTCAATTCATCTCGTTGACTACCTAATGACTTTCGGTCGCGGAGGCGTGACTGACGTAAAGATCTTGCAACCGTGGAAGGCCGGCGAATCCGGGGTTGTGCTTGCGCATATCAGTTTCGCCTCCGGAGATCGCGGTATCTATCAGGCTGTATGGAACGGTCCAGGACCTTGGGCCTGCACGGTTTCCGCGCCGCACAGGCGATGGGAGATGCGGCCTCTGGAAAAGGCGATATTTCAAAATGCAGGCGAGCGTAGCCTGAACGAGGTTCAGGCTACAGAAGCAGATCTGCAATTTAAGCCAGGGTTTCGGGTGCAAGCTGAACAGGTGGTGGGTGCCTGGCGCGGGGAAAATACGGGTGCAGCAACGATCGACGACGCCTTGGCGACGACTGAACTCGTTGCCAAGATCTACGACCTTGGTGACGAGGTGACACGGTGACCAAACCCCGGATATGTGTGACTACCGGTACAAGGGCGGACTACGGTCTCTTGTATTGGCTCATGCGTGATCTGCACGACGATCCGGATTTCGAATTGCAGATTGCGGTGTCCGCCATGCATTTGTCGCCGGCATTCGGAGAGACCGTTCGCTTCATTCGAGCCGATGGTTTCAAGATCGATGCTGAAATACCCTGCCTTGACGATGATGACAGCGACGCCGGCATGGCACGCGCCTTCGGTCGCGCCATCGACGGCTTTCGCGGGGCATTCGAACAGCTCGAACCCGATTTTCTGGTTATATTGGGGGACCGATTTGAAGCGCTTGCGGCTGCGACTGCTGCAACCTTTCTTCATATCCCTATTGGCCATATTCACGGCGGCGAAGTAACGCTAGGTGCCATGGACGATACCTTCCGGCACGCGATTACAAAAATGGCACATGTCCATTTCACGGCAGCCGGACAGTACGCTGATCGAGTGATCCGGATGGGTGAGGCGCCGGAACGAGTATTCAACATCGGCGCGATCGGCCTCGATAATTTCAGGCGGCTTTCCATACCCGATAGATTGGAATTGATGCGAGAACTCGAAATCGAGCCAGAACGCGATTATGTGTTGATGACCTACCATCCGGCGACGATGGATTCGGCCTCGCCTGTTGCCGCCCTCGAGCAGATTCTTGACGCACTGCAGTCTTTTCCGGATCTGGCCGTGATCATTACGAAAGCCAACTCTGATCCAGGTGGCAGGAAAATCAATGCGAGGCTTGAGACATTTCATTCCCAACACCCCGATCGGGTCAGGTTGGTTGCATCTCTAGGCCAGTTACGCTACCTCGCGGCGATGAAACATGCGAGCGTAGTCCTCGGCAATTCGTCAAGTGGCCTCATTGAGGCCCCCGCAGTGGACGTCCCGACGGTCAACGTAGGCCCACGGCAACTGGGCCGGCTGAAAGCGATGTCCGTCATCGACACGGTCGAGGAAACCGGGGCAATCGTAAGGGCTATGACCGAAGCAATGTCGCTTTCTTTTCGCGATGCCATTAAAGACAGCGCCCCCCCTTATGGCAGGCCGGGTGACGCTACCGGTTCAGTGCTGTCAGTTCTTCGCAAGATCGATTTTCCCCGACTGCTACAAAAGCCCTTCTATGATCTCCCCAACCGGGCCGTGAAGGAGTAGTTTTTGATAGTCCACCGGATCCGTCAACGTCTATGAAGCTTCCATTGCCGATGTTTTGGAAGAAGAAAAAGCCTTCGCTGCTCGTTGTCGGGGGAGGCGGACATGGGCGAGTTGTCCTTGAAGCGGCGTTATTGAACGATCATTTTGCTCGCGTGGTGGCCGTCGATCCCGAGGAGTACAAAAGCTGGTCGCTACAGATTGCGCGCTGCGTCGAAGACGAGAAGGAAGTTGTGCGCGACAATGAAACATGGGTATTTGTTCCGGCGGTAGGAAACGCTACCCTGCGCCAGAAATTGTTCAATGCCTATCTTGGAAAGGGATTTGCTCCCGCTTCGGTGATCCATCCGGCCTCCACAATCAGTCCTTCAGCGCGGTTGGGCCGAGGGGTCGTGGTGCTCGCAGGTATTGTCGGTGTTCAGGTAACGATCGGTGATGGCGTCATCGTTAACAACGGAGCAATCGTTGAACATGACTGTGTCGTGGGCGATTTCTCGCATATTGCACCGGGCGCCGTGCTAGCTGGAGGTTCATCCTTGGGCAGCGGTTGCTTTCTTGGAGCAAATAGTTCAGTCCGACATGCGACGGCTATTGTAGGCAATGTAACTGTCGGACACGGAGCGGTGGTTACGCGCGATATTAGTGCTCCGGGTGTTTACGTGGGTAGTCCGGCGAAGCTTATGTTAGATTCGAAAAAAGTCTTGGAGTAAACGCAGTGACGGTGGAGAATCGTTGTTTCATTATTGCTGAGATTGGCGTTAACCATAACGGTAACCTGGATCTCGCTCGCAAACTTATCGATGTGGCGGTGGAGGCGGGCGCAGATGCTGCCAAGATACAAACGTTCAAAGCCGAGGATTTGATTGTCGCAGGTACCAAGACCGTCGAATACCAGCGCCTGAACGGTGCTGAGGATGATCAATTCAGGCTACTTAAATCTCTTGAACTGTCTCACGATCAGCATCGCCAGCTTGTCGAATACTGTGCCCTGAGGGGTGTCGAGTTCATGTCGACCGGCTTCGATATTGCTTCGCTTCAATTCCTCGTCGAGCTAGGAATTAGGCGGATAAAAATTCCATCCGGGGAAATCACCAACACTCCGCTTGTAGAGGTTGCTGCCCGGACTTGCCTTCCGATCATCATATCGACTGGAATGGCAACCCTTGACGAGGTGCGAGATTGCATTCGGGCTGTAAGGGATGTGTGGCAGACGCTTCGGCACGACGGCGACCTGTGCATTCTGCATTGTACAACAGCCTATCCGACCGCGTTGTCGGACGTAAACCTGGCGGCCATGCATACAATGCAGAAGGTGCTCGATGAAAAGGTAGGCTACTCCGATCATACCGCTGGGATTCTTGTGCCGCCTCTTGCAGTGGCGGCAGGTGCGCGTGTCCTTGAGAAGCACATTACACTCGATCGCGAAATGCAAGGCCCCGACCATGCGGCATCGATCGAGCCTGAGGAGCTCAAGCGAATGGTGGCTGAGATCCGTCTGATTGAGACCGTTTTGGGCGATGGCATCAAAGCTCCAAAGCCCGTCGAACTGGCTACCCGCGCGCTCGTGCGCAAGGGGCTGAAATTTGCGGCGAAGTTTCCAAAGGGTCATGTTGTCTCGGCGGTCGATCTTGTCTCGCTTCGCCCCGAAACTGGTTTGCCGCCGGCTCGTTTGAAGTCTCTCGTCGGCAGAACACTCGTCAAGCCGGTCGCCATTCACGATGCTGTGGAAGAAGACCACTTTGAATTTTAACCGAACTTACCTTCTTGCGCGAGCAATTCATAACCGTTAACCAACCGGCAATTCGAAATATAGGATGACGGCAATGCGCTCTATCCACCTAGATCCGCGTAACGACAAGCTGGACCTTTCGGAATACCGATTGGACAAAAGCAGTCCGGACACCCTTTACGGCTTGCCTCAGCATGTCGCGTTCTGCTCTCGATGCGTGATCTCCAATCAGCGTCCTAACTCTACGGTTGAGCATAAGCATACCAGGGACAGCAAGAAACAAACGATCAATTTTGATTCCGAGGGTGTTTGCGACGCATGTCGAGTGGCGGAGCAGAAGGACGGCAATATCGATTGGGAAGCGCGGCGCCGGGAATTGCAGGTACTGTGTGACAAGTACCGCTCGAGGAACGGCCACTATGACTGCCTGGTGCCCGGTTCGGGCGGCAAGGACAGCTTCTACCAATCGTGGATCCTGAAATACGAATTCGGCATGAACCCACTTACGGTAACATGGGCGCCTCACGTCTATACCGAATGGGGCTGGCGCAATTTTCAGCGCTGGATCCACTCGGGTTTTGACAACTACCTTCTGACGCCCAACGGCCGGGTAAAGCGCTTGATCACACGCCTTGCGGTGGAGAACCTGTTCCATCCATTCCAGCCGTTTATCTTCGGCCAGAAGTCATACGCGCCGAAAATGGCGGCGCGTATGAACATACCTCTGATCTTTTATGGTGAGAATGAAGCGGAGTACGGGAATCCGATCGCAGATATGACATCTGCAAAACGCGACTATTCCTATTTTTCGACTGCGGATGACAGTGAGATCTTTCTCGGCGGCACGTCCATTCAGTCGCTGATCAACGATTATGGTGTTCGTGCGCCGGATCTCGATGTCTACCGTCCTTCCAATCCGGACGAACTGAGGGAGAAGGGCATCGAGGTCCATTATCTCGGATACTATCTGAGGTGGCATCCGCAGTCGGCTTACTATTTCGCTGTCGAGCACGGCGGTTTTGAAGCGTCGCCCGAGCGGACGCCCGGCACTTACTCGAAATACAACTCGATCGACGACCGTATCGATGATCTTCATTATTATACGACGTTCATCAAGTTCGGTATTGGCCGCACAACCTACGACGCCGCGCAGGAAGTTCGATCCGGTGACCTGGAACGCGAAGAGGGCGTGGCTCTCGTCCGGCGCTATGACGGCGAGTTCCCCGAGCGTTTTGCCGATGAACTGATGGAATACCTCAGCTTGCCGGAGAAAGAATTCCCCGATGCCTCAAAGCAGTTTGAAGCGCCGATCATGGATCGCGCCTATTTTCATGCGCTATCAAACCGCTTCCGGTCCCCTCATCTTTGGGCCTATGACAATGGGGAATGGAAGCTGCGCCGCAGCGTCTTTACCCAGAACTGAGTGCCAGGAATATGAACATTCGCCTTATCGCACGTCTTGATGTCAAGCTGAAGCACCTGATTAAGGGTGTGCAAATGGAAGGCTGGCGCAAGATGGGCAACCCTGGTGAACGAGCGAAGCTCTATTACCATCAGGGTGCGGACGAACTCTTGTACATGGATGTCGTTGCAAGCCTTTATGAGCGTAACAATCTGACGGACATCGTTCGTGAGGTCGCACAGGAGGCGTTTGTGCCGATCACCGTCGGGGGCGGAATAGGCGATCTCAGGTCGGCCAAGCAATTGCTCGATGTCGGTGCCGACAAGGTGGCGGTAAATACAGCTGCGACCAAGCGGCCCGCAATATTGCAGGAAATTTCCGATACCTATGGCTCTCAGGCGATGGTTCTTTCCATCGAAGCAAAGCGCCTACCGCAAGGTGGCTGGGAAGCTATGACGGATAATGGGCGTAATCATACCGGGTTGGACGTCGTCAGATGGGCTGTGAAGGGTGCGGAGCTTGGCGCAGGCGAGATCCTCATCACGTCGATTGATCGCGACGGTACAATGAAGGGTATGGATACCGAACTTATCGAAGCCGTCACGCGAGAGGTCGATATTCCCGTAATTGCTTCCGGGGGAGCAGCAGGCGGCACCCATGCAACCGAAGCTGTCCGGTCGGGCGCGACGGCTGTTGCCTTCGCGAAGGCCCTCCATTCCGACTCAACCGATTTTGGGCAATTACGGCAAGAGCTAAAGCAGGTTGGAATACCGGTCAGAACACCAAAGAAAGTAGTGGTCGGAGTATGAACCAATCAGTTGTTGTTGTTGATTATGGCATCGGTAATGTTTTCTCCGTCTGCAACGCTCTCAAGCAGATTGGCGCTGAGCCGCAGTTGACGCGCGACATCCCTAGAATTCTGCGGGCTGAAAGAGTAATCTTGCCTGGCGTGGGTGCCTTCGGCCGTGCCATGGATGCATTGCGGGGCTTTGGTCTCGACGAGGCCCTTGGCAGTTACGTCGCGACAGGCCGTCCTTTTCTTGGGATCTGCATCGGCATGCAAGTCCTGATGGATTCATCGCTGGAGTTCGGAGCCCATGCTGGTCTGGGGTTTATTCCGGGCACGGTAGAACGCATTCCGTCGGTGGATAAGGCTGGCAACCCTTTGCGTGTGCCGCATATTAGCTGGAGCAAGGTGAAGCCGGCGGCGGGCGTTCTTCTCCCGGAACAATGGCAATCTACGCCGCTCTCTGGCGATGAGGATCACCAGGAGTTCTATTTCGTTCATTCTTATCATTCAAAGCCGAACGATGCTTCGAATCTTCTCGCCGTCGTCGATCACGGGGGCAACGACGTGACCGCGGCCATTACGAAGGACAATATAGTCGGCGTGCAATTTCATCCTGAGCGCAGTGGCTTGGCGGGCCTGAATCTGCTCGGAAAGTTTATGGGCGGTCCTTAACCACAACAACTCTACGAAAGATCGTGCCTGTCATGCTCTATCAGGTTGCGAAACGCTCGGACGGTGGCTAAGGCGGTAACCCTCAAGAGGAAATCTCTAGAATTGGATAGGCGCATGCTCAATTTCGCTCTCGTCGGATGTGGTCGGATTGCTGTTCGCCATTCCGAACTCCTGGGCCTCAACCAGATTGATGGCGCACGTCTCGCGGCAGTCTGTGACATCGTTCCGGAAAAGGCCCGTGCGATTGGAGAGCGGTTCAACGTCCCCTATTTCACTAATATGCATGAAATGATGCGTGAGATTGACGTCGATGCAGTTTCAGTCTTGACTGAAAGCGGCAATCACGCGACGGACGTCATTGCACTTGCAAAATACGGCAAGCCTATCATTGTCGAAAAGCCGATGGCCTTAACTCTTGAGGACGCCGATGCGATGATTGATGCCTGTGATGCGTCTGGGTCGCGATTGTTTGTCGTAAAGCAGAACCGCTTTAACGTCCCTGTGGTCAAGCTTCGCGACGCGCTTGAAGCCGGTCGTTTCGGCAAGATGGTCATGGGCACGATCCGGGTCAGGTGGTGTCGCGATCAGAGCTACTATGATCAGGATCCGTGGAGAGGTACCTGGGCTATGGACGGTGGTGTCCTGACCAATCAGGCCAGCCACCATATTGATCTGCTCGAATGGATGATGGGCGATGTCGATAGCGTTTTTGCGAAAAGCACGACAGCGCTTGTCGATATAGAGACGGAAGATACGGCTGTTGTGCTTCTGAAGTTCAAGAACGGAGCACTGGGCCTCATTGAAGCAACCACCGCAACCCGACCCAAGGATCTTGAAGGCTCGATTTCAGTTCTGGGCGCGACGGGAACCGTCGAGATCGGTGGCTTTGCCGTCAACAAGATGAAGGTCTGGAGTTTCACGGATGGTCGAGACAATGTCGATGAAGTCATGGACAAATACTCGGTCAACCCGCCGAACGTCTACGGCTTCGGCCATCAGATGTATTACGAGCATGTTGTTGATTGTCTGGTGAGCGGTCGGCAGCAGGATGTGGATGGGCGCATCGGTCGCAAGAGCATTCAACTGATCCACGCGATCTACGAATCCATCGAGACCGGCAAGGAGGTCTTCCTCCCGGTGGTGCCGCGTCATTCCAAACTCGGGCGCGGCAAGAATGGCTGAACTGACACGCAGAACGGTTGGTATTGCTTCTGACGTCCAGTTCGGTGGCAATGTCACCGTAGTCGAACCCGTCAATTTGTACGGATGCGAAATCGGCAGCGACGTTTTCATCGGCCCTTTCGTCGAAATTCAGAAAAGCGTCTCCGTCGGCTCTGGAACACGCATTCAATCACACAGTTTTATCTGCGAGTTCGTCGATATCGGCAACGATTGTTTCATCGGTCACGGTGTGATGTTCATCAACGATCTTTTTGCTACCGGCGGACCGGCCCGAGGTGACAAATCGAAGTGGAAAAGCACCCGGATCGGTAATCGGGTGTCGATCGGAAGCAACGCCACAATTTTGCCAGTAGCCATATGTGATGACGTCGTCATCGGCGCGGGAAGCGTCGTAACACGCGATATCTCTCAGCCGGGAATCTACGCTGGAAACCCATGTCGTAAACTGCGGAATCTGCCATGATAAAATTCCTCGACCTGCACGCACAATATCTTTCGATCAAGTCGGATATCGATAATGCAATCGCCAAGGTTCTGGCGAGCAGCGCCTTCATCGGCGGTCCGAATGTCAAGGAATTCGAGCAGGCCTTTGCCGATTATCTCGGGGCTGAATTCTGCATCGGCGTGGCAAATGGGACCGATGCGATCGAGATCGCGCTCGAAGCTCTGGCACTCCCTGGTGGTTCGGAGGTCATCATTCCCGGTAATACCTTTATCGCCAGTTCGGAAGCTGTCACGCGAAGCGGTTTGAAAGTGGTTTTTGCCGATGTCGATCCCGGCAACTATACGCTGACCGCAGAGACGGTGCGGGCAAAGCTCACTCCTCGTACCAGCGCCATCATGGCCGTCCACCTCTATGGTCACCCATGCGATATGGTTGCCCTCAAGGAGGTTGCGGGTGAGCATGGTCTGAAAATTCTTGAGGATTGTGCGCAGGCGCACGGCGCGACGTGCCACGGCAAGACCGTTGGCACGATCGGCGATATCGCCACGTTCAGCTTTTATCCCGGTAAGAATTTGGGCGCCTATGGCGACGCCGGCGCAATCGTGACAGGGGATGCTGATCTCGCAAAGCGTGCCCGCATGATTGCCAATCACGGGCGCGTTGCGAAATATGACCACGACTTCGAAGGGAGAAATTCCCGCCTCGACGGTCTCCAGGCGGCAATTTTGTGTGTAAAGCTGGCGAACCTGCCAGCGTGGACGGAACGGCGTATTGCAATTGCCGATCGCTATATCGCTGAGCTTTCCGACGTACGTGAGATAGTCTTGCCGCGTCGCGCAAACTGGGCCACGCAAGTCTACCATCTTTTCGTTATCCGAACCGATAGACGAGACGAGTTGAGCGTGTGGCTGTCCGAAAAGGGCATTGAAACAGGCGTCCACTATCCGGTCGCCTTGCCGAAATTGAAAGCCTACGATTATCTCGGCCAAGGCCAGGAAGACCTTTTCGTCAATCGGGCTGACAAGACACTCCTCAGCTTGCCGATTGGTGAACACATGTCCGACGCCGACGTTGTGACTGTATCGACCGCGATCAAATCCTTCTTCGGTTGATTAGATGTTCAACCTGCAGGTCATTCGTTCGGTATTCGTATTCACTGCCACGAATGCATTGGCCTCGGGACTTCCACTGCTTCTTTTGCCGATCCTGACGCGAGTGCTTTCGCCAGAGGACTACGGTCTCGTCGCTATGTATTCCGTGTTCTTAACGGCACTTGGAGCACTGACCGGACTGAGCGTTCACGGCGCTGTCGGGATGCGTTACTTTGATCGTGCCGAGATTGATTTTCCCAAATATGTGGGTTCGTGCCTGGCAATATTGGTTGTGACGACGAGTGTCGTTTTCGTTTCAGTCACTCTTCTCCAGGTTCCCTTAATCGCTTTGACCAATCTGCCGGGAAAATGGCTGCTGATCGCGGTGATAACCTCTGGGATGCAGTTCCTCCTGCTGACAATGCTTTCGATCTTCCAGTCTGCAAAGCAAGCCGGCATGTTCAGCCTGCTTCGAATTGGTCAGGCTGTAATTGATGCCCTGCTATCTCTGGTGCTTGTCGTTTCTTTTGGTCTTGCGTGGGAGGGACGGCTAATCGGTATGTCCGTGGCGATCGCCATTCTCGGCACAATATCGCTGGGGATACTATTTTACGGTCGCTGGATCGATCTCAATATTCGAGTCGACTACGTGCGAAACGCCTTGAAGTTCGGTGTTCCCCTCGTTCCCCATGTTGTCGGTGGCATGCTTATCGCCATGGTCGATCGGCTGTTGATCACCAATTTTCTCGATCTCGCGAGCACTGGCATCTATATGGTCGCTATCCAAATCGGATTGGGTGTGAATTTGCTTTCGGACGCTTGCAGCCGTGCGGTGTCACCGTGGCTGATCGAGGCGATTAAGGAGAATAGACATCAGAAGAACGTGCTCATTGCGAAATTCTGTATGATCTATTTTGCTGCTCTTCTCATCTTAGCGATGATGGTGGGGTTTTTTGCCCCTTGGATCCTTCCGTTCCTTGTTGGTCAGGCGTTTACGAACGCGTCTTCTTTCGTGATGCTCATTGCACTGGGTCAGGCTTTTGGAGGTATGTATCTGGTTGTCGCCAATGTGGTCTTCTATCGCGAAAAGACAGCATATCTTGCCGGCATTACGATATCTTGCGGCGTATTGAATCTCGCGCTGGCTTACTTGCTCCTACATGTCGAAGGCCTGCCGGGTGTCGCCCAGGCCTATGCCATTGCGCAGCTCTTGATGTTTTTGTCAGTCTGGATTTTTTCGCAAAAGTTGCATCCACTGCCATGGTTCGAAGCATTGCGGTCTCTGTTTTGGGGAAAGCTGGTCTCATGACACAAGAGACTAATCTCACGGAAGCTGAGGTCAGCGCAATCGTGCGCTCATTTGAGGAGCGATGGGATCTTTTTTCGAAACTTGTTGACGGCGTCTGCTTATGGCAGCTCATCCGCTTTGAAGTGTCGTTGCGGAAACAGCGGGGAGGGCTTGTTCGCGCTTCGTTGTCACGCAAACGACTGATCACTGGCGCACTTATTGGTGTCCTGCAGTATCTTTTGCCGAGCCGACATTACCATTACCTCTGCAAGACCTATGATTCCGCCCATCGCGGCATGCAGGGAGACCAATCGGTCGACATCTACTTTGACGCCTTGTGTGACGAGATCGACGGCGGTGCCAAGATGTCTTCATACGATGCCGCCGGCTTTGAAGATACAATCGCGAGGGCGAAGCGCAGTCCAGTCTTCGACGATACGTCGCTTATCGTTCTTAGTGCAGTTCTCGGTCGCTATTTTCCTTACAAGAAAACAGACCCAGTCTTCGATCTGCTTGCCAAGGCGCTTGCCCTTGAGTTCGGCTACAACGATTACACGGCTGGGCGCTTGGCGAGGCAGTATAATGTGTTTCGTTGGCGGTCTTATCTATACGGGCTGGTTCTCAAAAAATTTATGCCAGTTATAGTTCTGGCGCCTGATAGCGGCCAATTTGCATTGATGGATGCGTGCCGAAACCGAAAAGTGGGATTTGTTGAGCTGCAGCACGGCGTGTTCACCGCAGTCCACCCCAATGTTCTGCCAAAGGAATTGCCGTCGCAGGCGAGTGTCATCAAGCCTTCGATCCTTGCCGCTTATGGAAATTATACCCGCGAGGTACTTCTGGGCACTGCACTGGAAGCAGATGGCCGGATCGAAGCCGTGGGTGCGCCCTTCATAGAGCGCGCGCGGATGCTACGCGATTCGACTTTCCAACCGGCTGAAGAGGTGAAAGTTACGATCACGACCCAGGGTGTCGCTACGGAACAATTATGTCAGTTCGTTACTGTATTCCTGCAGAATGCAAATTTGCCGATGAAGATTTATATAAAGCTCCATCCCGCATACGACGTTGAAGAGGAATTGTATGTTCGCTATCTCGGGTCGGAGCCGCGAGTGGAAATTATCTCGGGAAAATCAGCTCGTTCTACGCATGAATTGATCGCGCTTTCCGATCTGCATTTGAGCATCTCATCAGCTTCGCATTACGATGCGCTTGGAATCGGTACGCCCACTGGGATTATTCCTTTTGAAACTTATCAATCGGTTTCGTCAATATTGCAGCATGAGGGTGCGTTTCTGGTGGACAATCCTGAGAGGTTTGCAGCAATTGTCTCCAGGAGAGGTTGGCCGGCGGTGCCTCTAGAGACTAAGGATCATTTCTTTGCGAGTGGTTTCGTAGGTAATATGAAGCGAGTGCTGCAACAACGAGCAGAAGGTAACGAAGCGGCGAAATGACCGAAATCACCATCATCGACTATGGCACCAGTAATCTTGGTTCGATGCAGAACATGCTCAAGAAGCTGGGTGTCGGTTCACGCTTCGCAACTACGCCGGAAGATGTACTTTCTTCGGAGAAGATTATCTTGCCAGGGGTCGGCTCCTTCGATGCGGGCATGCGGACGCTGAAGGCTACCGGAATGATCGAGAGTTTAAATCATGTGGTTCTCGAGAAACAGGTTCCTATTCTCGGAGTTTGTCTCGGTATGCAGATGTTGGGTGCCGGGAGTGAAGAGGGCGTGGAGACGGGCCTGTGCTGGATCGATTCTCGTGCAATTCGGTTTGACAATGCAAGCAACCCCCAGATGCGCGTACCGCATATGGGCTGGAATGAGGTCGATGTGAGAAAACTCTCGCCACTGACGGAGGCAGCTCCCGGGCGGCCGCGGTTCTATTTTGCCAACTCCTATCACGTCGTTTGCAATGACCCTGCAGACGCCCTGTTGGAAACCGAATACGCTGGCCTGCGCTTCACATCGGGCATCGAGAGAGGCCACATTCGTGGCGCCCAGTTCCATCCTGAAAAGAGCCATCGCTACGGAATGTGGTTGCTCAAGAATTTTGCAGAAAATTGCTGAGGTTGAGATGCTCGCGACAAGAGTAATTCCCAGCCTGCTCCTAAAAGGTTCCGGGCTCGTCAAGACGACAAAATTCAAGAACCCTGTTTACATCGGCGATCCCATAAACGCGATCAAGATCTTCAACACCAAGGAAGTTGATGAGTTGGTGCTTCTGGATATCACCGCATCGAAGGATGGGCGGGGCCCTGCGTTTGAAACGATCAGAAACATTACAAATGAGTGTTTCATGCCGCTCTCCTACGGCGGCGGCATTCGATCTATCGATGATATTCGCGCGATCCTGAAGGCAGGTATCGAGAAGATTGTCGTCAATCATGCAGCGATCGCTGATCCGGAACTCATCAAGAAGGCCGCCTCGGAGTTTGGAAGCCAAGCCGTCATTGTCTCAATCGACGTGAAGAAGTCACTGTGGGGAGGTTACCAAGTCTATTCCTCAAGCGGCGCAAAGGTCTTGGAAAAAGATCCGGTCCGATGGGCCAGAACGGTTGAAGGACTGGGAGCCGGCGAGATTTACCTCACGGCTGTCGACCACGAAGGCACCATGAAAGGTTATGATCTGGAACTCATCCAGTCTATTTCCACTGTCGTCGGAATTCCGGTTATTGCGTCGGGAGGCGCCGCTACGATAGAAGACTTTCGAAAGGCAAAATCCCACGGTGGCGCGTCGGCTGTGGCTGCTGGTGCGATGTTCGTCTTTCAGGGGCCGCACAGAGCGGTTCTCATCACATATCCGCCTCGCGATGCGCTCGAACGCGCGCTCGGCTAAGCTTTCAGGAGATCCCGTGCCGATGATCGTTTGCACGCGTTGCATCATGGATACGACTGACCCGGATATCAAATTTGATACTGCCGGGGTCTGCAACCATTGCTATCGATATGACACGGTTTCGAAGACGCGCCTTGTCGCAGTGGAGGAACGCGAAAGCCGGTTGAATGCGCTGGTAACGGAGATCCAGCAGGCCGGCGCCGGCAGGGACTACGATTGCGTTATCGGTGTAAGTGGCGGCGTTGACAGCACCTATGTCGCCTGGCTCGTGAAAGACCTTGGATTGCGTCCCCTGGCCGTTCATCTCGACAACGGTTGGAATTCCGAACTCGCTGTCGCCAATATCGAAAAAACACTGAAAACCCTGAATATCGATCTGCACACACACGTTCTCAACTGGGACGATTTTAAGGATCTGCAGCTGTCCTTTCTCAAGGCCTCAACGCCTGACGGAGAGGTACCGACCGACCACGCGATATTTGCGCTCCTTTACAAATTTGCCGCGAAATATGGGCTACGCCACGTCATCACCGGCACGAATGTAATCTCTGAGGCGATCCTTCCCGAGAAATGGGGCTACGGTTACTTTGATTGGCGCTATGTTAAGAGCGTCCATCGCAAGTTTGGTCGTGCGAAACTCAGCAACTACCCTCACTTCTCGCTTTTGGATTTATTTTACTACGTCTTCCTAAGAAAAATACGGATGGTTTCCGTCTTGAATTTCGTCGAATACGACAAGAAGAAGGCGATGAGAGTTTTGGAGGATGATCTTGGCTGGGTGTATTATGGCGGGAAGCACTATGAATCCATATATACACGTTTCTACCAAGCGTATATTCTTCCGCAGAAATTCGATATTGATAAAAGGAAGGCTCATTACTCGAATTTGATACTGTCCGGGCAAATGACTCGGGATGAAGCCATCGAGGCGATGCTGCAGCCTGCCTACCCGGAACACATGCTGGAGGAAGATAGGGAGTACACGATCAAGAAGCTCGGCATGTCGGAGGAAAGCTTCGAGGCGATGATGCAGGCTCCCCGCAAGACGTTTGAAGATTATCCAAACAGTCACGGCTTCTTCGAGTTTGCCAAGAAGGTGGTGAACGCGACGCGTCAATATATCGGCTGATCCGTTTCCGATGCGCTATAGGCCCGAAATCGACGGTCTGCGGGCAATATCCGTTGTCGCAGTCGTTATTTTCCATGCAGAGTTCTTCTGGCGGGGCAAGCAAATCCTGCCGGGAGGATATCTTGGGGTCGACGTATTTTTTGTCATCTCCGGCTACCTGATTACCAGCATTCTTCTCGATGAGTTGGCTGGCGGTCGGGTGGATTTCTGGCGTTTCTATATGCGCCGCATTCGACGTATATTACCCGCCCTAAACGTCGTTATCGGCATTTCGACGCTGGCGGCTATTTGGCTTCTTCCACCGGATTCGCTGAAGGAGTTTTCGAGAAATGGCTTGGCCGCCCTGTCTTTTGTCGCAAATATATATCTATGGCTGACGCAGGATTATTTCTCTGAGGCGGCGGGCCTTTCAAGCCTCCTCCATCTCTGGTCGCTTTCGGTAGAGGAACAGTTCTATGTTGCTTATCCGCTGCTGCTTGGTCTCATTTATGGATTTAGTCTCGGGAAGCCCGCGAAATATCTGATCGGCCTCAGCACATTTTCGCTTATTCTTGCTCTTGGATTTCAACGTTCACAACCGGAGGGTGTATTTTATCTTGTTCAATTTCGCGCGTGGGAGCTGTTGGCCGGCTCCATAGTCGCTGCTGTTCTTAGGTATCGATCGCCGCTCGTCCTGACCGGGTTGTTCGGGAGCCGACTTTTTCCGTTGTTTGGAGGCATGGCGCTCCTGGTGGCTTTCGTTCTTGGTCAACCATTGGGCCTTGCAGGTTACGCCTTCACCGTTCTCTCAATTGTCGGCGCCTGCAGTATCATAGCTTTCTCGGGGAACGGCGATTGGATGAGCCGCCTGCTCTCCTCCCGTCCTTTCGTTGGTATAGGGCTCGTTTCCTATTCCCTCTACCTTTGGCACCAGCCGATATTCGCTTTTGCTCGTCACTATGCCATCGGCGAGCTTTCGAATTTGCAACGAGCTCTGCTGATCGCAACCGCAGTGACGATGGCGGTCTTGACTTGGTTGCTTGTTGAAAAGCCCTTCAGAAAATCGGTTGCGTTCAGCAATATGACGGTATTGGTGACATGTACCTCGACCACGGTGGTTCTTGCGATCATCTTGTCGGTAAATCTGGTCACCGAAGGGTTGCCACAACGCTATACACCAGACCAGCAAGCAATTATGTCAGTGTCAGCTGAACGCGGGACATTGAGCCTCAAGGGGCAAGACTGCAAATCGGCATCGATTGAAAAGGCTTGCATGATTGGCTTGCGGAGCATTCCTCCCACGTGGGCGGTGCTCGGTGACAGTCATGCCGAGACCCTTTCGGACGCGTTGTCGGGGCTTTTTGAAAAGCTTGGCGTGTCCGCCGAAATCCTCACCTATCCTGGCTGCCCGTATGTTTTGGGCGTCGATCCTGTCTATACAACGGAGCATTGTGCGAATTTTGCAAGCGCCGTTTTGGAAAAGCTAAAGAACGACCGCATTACCACTGTCGTGATAAACGATCGGGTCAATGCCTATATGGAGGGGACGCGATTTGACAACCATGAGGGTGGTGTAGAACCGGGTCAGCCGATTCCCGTGGAGGTGAGGGGGGTAACGCCAGCAAACGAGCTCGACCGGATCTCGGGAGTTCAAGGCGCGCTATCGAGCACGATACAAACATTGCTCGATAGCGGACTGACCGTGATCTACATCGCGCCGGTACCGGAGGTCGGCTGGAACGTGCCCCATACAGTGCTCAAACTGACTGCGACAGGAGCAATGCCGCTTACGACGGCGCGGCAGGCCTATCTTGATCGCAATCGAAGAGTATACGACGTCCTGCAGATGTTTGACGGCCGGTCGAATTTTCTCGCAGTCTATCCGGACGACGTTTTCTGCAACAAGGAAAGCGGGCGCTGCATCACTCACACCGCCAACCGATTGCTGTACACGGACACCGACCATCTTAGCCGGGAGGGCGCTACCATGCTCGTTGATTATATGACAGAGCAGCTACGGAAGTCTCGCATGATTCCAACGGAGCGATAGGACGGCAGACGTGAAAGTCCTCTTCATACATATGATCGGTACCTTCGGTGGTGCCTCACGCAGCCTCACGGAAGCTGTTCGGGCATTTCCGTCGTCTGTCGAGCCGCACTTCGTCACGCCCCGTGGCACCGTCATGCCGTTTTTCAGCAAGCTGGGGAAGGTTATCGCGGTCCGTGGTTTGAGCCAGTTCGATAATACCCAATATGGCTATTATCGGGGCGCGCGATGGATTGTCCTCTTGAGAGAAGTTCTCAACATTCCCGCAACCATCGCGGCCATCGGGCGCGCTCGTCGCCAATGGCCCGACATCGATCTGATCCACATCAACGAGTTCACCGGCATTTTCCCGATGTGGATTGCAAAACGAATGTATCAGGTACCGGTCGTGGTCCACGTCCGTTCTGTGGCGCGCAACGATGATCGTTCCTGGCGCACCACGTGGGTGAATTCGTTCTTGCGGCGAAATGCCAGTGCTATCATTGCAATTGACGAAACGGTTCGTCAAAGCCTGCCCGCAGATTTGGACGTGGAGGTTATTCATAACGCCTTCACGCCGAAGCCAATTGCTGATCCCGATCCCGCTTTTCGAACGGCTATGGCCAGAACGCGCCCCGGCTCGCTGAAAGTTGGCTTTGTTGGCAACCTTTTGAAGGTGAAGGGTATCCTCGACTTGGTCGAGGCGGCGCGAATTCTAAAAGACGGCGGCGTCGACGTCGAATACGTCATTATCGGTGACGACGCCCGCTCCTCAAAAACAATGCTTGCACGTATTCTCAGCCTTATCGGAATTAACCAGAATATCCGGGCAGAGGTGGAGGAGCGACTGCAAAGCTACGATTTGGCCAAGGATTTTCACCTGGTCGGTTTCATGTCGGATATCGCTCAAGCTTATCGTTCCATGGATGTGTTGTGTTTTCCATCGCACTATAACGCGCCAGGCCGCCCCGTATTCGAAGCCGCATTTTCCGCTATTCCCAGCATTGTTGCAGTGACAAATCCAACCAAAGATACTCTCATCGATGGCGAAACCGCATTGGCTGTTCCGCCACATGATCCCAAGAGGCTTGCGGCTGCGATTTCCACTCTCGCGAATGATCGTGATAGATCGAGAAAAATGGGTTTGGCGGCCTTTGAACTCGCGAAAATCAATTTCAGCGTGGATCAAAACGCTTTGAAGCTATATGCGGTATTCCGTCGATGCCTAGGATTGTCTGAATAGAGAAGTGGAAGAGATGTTTACAGACGCTTGTCTCCTGATCACCGGTGGCACTGGTTCATTCGGTCATGCAGTGATGCGCCGTTTCCTGGACAGCGAGATACGTGAGATTCGCATATTCAGCCGTGATGAGAAAAAGCAGGATGACGTTCGCAAGGCGTTCAACAACGACAAGCTTAAGTTCTACATCGGCGATGTGCGGGATTATTCAAGCGTTCTGAACGCCACGCGCGGCGTCGACTACATCTTTCACGCAGCAGCGCTGAAGCAGGTCCCGTCATGTGAGTTTCATCCGCTTGAAGCGGTCAAAACGAATGTGCTCGGCACCGAAAATGTGCTTGAGGCCGCAATCATCAACGGCGTCAAGCGTGTCGTCTGCCTGAGCACAGACAAGGCGGTCTATCCGATCAACGCCATGGGAATTTCCAAGGCGTTGATGGAAAAGGTCATGGTTGCCAAGTCGAGGAATCTCAACAATGGTACCGTGATCTGCGGTACGCGTTATGGCAATGTTATGGCTTCGCGCGGATCGGTTATTCCGCTTTTTGTCGAGCAGATTCTGGCGGGCAGTCCGCTGACGATCACGAACCCCGCAATGACCCGGTTCATGATGACGCTCGATGACGCCATCGATCTTGTCCTCTATGCTTTCGAGCGTGGCAACAACGGCGATATTTTCGTCCAGAAAGCACCGGCAGCGACAATTGAAGTACTCGCTGAAGCTATCCGGACTGTCACGAATAACCAGTCTCATCCCGTACAGGTCATGGGAACACGCCACGGTGAGAAGCTCTATGAAACGCTTCTTAGCGCCGAGGAGATGGCCTCGGCTGAGGATCTTGGCGATTATTTTCGCGTTGTGCCCGACCTTCGCGATCTGAATTACGCGAAATATGTCGAAGAGGGCGAAGCGAAGATTTCCGAAAGCCAAGATTATAATTCGCACACGACGACCCGGCTGGATGTCGATGCCATGATCAAGCTGTTGCATAAGCTCAGTTTCGTCGAGCAACTGCGGGCAGGCAAACCGATAAGGTTCGATGTATGAGCAGGACGGTTGTCATCACCGGTGCAAACGGTTTTATCGGCACAAATCTGGCTGTTCGGCTTCGAGAACGGGGCATCGACGTTCGAGAGGTTGCCCGGGATCTCGATGTTGCAAAAATGGCAAGTGTGCTCGAGGGGGCGTCTATGGTCTTCCATTGCGCAGGCGTCAACCGACCACTGGATGATACCGAATTTGCGATTGGCAATGTGGGGATCACCGAGCGTCTCTGCCAAGCGCTGGAGAACCTCAAGGCCGAAATTCCGGTCATATACACTTCATCGATCCAGGCCCTCAGTGACAATCCTTATGGGCGCAGCAAGCAACAGGCAGAAAAGGTCATTCGCGCATATGCCTCTAGAGCCGGGGTGGGATGCGCCATCTATCGTCTGCCGAACGTCTTCGGAAAGTGGAGCCGACCGGCCTATAATTCTGTGGTGGCGACGTTCTGCCATAACATTTTGAATGGCCTGCCTATCACGATCCACGATCCTGCATCAGCGATGCAACTCGTCTACATCGATGATCTGGTCGCAGAGTTCATCGATCGCCTTGAGAACGGCCTGCCCGAGAACGAATATCCGTCTGTTAAGCCGGTCTATTCAACAACCGTTGGTGAACTGGCAGAGACGCTCCGGTCCTTTCACGTTAGTCGAGAGACGCTGAACCCCGGCGGGGTCGGCGACGGGCTGCGGCGAGGTCTTTACGCAACGTTTCTTTCATTCATGAAGCCGGAGCATTTCGCGTATGATCTCGTCACTCACCGCGATCCGCGGGGCGAGTTTGCCGAAATGCTCCGAACTGAAAATGCCGGCCAGTTTTCGTTCTTTACAGCCCATCCTGGTGTGACGCGCGGCGGACACTACCATCATACAAAGAACGAGAAATTTCTCGTGGTCCAAGGTAAGGCGCAGTTCAGGTTCCGTCATGTCTTGAGCAACGAGACGGCGCAGCTTTTCACCGAGGGGAGCACGCCTCGCATTGTTGAGACTGTCCCAGGCTGGGCACATGACATTACTAATGTCGGTAAGGACACGATGATCGTCCTATTATGGGCGAATGAAAACTTCGATCCGGAAAAGCCAGATACAATCGTCAAGCAGGTCTGAAATGCCCGAGAAAAAATTGAGAGTTGTGACGGTTGTTGGCACGCGACCCGAAATCATTCGGTTGTCGCGCGTCATCGCAAAATTGGACGAACATTGTGATCACGTGCTCGTCCATACCGGACAGAACTATGATTACGAACTGAATGAAATTTTCTTCAACGATCTTGGCGTTCGCAAGCCGGACCATTTCCTGAACGCTGCAGGAAAGAATGCGGCCGAGACCATCGGAAAGATCATTGCTGCATGCGATGACGTCTTAGATATTGTCCAACCCGAGGCCTTGCTGGTTTTAGGGGATACCAACAGTTGTCTGTCTGTGATCGCCGCAAAGAGGCGCAAGATCCCGATATTCCACATGGAGGCCGGGAATCGATGCTTCGATCAGCGCGTACCCGAGGAGATCAATCGCAAGATTGTTGATCATACAGCCGATATCAATCTGACCTATTCGACCATCGCGCGTGAATATTTGCTGCGCGAGGGCTTGCCACCCGACCGTGTGATAAAGACAGGCAGCCCGATGTTTGAAGTTCTCAATCACTACATGCCTTCAATTGAGAAATCCGATGTCTTGAGCCGGTTTGGCTTGGAGCCACGGCGATATTTTGTGGTGAGCTCTCATAGAGAGGAAAATATCGAGCCCGACGTTAGCTTTAAAAAGCTGGTTGAGACCTTGAATGCAATTGCAGAGCGCTACGCCATACCGTTGATCGTCTCCGCCCATCCACGGACGCGAAAGCGAATTGACGCGGCCGGACTACCGTTTCATCCTTTGATCAACATATCAAAGCCACTTGGCTTTTTTGATTATGTCAACCTTCAGCAGAATGCACGCGTCGTGTTGTCTGATAGCGGTACAATCAGTGAAGAAGCATCAATACTCAATTTTCCCGCGTTGAATATTCGTGAGGCCCATGAGCGGCCCGAGAGTATGGAAGAGGCCGCCGTTGTTATGACAGGGCTGTCGCAAACTCGCATTCTGCAGGCGCTTGATGTGGTTGAAGCACAGCATTCGTCCACAGGCCGCGCATTCAGGCTGGTGTCTGACTACAGCATGCCAAACGTTTCCGACAAGGTCGTTAGGGTCATCTATAGCTACACGGATTACGTGAACCGTCTCGTCTGGCGTACGACTGAATAGGCCGGGACCGTTGTGAAGATCCTCGTCGTTACACAATATTTTTGGCCGGAAGGGTTCAGAATCAACGATCTTGTGACTGGTCTCGTTGATCGCGGGCATGAGGTCACCGTGCTGACTGGAAAACCCAACTATCCCTCCGGCAAAATCTTTCCGGAATATTTGCAGGATCCATCCGCGTTCGCCAGCTATAACGGGATTCCGGTTGTCAGGATACCGATGTTGGCAAGGGGAGCGCGGGCGATCACTTTGCTATTCAATTATACAAGCTTTGCTCTTTGCGCCTCGCTCATTGGCGCATTCAAGCTGCGGGGCAGAAAGTTCGACGCAATATTCGTATACGAACCGTCGCCTATTTCTGTCGGCTTTCCCGCCATCGCCCTGCGCTGGTTAAAAAAAGCACCGGTTGCCTTCTGGGTATTGGATCTATGGCCTGAGAGCCTAGAGGCCACTGGCGCGGTCCGCTCAAAGTTTGTACTGAGGCAGGTCGGGAAGGTTGTCAAATTTATCTACGACCGTTGCGATTTGATACTTGCACAATCACGCAGCTTCGTCCCCGAAATTGCGCGCTTCGATCAACTGCCAGACAAGATAGCTTATTTTCCAAGCTGGGCCGATAAGGTCGACTGCAATGTTGAGGAGGAGCCAGCTTCCGAAATTCCTGCAGATAGAGAAAAATTCTCCATTGTCTTCACAGGGAACATCGGGGAAGCTCAAGATTTCGGCGCTGTTCTGGATGCTGCGGAATGGTTGAAACACAACAAGGCGGTTCGCTGGATCATTGTCGGTGACGGAAGGATGGCTTCTTGGGTCCGCAAGGAGGTAGAGCGCCGCCAGCTACAAGATTGCGTTCTGCTTCCGGGTCGCTTTCCGCTTGAGCGTATGCGATCCTTTTACATGCACGCCGATGCATTGCTCGTTTCATTGAAAGCAGAGCCGATTTTCTCGATGACTATTCCCGGAAAATTGCAATCATACCTCGCCGAAGGGCTACCCATCCTCGCCATGCTAAATGGTGAGGGCGCAAATGTCCTAACCCGCGCCCGCGCTGGCTTTGCTTCTCCCGCGGGCAACGGGGCAGCGTTAGCTAAGTCTGTACTTAAGATGATGAGTATGAGTAAGCACGATCGGTCTCAGATGGGGCGTAATGGACTTATGCTCAGCGAAAAGGATTTCAACCGAGATAGTCGTATCGACGAGTTGAGCAGGCTCTTGGAAGGTCTGCGCTTTGCTCAACACAACAGGCAATAAAAAGCTCGTCGCCTTCGAGTCACGTCAGCGTTGCGCGCGAGCGCGCCTCGATAGGGGAAAAGGAGTTTTCAACGGTGAGGTTGACCTTGCCTCCCCTGAAATTGGTAATCCGATTTAGGATGAGCCGGCGGTGACTGGCCAAGGCCCGGTTCGACGGACAGAGCTACTTCCGGCCACCTGCGTCGGCAGAAAAAGCCCGCCGAATCGGGCTAGTTTCGGGGGAACTAACAGGGCGGGCAGTGTACGAAATACGTTGCCACACGATCCTTGCACTCAACTTTGAGACGCGCGCAAAGTTCCGAGGAGCTCAATGATGTCTCCGTTTAGGGCGATTCAGAAGATATATGGAGGGCAGGCACCACGTTCACGAGCCGGCCTGTTTTTGGGGCGTGAATTTCGGGCCACTGAATTGGTTCGCGCATGTCGGCGGTAAATGCTAACACGAGGCCGAAAATGCATACACCTGCGATAACGATAGCAGAGATGCGAACCATAATTGTCCTCTGGTTGGGTTTCCGTTTTGTTGGTATTATTCTTCCTCTCCGCATGTTTTGCTGCGTGAGAAGGCTTGAGACCCATTGCCGATGAGTAGGAAACCTAGAGCAAACATCCCGTTGCTGGGATGGAATATGCTTCCCCAACTCATCATCAACCATACCATTACCGACAACACCGCTACCGCCCATACATCGTTATCCTTGACGTGGCGATAGCACCGCTCGATCAAGAAGACGATAATCCCGAAAGCGGGGATGCCGTATGTCGCCACCATGCGGGTGAGGAATGAAACGGAGTCCGATCGCACCTGTCCAGCGTTGATGATGTTTTTCAGCGCACTGGCAGCAAGTTCGCTTCCATACCCCATCAGATAGGGGCTGCTCCAAAATAACTTCATGTGCTCCCCCCAGAGCCAGGGGCGATACATCTGGCGGTAGATGTCAGTAGCCGACATATCGGTCTGCCCGCGTAGGAACATGCGCGACACGATGCTCCAGTCCTGCAGCGAATATAAGAGGATTGGCGATAAGGCGACTAGGATGGTAATTCCAATGGTCATAAAAAGCGCAACAGCAACTCTGAGGCGCGGGCGCTGCGGCAACAGGCTCATTATTGCTATTGTTGCGGAGAATAGTGCCAAACTGACGAAAACAGCTCGAACGAATGACAAGGTCGCGAAGTAGAGTGCGGATGCCGCCGTCGCCATCTCCAACGGGTTTGGACGAAAGCGTCTGACAATCACCAGGAGGATCAGTAGCGAGAATATTCCAGATGTGGCGATGTTTGGAGTTGCCGAGATACGCCATGGCTGGAATGCGACTGCAGTCTGATTCGGCAAGATACCCCAAGCGTTGATGTTCAAACCATCTCGATCTTGTTCGGGCAAAGCAAGTTCGACGCTATTCCCTTTGGCAGCTTCCGGCGGAGCTATATGCTGCATCAGCCACGGTTGTTCCTCATAGGAAGGCTGCATCAAAAAGGAAATGCAGCCGGTGCTGTAGAATATCAAGGTCAGAGCGAAAACCGCTCGGGCGCTGATCCCCACCTCGTCTCGGCACGCCCATCCTGCGACCCACACGATCAGAAAGACAGGTGGGATAGCTCCAAAATCCCGCTGGATGATTAACCAGACGGCGCTGACAATTCCGAAAAAAGCGATTGGCCGCGCCTTCCCGAAAAGAAGGTTCTCGAGTGTCTGCCTGAAGCGAAGCAGCGGCATAAGAAGACTGGGACCAACAAGTAGCCAATAGACAACATCGCCGCGCGAGATGATTTGTTCCTGCCCAATGAAGATAGCCATGGATAGGGAAATCGCGATGAAGACAAGAACGTCTCCGCCTCGCTTGTACCACGTCCAGACGCCGGTCGCTGGACGAGGAAGAAAAATTGCTAGATCTGCCACGATGTCTCCCAAAGGTACGCAACAAGATTGCATTCAGCTGCGCTCGACTCGCGCCACTACACGTTGTTATCGCAAATGCTAACTCTCGCGGCAAGCGTAGATATTAGTTGTCACTTAAGCGAGGCCTTTTGCAGTACTTCGCAGCGATATCTCAACTCGACGGTTGACGGAGAAAGACACAGCGGAGTTGAAAGGCTGACTACGCGGGATGCCGGCCATCCCCCTCGAGGGCCTGTATCGGGACGCACGTCCGCCTCCTACCTCACCACACCAAAGGAAGTGACAATGACCGCAAGCAATTCCGCGGCGTCGAGCATGCCAGGGTGACACTGCAGAGGGATACGTCGAGATGCCTGCTGACACGCCTGTCGCGGCAGTTGCGCCATGTGGGGTGGCCGTCACGCACGATTTATTCGAATTGTGGGATGGATGGCAGTATCCGCTGCACGCTGCCGAACATCAACTTGATTGTCTGCTGAAACGACCCCTGTGATAACTTGTCTTGCACGATTATTCGGACGGCTCGATCCTTGACCGTTTAGCGTGTGCGCGAAGCCGGACCATATCAGTTGCACGATCTCGGATTTGTGCAAACTCAGTTTCTAGCCGTTTATAAATCGGCAAGTACTTGTAACCCTCGTGACCCAACTGCACGATAATTTCCGCAAGACGGTCCAATGCTCGCTTGATCCGCGCAGGGGTGATCGGCCTTGCCTCCTCCGAATACGTTATATTGCCGGCGCATCTACGGCGCCGAATTCGTGTCATACGTCCCCCTCCTGAGCCTCGTTCTCGATCTATCAGAATAAAACGAGAAGAATGAGGCTATGCCGCGAAAAGGCCGGCTCGAGCGTGGATTTCGCTTGTATCGGTAGCTTGAAAGGTGAGGGGAGCGTTTCAGGTTTCCCTTTAGAATCAACGGCCATTTGGGGCTCGCAGGTGAGGGGACTTGCGTCCGTTGACGGAGCTTAACAAGCTGAAATCATTAGGAAAATATAGGATTTTTGAAAAGGAAATGGTGGGCGATGAGAGACTCGAACTCCCGACATCCTCGGTGTAAACGAGGCGCTCTACCAACTGAGCTAATCGCCCTCGATGCTCTGTGTCATCGTTCGGTGAAGCGTCTCTAACGATATTGATAAAGAACCGCAAGCCTCTTTTTGAGTTTCTGCGCAATTTGCTTGTGGGTGTCGCTCTTCCCCACTGTGGGTATTCTCTGTAGAGGTGCGGTTGAAAAAATTCGGAGCGAAAATGACGACGCGAGAGCAGCGAGCGGCCCTTCGGCAAAGCACCCCCCGGACCTTTTTAGAATATGTCCACACGGAGCAGGCGAGATTGCTGCCCGATCGTGCCAAGCTTCTCGACAATCTGCCGAAAGGTGGGGTCGTTGCCGAGTTAGGTGTTGCGGAGGGTGCCTTCAGCGAGGAGATACTGGCACGAAACCAGCCGAGGCAGCTCCACCTCATCGATCCCTGGAACATGGATCGATACTCAGAAGGCCTCGAGATCATCAATGGCAAATTCGGATCGGAAATCACTGAAGGCCGTGTTGTGATTCGACAGGGCACGTCGCTCGACATGTTGTCACAATTCGATGACGAGACCTTCGATTGGGTCTATATCGATACCGATCATTCCTTTGCGCTGACATGGGAGGAGCTTCTGCTCGCAGATCGCAAAGTGAAGCAGGACGGCCGTATTGCCGGGCACGATTTCTGCACGGGGAACACAGTCAAACCGGTGGTCTACGGGGTCGTGGAGGCGGTCAACAAGTTCTGCGTCGAGCGTGGCTGGCGCTTCGAGTTTCTGACGCTCGAGCCTGACGCGCATTTTTCATACTGCCTCAAGCGCATCGGGGCACCGTGATGGCCGTCAGAAGCTTAGGTGTCGATCGTGCCGAGTTCCCGCCTGGCTTCCAGATACCACTCGACGAAAGCCTTGGTGCCCGTTTCTAAAGAGGTTTCCGGTCGATAGCCCGTCAGGGCGTGGAGAAGATCCGGGCTTGCAAAGGTGCGCGGCACGTCGCCCTTCTGCATGGGAAGCATGATACGTTTTGCTCCATGCCCCATCGCGTTTTCCACGTTTTCGACGAAGTCCATGAGGCTGACCGGCTGGCCGCCGCCAATATTGACGATGCGGAAGGGGGCCTGATGCGAAAGGGTTTCAATTCCCGCATCGGCGACGCGGTTGGTTTCCGAGGGAATGATACCGGACAACCTGACCACGGCCTCAACCAGATCGTCGATATAGGTGAAATCACGGCTCATATTGCCGTTGCCGTATATCTCGATCGGCTTGTTCTCGATCATGTTCTTAACGAACTTGAAGAGCGCCATATCGGGCCGGCCCCAGGGGCCATAGACGGTAAAGAAACGGAAGGCCGTGGTGGGAATCTTGTGGAGATGCGAATAGCTGTGCGCCATCACCTCCATCGATTTCTTGCTGGCGGCATAGAAGCTCAGAGGCTCGTCGGCGCGGTCGGTTTCGCGGAATGGGACAGTCGTATTGGCGCCGTAGATCGATGAGGTCGAAGCAAGCATGAGATGGCGCAGCTCGATGCGACTGGCGAGCTCCAGAATGTTCCAGGAGCCCTCGATATTCGAACGCAGATAGGCGTGCGGATTTTCGTTGCTGTAACGCACGCCGGCCTGTGCGGCGAGGTGAATGAGAACATCCGGCTTTGCAGCCGAAATGGCGGCTTCCAGCGCTGCCTTGTCTTCGAGCATGGCGATGACGGGGCGGAAGGCAGGATACTGCGCCAGCGCGGCATGACGCATCTCCTTCAGCCTGACATTATAATAGCGTGTCAGGCCGTCGAAGCCGGTTACCTCATGTCCATCCTGCAACAGCCGGCGTGCCAGATGGAAGCCGATGAAGCCTGCCGTTCCCGTAATGAAGTAGCGCATTTCTACCTTTTTCTCGGGCGCCTGCCGATGGCAAAGTAACCGAATCCGTATTTGACCGCCTCACTTATCGGATAGACGCTCCCGAGATCAACAATCATCTGGATCTTCGGGACTTTTAAGCGGTTCAAGACGAGCGCAATCGCATGTCATGAGCCAGCCAACGGTGCGAAAGCCTTCCTAGGATGCCGCTCATAAACAACAGCCGGCTGAATTCCGTTGTTCATCGTCGATCGGCCGGAGATCCGGTAGAGCAGATCGCCGGGGCTAGGTCAGAGCGGCATTGCCCATAGCTGCATAGGTTCAGGCTCGGGGACGGAGCGTCGGTGGCGTATGGGGTCTCCCGCCGCCAATGTCGAATCCTGATTGCGTGAATATCTTCATCGCTTGAGCACCCAAACGGTCTTGCCGCTCTGCGATGCTTCGATACCGGCTTTCGTCCGCGTCAATTGAAGGCATTTCTCGGCATCTCCCGGCCGTGGCCTAATGCAAATCCCGCCCGGCGCGGCCCTCCACGTTGGGCTTATACTCACCAGGCTGTCGCTGATGGTCCCGCCGCCATCTGGACGAAACACAAGAATGTTCGAGGCTCTTCGTTTGACGACAACCATTTCCCAGGGCTTGCCGTCGGCGATCACGCTGGAAAGAGGTTCTTCGGCTTGCGCTGGCGCACCGGCGAAAATCGAGAAGGCGATCAATGGTATGAAAAATCGGCAAACAGAGTAGTCGCGCAGCAAGCGAACTATGCGCATTCGGTGTTCCTTTGCGTGAGAATGACCCTCTCAGGCGGGTCGCGATTGAGGAGAAAAGTGAGTGGGGAGAATATGGTGATATCCTGATGCCGCGGGTGATTTGTGGAGATATTCTCCATCGCGGCCGGCATTATCTCTCCGCATAACCGTTACGTGCCGGTTCATGCTGCATGTTTGCGAAAGCAGGAAAGATCGCAATGCATCTGATATCCAATCTATCGTTTGTGCATCCTCACAGTGCAAGCCGCTCCGAAAACAAAATGAGCATCACGATCGGTCCGCCGAGAAGCGCACCGAACAGGATGGTCGCGAATAACAGGTTCGCGAGCAGGTGAAGCATGGTCTTGCGTCTCATGGCTAAACGCCGATCCGTCTTGCGGATTCAAACAATTCGGGTCGCAGGTTCATGCCCGCCATCCGCGCCTTTGCTATGTCTGCACCGACGAGCCTCCCGAAGAGAATGATCAGCCTTCGCACCGTGCCGATGCCGATCACGACGGCATTTTGAATGGATGCGATAACCGCGAATGCCGCGGTTGGTCCTGCCGCTCGTTTTGAGGCCATGCGTTGTTCCTAGTTGAAAGCCGATGAGATCATGCCAGCCATTTTCAGCCAGCATGGCTCTTCATTTGGGCTCCGATAATTGCGGAAGCATGACTGGATTTGTGTTTCCGCTTGTAACGCTTTCGATAGGCGAAAGAGCGGCGGCAACGACGGATGGACGTTGGAGCACTCGCGCGCCGGGTTCATCCACAGCTAAAATATGGTGAGCGGCGGGCAATGTAATTGTGTCGCAATTGTTTGATTCGAGGGTCCGGTCATCGTCATGACCGGAGGCCAACGAGAGACATGCCCAGCAATTCGCATTCACGTCGTCGATTTTTCAGCCAGCCGCTTTTCAACCAGCCGTCCAGAGCGTCGCTCCTGGCATTTATTGCTTTACTGACAACAGCAACCGTTTCCGGATGCGCTGCCGTGCCACTCAAGGAAGCGGGAACGCTCGTCTCCTACAACAATCTCGGTCCATCGAAGGGGACGCTTGCCAAAAAGCGGCTCTATGTCGACGGGCAGCAGCTGGCACGTGTGAAGACCGTCGCCATCGTCCCGACCGTCTTTTCGTTCGGTGCTGCGTCCAAGATCAAGTCCGAAGCCGACCGGTCCCTGGTTTCCAATGCTCTCGACAGGGCGCTTTGCGTGGCGCTGAGTGACAAATACCAGATGGTCCCGGCCGGCCAGCCTGCGGATCTGACCGTTCGCTCGGTCGTCGCCGACATCGTTCCCACCAACAAGGCCGCTGCCGGGGTCGCGACCGTCGTCAGTGTCGGTTCGGGCTTTGCCCTGCCTGTGAGCGTACCGCGCCTCCCCTTCGGTCTCGGCGGCCTGGCGGTCGAAGCCGAAGCTGTCGATGCCACGGGAATGCAGAATGCTGCAATGCTGTGGGCGCGTGGCGCAAACTCCATTCAGGATAATCCTCGCGTTTCCGAGGTTGGGGACGCCTATGGTCTCGCAACAAAATTTGCCGGCGATTTTTCACGGGTACTGATCGCCGGAAAGGAACCGAAGGGACTGAACCTTTCACTTCCGTCGAGGCAACGCGCTCGCTCCTGGCTTGGCGGAAAGCCGAAATATGCCGCCTGCGATGCTTTCGGTCGCGCACCCGGGCTGCTTGGCGCGCTTGCCTCAAAATATGGGGCTCCGCCGCAGTGGACGGAAAAGAGGTCGAAGCCTGCAATGGCACGTTGACGGAAGAGCTAGCCCCGGCGTCGTGTAGTCGCTTCGCGAATGTTTGAAAGGCGCCCGAAATCGGCCGGCCGCTTTGGCCGAGGACGGGCGGAGATAGTGCCGGAACCCCGCGGCATTACTCCGCCCGCCTGTCCTTCGTCTGCGGGAAGCGTCCGATCCTGATGATCTCGCCGAACGGCGACGTGCCTCTGTGAACGGGTGACCGAACCACGGGCAAGGCGCTACAGGGGACGACCTGATGCAACGTTCTTTCCTTTGCGTGGAGACGCTGTATTCTGATGTCGCCAGACACACTTCGACTTGAGGAAGAGTATGCCTGTCGATCATTTTGACATCGGTTCGAAAACCGTATCTTGGCCGGCTGGTTCGCCCGGCAACATGAAGCACCGCGGCAAGGGATACAGGAACGGTTGGAGACATCTGGCGTGCATGGCGCTCGGCATGGCCCTTGTCGCTGCCCCATCTCTGAACTCTCCCGCATCCGCCGCCAATGTCCTCGAGCGAGCGATCGAGGCCGCCCAACCCTGTAAGCCTTTGAAGGTCAGTCAGCCGGTTTTGGGCGTGAAGGTCGAACTGGGTATCGACAAGCTCGACTTCGTTAAGATCGACACGATCGAGATCAGAGTGGCTGGTGATGTGGCCGAGGCAAGCGCACTCGGCACGCTCGCATGCAAGACGTCGGACAGCTCCCCTCTGAAGGGCGGCTTTTCGGCGAAGGCTCGAATTCACCTGCAGGCAAATCTTGCGACCTGTGCGATGAACGCAAGCTCGATCGATATCATCGAGGCAAGGGGAGAGTTCGGCGACGTTGTCACGACGTTCGAACCCGAAATTTCGGCTGCCCTTCGCAAGGGCGTGGAGAAGGCGCTGAAGAAGCTCTGCGCGAGCTGAAATCGGAGCGATAGGTCAAGCAAGGCAACGTGATCGCCCTGCAGGCAGGCCATGCGAAGGTCTGTCTCGGCGACGCCGCGTCGTCAACGGAGATAGTGGATGTGCGGCCGGGCGTGATAGGCTGAGACTTCGACGCGTGCATCCACCGAGAAAACCTCCCTGAGAACCTCTTCGGTCAAGACTTCGGCCGGCGTGCCGGAGGCGACGATCGTCCCCCTCTGCATGACGATCAACTCGTCGCAAAACATGGCCGCATGGTTGAGATCGTGCAGCGCGATGATGCTGGTGACCGGCAGACCGGAGACGAGCCGCATGAGGCTGATCTGGTGCTGGATATCGAGATGATTGGTCGGTTCATCGAGGATCAGTTCTTTCGGCGACTGCGCCAGGGCCCGTGCAATGTGGGTGCGCTGTCTTTCCCCACCGGACAGGCTCTGCCAGCGATCATGACGCTTGTCGGTCATGCCGGCTCGCGTCAAGGCCTCCTCAATGGCGTGATCGTCAGCGAGTGTCCAGCAGGAAAACATCGAGCGATGCGGAAAGCGTCCGAGCTTGACGACATCAATGACCTTCAGATCGGCGTTGGTTGTCGCATTCTGTTCGACGAAGGCGACGCGTTGAGCGATCGTGCGGCGTCCGATGGTCCCTATATCCTGCAGATCGAGTGAGATGCGCCCGGAATTGGGTTGTTTCAGGCCGGCGAGAAGCCGCAGAAGCGAGGTCTTTCCGGAACCGTTCGGACCAAGCAGGCCGAGCATCTTTCCCGATTTCGCTTCGAAGGAGACGCCATCAAGAATGGTCTTCCTGCCAATTTTCCAGACGAGATTTTCGGCTTTGATGCTCATGATGCGCGCTGGAACCGGTAGAGAATCACGGAGAAGAAGGGAACGCCAACCAGCGCGGTGACGACCCCGATCGGAAGGACCTGCTGCGGGATCAGCGCGCGCGAAGCAATGTCGGCAAGGACCATGAAGATTGCGCCGGCAACGGCGCAGGCAGGCAGTAGCCGGATATGGAGCGGCCCGACGACGAAGCGGGCCGCGTGCGGCACGACAAGACCGACGAAGCCGATCGAGCCGACCATGCTGACGATCGTGGCCGTCATCATTGCGGTCAGCGCAAACAGCACGATGCGCGCCCGGCCGACGTTGACACCGAGAGATGCGGCCGCTTCATCACCGAAAGCAAAAGCATCGAGAACCCTGGCATGCATTAGGCAGACAACAAGCCCAAAGCCGACGACAGCAGAAACGAGCATGAATTCCGGCCACCGCACGCCGCCGAAACTGCCGAGCAGCCAGAACATGACATCGCGCGCCTGCTGCGCGTTGCCTGATGTCGTAACCACGTAGGATGTGGCGGCGTTGAAGAGCTGCGAAGCGGCAACGCCGGCAAGAATTGTCCGGTCGGCACCGCCACGCGTGCCGTTGGATAGCAGGGCCACGAAAAAGAAGGCCGCAAATGCGCCGGCAAAAGCTCCGGCCGACAACGAAACGGCACCTGCACCAACGCCGAGGATGACGATGGCAACCGCACCGGTGGACGCACCGGCAGAGATTCCAAGCACATAGGGCTCGGCCAGCGGGTTGCGAAGCAGCGATTGCATGATCGCACCCGACAGCGCCAGTCCCGCGCCGCAGAAAGCCGCCACGAGTGCGCGGCTGAGCCGATAATCCCAGATCACGGTTTCGTGGATGCGGTTGAGTTCGACCGCCGTCCATCCCAGCCTGTTGGTGACGGCGGCAAACGTCGTGGTCAGCGGGATCGGCAGATCGCCGATGCCGACACTGATGCCGATGACCAGGCCGACCGCCGCAAGGGAGGCCAACAGGAGCAGGGCGAAGGGCGTAGCCTGCCGGAGGAGGCGGTTTGCGGCGGTCACTTGGTCAGGCCGAGCGCTTTCAGTTGTTCGGCCACCTGTTCGGCGCCGTAGATCGTGCGGATCGTCGGATTCATCGCCTGGCCATCCATGATGACGATTGCCTTGTTTTTCACTGCGGGCATCTGGCTGACGGCCGGGTCGCTGTTCAGGAACTTGATCTTGGCCTCCGGCTTGTCGAGTTCCCAGCGGTTGCGGTCGAGAGTAGCCACGACGATGACATCGGGGTTGGCTGCGATGATGCTTTCCCAGCCGAGCGTCGGCCATTCGGCATCCGCGCTAATGGCATTCCTCCCGCCGAGAAGATCGGCGATGAAGCCGGAGGCGGCATTCTTGCCGCCGAGATAGGCGTCTGCGGAAGGGGACTGGCTGGAGAACCAGAAGACGTAGGAAAGCTGCTTGCCGTCCCTGGATGCGTTGGCGCGCAATGCCGCTTCACGCTTCTTGAAGTCGGCAATCAGCGCCTGGCCACGATCGGCGACGTCAAATATTTGCGAAAGCTCGTCGATCTCCTGGTAAAGCAGGTCCATGTTCCAGAGCCGGTCGCGGCTGCCATACTGATCCTTGACCTTTTCGGTGCTGAGGCAGGTGCTGGGCGAAATGTAGCTTGGCACACCGACCTTGTCGAAGTCCTCTCGCTTGGCGACCTTGCTCGTCGGTCCGACCAGGCTTGGCAAGGCAGCTGCCACGAAATCCGGGTTTTGCGCCAGAATCGACTCGAAGGTCGGAAACTCGACGGACAGAAGCTTGACCTTCGCATTGGCTTCGGCGAGATCAGGCAGAACTTTGCTTGGCCAGAACGCAGTACCCGCCATTTTGTCTTCCAGACCAAGAAGCAGCATGATTTCCGCGCTGTTCTGGCCAAGTCCGATGGCTCGCACTGGAGCCTTGGTGAGGGTGACCTTCGCGCCGCAATTGTCGAGCGTCAGCGGATACTGGGTCGGTGCGGAGAATGCCGGCGTCGCGATCAGGCCGATCATGGCTGCGAGCCCGGGCACCGTAAGGGACTTGAAAACCTTCATGAAAACTTCCTGTTCTTCGAGAACCCAGCATGAGGATTCTGAGGGTGCCGGCGGTATAACCCGCTTGCCCGAGAAAAAACAAGAGTAACATAGTCATCTTTTGATGCGCAGATGCAGGCTTCCATCTCCTATCGGCTGAGCGGATTGAGAAAACGCGAGTAAGGCCCGTTGGAAGCGGCTCCCAAACGTGCCGCCAGAACTGGGCCGCGTTCGGTCAAGGCGTCAGGACAGCGGCGCCGCTGAGGCGGCGGCACGCAAACCGTCAAGTGCTGCATTCGCATCTTTGAGCTGACAGGTTTTGGTGTGGGAACGAGCGGCAGTTTTGGGTTCGGAAGATCGCCGTCGCAGACATGAAGATCCGTCCTGCACACCGCGCAGGCTTCGACCCTCAGCATCAATTGTCCTCTACTGGGTAAGGGCTCCGGTCGGTCGACCGGGCGCAGAGGCATCCCGATCGCTTCCAGGATCATAGCTTTCATGACCTGTTCCTCATCGTCATGATGCTATGATGCTGAAATCGCGGCAAACCGGCATTGACGTTTGTCAAAGACGGCTCACGCCCGCGCTCCTTTGCTTCTACTTCTATTCAATGAGGGACCTGCCAGGGCAGAGAAGCTCTCCGCCAGAACAGGGAGGCTGGCTTGCCCGCTCAGCCGTCCTTCATGCCGTGCAAAGTCTGATCTTCAGGCCATCGAGGAAGCTATCAGCGGACGCTGTCGTCGAGCTCTTCGAGGGTGTCGAGCAGACGTTGCTGGATTGCGGCCTCCTGCCTGTTGATCGCGAGAACAAGGCTGCGCATCGAGCCGCGCATGCCATGGAGCTGATCGACGAGCTCCATGACCACATCGACGCCGGCCTCGTTGACGCCCATCTGGCGCGTGAGGTCGAGGATCAGGCGGGCGCGGGCAAGATCGGCATCCCGGAACCGACGCCGTCCCTCGGAAATATCGGGGGCGAGCCAACCCTGCTCGACCCATAGATCGAGCTCAGTCACGTCTATTTTCAGGTAGAGACGGAATTCGCGATCGTCCATGGTCAAGCCTCCATGTTCTTTCTCGGATCCTGTGTGTCGGCTGCCGCCCAGTCCTTTGCGAAGGCGGTCAGTTGTTCGTCTGGTTGCTCGGGCAGCATGATCTTCAGCGTAACATAGATGTCACCTGCGTCGCCGCCACGCCTGGCGACACCCTTGCCCTTGAGCCGGAGGACTTTGCCGCTGCTGGAATTGGCCGGCAGGGTCAGGTTGACCGGCCCTGAAGGCGTCGGCACGCGCACCTTTCCACCGAGAACCGCTTCTCTCAACGTGACAGGCAGATCGAGGCGGATGTCGTCGCCGTCGCGGGTAAAGAAACGGTGCGGGCGAACTCGGATATCGATCAGAGCATCGCCGGCAGGCCCACCGCCGAAACCGGGTTCGCCCTTGCCGCGCAGGCGCAGCGTCTGGCCGTCCCGCGTGCCGGGTGGGATCTTGACGTCGAGCGCCGGCCCTTCCGACAACCTCACCTGGCTCTGCGTGCCATTCACCGCATCGAGGAAATCCACCTCCATCGAGAAGCGCCGGTCATGGCCCTGGGAGCGAAACTGGCCGCCGCCGGCGCTGCCGCCGCCAGAGCGGCGGGAGAAGAAGTTTGAGAAGAGATCGTCGGCGTCTCCAAAATCGGCAAAGCCGGCGCCGTTGTGATAGGCGCTGCCGGGGCCGCTTGAGGAGGCATAGTCGCGATAATAGCTACGGGGCGCCTGTTCGGCTCCCGTGATGTCGATCTCGCCACGATCGAAGCGGCCCCGCTTTTCCTCGTCGCTCAGGATTTCATAGGCGGCAGAAATTTCCTTGAACTTCGCCTCGGCCTTCTTGTCGCCCGGGTTCAGATCTGGGTGAAGCTTCTTGGCAAGCTTGCGGAATGCCCCCTGAATTTCCTTCTGGGTGGCCTCCCGTTTCACGCCGAGAAGCTCGTATGGATCTTGGCTCATACATGTCTCCGTGCAAGGGTAGCCAATACTGCGGATCGGAATCCGCCTTGATATAGGTTGCGGCTTGGCTGTCGGGGAGGGGACGCGCGGAGGCTTGAACGGTGCCCCCTTTTATCTGAAGGCCTGTAAAGGGCTCGCCACGCCCTCCGACCGCTTCGAAGTCGAACATTTTCTGACCGCGCTGCGCCGCCAGCCAGGTTGACAAATGCGCCTTTCAATGAGAACAAAAATAGAACAGATGAAAAGGTACGCATTTATGATACGTTTCGCGCCGAAGACACTGCAGGACGCTGCCCCATCGATCAAGATTGCAAAGCCGAACGCCACCCCACGATCCGAGATCGAGCTATCGGACACGTCCAGCGCTACTGCTGAGAAGGAAACCGACGGGATAGAAGCGCAGGCTGCCACCACGATACCGGGACCTGCCAAGCCCGCCGCAAAACTCCTTGAGTTATCAGCGGAGCTCCCTCCGAAGGGCAGAAAGACGGGTACCAGGAAGGGCAAGGAGGCGGCGAGCCCAAAGCAGCGGGAGATTCGTAGCGGTGGCAACGATCACAATGGTGGTGATCTGCTTCTCGATCTCTGACGAGAGCTTTTTAAGCACCGGACACAAGGCTTTTGTGTGCTTGTGATTCTTCCCGGATTCTCGAGGTCATGCCGCTTCCACGGCATAATCTGCATTCAGTTTCATTTTGCCCGTTGGCACAGCTCCGTGAAAGAAGATCAAATTGCTGATTTCGGGGGGCGTCCGCTCGATCACGCCGTCCGCCCCCGTCAAATGCAATCAGTTCAACACCGGTTCGCCAACGGTGATGCGTTGCTCGCCTTCGTCGAACAGATGGACGGCATCGTGGAGCGGGGCGATCCGCAGGATATCGCCGGGGGCTGCTCTGATCCGCTCCCGGAACACACAGCTGATGGTCTGGGTGCCAAGACGGGCAATTACCAATGTTTCGGATCCCGTCGGCTCGACCACGGCAGTCGTCACCTCGATCCCGTTGGGATCGAGCGCGAGGTGCTCGGGGCGAATGCCGTAGGTGACGGCGCCGGAAGGGCGCCGCTCGCTCGGCAGGATAAGCCCGTCTGTCGTCCGGAAACCTTCATTCGTCATGTTCCCCCTGATGAAGTTCATGGCGGGTGAGCCGATGAAACCGGCGACGAAGAGGTTGCTCGGGCGATCGTAGAGTTCGAGCGGCGAGCCGGACTGCTCGATCAGGCCGTCCTTCATCACGACAATCTTGTCCGCCATTGTCATCGCCTCGATCTGATCGTGTGTGACGTAGATGGTTGTTGTCTTCAGCCGCTGATGCAGTTCCTTGATCTCCGTGCGCATCTGGACGCGGAGCTTTGCATCGAGGTTCGACAGCGGCTCGTCGAACAGGAAGACGGCAGGGTCCCGAACGATCGCGCGGCCCATGGCAACACGTTGCCGCTGACCGCCCGACAGTTGCTTCGGATAGCGTTCCAGAAGGGCCTCAAGGCCGAGGATCTTGGCGGCATTGCCGACGCGCTGATCGATCTCCGTCTTCGCCATACGCTTCAGCCGCAGAGAGAAACCCATATTCTTGGCGACCGTCATATGCGGATAGAGGGCATAGTTCTGGAACACCATGGCGATGTCGCGATCCTTCGGCGCCAGCTCGTTGACGATATGCTTGCCGATCTGGATCTGGCCCGAGCTGATGTCTTCCAGACCCGCGATCATCCTGAGAAGGGTGGATTTTCCGCAGCCCGAGGGGCCGACGAGAACGACGAACTCGCCGTCACGGATATCGACCGACACACCTTTGATGGCTTTGAAGGCACCGTAATCCTTGCGCGCATCGTTCACTCTAACATGAGCCATTTTTGTCCTCCCCAGTCGCTCTCAGAGCTTGTCCAACACTTTTCTGAGGTAGGCGAGGCCGAGGCGTTCCCCCTCTTTTCGCGCTTCGAGATCCTTGCCCGGCCATCCGTAGGCGGCGTCCTCATGCTCGATCGAAAGCGTACCGTCGAAGCCGTTGGTCCGCGCCTGGCGCAGGAAGCGCTGCCAGTCGAGAAGGCCCTTGCCCGGCAGCTTGTATTGCCACCAGCCCTTGCCGTGATAGCCGACGGCCTGCTGGGCGGCGGCATCGATTGCGGTATCCTTGGCATGGAGAATGGCAATGCGATCCTTGACCGCGTCCATTGCCGCATAGGGATCGACGCCGATGCGGATGAGGTGCGACGGGTCGAATTCAAGACCGAAGCGGAGGCTTGGTATGCGCTTGAAGAGCTCCTGCCAGCCCTTCGGCGTCGTCCCGACGAAATTATCCTTGGGGCCGGGCCAGTTTTCGATTGCGAAGACGAGACCGCTTGATGTCGTCTTGGCAATCAGCTCGTTGGCAAAGGCGGCAAAATCATCGTAGTTGGCTTCGTCATCGGCACTGTCGTCGCGTCCAGGAAAGATCACGAAGATAGGCACGCCTGCTTCGCCGATCGCCTGGGCAAATTCCTCCGTTCGGACGCGAAGCGCGCTGCGCTTGCCGCTGTCGGCATCGAGCTGGTTGCCGAAATAGGTAATCGAGGAGACGAAGAGGTCGTGGTCTCGGGCAAGTGCGACGGCAGCCTGCACCTTGTCCGGCGTCTTGATATGGCCACCGATATCGATTTCGATCGCGTCGAAACCTGCAGAGGCCGCGAAATGCACCACTTCCTCGAGCGGCCGGTCGTTGAATGTCGACGTATAAAAGCCAATCTTCATCAAAATCCTCCCAGCGGCCCTGCCGGCCGTATTAATTGTTCAAGCGATCCATGAATTTGAGGGGCGATCGGGTGCGTTGCACAGCATCGGCGGATGCCAGCATCAAGGCCGCTGCCATCGGCATTGCCGCCGCACCGAGTGCTGAAGCATCCTCGCCGATCGAGGCACGATGCAGCGTAGGCAGAGTGTTGTCTCCAGCCGTCAGATGTTCGTGAACGTACCGCAGCAACTCGTCGATCATGCGGATCGGCAGCCTGCCGCCAATGATGATGGCGTCGGGATCGACGATCATGCCGATATGCTTGACCGCCACGGCAAGGTGAGCGCTCATTTCCTTCAGCCACTTCGACACCAGAGCCTTGCCGCGCGCATCGAGCGTCAGGAGATCCTGAGGCACGCTTGCACGGACGCCGTGCTCGCCAAGAAACTTGTAGAGAAAAAACATCGTCACCACCTCGCCGAGAAGATCGACCTTCGGTGCGGTCTTGTCCCGGTCGTCGGCAATCGGAAGCCAGCCGATTTCGCCGCTCAGCGCCATGGCGCCGCGATGGCCATTGCCGTCGAGAACGAGCCCTCCGCCGAGGCAGGCATTGATGGCGATATAAAAGAAGCTGCGGCTTTCCGCCCCGAGGCCATAGTCGAGCTCCGCAAGTGCGGCCGCATTGGTCTCATTTTCGATGAAAACCGGATGCTGCGTCAGGTTTTCGAGTGCTGCGCGTACGTCGAATTCCATCCATTCCGAATAGTCTTCGGGCATGCCGAGGAAGGGGATCTCCCCGAGCCAGTCGGGCATGGCGAGCCCGATGCCGGCCAGGTGCGCGTCGTCGATCAGCCGGCTTCGCTGGAAATGCGATATTGCGTCGGCCGTCAGCTGCATGAATTCGGCAGGGCGCACATAGCGCTTTTCATGGTGAACGCGGGCGCGCACGTTGCCGACGGCATCGACGGCGACAATCGTCAGGTGATCGCGATCGATATTGATGCCGATGGCGAAAAACGCATCGGGGTTGATTTCGAGCTCGATTGCCGGCTGGCCTCTCAACCCATGGCGCCGGCGAGCCTCGATGATCAGGCCCTCGTCGAGCAGGCGATCGACGATCCGTGCGATCGCCGGCTTGGTAAACCCGGTCTGCCGCGCAATTTCGGCACGCGAAATCGGTGCCTGCCGATGGACGCAACGCAGCACGACGGCCCTGTTGTGCTCGCCCGCATCCTCAACATTGGCCCCCGTCAGATCGGGGGACAGTCTGGCGCCGGTCATCTGGTTCATGGTCGGGATCCTCTATCAGCCACGGACACGCAAACCGACCTTACCCTTTCACCGCGCCGCTGGTCATGGCGCCGAGGATCAGCCGCTGGAGCGACAGGAACGCCACGATCGCCGGTACGACGGAGATCAGGCAGGCGGCCGCAAGCAGCTGGATGGACGAGTCGGTCTGCATGCCACGGAAGTTAAAGATCCCGACGCCGATCGGCATCAGATTGTTTTGCGTCAGCAGAAGAAAAGGCACGAGGAATTGTGACCAGCCGGCAATGACGGTGATGATGAAGACGGAAGCAATGCCCGGCGCCGAAAGCGGCAGGACGATCCGCCAGAAGACCGAGAACCGATTGCACCCGTCGATCATCGCAGCTTCATCGAGGCTACGCGGAATGCCGTCTATCGTGCTCTTCAGCAGCCACGTTGCGAGCGGCACACCGAGGGCAATATAGACCATCGTCACCGCAAAATGCGTATCGAGCAGGCCGAGACGGTTCATGTAGCGGTACAGCGGCACCATGATCACAAGCGGCGAGATCATCTGGAACAACAATAGCCCCATCATCGACAGGCCCTTGCCGCGGAACTGGAAGCGGGAGAACGCATAGGCCGCGGGCAGGGCGACGACCAGAACGCCGAAACCGCTGAGTGCTGCGAGCTTCAGGCCGTTCCAGAGATAGATCGGGAAGTAGCTGTTGTTGAGGACGGTAACGAAATTATCGATCGTCGGATTGTGCGGTATATAGCGTGCCACGCCGCGATAGATTTCGCGTTTGTCACGCACGGCCATCGACAGGAGATAAGAGAGTGGACCGGCGAAGAAGATGAACATCACCAGCATGAAGAGGTAGCTCAGGAAGTCGCCGAAGCGCGTGCCGGTACGCCTGCTCATTGCTCTTCCTCCTTCGGCAGGAACGATGCGTAAACGACGGCAAGCCCGAGGCTGATGATCAGCATCAGCACGGAAAGCACGCTGCCGCCGGAAAGGTCGTAATTGCGGAAGACGATGTTGAATACGTAAAGCGAGATCACCTCGGTCGCACGTCCCGGTCCGCCGCCCGTCAGCGTGATGATCGCATCGAACGTGTTGAGCGTCATGATCGTGATGAGGATCATGTTGACGAGCATGGCTGCACGCAGCTGGGGGAGGGTGATGAAGAAGAACTGTTGCGGGCCCGTTGCGCCGTCGACGTCAGCCGCCTCATAGAGCGAAGGGTCGATCGATTTGAGGGCGGCGTACATGACGACCATCGAGAAGGCCGTGCCGCGCCAGATGTTCGAGATCAGCGCCGACCATGGCGCGATTGCCGGATCGGAAAGCCATGCGACGGTCGGTAGGTGCATGAGCCGCAATATGCTGTTCAGCGCCCCATACGGAGCTTCCGAAAACAGCATCTGCCAGATGATGCCGCCGGCAATGCCCGGGACCACCCAGGCGACAAGCGCCGTGGTGCGTAGGATCGTCGTGCCGAACAGTCCGCGTTTTTCACCTCTGATGACGACGACGGCAACGGCGAGACCAAAGATCTGCTGTCCAATGACACTGCCGCCAACGAAGATAAGGGTCGCCCACATGATGTCGGGCAATTGCGGTGAGCTCAGCGCATTCGATATCGTGCCGAGCGTATAGACCGGATTGTCGCCGATCAGCGTCGCATTGGTGAAGGACAGACGAAAAACGTCGATCACGGGGTAGAGATAGAAGATGCCGATGACGACAATCACGGGCATGATCCAGGGCAACGGCGCCCCGGCAAAACGGCGCATGAACGATCTGCTGTGAGGCGGGCTGGCAGCCTCGATGGCAATGGGGCTCATTGGGCTTCTCTGTCCGGGTTTGACATTACCGGCGGCGCCCGTCACGGGCGCCGCCATGATCTCAATCGTCAGAGACGCTTGTAAGCCTCCATCGTCGCGTTGAACGCGCCGTCCAGTGCCTCTTCCGGCTTCTTGGTGCCGGAGAGCACGTCGCCCATCATGATCTGGATCTGGTTGGAGATTTCCGGATAGATCGGGGCGCCCGGACGAGCCTGACCATCGACGAGAGCCCCGGCGAAGGTCTTGTTGGCTTCGGTCGCGAAGACATCATATTTGTCGAAGAGCGACTTGCGCGTCGGCAGCTGCTGCTGCAGCGCATTGGCCGGTCCCATATAGACTTCGCGGGCAAGGTTGGCACACATTTCCACCTTGTCCTTGTCCTTGCTGAAGGAGGCGATCGTCCATCCACCGGTACCCGTCGAACGTTGATCTGCGGTCGGGCCGGGGATCGGCGAGAAGGTCCAGTTCTTGAACTCCTCTTCGTCGAGTGTGACCTTCAGCTGGGCATATTGCCAGTTGCCACCGATGAAGAGCGCAGTGGTTCCGGCTGCCGCGGCGGCGTTGAGGTCGTCATAATTGCCGATGGTCGTCACGCGTTTGGGCGCTGCACCGGAATCGACGAGGTCCTTGTAATAGGTCAGGGCCTTGAGGAATTTCTCCTTGTTTTCGCCTTCACCGAAGATTGGCTTGCCGGAATCGTCGACGAGTTTGCCGCCAAGCGCCCAGTAGTTCGCCAGCCAATCAAAGGTGGAACCCTCGTAGCGACCGGCATTGAAGAGGATGCCCTCCATGCCCTGTTCGACAGAGGAAAGCCCGGCCTTCTTCAGGTCGTCCCAGGTTTGCGGCGCATCGGCAACGATGGATTTATTGCGGTAGAGCACGCGAAGATCCGTGTCCCACCACCATGCACGGATCGTCTGGTCCTTGTCGGTAATGCCGTCGCGGATGAAGGGGAACAGGTCGGCGACTTCTTCCTTCGAGAAATAGGGGGTGAAGTCGGCAAGCACATGGTTGACCATGAACTGCGAGAGCACGAAGGAGTCGACTGCGGCGCAATCCGGAGCGTTGCCGGCTTTGGCCTGTTCCAGCATCTTTGCTTGTTCGGTGCCGATATCGGCCGACATGAACTGCATCTGCAGCTTCCAGTCGGGATGCTTCTTTATGAAGTCGACGAAAAGTTTCTGATAGCCTTCGGCGATTGCCGGATCGGCATTGTTGGGACTGTCGTTGGTGAGCCGGACTACAAGGGTTTTTGGTGCGTCGGCAGCGCCGATTCTGTCTTTTGTCGCAAGCTCCTGGGCAAATGCGGCAGGCACTGAAAATAACATTGTGCTCAGCGCTAATGCGCCGATGAACGCTCTCTTCATGATGGGTCTCCTCCCCATTTTAAACGGATACAGCCTGGTGGTCAGTTGACCTCTCCTCAATTCCATGCTGCATTAATTAGATTAAGTTACTTTGATTTGATGTCAAGCCGCAGCTTGGGAGGATTGAGATGCCGGCGACATTCAACACAAGTTAGCGCGCGCCAGCCGCATTTCCCGATCACAGAAAATCGAGCCATTTCGGGCATCCGCGATGGCGTGGTGAGGTTTTTGCCCCGGCTGCGTGAGGTGGCCGAGCCTGACATCTATGGAGGATAAGATGCGCTTACTCATTCTCGGCACTGGCGGGATGGCCAACCAGCATGCTGCAAATTTCAAGGCGATCGACGGCGTCAGCGTAGTGGGCGGCGTCGACGTCGTTCCCGAACGGCTGGCGGCCTTCTGTTCGGAACACGGCATTCCCAACCATTTCAGTTCGCTGGAAGAAGCTCTTGCGTGGGGGGAGTTCGATGCCGTTGCCAACGTCACGCCTGACCGCATTCACCACCCGACGACGCTTCAGGCGATCGCTGCGGGTAAACACGTCTTCTGCGAAAAGCCGCTGGCGACTGACGCCATCAAGGCGATGGAAATGACCGATGCCATCGAAAAGGCCGGCAAGGTCGGCATGGTCAACTTCACCTATCGCAATTCTCCCGCCCTGCAGAAAGGCCGGCAGATGGTCCTTGCCGGCGAGATCGGCGAGGTGCGACATGTCGAGGCATCGCACCTGCAGAGCTGGCTCGTCGGTCGTCATTGGGGCGATTGGAAAACAGAGAGCAAATGGCTGTGGCGGCTCAGCAAGAAGCACGGCTCGAACGGCGCGCTCGGCGATATCGGCATCCATATCGTCGATTTCGCGTCCTACGGGTCGGGATTGGACGTCGCCCATGTCTTTGCGCGGCTCAAGACCTTCAACAAGGCACCGGGCCACAAGATCGGTGAATATGATCTCGATGCGAATGACAGCTTCACGATGAATGTCGACTTCACGACCGGGGCGATTGGCACCATCCAGGCGACGCGAACCGCGGCCGGCCAGATGGATCAGTTGCGTCTCCGTGTCTATGGCGAGACAGGCTCGGTCGAGATTATCTACGATACAGGAAAGTCGACGCTTCGCGCCTGCCTTGGTGAAGACGTTCACACCGCCACATGGCGCGATATTCCCTTCGACCCGGTCGAAACCAATTACCAGCGCTTCGTGCAGGCGGTGAGGGCGGGCAAGACGCAGGAACCGTCGTTCCGCCGCGCAGCGAATATCCAGAAGGTGCTCGACAAGGCGCTTGCCTCGGATGCCAGTCACAGAGACGAGGCGCTTGGCTGAGCCGACTTGGGCCGGTTCAGGCTGATACCGGCGGCAGCAGGGTGTTGAGGAAGGGCAGCAATGCCGCCCCTAGCGCCACGCCGCCGCCACTGAAGCTTGCCGGCTTCATCGGCGAAATCCATGGCGTCAGGAAGGGACGCTTGGATGTGTCGCGCCGTTCGACGGAGAGCTGGTGGATCAGCGCTTCGATGACGCTTCGCGGCAGGTCGCCGCCGATCATGATGACACCTGGCGCGATGAAGCCGGCCATGGCGATGATCGGATCAAGCAGGTGGCTTGCGGCATCGCGGATCCACTGCGTCAATTGAGGTGAAGACGGCTCCTCGCCCGCGACGAGCCGCCCGAACTCGTCCTTGCTGACCAGTGCGCGCAGGGTGCCGAAGCCGACCACGGCGTTCAGCCGGACATTGTCGGGGCCGGTCAGCATTTCGCCGATACTGCCCGCGCGTCCGTGAACGCCGGAATAGGGGATACCGCGAACGAGGAAGCCGGCCTGGACATCTTCATCGATGATGATCATCGCCAGTCCGCCTTCGGGGGCGGGCGCGCCGATGGTGCGCTCGGCAAGCAGGCTTGCGGTGCACTCGTTTTCCACGTGGCTGGCCGGAAGCGTCGATGCTGCGTCGAGTTCATCGCTTTCCGCTGCCGTCCAGTCATTGGACCCGATCCCCAGGCCGATGATCGGCAAGCCGACATGCCGGCCGATCATGTTTTCCGTTACCGAAAGGATTGACGGGACGCGCGTTGCCGGGGTGAGGGGAAAATATTCGCGATCATGGACCTGGCCGCTGAGATCGATCAGGACCGCTTCGCCTCGGTTTTGGCGAACCCTGATACCGATCGAGAAGGCTCCATCCGGCCGCAGGGCAAATTCCGCCGCAGTGGCGCTGTTGCCCGCGCCGTTGCGGCGGTGCGACGTCACCAATCCTCCGTCACTCAGGCGTCGCAGGATATTGGTGATGCCCGGACCGGTAAGCCCGGAATGCTGGCCAAGTTCCGTCCGGGTCAACGGACCATGTCGGCGGATCGCTTCCAGGATGACGCGGATATTTCTGTCGGCGATTTCTCCCGACCGCAGACCGATTGTTTTACCCCGCGTAACGGCCGTTTCCTCTGCCTGACGTCGCCGCGGCCCGGATCGAAGATACCGCATGACCGTCTTCCCTAAGCACCTGAATGCTTGTGTATCACAGGCAAAACTCTAGCAACTTATTTCTTGTGCGCTTGACGTGAAAACAAAGTTACTTAATCTAAGAGCCGCCACGCGTTTCGGTTGGAGGAGACGGGACGCGGCGCCTGCGGCTCATTTGCGCGACCTGATTTTCTCCCCGCCCGTCAGTTGCTTTTTTCCAATAGGACCCGTCATGTCTCTCACTATCGCCCAACGTCTCGATCGTCTGAAAGTCCGTACAGCCGAGCTTGCTCACTGGCGCGACCGGCAAAGCGTTGTGATCGACGGCTGGACCTTCGACGGCGAGCCCATCGCCCATCATCAGGATTGGCCGCACCGCAACGGAACGGTTCATTTCGCGGCATCCGCGACCGCACCGCGCGACTGGCCAATCGAACAGATTCGCCTGCAGCTCGATCTCGGCGGCGAAAGCTTGATTACATTGCACTATTCGGGTGGTGAGGCCGAGACATTCGGGCTCGACCCCTACCATCAGGAATTTCCGATCAAGGGCAGGGAGTTTTCAATTGCGACCGAAAGCGTTGCACGCTTTCCCTTCGGTGAACCGAACCGGGCGCCGAAGCTCAACAGGGCGCGGCTGATCTGGCTGGATGAACCGGTCCATAAACTGCACCTTCTGTTGCGGCAGCTCGGCGAAGCCGCCGATGTGCTGGAAAACCATGAGGTCTTGCCGCACCTCATTGAGGCGGCCGAACAGGTGCTGCGCAGCCTCGACTGGCCCTCGGACACGTCAGCCTATATTTCGCGCACATCCGGTGCGGTCATGCAGCAGAAGATCTGGGAACTGCCGGAACTGCAGGAAAACCCGGCCGGCCTGACGGAAACACAAAGTGCTTCGGCCGCAGCGGCCTATGATCAGCTGGTCGCGCGTCTGAAAGAGCTTCAGAAGCGGTTCCCGCCGAATGGCGAGCTGTTGCTGACTGGCCATGCCCATATCGACCTTGCCTGGCTCTGGCCCTATCGCGAGACCCGCCGGAAGATGCGCCGCACCTTCAATACCGCGCTCTCGCTGATGGAGCGGTCGGACGACTTCCGGTTCAACCAATCGACCGCTCATTATTATGCGCAGATGGAAGAGGACGATCCGGAGCTTCTCGAGCGTATCAAGAAGAAGGTCGCCGAGGGCAAATGGGAAACGGTCGGCGGAATGTGGGTCGAACCCGACACCAACATGCCGACCGGCGAAAGTCTTGCGCGGCAGGTGCTTTACGGGCAGCGCTATTTCGAAAAACATTTCGGCCTGCGCCACACGGTCTGCTGGCTGCCTGACTGTTTCGGCTTTTCGGGCGCCTTGCCGCAGATCCTGAAGCTCGGCGGAATCGACAGCTTCTTCACCATCAAGGTGAACTGGAGCGAGACCAATCATATTCCATCCGATCTTTTCTGGTGGAAGGGCCTCGATGGAAGCAAGGTTCTAACCCACACATTCGATAATCCCATGCATGGCTATAATGGTTTCGTGCAGCCGGATTGCTTCGTGCCGACCTGGAAGAATTTCCGCGGCAAGACGCAGCACGATACGTCGCTCCTGGCAGTCGGCTATGGCGATGGCGGCGGCGGCGTGACACCTGAAATGGTCGAGCGCGAAGTGCAACTGCGCGACTTTCCGGCGATCCCCAGTGCGCGCTGGGGCACGGTGAAGGGCTTTTACGAAAAGGCCCACCGTACTGCGGAGGAAAAAGAGCTTCCGGTATGGGACGGGGAAATCTACCTTGAACTGCACCGTGCGACGCTGACCTCTCAAAGCGGCGTCAAGCGCAAGCACCGGCAGGCCGAGCGGGCGCTCATTACGGCGGAGACGATCGCTTCACTTGCGCATCTGCTGGGTGCCGATAAGCCGGAAAGCCTGGAAGCGGACTGGCGCGTCGTCCTCAAGAACGAGTTTCATGACATCCTGCCGGGCTCGAGCATTCGCGAGGTCTATATCGATGCCGAGCAGGAGCTTGACGGCGTGATCGTCAATGCCGGGGCAGATCAGGCCAAGGCTTTGAAGGCGCTGTCGTCCCAGCTTCCGGCAGGCGGACTGACGGACGCGGTCATTGCCGTTAATCCGTCGCTCGCGCCGCGACCCCTGACCGCCAGGCTTTCGGATGGAACGGTCTTGTCATCATCCGATATTGTCGCTCCGCTTTCCGTCGCAGTCTTCGATCGCAAGGCATTGAAGCCGGCCGGCATGCTGAAAGCCGATGCGCACAGCCTCGAGAACGAACATCTGTCTGTCGTCATCGGCAAGGATGGCGCCGTTTCGAGCCTCGTCCACAAGGCAACGGGCAGGGAGGCGGTCGAAGGCGGCGCCAATCAGCTCTGGGTCTATCCGGCCGATAAGCCACGCAACTGGGATGCCTGGGATGTCGACGCCGACTATGCGGAAAAGGCCGTCCGCCTCGACAAGCCCGAAAGCATCACGCTTGTCGAACAGGGGCCGCATCGCGCCGCGATCCGTGTCGTCCATCGATACCGGAACTCGACGGTCACCCAGCTTTACGTGCTGACGGCGAATGGCCGCAGGCTCGACATCGAAACGACGATCGACTGGCACGACCGGCGCACTCTGCTGAGGACACTGAACCCTGTCGCCGTGCGGTCCCGTACTGCCACTTTCGAATGCGCCTTCGGTATCGTCGAGCGCCAGACGCATACGAACACTTCCTGGGAGCAGGCGATGTTTGAAGCTGCGGCGCACCGTTTCGTCGATCTCAGCGAGCCGGGCTTCGGTGTCGCCCTGCTGAACAATGCCAAATACGGTCATAGCGCACGCGGCAATGTCATCGGCATGAGTCTCGTGCGCTCGCCCATCTATCCCGATCCGCTCGCCGACGAAGGCGAGCAGAGCTTTACCTATGCGCTGATGCCGCATGAGGGCGCCTGGCATGAAGGCGGGGTCCTGCAGGAGGCAATCGATCTCAACCAGCCGCTCGTTACCGGCGAGTCAACCGGGCTCTCGGCAGGCACGTTGTCGCCGCTCGGCGTCGAGGGCATACCGGTCGCCTTTTCGGGACTGAAGTCGGCGGAGGATGGAGAGGGCCTTATCCTGCGGCTTTACGAGCCGGCAGGCCGCCGCGGGCAGCTTTCGCTTGCCCTGCCCTCCGGATGGCAGTCTTCGGGACCTCTGAACATCCTCGAAGAGCCGATCGAACGTGCAGGCCCTGCCGACATCATGCCGTTTGAAATCCGGACCTGGCGGCTGCAACAAAGCTAATCGCGATCGCAGCGGCTGTCCGGAGAGGATGTGACAGGAGGCCACGGCGGCTAGATGACGACCGGACGATGAAGTTCTTGGTCGGATTTCAACATGTCGCAGTGGCCCAGTTCGTATCGGGCACTATCTTCGGGTCTGTCCTTTCACCAGACCCGAGGAAACGATCATGACGGAATCCGTAAAATCCGTACCGGCGCCCCGCGATCAGCACCTTCGCGACATGGCCGATTGCATCCGGTTCCTCTCGATGGATGCCGTCGAGAAGGCCAAGAGCGGGCACCCCGGCATGCCGATGGGCATGGCGGACATTGCCGTCGTACTTTTTTCCGAATTCCTGAAGTTCGATGCCGAGGACCCCTACTGGTTCGATCGGGACCGTTTCCTGATCTCCAATGGGCACGGTTCGATGCTGCTTTACAGCCTGCTCTACCTGACCGGCTATCAGGATATGACGATCGACCAGATCAAGAACTTTCGTCAAATCGACAGCAGGACGGCAGGTCATCCCGAATATCGCCATGCGACGGGCATCGAGACGACCACCGGGCCGCTCGGCCAGGGCATTGCCAATTCGGTCGGTTTTGCGCTTGCCGAGCGCATCATGAACGCCAGGTTTGGCGACAATCTTTCGAGCCACTACACCTATGTGTTCCTGGGTGACGGATGCCTGATGGAAGGCATCAGCCAGGAGGCCATATCGCTTGCCGGCCACTTGAAGCTCGGCAAGCTGATCGCATTCTGGGACAACAATTCGATCTCGATCGACGGGGCGACAAGTCTGGCGGAATCCGACGATCAGCCGGCGCGGTTCCGTGCATCGAACTGGCACGTGCAGGAGATTGACGGACACGATACGGACGCCATCCGCGACGCAATCGTCGAAGCGCAGCGGGTCACCGATCGCCCGTCGTTGATTGCCTGCAAGACCATAATCGGTTTCGGCTTTCCGACGCGCGCCGGTACGCAGAAGGCTCATAGTGACGCGCCAGGCGAAGAGGAGATTGCCGGCGCTCGCAAGATTCTGGGCTGGACCGCGCCTCCCTTCGAGATCCCGTCCGGCCTGCTGGAAGACTGGAGGAAGATCGGCGCCAAGGGACGCAACGCCCGGATGGCCTGGGCGGTCCGGGTCCAGACCGCGAAGGCGGATGTTCGCGCTGACTTTGAGCGCCGCATGAAAGGCGAGCTGCCTTCAGACTGGACCAGCGCAATAGAAGCAGCAAAACAGGAGCTCCTGTCTGCCGACAAGGATCTGGCGACCAGACAGGCGAGCGGGATTGTTCTCAACCACCTTGCCGAAGCCCTGCCGGAGCTTCTCGGCGGATCGGCGGACCTCACACCGTCGAACAATACGAAAGCCAAATCCATGGTCGAAATTGCGCCGGGCCAGTATAATGGATCCTATATCCATTATGGCGTGCGCGAGCATGGAATGGCCGCGGCCATCAACGGAATTGCTCTTCACGGTGGGCTGATCCCTTACGGTGGCACCTTCTTGACCTTTTCCGACTACGCTCGTCCGTCCATCCGGCTGGCGGCAATGATGGCGGTGCGTTCGATCTTCGTGATGACGCATGATTCGATCGGCCTCGGCGAAGATGGACCGACGCATCAGCCCGTCGAACATCTGACGGCGCTGCGCGCCATTCCGGGCCTTGCCGTGTTCCGTCCGGGCGACCCGATCGAGACGGCGGAATGCTGGCAGGCCATTCTTGATGCCCCGCGGCAGGCAGCTCTGATCGCTCTATCCCGCCAGCCTATGCCGCTTCTGAGGACGCAGCCGGGCCTACTCAACCTGTCGGCAAAGGGCGGATATGTTCTGCTCGAGGCTGAAGGTGGGGCCCGCGAGCTGACCATCATGTCGACGGGATCGGAATTGCACCTTGCTGTCGAAGCAAGGGCGAGCCTTCAGGCGGAAGGCGTTCCGACCGCGGTCGTGTCCATGCCGTGCCGGCTGCTGTTTGAGGCGCAGGCACCGGACTACAAGCGTGAGGTTCTCGGAGACGGGGCCGCGCGCGTCGCGGTGGAGGCAGCTGTCCAGGATAGCTGGGACCGATATCTCGGTCTCGATGGCCGGTTCGTCGGCATGCACAGCTTCGGTGCGTCCGGCAAGATCGACGATGTCTACAGGAAATTCGACATCACCACCGACGCAGTTGTGAAAGCCGCGCGGGGAACGCTGGGGCTTCGCCGTCGGTGAGTTGTTGGCGATCGCGGACGATTTGTGATCCCAACTGCTCTCGGCGCTTATGCATTATCAGGGATAAGACTATTTCGTCATCCGCTCTGTAAGATGTACTCGCGACGGCGATGGTTCGAAACCATCTGCGAAATATTGCGTTTCATGGGCCACCAGCCCGTCGCGAAATTCCATGATGCTGACGACGTATGAGGGTACATCGTCATAGGTGAGTGTAAATTCGGTGACCCAAAGATCGCCGTTGCCGACAATTCGTCGGACGGTGAACCGCTTCTTGTTTGGCTGAACGAACCGGCTTTGCTGAATATTGTGCCGGCCGCGAATCCGCTCTCCTGATTGCGGATAATCCAGCAAGGCGTCTTTGTGATAGATCTCGTGTTCGGCATCGAAATCACTCGCGTCCGAAGCCCGCCAATGGCGCTCCAATCTTTCCTGCACCGTTTGATCTTTCAGTGGGATCTCCAACCTTCGTTTGCGGCCCTCATCCTCAGGGCGCCGCAATGGTGAGTTCGATCGCTGCTCGTTCGAAGGATACGCTTGCCGAGCGCTGCCGGCAATTTGCTGATTGTGCGTATCAGCGCGGGGCCGGTACACGCTGATACATTTCAGCCGATTTTCGAAATATCTAGGACACGTGGACCCCTGAAATCACTCTCCGTTAACAGGCGCCGCGAATGTGGCAGCAATTGAAGGAGAGTGTTTCATGACCAAGGCCGACAATGTTTCAATTCGGCGTAGTGTTTCCGATCGAGCGATCGCCATGGCGTTTGGCTCTCTGTTGCTCGTTCCGGTGATCTATGCACTTCCGGTTCATGCCGCCGATCTTGCCTCGAGTGTTGCCACAACAGCGGTGAGCGCGGACGAAAGTGTCCGCCCGTTTCAGGTCCACGTGCCGCAGTCGCAGCTCGACGACCTGCGCAGGCGCATCGCCGACACCCGATGGCCGGACAAGGAGACGGTCGGCGACGACTCCCAGGGTATTCAATTGTCACGCGTTCAGGATCTGGTTCGCTACTGGGGTACAGAATACGACTGGCGCAAGACCGAGGCGCAACTCAATGCATTGCCGGAATTCATCACCACGATCGACGGTGTCGACATCCAGTTCATCCATGTTCGTTCGCGCCATCCCAACGCTCTCCCGATCATTCTGACACATGGCTGGCCGGGGTCGATATTTGAATTCATCAAGACCATCGGCCCTCTCACGGACCCGACCGCATATGGCGGCCGGCCGGAAGATGCTTTCGACGTCGTCATCCCATCGATACCGGGCTACGGATTTTCCGGAAAGCCGACCGATCAGGGCTGGGGCCCGGACCGGGTTGCCCGCGCCTGGGATGTCCTGATGAAACGGCTCGGTTATGACCACTATGTCTCTCAGGGTGGCGATCATGGTTCGGTGATCTCCGACGCGTTGGCGCGTCAGGCGCCGAAGGGTCTGCTGGCAATTCATCTCAATATGCCCGCGACGGTGCCGGGCGACCTCATGAAGGCTATCAACAGCGGGGACCCGGCCCCTGCGAGCCTGTCGTCGCCGGAGCGGGAAGCATATAATTCGCTGAGCACCTTCTTCGGGCGAAACGCTGCCTATGGCGCCATAATGGTGACCCGGCCGCAGACGATCGGCTATTCGCTTTCCGACTCGCCGGCTGGCCTGGCGTCCTGGATCTACGAGAAGTTTGCCCAGTGGAGCGACAGCGGCGGCGTTCCTGAACGCGTATTCTCCAAGGACGAAATGCTTGATGACATCACGCTCTATTGGCTGACGAACTCCGGCGCATCGTCTTCGCGGTTCTACTGGGAAAACAACAACAACAATTTCAGTGCCGAAACGCAGAAGACGAAGGACATCACGGTCCCGGTCGGCATCACGGTCTTCCCGAAGGAGATCTATCAAGCGCCGGAAAGCTGGGCCAAGCAGGCCTATCCCTCGCTGACCTACTATCATCAGGTCGAGAAAGGCGGGCATTTTGCGGCCTGGGAGCAGCCGCAGCTTTTCGCAGAAGAAGTAAGAGCCGCTTTCAAGTCCGTACGCTGACAATGTCGAAAGAGGTGGCTCTCATGCGAGGGCCACCTCAACCGAACAGGTGACCTGGAAATTTCACGCCCTCTTCGCCCAAATGCCACCATCAGTGGCTTTAGCAAAAATCGGGAAGCAGCTTAGCACACGTGTGCATTTTGTTTCCTCCTGTCATTCCGGTGTTACGCGCCGGGGCTAGCAAGTCTCAGAACTCATCAGGGGCGCGGCCTCGACAGTGAAGGGAGACAGGGTATGAATAGACGCGAATTTCTGATCACATCGTCGGCGGCTGCGAGCCTTCTCGCCCTTCCGCGCTTTGCCTCGGCCGCCGCAGGCACGATCGACCTCTACAGCGGGTCGGATTCCAATATCATCGACCTGTGGAACAACATCATCCGTCCGGCTTTCGAAAAGGCGCATCCGGAAGTCGCGCTGAAGGTTACCGATGCCGGCGACAACAACGGCCTTCGCGCCATCGGCGACCGCGCTCTCGCTGCGCTTAAGACCAAGACCGATCCGCAGGCCGACCTCTTCGAATCCTTCGATCCGCGCCTTCCGGCCGGCGGTATCGATGCCGGTCTCTGGGTAAAGTTCTCCGCTGAGAACGTGCCCGGCTTCGACCGCGTCAATCCGCTCGCTATCGACACGCCCTACTCGTTGCCCTATCGCGGTTCGCAGGTTCTGCTCGCCTATGACAAGACCAAGCTCGATCCGAAGGATGCGCCGAAGACCTGGGAACAGCTGACGGCCTGGATCAAGGCCAATCCCGGCCAGTTCATCTACAACCGTCCGGACAAGGGCGGTTCGGGCGGCAATTTCGTTCGCCGCGCCATTCATGAAGCCAACGGCCGCGACCCGAAGAAATTCAAGATCGACAACTTCACTGCCGATTTTGCCGAGCAGTCGCTGACGCCGGCCTGGAAGATCCTCAACGATCTCGCGCCGTCGCTCTATCAGAAGGGCGCCTATACCGCCGGCAACACGCAGTCGATCCAGCTGCTCTCCCAGGGCGTCGTGACCATGGCTCCGGTCTGGTCCGACCAGGTCCTGCAGGCGATTTCTCAGGGCGTTCTGCCCGAGACGACCGGCCTTGTGCAGCTTTCTGACCTCGCGCTTTGCGGCGGTTTTTCGGCTATGACGATCTTCACCAACGGCGCCAACAAGGATGCCGCCCTCAAGCTCGCCGCCTTCATGCTGACGAGCGAGATGCAGGAAGCTATCATTACCGAAATCGGTGGTTTCCCGGGCGTTTCCTGGGATCACATTTCCGAAGATCTGCGCAAGAAATATGCCGACGTCATCCCGGCGACCATCCCGACCTTCCCGGGCGGCGATTGGGAAAAGGCGATCAACGATGGCTGGTACCGTACCGTCGCTCCCGGTATCAGTCGCACCTGATGACGGTCGATACGGCGCAGCCTGCGGTCATAGACCGTGCTCAGCCTCTCAGCAGGGGGAGCCTTTACGGGCTCCTCCTCGTCGGCATGCCGGTCTTTCTGGTCGGCTGGCTGATCATCTTTCCGATCTTTTCGGCGGTTGCCACGACCATTTTCGTGCGTCAACCTGACGGAACGACTGCGTTTTCGCTCGCCTCCTACCATTTCTTCTTCAGCGACGCCTACAGCCTGAACAATCTCTGGCTGACGCTCTGGACGACCTTTGTCTGCGGCCTGCTCCTGCTTGCGATCGGCCTTCCGATTGCGCTTTATCTGCGCTTTTCCGGCAGTCGCCTTGCCGGCTATGTGCAGGGTCTCGCGATCTTTCCGATGTTCGTTCCTTCGATCATTCTCTCCTATGCGCTGATCCGCACGATCGGACCGAACGGCACGGTCGACATCCTGCTCAATGCCGTCGGCTTGCCAAAGCTGCCGAGCCCCTATCTGACGCCCTGGGGGCCGGTCATCGGGCTTGTCTGGGACAATCTGCCTTTGACCGTGCTGATGCTGACGGCCGGGCTCACGTCCGTTTCCAACAGTTCCATCGAGGCGGCTCGCGATGTCGGCGCGACGCCTCCAAGGGTCTTCATCTCGATCATCTTGCCGCGCATGGGCAACTCGCTGCTGGTGACCGCTTCCTTTGCCGTTCTCGGCATATTCTCGGCTTTCACCTTGCCCTACGTGCTCGGCCCCGCCTCGCCGGAGATGATGGGACCCTTCATGCAGCGCACCTTCGCGGATATGAATGACCCGCTGAACGCGCTGACACAGGCGGTCATCAGCTTCGGCTTCTGCCTTCTCTTCGGCATCTTTTATGTCTGGTCGATCGCCCGCAACCGCGAGGGCCGATGATGCCTCAGTCGCCAGCTCTGAAATTCGACTGGACGGGGCTGCTGCTGGCATTGCTGCTGACGCTTTTCATCGCGTTGCCGCTGCTGGTCGTCGCGACCTGGGCTTTCACCGAGATCTGGCGCTACCCTTCCGTCATTCCCCAGCAGTTCGGCCTGCGTTTCTGGTCGCAGACGCTCGCTCGCAAGGATGTCTGGGATGCGCTATTCCTCAGCTTGCGGCTGACGGCGACGGTAACGCTGCTCTCTGCGATCATCTGTCTTCCGGCGGCCTATGCCTTTGCTCGGATGCGCTTTCCCGGCCGCAACATCCTGTTTCTCTCGTTTCTTGCCTCCCATGCCTTTCCGAAATTCGGCCTGCTGGTGGCGATTGCCGGCATCTTCCTGCAACTCGGTCTGATCAGTACCTTCTGGGGTGTGGTGTTGATCCAGCTCGTCGGCACGCTGATGCTGATGATCTGGATCCCGGTCGCGGCTTTCCAGAATGTCGACCGGCGCATGGAGCAGGCCGCGCGCGACGCGGGCGCTACGCCCCTTCGCGTCTTCTGGTCGATCACGCTGCCGCAGGCCGCTCCGACCATATCAGCGGCCCTGCTCCTGACCTTCGTCGGCACCTTTTACGAGACGGAAGGCGCCTGGCTGATCGGTGCGCCGGAGATCCGCACCATGCCGGTGCTGATGATCAGCTTCATCAACAACCAGATCGTCGTGCAATACGGTGCGGTCCTCTCCGTGATGCTTTGGGTGCCGTCCTTTGCGGCATTGATGTTTGCGCGGCGCGTCATCGGGACCGGCGCCTTTGCGCGGGGCTTCGGCGCCTGAGCGCCGGCAGAAAGGATTTAACAATGGCACATCTGGCGATCGAAGGCGTTTCGAAGAGCTTCGGCCATACCTTTGTCGTCAGCGATTTTTCGCTTGAGGTCGGTGATGGCGAGCTCGTCTGCCTGCTCGGCCCGTCAGGTTCCGGCAAATCGACGTTGCTGCGTATGATCGGCGGTTTTGAGCGGCCGACCGGCGGCAGCATCCGCATCGACGCCAGGGATGTGACGACCCTGCCGCCGGAACGGCGCCCAACCGGCATGGTCTTCCAGAGCCATGCGCTCTGGACCCATATGGATGTCTTCAACAACATCGCCTTCGGCCTCAAACTGCGGCACCTGCCAAAGACTGAAATTCGAGAGCGCGTCGAGAATGCCCTCGCTCTCGTCGGTCTCGCAGATTACGGGAAGCGCGCGGTGACGCAGCTTTCCGGCGGCCAGCAGCAGCGTGTCGCACTTGCCCGCTCGCTCGTCCTCGAGCCCAAGATCCTGCTGCTAGACGAACCCTTCGCCAGTCTCGACCAGCATTTGCGCGAGCGGCTGCGGGAGGAAGTGCGCGACATCCAGCAGCGGCTCGGCATCACGACATTGTTCGTCACCCACGGCCAGGATGAAGCCCTGGCGCTTGCCGACCGCATCGTCGTCATGCGCGACGGCCGAACGGAGCAGGTGGCGCCGCCGAGCGTCATCTACCGCGAACCGCAGACGGCTTTCGTCGCCGGCTTTATCGGCTCGATGAATTTCGTCGAGAGCGAGATCCGGGATGGGATCTGCACGCATCCGCTTTTCGGTTTTTCCATTCCGGTCGCAAATGGTCCCGTGATGCTTGCGATGCGCCCGGAAGCCCTGACTGTGCATCCGGCCAGCGGAGCGGCAGGTGCAATCGTCCACCGCGTCACCGACTTCGGTACGCACAAGATCGTCGATATCGATCTCGCCGATGGCGTCAGGCTGAAGGCGATGGTTGCGCCGGGCGATATGATCCGGGCCGGAATGACCGTCGCTCCCAGCTGCTCGGGCTTCTTCGCCTTCCGCGACAATGCGCTGATTCACCAGTCGGCTGGCGCACAGGCGGCTGCGATAATGCAGGCGCTCCATACGGCTTGAACGGTCTCAGGCTTTCGGCTGAAAACCCTCCCGCAGCCAGGGATAGAGTGGCTTGCTTGCTGCCAGGATGTCGCCTTTGCCGGTCACAGCCGCGCCGGAAAACCGTGTGACGACACCGCCTGCTTCCTCGACCATGAGTGCCGAGGCACCGAAGTCATGGACCGACAGGCCGTCCTCGAAGAAGCCGTCCAGTCGGCCGCAGGCGACATAGGCGATCGAAAGCGCTGCCGAACCGAGCCGACGCACGCCGGCGGTATTGGCCATCAGCCGCTTGACGGCGTCGAAATAAAGCTCTTCCGGGAGCGCCTTGACCTGGCCGGGGATCGGCAGGCCGGCGCCAACGAGCACGTTCTGGATATCGGCCACCTCAGCGCAATGGATCTGCTCGCCGTTCAGCCAGGCGCCGCCGCCGGCCTCTGCACTGAAGAGCTCGTCCTGCATGGCGTCATAGACGACGCCTGAGACGACGCGGCCGGCCTCGGCGATCGAGATCGTCATGCCGAAATGCGGGATGCCCCAGGCGAAATTGGTCGTGCCGTCGATCGGGTCGATATAGATGACCGGCGCGTCCGCGCCGCCCTGTCGGTTACCGACCTCTTCCTCGCCCTTGATCGCATAGACCGGAAACGCACTCATCATTTCCTCGACGATGATCCGCTCGACCGCGACATCGATTTCCGTCTGGTAGTCGCGCGGTGCCTTGTGGACCATCTCGGCGGCCGTACGCCGTCTGAGCCCATTGCGCGCCGTCTCCCCTGCCTTGAGGGCTGTTTCGGCGAGTACGAGAAGGCGGGGCGAGGCTGCCGGTGACAGGCGCGCGGCGGTCGAAGACGATTTCATGAAGACAATCCGTGTGATGACTGGGGATGGCAGGCGGTTCGGTGTTTCTCATTGCAAATGCGCATGATGCTTTTATGAAGCGCGCGCAACGGCATGCGGTGTCGGGTCGACTTTCGTTCTGGACTTCTCAGCTCATCCTTTAGCCCGCTCACCCGCCGGTGCAGCGCAGGATTCACGAAGGATCAGGTTTGGGGAAAAGATCGTCCGCGCGCCACTTGGCGGCGTCCTGCTGGAGATCTCGCTGAGAAGGGTGGAGATGGCCTGCTGCGCCATATCGAGCACCGGGGCGGCAACGACTGTCGGCGGCGGATTCATGATGTTAGCAAAATCGAAATCGTCTATCCCGATGACCGAGACGTCATCAGGCACTCTGAAACCCAATTCGCGCAGCGCATTCAGGACGCCGAGCGTCATCATGTTCGATAATGCAAAAATCGCGGTCGGCGGATCAGGTTCGCGCATGCGGCGGATCGTGCTGTCATGCGCGCGCGCCTGGTCGAAACGCCCCTCAAGCAACAGCCCCGGATCAACAGGCAGGCCATGGGCGGCATGGGCCTGCATATAGCCAGCAAGACGATCTTCACCGGTGATGATGTTGGCGCGCCCGGCAGTGACGGCGATCCGTCTGTGGCCAAGGCTGATCAGATGTTCCGTGGCCATGCGGCCGGCGGCGATATTGTCGAGCTTGATCACGTCATAGGGCAGGCCCTCGATGAAACTGTCGAGCAGGATCGTCGGCACATGGATCTTGTCGACCATGCGGGCGCCATGCTCGGCATCCGAGCGTGTCGGAATGATGATGAGCCCTTCGACGCGCTGCATGCGCATCATGGTCAGGATCTGCTGCTCGCGGTCGTGATCCTCGCTCGTCGAATAGACCGCCGCCATGTAGCCGGCATTGAGGCAGGCGGACTCGACGACCTTGGCGACCTTGGCAAAATGCGGGTTGGTGATATCAGGCAGGATCAGACCGATCAGCCGGGAGCGGCCCATGCGCAGACTGCGCGCGCCGCCATGCGGGATATAACCGATGTCGCGGACAGCGGCCTCCACCTTGGCGATCACCTCGTCGCTGACGGGCGCTGAACGATTGAGTGCCGCCGATGCCGTCGATATGGCGACACCCGCTCGTTTCGCCACATCCTTGATGGTGGCCATGCATCCTCCGGAGCTTTTTCTCAGGCCCTCTTGCCACCGGGCCGTTCTGATGCTCTTATACGAAACGTTTCGACTAAGCAAATGACGCCATGCGGGACCGGGGAGGAACTGGGTCCGCAATATTTCAGTAGGAATACACGAAACGTTTCGACCGGTGGAGGCCGGGATACGTGGCAACGCGCCGGAGGAGGCGCATCAGGGAGGATCACATGCATGAGTTCTCGCGGCGTTCGCTGCTGATTTCGTCTGCCGCTCTTGCCGTCGGCGCAAGTGTCGGGCGCGCCTTCGCGCAATCGGATGTCACGGCGACCCTGAAGATGCAGGGCTTCGGCGGTGACGCCGAGCTATCGGCCATGACCAACGCCATTGCGCGTTTCAACAAGAAATACCCGAACGTCAAGGTCGAGCTTTCCGTCGACCCGATTTCGACGGGCTGGGGCGACTACGTCACCAAGGTCTTCAGCCAGTTCAATTCCGGTCAGCAGGCCGATGTCTATGGCACGGCGATCGAGACCTTCCAGAGCTTCTCGTCGCGCAGCCTCTTTCTGCCACTCAACGATTTCGTTGCCGCAAATCCTGGCTTCTCGGACTTCGCTCCGAGCCTCTTCAAGCAGTCGAGCTACAAGGGGGATATCAACTATATCCCCATCGGCTGGAACAACATCATGATCAACTACAACAGGGATCTGTTCGACAAGGCCGGCATTGCCTATCCGAAGGACGGCAAGTGGACCTGGGATGAGTTCCGCGATGTCGCCAAGAAGCTGACGATCAAGGATGCCTCCGGCAACGTTACCCAGTTCGGGTATGAAGTGCCGAACCAGAACTTCTTCATCCAGCCCTGGTTCTTCTCGAATGGTACGGGCGTCATCAACGACGAGTGGACGGCATCCAACATGCTCGACCCCAAGGTCGCCGAAAGTCTGCAATTCCTGCATGACCTCATCCACGTCGATGGCGTCTCGCCAATCCCCGGCAAGGATACGATGGACAATCAGTTCATGGCCGGCCAGGTGGCCATGATCAGCCGCGGTCACTGGATCATCCAGAGTGCCAAGAACAACAAGCTCAACATGGATGTCGCCATTCCGCCGAGCAAGGCAACCGACACGACCGTGATCGGCTTCGGCGGTTATGCCGTCGCCAAGACGAGCAAGCAGCCGGATCTTGCCAAGGCGCTGATCCTCGAATTGACGAGCGCGGAAACGCAGAAGGAGGAAGGTGAGAAGGGTGGTGGTGTTCCCGGCCGGAAGTCGGCTGCCGAGACGCCCGGCTTCCTGAGCTTCCCGCCGAGTGCCGCGCTCTATTACCAGACGTTGCCGAACACCAAGGCCGTGCCGTCTCCCGCCAATTTCCAGGAGGTCGAGAAGATCTTCATCCGCTATTACACGGCGATGATGGCCGGCGAAGTCAAGATCGCCGACGGCGTGAAGCAGGCGGATGCCGAGCTCAACGCTTCCTTCGAACGGCTGAAGAAGCGCATGGGCGGCTGATCGATCAAGGGTTCTCACGATCTTCCTCCCGCCGTCGCGGCCGGGTGGCAGGTTGCCGTGACGGCATCTGCCATTCCGGGCGCGGCGAATGACAAACCATGTCCGCTATCCGAACCAGGTGCCATGACCGCGACCATTGAAAGACGCCAGACATCGCAGCTCCGCCGTGCGCAGGCTGCAACCGGCTACCTCTTCGTGCTGCCAGCGACAGCGCTTTATCTGACTTTCGTCATCGCGCCGGTCATCGTCACGACGATCCTCGCCTTTGCCTATTACGATCCCATGCTCGGCTCGCAATGGGTCGGTTTCGACAACTTCATTCGCTTCTTCACCGATCAGCGTTCGCTTCAGATCCTCTGGAACACCTTGCGCTTCGCACTCTTTGCCGTCACGTTCAACGTGTCGATCGGGCTTGTGCTGGCACTGGCACTGAACCGCGCGATGCCGGGCTGGCTGCTCTATTTCTTCAGGCTCGCCTTCTTCCTGCCCGTCATCATCGCTGCCGCCTTTGTCTCGATCGTCTGGACCTATTTCTACGGCGATGATCTTGGCGTCATCAATTATTACCTGCGGCTCATTGGCCTTCCTGGCGTGCGCTGGCTCACCGATGCCGGCCAGGCCATGACCTCGATCATCATCATGGACGTCTGGAAGAATACCGGCTTCTTCATGATCATCTTCATCGCCGCCCTTCAGGGTGTACCGAAGAACATCCTGGAGGCGGCTGTGATGGACGGGACGCCGGCCTGGCGTCAGTTCTTCCGCATCACGCTGCCCTATATCTCGCCCGTCGTTTTCTTCTGCATCGTCTATGCCTCGATCGGTGCTCTGCAGGTGTTCGAATCGATCGTCATCCTGACACAGGGCGGTCCGGGCGACGCCACGCGCTCGCTGTCTATCCAGATCGTCGAGGAGGGCTTCGGCAGTTTCCAGATCGGCTATGCGGCCTCGATCTCTGTCGTCATGACCGTGATCATCCTCATCATCACGGCAATCCAGCAGATCCTCTCGCGTAAGTGGGTGCAGCAATGAACAATGTGATGCAGACGCGCGCGGCCCGACGCTGGATCGACTGGGCGATCATCGCAACCATGGTGGTGATGGCGATCGGCATGCTCTTGCCGTTCCTCTGGCTGTTCTCGATGTCGTTCCGTCCGGTTTCGGATGCCTACAAGCTGCCGCCGAGCTTCCTGCCGCCGAATTTCGATCTCACCAACTACCGGCAGGTGCTGGCCTCGCGTGTGCCGTTCCTGGAAATCTACTTCAATTCGGTGATGATCGCCGTCATCGTCACCGTTGGCCAGATGGTGACCTGCACGCTCGCCGCCTTCGCCTTCGCCAGGCTGAATTTCCGCGGCCGTGACACCCTGTTCTTCATCCTGCTCATCGGGCTGATGTTTCCAGCACAGGTGACGATCCTGCCGATTTATCTCGGTTATGCGCGCCTCGGCCTGCTCGACAAGCCGATCGGGCTGGCGCTCATGTACCTCACCTCCAGCTTCGGCATCTTCCTGGTGCGGCAATTCATGCTCAGTCAGCCGAAGGCACTGGAAGAAGCGGCGCTTATGGATGGTGCCGGCTATTTCAAGATCTTCTGGCGGATATCACTGCCACAGCTTCGCCCGGCGCTCTCGGCGCTGGGCATCATCACCTTCACCCAGACCTGGAACTATTATTTTCAGGCGAAAGTGCTTTTGAGCTCGAATGAATCGCTGACACTGCCGGTCGCGATGGATGTGCTGCGCGGCTACATGGCGTCAGGCAATCTCTCGGTCGTGATGGCCGCAATGAGCATGTCCATCCTGCCCGTCGTTCTCCTCTTTCTCCTCGCCCAGAAATTCGTGATCGAAGGCATCACGATGAGCGGTATCAAGAACTAACATCAGGGATATTGATTTCATGTGGGATGATCTCGCCTCCATCGAACCCCGCTTTGCCTATAAGGGCGAGCGCACGCGCTATATCGCCTTTCCGCTCGGCGGCATCGGCTCCGGCGGCCTGTCTATCTCCGGCAGCGGCCGGCTGATCGATTGGTCAATCCGCAACCGGCCTGCGCTGCAGGGCTATAACGGCTACTCGCATTTCGCCATCAAGGCCGAAAAGAATGGGGAACTCGTCGATGCCCGCGTGCTGAACGGGCCCTATGACCTGAACCCTTCCGGAGCGCCGGGGCTGCGCAAGATGTTCGATGGCTTCGGTCATGGCGCCAACCGCCAGACGCTGGTCGGCGTGCCGCATTTCCGTGAAGTCGATTTCTACGGCCGCTTCCCGACCGCCGATCTCGTCTTCAGGGATCAGCGTTTTCCGGGCGGTGTCAGGCTGGCGGCATTGAGCCCCTTCATTCCCCACAACGACCGCGATTCCTCGATGCCGGTGGCGATGTTCGAATTCGAGATCGTCAACGATACGGCGGACGAACTGACCTACACACTTGCCGGCACGCTCGGCAATTACGGCTCGAACAGCGGTATCCATACCTTCCGGCAGGAAGGCGGTATCAGCAGCCTGCATCTGACTTCGTCCGATACGACGTTGTCGGCAACACAACGCGGCGATCTGACGATCGCAACGGACGCTGACGATGTCGACCATACGGACCATCATTATCGGGGCCAATGGTTCGATGATCTCTCTGTCTACTGGAAGGAGTTTGCAAGACCCGGTCGTCTGCCGAAACGGCACTACGATGAGCCTCGCACCTCTCGACACATGAGCCTGCAGCCGGAACACGGCACGATCGCTGCGCGCTTCGCCGTCGCCCCTGGCGAACGCAGGAAAGTGCGCTTCGTCATCACATGGAACTTCCCGCATGGGGATGTCTACTGGGCCTATCGCGACAAGCCGGATGGCGCCATTCCCGATCGGCCGACGCCGAGCTGGACGAACTATTATGCGACGCAATGGGCAGATTCCACCGCAAGCGCCACCGAGGCGCTAACACGTTGGGACACGTTGCATGCGAATACCGCGGCCTTTCGCGATGGATTGTTCGACACAACGCTTCCAGCGGAAGTCAAGGATGCGGCGAGTGCGACGCTGGCGCTGCTGCGCACTGCCACTTGCATCCGCCTGGAAAATGGCGCGCTCTGGGCCTGGGAAGGCCAGCATGCCCAGGATGGCTCCTGTGAGGGAACCTGCACCCATGTCTGGAATTACCAGCAGGCGGTCTCGCACCTCTTTCCCGCCATCGAGCGGACGCTGCGTGAGACCGAATTTACCTATAATCAGTTGCCGACCGGGGGGTTGACCTTCCGCCAGAAGCTGCCGCTGGGTTCCGGCTTCGATATCATCGGCCCCTGCGCCGACGGCCATTTCGGTGCGATCATCAAAACCTACCGAGACTGGAAGCTCTGCGGCGATACGGATTGGCTCCGCCGTTACTGGCCTAGTGTCAAACGGGCGATCGAATATGCCTGGTCGTCGGAAAACCCTGACCGCTGGGACCCCGACCAGACCGGTATTCTCTCCGGCCGCCAGCATCAGACGCTCGACATGGAACTGTTCGGCCCGAATTCTTGGCTCGCCTCCATGTATGTGGCGGCCCTGCTCGGTGTTTCCGAAATGGCGGCGGTCCTCGGCGATACGGACCTGTCGGAAAAGACGGCGCGCATGGGCAAGGCAGGTGCAGCCTACATCAATTCCGAGCTCTTCAACGGCCGCTGGTTCATCCAGAAGGTCGACCTCTCTGACAAGGGCGTGCTGATACCCTTCGATGTCGGCCGCGCGGCCGGGGTCCTCGCCGACGGTTTCATGGAAACCTACTGGTCGGAGGAGTTTCAGGAGCTCAAATATCAGATGGGCGAGGGCTGCATCTCCGATCAGATCCTCGGCCAGTGGCATGCCGAGGTCGCCGGTATCGGCGGGTTCCTTGACGTAGACAAGGTGAGGACCGCGCTGAAATCGGTGCACAGGAACAATTTCCGCCCGACGCTTGAGGATCACTTCAATCCCTGCCGCAACTATGCCTATGAAGACGAGGCAGGGCTTTTGATCGCAACCTATCCTGAAGGCATCCGCCAGCCGATGGTCGCGGCTCCCTATGCCGAAGAGGTCTGGACCGGCATCGAATATATGGCTGCCTCGCATCTCATCATGCACGGCCTTATCGAAGAGGGCATGGATATCGTCTGCGGTGCGCGTAACCGGCATGACGGTTCCCGCCGCAATCCCTGGAACGACATCGAATGCGGTTCCTATTACGCACGCTCGATGTCGGCCTGGCAGTTGGTCAATGCCTTCTCGGGGCTCACGGCTGATTTCGTCTCGGGCACGCTCGCCTTCGCACCGAAAGTGCAGGGCGATTATCGTCTGTTCTGGTCAGCCGGCAGCGCTTTCGGCACATTGACCCGCGAAGGTGACGGCCTCATTCTCGCGGTGCTCGGAGGCAACCTCAATGCCGCCGAAATCTCGGTGGACGGGCTGACGCATCGTCTTGCGGGCACGACGTCCATCGCAGCGGGCCAGTCGATCGAACTTAAGACGGTGGCATAATGGCCGGTATTGAACTCAGGGCAGTCCGCAAGGCCTTTCAAAGTCTCGAAGTCATACACGGCATCGACCTGACTATCGCCGACGGTTCGTTCACCGTCTTTGTCGGGCCTTCAGGCTGCGGCAAGTCGACCCTGCTGCGCATGATGGCAGGGCTGGAGGAAGTCACGTCGGGGGAAATCCGTATCGATGGCATGCGCTGCGACCATCTTCTGCCATCCGCGCGCGGCATGGCGATGGTCTTCCAGTCCTATGCACTTTATCCGCATATGAGCGTCGAGCAGAACCTCAAATTCGGCCTGGAGAATCAGAAGCTCGCCAAACCGGAAATTACCGCCCGCGTCGCCAAGGCGGCCAATATTCTGCAGATCGAGCACCTTATGGCCCGTCGCCCGAGCCAGCTTTCCGGCGGCCAGAGCCAGCGCGTCGCGATCGGGCGCGCCATCGTCAAGGAACCGAAGGCCTTTCTCTTCGACGAACCGCTCTCCAATCTCGATGCCGAGCTGCGCGTGAAGATGCGCGGGGAACTGATCAGCCTTCATCGGCGGCTGAAGTCGACCATGGTCTACGTCACCCATGATCAGGTTGAGGCAATGACCATGGCCGACCAGATCGTCGTGCTCAACGAAGGCCGCATCGAACAGGTCGGCCCGCCGATCGAGCTATACGCACGCCCGGCCAACCTCTTCGTCGCCCGCTTTCTTGGTGCGCCGCCCATGAACCTTCTCACGGGCCGCATCGCGCGCATTGGTGGCCTGATGGGGATTACGCTGGAGGACGGCACCCATATTCCCTTGCCCGGTCGGCAGGTCGATCTGCCTGACGGCGCTCCGGTCACGTTCGGAGTAAGGCCCGAACATTGCGAGATCGGGGAGGGCAGCCTGGAGATCACTGTCGGCGACACCGAAATCCTTGGATCGGAAACGATCATCCACGCCGAGACTGCGACCGGAAATGGCTTTACCGTGGCACTGCGCGGCATCAGCCGTGCAGCCGCCGGCGCACGAATACCGATCGTCATCCGCGAGCCTTTCGTTCATTTGTTCAACGAGGCCGGTGTGACGATCGGTTCCAACGCTGATTGGCGCGATGCCTATCTGAACTGAACCAAGCTTCAAGCAGCTACAATATCGGTCGGGGCCGATCCGTCGATGGGCTCTTTCCCACAGGCTATTCCGGCGCCGACCGACTGCAGCATTCGATGTCAGCGAGACAGGAAATTCGAGACCGTCAGGTCGACGAGTTCATCTCCACGGCCGTTCATCACCGCGCGAACGGCCCAAAGACCGAAACCTTTCACCTGCGCTGCTTCGATCCGGGGCGGCATCGACAGTTCCTGGGTATTGGTGACGACGTCGAGCAGTGCCGGACCAGGATGCGCCAGAATTTCCCTGATGGCACCGTCGAGTTCGGCGGGGCTCTCAACGCGAATGCCATGAACGCCAGCTGCGCGGGCAACCGCCGCAAAATCCGGATTCTTGAGTTCGGTGCCCGTCTCAAGGAAGCCCGAAGCCTTCATTTCCATTGCCACGAAACCGAGGACGGAATTGTTAAAGACGACGACCTTCACCGGCAGGTCCTGCTGAACTAGCGTCAGGAAGTCGCCCATCAGCATGGCAAAGCCGCCGTCGCCGGACATGCTGATGATCTGGCGTCCCTTGTATGTTGCCTGCGCCCCGATCGCCTGAGGAAGTGCGTTGGCCATCGATCCGTGAACAAGGGATCCGATGAGGCGACGCTTTCCGTTCATTTTCAGGTAGCGGGCCGCCCAGATCGTGGGGGTTCCGACATCGAAGGTGAAAACCGCATCGTCGGACGCATGCTCGCTCAGAAGGCGTGCCACATATTGCGGATGAATCTTGCCGCCCTCTCGGCCTGTGGCGAGGTCGTCGAGACCCTCACGCGCCTTCCTGTAGGCCGCAAGGCAAGCATCGAGATGATCCCTGTCGGTTCGCTCCGTCAGCTTCGGCAGCGTTGCCGCCAGTGTCGACTTGACATCGCCGACGATTGCAAGATCGAGCGAGGCCCGGCGGCCGAGATTCTCCGGTCGAATATCCACCTGCACGATCTTGGCGTCGGTTGGGTAGAACTGCCGGTATGGGAAATCGGTGCCGAGCATGAGAAGCGTGTCGCACTCCAGCATGGCCTTGTAACCCGAGGAGAAGCCGATCAGACCGGTCATGCCGACATCGAAGGGATTGTCCCATTCGACATGTTCCTTGCCGCCGAGCGCGTGGACAACAGGCGCCTTCAGCCGGTCCGCAAAGGCGATCAACTCGTCATGCGCTCCTTCGCAGCCGCGTCCACAGAGAAGGGTAACCTTCGAGCTGTTATTGAGTAGTTCCGACAGTCGATCGATCTGATCGTTCGCCGGCACGACGTTCGGTTGGGCCAGCGTGAGTGCGGCCGGTGTCGAAATCTTCGCCGTGAAATCGGTCAACGCCACGTCGCCCGAAATGACAACGACGGCAACGCCTCGCTTTCCGATGGCGGTGCGAATGGCCGTTTCGATGACTGCGGGCAATTGCTCGGGATGGCTGACAAGCTCGCAATAGTGGCTGCATTCCCGGAAAAGCTGGTCCGGATGCGTTTCCTGGAAATAGCCCCTGCCGATTTCGGCCGACGGTATCTGGGCGGCAATGGCGAGAACCGGGACGCGTGAGCGATGGCAATCGAACAGGCCGTTGATGAGGTGGAGGTTGCCCGGGCCGCAGCTTCCGGCGCACACGGCCAGTTCGCCGCTGAGATGGGCTTCGGCCCCGGCCGCGAAAGCGGCTGTCTCTTCGTGGCGGGTATGAACCCACTCGATGTCGCCTCTCTTTCGCAGCGCCTCCGTGAGCCCGTTCAAGCTGTCGCCGACCACCCCATATATCCGCTTGACGCCGGCCGAATGCAGCACCTCTGTCAGGACATCAGCTACTTTGGATTTCATCGAAAGGCTCCCGGGCTCTGGGTTTCAGGTGAATGGTAAAAGGAAGCTAGGCCTCGCCCTGAGCTTCTCAACCCGGAGAGATATCAGAGTGGCGGAGACACCCAACTGGACCTTGGTATAGGCGCTCGCCGCGAAAAGGCCGCTTGCCTGATATCCCGTGGAACGGCCTGCCAGCCAAGCGCACAGGCGCGCTCGGCTCTCCCATTAGCGTCCTTTTACCGCGACCTATGCCTCGATCCGTTCCCGCCCCTTCATCGCTTCCGCGACAAGTTTCATGAAACGCGGATCCTTGCGCAGGTTGTCCAGGTCTGAATCATGAGTGAACCATTTGATATGGTAGACCGAGGTGCGGGGCAGCAAGCCCTCCAGGATATCGATCGCACGTTCCACATGGCCGAGCACGGAGTGGACGCAGGCGAGATTATATTGGGCGACGATATCATCGGGATCGATGGCGCTCGCCCGAGCGGCCCAGTCGCAGGCTCGCGCTGCTTCGCCGAGATGGGCAAGGGCAAGCGCGCCGCGATGGGCGGGGCCGGAGTTTTCCGGATTCTGATTGAGCGCCCGCTCGGCTCTTTCAATGCCTTTTCGTGCCCAGCTTTCCCGGTCCGCCGTCCGTCCGAGAGAGTGGTATGAGGACATCAGATGGATCGGCGAAACATAGTCGTCGGGGCGGATTTCGGCGGCGCGGCTAAAGTAATGCACCGCTTCGGCGAAATTCCCGTGCATGAAGAAGATGCGGGCATAGTGGAAATTTGCTTCATAGAGGTTGGGATCGAGAGATAGCGCCCGTTCGAAGCATGCCGTTGCCTCGTCGTCCTCGCCCTTCTGATGCAGTGCGAGGCCGCGGGAGGCATGGGCCTCGGCGAGGTCGGGATCGAGTTCCAGGGCCTTGGCGCTCATGGCGAGGATGCGCTCCAGGGGCACATCGTCGGGGGCCCAGTCGCGGATCGCTGCATCGCAATCGGCAATGCCTGCATAGGCACGGCCATAATCCGGATCCAGTTCGACGGCCTTGTAGAACATGCGCCGGGCAAGCTGCAGATAGGACTTGGTCCAGCTATGGGAGAGCTGTCGGCCTCTCAGGTAGTAGGTATAGGCCTCGACATTGGCCGTCGGTTCGGCGGCAATGGCCTTGCGCTCTTCCGGCAGCAACCGCACCTTCAATTGGCTGACGATCGCGTTGGTGATCTCATCCTGGATGGCGAAGATATCGGTGAGGTCTCGATCAAAGCGTTCGGCCCACAGATGATCACCGTTCGCCGTGTCAATCAGCTGGCCGGAGATGCGCACCCGCGTGCCGACGATGCGCACACTGCCTTCCAGCATGTAACGCACGCCGAGTTCCTGGGCGACCTGCTTCACCCGCACCGATGTGCCCTTGTACGTGAAGACGGTATTGCGCGGCACCACATGGAGGCTGGAGACCTTGGAAAGATCGGTGATGATGTCCTCGGTGATGCCGTCGGAGAAGTAGTCCTGATCGGCATCGCCGCTCATGTTGGTGAAGGGCAGGACAGCAATGAAACAGGTATTGCGGTTCTGCGCGACGAAGCGGGCAGAGCTCGGCTTGTCGAAGGAAACCGTGTAAACCTGCACCGGCTGCCGGATGTTTTTGAACACGTGTTCACCTAAAAAATCGAAGCCGAGATTGAGGCGTGTGCCGACTTGATCCCGCACGATTGCCGACACCGCAATGCCGCCGGCCGGAGCAATACCTTCCAGACGCGCGGCAACGTTGACGCCGTCGCCGAAGATATCGTCATTTTCGACGACGACATCGCCGAGATTGATGCCGATGCGGAATTCGACGCGCTCTTCCTTGGCCACGTTTTCATTGCGCACGGCCATGGTGCGCTGGATTTCGGCAGCGCAGGCCACGGCGTTCACGACGCTCTGAAACTCGGCCAGAATGCCGTCACCGGTCAGTTTGACGATGCGGCCCTTGTAATCGGATATGCGGATGTCGACCAGTTCGCAGCGATGGCGGTTCAAAGCCTGCAGCGTGCCCGTCTCGTCTATGCCCATGAGCCGGCTGTATCCGACCACATCGGCAGCGAGGATGGCACTCAATCGCCGCTCCATGATCCTCTCCATGGATTGTCTCATGTCAGTGTCTCGCTTTTTCCAGATTTTGACCGCGCTAGGGCTCCCTCCCATGCAGCCGAAATCTTTCGATTCGGCATGCTGTCACGGCGGCGCAGAGCCTATATCGTTACGGCTCAGCATCAATACTCCGAACGGGCGAAGATTGCGCCAAACGATAGCTCTTTCGGATGGGAAAGACCCCGGCCTTGTCGTGGTGCTCAATTTTGAGGCCGTGCATCGATTTTGGACGGCGTCTCGGAGGAGGGATCCGCAGCACAGCGTTCGAACCCGCCCCCGACATCATCTCGGTGCCCGTTGCGCGGAAGAGCGACTTGTGTTCCGCGAAGAGGAGTTGGCAATGGAGAGCGACTGATTGCCAGTTGCTAAGTCTCCAAGGCAGCAAGCTTTGCCGAGTTTGCCAGCAACGATTCGTAATACGAAGCAGATCCGACGGTCGCACCGCTCGTCGCTCGGCGAAAGGCAAGTCACGGCTCTGCGCGAAAGCCCGTTTGCCTTAAAGGATGCCGCCTCTAGGTCAAAATGGGTAGGATATACTCGTCCATTTTCGATTATAATTGGAGGTCCGCGTATCGAACGATCCTCATAGATTTGGTCCTGACAATTTCGCGAGAGGGCACGCCATGTATCGCAACGCTCGCCGGTGGGCTTCGCGCTCACTTCTGCTGGATTCGTGGGCTCCCCGTTGGTTGGGTGTTGGTGGAAAGGCAAAGCCTCGTAAGAATGCCGAGCGGCCCGAGGATAGTGCTCAGCTTGCCACATCCGTGCAGACAACGGGCGAAAGCACGGGAAGCAACCTTGTCGGCAATCCCGACGACAGCTCTGCGCTCGGCGGACAGGATAAAGAATCAAGAGTGGACGCGATCGGCGAAGCAGATCTTCAGAGCGATCTGGACCCCGTGTCCCCATCCCTGGCCGAGGCTTTCGCGGCCGCGCGCGAAACGGGCGTTCGAAGCGGAGGCTTAGCCGCGTCTGTCCTGTCGGCCCATGGACCGGTTTTTGCAGCTTTTGGGCAGAACGCGAATGGTTACCGCAGTTATGCCGGCATTGGCACCATGGGCGAGGATCCCCTGGCCCCGTATCTGCCGCAGAGCCCCGGACCGGCAGTATCAGGACAAGGTTCCGCTGCCGTAGCGGGCGGGCGCTCTCACTCCGGCAAGGTGGTCATCCTCGAATCGAACCCGTCGGCAGCAGCGGTGGCTGCACATCACGGCGGATCGAATTCACTGGCGTTCGGCATGCCTTTCGGTGTCTGCGGCTGCGGCTACTTCACATCCCCCACGCGGATTCTCGATTGGGCCCATGGCGGCGCCCTGCTTCAGCAGGATGGTCAATTGCCGGGGACAAGGCTGACCGAAGGGCCGGACTATGTAGCCACGATCAAGCGAGCCATCGGCGCATCAGTCAGCGACCCGCTTCTCGATCGCAACTTATCCCCGCTCTCGAACTGGCGCGCGACCGCTACGTCGACGAATTTGTCGAACTTCAACGGATCGTTGCCCGGCGGCGGAGAAATGGGAACGTTAACCGGCACCAAGGGTCGAGGGGTTCTTTCCGGCTCGGTCACCACCCCACCGATCACGCAGCGGTCTTTGGCGACGCAAAGTCTGGCGGCGGCAGCGGCGCCGGCCAACAAGGTCGTGGCGGAAAATCTGCTGCAGGGCAATCCGGAGAGCGAGTGGGGCATCGACGGCGCCGGCAGCTCCAATATCGAGGGATTCGCGACCGATATCAGCGTCGATAACGGCAAGACGATCAGCTTCAAGATCGACACCGATTCCAACAATTACCGGATCGATATCTACCGCCTCGGCTATTATGGCGGCATGGGTGCGCGCAAGGTCACGACCATTCAGCACACCGGCGTGCAGAACCAACCCAATCCGTTGCGCAATGCCACGACCGGCACCGTGGATGCCGGTAATTGGGCCGTGTCGGCCTCTTGGACCGTGCCTGAAGATGCCGTTTCAGGCGTTTATATCGCCAAGCTTGTGCGACAGGACGGCACCTTCGGCGAAAATCAGATTCCGTTCATCGTGCGCGACGACGACAGCCACAGCGATATCGTCTTCCAGACCGCTGACCAGACCTGGCAAGCCTATAACGGCTGGGGTGGTGCAAACTTCTACGGCGGCAATGGTCCGGCAACGGGGCAGGGCGCTGGTCGCGCCTATGCTGTCAGTTACAACAGGCCGATTGCGACCCGTGGCGGGGTTGGCACCTATGCCGGTCCGCAGGACTACCTGTTCGGCGCTGAATATGCAGGCATCTACTGGCTGGAGCAGAACGGCTACGATGTTTCGTACCTGTCAGGTGTGGACGTCGACCGCTATGGCAGCCTGCTGCTCAATCACAAGACCTATATTGATGCCGGGCATGACGAATACTGGTCCGGTCAGCAGAGGACGAATGTCGAAGCCGCGCGCGATGCGGGCGTCAACCTGATGTTCTGGAGCGGTAACGAGGTCTATTGGCGCACCCGTTGGGGCAATGCCTACAGCGCCGACGGCACGCCTTATCGGACCCTGATTTCCTACAAGGAGACCTGGTCGCCCGGCGCCAGCATCGATCCTTCCAACCAGTGGACGGGTACCTTCCGCGATCCGCGTCTCAGCCCACCCGCGATCGGCGGCGGAAACCCGGAAAACTCGCTGACCGGACAGTTGTTCAAGGTCGATGATGTCGGCAGCAATCTCAGCGCGATCACCGTTGGATATGATGATGCCAACCTGCGTTTCTGGCGCAATACCAGCGTCGCCAATCTTCAGCCCGGCCAGACGGCAACGCTGACCAAGAACTATCTTGGCTACGAATGGGACGAAGCGCCTGACAACGGCTTTGATCCGGCCGGCCTCGTCAAGCTGTCGTCGACGACGCTTCCGGTCAGCACCTATTTGCTCGATTACGGAAACACGACCGGCAACGCGACCGCGACCCACAATCTGACGCTCTATCGTGCGCCGAGCGGCGCACTGGTGTTCGGCGCCGGCACCGTCTACTGGACATGGGGCTTAAGCAACAATCACGATAACGAGGCAACCCCGACCGATCCCCGCGTACAGCAGGCAATGGTCAATCTGCTGGCCGACATGGGCATTCAGCCCGGGACGCTGCAGTCCGGCCTTGTCGCCACGACAGGCTCCACCGATCACGTCGCGCCGACTTCCATCATCACCGTGCCATCAACGGCGACCGTTGGCTCCACAGTCACGATCACGGGGACGGCCACCGACACGGGCGGCGGGGTCATTGCCGGTGTCGAGGTCTCGACCGACAATGGGGCGAGCTGGCATCCGGCGACGGGCGATGAGAACTGGACATACACATGGTCGCCGCAGGTGGCGGGCAGCTACACGATCCGGTCGCGGGCAGTCGACGACAGCATCAACCTTGAGACCCCTTCGGCGGGACGCACGGTCACCGTCACCGGGGCGAGCTACACGTCGCTCTTCGGCTCGGCGACGCCGGCTGTCGTCAACACCGACGATACGTCGGCCGTTGAGCTCGGGGTCAAATTCCAGACCTCCGCGGCAGGCACCGTCACCGGCATTCGCTTTTACAAGGGCAGCCAGGATACCGGCACGCATACCGGTTCACTCTGGTCGAGCACCGGTACGCGGCTTGCGACTCTCACCTTCACGAACGAAACTGCCAGCGGCTGGCAGATCGCCTACTTCTCGAGCCCGGTGGCGCTGACGGCCGGGCAGACCTACACGGCGTCCTACCACACCGACACCGGCCACTATTCGACAACCGCCAACTACTTCGTCTCCAACGTGACGAGCGGCTCCCTGACGGCGCCGGCCAGTGGCAACGGCGTATATGCCTATGGCAGCAACAGCCTCTTCCCTACGAGCACCTTCGAACAGACCAACTATTGGGTCGACGTGATGTTCACCACGCCGGGCTCCAACACGACACCAACGGCGGTTGCCGATGCGGGTGACGCGACCGAGAAGGGTGGGGTTGCCAATGGTTCGGGCGGTGCGGTTGCGAGCGGCAACGTGCTGACCAACGACACCGATCCGGATGCCGGCGACA
>NZ_JACIAD010000006.1:132531-471049 GCF_014193955.1 Rhizobium sp. BK379
GCTGACCTACTCGGCAACGGCCGCCGACGGTACGGCACTGCCCACCTGGCTGAGCTTCAACGCCACGACCCGGACGTTCAGTGGTACGCCGACGACATCAGGCACCTATGGTGTGAAGGTAACGGCGACCGATCTCGGTGGTCTCTCGGCCAACGAGACCTTCAGTGTCGCAGTGTCGGCAGCACCAACGACCTACAGCCTGTTCTCCGCCTCCAGCACGCCGACCCAGACGAACCTCAACGATGGCCAGCAGCTTGAGCTGGGCGTCAAGTTCCAGTCGAATGTTGGCGGCGACATTACCGGCATCAAGTTCTATCGCAGCGCCAACGACAACGGACAAAACGTCGTCGACCTGTGGAGTTCCACCGGCACCAAACTCGCGACAGCCACCTTCACCAACACCACGGCAAGCGGCTGGCAGACGGTCAACTTTACAACACCCGTCACCATCACAGCCAATACCACCTATGTCGCCTCCTATCACACAACAGGCGCTTACGTCGCGACGGATGCCTTCTTCAACAATGCCGTGACAAATGGTCCGCTGACGGCCCAGTCCAGTGCCGCGGCCGGCGGCAACGGTGTCTACGCTTATGGCGGATCGGCGACCACGGGGCTCTTCCCGAGCAATACCTATGATTCAGCCAATTACTATGCCGATGTGATCTTCCGCCCGCAGCTGGCCGCATGACCTATCACAAGGAGATTACGAAGGATTCGAATGAGGCTTATACGACGCAAACGCCAATCGCTCCGGGCGGCCATATCCAGGGCATGCCGATGAACGGGATCGAGCGGCTGCCGGTGACTGTGCTTGCTGGCTTTCTGGGTGCTGGCAAGACGACACTTCTCAGTCACGTCCTGAACAACCGGGAGGGTTTGCGGGTTGCCGTCATCGTCAACGACATGAGTGAAGTGAACATAGACGCAAGCCTCATTCGAGACGGCGGCTGCAACCTTTCGCATACGACGGAGGCATTGGTCGAGCTCAGCAACGGCTGCATATGCTGCACGCTGCGCAACGACCTGCTGACGGAAGTGCGGCGACTGGCCGAAGAGGGGCGGTACGATTATCTGTTGATCGAGGGTACCGGCATCGCCGAGCCACGCCCAATTGCAGCAACATTTTCCTTCCGCGATGAAAACGGTGTTTCGCTTTCCGATTTTGCGAGGCTCGACACGATGGTCACTGTGGTCGACGCCGCGAACCTGTTAGTCGACTACGGTACTGCCGATCTGCTTGCCGACCGCGGCTTGCAACGCGACGGCGAGGACCGCCGCACCCTCATTGACCTGCTGGTCGACCAGATCGAGTTTGCCGATATTGTGGTGATCAATAAGATCTCGGACGCGACTGAAGAGGTCCGCGCGGAGGTCCGCAAGATCGTTGCGTCCCTCAACCCCGATGCACGCCAGGTGGAGACGGATCTCGGCAAGGTCTCCCTGGCAGCAGTTCTCAATACCGGCCTTTTCGATGAAGAAAAGGCCGCTGCGCATCCCTTGTGGCACAAGGAACTGTACAGCCCGGGCGAACATGTTCCGGAGACGGAGGAATACGGGGTATCGAGCTTTGTCTACCGCACGAGGCGTCCCTTCGACCCCAAGCGGTTTCGCGCGTTCCTGGACGAGCCCTGGCCGGGAGTGCTGCGCGCCAAGGGCCATTTCTGGCTTGCCACACGTCCGCGCCACGTAGGCCTGATGTCGGCCGCCGGGGTGCAACGCCGCTGCGAACCCATGGGTCTCTGGTGGGCGGCCGTTCCGCGACAGGATTGGCCGAACCATCAACAGTTTCAACAACACCTGCAGAGCCGGTGGGACAGCGCCTGGGGCGACCGCCGGCAGGAACTGGTATTCATCGGCGTTGGCATGGACGAGACGGGCGTGCGGACCGCACTGGACGATTGCCTCGCGAGTGCCGACCCGCGCGACTGGGCGGCCCTCGAAGATCCGTTCCCGGCCTGGTAGGCGAAAGCTCTCAGTCGTCGAGATAGCGTTCGGTCAGCCGCGCCCACATCGCGGCGCCCGCCGTCAGGGATTTGTCGGCAAAGTCGTATTTGGCGCTATGCAGGATCGCGGATTCCACACCATTGCCGAGCCGCAGGAAGCTGCCGGGTTTGTGCTCGAGGAAATGGGCGAAGTCCTCACTGCCAGGGATGAGGTTGCAGAGGGCTACCTTGTCGGCACCGACCAGCTCTTCTGCAACCTTGCGGGCGAATTCGGTTTCCGTCTCCGAATTGACGACCACGGGGTGTCCGCGTGTGTATTCGATTTCCGCGGTTGCGCCGTAACCGTCTGCAATCGTCTCGGTGAGCCTGCGGATCCTGGCCTCCAAGGTGTCGCGCACCTTCGGATCGAAGGAGCGGATGCTGAGCAGCAGTTTTGCACTTTCTGGGATGACGTTTGCGGCTTCGCCGGCGTGGATTGCACCGACCGTGACGACGGCGGTCTGTGTCGGATCGATGCTCCGGGAGACGACCGATTGCAGGCTGACGACGAGGTTGCAGGCAACGACCACCGGATCGACGGTCAGATGCGGCCGCGAGGCGTGGCCGCCCTTGCCCCTGATGACGATCTCGGCGCTGTCGGCAGCGGCCATCAGCGGGCCCGATCGCATCAGCCAGGTGCCCTCGGGTGCGCCCGGATGATTGTGCAGACCGAAAATGACGTCGAAGGGGAAGCGTTCAAAGAGCCCGTCGGCGATCATGGCGGGTGCGCCACTCAATGCGCCTGCCTCTTCAGCGGGCTGGAAAATCAGATTGACGGTGCCGTTGAAGCGGCGCGTGCGCGCCAGATATTCGGCTGCACCGAGAAGGATCGTCGTGTGGCCGTCATGCCCACAGGCATGCATCTTGCCGGCAACCGTGCTGGCATAGGGGCGACCGGTCTCCTCTGTGATCGGCAGGGCGTCCATGTCGGCACGGATGGCGATGCTCTTCTTTCCGGCTCCGACCGTCATGCGCGCAACCACGCCATGGCCCCCGACATTGCGGGTTACTTCATAGCCCCAGGATTCGAGCTTTTCAGCAACGAAACGGGCTGTTTCGGTTTCCTCGAAGGAGAGCTCGGGGTGGGCGTGGAGATGCCGGCGGATGGCCGTCAGCTCCGCTTCCATAGGTTCGAAATCGGAGAGGCGGGCAAAATCATTGTCGAGGGACATGGCAATTCCAGTTTGATGGGCGCGGTATCGCCGGCCGGCTCACGCTAAAGCCAGCCCGCAGGGCAAGAGCATGGGAGCCGCCGCGCTAGATGAAGCGCGACAGGAAGCTTCTGGTACGGGGGTGCTGCGGGTTGCCGATCACGTCTTCCGGCTTGCCCTGTTCCACGACCTTGCCGCCATCCATGAAGACGACGCGGTCCGCCGCTTCCCGCGCAAAGCCGATCTCATGGGTGACGACGATCATGGTCAGACCCTGATTTGCCAGATCCCGCATGGTGGCGAGAACTTCGCCGACCAGCTCGGGGTCAAGTGCCGAGGTCGGCTCGTCGAAGAGCATCAGCTTCGGCTTGATGGCCAGCGCGCGGGCAATCGCCACGCGCTGCTGCTGGCCGCCGGAAAGCTGACGCGGATAGCTGTCGGCCTTGGCCGAAAGCCCGACCCGTTCGAGCAGCCTGAGTGCATTTTCGGTTGCGACCTTTCGGCTTTCGCCATGGATGCCGACCGGTGCCTCGATGATGTTCTGCAGCGCCGTCATATGCGGGTAGAGATTGAACTGCTGGAACACCATGCCGATCTTGCGCCGCTGCAGCGCGATCGCATGGTTCGACAGCTGCAGCAGCCGGTCCTTGTGCAGGCGGTAGCCGATCTGTTCGCCGTCCACCTCGATCGAACCCTGATTGATGGATTCGAGGTGGTTGATACAGCGCAGGAACGTCGACTTGCCGGAGCCGGAGGGTCCAAGGACGACGACGACCTCGCCGGGTGCAACGTCGAGATCGATGCCCTTCAGCACTTCCAGATCTGCGAAGGACTTGTGGACATTGCGTGCCTTGACGAGAGGCTCGATCGTGGAGATCTCGTTCATGCGCCCGCCTCCGTTGCCTGTGCCATGATGGCCGCTTCCTTTACAGGCTTGGCAGCACCCGTGCGGCGATCGCCGCGGCTGTAATAGCGCTCGATATAGGCCTGACCGACATTGAGGACCGACGTGATGAGCAGGTACCAGAGGACGGCGACCAGCAACATCGGGACGATCTCGAAGGTGCGGTTGTAGATCGACTGCACCGAATAGAGGAGATCGGCCATGGCGATGACGCTGACGAGGGAGGTGGCCTTGATCATGCTGATCAGCTGGTTGCCGGTCGGCGGAACGATCGAGCGCATGGCCTGTGGGATGATGATGCGGCGAAGCGCGCGGATGCGCGTCATGCCGAAGGCTTCCGCCGTCTCGAACTGACCCTTGTCCACCGAAAGCAGGCCACCGCGGATGATTTCCGCCATATAGGCGGACTCGTTAAGGGCGAGTCCCGCGATCGCGGCCGTCATCGGGCTGATCACCGAATTCGTATCCCAGCTCATGAAAGTCGGGCCGAAGGGGATGCCGATCGACAGCGTCGGAAAGAGCGTCGAAAGATTGTACCAGAAGATCAGCTGCACCAGGAGCGGTGTTCCGCGAAAGAACCAGATGAACAGAGAGGCGAGGGTGCTTGCGAGGTGATCCCTGGACATTCTCGCGACGGCCAGCACGAGGCCGAGAGCGATGCCGATGATCATCGCAACAACCGTCAGGCCAAGGGAGACGTAAAGGCCGCTGATGACGGTCGGGTCGAAGAAATAGTGTGCGACGACCGGCCAGCCGAAGTTCTCGTTGTGCGCGACCGACCAGGCGCAGTAGGCGGCGATCGCAAGCGTGATGGCCCAGGCCGCAACGCGGCCTTTGGGGAAAGGCTTGTGGGCATGGGCCACGTCCCGGCTTCTCGCATCGCCAGGGGGCGATGCGAGTGTTTGCGTTTGTGTGCTCATTTCGGAAGCGTCCCACCGAGGTTGATGCCAGGCTCCTTGATCATGTTGTTCTCAAGGCCCCACTTCTTCATGATCGCGGCATAGGTGCCGTTGTCCATCAGCACCTTGACTGCGTCACGCAGGACTGGGCCGAGGGGCGAGCCCTTTGCGACAACAGCGCCCTGGTAGAGGTTCTCGAAGCCGTTCTTCTGTCCGACGCCTGTCAGTTCCAGCTGGCCGTTGGCCTGGGACACGAAATAGGTGAGCGGTGCCTGAGAGGAGAAGAAGGCATCCGACCGCTTGGAGCGGACGGCCAGGATCGAGCTCGGCTGGTCGGTGAAGGACTGCACTTCAATCGCGCCCTTGCCATCGGTCTTGCACTTTTCAGCCTGCACCTGGATGACCTTTTCGGCCGAGCCGCCGGCCATGACGGCAATGCGGTTGCCGCAAGCGGTATCGAGGGAGCTGATACCTTTCGGATTGCCCTTCTGCACCGAGAAGACCACGAATTCCTGCACCCAGTCGACGAAGTCGTTAGACTCTTCGCGGCTCTTGAAGTCGCCGACGGGACCGAAGGCAAACTGGTAGCGGCCAGAATTCACACCGGCGAGCAGCGCCGGCAGGCCGCCGACGGTCTCATGCTCGATCTTGACCCCGAGAACCTGGCCGAGCGCATCGGTGAGATCGGCGCTTGCGCCGGTCATTTCGGTGCCCGTGACGATTTCATAGGGAGGAAACGAGCCATTGTTGACGGAGATCATCTTGCCGGACGTGCGGATCGCTTCGGGCAACTGCGCATGGAGCGCATCGTTGACCGAAAGCTTGGGCAGGGCCGCGTCTTCAGCGAAGGCCGTTCCCGAGATCATCACCGCGCTCGTCAGAGCAAGGCATGCAATTTTCCTGATCGACATTGTTCATTCCCCTGTTTGGTTCGAATTATGCGTTTCGTCTTGCGTTCACCCGATGCGGCTACCGTCCACATCGAAGGAGAAGAGATCCTCCGGCGTCATCAGCTGCGGCAGGATGCCCTGGACGTGAAGCTCGTTGGCGAAATCGGCGATCATCTTGCGGTTGACCGCAAAGCCGCTGGCCTCCCAGCCGGCCGGAAGCTCGGCCGCAGACTTCAAGAGCTCGTCCATCATGAAGGGCGAGGTGTCTGCGTATTTGCGGCGTTTGCTCAGCCACATCCGCTGCGATTCATCGATCAGCTTGCTGAGTTCTTCGATCACCCACGGGTTCTGCGCGACGATGCCCGCTTTGATGCCGATCAGATGCATGCCTGGAACATAGCCCACATCAGCGAAATATCGACGTTCGGCACTTCTGAAATCGGAAACGACTTGCCGGAACGGCGATCCGCCGCCGAAGTAGCCGTCAGGCATGAAAGGCGTGAAGATCGCGTCAAGGAAGCCTTCCTCGAGCAGGTCGACCATGGGACGCTCGCCGGGAGCCGCTTCGATGCGGCCGGGCCGGCCGAACCCGTCGAGGCGATCAACGACGGGATGCGCTTGCGTCAGGCGGCCCGCATACCACATGGCATCATCGACGCCGACACCCTCGCGGCGCAGCGCCGCTCTGGTCCATGTGTTTCCGGAGTCGCGCCATCCGGTGACGCCGATGCGCTTTCCGGCCAGTTCACCAAGTTCGGTGACGGGGCCGTCCTTGCGGGTGATGATGCAGCGGTGACGGAAGCCGCGCATGATGAAGTTCGGAATGCCGACGACGCTCTCGTCGCCATCGATGCGCAGCTGCGTATAGCGGCTGAAGGACATCTCCGCGACATCGTAGTCGTCGCTCTTGCCGAGATGCGAGAGCAATGTGCCGACGCGTTCGACCTTGATATCAAGCTTGGGAGAGGAGACATCGCCGAGAACCAGGGGCGTCATGTAGTCCCAGTCACGCAGGGCAAGTCGCAGGCTAAGAGGCATTGGCATTCACTCGCAAAGACCTTGTTTTCGAGATAATTAAATGTTCAAATTTTTCTGATCAAATGTTATTACGTTATTGAACATTAAAAGTGGTGATTAAATGAGCGATGTTGTCGATGCGGCGTGGTTTGCCCAAAAATTGACCGATCGGACAATTCGAGGAATTGCGATTGAAACCAGTGCCTTGATCCGGGCCGGGGCGCTTCCCGTCGGGACGAAGCTGCCGCCGATCCGCGATCTCGCCTTTGCGCTCGGAATCAGTCCGGCAACGATCTCAGAGGCCTGGAGCGAGCTGAGACGTCAGAAAATCATTAGCGGCAGGGGACGGAACGGCACCTGGGTGAGCGGCGACCGTTTCGTGGCAAAGCCAGAACGGCTCGGCAGTTCCGGCCGTTATGGAGCCGACGTGCTCGACCTGACATCGGCGGTACCGGATGTCCGGCTTTTGCCGCAGCTTACGCAAGCCATGGCCTACGGAGCGTCGGCGGAAAATCTCAACAGCTATGAGCGGAGCCGTATCCTTCCGGAACTCGAAGAGATTGTGCGAAAGACCTGGCCATACGAACCGGAGGCATTCCTGGCGACGAACGGGGGCTATAACGCAGTCTACACGCTCATCCAGGCGCTCGTCATGCCCGGTGCCTCCGTTGCGATCGAGGATCCGACCGCCATGCGGCTTCTTGATATTCTGGAGGATCGGGGCGTGCGGATCCTTCCGGTCCAGTGCGATAGGGAGGGGCCGCAGCCTGCATCTCTCGAAGCCGCGATGAAGCTGCGGCCCGTCGCCTTCATCTTTCAGCCGCGGCTTCACTCAGTGACCGGTCAGAACGTTAGCAGCGAGCGATTGCAAAGGCTTGGAGACATTCTCGACGGCACCGACACCTTGATCGTCGAGGATGACGGTGTCGCCGACATTTCCACGGCTCCGCGTCATTCACTCGGCGGCCGGTTTGCCGACCGGACAATTCATATTCTCTCTTATTCAAAGACGCATGGTCCGGATCTGAGGCTTGCCGTGCTCTCAAGCTCGCGGGCGATCGTCGAACAGATACAGTCCTACCGCAGCTTCAGCGCTGGCTGGACAAGCCGTATTCTTCAGGCGGCCACGGCTTGGCTTCTGAGAGACCCTCTGACGGAAGCCTCGTTGCAGCGCTCTCGCGACATCTATTTTCGGCGTCGGGCCGATCTGGTCGATGCCCTGGGCGAGCGTGGGATCGAGGCGCAGCATGGCAGCGGATTATGCGCCTGGGTGCCAGTCTCATCCGAACCCTTCGCGATGGTCACGCTGGCGGCGCGGGGTATCGCGGTTCATCCCGGTGCGAAATTCTCCATCCTTCCAAGCGCACATCTTCGCGTGGCAACGGCCATCCTATCGGATCGGGTAGATGCCGTGGCCGACTCGATCGCCCTCGCCGCCAGTCCGGCCTAGTCTTCGGCGTCCTGTGGCTTTCGTATAGTCACTGGCGCATCAGCGGCAGGGCCAATCAGTGCAGCTCGATATTCATGTCCGAAAGCAGAGGCTCCAGACCGGGAAGATCCGCATCGGTTGCCCTGCGCAGCTCGCGCGTGACCGCCGTCAATGCCGCGTCGAGAGATTGAGCGCTCGGTCCGATCTTCAAATCTTCAGCGACCGCTTTTGCATAGGTGATCATCCGAGCCAAAGCCATCAGCTCGTCAAGATTGTCCATGGCTGCCGCCGATTCGTACAGGCGCTTTCCCGACCCTATGACCGACATATCGATTCTCCAGATTGCCCAGAGGACAATAAGGACAGTTCGGTACTAAAGTGTGTGAAAAACGCGTGAAACACGTTATGGGTGTAATGGCGCTCGAGCCTTTAAGCGGGTCAGTTGTTCTGACCAAAGCGTGGTTCTTCTGAATTCCCAGTCGCGATTTGTCGACACGCGCTGATCATCCCGGTCGCGAACAGCTTCGAGAAGAGCGAGGGCGTCGATCCGTTTCTGGTCGATCGCGTGCATCCTCAGCATGTCGAGCCAATACTGTTTTCGCGATGCCGATATTGCCGCACATGCGCGAACGATGAGAGCCCAGGTTCTCTTTTTGAAGAAGATGTTTAGAGCTGCCTGTTCGAGAGCCAGGCGAAAGGCCTTATCGAAGAGCCGCAGCCTTTCCATCTCGTCCAAAGTGCTTCTCACATTGACCATCGGCACGGTCAGCGCTCTGCTGCCCAATTCTATCGGCTCGTGTAGAAGCGCGACATCGGCATCATCGACGACGGCTCCGCTGACATAGTCGTTGTAAATCCGGCCAACGCCGATCATTCCAAATGCCCGGCATTCGGCTGCGCGCAGCGCGCCCATGCTGGCGGCACCGAGGACCGTGACATTAAGGGAAAGGGCGAAGAGAATTTCCTTATGCCAAACCGGGGCGGTATTCTCAAAGCCGCCGTCTACCAAGCCAATGATGTTGGCGCCATCTTCCACCGCCTTTAGCACATCTCCCTGCACAGCCGGCGGGCGGAGAGCGATATCCGTGCCGGCGTGCTTGGCCGCGTCAGGCAGGCTCGGGCCAATGAAGACGACTTTCACGCGCGCATAGCCCTTGCAAGGGCCCGCTGGCCGAAACGATGAAGCCTGTTGCCTGCCGGGTTTTCAAGATCGGTTATGAATATCTTCACCACCGAAAATGGAAGGTTCGCTGGCGTCAGGGGGAGTGCGATTACCGAGCCGATCCCGCCGGCGCGAAGTCTCTCCAGCAATTCCTGCAACAGATCCGACACGGTCCCGGCTGGTCTTGCGATGGCGGCCGCAGAGACCGAAGCGGGGACGGCAAGAAAGGCACTGCGGGTCTGTATCGGAAGCGGTGTCGTGAACAGTTCGGGCCAGACATCGTCGCGGGCGCCGCTGATATAGGTCAGTCTCGACTGAAGCGCTTCCGTTACAGCGCGGATTGCCGCTCGCACGCCCCAGGGATGAGCGCCGCTTCCGCCTGTAACCTCGACGAACCGGAGCGGTATTTTGCCGTTGATTGTTGATGGAGCGACGAGCGCGGTAAAGCAGGGGATACCAATATCGCTCGTGATATCGAAGAGTTTCAAGATGAGCCCCGCGGCCTCGATCCTGTCGATCAGGTCTGAGAGCGCGGCATCGGCAAAACTTCTCGGATCGACGCAGGATGCGTCGCGCTGGTGATCGCTGACGATCTGCCACAGGACGTGGGCATCGCGCTCGATGCGCTCCAGGATGCCATGAAACATTGCCTCTTCAAGTGTATTGCCCGAGGCAAGCCCGTCCGACGACATCCAGAAACGGTTCGGTCGCGTCCGATCGAGGAGGGCGGCATCCTGTGGAACATGGATCGGTCGATCGTGAAGCAATTCGGTTGCCAGGCTCCAGGTCAGCACCTCGTCTTCGCCCACGGTCTGCTCTCCGCTTGCGATCAGGCAATCGAGCGGTTCGGCGCAATCGCCTCGGCGTCGCAGGTCACGCGCCGATGAAACCGTAGTGGTGGTGATTGGCTCACCTGCCACAGCGCGCTCCAAGGCTTCCATCGCCGCCGAGACCTTGGCGTCGATATCCTCAAGTCCTTTGCCTTGAGCGATGACAATGGAGCGGGAGTTTGGCGTATAGGCGCACCAGACCGGAAGACCGACACAATCAAGATCGGTCTGTCGTGACAGGCGCGTGATGCCCATCGCCTCCAAATAGGGCGCGACGCGGGACAACGTGTCCCGCGGCGCAATCGTTCGATCGGAATAAAGGTCGGATTGACCGGTCAGCGTCGCGCGCCTTAGCCGTCCACGTGGCCGGAGAAGACCGTATCAGCCGAGGAGACGGCAATTGCGAAATCGACATTCTTGATGAATACGCCGCCGGCATCGCGCTGCTTGACGGCTGCCGCCAGATCACCGCTGGCAGGCACCTGCACCGGTGTTACGGTGCCCGCGGCGATATCCACGAGCCAGAGTCCCTTTTCGCCTGTTACGCCCAATACAACAACTTTTGCCATAGTATTTCTCCCTTAGGTTTTTGAAAATCCGGCCTTGAAAAGACCGTCCCGGTAAAGCTCTTTTTGCCACCGCTCCTTGAAAGGCACCAAGGCGAGCCATTTCTCGACCTCGAAAGCGGGATTGAGGAGCTCGGCGCGTTGCCGATAAAACTGCGCCCGTTTTCGATCGCCGATCATCGCGCAGCTGGCCGCCGCAATGCGATAGGCTGGTGCCTTGTCCTTCATCCGATCGACAAAGCCGAGCGCGTCTTCGTAGCGTTCAAGGAAGTAGCTCGCCCCGGCCGCGCACCAGAGGTAGGCGTCGGGTGCGATCGGATTGAGCGAGATGGCTTTCTTGATTTTCTCCAGCGCATCTTGCGGCCGCGATGCATGGACCAACGTGTCCGCATGGCTATAGATCACATCGGCATAATGCGGGCTGAGGCTTTCGGCGAGGTCAAGTGCTGCAACGCTGTCATCGACCGCTCCCCGGTAGAGCTTCGCAACACCCAGTTCCCGATGCCCGGCTGCCGATTCCAGATCCCTCTCTATCGCACGAAGCGCCTGATCTTCCGCAAGCTGCAGCAGGGCGGGATCGCCTTGCGCAGTCACCAGCCACTCGCTGGTGAATGTCCGCGCCAGGCCTGTGAAAGCAGGGGCATAGTCTGGCGAAAAATGCAGTGCGCGCTTGAAGGATTTCCGGGCACGGCGGATGTCCGGCAGGCTGAGCTTGGTGAGCAGGCCTGCGCCAACGAGATAGGAATGATAGGCCTGCGGATCAGCCTCGTTGCGAAGGCGAATGCTTTCATTTCGTTTCAATTGTCCGGAGACGGCGTCGGCAAGTCTCTGGGCAATCGAGCGCCTCTGTGCCGGCAGCGTTTCCACCGCCATGTCAAATCGGGCCGCCCACAAGATCTCGTCGGTTGGAAAATAGATAAGTTGCGCATACAGGCCCTCTCCGGAAAGCCGCGTATCCAGGAGGTAGGAAATCGAGTGCCGCTGAACGATCGTGGCCTTGTCGGAGTCGCGACGAATCTGCTCGGCCGTATGGGGTGCGACGACGGATATGTTGCGCAGGGCGCAGAGCTCGATCGTGACATCCTCGATGAGGGCGTCAGCAATTGACGCCTCCCGCGACAGCGCCGTTGCACCCGGAGGCAGCAGCACAAGCCGCGGTGTTGATGCTGCGGTTATGATTTGCGGAATTCCGGCGTCTTGTTGCTCGGCGATGCGGCTGCTTGCCATTGCCACGGCGCGCGCCGCCTGTGGCCGGTATTGCGAATGATCGTCCGCCGTACCGCGAAGGATCGAGCGGATCTGCTCGTCACCGGGAAAGGCTTCAAGAAGCTGAAGTCCTGAGCGGCGCAGAAGGCGACGTTCCTCGTCATCGCGGATATGATCCGCGGCCTTGACGAAGATATCCCGCAGGGTGAGCAGATGGAGTTGCCGTTCGCGCTCGATCCATCCATCGATTGCTCTGGTTGATGCGTTCAGACCGGGAATGAAGCCACGTTGCACGAGATCGCTGACGGCCGCCAATTGTGCAACCGGCTGTTCTTCCTGGCGCAATATGTCGAGATCAACCGATAGGACATTCTTGTTCAGGGTGACGAAAGGCGGCCCGAAATTCAGGATCTGTTCGTCGGATGTCGTCGTGTCGCGAATACGCGATATCAGCTTCCGCAAATTGAGATCTGCAAGATGATCTCCCGTCTCGTTCCACAAGAACCGCGCAAGCTCTTGTCGGCTGCGCTGCTGGTCCGGTGAGCAATGCAGATAGGCAAGCATCACCAGGGCCTTGACCGGATAGCGGATCGGCGCGCCCAAGCTGTCCGTCAGTCGCAACTCGCCAAAGGTCTGGAGGTGAACCACAAGAGCCCTCAGGCGCCGGTTTCGGGATGGATGATGTCGTCACTGTCAGGCTGCGTGCTCCTGGCCAGGCTCTTGGCAAGGGCAACGAGCTTCTGCCGGATAGCCGGGCTCTCTATCGCCATGAAGGCTCGGTTGAGGGCTTGGGCATCCTTCGACGTCAAGAACGCATTCAGATCATCCTTGCCGTTGCTGACAATGTTATAGGTGGTCGGCTCGGTGTCATTTTCGAAGAAGAATTGAACGGGTACGCCCAATGTCTCGGCGATCGTTTGCAATCGGCTCGCGCCAATGCGGTTTATGCCTTTTTCGTATTTCTGGATCTGCTGGAAGGTAACGCCGATTCGCTCCGCAAGCCCGACCTGCGACAGCCTGAGCAACTTGCGGCGTGCCCGCACCCTGCTGCCGACATAGGTATCGATCGATGTGGGCGACTTGGCCTTCATGGCTGGAACCTCCGGTCAACGGCGATCATTGCGAGGTTTGCGCCAAAATGCAACCGAAAGTAATATAATAATTTCTGTGACCGACGCTGCAGCATCAGTAACGTTTTGTTGAAAATAGCCTTTTTTATCGGAATCATTCGGTTGAACAATGTCTGACCTGAGCCAGGACAGTAAAAATATTGGCTGCGAACTGTAAATCCGGGAAAAGCTTCCCTTGTCCGCTTTCGCGTGAAATAGGGCAGGGTGCTTTCCTCGCAGGATAAGGCGTGGAAGAAAGATTCCTGAAGTTCGTTTGCGAGAAGGGGTTGCACGAGCAGCTCCGACGATCGGTCCAAGGTCGTGCAGCCGAACCGACTGGATGAAGTCGGGCATAACAAGGATTGCTCAAAGCGCGCCGCGATGGCGCCATTTCGTCAGTATAAAGGCCTGATGTGTCGCCATCCACAAGAGCGTGGACCTCCTTCTTCGTGATCGTCAATTTTGGCTGAGGCAGATTGATCAGAGTCCTTGCCGGATCTGGGTGGGGCACTGTAGGAAAGTCCTCCACGGAGAACGTTATGGGCAGGACCATCAAACGAGACGCAGATCTACTCATCACCGACGAGAAAGAGCCGGTGAAACACAGGCTGCGCGAGCGAGGTGCTGCCGAACGGCCGGTGGAGCTCGAGAATTTCCTGAACCTGCTGGCCCGCGCGATGCTGCATCCTTCGGCCTCGACGATGGCGAGTTTTGTCGCGGGAAAAGTCTTTCAAAAGCTGGAACGCACGGGAACGCTACGCGACAAGCGGCCCCCCGATACGGGAATCCCTTCAGGCCTCGAGGCGGCTCTTCAAAATGCAATCGCTGCTCGAGACATCTACGCCGAAGTGGCGCAAAGTGTTTGGCGTCTTGCGGAATCGCTCGTTTGGATCAGAGGCAGAAGCGGACCATTTGCCAGCCTGAATTTTGAAAGGGCCCATGCGCATAGCGTGATTGTTGGCCCGGGTGGCCTGGAAGACCGGGCGGATATCCGGGTCGGCCTGACTTACATGGAACCCTATAGCCGTTTTCCGGATCACGTGCAGCGGTTTTCAAGGGCCTTCCTGCTGCTTTCTCCCTGCGAGCTTTCGATTGCCGGGGAGAGCTGGTTTTCGACCGGAATAGGCGGCGTCTTTGCCGCTGAAGCGGGCCAGTCATTTGCCATGCGTTGCACCACCACCCCCCTTCTGGCGGTCTGGTGTCACGTTGAAGAGATTGGAAGGTGAATGGCAAATTTGTCGAGCTGGTCGTGAGGGGTGTTTCTCTGTTGCTGCAGTGCTCCAGATATTAGAAAGGCGCAGGCACGTTGTTGATGCCGGAAAGCCGCTAATTGAGGGAGACGTTCCATGACTGCACCGCATCCTCCAAGAACCCATATCGGCAATCATCCCCTGCATCCGGAAACCCAGATGCTCAACTATGGCTATGATCCGGAACTCTCCGAAGGTGCGGTCAAGCCGCCCGTCTTCCTGACGTCCACCTTCGTTTTCAACTCCGCCGAAGACGGTCGCGATTTCTTCGACTATGTCTCCGGCCGGAAAGAGCCGCCGGAAGGCAAGGGTGCAGGTCTCGTCTATTCGCGCTTCAATCATCCCAACAGCGAGATCGTGGAAGATCGTCTGGCGGTCTACGAGCGAGCCGAGAGCGGCGCGGTGTTTTCATCGGGAATGTCGGCCATCGCGACGGTACTGCTCGCCTTCGTTCGTCCGGGAGATGCGATCCTCCACTCGCAACCGCTTTATGGCGGGACGGAAACATTGCTTGCGAAGACCTTCCTCAATCTTGGCGTTGCCGCCGTCGGCTTTGCAGATGGCGTCAGCGAGGCCTCGGTAAAGGCTGCGGCCGCGGAGGCAATGGCCAAGGGACGTGTTTCGATTATCCTCATCGAGACGCCGGCAAACCCGACCAACAGTCTTGTCGACGTCGCGATGATCCGACGGGTTGCCGATCTGATTGGTCAGAAGCAGGGCCATACACCTATCGTCGCCTGCGATAACACGCTACTCGGCCCGGTATTCCAGCGCCCGATAGAGCATGGCGCAGACATTTCCCTCTATTCTCTGACCAAATATGTCGGCGGCCATTCGGATCTGATTGCGGGAGCAGCACTCGGCAGCCGGGCGTTGATCAAGCAGGTGAAGGCGCTTCGTGGTGCCATCGGCACGCAGCTCGATCCGCATTCATGCTGGATGCTCGGGCGCTCGCTCGAAACGCTGCAGATCCGCATGGAGCGGGCCGACAGCAATGCGAAGGCAGTGGCGGATTTCCTGAGGCAGCACCCCAAGGTCGAGACGATCCATTACTTGCCTTACAGCGATCCCGGCTCTGCTGTCGGCAGGACATTCGCTGCCCAATGCAGCGGCGCCGGTTCGACATTCTCCTTCGATATCCAGGGCGGCCAGCCGGCCTCGTTCCGGTTTCTCAACGCGTTGAAAATCTTCAAGCTTGCCGTCAGCCTCGGCGGAACGGAATCTCTGGCCTCGCATCCGGCAACCATGACCCATTCTGGCGTACCGGCCGAGGTACGCCAGCGCATTGGTGTTCTCGATGCAACGATCAGATTGTCGATCGGCATCGAACATCCAGACGACCTCATTGCCGACCTCACCCTGGCACTCGACGCAGCGTAGGTCGCAACCTTCAGCGTCGCTGCCAACAGTGCACCGGAGGACGCTGGGAAATGCGCGCGTAGCCATTGCCGTTGGAGCGCGGCGCGCCATCTGATTGCTCCTGGCAACAGCTTGACGGGAGGGTCAGATGGCATCGAATGAGGATCGTATCAGACAGCGCGCCTACGAGATCTGGGAACGGGAAGGTCGGCCACACGGCGAAGATCTGAAGCATTGGCTCCGGGCGTTTCAGGAAATCGCGGCGAGCGGCGAGGCTAACCGTCAGCCCGCCAAGAAGTCTCGCCCAAAAAAGGCCACCACTGCTGGCACTCCTGCGAAGCCGAAAAGCACAGCGAAGGCTAAAAGCGTTGGGAAGACCAAGAGCGATGCCCAGAGTGTTTCTACGACACCTCCGCCGGCGAAGCCCGCTAGGGCATCCGGGGGCGTCACAAAGCACTGAGTCAATCGGGCCGATATCGCGCGCCGACCTTTAGCTTGTGTCCTGTGCTGTCTTCTTGTGTCCGATAGGCCGTGCCTGTCGGATACGACGAACCCAGGTCCCGAATTGCGGCTGCGCGCCCAGAAACGTCGGCGAGTTCTCGACAACTGTACCCATCCTTCGAGCCCCGGCTGGATGATATCCGTCACCGATCTCGGTCGGCCAAGCGACAGCCTTTGGACGGGACTGTAAGGGCGGCACATGGCGGCCACGGCGAGAAAGCAGAACTTGCCTTGGGCAGGAGTTCCCATCTTTCAACATTGACATTGAACCTACTAGAAGGTAGGGATTGATATGGTTCCGAATGCATCATCTTCACGCCGGAGACTCATCTCTGAAACTACCGACTAGTAGGTATTTAGTGTCGGTATCACACGGCTTCCAACTGACCCAAACAACCGAGATCAACTATGACAACAAGTTCTCTCACGGGCCTCGGCTCCTCCACGGCGGGCAACCCGACCACGGCGCAGCAGAAGGCGATGGTGAATTATGACGACTTCCTGCAGCTCCTCATCGCGCAGTTGAAGAACCAGGATCCGACCGACCCCGTGGATGCCAGTGAACAACTGGCCCAGCTCGCCAGCTTCTCGCAGGTCGAACAGACGATCCAGACGAATCAGAAGCTGGATGCCCTGCTGGCTGGTTCCAGCCTCGCTCAGGCCGAAGGCTATATCGGCAAATATATCGAGAGTGCGGATGGCACGGTCAAAGGTACGATTGCTTCCGTCAAGATCTATAGCGACGGAATCATAGCCACAACGACGGAGGGCGGGAAGATTCTTATCCAGCCTGGTGTCAGCCTCTCGCAACCGGACGGTGGCAGCGCAGCGAACGAAGGATCCTGACCTTCACCGAGGCACTTTTGCGCCGCGGAAAGATCTTTCGGGCAAAGATCTTCGGCGAGTGCGCGACACATCTGCGAAACCAATCGTTGATCGGCTGTCTCCGTCCAAAGACCCGCAGTGCCCTTCCCATCTGATGCGCTCCAGCGCAGCCAGGGTTACGGGAGTTCACCGGGCCGGCCACGCTTGCTTCCATGATCGATGTGGCCACAGCAGGCATCCTGCCGCCTGGAAGAAAATATGATCATTGAGATTCTTTTACCGCTGTTTCTATTCGTTTTTGCGGCGACCATCACACCCGGCCCCAACAACATTATGGTCATGACATCAGGGGCAAATTTTGGACTTAAACGCTCGCTGCCGCATCTCCTCGGAATTTCGGGAGGAGTTTCGGGAATAGTCCTCGTGATGGGCCTGGGTCTTATAACGCTTCTAGACGCCGCTCCGTTTCTGGTTGGATTATTTGAAATCGCGTCAGTCCTCTATCTTCTGTGGCTTGCATACAGGATCGCAACTGCGCAGGCGGCGAGAAACAGCGCCGCGGGAGCAAGGCCCCTATCGTTTGTCGGTGCCGCGGCCTTTCAGGTGATCAATCCCAAAGTCTGGGCAACCGGGGTGTCGGCGATAACCCTGTTTGATCCGGATCGTTCGATCGGTTCGGCAATGATAATTGCTGCTGCCTACGGAGTGATCGGTCTCCTATCCAACGTGATCTGGACCTGGACCGGCACAGTTCTCAGGGGATGGTTGTCGATCGGGCGCAGGTTGAGGTTCTTCAACGTTACGGCTTCTGTCCTGCTCGTTGCGTCCCTCTACCCCGCCATTCATCATGTTCGGGATATTTTCCAAAAATAAAAGGGGAAGTGGGGTTGATTATCTACCTACTAGAAGGTAGAAATTATTTATGAGCAATCTTTCGACTACCTATGACGAAATCCTGGACAGTGCAGAAAAGCTGATCGTATCGGGCGGCTATAACGGGTTCAGTTATGCCGACATCGCTGCCGTTGTCGGAATCCGCAAAGCCAGCATCCATCATCATTTTCCAAGCAAGGTCGATCTGGTGCGCACGCTTGTCGCCCGCTATCGCGCAAGGGCCGAGACTGGTTTGGCCGAGGTTGAAAGCAGGTTCAGCGATCCGCTCGAGTTGCTGAAGACCTATGCCGGTTTTTGGGCGCAATGTATCGAGGATGCGAGCCGTCCATTTTGTGTCTGCGCGCTTCTTGCAAGCGAGCTGCCCGCCCTTCCTTTGGACGTGGCAATCGAAGTGCGGGCCTATTTTCAGCATCTCTCCGGATGGCTGACATCGGTCATCGAGCGCGGTGACCAGCAAGGATCCCTGGTAATCTCGTGCCCGGCGCGCATAGAGGCGGAGGCTTTCATGGCCACTGTCCATGGCGCAATGCTATCGGCACGAGCCTATGGGACGCCCGCTGTCTTTGAACTCATTCTCGAGCCTAGTCTTCAACGGCTCCGGCCGCGATGATCTCATTCCTGTCGGCGGGGCGGTGCGTCGACGGAAATATCTGTCAAAATAGCGCCCTCTAAACTACCAACTAGTAGGTAAGGAATCTCACATGTTGCGCAGACTTCTTCCAGTCATCATGGTCGCCGGCTTGGCCGGCATTCCGGCAACCCTTGTTTCGCCAGCCTCTGTCCAGGCCGAAGAGAAAAAGGCCGAACTCCACATCCGAGGTAGTGTCGTCGACTTTGCAGGTTCTAACTTGAAAGTGAAGACGCGCGAGGGAGAAACCGTCGATGTCGCTCTCGCGGACGGCTGGCAGGTTGCCAGCGTCGCCAACGCAAAGGTCACCGACATCCAGCCCGGAGACTACGTAGGCATCGCCACCCTGCCGAAGGATCAGGGTGGAGATGGCGCTCTCGAAGTTCTGAATTTTCCGCCCGCTCTCAAGGGAGCCGGCGAAGGAAGCTTTGGCTGGGATCTCAAACCCAACAGCAGCATGACCAATGCCACGGTCGCCGATGCGGTCAAGGATGTCGACGGACGGACCGTTACTGTGTCCTACCACGGCAAGGAAAAGAAGATTTCCATTCCGGACGGCACTCCGGTGGTGACGATCGCCCCTGCAACCAAGGACGACCTGGTTGCAGGGGCGGTGGTCTTCATATCGGCCGAGAAGGCTTCGAGCGGCACAGTCGCGCATCGCGTTATCGTCGGCAAGAATGGCGTGGTACCTCCCATGTGAGCCACGTCGCCGCCGGTCGGCTTCCGCCCCCATTGGCCGACCGGCGGCATCCAGCATTGCAATACACCCAATAAATCAATCTGACCGGAAGGCCGCATCCGTGAGCGACAGTCCCGACAACGACAATATGCGATATCCCCGGATCCTGATGATCCATCGTCATTCCCTGGTCACGCGGCTGACGCATTGGCTGAACGTCATCTGCCTGAGCGTCCTGCTCTTAAGCGGATTGCAGATTTTCAACGCTCATCCCGAACTTTACTGGGGGCACTATGGGGCAGACGGCGACCAAGCTGTCCTGACGATCGGCTCGAGCGGACAGGGCGACGATATCAGTGGTTTCGTCCGGATCGCCGGCGTCGAGGTGCCGACATCAGGTGTTCTGGGCGTCTCGACCTTCGAGGGGAGCCCGACGCCGCGGGCATTTCCGGCCTGGGCAACGATTCCGTCGTTTCAGGATCTCGCAACCGGCCGCCGCTGGCACTTCTTCTTCGCCTGGCTTTTTCTCGTCAACGGCATTTTCTATCTCGGCTTCGGCATCCTGAGCGGCCATTTTCGGCGTGACCTCGCACCGGCGCGCAGGGATCTTTCCCCGCGTCATCTGTGGCGCGAAATCCTCGACCACGCACGTCTGCGCTTCCCGCGAGGGGAAGAAGCGAAGCGCTACAATGCGCTCCAAAAGCTCACTTACCTTGCCGTGATCGTCATTCTGCTGCCGACAATGTTGCTGACCGGCCTGACGATGTCTCCCGGCTTTGATGCCATCGTGCCCGCCCTGGTGGATATTTTCGGCGGGCGCCAGTCGGCGCGCACGATCCACTTCATGACCGCAACGCTTCTCGTCCTCTTCGTGCTCGTCCATGTGGCGATGGTCGTGCTGTCGGGAACCTGGAACAACATGCGCTCGATGATCACGGGTCGCTATGCCATCAGAGAAAAAGGTCCACATTCATGACGCGTCCCTTCCTGACCCGCAGGCGCTTTCTCATCGGCAGCACGCTCGGCGCCTCTGCACTCACGCTCTCAGGCTGCGACATACTGGAACAGAACGCGGTCCTGGCCAGCGTTATCCGCTCGGCCGAAAATCTGACGATGAAGGCGCAAAGGCTGCTGCAGGGACGCGATGCTCTCGCCCGCGAATTTGCCGAGACGGACATTTCTCCCTCTTTCCGGGTGAACGGCACGAGCGCGCCTGACAGCGAAGACTATGCCGAACTCGTCGAAGGCAAATTCGCAACCTGGCGATTGAAGATCGACGGTCTCGTCGATCGGCCCCAGGAACTCTCCCTCATTGATCTCAAGAGGCTTCCGGCTCGCACCCAGATCACCCGCCATGATTGCGTCGAGGGGTGGAGCGCGATCGGGAAATGGACGGGAGTTCCGCTTGGGGCCGTCCTGAGCTCGGCAGGACTGAAGCCGAACGCCCGATTTGCGGTCTTTCACTGTGCCGACGAGCTGGAGAAGACACTTGATGGAAGTGGCCGCTACTATGAGAGCATTGACCTGATCGACGCGTTCCATCCGCAGACAATCCTAGCCTATCAGATGAACGGGAAGGATCTGTCTGTCGGTCATGGCGCGCCTCTCCGGCTGCGGGTCGAACGGCAACTCGGCTACAAGCAGGCCAAATATATCATGCGCATCGAGATCGTCGACAGCTTTGCCGGCCTGTGGGGCGGCAATGGCGGTTTCTGGGAAGACCGCGGCTACGAGTGGTACGCAGGGATCTGAGCGATCCCGTGCCCTCGTGCGATCGTCTTGTATTGAAGTCATCGGGAAAGGCAGTTCGGGATCTCTGCCCTTGGCTGCTCATAGCCAATTGATCCGTTTGAGGACCATCAGCGTTGCAACGGACGTGACCGCAACAAAGCCAACGATGATGATGAAAGCCCAGGTGTCGTTGACGCCAGGGATACCGCCAACATTCATGCCGAAAAGACCGGCGACCACGCTCGGCGGTAGCAGCAGGGCGGCGAGCGCGGCGAGGCGATTGGAATTGCGGGCAATCCTTTCGCTGATGACCGTGGACAGGTCGTCATGAAGAATGCCGGTACGGTCACGGATGGCATCGAGATATTCGATGAAGCGCATCAGCTTGTCGATGACCTCGCGGAAACGCAACTTGTCGCGCTCCTTCAGCCACGGTGCGTCGTCATGCTCGATGCGGTTTAGGGCGTCGCGCTGAGGGGCGAGATAGCGCCGAAGCTGCACGGACCGGCGGCGAAGCTGCTTCAGCCGCTCGCGGACTTCGCTGGCTTCGCCGTGAAAGATCAATTCATCCAGCTCGTCGACCTCTTCGTCCATCGTGTCGAGCACCGGTTCGAGGTCGCGGACCAGCTTTTCGCTGACAAGGGCGAGCAGTTCCCCCGTCTGTTTCGGCCCCTTGCCCTTGTCGAGCGCAAGGCGGATATCGCGCAAGGCGGTTATATAGTGGCCGCTGTCGCGCAGGGTCACCAGCCGGCGCTGATCGGCCCATACGTGAAGGGGAACGAGATCGATTTCCGCCGACCTGACCTCCGCCTCTTCCGGCGGAGCGGCACAGACGCCGCGAAGAATGATCAGCAGCCCGTCATCGATGGCTTCGACGCGCGGCCGCGTTTCCTCTTCCAGCAAGGCGTCGGCGACGAGCGGGTCGAAGCCGCCTCTGGTCGTCACCCATTCGGCAGCGGCTGGATGATCGCGTTCGAAATGCAGCCAGATGACGCCGTCATCCGGCGTCCATCGGCGCACTGCTTCCATGTCGAGGGTGCGACAGCCGCCATTGCCGTCAAGAAGCACGGCGAAACGCAAACCCGGCTCGACGCCGTAACTTGCGATGCTCACCACCTGCTCGCCCATGAATAACCTCCAGCAGCCAAAGCCCACCTCCCGTAAGCACAGATCAACAGCTTAGCGAGTCGCTGTCAGGCGGCAAGATGGTCTGTGTCCGGAGAGCAAGGCTGCAGGCATTCGTCTGAACTTGAGGTGCTAGATCGAATTCCATAAATCCTGGTCGCGCCGGCGATTTTGTCGCGGGATATATTCTGTCTTCAATTGACCGCTTACCGGCCGCGGCCGATGCTCGCATACATGCCGGTCGTGCGAAACTCCGTCGGCGTGATGCCGTAAACGCGTCGGAAGACCTTGGCGAAGTAATTGGCGTCTTCGAAGCCGCACATGATCGAGACTTCCTTGACCGGCAGGAAATCCGCCTTGGTCAGCAGCTTTGCTGCGCGCTGCAGGCGCTGCTGCAAGACATATTCGGCTGGCGGCACGCCCTCGCTTTCGGCGAAGCTGCGAGAAAAGTGGGCGCGGCTCAAACCGACGATTGCCGCAAGCTCGCTGACCGGAAGCGGCTTTTCCAGATTTGCGTTGATATGGTCGGTCACCGCCTGCATGGCGCGTTGCTCGGCCATTGAGGCGGAAGCGCCGAAGATGTCATCATAGAGCGCCATGGCGGCTTCATAGGCGACCGCCGAAGCCGAGCCCGGCGTGTTTGCGCCTTTGACGAGCCGCAGGCTGCAGTCCGCCAGATGATCGATGGTCGATTGCTGCAGCTTGAAGACCGGCCCGGCGAGTGCCAGCACCATCTTGTGGATGCGCAGCGTTTCTTCACCGTTCATCGAGATCCAGAAATATTCCCAGCGGTCGCCCTTTTCCAGCCAGTAGCGGTGATTGTGCGGCACGAGCACCATCATCGTGTCGCCGCTCTGGAGCTTGTAATTGCGATTCTGGTAGCGCAGGCGGCCGGTGCCGCTGATCGTATGCTGCAGCACCGTGAAGGGTGTCAGGCCGCGCTTTCTGCCGTCCCAATCATAGGTCTCGTTTTCACGCACCTCGTAGCCGGCGCTTGTGGGCATGGCATGCAAACGCTGGCGTCCGCGCGGCAGCGAAACGGTTCTCATCGACTGGCCGTTGGCGATCAAATCATGCAGCACAAAATTACCCTCGAAAGCATAATCCTTCTCTGGCCGCTCCTGCGAATATGCGCATAATCCCCTCTCACAAGAGGAAGAGATCGCGGTCGAAAGAACGGCCGGGAGGAATACAGGCGCTATTTCCCGGTATTTTCAGACGATGTGCGAAAGCATGCCGCCTGATCCTCCTTTGCCGTCTTTTTACCTAGCATTTGATCGGATCGAGGTGAAGGATATGAGTTTCAAAATCGCTATTATCGGGGCAGGCAGTGTCGGCTTCACCAAGAAGCTGTTCACGGACATTCTCTGCGTGCCGGAATTCAAGGACATCGAATTCGCGCTGACCGACCTCAGCGAGCATAACCTCCAGATGATCAAGGCGATCCTCGACAAGATCGTCGAGTCGAACAAGCTGCCGACGAAGGTGACGGCCACGACAGATCGCCGCAAGGCGTTGGAAGGCGCGCGTTATGTCATCAGCTGCGTGCGCGTCGGCGGGCTGGAAGCCTATGCCGACGACATCAGAATTCCGCTGAAATACGGTATCGACCAGTGCGTTGGCGATACGATCTGCGCCGGCGGCATTCTCTATGGCCAGCGCAATATTCCCGTCATCCTCGATTTCTGCAAGGATATCCGCCAGGTCGCAGCACCGGGCGCGAAGTTCCTGAACTATGCCAATCCGATGGCGATGAACACCTGGGCGGCCATCGAATATGGCAAGGTCGATACGGTCGGCCTCTGCCACGGTGTCCAACATGGCGCCGAACAGATTGCCGAAGTGCTGGGCGCCAAGTCGCAGAGCGAGCTTGACTACATCTGCTCCGGCATCAATCACCAGACCTGGTTCGTCGATCTGCGTCTCAACGGCCGCAAGATCGGCAAGGATGAGCTGGTCGCCGCTTTCGAGGCGCACCCTGTCTATTCGCAGCAGGAGAAGCTGCGTATCGACGTCTTGAAGCGCTTCGGCGTCTATTCGACGGAAAGCAACGGTCATCTCTCCGAATACCTGCCCTGGTATCGCAAGCGGCCGGACGAAATCACCCGCTGGATCGATATGTCGGACTGGATCCATGGCGAGACCGGCGGCTATCTGCGTCACTCGACAGAGACCCGCAACTGGTTCGAGACGGAGTTCCCGCAATTCCTCGCTTCGGCCGAAAAGCCGATCGATCCGGCCAAGCGCTCCAACGAGCATGCGAGCCATATCCTGGAGGCGCTGGAGACCGGTCGGGTCTATCGCGGTCACTTCAACGTCAAGAATACCGGCGTCATCACCAACCTGCCATCCGACGCCATCATCGAGTCGCCCGGCTTCGTCGATCGCTTCGGCATCAACATGGTCTCCGGCATCACCATTCCGGAAGCCTGTGCTGCGACTTGCATCTCGTCGATCAATGTCCAGCGCATGTCGGTGCATGCGGCGATTTCCGGCGATATCGATCTCCTGAAGCTCGCCGTACTGCACGATCCGCTGGTTGGTGCCGTCTCGACCCCGGAAGAGGTTTGGCAGATGGTCGATGAAATGGTGGTCGCCCAGGCGCGCTGGCTGCCGCAATATGCTGATGCCGTTCCGGCTGCCAAGGAGCGGCTGGCAAATTCCAAGGTGAAGACGAGGGAGTGGGAAGGCGCTGCGCGCCGCCATGTCCGCTCCATCGAGGAACTTCGCGTTGAAAAGGCCGCGCTGAAGCAAGCCGTTTAAGTCAGGTGAGGGAGGCTGCGGCGGTTCTTCGGGAGGAAGGCCGTCGCGCTGGAGCTTCCTTCATTACCGTTTGAGGAGAAGCGGAGACGCGTACAAGCGCTCCGGAACAAGAGGGAGAGACGATGACGAATTTCCGTAAGATCGGCATCCTGGCAGGACTGGCGCTCAGCGTTTCAGTCGCGGCCCTGAATGCCTATGCGTCCGAGCCTACAGTGCCGCCAGCCCCGCCGGCTTTCCCGGCGGAAGGCAAGATCAAATATGTGTCCCGCGACTCCATCCTGGAGTTCAAGGCGCTGCCCGAATATCATGAGCCGGACTGGGTAACGAAGAATTTCGTCGACACCGGCAAGCTGCCGGCGGTCAAGGATCGCCTGCCCAAGGAACCGATGGTCTTCAAGACCGAGAACATGCCTGACGGTCCCGGCGTCTATGGCGACGTGATGCGCCATGTCATCGGCGGCCGGCCGGAAGGCTGGAACTACGGTGCCGGTCAGACGCAGGGCTGGGGTGGCATCGATATCGGCCTCTCCGAATGCCTGACACGCACAGCACCGCTCTTCCAGGTGGAAGCCAAGGATACCGAGCCGTTGCCGAACCTCGCCGAGGGCTGGGAGTGGTCGCAGGATGGTCACAAGCTGACCATGCACCTGATCGAAGGCGCCAAGTGGTCCGACGGCGCGCCCTTCAACGCCGATGACCTCATGTTCTATTGGGAAGACGAAGTCATCGACCCGAACGTTTCGCCGCTCGGCGGCGGCGCGTCGCCGGAGGCCTTCGGTGAGGGAACGACGCTCACGAAGATCGACGACTACACGGTTGAATGGACCTTCAAGGAAGCCTTCCCGAAGCAGTATCTCTATACGATGGCCTACCCCAACTTCTGCCCGGGTCCGTCGCATATTCTCAAACTCCAGCACCCGAAATATTCGAAGAACACTTACGATCAGTTCAAGAACGCCTTCCCGCCGGAATTCATGAACATGCCGGTCATGGGCGCCTGGGTGCCGGTCGAATATCGGCCCGATGATATCATCGTCATGCGCCGCAATCCCTATTACTGGAAGGTCGACGAGAAGGGCAATCAGCTGCCTTATCTCAATGAGCTGCACTACAAGCTCTCGACCTGGGCCGACCGTGACGTACAGGCTGTAGCCGGTTCTGCCGACTTCTCGAACCTCGAGCAGCCGGAAAACTTCGTGGCCTCGCTGAAGCGTGCCGCCGAAAAGACCGCTCCTGCGCGTCTCGCCTTCGGCCCGCGCCTCATCGGCTATAACCTGCGCATGAACCTGTCGGGCAATGGCTGGGGTGATCCCGACGCCCGCAGTCAGGCGATCCGCGAACTCGACCGCAACGAGGACTTCCGCAAGGCTATAACCATGGCGGTCGACCGCAAGGCGATCGGCGACTCCCTCGTCAAGGGACCGTTCACGGCAATTTATGCAGGCGGCCTTTCCTCCGGCACGAGCTTCTATGATCGCAACTCGACAGTCTACTATCCCTTCGATCTGAAGGGTGCGAAGGCACTGCTTGCCAAGGTCGGCCTGAAGGATACCGACGGCGATGGCTTCGTGAACTTCCCGGCCGGAACAGCTGACGGCAAGAACGTCGAGATCGTGCTTCTCGTCAACAACGACTACACCACCGACAAGAGCCTTGCCGAAGGTGTCGTCGGCCAGATGGAAAAGCTCGGCATCAAGATCATCATCAATGCTCTTGATGGCCCCAAGCGGGACAATGCGCATTACGCCGGCCAGTTCGACTGGCTGATCCAGCGCAACACAACCGAGCTCGCGTCCGTGGTGCAGAACACCGAACAGCTTGCCGCTGTCGGCCCGCGTACCAGCTGGCACCATCGCGCCGGCAAGGATAATCAGCTCGACCTCCTGCCTTACGAAAAGGAGCTTGCAGACATCGTCAACAAGTTCCGCACGAGCCAGGACAATGACGAGCGCGTGGCCCTCATGAAGCAGTACCAGAAGACGGCAACCGAACACGTCGATACCGTCGGCCTGACCGAATATCCGGGCGCGCTGATCATCAACAAGCGTTTCTCGAATATCCCCGAGGGCACGCCGATCATGATGTTCAACTGGGCCGAGGACTCCGTCATCCGCGAGCGTGTGTGGGTGGCCGCCGACAAGCAGGGCAAGTACGAACTCTTCCCTCAACAGCTTCCCGGTAAGCCCGGGGACAAGGGTCCGATAAACTAAGAGCTCCCTCCCGAATGACAAGAGCTTCCGGTCGCGCGTGCTGCGCGCGGCCGGTCAGAATCAACAAGCCGGCCGCGCTGAGACGAGCGACTGGCGGCAAGGAGAAGCGAACCGTCCGATGTTACGATTCCTGCTCATGCGCATCGCCTCGGCGATCCCCGTCCTCTTCATCCTGAGCGTGGTGACCTTCGCGATTATCCAGGCACCCCCCGGAGATTATGCCGATTACATCCGTTCGCAGTTGATCAATCAGGGCGGCGCTTCCTTCGCGCAAGCCGATGCCCAGGCTCAGGCCTATCGTGTCGAACATGGCCTCGATCAGCCGCTGGTCGTCCAGTACGTCAACTGGATCACGGGAATCGTGACCAGAGGCGATTTCGGTTACAGCATGTTCTACAACAAGCCGGTTGCCGACGTGGTCGGAGAGCGCCTGCCGCGCACGCTGGCCCTGGCGCTGGTCTGCCACATTTTCGCGTCCATCCTCGGCATCACCTTCGGCATCTGGGCGGCGACCCGCCAATATAGCTGGATCGACAGCCTGCTCTCCGGCATCTCTTTCCTCGGCATGACGGTGCCGCGCTTTCTGATGGCGCTGATCATCGTCTACCTGCTCGTCTTCCAGTTCAATGTGACGGAAATCGGCAGCTTCTTCTCACCGCAATATGGCGGAGCGCCGTGGTCCTGGGCGAAATTCATGGATCTCGTGAGCCACGTCTGGCCGGTCGTCGCGATCGCCACCTTCGGCGGGCTCGCCTACAATATGCGCGTCATGCGCGGCAATCTGCTCGATACGCTGAACGCCCAATATGTCGAGACGGCGCGTGCCAAGGGGCTTTCGGGCGGCGCGGTCGTCATGCGCCACGCCGTTCCAAACGCGCTCCATCCGCTCGTCATGTATCAGGGTGTCGTGCTTCCCTACATGCTGACCGGCGAGATCGAGACCGCGATCATCTTCGCTCTGCCAACAGTCGGTCCGGCAATCGTCGGCTCCATGGCGATCGGTGACGTCTATGTCACTGCGACTTTCATGCTGGTGCTGTCGGCGACGCTGATCGTCGGCAACATCATCGCCGACATGCTGCTTGCCATGCTCGATCCGCGGGTCCGTCAATATGGAGGAGCCTGATATGTTTGCCTTCGACTCTTCCACACCGCCGCCGCCACACGAGGAAACGGTCAAGAATACCAGCCATGGCAATGAGAGCTATATGGCGCTGGTCTGGCGCCGGCTGCGGCGCTCCTGGACGGGCATGATCGGCCTCATCCTCGTCGGGCTCCTGATCATCACGGCGATCTTTGCCGATTTCTTCGCGCCGATGGACCCGAAGGCGACCGATGTCGGCTTTGCGCCGCCGCAGCTCATCAGCATCCACGACAAGGAGGGCAGTCTCGTCTGGCCGCGCGTCTATGCACTTGCGGATTCCGAAGAGCTCGATCCGGTCACTTTCCAGCCGGTCGTCGGCCTGGATTATGACAATCCGCGTCTGCTCGGCTTCTTCGTGAAGGGTGCTGACTATAATCTGCTCGGTCTCATCCCGGCCAATCGCCATTTCTTTGGTACGGTCGATGGCGAACCGGTGCATTTCCTCGGTACCGACAAGTTCGGCCGAGACGTGCTGTCGCGCGCCATTATCGGCTCACGCATCTCGCTGATGATTGCGCTGACGGTGGTCTTCATCGTGACGGTCGTCGGCACCACTGTCGGGATGGTGTCAGGCTACTATGGCGGTGCCTTCGATGTCTGGGTGCAGCGCTTCGTCGAGCTGGTGCTCGCCTTCCCGCAGCTGCCGCTTTATCTGGCGCTGACATCGCTGATCCCGATCACAGCGCCGACCAACATCTTCCTCGCCTTCGTGATCTTCGTCATGTCGGCGCTTGGCTGGGCGCAGATGTCGCGCGAGGTGCGCGGCAAGACTCTGGCCCTGGCGCGTATCGAATATGTGCGGGCAGCAATGGCCGTTGGTGCCACCGACCGGCGCATCATCTTCCAGCATATCTTCCCGAATGTGATGAGCCACGTGATTGTCGCAGTCACCATCCACATTCCGAGCGTCGTGCTGCTCGAATCCTTCCTCGGCTTCCTCGGCTTTGCCGTGAAGCCGCCGCTGATCTCCTGGGGGCTGATGCTGCAGGATACCGCGAATTATTCCGTCATCGGAACCTATCCCTGGATTCTCTCGCCCGTCGCCTTCGTGCTGGTCACCGTCTTCGCCTTCAATGCTTTGGGCGACGGTCTGCGCGATGCGGTCGATCCCTATTGAGGTGATGAAGATGGCTCTTGCTCTTGTCAGTTCCTTTGCCCCGCCCGTCCGTCACGATCACGACGGCCGCAAGGAAAGCCCTATTATCGATGCGCGCAATATCGGCGTGAATTTCAAAGTCGAGCATGGCACCGTCGAAGCCGTGAAGGATATTTCCTTCCAGCTCTATCGCGGCGAAACGATCGCCATCGTCGGTGAATCCGGCTCCGGCAAATCGGTAACGGCACGCACCGTCATGGGGCTTCTTTCCAAGCGCGCGGTGATCTCGCCGCGTTCGAGCGTCGAATATGACGGCAACAATATCCTGAAATTCTCCGAGAAGGCCCGCCGCAGGCTGCGCGGCGACCGCATCTCGATGATTTTCCAGGAGCCGATGAGCTCCTTGAATCCGATCTACACGATCGGCAGCCAGATCGTCGAAGCGATCCGCGTTCACCGCAAGATGAGCCGCAAGCAGGCCAATGCCAAAGCGCTGGAGCTTTTGAAGCAGGTGCAGATCCCCGATCCCGAAGCGCGCCTGCGGCAATATCCGCACCAGCTTTCCGGTGGTCAGCGCCAGCGCGTGATGATTGCGATGGCGCTTGCCAATGATCCCGATGTCCTGATTGCCGACGAGCCGACGACGGCACTCGACGTGACCGTTCAGGCGCAGATCCTCAACCTCATCCGCAATCTGCAGACGGAATTGCGGATGGCAGTGATCCTGATCACCCACGACCTGACGGTCGTGCGCAAGTTCTCCGACTATGTCTATGTGATGCAGCATGGCGAGATGCGCGAGCACAATGTGACCGAGCAGCTTTTCGCCAATCCGCAGCATCCTTATACCAAGCATCTTCTGGGATCCGAGCCGCGCGGCCAGGCCAACCCGCTGCCGGAGGGATCGGACATCATTCTCGACGCCCGCGGCGTACGTGTCTCCTTCATGCTGCGCCATGGCGGCTTCTTCAGGCCGGAGCTGCGCGAACTGGTTGCCGTCGACAGTCTCAATCTGATGCTGCGGCGGCACGAGACACTGGGGCTCGTCGGTGAATCCGGTTCGGGCAAGACCACCTTCGGCCAGGCTATTCTCAGGCTCAACGACACTGATAATGGAGAGATCTATTTCGATCGGCAGCCGATCCACGGCAAATCACGGGCAGAAATGCGCCCCTTGCGCTCACGCATGCAGATCGTCTTCCAGGATCCGTTCTCCTCGCTCAATCCACGCATGACGATCGGCCAGATCATCGAGGAAGGGCTTGTCGTCAACAAGCTCGGTGCCACAAAGGCCGAGCGTCTCGACCGCGTACGCGAAGCGCTGACTGCCGCAGGCATGCCGGGCAATATCCTGTCGCGCTTCCCGCATGAATTTTCAGGTGGCCAGCGCCAGCGCATCGCCATTGCGCGGGCGATCGCACTGGAGCCGGAATTCATCCTGCTCGACGAGCCGACCTCGGCGCTCGATCTGTCCGTTCAGGCGCAGATCATCGAACTCCTGCGCAAGCTGCAGGATGAGCGAGGCCTGAGCTACCTGTTCATTTCGCATGACTTGAAGGTCGTGCGCGCCCTCTGCCACCGTGTCATCGTCATGCAGCACGGCAAGATCATGGAAGAGGGACCCGTCAACGAAGTCCTTTCCAATCCCAAGACACCCTACACCGAACGGCTCGTCAAAGCCGCTTTCGAGGTAGCGTAATTTCAGAATGCCGGAGGTTCATATGGCAAATCCCAGAATAACGTTCATCGGAGCTGGCTCCACCGTTTTCATGAAGAATATCGTCGGCGATATCCTGCAGCGTCCGGCGCTGTCAGGCGCCACGATCGCGCTCATGGATATCAATCCGCAGCGACTGGAAGAAAGCGCCATCGTCGTCAACAAGCTGATTTCGACGCTTGGCGTGAAGGCAAAGGCGGAAACCTATTCCGATCAGCGGAAGGCGCTCTCGGGCGCCGATTTCGTCGTCGTCGCCTTCCAGATCGGCGGCTACGAACCCTGTACGGTGACTGACTTCGAAGTGCCGAAGAAATACGGCCTGCGTCAGACGATTGCCGATACGCTCGGCGTCGGCGGCATCATGCGCGGTCTTCGAACCGTGCCGCATCTCTGGAAGATCTGCGAGGACATCCGCGCTGTCTGCCCCAACGCCATCATGCTGCAATATGTAAACCCGATGGCGATCAACACCTGGGCGATTTCCGAAAAATATCCCGATATCAAGCAGGTCGGCCTCTGCCATTCCGTGCAGGGCACGGCGATGGAGCTCGCCCATGACCTCGACATTCCCTATGACGAGATCCGCTACCGCTCGGCCGGCATCAACCACATGGCCTTCTACCTGAAGTTCGAGCATCGCCAGCCTGATGGTTCCTACAAGAACCTCTATCCGGATCTGGTTCGCGCCTATCGCGAAGGCCGCGCGCCGAAGCCCGGCTGGAACCCGCGCTGCCCCAACAAGGTGCGCTACGAGATGCTGACGCGGCTCGGCTATTTCGTCACCGAAAGCTCGGAGCATTTTGCCGAATACACGCCTTACTTCATCAAGGAAGGCCGTGAGGATCTAATCGAGAAATTCGGCATTCCGCTCGACGAATATCCGAAGCGCTGCATCGAGCAGATCGCCCGCTGGAAGGGGCAGGCGGAAGCCTATCGTTCGGCCGACAAGATCGAGGTCAAGGAATCGAAGGAATATGCTTCCTCGATCATCAATTCGGTCTGGACGGGTGAGCCCTCTGTTATCTACGGCAATGTGCGCAACAATGGCTGCATCACGTCGCTGCCGTCCAATTGCGCGGCCGAAGTGCCCTGCCTGGTCGATGCCTCCGGGATCCAGCCGACCTTTATCGGCGACCTGCCGCCGCAGCTGACGGCGCTGATCCGCACCAATATCAATGTCCAGGAACTGACGGTCCAGGCGCTGATGACGGAAAATCCGGAGCATATCTATCATGCCGCGATGATGGACCCGCATACGGCCGCCGAACTTGATCTCGACCAGATCTGGTCGCTGGTGGACGAGCTGCTTGCCGCTCATGGCGACTGGCTGCCCGAATGGGCGCGACCGAACAAGGTCCGCGCGGCCTGAGAGGCCGTAAGGCAATCGGCGCCGGTTTAAAGTCGGCGCCGATCACACCAATCGGTTAGGACAGCCTGCCTTCGTCGTCGATCAAGGTCAGGCGGCAAGGAGCTTTATCGCTCCATTGCCACAGCACGAGATTGAGGTCGTCTGCTCTCGCCGCCGGCGCAAAGCTTCTGACCAGAAGCCCATGATAGCCGTCGGACAGGAGTTGGCGCGCAAGCATTTGCGTCCTTGCTTCGCCCTTGGCCTTCATCTCGTCGCGCCAGCTTGCTGTGGCGAGCGTTGCAGCATTGATACCGAGCCCTTGAAGGGCGGTCGCGTCCCTCGTGTCGAAGATCCGTTCGATATCGGCCTCGTAAGAGACGAGTGTCGTCGGCTGCAGGCTGCCGACCTGATTGGCCTCCCGCAGTGCCGTCAACACAGAGAGCGAGGTATAAAGCGCTGGCGTTCCCTTTGGGTTGAAGCGGCCGCCATAAAGTTCTGCGCCCCGGCCGGAGAGCGGCTGGCGTGCATAGATCGGGTTCAGTGCGCGATATAGCTTTCCTTCGTAGCGCATCGGCCGGGATCAGGCGTGGATACCGGCATCAATCGCATCGATGTAGTCGAGGACTTCCTCCGCCCGCCCGTCGCGAACGAGCTGCATAGCCGTCTGGCCGGAAAAACCTGACAGGGGCTCGGAACGATACCAGGCATAGGCCATCAGCGCCGAGCCGAAGCGGGGCTCGACCTTGTTGACGACCTCGATCATCTCGCGCAGGCGCCGTTGCGTCTTGTCAGAACGCAGGCGGTCCTTACGCTGGATCGCATCCTTGCCGAGACCTGCCGTGCGGGCAATTTCCTCGCTCGTCGTGCGAAAGGCATCGGCGATCTTGCGCGGGGCAAACAGCCCGTCATCTGCATATTGTGCCAAGCCCATGATCCATCTCCATGCCAGTATTACTGACACTATATAGCGTCAAAATGAGCGGCATTCAATAATCGCGGCGTTTTATCGATGTCGCCGGCCGATCATGTCGGCCGCCTTGGAGCCGATCGCCATGGCTGGCGCGTTCGTGTTGCCCGAGGGAATGAAGGGAATGATCGAACAATCGATCACCCGCAGGCCATCGACCCCCCGAACCTTGAGCGTGCCATCGACCACTGCCATCGGATCGTTATCCGGTCCCATGCGCAGGCTGCCGGAGGGATGATAGTTGGTCTTGACCGTCTGGCCGGCGAATTTCGTGAGCGCCTCCTCATCCTGCAGCGCCTTGCCGGGCAGGATTTCCATGGCGATCTTCGAACGGAAAGGCTCGGTTTCCAGAAGCCGTCGCGCCGTTTTCAGAGACGCCAGGGTGAGGCGCAGGTCATCGGGGTCGCCGAAGAAATTGCAGTCGACGAGCGGCTGCTCGGCCGGGTTTGCGGAGCGCAGCTTTACGCTGCCGCGCGCCTTCGGGCGAAGCAGGCAGGAGGTGAAGGTCATGCCCCAGGTCGGCTTGGCGGAGGAGACATCACGGTCGAGGTAGACGATCGGCGCGCAATAGAGCTGGATCGTCGGCCGCTCACCGCCATCGGGATCGTAGAAGAGGCAGGACTCGATGCCTGTCGTCGTCACCGGCCCGGAATCGAAGAGCAGATACTGAAGCCCGTTGCGGATCATCGGCCAGCCCTTGTCCTCGCCGAAATAGCCTGATTTGTCTTTCGTGGTGGCGATGACGGGAACCTCATGATGATCCTGCAGATTGGCACCGACACCTGGAAGGTCCGCTACCACCTCGATGCCGTGTTCGCGCAGGTGGTCGGCAGGCCCGATGCCCGAGAGCATCAGCAGCTTGGCGCTGTTATAGGTTCCCGACGCGACGAGCACTTCGCGTTCGGCCATGGCCTCATGCGTCTGGCCAGCCCGCGTATAGGAGACGCCGACGGCGCGGCCGTTCCTGATGATCAGGCGATCGACGCGGGCTTCGGTGATGATCTCCAGCCTGCTGTCGCCCGAGAGCGGATCGAGGAAGGCTTTCTTCGCATCCGAGCGTTGCGTGCGCCGGCCCCATTTGGCGAATGTGTGTTGCATGATGCCGACGCCATTCTGCCTGACGCCGTTGAAATCGGGATTGTAGGGATGGCCGAGCCCCTGCGCCGCAAGGATGAAATCCTCGGTCGTATCCGAGATATGGCGCGGCTCGGAGACGCGCAGATTGCCGGAAATGCCGTGGAATTCGTTATTGAAACGGCTGTTTGCTTCGATGCCTTTGAAATGCGGCAGCATATCCGTATAGGACCACTCTGCCCCGTTGCCGAGATAGGCGGCCCAACTGTCATAGTCCTCCTTCTGGCCGCGCATATACACCATGGCATTGACCGCACTGCCGCCACCAAGCGCTTTTGCGACCGGCACGATCGGGCCACGGCCGCCGAGTTGCGGCTGCGCCACCGTGTGGTGCATCTCGAGGAAATCGTCGCGGGCAAGGTATTTCATGTAACCGGCAGGAAAGGACATAAGCCTCGCCGTATCGCGGGGCCCGCGTTCGATGATGAGCACCGAAAATCCAAAATCCCGCACCAGCCGCATCGCGGCAACCGAGGCCGCGGATCCGCCACCAGCAATGATGAAGTCATAGCTCTTGCTCACATTTCCTCCGAACCGGGATGATGGTATCCGCCGACTCGCAATTGACTGACAAAGCGAGTGACAACAATGACATAGATGCCACTGGCGATCGTCAAGGCGCTTTGCGCTCAGCGCTCAAAGAATAGCGCTTCGGCATTCTCGATGAAGATTTTACGGGCAAGCGCGGGGTCGCCGATTGCATCCTGCATTCCATCGATCAGGTCGGCATCATCTGGCATATCGCTCCAGAGTTCGGTGTGCGGCCAATCGCTGCCCCAGAGCAGTTTTTCCGGATGGCTGGCCACAAGCGCGCGGACCACTTCGGCAAAGCCGGGATAGCCGCGGTCACGCGTCAGCCGATAGGGCGCCGTGAGCTTGATATATCCGCCGACATGATCGGCTAGCCGCTGCAGCGCCGGAAGATGCTCACGCCATGCGCGGTCGGTGAGCGGTATGAAGCCCAGATGATCGATGACGAAGCGGACACCGAGAGGCGGCAACCGCCCGGCGAGATCATCGATCTGGTCCGGATTGATCTGAAACTGCAGCGACCAGCCGAACTCACGGACGGCTGCAGCAAGCTTTTCGGCGGCTGCCAGCGGCAGGCCGCCCTTGTTGCGGGTGTTGATGCGCACACCGCGGACGCCGAGCCTGTCGAGGCGGGCGATCTCTTCGGCACTGGTCTCGGGATCGATGACGACAATGCCGCGAAGGCGTTTCGGAAAGGCAGCCAGCGCCTCGGCAAGCACCCGGTTGTCGAGGCCGTAGACGCTCGGCTGCACGAGAATGCCCCTGCCGATACCGAGCCGGTCGGCAAAGGCGATCCAGTCGGCCGTCGTCGCGATCTCTGGCGTATAGCTGCGCGGCGTGTTGAGGGGTGCGTCCGACCGGAAGACATGGAAATGCGTGTCGATCGTGCCCTGAGGCAGCGGCTTGTTCGGAAGACGGGTCAACGGCAGACGTGGCAGGCAGAATGGCGCTTCACTATCCGGCTGGCTCATTTCCGATCCAGTTCCTCATGCTGGAGGAAGTCGAAATCGACGCCTTCATCGGCCTGCAGCACGCGCGTATGGTAGAGTTTCGCATAACCGCGCACGGGCTCTGCCGCCGATATCTCTCCGAGTTCCGCCATCCGCCGGTCGAATTCGGCCTGGTCGATGGCAAGGTCAATGCGTCTCTCCTTGACGTCGAGGCGGATGCGGTCACCGGTTCTGACGATCGCCAAGGGGCCGCCGGCGGCAGCTTCGGGGGCGATGTGGAGTACGATGGTCCCGAAGGCGGTACCGCTCATGCGGGCATCGGAAATCCGTACCATGTCCTTGACACCTTGACGGGCGAGCTTGCGCGGGATCGGCAGGTATCCGGCTTCGGGCATGCCCGGCGCGCCTTTCGGACCGGCATTGCGCAGAACGAGAATATCGTCGGCGCTGACGTCAAGGTCGTCGCTGTCGATCCGCAGGGTCATGTCCTCGACGGAATCGAAGACGACCGCTCGCCCCTCGTGCTGCAGCAGGTCCTTCGATGCGGCAGATTGTTTGATGACTGCGCCGCGAGGCGCGAGATTGCCATGGAGTACGGCAATGGTGCCGATCGGCTTCAGCGGCTTTTCGACCGTGCGGATGATTGTCTGCCCAGGCTCATCGGGGGCCGCGTCGATCACCTCGTCTATGGTCTTTCCATGGACCGTCTGCTGGCTGCCGTCGATCTCGTGACGAACGGCTTTCAGCAGCGTCTGCACACCGCCGGCCTCGTGGAACTGTTCCATATAGTGCTGGCCTGATGGCTGCAGATCGACGAGAAGTGGTATGACCTTGCCCAGCCTGTCGAGCTCGGCCATGTCGAGGCGAATGCCCAGCCGCCCGGTAATGGCGGCAAGGTGGACGACGGCATTGGTCGAGCCGCCCATCGCCTGCAGGGCGACAAGACCGTTGCGGATGGCCGCTGGGGTCAGGATATCGCGGACAGTCGGCGCGTCCGGGTTGGCTGCAAGCGCGGCGGCGACGCGGCCCGTCTCTTCGGCAAGCCGTACCCGCTCGGATTCGGCCGCGGGTGCCGACCCCGCCCGCGGCAGGCAGAGACCCATCACCTCGGTCAGGTTGGCCATGGTGCTCGCCGTTCCCATGACCGTGCAGGTGCCGATCGAGCTTGCGAGCTTGTTATTGACATCGGTGATCTCCGCCTCGTCGATTTCGCCTGCGCGAAAGCGGCCCCAGAAACGGCGGCAATCGGTGCAGGCGCCGAGCCTTTCGCCCTTGTGATGGCCGACGGCCATCGGCCCTGTCGGCAGGAAGATCGCAGGGATCTCGCTGCTGGCGGCGGCCATGATCTGCGCCGGCAGGGTCTTGTCGCAGCCACCGATCAGGATCACTGAATCCATCGGCTGGGCGCGGATCATCTCCTCGGTTTCCATCGCCATCAGATTGCGTAAATACATCGAGGTCGGCGAGGCGAAGCTCTCGTGGATGGAAATTGTCGGGAAGACCATCGGCATGGCGCCGGCCAGCATGACGCCGCGTTTGGCCGCTTCGATGAGCTGCGGGACATTGCCGTGGCAGGGGTTGAAATCGCTGTAAGTATTGGCAATCCCCACGATCGGGCGATCGAGGGCATCGTCCGAATAGCCCATTGCCTTGATAAAGGCCTTTCGGAGGAAAAGGGAAAAACCCTGATCGCCGTAACTCGTCAGCTTGCGACGAAGACCGCTCGACATTGTTCCTCCCTCGTCCCTTAAATTGATCTCAAGCCTAGTGGGATATGCAGGATTGTCAATAAATAAGATATGGCGACATGCATGCGGATCAGCTTGGGCGGCGATTTTTATAAAGAAAACTCAATATAATTCACGATATTTTCCGTTTTTTATCTGCATTACGCATTGGCTTTCCGGCCGGTGGCGCTTAGATTATCGATAAAATAGGGTGTGGTGATTTATGGAAGAGATCAGGCGAAGGCGTGTAGGGATTATTGGCGCCGGCTGGGTGAGTGAATATCATCTGCCGGCATGGGCAAAACAGTCGGCACGCGCCGAGATCGTCGCGATCGCCGATCCCTCCACCGAGGCGCGCGAGGCCAAAAGCCAGCACTTCGGCATTCCACGCGCTTACGCGACTGCGGAGACGATGCTGGCGAATGAAGCGCTCGATGCGGTCGATATCTGCGCGCCGCGCGAGGCCCATGTTGCGCTTGTGCGGCTTGCCGCGGCAAGGGGCCTCGATATCATCTGCCAGAAGCCGCTCGCGCCGAACTACGATCAGGCCGCTGCTCTCGTTGCCGGTCTGCCGCCGTCGATCCGGTTGATGGTGCATGAGAACTGGCGGTTTCGCGCTTATTATCGCCGGCTGAAGGCATGGCTGGAGGAGGGCATCGCGGGCGCCGTCAGGCAGGTCCAATTCGAATTCCTGTCGAGTGGGATGATTGCAGACGGTGAGGGCAGAAGGCCGGCGCTCGTCCGCCAGCCGTTTTTCCGCACACAGGAACGCCTTCTTGTCATGGAGGTGATGATCCATCACCTGGATACGCTGCGCTACCTGTTCGGCGAGATGGAGGTTGTTGCCGCACATCTCGAGCGCAGCAATGACGACATTGTCGCCGAAGATGTTGCGTCCGTCGTCCTGCGCCGTCTGGACGACGGGGTGATGGTCACTGTAAACGCCAATCTCGCGGTGCATGGCGCTCCGCCGGCGCCGCGTGACCATCTGCGGGTTTTTTGTACACAGGCGACGCTGGAACTGGACGGCATCAGTCTTTCGGCGAAGGGGCAAATCCAGCGCCTGGAGGAATTTGATGCGGATGCGGTCTATCAGGGCGCCTATGATGCAACGATCGCGCATTTCCTCGACGGGCTGGAGGGGCGTGCGGCGATGGAGACTGTTCCCGACGATAACATGAAGACGCTGGCGCTGGTTGAAGATATCTATCGGCTGAGCCGGTTCGACGCTCGAGGTAAACCGCGATAAGATGGCCAGCCGCCGGAGGATTATGGATGCAGATGCTTGACGATATAAGTGAAGGCGAGATCGAACACGACGACCTGAGCATCGCGCGCGCCCTTGAGGAAGACATCATCTTCGGACGGCTGGCGCCAGGCACGCGGCTGACCGAAGACACGCTGCTGGCGCGCTTCCATGTCACCCGCCATTTCGCCCGCCAGGCGATTGTCCAATTGGAGGCGATGGGCATTGTCGTGCGCGAGCGCAATAAGGGTGCCACTGTCCGTTCGCTGACCCCTCGACAGGTGCAGGAAATCTATGACGTGCGCGAGCTGCTGCAGCGGCAGGCCGCGCTCTGGATTCCATTGCCGGCACCCGACGAGCTGATCGCTGAACTGACGGTCCTGCATGAAGAGCACGGCCGGCATGTGGAATCCGGCTATCTGCGCGGCGTGCACGAGACGAACGACCGGTTCCACCTGACGCTCTTCGGGGCCTGTGGCAATTCCCATCTCGTCCAGTCGATCGAACTCTATATGCGCCTCAGCCTGCCGGTACGTGCCAATTCCATGTCCAGCAAGGAATCGCTGCAGATCTCACACGAACATCATCGGCTGATGATCGATATGCTGAAAGGCAGGGACAACTGGGTACTGGCGCAGCTCTGTGTCGATCACCTGCAGCCGAGCAAGAAGCGCTACCTCGCCTATGTGAGCGAAAACTGAGGTCCTAGATGGATTGGCCGGCAATCATATCGGCTGCCGCCGTTGGCGTGCGATCGCCTTCCCCCAGCAAAGCCGAAACCTCGGCACGCTGCGGTGCGCCGAGCCGCCCGCCAAAGGTGCTGCATTTCAACGCTGCGGCGGCAGAGGCCATCCGGATAGCCGCATTTGTCGTCAATCCCTCCGTGACCGCCAACGCATAGGCGCCATGGAAAATATCCCCGGCCGCCAGTGTGTCGACCGTCTTGACCCGAAATGCAGGCACATGTGCGACGTCAGCTGTTTCTTCGTTCCACCAATAGCTGCCGCGCTCCCCGGCGGTGACCACGATCAAGGCCTGCGGATATTGCGTCTTGAGATGCGGTACCATGCCGGCCGGATCGTCGATCTGCGAAAGGCTACCGGCTGCCGGCTCTGAAAAGATGATGTGGTCGGCATGTTTCGCCAGCATGTCGATGATGCGAGGCGCAGCGACATCGCCATCCAGGATTGCGGGCTTTCCGGCTGCCCTTGCTGCTTGCAGGACCTTCAGGGCAAGAGCGGGCCAGCGCACATCCACCATGACGGCATTGAACGCCGCGAGATCGTCGGCCGTGACCTCCTTAACGTGTTCGTGCAGTCGCGGATCGTAGAAGGGAACGATCAGCCTTTCGCCATCGTCGTCGATGAGGATCGTCGAAACGGCCGAACGGGCGCCGGCAACCCGGGCGCTGCCGCCGACATCAATTCCCGCTTGTTCGAGCTCTGACAGGATCTGCTGGCCGGCCGGATCGTCGCCGACTGCGCCCCACAGGCTTGCAAGACCACCGAGGCGCACGATCGCATAGGCCGCACTGGAAGCCATGCCCTCGGCCACTTGCAGCATTTCGTAGGGCAGAACCTTACCCGGCGTCTGCGGGATCGTGCGGACACGAAACAGTGTATCGAGCACGGCAGCACCGACGCAGAGCACGTGGCGCGGCTTGCTGCCCGCATCGGAGAAGGTCGGGGTCAAATGCGTCGGCCAGTTGACTTGTCGAAGAGATGGACACTTGCCGGATCGATCGCGATCGAAACTGTATCGCCGTACGCGATTGCCAGCCGTTCACGGAAGAGGCAGGAAATCTGTTCGCCATTGCAATCCAGCTTGGCGAAGATTTCCGATCCCGTTCCCTCGACGATTTCGGCACGGCCGCCAATGCCGCCTTGGCTGGCGCGAATATGTTCGGGACGGATACCGTAGACAAGCTGACCAGCGGGTGGTGCGCTCTTGATGTTTTCCGGCAGTGGTAAGATGAGGCCCATTTCGGTGCGGAAGACACCTTCTTCAATCCTGCCGTCGATGAAATTCATCGAGGGCGAGCCGATAAAGCCGGCGACGAAGAGATTGGCGGGGCGGTCATAGAGTTCCAGGGGAGCGCCGACCTGCTCGATGACGCCATCATGCAGAACAACGATCTTGTCAGCCATCGTCATCGCCTCGATCTGGTCGTGGGTGACATAGATCGTCGTCGTCTTGATACGCTGATGCAGCGATTTGATTTCGGCGCGCATCTGCACGCGCAGCTTCGCATCGAGATTGGAAAGCGGCTCGTCGAACAGGAAGACTTGCGGATCGCGCACCAATGCTCGGCCCATGGCGACACGCTGACGCTGGCCCCCTGAGAGCTGTTTGGGATAACGGTCGAGCAGCTTTTCAAGGCCAAGGATGTTAGCCGCCTTAGTGACCCGTTCGGAAATCTCCGACGTGTCGGCCTTTTTCAGCTTCAGAGCAAAGCCCATATTGTCGGCGACGCTCATATGCGGATAGAGCGCATAGTTCTGGAAGACCATTGCGATATCGCGGTCGCGGGCCCTCAGGTTGCTGACGTCACGAGCACCGATCCGGATTTCGCCGTCGCTCATTTCCTCCAGGCCGGCAATCATGCGCAGCAGGGTGGATTTGCCGCAGCCGGACGGACCGACGAGCACAACGAATTCTCCGTCGGTGATATCAACGCTGATGTCCCTGATGACATTGACGGCGCCAAAGCGTTTCTGGACGTTTCGAATATTCACATTTGCCATGTTGATGGTCCTTTGAATGCCTGGGTCAGCCGCCCTTGACGGCACCAGCCGTCAGGCCCGCAACGATCTGCTTTTGCGCAAACATGGTGAGTACCAGCACGGGCAGGGTTACGATGAGTGCGGCTGCAGCAAGCGGCCCCCAACTGACCTGCTCGAACGAGAGCATGTTATAGACGGCCACAGGCAGGGTTCTGGTCTCGCGGCTGGCAAGCACGATGCCGAAGACGAAGTTGTTCCAGGAGAAGATGACCGAGAGAATGAAAGCCACGACGATGCCGGGCTTGGCGATCGGCAGCGCCACCAGACGGAAGACCTGCCAGGAGGTCGCACCGTCGATGCTGGCCGCCTCTTCAAGCTCCATCGGCGTCGTTTCGAAATAGCCGATCATGATCCAGACGACGATCGGCACCGTTACCACCAGATGGATGATGATCTGCGGCCAGAGCGTGCCGAGAAGGTTCAGCCACTGGAACAGCAGGAACAGCGGAATGAGGAAGGACAGGCCTGGCGTCATGCGGGCGATCATGATGACCATGGCGGAACGCTCCGCCTTGAGCCGCGCGATGCCGTAGCCGGCGGGTACGCCGATCAGCAGTGCGAGCAAGGTTGCGCCGCCGGTTACAAGGATCGAATTCCAGAAATAGAGGAAGAAATTATTCTCCTCGAAGACCTTCATGTAATTCGACCAGGCGAAACGCTCGGGGATGAAGATCGGCGGATAGGCGCCATTGTCGATTTCATATTTCAGCGACAGCGAGATCATCCAGAGAAAGAACAGGATGACAGGGGAGACCATGACGAGGGCGACAAACAGCAGCCCGATGCGATCGATCGTCTTGCGTTTCATCAGCGTGTCTCCGTGTCGGACCAGTTGGCGCGCTGCCGGATCATCATCAGGACGAAGGAAAGCGCGACAATCATGATGAAGAAGACGACCGCCATCGCCGACCCGTAGCCGATGTCATAGTAAGAGAAGGCCGTATTATAGAGATAGATGTTGATCGTCTCCGATGCGGTGCCTGGCCCGCCCTGTGTCATCGCATAGATGATATCGAAGCTCTTGACAGCATCGATGCTTCTGATCATCACGCCGATCATCAGGAAGGGTGCGATCATCGGCAGGGTCAGGTAGCGGAACTTCTGCCAGGCGTTGGCGCCGTCGATTTCGGCACTCTCATAGGGTTCGCGCGGAACGGCCGCCAGGCCCCCGAGAACGATCAGCATGATCAGCGGTGTCCATTGCCAGGTCTCGACCAGCACGAGCGAGGGAATGACGCTGTTCTGATTGTAGATCCATTCCTGCGGCCCGATGCCCACGAGCGACAGCAGGTAATTGAGCACGCCGAGCTGCGGATGGAACATCATCGTCCAGACGAGCGCGATGGCGACCGGTGTCGCCATCATCGGCATGACGAAAACGCCCCGCAGCAATCCGCGGAACGGAAACTGTGCGTCGAAAATCAAAGCGGCGAGCGTGCCCAGGATGAGCGGGGCGACGACGGCAAGCAGCGTGTAGAGCGCCGTGTGCCAAAGCGATTCCCAAAAGCGCATGTCCACCAGCAGCCGGGTGTAATTGTCCAGGCCGGCAAAAACCACCGGCTGGCCCAGGGTCCAGCTGTTCACGCTCATCCAGAGCGTAAACACCCAAGGAAACACGATGACCGCGGCGATGACGAGCAGCGCCGGGACAACGAAGGGCCAGTAGTTCGGAGCAAGCCGACCTGGCTTGCTCCTCCCGTTTGCGATGCTATTCGATCGCGTGGTGTCCATGCTCACGGATGCCATTATCCCTCGCTTCGGGCCAGTACCGGTTCGAACTGCGCCGTGGCGCTCTTCAGTTCCGCTGCCGGATCGGCGCCGCCGATCATGTTGGTCAAGCCGACGCCATAGATGTCGCGGAACTCGGTGACCGGAATGATGACCGGCAGCGCGAGCTGCGAGACCTTTGCCGAGCCCGCAACGGCATCGACCCAGGTGCTCGGCATGGTGACGCCCTCGCGAACCTTGGCGTCTTCGAGAATCGAATTGCGGAAGGGCACGCCGGCACCCGCCTGCAGAAGGCGCGCGCCCATGTCGTGGGAAATGACCCACTGGCAGAAGAGATAGGCCGCTTCCTTGTTCTTGCTGGCGGCGGTGACGCCGATGCCGTCACCGGTCGTGGCGGCCGCCTGTGCCTTTGGTCCCTTCGGCATGATGCCGTAGCCGACCTTGCCGACGACGCGGGACTTTTCCGGATTCTCGATCGGCGGCGCGAAGCCGACGCCATCGAGCCACATGCCGACCTTGCCCTGCAGGAAGGCAGACTGTGCCTCCGCCCAGTTGAAGCCGGACACGCCAACAGGCGCAGACTTCGTCATCAGGCGCTGATACATCTTGGCCGCCTCGACGGCTTCGTCAGAGGTCGTGCGCAGCTTTCCATCCGGGCCGAGCGGCGTCGAGCCATAGCCGAGAAGCAGGGTGGTCCAAACCGGAACGTTGGCATTCTTGAGGCCACGAGCCACGAAACCGTAGGTATTGGAGGACTTATCGGTCAGGGCTTCAGCGGCACTAGCCATCTCATCGAATGTCGACGGATAGGACAGGCCCTTTTTCTCGAACAGTTCCTTGTTCCAGTAGACGATCCAGTAGTCCACCGAGAAGGGAAGCGAGCGCAGCACGCCTTGCGAGTCCTTGGCAAACTGCAGGCCGGCTTCTGCAAAGTCGCTTTCGACCAGGGATGGGTCGGTCAGCGACGGATCCTTGATGAAGCCGCTGATGTCGGCAAGCCAGCCGCCCTTTTCGAACTGGCGCTTCTGGACGTGATAGCTGAGGTGCACGACGTCGAAGCTGGGCTTGCCGGAGCTGAGTTCGATCGTCGTCTTCTGGCGCTGCTGCTGCTCCGGTGTTGCCTCGGCATTGACCTTGATGCCGGTCAGCGCTTCGAACTCGCTCAGATATTTGAGGATCGTCTCGCTACGCGGGCTCTTGACGAGATTGACCTCGAGCGTCGTTCCGGCAAAGCGCTTCCAGTCGACGGCCGCCGAAGCAGGCCTGATGCCGAGAAGCCCGGCAGCGCCGACGGCTGCTGAACCGGCCAGAAAGTTTCGGCGCGTCGGACGAATGAATGATGATGACATGCTGCTCTCCTCCTCTTGTGTGGCCTGCGATCTCCTCACCGCAGGCGTCAGTCTAAATTCTCAGCGCGCGACTTCGCGCGTGATTGATATGTGCGGCAAGCGCATCGATGGCCCCTTGTGCATTCCTTTGCTCAATGGCCTCCAGTACGCGAAGATGCTCACCCATGACGGGGCCGACGCGCCCGTCGATGCGGAAGCGTTCCTGGCTGATCAGGCGCATCTTGATGGAGTTGACGCGGTAGGCGTTGGAAATGATCGTGTTGCCTAGCGCATCGATGAAGGCGTCATGCATGCCCCAGTCGACAGCCTGGGCATGGATTTCCAGTTCATGGGAATGATTGCCGGCCTCGATTGCTGCGACGATCTCACGATGCTGATTCAGGAGTGCCGCGATCGCCGCGTCGCTTGCCGTCTCTGTGAAGATCCCGACGGCTTCCTTTTCGAGAAAAAGCCGGAGCTGGAAGGCTTCGCGAATGAGGTTCAGGTCGATATGGGCAATCTGAAGCCCGCGCTGCGGCACCGTCTTGATCAGGCCCTCGGCTTCTAGCCGCGGTATAAGTTCGCGAATAGCTCCGAGCGTCAGGCCGGTCAGTTCGACAAGCCTGCGCTGCGAGACGAATTGCCCGGGACGGACGTCACGCGCCAGCAGATGCCTGGTAAAGCTTTCATAAGCTTTCTCTCTCAGCGTCGGCTGCTCGTCCGCTCCATCCATCGGGCTCTCCTCGTACATGACCGCTATGCTGCCTTTGTGCGAAAAAGTCCGTCAAAGGCAAGGGCAAGCTCGCGTCTGCCATCGGCGGAGATTGACGTCAAAGGAGGGCGAACAGCAAGCCATCTATCATCGCCAGTCATTTTTGCCACCATGACTTTCACAGCCGGCGTCACGGGGTGCTTGAGAAGTTCGGCAACGAACTGTTCGACGCGCGGATCGTCATTGCCGTCGACGGCCATGGCGCGGACTTCGTGCGGCGCAAAATTGGCCATGCCCGAAATCGCACCCTGACCGCCCATGCGCACACCCTTGGCGAGGTGCCGCTCGTCGCCGATCAGGATGATCAGGTCGCCATGCTGGCGCAGTAGGGTTTCGGTGTAGGGCCAGTCGCCGGAGGAGTCCTTGACGCCGGTGACGATGGAGGGGAAAGCCTTTCGCAACCGGCTGATCAGGTCGATGCTCAACGCGACCATCGTGACCGAGGGAATATTGTAGGCCAGTACATCACGCGCTGCCTCGCCGACACGCGCAAACACATCGGCAAACCAGGCAAAGATACCATCATCGCTGACGTTTTTGAAATAGGAGGGCGGGGCGAGAAGGATACTGCGCACGCCCTTCGACAGGGCCTGTGACATCTGCTGCGCCGCATCCTCCGCCGCATCGACGAGCACACCGACGACGATCTGCCCGGGCTGAACGCCGGCGGCAATAAATGCGTCGAGGATCCGTTCGCGTTCCTGGCTGCCGATCGATGCGCCTTCGCCTGTTGTTCCGAACAGAGTGACGCTGGCGCAGCCCGAATCAAGGCTTCGCTTTGCCTGGGCGAGCATGACCTCGGCGGCGATGGCGCCGCTGCGCTCAAAAGGTGTCGCCAATGCGACCGACAAACCAAACCCCGTCATCAATACGTCTCCTTCATGTCAGTATGGTATGACTAACATGTCAGTTATTGGCTGTAAACCTGTTTGTGGTAAATGAGTCTCTTGATGGCGAAGGGCTGTGGAATGTTGGAGCGTCGCGGTCTCGGGGACAGGCGGCTCGTTGTTGCCCGCGGTGCTGCGCGGGATGGTCTCGACGGCGCCAATTGCGGCGCAGTGAAGCGACACGCGGTCAATGACGTGACGATGACCGCGCGCCGGATTGCTCTGAGGTGGTTACGGAGCGCAACTTGGAGGGTTGCGCTCCCACTTTTCCTGCCGTCTCACCAGTCCAGGCGCAGGAGAGAAACGCCCTGACGCGGCAGGGAGAAGGTGAGATTGATCTTGCCGTCGCGGACCGAAACAGACGCCTTGTCGTCGATCTCGGCGAGCCTTCCCGAGGCCTCGAGCCTGGCGTAATCGGCGCCCGCGATATCCTGCGGCTTGCCCATTTCCTTCCAGATGCGGAAGGAGTTGGAATGCTGCTCGTCCATGCGGAAATGCTTGAGCGCGGCCGGACGATTGCCCCAGCCGTCAATCGACAGGCTGATATCGGCAGCGGGGCCTGCCTCGTCGTCATCATGATAGTGCCAGACGAGAACGGAGACGCCCTTGTCGTCGCGGGTCGCAACGACGTTGACGTCGGGCTTGTCGCGAACGCCGTGGCTCATGATATCCTCGATATCGCGGCGATAGTCGCTTTCGGATTCCAGCCACTCGCCGCCAAGCTTGCCGAGCATCCGGAAGCCGTTCAGCACCGCCTTGTCGACGCCGTTAGTCGCGAGATCCCGGAAGCCGTCGAAATAGGGCTGGTCGTCGAAAAGGAAGGCCCAGGTCACCGCACCTTCGATCTCGATATTGGCTCGGCGTGACAGCTCATAAGTGCGGATCATGCTCTCGACGACATAGACGCCGTAGAGCGGTCCGTTGCGGTAGCCGTTCTGCGGGTGGACGCGGGCCGAGCAGGCCGCACAGCCTTCCGGGTCGGATTCGCCGATGACGACGGGCAGATGCCGAAGCTCAGGGAATTCGTTGATAATGGCGAGATTGGTTTCGATGTCGCGCAGCTGCTTGTGCAGACCCATGCGCACATGGCCGTCGAAGATGACCGGATTGCCCTTGGCGTGGAAGGCGATGAAATCGATCGGCGGCTTGTTCTCGACAACATGGCGCAAAAAGGCGCGCAGGAAAGTCTGCGCCTTTTCATTGGCGAAGCCGCCGCACGTGTGCGGACCGCCGACGCGTGCTTTCGGCAGGGCGCGTTTTACGGCACGTGCGCTCGCATCATACATGGCGCAGAATTCCGGAATCGTACCCGTCCAGTAATGGCCGTCGGGTTCATTCCAGACTTCCCAGGGCCAGGAGGAGACGATATCTTCCCCGTAGCGATCGGCGAGATGCCGCGCCCAGGCCTCGATGAGGTCTCCCCATTTTTTCAGGTCCTTCGGCGGCGCGGTCCAGCCGGTGGTGATCGTTGCGTATTTATCCGCCGGCTCCCAATGATGCTTGTAGGGACCGTCGAAATCGGAAAGCGCTTCCGGCGTGAAGCCGATCTGGATCAGCGGAATGTTGCCGGCCTCGACATAGGCGTCGAAGATCTGGTCGATGATCGTCCAGTCATAGACGGGATTGCCGTTCGCATCCTCCGTATAGGCATTGGTCGAGCCCCATTTCAGGGCCGGCTTGCCGTCGCCGCTCGTCAACAGATTGTGGGTACGAATGCGCGGAGCGATGGGGCTGAGTTCTGTCAGCTCCTTCAGAAGCTTCTTGCCATGGGGGGAATAGGTGTAGTTCGGCTCGTCATAGCCGAACCAGTTCCACAGCGGTTTATAGGCCCCTGTCGGCCTGCCGGCGTGAACGTTGATGGTCACGTCATAGGAACTCGTCATCGTCTTTCCTCTTGAACGGCCAAGCCTCTGCCTCCTCCCGAAGGCTAACCGACCAATATTGTGATGAGTTGCGGCTGTCTTGGGAGGGCGCCGCGCTCGCCGCAAAAGCTAAGCGAAATGACCATTTTGTCAATAATATAAAAAATGACGATTAAATGGATGATGAAAAATGCCGGTATTTACGAGAGTTTTTGGCATTTAAAAAATTACCTGTTGCCGTTTGGCGAAAAATTGTCGATAAATGTTGAGGCGAAACTTGTCGTCTGGAGGAGCCATATGGACTATCAGGTCCCTATGAAGACGCTTTCGCCGGAACGCGATCGATAACGGATTACGGGAAGCGCCCGCCTCTGCGGGCCAAGGAGGAGGAGCGTCCGATGAAGTTCCCAAGATTTGCAGCCATTGCCTTATTGTCTCTAGCCGCTCTGCCTGCTTATGCGCAGGACTTCATTGCCGGTATTCCGCGCAATGAAACTCTGATCATCCAGGGCACGCCGCAGCAGAATGCCGACTGGTTTAATGTCTGGGCTCCGGGCGGTGGCGGGTCTGCCAATGTCAACGGCTTGCAGCAGCTGACGACCGATACGTTCTGGTTCATCAATCCGGAGGGTGGTCCGGATGCCTGGCAGAATGCGCTCGCTACCGAGCCTCCGGCCTATAATGCCGATTTCACGCAAATGACCGTGAAGCTGCGCAAGGGCATCTATTGGAGCGACGGTGTCGAATTCACCAGCGACGACGTGGCCTATACGGTCAAGACTCAGATCGACCATCCCGGCATGTCCTGGAGCGCGCCTTTTTCCGTCAACGTTGCCAGCGTGGAAAACCCAGATCCGCAGACGGTGATCTTCCATCTCAAGAAGCCGAATTCGCGCTTCCATACGGTGTTCACCGTGCGCTGGAACGCTGCCTGGATCATGCCGAAACATGTCTTCGAAAAGGCCGGCGATCCCCTGGCATTCAAGAACAATCCGCCGGTCTCGCTCAGCGCCTATGTACTGCAGAGCTATGACAAGGCTGGCAACTGGACCATCTGGAAACTGCGCGACGACTGGCAGCGCACTTCGATCGGCATGGCTGCCAAGGAGCCGCCGCAGGTGAAATATGTCGTCTATCGAGCCGCCGGTAACCCGGAAGCCCGCGTCATCGAGCAGCGCAATCATAATCTCGACGTGATCAACGACATGGCACCCGAGGGCATGTTTGCGATGATGCGCGACAGCAAGAGCGTCGCCTCCTGGCTGAAGGGCTTCCCCTTCGCCCATCCCGATCCGACCCTGCCTTCCGTGCTGCTCAACACCAAGAAGCCGCCCTTCGACAACAAGGACGTGCGCTGGGCGCTGGCATTGATGATCGATATCCGCGCCGTGGCCCTCGGCTCCTATCGCGGTGCCGCCAATCTGGCTGCTCTCGCCACGCCGCCGACCGGCTCGGCTCCGGACGATTATTACGCACCGATGCAGGACTGGCTCACCAATTTCGAGCTCGATACCGGCAGCCGCAAGATCAAGCCCTATGATCCCAATATCTCCGCCCAGATCGCCACCATGGTGCGTGGCCAGTGGGGCGACCAGATCCCGACCGATCCGAAACAGCTGCAGCGTACCTTCGGCTTCGGCTGGTGGAAGCAGGATGTTCAAGCTGCAACCGAGCTCCTGCAGAAGGCCGGTTTCAAGAAGAGCGGCAATCAATGGATGAAGCCTGACGGCACGCCGTTCACGATCCGCCTTCAGGTCGAGGGCGACGCCATTCCAACCCTCGCGCGTGCCGGCACCGTTATCGCCCAGCAATGGAGCCAGAACGGCATCGCTACAAAGGTGGATGTTGCCGGCCCGACCAACGGTCAGCGCCTTAGTGCCGGCGATTACGAAGCCGCAATCTACTGGAGCATTGAAACCTGGGGCGGCCATCCGGACCTGTCCTTTTTCCTGGACAGCTACCATTCGGAATTCATCAAGCCGCTCGGCCAGATCCAGCCGCCGCGCAACCTGCAACGCTGGCAGGATCCGCGCCTCGATCAGATCATCGCGAAGAATCGGTCCATCGCCTTCGACTCGCCCGACGTCACCAAGGTCGGTCAGGATTTCCTGAAGCTCGCGGTCGAAGAGATGCCGATGATTCCGCTGATGGCCTACAACAAGTTCGCCCCGTTCGACACGACCTACTGGACGAACTATCCGAGCGCTGAAAACCCCTATTCCGCTTCGGGTCCGAACTGGTCGAACATTCGTTATATGGTGACCGGCCTGAAGGCCAATCCGGACGCTCCGAAGAACTGATCGCGTCGACACGGGAGTGGCCGATTGCCGGCCGCTCCCCTTCTGCTACTGGAGGATGGATGCCATGAATGGCTTTCTGATCTATGCGGGTAAACGTTTCCTGCAGTTCCTTTTCGTGGTCGTCACCGGCATCACGCTCGCATTCCTGATCGCGCACTTCTCGCCTGTTGATCCGGTGGAGCAGACCGTATCGCTCTTGACGAGTTTCGGCTCGACCGATCCACAGTCGGTTGAAATTCTGCGCGAATCGCTGCGGGAGCTCTATGGAACCGGTGGGCCGCTTATCGATCAGTATTTCACTTTCTGGGGACGGGTGCTGACCGGTGATTTTGGTCCGTCGCTGTCGTCTTTCCCGACACCGGTCATGACCGTTATCGGACGCGCCTTGCCCTGGACCGTCGGCCTTCTGACACTTGCCACGATCATCGCATGGATCATCGGCAACCTGCTCGGCGCGCTTGCAGGCTATTTCCGCAACAGCCGGCTGCTCAAGCTTGCCGGCATCGTCATCATGGCACTGCAGCCGATCCCGACCTACATTATCGGCCTCAGCCTCGTTATTCTCTTTGGTTTCGTCTGGCCGATCCTGCCGATCAGTGGCGGCGCGCAGGTCAATCTCACGCCCGCTTTCAGCTGGGCCTTCATCAGCTCGGTTATCGAACACGGTATTCTGCCGGCGCTGACGCTCGTGCTCGTCGGCATCGGCGGCTGGTTCATCTCCATGCGTTCGCTCGTCTCCAACATCATCACTGACGATCATGTCGTTTATGCCGAGCTCGGCGGCGTGCGCTCGAGCAGCATCTTTTCGTATTATGTGGCCCGCAACGCCATGTTGCCGCAGGTTACGGGTCTCGCGCTCAGCCTCGGCAATGTCTTCGGCGGTGCCGTCATTGTCGAGTTCGTCTTCAACTATCCGGGCATCGGCAAGCTGCTGATCTCGGGCATCTATTCCGGCGATTACAGCCTGGTCCTGGGTGTCACGACCATCGCCATCATTGCCGTCGCTGCGGCCGTCTTCGTGATCGATATCATCTATCCGCTGATCGATCCGCGCGTGAAACTGGGATAATTGCGATGTTCAAGATCCTCAGAGACCTGCTTCGTTACAACCGCGAATTCCTGCTCGGGACGATCCTGATCCTGATCATTGTCGGGTTGATCGTCTCTTCCTTCTTCTCGCCTTATGACGAGAACGCCATCTATGTCGTGATCCCCGACATGCCGCCATCCGCCGAATTCTGGTTCGGCACGACTTCACGCGGCCAGGATGTTTTCTGGCAGATCGGCGCGTCGCTGCGCAACACGCTGCTCTTCGGCATTATCGTCGCTGTTATCAGCCGCCTCATCGCGCTCGTCGTCGGCCTCGTTTCCGGTTACATCGGCGGCCGCACCGACCAGATCATCATGGGCATCAACGATACGCTGGGCGCATTGCCAAACATCCCGATCCTGCTTCTTCTGGTCTTTGTCCTGCGTGACCAGATGACATGGTCGATGCTGGCGGTCGTCGCAGCCCTGCTCGGCTGGACGCATGACAGCCGGCTCATCCGCTCCGTCGCGTTATCGCTACGGCAACGGGAATTTACCCGGCATGCCGTTTTTTCGGGCATGCGCACGTCGCAAATCCTCGTCCGCGAACATCTTCCCTATGTCATGCCGATCGTCTTCTTCACGACGATGAACAATCTCATCTGGGCGATCGGCCTGGAAGTGACGCTCTCCATTCTCGGTTTTTCCGACATCAACCGGCCGACGATCGGTGGCATGATCTACTGGGCCAATGCGCATTCGGCCATGGTTGCCGGCATCTGGTGGTGGGTGGCCTTCCCGATGCTGTTCGTGGTCATCCTCTTCCTTGGCCTCTTCATGCTCGCCATGTCGGTCAACGAATATATCGATCCGCGCTCGCGGCTGGCCCGGATGGGAGCCTGAGACGATGCAGAATTCTTTGAGGAAAGCACCTTTGACCCTCGTCGAGAACTCCCGGGACGCGCTGACGATCGACGGGCTCAAATGCTACTACGTCAACGATTATTTCGGCGTCCGGCGCGAGATCAGGGCCGTCGACGATATCAGCCTGACTGTACGCAAGAACGAAATCTACGGCATTGCCGGAGAATCCTCGAGCGGCAAGACCTCGCTCATCAAGACGCTTGCCGGAGCCATTCGCCCGCCGATGCGGGTCGTCGGCGGTACGGTCAATTTCAATTTCGATGGCAAGCCGATTGATGTCTATGGCGAACCGCAAAAGATGCGGGCCGCGCGCTGGCGACATCTTTCCTACATCATGCAGGGCTCGATGAACGTGCTCAACCCGGTCCGGCGGGTGAAGCATGCTTTCAACGATTTCGCCTCCCGCCACATGGGTTTGGATCAAGCAGCCTTCCGCCAGCGGGTCGAGGCGCATCTTGCCCGCCTGCATCTCGACCCGCATGTCCTTGAAGCCTTTCCGCACCAGCTCTCCGGCGGCATGCGCCAGCGGCTGACCATCGCGCTTGCGACCGTCTGCGAACCGGAATTCATCATCGCCGACGAGCCGACGACGGCGCTCGACGTTTTGGTGCAGCAGGATGTTCTTGCGTTGATCAAGGAAGTGCAGACACGCATGCAAGCCTCGGTCATCTTCGTGACCCACGATATGTCCGTCCATGCTGCCATCACCGATCGCCTTGCGATCATGTATGCGGGGCGGCTCGCCGAAGAAGGGCCGACGCAGGCGATCTTCGACAATCCGCAACATCCCTATACGGCTCATCTGATCGGCAGCCTGCCACGCATCGGCGATACGCGGACGCGGAAGAGCCTGCAGGGCAAACCTCCGGCGCTCTCGAACCCGCCGTCGGGATGTCGCTTCCATCCACGGTGTCCGATTGCGATCGACAGGTGCTCGAAGGAGGTTCCTGTCATGCAGCCGAGCGCGACCGGCGGGCGCGTGGCCTGTTTCAGGGCAGGGGAGTACAAGATCCAATGAGTGACGAACACCTTCTCCAGCTTGAAAATGTCAGCAAGTTCTTTCCGATCGGCGGGTTCTTTTCACGCGCCAGGATGACGGCAGTCGATGACGTGAGCTTTGCGCTTGCGGCTGACAGCCCAGAGATTTTCACGATCGTCGGCGAATCCGGCTCCGGCAAATCCACGCTCGCCAAGATGATCCTCGGCAGCGAGGCCGCAGATCGCGGCACCATCCGCTTCGACGGCGCCGACATTGGCGATATCAGCAGCCGTAGCGCCCGCGAAGCCTTCATGACCAGGGTTCAGCCGGTTTTCCAGAATCCCTTCGAAGCCTTCAATCCGCTGACGCGCATCGACGAGTATCTGTATGCCACGGCGCATCGCTTCAAGGGTGCGAAGAGCCGCACCGAAAGGGAGGCCTTGGCAGATACGGCGCTGCAGCGGGTCGGCCTCTCCATTGCGGAGGTTCGAGGACGTTATTCGCATGAATTGTCCGGTGGTCAGCTCCAGCGCATCGCGGTGGCACGCGCGCTCATTCCGGAACCGAAGCTCATCGTCGCCGACGAGCCGGTTTCCATGGTGGATGCGTCACTGCGCATGTCGATCGTCAATCTCTTTCGCGAATTGCGCGATACATTGAAGGTATCGATCATCTACATCACTCATGATCTCGCGACCGCCTATTACATAGCCGACCGTGTCATCATCATGCGCAAGGGCGTAGTCGTCGAAAGCGGCGATGCGCGTGCCGTGCTGGACAATCCGCAGCACGAATATTCGTTCGCCTTGAAGAATGCCGTGCTGCCGCCCGATCCCCGCGAGGCGTCAACGATCATTCGCCAGCGCCGGCAGGATGTCGGTGCACCTGCGCCCCGTGAGATCGTCGGAGCCTGATAAAGTTCGCGCCGTGATATGGGGTGCAGTGCTCCGTCTCAGGAGGTGCGGAAACGCAGGTTGCCGGCCGACAACTCGCTGACGGAAGCGGCGCCCATCAGCTTCATGCCACGCTCGATTTCCGTCCGTATTTGCAGGAGCGCCCGCTCGACCCCGGCTTGGCCGGCGGCTGCAAGCGGGAAGAGATAATAACGCCCTACCCCGACCGCCTTGGCGCCGAGCGAGAGTGCCTTGAGCACATGCGTGCCGCGCTGGATGCCGCCGTCGACCATGACGTCGATCCTGTCGCCGACGGCATTGACGATTTCCGCCAGCTGGTCGAAGCCGCTGCGTGAACCGTCGAGCTGGCGGCCGCCGTGGTTGGAAAGCACGATGCCGGTGCAGCCGATATCGATGGCGCGCTTGGCATCCTCGACCGTCATGATGCCCTTCAGGCAGAATTGCCCGCCCCAGGTCTTCACCATGTCGGCGACATCGTCCCAGTTCATGGCGGGGTCGAGCATCTCGGTAAAGTAGCGGCTGATCGACATGGTGCCGCTGCCCATGTCCACATGGCTGTCGAGTTGCGGCAGGCGGAATTTCTCATGGGTGAAATAGTTGATTGCCCAGGCCGGTTTGACGGCAAACTGCGCCATGCCTGACAGGTTGAGCTTGAACGGGATGGCAAATCCGGTGCGCTTGTCGCGCTCGCGATTGCCGCCGGTGATGCTGTCGACGGTCAGCATCATCACCTGCACGCCCGCCTGCTTCGCCCGCGCCATCATTTCACGATTGAGGCCGCGATCCCGATGGAAGTAGAACTGGTAGACCTGTGGCCCGCTGCTGATCTTGCGCGCCTCTTCCAGGCTGATCGTGCCGAGCGAGGAAACCCCGAACATCGTGCCAAACTTGCCGGCCGCATGGGCGACCGCACGCTCGCCCTCGTGATGGAAGAGCCGCTGCAACGCCGTCGGTGAGCAATAGACCGGCATGGCGAGCTTCTGGCCCATGACGGTGACCGACATATCGACATCGCTGACGCCCCGCAGCACGCTCGGCAGAAGATCGCAGGTTTCGAAAGATGAGGTATTGCGCCTGTAAGTCACCTCGTCATCCGCGGCGCCGTCGATATAGTTGAAGATCGGCCCCGGAAGGCGCTGCTTGGCGAGACGGCGGAAATCGTGGAAGTTATGGCAGTCTGAAAGGCGCATACCCGTATCCAATCGAGGGCCGGCGCGTCATGCCTCCGCATGCGGCTCGGCCGATGAATGGCCGCGAGACCTCCTCGTCGTCGCGATCCGTGATCTATGGGATACGATTATTACCGCACCAATCTCAAGCTCTCTTGCGCACGCATCCGTCGCCTTTGCTGATATAGATGCATTTTATTGCCGGGGGTCGGTCAGCGGCCGGGCTTGACTGCGAGCCAGATGACGTGGCGCGCGCCGCCGCGCTTGCCGTTGGCCCGCGTATTGACCGCATCGACGGCAAAACCGCTATCTTTCAGGCGCCGCGTGAAGGACGCATCCGGCCCGGAGGACCAGACGGCCAGCACGCCGCCGGGACGCAGTGCCTCTCGGGCGGATTTGAGCCCGGCATAATCGTAGAGCCGGTCATTGGACTTGCGGGTCAGGCCGTCGGGGCCGTTATCAACATCAAGAAGGATCGCGTCACAACCCGCCTTTTCAGCGCGGATCGCCTCGCCGACATCGCCCTGGTGGATCGAAACGCGCGGATCGTCGAGGCAGCCCTTGAAGACCTCCGCCATCGGACCGCGTGCCCAAGCAACGACTTCCGGAATCAGTTCGGCAACGACGACAGCGGCATCCTCGGGCACGACCGCAAGAGCGGCCCGCAGGGTAAAGCCCATGCCGAGCCCGCCGATCAGGATCTTCGGCTTCGGATGCGATTTGACCCGCTCGAAGGAGAGTGTGGCAAGCGCCTCTTCCGAGCCGCTGAGGCGGCTGTTCATCAGTTCGTTGGTGCCGAGCATGATGGAAAATTCGCTGCCGCGCTGCTTTAGCCGCAGCTCTCCACCGTCGCCGGGGATGGTCGCGGAATCGAGCTGGATCCAGGGAAGCATGGCAGTTTCGTCTCGCTGAAAGGGACCGTCCCCTAGCATAGGGCGACGGTCGAAGCCAGCAAGCCTTGCTCAGACCAAACGCACGAAATGATCAGGCTCATGCTCGACCACCTGCTCTTGCGGTGCGGCGGAACGGCGGCGGATATCGTCCACCTCCTGCGGCTGCAGGCGCGTGCGCGGATCGTCGAAGCGCACGTCCGGGTCCGGTACGGCCGAGAGCAGCAAGCGGGTATAGGGATGCAGCGGATTGTCGATCACCTTGGCCGTATTGCCCCATTCGACGATCTGGCCGGAATACATGACGGCGATATCTTCGGCCACATAGCGGGCGGTGGCGATATCGTGGGTGATGTAGAGCAGGCCGAGATTCATCTCTTTCTTCATCTCGTTCAGGAGATTGAGAACGCCGAGACGCACGGAAACGTCGAGCATCGAGGTCGGCTCGTCGGCGACGATCACTTCCGGCTGGGCGGCAAGGGCGCGGGCGATATTGACGCGCTGGCGCTGACCGCCCGAAAGCTCGTGCGGATATTTCGGCGCGACGATATCGGGATCGAGCTTCACGCGTTCGAGCAGTTCACGCACGGTCGCATCGATCTGCTTGCCGCGTATGTCAGGCTGGTGCAGCTTCAGCGGCCGCTGCAGGTGATGGGTGATCGTGTGGGCCGGATTCAGCGAGGCGAATGGATCCTGGAAGATCATCTGTACAGAACGACGATAGCGGGCGATCTCGTCGGCCTTGGCGTTTTCGACGGGGCGGCCCTTGTAGAGGATCTGCCCTGACGTCGGCGAATATTCACGCATCGCCATGCGGGCGCAGGTGGTTTTGCCGCTGCCGGATTCGCCGACAATCGCCAGCGCGCGGCCGGCGTGCAGCGAAAAGGAGATGGCGCGTGCAGCATGGACGGCGGAATCACCGTGGCCGAAGGTCTTGGTGACCTTGTCGAGTGCGAGGATGGCATCGCTCATAGCAGCACGCCTCCGTGAAGCGAGGGGAAGGAGGCCCAGAGTTTCCGCGTGTATTCGTGCTGCGGCGTCTTGTAGATTGCCTCGGCTTCGTTCTGCTCGACGAGCTTGCCCTGGAGCATGATGCCGATGCGGTCGCAGAACTGCACCATCAGTCCGAGATCGTGGGTGATGAAGAGCACCGAGAAGCCGAACTGCTTTCGGAGTTCGTTGATGCGCTGCAGAATTTCGCGCTGCACGACCACATCAAGCGCCGTCGTTGGCTCGTCCATGACGACGAGCTTCGGATCGAGTGCCATGCAGATGGCGATGACGATGCGCTGACGCATGCCGCCGGAGAATTGATGCGGATAGTTGCGCATGCGTTCCGGCGCGATATCGACGAGCCGCAGCATCTCGGCCGTGCGCTCGCGCGCCTCGGCTTTCGTCATGCCCTTGTGGGTGCGCAACACGTCATAGAACTGATCTTCGATGCGCAGCACCGGGTTCAGCGAATTCATGGCGCTCTGGAAGACCATGGCGACTTCGCGCCAGCGGAAGGCGGCAAGCGCGTTCGGGTCCAGGTCCAGAACGTCACGGCCGGCAAGCATGATTCGGCTCTCCTTGCGGATCAGCGCGGGTGGCTTGTGCAGGCGGCTGATGGCAAAGGCAATCGTGCTCTTGCCGCAGCCAGATTCGCCGGCAAGGCCGAAGACTTCGCCAGGGGCGACGTCAAAACTGACGTTATCGACGGCGCGGAAATCCTTCTCTTCGCCGATATAGTCGATCGTGAGGTTTTTGACCGAAAGTAGCGGCTGGTTCACAGGCGGCCCTCCCCGGAGCGGATGAGCAGGGACCAGCGCTTCAGATGATTGCCGGTTCGCAGCCGCGGATTGGCGATCTCATCGACGGCGAAATTCAGGAGCGACATGCCGATGCCAAGGAAGGCGAGCGCGAAGCAGGGTGTGAGGATATCCCACCAGGCACCGACCGAAAGCGCGGAGGCCTTCTGTGCGTTGTAGAGCATGGTGCCCCAGGAGACGACTCGCGGGTCGCCAAGACCGAGGAATTCCAGTGTCGCTTCGGTGATGATCGCGAAGATGACGCTACCGATGAAATTGATGCCGACGATGGAAATCACGTTGGGGAAGATCTCGAACGTCATGATGCGCCATTGCGGCTCGCCCATCATCTCCGCCGATTTGACATAGTCTTTCTGCTTGACGGAGAGCGTTTCGGCACGGGTCACGCGCGCACCCCAGGCCCAGGATGTGCCACCGAGAATGAGGGCGATGACGATCGGGCTCGCCTGGCCGATAAAGGCTGCGAGAACGAGCAACAGCGGCAGGTTCGGCACGACGAGCACCATATTGGTGAAGAAGCTGATGACTTCGTCCGTCTTGCCGCCGCGATAACCGGAGATGATACCGAGCGCCGTGCCGACGGCGGTGATCAGCAGGCCGGCGCCGAAGCCGACGGCAAGCGAGGTGCGCGCGCCATAGATCATCCGGGCGAAGACATCCTGGCCGATACGCGTCGTACCGAGAATATGTTCGGCAGACGGCGGCTGGTGCGGACGGCCGGTGCGGGCGGCGGGATCGTAATGCGTCAGCAACGGTGCTGCGATCGCCACGATGACGATGAAGGCGATGATGGCGAGGCCGATCAGCGCCTTTCGATTGCGGAGCAGGCTCTTCATCTCACGCTCCCTTCAGTCGCGGATCGAGCAGCACATAGCTGACATCGACGATGAAATTGGCGATCAGCATGGTCGCGGTCATGATGAGAAGCTGGCCCTGGATGACGGGATAATCGCGCGCAAGGATCGCCTGGTAGAGGATGTTGCCGAGGCCCGGATAGTTGTAGACGACCTCGGTCACCAGCGAGCCACCGAGAATGGTGCCGATGGCGATCGCCAGGCTCGAGACGGTCGGCAGCAGCGCATTGCGGGCCGCATACCAGAGCATCACATGCCGGTCGGAGAGGCCCTTGGCGCGGGCCATGACGATATAGTCTTCGCCGAGCAGGTTGATCATGTTGTTGCGCATGGTGACGGTAAAACCGCCGACCAGCACAGTGCAGAGTGTGATCATCGGCAGGACGCCGTGATAGGCGACACTGCCCACATATTGGAAGCTGAAGGCTGGATCGAGCGAGGGATCGGCAGCATAGCCGTTCGGGAACCAGCCAAGCGTGAAGCCGAAGAAGAAGAGCACGATCAGCGAGGTGACGACGGCGGGCACCGATGTCGCGAAGATCGCGCCGATCGAGACGATGACGTCGAATTTGCTGCCGCGCCGCCAGGCGGCGACAATGCCGAGGAAGGTGCCGAGCGCGAAGCTGATGATCGTCGCCGTGCCCATCAGGCCGACGGTCCACACCAGCGCGTGGCCGAGGACCGAGGTGACCGGCAGCGGGAAATACTTGATCGAGCGGCCGAGATCGCCGGTGAAGATGCTGCCGAGATAGGTGAGATATTGCTGCCAGAGCGGCCCGTCGACGAAGCCGAAAGTCAGCTTCAGCGCCTGCAGGCTTTCCGGCGGCAGTTCGGTGCCCGCGCTCGAAAACATGATGCGCACGGGATCGCCCGGCATCAGCCGGGGCAGGAAGAAGTTGATCGTCGCTGCCGCGATGAAGGCCGCCAGGTAAAAAGCGAGGCGGCGTAGCAGAAAGGCCATGGGGACTCCGTCAAAACGGGAGCGGCGCTTGCCGCGCCGCTCCCAGCTTTTCTAATGGCTTACTTGACCGGTTCGAGCGCCAGCAGGTTCAGAAGACGTGCCGGGTTGGTGCGCGAGATGGACGGATTGACGAAGGGGTTTTCCTTGGTCGACCAGCCAGTGAAGCGCTTGGTGTTGTACTGATACCAGTTCGGGTTGTTGAACACGGGGATGACAGGCATGTTTTCGGCAACGATGCGCTGAGCCTTGTTCATCGCTTCCTTCTGCTTGTCGAGATCGGCCGTGTGGGTGAACTGGGTGACCAGGTCTTCCACTTCCGGGTTGAACCAGCGCTGTGCGGTGAAGCGGGTCTTGCCCTTGTCCGAAGCACTGAAGGCGCGCTTGTAGGGATAATAGGGCGAGGCCGAAGCCGGCAGGCTGTTGATCGCCGCATCGAACTTTCCGTCGATGAGATCGGAGGTCCAGACGGCTTCTTCCGGGGTCTCGATCTTGGCATCAAGGCCGACTGCCTGCATGCCTTCGATCGCGATATTGACCGTGTCGATCCAGTCCGTCCAGGAGTTCGGAACGATGATCGAGAAGGAGATCTTCGAACCGTCAGGATTGTCACGCAGGCCGTCGCCGTCCTTGTCGACATAGCCGGCTTCGTCGAGCAGCGCTTTGGCGGCATCGGCGTCATAGGCGGCGAACTTGCCGAAGTCGGCCTTGACGGACGGGTCCGCCCAGCTCTTGTAGAGCTCGCCCATCAGGCCTGGGTCTTCGTTCAGCGTCGGGTAGCCGTAGCCAGCCACATCGATCATCGTCTTGCGATCCAGCGCCATCGAGACCGCACGGCGGAACTTCACGTCATTGAAGGCCTTCTTGTTGGCCTCGTTGGACGTTTCGAGATTGAACAGGAAGGCGACCATGCTGCTCGGCGAATACCAGTAGTGATAATGCGCCGGATCCTTCGAGACATAGACATTGTCGATATCGGGAATGAAGGAGACGCCCCAGTCAAGCGTGCCGTCGGCGGTTGCCGTCAGGATCTGGTTGTTGTCGGCAAGCTGCGGGAAGCGCATGCAATCGACCTTCAGATGCTCGGCATCCCAGTAGTTCGGGTTGCGGCACTGGTCATAGGTCTGGCCGGTGAAACGCGGCACTTCGGTCAGCGGACCGCTGCCGACGGGGTTTTCGTTGGCGTAGGTGACCGGATCGGCAACATCCTTCCAGACATGCTCGGGCACGATCGGCAGCTGCGACAGCTGTTCGGCGGCAAGCGAGCTTGGATTGGCGAGCGTGAAGCGGACCGTCTGGCCATCGACCGCCTGTACATCGGTGATGAAGGTCCAGATGCTGACGAAGTCGAGGGCCGGGAACTTCTTCAGGTAGTCGTAGGTAAACTTCACGTCGGCCGAGGTCAGCGGCTGGCCGTCCGACCACTTCAGGTTCGGACGCAGCTTGAAATCGATGCTCTTCAGGTCGTCGGAGAGCTTGAAGCTTTCGGCCAGGCGATAGACCGGCTTGTTGCTGTCGAAGCGGTTGAAGATGACCAGCGGCTCATAGATGAAGTCAAGGGTCGATTGACGCGACGAAGTCTGATTGAACGGGTTGAAGTTGCGCACCCAGGTGGTTGCCGGCTCGATATTGGCCGTCAGGACGGTCTGCGCGACGGCCGAGCCCGATAGCATCGTCAGGGCTGCAGCCGCTAAAAGATATTTCTTCATTACAAATTCCCCTTTTCTTATGAGGTGAAGAATACGCGCGCTGGTCAGGAGACCAGTGCGCTTGCAAACATCGATTCGACTTCCGCATGGACAGCGCGATAGTCGATTTTGAGAGTGCCGAGGCGGGCCTTGCCGGCGGCGATACGCTTCTGAGCGGCTTCCGTCAGCGGGCGCGCGGCCTTGGCCGCAGCCTCGCTCTCCTTGACGTCGCCATGGCTGTGAAGCGCAATGTCGAAACCGGCATCGAGAACCTGAGCGACGCGCTCTGGCAGAGTGCCCTGCAGCGATTCCATGAAGATGCAGTCGGAGATCAGAACGCCGTCGTAACCCATGTCCTTGCGGATCACGTCATGCATGATCGGCGAGATGGAAGCCGGCAGCTCGGCATCGTAAGCGGAGTAGACGACATGGGCGACCATTGCCCAAGGCGTATCTTTCAGCGCCACGAAGGGCTTGAAGTCGGTGGCAACAAGCGTCTCGCGCGAGGCGTCGACAACAGGGCGTTCCTTGTGGGAATCGAGCGTGGCGCGGCCGTGGCCCGGAATATGCTTCATGACCGGCATGTTGCCGGTTTCGAGCAGGCCATCGACCACTTCGCGGCCCAGTGCAGCGATGAAATCCGGATCGGGGCCGAAGGAGCGGGCGCCGATCACCGCGCTCGTTGTTTCGAAAACGAGATCGAGAACCGGCGAGCAGCCGCTCGACAGGCCGAGTTCGGTCATCATCACACCCATGGCCTGGGTGGACAGACGCAGCGCCTTCTTACCGAGTGCGAAGTCATGGCGCGCAAGCTCGGCGAACTGGCCGAAGCTGCGGAAAAGCGGCCAGGGGCCGGCATCCATGTGCTGCACACGGCCGCCTTCCTGATCGGTGAAGACGGGCGCATCGTCGCGGCCGACGGCCTCGCGGAAACGGTCGATCAGGATCTTTGCCTGCTCCGGATTGCGCAGGTTGCGGCGGCCGACGAAGAGGCCGAGCGGATTGGTCTCGCGGAAGAGGGCGAATTCGTCGTCCGAAAGCGTCGGATTGGGAAGGCCGACGAAGAGAGCGAGCGGGGTCGAGGACACTATTTCAATACTCCGGTATCAGATGGTCATTTCGGCTGGCTTCGCAGCATGCCTTCGTAAATGCCCTTGTCGGGGGCGGGAATTTCGACCGCGCCGGCGGTCTTGACGTAGAAATCGACGGGGCCGGCATCGCCGATGAAGGCATAGGCGTGGCCCAGCGTCTTCATGGTCTGCAGGCAGGCGGAAAAGAGGGCGAGGCCAATGCCCTTGCCGCGTGCGGCCGGATCGACGCCAGTCGGGCCGAAGAAGCCGCGGGCGGTCGTGTCATAGCAGGCAAAGCCGAGCAGCTTGCCATCCTCGACGGCGATCAGGCAGGCGACAGGCTGGCGGGAAAAGGCGACGCTCACTTCGCTTGCCCAGTTCTCGCTGAAATGTTCGCGCACCCAGGTAACGACGACATGAAGTTCCGGCGGCAGGGCTGGACGGATCACGATGCCGATGGAGCCGGCCTTCTCTTTCAGTTCGGCGAGCTTCGTGGAATATAAGCTCACAAGCAGGTCCGACACCCGAATTCCTCCAATTATTCCGTTATTACGGAATGTATACCTTTTTAATGACATAACTTTCGATATCCGAGCGGCCATGTCAACAGGCTTTTTGGCAGGCAATCCTGGTTCAACTGGGGGTAGGCAAAACAAAACGGCCCGGTTTAACCGGGCCGCTGGGCATTATCGGGTCTGTGATCCGGCTTAGAGCCCGGCGTCTTTCCACAGGGCATGGAAATGATGAACCGGTCCATGGCCAGAGCCGACTGCCAGCTCGCCCGCGGCAGCGACTGCTTGCGCAAGATAGGTTTTCGCAGTCGAAACAGCTGCTTGCGGCGAAGCACCCTTTGCGAGCTCGGCGGCGAGTGCGCTGGAAAGTGTGCAGCCGGTCCCGTGTGTATTCTTCGTGGGGACGCGTTTCGCCTCGAACCAATGCCGGCCGGAGTCGGTTGCCAATATGTCGGGACTTTCATTGCTCTCGAGATGACCGCCCTTGACCAACACAGCGGCAGGGCCAAGCGCTCGCAGGCGCTCGGCTTGCGAGGCCATCTGCTCGCGGCTTTCGGCAACCTCTTCGTGCAGCAGCGCTGCGGCTTCCGGCAGGTTGGGGGTGAGCAGCGTCGCAAGCGGCAGCAGGTGTTTCGTCAGCGCATCGACAGCCTGCGGGTCGAGGAGTGCCGCTCCGCCCTTGGCGATCATGACAGGATCGACGACGATGGGGATGCCGCGATGAGGCGCCAGCGTTTCGGCAACGGCTTCGGCAATGCCGGCATTGGCAATCATGCCGATCTTGACGGCGTCGACACGCACATCGGCAAAGACGGCCTTGATCTGCTGGGCGACGAAGTGAGGCGGCACCAGATGCACGCCCGTCACCCCTTGCGTATTCTGCGCCGTCAGGGCCGTCAGCGCCGCCATGCCATAGACGCCGCGTGCTGAGAAAGCCTTGAGATCGGCCTGGATGCCGGCGCCGCCGGATGGATCGGAGCCGGCGATAGACAGGACGTTGTGGATCATCGGCGGACCTTTCGGATTTCCTCGGCGATGCGGATCGTCGCTGCCCGAGGATCCGGGGTGCCGCAGATCGCCGAGACGACAGCAAGCCCATCGGCTCCGGCCGCGAAGACGGAAGCGACATGCTCGCTCTTCAAGCCGCCGATTGCAACCGTCGGAACGGGGGCGGTTTTCACCAGTCTCGCCAACCCGTCAAAGCCGATGGGCTGCTTGTGGTCTGCCTTGGTGGGTGTCGCAAAGACCGGTCCGATTCCGGCATAGTCGACGATAGCGGGATCGATGGCCGCTGCCAGCGCTTCGCTCTCGGCTGACAGACCAAGGATCATGTCCGGGCCGATCATCGCCCGGGCGGTACCTGGCCCCATGTCATCCTGGCCGATATGCAGCCCGTCGGCGCCGATCGCGATGGCTGCCTCGACGTCGTCGTTGATGACGAGCAAAGCGTCGGTACCCTTCAGGATCTCCTTCAGCGCCAGGCCGGTCTCGATCATCCTTGCCGTCCCGCCATGCTTGTCACGAAGCTGCACCATCGTGGCGCCGCCGGCAACGGCAAGCCGCGCCGTCTCGACCATGCCGATACCGGCGCAGAGATCGGGATCGAGGACCAGATAGAGCGAAAGATCGAAGCGTTTCATGCGGCGTTGATCCTGACTTTTGCATCGAGTTTTGCTCCATCGAGCGCGGCAAGCTGATCGAGGAAGCGCCAGGAGAAGGAGCCGGGGCCGGCGGCATCCTTGGCCGCCTCTTCGCCGGCAACCGCGAAGGCAGAAAGTGCTGCGACAGCGGCTGCGAAAGGATCGGCGGGAATGGTGGCGGCAAAGGCGCCGGTCAGGCAGGTGAGCGAACAGCCGAGCGCAGTCACCTGCGGCATGAGCGGCGAGCCACCTTCAATGCGCAGCGCCTGCGCACCGTCGGTCACGAAATCCACCACGCCGGTGACCGCGACGACCGCGCCATGCCGTTCGGCAAGCAGCCGCGCGGAAGCTTCTGCCTGCTCAACCGGGTCGCGGCTGTCGACACCTTGGCCGCGGCTCTCGCCACCGGCAAGCGCGATGATTTCAGAAGCATTGCCGCGGATGATCGTCGGGCGAAGCGCCAGCAGATCGGCAACCGCCTTGCGGCGGAAGGATGTCGCATAATGGGCAACCGGATCAAGGACCCAAGGTTTGCCGCTCGCGTTTGCAGCCTTTGCCGCCGCATGCATGCCGTCGATCCACTGGGTGGAGAGCGTGCCGATATTAACGGTCAAAGCGCCGGCGATCGCGGCAAACTCGCCAGCTTCTTCGGCGGCGTGGACCATGGCAGGCGATGCACCCGCTGCAAGGACCACATTGGCGGCGATGTTCATGGCCACGTAATTGGTGATGCACTGAACGAGCGGTGGCTTCGCCCGCATCGCCGTTAACAGTGCTCCGGGTGTCTTGTTCTCCATAGTACCCCTTTCAGGCGGGGCAGGCGCGGGAACGATCATGCGATGAAGCAGATGGCGACCCGAGCGACTCCCTCCGCCGGCATTATCCGGTTCAGGTTCGAAGGGTGCTTCTCAGCCCGCTTTCGCAAATGGGCGCCCCTGTCTCTCAACAGCACTCTTTCTTGCAGAGAATGGCGTCGCTGTCATCGGCAAAATGACGATTTTGAGACTGAGGTTTTGCCAATGCGTACCACGGGCCGCCTGAGCGCCCGTGGTGCAATTTTCAGATGCCGGTTAAGGTCCGGCTGCTCTACTTGATCAACGCAGCGGCGCTGGAAGCAGGTTCGTCGTAAAGTCCTGATACGAAACCGGACGCAGGAACCTGTAGATGGCGAGCGTCCCGACGGAGGTCGATCTGCCATCGGCCGTTGCCGGGTAGGGGCCGCCGTGCACCATGGCGGGCGATACTTCCACGCCGGTTCCGAAACCGTTCACGAGCAAGCGTCCGGCAAGCATTTCCAGCTTTGGAACGAGGCGCTTGGCGTCCTGTTCGTCTTCGCTCGTAATGTGCAGGGCAACGGTCAGCTGGCCTTCCAGGCCGTCGAGGACACGCTCGAGTTCGGCGAGATCACGGCAGCGCACGATAAGGCCGGCTGCACCGAAGACCTCGTCCTGCAGCTCGTGATGTGCAAGGAATGCCGCAGCCGTCGTCTCGAAGAGGGCGGCCGTGCCTTCGAATTCGCTGCCGGGCTTGCCATTGGCAACGAGCCGGACTTCAGGATGTTTTTCCAGCCGGGCAACGCCATCGCAGAATGCCTTGGCGATGGAACCTGTCAGCATCGTCTGGGCGCCGACATCGGGCAGAAGCTCCCGCGCCTTGGCAATGAACGTGTCCAGGCCTTCGCTGTCGACGGCGAGAATGAGGCCGGGATTGGTGCAGAACTGCCCGGCACCGAGGACAAGCGAGCCTACGAAAGCCGTTGCGATTTCCGCCGCGCGGGTTTTCAGCGCGTTGGGGAAGAAGATGACCGGGTTGATGCTGCTCATTTCGGCATAGACCGGGATCGGCTGCTTGCGCTCGGAAGAGATCTTCATCAGCGCAGTGCCGCCGCGGCGCGAGCCCGTGAAGCCGACGGCGCGGATTCTGGCATCGGCCACCAGTTTCTGACCGACTTCGAAGCCGGTATCGAAGAGGAGCGCAAACGTGCCGGCATGCAGACCAGCCTTGGCAACGGCGCGCTGAACGGCGCGGCCGACCAGTTCCGATGTGCCCGGGTGAGCGGAATGCGCCTTGACGACGACCGGGCATCCCGCTGCGAGTGCAGATGCCGTGTCACCGCCGGCGACGGAGAAGGCGAGCGGAAAGTTCGATGCGCCGAAAACCGCGACAGGCCCCAGGGGAACGTTACGCAGGCGCAGGTCAGGCTTCGGAAGCGGCTTGCGGGAGGGATCCGCGCCGTCGAAGCGAAGCTCCTGGAAGCGGCCTTCGCGCACCTCTTTCGCAAATAGCCGTAGCTGTCCCATCGTGCGAGCGCGCTCGCCCTCGAGACGTCCGCGCGGAAGTCCGGTTTCCGCCATTGCCCGCACGATCAGCTCGTCGCCGATGGCCTCGATCTCGCTGGCGATGGTTTCAAGAAAGGCAGCCCGTGTTTCGAGATCAGTTTCCCGGTAGGACGCGAAGGCCTCCCATGCAAGCCTGGTCGCCTCTTCGACGTCTTCGGCGGAGGCGCCACCGAAAGAGACGGGCAGCGCCGTCCCCGTGGCTGCTTCGACACCGTAGAGCTCGCCGCGCGTGCCGCGCTTCTCCGATCCCGCGACGAGCAGGCTTCCATTGATAGTCATGACGGATTTCCTTTCAAACAGATTCGAGCGACGTATATAGGCGTTCGTCTTCTCAATTTCACGACATCTTTCCCGATATCGCATCGAAGATGGAGATCTCCGGCAGAGACTTGGTCGCGTCTCGACAAGGGCTGGGCGCGAGCTTGCGGAAAAGCAATCGTATGCCGAAATGCCGCCCCTTTTTTACGCTCATTCTCGCTCGGGATTAATCGAGGGGGCTCCATGAAACACGCATCCGTTGTCTGTGCGGCACTTACCGCAGTACTGCTCTCCACACCGCATTTGCCCAAACCGGGACGATCAAGTCGATCCGGCTGTCGTCAGGCGGAGTTGCCGAATATGTGCGCAGTCTCAATGTCGGAGAGGACGGCAATGCTGTCATCGACGTGCCGACACATCAGATGGATGACTTTCTCAAGACCCTCGTCGTATCGGGGCCCGCGCCCGTAAAGGGCCTTTCGACCACCGGCCCAGACATGGTGGACGAAACATTCAAGGTGCTTCCGATCAAGCCGCAGGATCTGGATTCGGCGGCGGGTGTGTTACGGTCTCTCAGAGGAGCGCCTGTCTCTGCGAACGGAGTGAAGGGCCGCATCGTCGGAGTAGAGCCTGCGAGCGAGAAGCAACGCGCACGGCTGATCGTGATGCTGGACAGCGGCGCCTTCGACGTTGCCGAGATCGGTGGCGCCATGGCCTACAAGCTCGACGATCCCAAAGACGCCGAGATGATTTCCCGAGCCGCAGAACTGTTGTCGAGTGACGGCGTGCAGGGAAGCCGGGCCGTCACCATCGCGCTCGAAGGCAAGGCGTCGGCGGCCGTAGATATCTCCTATGTCGTGGCCGCCCCGCTCTGGAAGCCGTCCTACAGGATCATTGTTGACGCCAACGGCAAAGCCCGGTTGCAAGCCTGGGCAGTCCTTGAGAATGCCTCCGGCGAGGATTGGCACGGGGTTTCCATTTCTCTGACGTCCGGCAAGCCCGTGACGCTTCGCCAGAGACTGTATGCCAGAGCATGGCCATCACGCCCGGAAGTGGATTTCGCCTATCTGGACCTTGGAGGCGCCAAACGTAGCAAGTTTGGAGGCGCGCTGGCGAACAAGCCGCTGGCCGAGGCTCCTGCTCCAGTTGAGGCTGCTCCAGCCGCTACCATCGGTGCGACTGCCGACGAGGGCGACGTGGTCGCAAACTTCGATCTTCCCGGCGTATACGACCTGAAGAATGGTGAGACGATTTCCGTGCCGATCTTGGATCGCGAGATCAAGGCAGAGTTCGTCGCTCTCTATCGCGATGGTGCGCAACATCCGGATGCAGCCCTCGTGCTCACCAACGACACGGGGACTTCGCTACCGCCGGCGGTGGCGGCAGTCTATGACGACAAAGGGCGTTATGTCGGCGACGCACGCATAGGGAATGTGAAGCCGGGCGGCGTGGAAAAGGCGACGTTTGCCGCCGATCAGAAGATCGAGCAGGAAGTGGCAAGCGCCATATCCAGTTCCTTTCGAACTGTCATCGTAAAGGACGGTTATCTCGAGGCCACACTGGAGCGACGGCTGCGAAAGACCTTCTCCGTCTGGGGCGCTGATGCCGACAGGACGTTTGTCGCGGAAGACCCGGGCATGGCAGGATGGGAACTGGTTAAGTCCGAAGGCGTGGAAGAGACACCGCAAGGTGCGCGGGCAACTGTGATCGTCCCTGCGGGCAGGAAGGTTTCGACGACCATCGAATGGCGCATGGCCGAGAGCGAGACGCAGGCGATTGCCGATATCGATGACACTGTGATCCTGCAATGGCTCGATGAAGGGCCGTCTCCGGAAATCGCCTTAAAACTTCAGGGCCTTGTGACGGCAAGGAAGGCACAAAAGGAAGCGGAGAGGGACCTGGCTACGGTCATGCAGGCAATTGAAGACGCAACGTCGGAATCCTCACGGATTTCAGGCTTGCTTTCCTCTGTCGGCGACACACCGCTCAAGCAGCAGTTCCTTCAGGACCTGACGGAACAGGAGAAGTCGATCAAGGCGTTGCGGGCGCAAAGGGACGAGGCGCGAGATCGGCTTGAAAAGCTTCGCAAGGAGCTCGGGGAAGCAGTAGCTCGTCTGTAGATAGGCTGGGCACAAGTTGGGCGCCAATTCCTGCTGCCGCCGATGGCACTATCAGCGTCGGTGAGGCATCGCTTGCGGATCTCAGACCTCGACTTTGCCGTTTTCTTCACCGTCCCAATATTGGATCGAACGCGCCGCAACCCTGATCAAGGCAAGCCCAGGCGTCTGGGTGCCCTCGGGAAACCATCGTTCCAGTCCCTTGACCCAGTGTTGCTCGAATTCCGAGACGTCCTCGATGAGCGAAGCGTTACCATCGATCGCGATGAATATGCCCGGTTTGCCGAGCAGATGCGGTGGCGCAGTGAAGGTCAGCTGCACCGCGTTGTCTTTCCGAATGTCGGATATCTTGCGGGTATCCGCATAGGAAAAGAACCAGGAATCTCCGTCATATTCGACGTCACCATTGTTGCTCATCGGCCGCGTGCTGATCCGGTTCGAGGCTCCACGTGTCGAAAACATGCAGAAATCCAGCTTCTTCAGATGCTTCGACAGCTCTTCTTTTGTCATTGATGCCATGGTGGTTCTCCAATCCAGGTGAAAACAACCGGCGATGATCGAAGTTCCATGGAATATGCGGCCCGCTTGAACGCCCGATGCCATGGGTCTGTACGGCGCTTCTGGCGCCGATACACCGAGTGAAACAGCCGATTCTCGGGATCCGGGAAAACTAAGCTTGCTCACGGAGGCGAGGCCTTGGAGCCAGCATCGCGAAATACTCGCCTTACTTAATCGGGCTGCACAGGCCTGATCGTATCAACCGAGATTTCGCCTTCAATCACACCTCGTACGACATCCGTGCGATTTCGATCGATCTCGACGACCGTGTAAAGCTTGTCGTCGCGAAATGCGCTCGCATGCGTCGTGGTGACATCGTCAGCAGGTGCCGCATCGACTTCCATGAAGTCGAGCTCGCGCCCGGCCGCCACGATCCGGGCATCACCCGCCGTTCTCGCTGCGACCACCACGACGCCGTGGCCCGGCGAATTTTCCCATCTCGGATCATCTGCCGCCGCGATCGGTTCAAGTCGATAGATACCAAGAGGCTCGCCTGCCGGGAGGGTTGAACTTTCCGCCGCCGCGTCCGCGATCTGCGCCTTGCTTTCGACCGAACGCCCAAACGTGTTCGGATTTGTGGCGTTGTTGATCTCGTCGTTTCCTGTTCGTGACACGTTAGACATGTTGTCCTCCATCCGTTGCGAACATAACGATGGCGCGATCCGACTGTTCCGCGATTGACGAAAGGAACTTGTGCCGTCACGAGTTTCTCATTTCATGATCGACCGACAGGCGGACCAATTTGCAAAAACTGCCGGCTGCAGGTTTCACCAGGAGAGTGATTTTTTTCGGGGGCTCATCGGGCCTGCGTGGGCTCCGATGCGATGAGCTGTTCAGCCGGGCGAGTATGGGATGGCTGCGGATCCGCAATGCACAGCCATCCCATTTGAGCAAGCGCTCCCTCGTCGAACGCTTGCAGCCGGCCCCCGCCAGTCACCGAAATGTTAGCAACGCCTAAAGCGTCCCCGCTAGTGCGTGAATGCAACACTTCATGAAAGGTTTCCGGCGAAGTGACGGCGGACCACCGTCACCATTGATCGGCTAGTGGACTCTTTCGCCTCCGGCGGCTCAGAGCCCGGAAAAATGCGCCTTGATCAGTTCGTGATCGGAGATTGCTGCTCCGTCTGCGTCGACGGCAGCAACAGTCACGGCGTCGCTTGCCGAAAGGCCGCGGGTAAACAGCCAGTCGAGGCGAGCAAAAGGCGGCTGTGGCGTTCCGTCGGGGCGCGTGCGCTGCGTGACCGTGAAGTCGTTGGTAGTCTCCCAATTGTAGCCCGCCTCTGCGAGGAGACCGAAAAGCGGTTCGTGCGCTTCGGGTTCACGCGACCCCGCGGGAAGGATATTGGTGTTGAAATCGCCACCCAAAACCACGGGTAAGCCATCGGCGAGCTTTTCAACGGCGGCGATCAGCCTCTTTGTCTGCATTGCCCGATCCGCAATGTCGGTCTTGCTTTCCAGATGCACGCTGACTGCAAGGATCGGCCCGAATGCGGTTTCGATTTTGGCCGCGATTGCCATGCGGCCGCCGATCCGACCCTGCCCGTCCTTTGCATCCGTCCACCATGTGCCGCAGTCATCGAGATGGATCAATACCGCATCAAGCAACGGCAAACGGGAGAGCAGCGCATTGCCGTGGAAGCCGACGGCATTCGTCTCGTCCTTATGCCATTCGCGCTCACGGGAATCTCCGAGACCAAGTTCCACGAACTCCACGCCAAAAGCGTAGGACATGCCGAGATCGCGGGCGAGGTCGGCGATAGTGTGCCGGTTGCCGGCGCGCGCCGTGCCGAGATCAGCCTCCGTGAGCAACAGGATATCGGCGCCGCTCTGGCGGATGAGTTCCACCGAAGGAGCATGATATTTCAGCCGTTCGGCGTTCCAAACGGCGACAACGAGACCATTGCCGATGCTGGCTTCGCTGGCAGTCCGTACGACTTCGATCGTCGAAAGCGCCGGCAGGGTCGCTGCAAGCCGGTCATGCTCGGCCTGTGTCAGTTCGGCAGAACGCGCCTCATCGAAGAACGTGGCTGGGGGTACGGCAAGCGCCTCTACGGCGGCCGCAACTAGGTTGCGGTCGCTGCTGGCGAGATCAAGAAAGCTCTTCATCTGCATCAGCTCAGGCGTTAACGGTCACGGCGTTGCTTCTTGCCGGAGCGACGAGCACTTTGCCGGTCTCAGCCGAGTAGAGATGGATCGAATCCTGATCGATCGCAATGCCGATCCGATCGCCGGTCTTCAGCGAGACCGAACCGGTCATGGCGACGGCAAAGGGCAGGCCATCGAAATCGGCATGGACGACACGGCTGGCACCCAGTTCTTCGATGAAGTCGGCGGTCGCAACGAGCGCACCCGGCGCATCCGGGGAGACGAGGCGAGCGGCTTCTGCACGCACGCCGAGAACGACGCGCTGGCCGGCAAGCTGCTTGCCGCGCTCAGCGGGAAGCGTCACGGTGCGGCCTTCGTCATAGATGAACACGCCGGTTTCGTTGACGCGGCCTTCCAGCAGGTTCATTGCCGGCGTGCCGACGAAGCCGGCAACGAAGCGGCTTGCCGGATAGTGATAGACCTCTTCCGGCGTGCCGACCTGTTCGACATTGCCGGCATTCATGACAATGATGCGGTCGGCAAGTGTCATGGCCTCGTTCTGGTCGTGTGTCACGAAGATCGAGGTTGCGCCGAGGCGGCGATGCAGGCGGCGGATTTCCGCACGCATGGCGATACGCAGCTTGGCATCGAGGTTCGACAGCGGCTCGTCGAAAAGAAAGACCTTCGGCTCGCGGATCATGGCGCGGCCCATGGCGACGCGCTGGCGCTGACCGCCCGAGAGAGCGGCCGGGCGGCGCTCGAGGAAGGGCTCGAGGCTGAGTGCCTTGGCAACGTCGGCGATCCGGCGGTCACGCTCGGCCTTCGGCACACCGGCGACCTTGAGTGCATAACCGATGTTTTCGGCGACGCTCATGTGCGGATAAAGCGCATAATTCTGGAAGACCATCGCGCAGCCGCGTTCACGTGGCTCGAGTTGGTTGACCACGCGTCCGTCGATGGCGATTTCGCCACCGGTAATTTCTTCCAGGCCGGCGACCATGCGCAGCAGCGTGGACTTGCCGCAGCCGGATGGACCGAGGATGACGATGAATTCGCCCGACTGGATTTCGAGATCGACGCCATGAACGACGGCGTGCTTGCCATAGTTCTTTTTCACGCCACGGATGGAGATCGGTGCCAAGGTTCTGTTCCTTTCACTTCTCGGTGGAGATAAGGCCGCGCACGAACCAACGCTGCATCAGGATGACGAGGATCAGCGGCGGCGACATGATGATCAATGTTCCGGCCATCGCGACGTTCCAGTCGGGCAGGCCGAATTCGGAGGGAATGAGCGTCTTGAGCTGGGTCACGGCGATGCCGAACTTCGGGTCGGTCGTGATCAGCAGCGGCCAGAGATACTGGTTCCAGGCCCAGACGAACATGATGGTGAAAAGCGCGATCATGTTCGGGCGCGACAGCGGTAGCAACACGTCCCAGAAGAAGCGGACCGGACCGGAACCGTCCATCTTCGATGCCTCGGCAAGCTCGTCCGGCACCGTCAGGTAGAACTGGCGATAGAGGAAAGTGCCGGTTGCGGTGGCGACCATCGGCAGCACGAGGCCCGGATAGGAGTTCAGCAGACCCCATTCGAGCTTGATCTGGATGCCGGTGATCTGGGCGACCAGCCAGCTGATGCCGGTTACGTCGAGGATCGTCTGGAACGGCTGGAGCGCGTTGGCGGCGATCGAATAGGTCGGCACGATACGCACTTCGAGCGGCAGCATCAGCGTGATGAAGATGATCCAGAAGATCAGATGGCGGCCGGGGAAGCGGAAATAGACGATCGAGAAAGCTGCCATCGCGGAAAGGATGACCTTGCCGGCGCCGACGGTGGCAGCAAAGATGACGCTATGAAAAAGCTTGTTGCCGAGATCGGCGCGAACCCAAGCGGTCTGCACGTTCTCCCAGAAGTGGCTGCTCGGAACCAGCGGCAGCGGCACCCGGTTGACGGTTTCCAGATCAAGCGTCGATGCGACGATGACGATCAGGAAGGGCAGGAGGGCGATCACCATGCCCAATGCCAGCAGCGTGTAGCAGATAAAATTGAAGATTGGCGTGCGTTCGATCATGTTCGCGACCTCACTTGTAGTGCACGCGCCGCTCGATGAAGCGGAACTGGACGATGGTAAGGAGCATGACGAGACCCATCAGGATCATGGACTGAGCTGCGGCACCTGAATAATCGAGGCCCTTGAAGCCGTCGAAAAAGATCTTGTAGACCATGAGTTCGGTGGCACGCGCCGGACCACCCTGGGTCATCACGTCGACGATACCAAAGGAATCCTGGAAGCTTTCGGTGATGTTGATGACCAGAAGGAAGAACAGCGTCGGGGTGAGGAGCGGCAGCTGGATATCCCAGATCCGGCGCATCGGTCCGGAACCGTCCATGGCGGCAGCTTCGATCAGCGAGCGTGGAATGCCCTGAAGCGCCGATAGGAAGAAGATGAAGTTGTAGCCGATATATTTCCAAGAAAAGGCGACGATGACGGCGATCATCGCATCCTTGCCGTCGAAGGCAGGGTTCCAGAGGCCGGGCCAGACGTGGTTGATGACCGACAGAAGGCCGGCTTCCGGTGCCAGGATGAAGCGGAAGGCAAGGCCGAGAGCGGGAGCGGCAATCGCATAGGGCCAGATGAAGACCGAACGATAGATCTTGTGGCCGCGCAGTTCACGATCGGTCAGAAGCGCCAGTATGAGCGCGAGGCCCATGGCGATGGCGGTTGAGGCGAAGCCGAAGATCATGCTGCGGGTGATGGAGTCCCAATAGATCGGGTCCGAAAGCAGCTGCTTGAAATTGTCGAAACCGACCCAGGCATTGCCGCCGCCCCATGGCTGCTCGAGCGTGAACGCCCAATACAGCGCCTGCGCACTCGGCCAGTAGAAGAAGACGAAGATCAGCAACAGCATCGGAAATACGAAGAGAATGCCGGTCGTCGTCGAGGAGAAAGTGACGCGCTTTTCCATGAGTGGTCGTTTTCGCCCTGGTTAGGTTCTGGCGCGGACGGCGATCTTGCTGCCGCAGCCGGTAGAATTTACAAAGACGCACCCGGCGCGCCAGAAGCGGGCCGGGTGCGGCTCATATCAGTCTATTAAGGGAGCTGAACGCCCTTGTAGGTCTGCTGGAAGCGACGCAGCAGCTGGTTGCCGCGGTCGGCAGCAGAGTCGAGCGAAGCCTGTACGTCGGCATTGTTGACGAAGATTGCCTGCAGGCCGTTCGCGATTTCGGTACGGACCTGGAGCAGGCCACCGAGACGGATGCCCTTGGCAGCCGTGTCGCCAGCCGGCGAAGCGGTCAGGCTCTGAATGGCAAGTTCGCGACCGGCATAAGGAGCCTTGTCGTAGAAGCCCTGCTTCTTCAGGTACTCGAAGCCCGAGTTACGAACCGGGATGTAGCCGGTAACGGTCGACCAGGTGAGGGCTTCTTCCGGCTTTGCGATAAAGTTGAAGAAGGAAGCGGCAGCCTTGTATTCGGCGTCCGAATGACCCTTCAGAACCCAGAGCGAAGCGCCGCCAACGTAGGAGCTGTGACGGCTTGCATCGCCATAGGTCGGGAGCATGGAAACGCCCCAGTTCATGCCCTGCTTGGCGGTACGGCCGATGTTGCCATGGTCGCCAACGGAGGTCAGGATGACCTGGCAATCGCCAGCAGCGAAGGCTTCAACGAAGGTCTGGCCAACGGCCTTGTTCTTGATGACAGCTTCCTTGGCGTCGTACCAGCCCTTCAGGTCCTTGACGAAGTTCACAAGCATCGGGTTCTTGTTGAACACCAGTTCGGCGTCGAGGCCTTCGAAGCCGTTCTTCTTCGTAGCAATCGGTTCGCCGTTGACGGCTTCGAACTGCTCGATGAACTGCCAGACTTCGTTGTTGGATATGTCAAAGCCGAGCGGGCAAGCATAGCCTGCGTCCTTCAGAGCCTTGAAGTCTTCGCCAGCTTCCTTCCAGGTGGCCGGAGCATGGTCCTTGCCGATCTTGGCGAAGGCGTCCTTGTTCCAGTAGAGCAGAGCCGTCGAGGAGTTGAAGGGGAACGAGTACATCTCGCCCTTCGACGTTGCATAGTAGCCGGCGATGCCGGAGAAGTAGTCGTTCCAGTCAACATTGTAGCCCATGTCCTTCATGAGCTTGTTGGCCGGGTAGTAGGCGCCCGAAAGCATGATGTCGAGCGTGCCGGCATCCGAAACCTGAGCGATGGTCGGCTGCTTGCCGGCGCGGAAAGCGGCGATCGTGTTCTGCAGCGAGGCGTCGTAAGAGCCCTGGCTGGTGCAGACGACTTCGAAGTCGTTCTGCGACTTGTTGAAACGGTCGCACTGTTCCTGAACGCGCGTAGCGATATCGCCAGAGTTGCCGAACCAGAAGTCGATCTTGGTCTTTTCGGCAGCAGCGGCGGGACCAGCAGCAACGAAAGCTGAAGCGAGTAGGGCGCCTACGGCGCCGAGAAGCTTGGCTTGCATGAGAACCCTCGAAAAATAGGACGCGCCCCCTCTTGAGCGCACGCCCTATTAACTGGTTCAATTTGCGGTAACCAATGAAGTTTCTATGACATGAATAGAGTAGAAAGTTTCTGTCACAAAATATTCATGTCCGAATTTTGTGAACTGCTCATCGAACATCGATGGCTTTCGTTTGCTAATTTCGCCGAAGTGATTGTCTATATTTCATTTATATATGAAATATAGCGCAAGAATCGAAAGCTCGCTTGTCTATTCAATTCTGTTGGCGGTCATTATTATTAGGCCGTTATCAAAAATGGCGAGAAAGCTTGACCGGAAACAACCTGCTATCAGGAGGATTCGACCTCGGAAATAGCTTTGCACAGCTGTGCGTTGAGCTATAAAAATACGACATTTAATATTCGATTTGCGACTTATTGAGCGTTTTGCCTATTTATTGGGCGCTTCCATTGCCGGCCAACCACGTTTCCAAGTCCTGGTGGCTCGGAGTTTCTCGCCGAGCTCGACCGGATTGCGGCCCAGTTATCCGTCATCGGATAGTTTTCCGGCCTCTAGAATGCGTTTTGCGAGTTTCAGATGCGGCAGGTCGAGCATGCGCCCGTCGATCTGGATGACGCCGGTGTCCGGCGAGGAGGCGAAGGCGGCTACGACTTTTTCCGCCCAGCTGATCTCAGCTGCGTCCGGCGTGAAGGCCCGATTGATCGGTTCGACCTGGCTTGGATGGATCGCCATCATTCCCGAGAAACCGTCGCGCCGGGCGCGGGCAGCATAGGTCGCAAGACCGCTGAGATCACGAAAATCGGGATAGACGGTTTCGATGGCGGGAACCGCGGCGGCGTGCGCGCCAAACAGCACCAGAGAGCGGGCGAGCTCATAGGGGGCGGTGTAGCGTCCATCTGCCTCGCGGGCGATAACAGCGCCGATTGCGGCCGGCAGATCTTCCGCGCCCCAGGTCAGCCCGCAGAGATGAGAGGTGACGTCCCGGTAACTGCCGATCTCGAAAATGGCAGCCGGCGTTTCAGTCGCGATCGGCAGGATAGACACCGCGGATGATGACAGGTGGCTTGCGAGCTGGCGCACCGAAGCTGCGCCTTCAGCCTTCGGCAACATGATCGCGAAGGGGCTGATCTCAGCGAGTGCAGCCAGATCGTCTTGGCAGGCAGACGTTGCAAGGGGGTTGATGCGGATCACAAGCGTCGCATTGGCCGCTCGGCGCGTGACGAAGTCGTGCACGGCGTCTCGCGCCCGCGGCTTGTTCTGCGCGGAGACGGAATCTTCCAGATCGAGGATGACGGCATCGGCGCCTGATGCGAGCGCCTTGTCGAAACGCTCCGGCCTGTCGCCGGGCACGAAAAGCAGCGAGCGCAGCCTCATGACGGCTTCACCTGCAGCATGGCCGTCCGCAGGCACTGGCAAACGATCTCGTTTCGCTGATTCAGCGTAATATGCTTGAACGTGACAATCCCGGCATCGGGCCGGGAATTGGAGCGCCGGAGCTCCGTCACCTCCGTTTCCACCCGAAGCGTGTCACCGATGAACACCGGCCTCGGCATCGTCACCTTGTCGTAGCCGAGATTGGCGACCAGCGTGCCGAGCGTCGTGTCGCCGACCGAGAGGCCAACGGTGAGCGCGAAGGTGAAGGTGCCATTGACGACGATGCGGCCGAATTCAGTCCCCGCCGCATAATCTGCGTCGAGATGGAGCGGCTGCGGATTATGGGAGAGCGTGGTGAAGAGCAGGTTGTCGGTTTCCGTGACGGTGCGGTGGATCTCGTGGGCGATCCGGTCGCCGACCATCCATTCGTCGAAGTAGCGGCCGGCCATCAGTGCTCTTCCTTCATGACGCTGGCGATGAGCTGGTTTTCCGAGACCCGCGTGCCCACGGAGACCGGCAGTTTGCCGACAATGCCGTCAAATGGCGCGCGCAGCGTATGTTCCATTTTCATCGCCTCCACCGTCAGCAGCCTGTCGCCCTTGGCAACGCGATCGCCTTCCGCGACATCGACGGAAATGACGAGACCCGGCATCGGCGAAAGGATCGCGCCATCGCCGGCGCCCTGATGCGCTTCAACTTCGCTGGCGACGGGAACGCAGATCGGCCAGACATTGCCGCCATCGAAGAGAACGACGGTATCGCCGAACCTGACGGCATTGGTGTCGAGGCCGGAGCGGACATGCCCCCAATAGAGATGGTCGCCGATGCGGACGCGCGCACGGCTATCGCCTGTTCCCGCAACACGCAGGCCGGCGAGGGCCGACCAGGGGTCGGTTGCTTCTTTCGCTGCCAATGCCGTCGCTGCCCTGTCGATAGCCATCTCGTCTGGCTCCTTCGGCAGCAGGGTTTCTCCGTGACGGTCGAGAAAGCCCGTATCGATCTTTGCCGCGTGGAAATCCGCGTCGATGGCGACGCGCGCGAGCAGACCGGCATTGGATTTTACCGGCCAGATTTCGATGCTTTCGCAGGCCCTGGTGAGTCTCGCGACGGCTGCGTCACGATTTGGGCCGTGGGCGATGATCTTGGCAATCATCGGATCGTAGAAGGCGGTGATCTCGTTGCCCTCCTCGACGCCGCTGTCGACGCGGACATTATTGGGCAAGCGCAGATGATCGAGATGGCCGATCGAGGGCAGGTAGCCGGCAGCAGGGCTTTCGGCGTAAAGGCGAGCCTCGAAGGCCCAGCCGTTCATCAAGATATCGTCTTGTCCCTTCGGCAGCGGCTCGCCGGCGGCGACCTTTAATTGCCAGAGCACCAGATCCTCGCCGGTGATGGCTTCGGTGACAGGGTGTTCCACCTGCAGCCGCGTGTTCATTTCCATGAACCAGATGCGATCCGGGCGCAGGCCCCCCGAAGCATCGGCAATGAATTCGATGGTCCCGGCACCCACATAACTTACCGCCTTCGCCGCCTTGACCGCTGCTTCGCAAATTGAGGCTCGGGTTCCGGCGTCGAGGCCCGGGGCGGGTGCCTCCTCAATCACTTTCTGGTGCCTGCGTTGAAGCGAGCAGTCACGTTCGAAGAGATGGACGCAATTGCCGAAGCGGTCTGCAAAGACCTGTACCTCGATATGGCGCGGATTGGCGATATAGCGCTCGATCAGCACGCGGTCGTCGCCGAAGGACGAGGCAGCCTCGCGGCGGCAGGAGGCAAGCAGTTCTGCGAAATCTTCCGGTCGGTCGACGCGGCGCATGCCCTTGCCGCCGCCGCCGGCGACAGCTTTGATAAGCACGGGATAGCCCGTTGCCATAGCTTCTGCGGCTAGCCGCTCGTCGCTCTGGTCTGCGCCCATATAACCTGGTGTGACGGGCACGCCGGCGGCCTGCATCAGCTGTTTCGCGGCATCCTTGAGACCCATGGCACGAATGGCTGCGGGTGGGGCACCTACCCAGATGATGCCGGCATTCTCAACGGCTTCCGCAAATTCGGCATTTTCCGACAGGAAGCCGTAGCCGGGATGGATGGCGGTCGCACCCGTTCTGCGGGCGGCCTCCAGTATCCGCTCCTGTGAAAGATAACTCTCACGAGCGGGCGCGGGGCCGATGGAAACGGCCTCGTCCGCTTCTGTCACGAAGGGCAGGTCGGCATCGGCCTCTGAATAAACGGCAATTGTGCGGATGCCGAGTGCCTTTGCCGTACGGATGATCCGGCGGGCGATCTCGCCCCTGTTGGCTATGAGCAGGCTTTCCATCATCGCCACCTCACATCCGAAAGAGGCCGAAACGCGGCCCTTTGGGGATAGGTGCATTCAGGCAGGCGGAAAAGGCAAGGCCAAGCACATCGCGCGTCTGGCGCGGATCGATGATGCCGTCGTCCCACAGACGTGCGGTGGCGTAATAGGGATTGCCCTCGGCCTCGTAGCCGGCGCGGATCGGCGCCTTGAAGGCTTCTTCATCTTCGACTGGCCACGTCTCCCCGCGTGCTTCCATCGCATCACGGCGGATGGTGGCAAGTACGGAAGCCGCCTGCTCGCCGCCCATCACGCTGATGCGGCTGTTCGGCCAGGTGAAAAGGAAGCGTGGGCGATAGGCTCGGCCGCACATGCCGTAATTGCCAGCCCCGAAACTGCCGCCGATGATGACGGTGACCTTGGGCACCGTGGCTGTGGCAACTGCGGTGACGAGCTTCGCCCCATCCTTCGCGATGCCGCCCGCCTCATATCGTCCGCCGACCATGAAACCTGATATGTTCTGCAAAAACAGCAGCGGCACGCGGCGCAGGCAGGCAAGCTCGATGAAATGTGCGCCCTTCAGCGCGCTCTCGGAAAACAGCACGCCATTGTTGGCGATGACGGCGACCGGCAGGCCCCAGATACGGGCAAAACCGCAGATGAGCGTCGTGCCATAGAGCGGCTTGAACTCATGGAACTCGGACCCATCGACCACCCGGCCGATGACCTCGCGCACGTCGTAGGGCGAGCGGACGTCCTCGGGGATGATGCCGTTGAGATCTTCGGGATCGAGCTTGGGTGGGCGAGGGGCCTGGATGTCGATATCGACCGACTTCACGCTGTTGAGACTGGCGACGATATCGCGCACGAGAAGCAGCGCATGCTCGTCGTTTTCGGCGATATGATCGACGACGCCGGAGCGCCGGCCATGGGTCTCGGCGCCGCCGAGCTCCTCGGCCGAAATGATCTCGCCGGTCGCGGCTTTCACCAATGGCGGGCCGGCAAGGAAGATCGTGCCCTGGTTGCGTACGATGACCGTCTCATCGGACATGGCTGGCACATAGGCGCCGCCGGCCGTGCAGCTTCCCATCACGCAGGCAATCTGCGGAATGCCTTCCGCCGACATTTGCGCCTGATTGTAGAAAATCGCCCCGAAATGATCGCGGTCGGGAAAGACCTCGGCCTGATGCGGAAGATTGGCGCCGCCACTGTCGACGAGATAGATGCAGGGCAGCCGGTTCTGCATGGCAATTTCCTGAGCCCGCAGATGTTTCTTTACCGTCATCGGAAAATAGGCGCCGCCCTTCACCGTCGCATCATTGGCGACGATCATCACCTCGCGGCCGGAGACGCGGCCTATCCCGGTGATGATGCCGGCACCCGGGGCTTCATCGCCATACATGCCGTTTGCCGTCAGTGTGCCGATCTCCAGGAACGGGCTGCCGCCGTCGAGCAGCAGCTGGATGCGGTCGCGCGGCAGTAGCTTGCCCTTGCTCGCGTGGCGCTCGCGGGCCGCTTGCGAGCCGCCCTCGCGGGTCTTGGCCGAGCGATCGTAGAGTTCGGCGATCAGTCCCTTGTTCTTGACGCTGTTGGCTTTGAAGGTTTCGCTGTCGCGATCGATCACTGAGGAAATCGCCGTCATGATGCGATGAGCTCCCGACCGATCAGATAGCGTCGAATCTCGTTGGTCCCGGCGCCGATATCGTAAAGCTTGGCGTCGCGCAGAAAGCGCTCGACCGGCCACTCCTTGGTATATCCGGCGCCGCCAAGCGCCTGGATTGCCTCCAGCGAGACCTTTACAGCATTTTCGCTGGCAAAGAGGATGGCGGCTGCCGCATCCGAGCGTGTCGTGCGGCCGGCATCACAGGCACGAGCGACGGAATAGACATAGGCGCGAGACGAATTCAGCGCGACATACATATCGGCGATTTTGCCCTGCATAAGTTGAAAGTCACCGATTGCCTTGCCGAATTGTTTGCGCTCCCGCACATAGGGCAGCACCACGTCGAGGCACGCTTGCATGATCCCGAGCGGGCCGGCGGCAAGCACAGCGCGTTCATAATCGAGGCCTGACATCAGGATCTTCACGCCATCGCCTTCCCGACCCATCAGAGCTTCCGCCGGCACTTCGCAATCCTGAAAGACCAACTCCGCCGTATCGCTGCCGCGCATGCCGAGTTTGGAGAGCTTCTTCGAAACGCTGAAGCCTGGCAAACCCTTCTCGATGATGAAAGCTGAAATGCCCTTCGGTCCGGCGGCCGGATCGGTCTTCGCGTAGACGACAAGTACGTCGGCATGAGGTGCGTTGGTGATCCAGAACTTCGTCCCGTTGAGGACGTAGCGATCACCCTTGCGCTCCGCCCTGAGCCGCATGGAAACGACGTCCGAGCCGGAACCGGCTTCGGACATGGCAAGCGAGCCGACATGCTCGCCCGAAATCAGCTTTGGCAGATAGCGGTGTTTCTGCTCCGGTGCCGCCCAGCGGCGGATCTGGTTGATACAGAGATTGGAATGAGCGCCGTAACTCAGCCCCACGGAGGCCGATGCACGCGATACTTCCTCCATGGCAACGACATGCTCGAGGTAGCCGAGACCAGCACCGCCGAGCTCCTCCTCGACAGTGATGCCATGCAGACCGAGCTCCCCCATCTTCGGCCAGAGCTGGCGGGGAAACGTGTTGCTTTCGTCGATCTCCGTGGCGAGCGGAGCAATATTGTCAGCGGCAAAGCGCGCCGTCGCATCACGGATTGCATCCGCGGTTTCGCCCAACGAAAAATCAAACATGGCATTCCTCCCGCTAAAATATGTAGCGCGGGTTGCGGCCGGTTCAAAGCTCCCTTCAACGAAGCCTATTCCCATTGCGCCGATTTTGCCTCTTCACGGCGGAAGGCCTCGGGACTCTTGCCTATCCATTTCTTGAAGGCGCGAAAGAAGGCACTAGGCTCGGAATAGCCGAGCTGCACGGCGATTTCGCCGATCGTCTTCTGGGTGTTCATCAGCATGTCGACGGCGAGATCGCGGCGGATATCGTCCTTGATGCCGGCATAGCTCTGGCCCTCGTCGTGCAGGCGGTGTCGCAGTGTCGAGGAGGGCATGTGCATGTCTTTCGCCAGTGTTTGAAAACTCGTCCAGGCGGCGGGAGAGGTCTGGGAGAGGCGGCGGCGCACCGCAGCGGCGATGCCGGCATCATAGCGGTAGCGGACAAGGATGTTGGCCGGGGCGCCGCGCAGGAACTGCTTCAGCGATTGTTCGCTGCGCGAAATCGGCAGATCGAGCATGGCGCTATCGAAGCCGAGCCGGCTGATCGGCTGCGAGAAGCGTACCGGGGCGCCGAAGAAGAGCCGGTAGTCGGCACCCTGGCCAGGTTCTGCGCAGCGAAAATCGACGAGCCGGATCGGGATGCGTCGGCCGACCAGCCAGCAGATGATGCCGTGAAGGAGTATCCAGTAAGTGCGGTAGGCGAAGGCCGAGCGCGGTTCGCCGGCGTCGCGCAGCTCGATCTGAGCCAGCCCGTCGCGGACGACGAGCGTGCCGCGCGGATCGTCCAGCACCACATCGAGGAAACGCAAGGCCCGCCGCAGGGCATGGCCGAGGGTGGGCGCGTGCAGCACGCAATGGCAAAGCAGCGTGAAACTGCCGCTGCGCATCGGCCGGGCGCCCATGCCGAAGAATTCGTCGTCGAGTTCGGCGGCGATTGCTAGCCAGAGCGCACCATAGACTTCGGCCGAAACCGGCTGACTGATCTGCTCGGGCAGGCCGAGTCTGGCCAGGATCGGCGCGGTCGGCCTCCCCAGTCTTCGCAGGCTGTCGAGGGCTTCCTCGACAAAGCCTGGCGCAATCATGCGTCGCTCGATTTCAGCCATTGCCGCTCCGCCGCCTGTGGCAAAATTGGCCGCGATAATGCGGCAATTCTGTCATCGCTTGCAATAGGGTGAGGGATTAGAATTCCATTTCAGGTAGACTCTGGAGGGAATGTCTGCTGGGCAAGGAGGAGCGATCCGTGCAGATCAGCGGCGCAAATTTCATCGTTACCGGCGGCGGCTCCGGGCTTGGGGCGGCAACGGCGCGTATGCTCGTCGAAGCTGGCGGTCGCGTGACGATCGCCGATCTCAATCTTGACGCAGGCGAGGCGATTGCCCGCGAACTGGGGCAGGGCGCGCGCTTCATCAGGGCCGATGTGACGGACGAAAAAGACGGCTCTGCTGTCATCGCCGCAGCTGTCGATGCCTTCGGTCCGCTTCGCGGGCTTATCAATTGTGCCGGCGTGGCACCGGCCGAGAAGGTCGTCGGCCGCGATGGGCCGCACCGGCTGGAAAGCTTCGTCCGGACGATCAGCATCAATCTCATCGGCACTTTCAACATGATCAGGCTCGCGGCCGCTGCCATCCAGAACGCAGAGCCGGATGCCGAAGGCGAGCGCGGCGTGATCGTCAACACGGCTTCGGCTGCCGCCTTCGACGGACAGATCGGGCAGGCGGCCTATGCCGCGTCCAAGGGCGGCGTCGCTGCAATGACGCTGCCGATTGCCCGCGAGCTTGCCCGCCATGGTATTCGTACCGTGTCGATTGCGCCCGGCATTTTCGAAACGCCGATGATGGCCGGCATGCCGGCCGAGGTGCGCGAAGCACTCGGCAAGAGCGTGCCGTTCCCGCCGCGGCTTGGGCATCCAGCCGAATTTGCCGCGCTGGTGCGCCATATCCTGGAAAACAGCATGCTGAACGGCGAGGTCATTCGCCTCGACGGCGCATTGCGCATGGGCGCGCGCTGAGCGCTAGCCCGAAGGAGGAAACATGACGCTGCAGGATCCCATCGTCATCGTCGCCGCGGCCCGAACGCCGATTGGCAGCTTTCAGGGTGAACTCAAGGATGCCGCCGCCCCCGAACTGGGCGCAGCGGCGATCCGCGCAGCGCTTGAACGCAGCGGTGTTGAGGCTGATGCAATCGAGGAGGTCGTTTTCGGCTGTGTCTTGCCGGCCGGTCAGGGCCAGGCGCCGGCTCGCCAGGCGGCGATCCATGCCGGATTGCCCTTTGCCACGGGCGCCAGCACCGTCAACAAGATGTGCGGCTCCGGCATGAAGGCCGTCATGATGGCGCATGACCTGATTGCCGCCGGCAGCGGTTCTATCGCGGTCGCCGGCGGCATGGAAAGCATGACGAACGCGCCCTATCTCCTTGATCGTGCCCGTGCTGGTTACAGGCTCGGCCATGGGCGGGTCGTGGACCATATGTTCCTCGACGGGCTGGAGGACGCATATGACAAGGGGCGCTTGATGGGCAGCTTCGCGGAGGATTGCGCCGAAGCTTATCAGTTTACGCGCGAGGCGCAGGACGCCTATGCGGTCACGTCGCTGAGACGAGCGCAGAAAGCGATCGCCGAGGGCCGCTTCGATAAGGAGATCGTGCCGGTAACGGTGAAATCCGGCAGGACCGAGCAGATGGCGAGCGTTGATGAGCAGCCCGGCAAGGCAAAGCCGGACAAAATCCCCACCCTGAAACCTGCTTTTCGCGATGGCGGCACGGTGACGGCCGCCAATTCCAGTTCGATTTCCGATGGTGCCGCCGCACTTGTTCTGATGCGCCGTTCGGAGGCGGAGCGCCGCGGCCTCAAGCCGCTGGCCACCATCCTCGGCCACGCCACACATTCGCAAGCGCCCAATCTCTTCGCCACGGCGCCGATCGGTGCCCTGCAGAAGCTCTCGGACCGCACCGGCGTGCCGCTTTCCGGGGTGGACCTCTTCGAGGTCAACGAAGCCTTTGCCGTCGTTGCCATGGCGGCGATGCGTGATCTCGACCTGCCGCATGACAAGGTGAATGTGCATGGCGGCGCCTGCGCGCTCGGCCATCCGATCGGCGCGTCGGGTGCACGCATTCTGGTGACGCTGCTGTCGGCGCTCCAGCGTTACGACCTGAAGCGCGGCATGGCTGCACTTTGCATCGGTGGCGGTGAAGCGACCGCTGTCGCTCTCGAGCGGCATTAAGGGAGGGGCGCGCTGATGATCCTTACCGAACTTCAGCAGCAGATCCGCGATCTCGCCCGCGACTTCGCTCAGGAAAGGCTGGCGCCGGGAGCGGCGAAGCGCGACCGGGAATCTCTTTTTCCGCGTGAAGAATTGAAGGAAATGGGCGAACTCGGTCTGCTCGGCATGCTGGTGCCGGAAGCCTATGGCGGATCCGACACCGGTGTCATCGCCTATGCCGCAGCACTCGAAGAAATCGCCGCCGGTGACGGACCATGCTCGACCATCATGAGTGTGCATAGCTCGGTCGGCTGCGTGCCGATCCTCAAATTCGGCAATGATGATCAGCGGCAGCGCTTCCTGCCGAAGCTTGCGAGTGGCGAATGGATCGGTGGTTTTGCGCTGACGGAGCCGCAGGCAGGTTCGGATGCTTCGAACCTCAAGACGCGGGCGCGCCGCGATGGCGATCATTATGTGCTCGACGGCGCCAAGCAATTCATCACCTCAGGCAAGAACGGCCAGGTCATCATCGTCTTTGCCGTCACCGATCCCGATGCCGGTAAGAAGGGTATCACCGCTTTCATCGTGCCGACCGATACGCCGGGCTACGAAGTGATCCGCGTCGAGGAAAAACTCGGCCTGCATTCTTCCGACACATGCCAGATTGCCTTCAGCGGGATGCGTATTCCCGACGAGCTTCGGCTTGGCGAAGAGGGCGAGGGCTATCGCATCGCCCTTGCCAATCTCGAGGGTGGACGGATCGGTATTGCGGCGCAGGCCGTCGGCATGGCGAAGGCTGCCTTCGAGGCGGCGCGCGATTATGCCCGCGAACGCAGCGCCTTCGGCAAGCCGATCGTCGAGCATCAGGCCGTCGGATTCCGGCTCGCCGATATGGCAACGCGGATCGAGGCGGCGCGGCAGCTGGTCTTCCACGCGGCCTCACTCCGCGAAGCAGGACTGCCATGCCTGTCGGAAGCGTCGATGGCCAAGCTCTTTGCCTCCGAGATGGCCGAGCGCGTCTGCTCAGATGCGATCCAGATCCACGGCGGCTACGGCTACATGGCCGATTATCCGGTGGAGCGCATCTATCGCGACGTGCGCATCTGCCAGATCTATGAGGGTACGAGCGACGTGCAGCGCATGGTGATTGCCCGCAACCTATAACAATAAGGTCCGGCTTCTGGAGGAGAGGAGCGGGGCTGCTAAAGGGAGGAAAAAGACCAGATGGTGGAATCCGCTCGTTTGAGCCTGCATGTCCCCGAACCCGCCGTCCGTCCGGGCGGTCATCCCGATTTTTCCAACGTCAAGATCGCAAAGGCCGGCTCCGTGCCGCGGCCGGAAGTCGATGTCGCATCTGAAGACATCCGAGATCTCGCCTATTCTATCATCCGCGTGCTGAATCGCGACGGTGAAGCTGTCGGTCCCTGGGCCGGCTCTTCGGCCGATGAGGAGTTGCTGACGGGGCTTCGCAATATGATGAAGCTGCGCGCTTTCGATTCCCGCATGCTGATGGCGCAACGGCAGGGCAAGACATCCTTCTATATGCAGCATCTCGGCGAAGAGGCGGTCAGCTGCGCCTTCCGCAAGGCGCTGCAGAAGGGCGACATGAATTTCCCGACCTATCGTCAGGCCGGCCTCTTGATTGCCGACGACTATCCGATGGTCGAGATGATGAACCAGATCTACTCGAACGAGAGCGATCCGCTGCGCGGGCGCCAGCTTCCCATCATGTATTCCTCCAAGGAGCACGGCTTCTTCACCATTTCAGGCAATCTTGCCACGCAATATGTGCAGGCGGTCGGCTGGGCGATGGCCTCGGCGATCAAGAATGACAGCCGCATCGCAGCCGCCTGGATCGGCGATGGCTCGACGGCGGAATCGGATTTCCATTCGGCTTTGGTCTTCGCCTCCACATACAAGGCGCCTGTCATTCTCAATATCGTCAACAATCAGTGGGCGATCTCCACCTTCCAGGGCATTGCGCGCGGCGGTTCGGGCACTTTTGCGGCTCGCGGTCTCGGCTTCGGCATTCCGGCGCTGCGCGTCGATGGCAATGACTATCTCGCCGTCCATGCCGTCGCTCGCTGGGCGGCGGAGCGGGCGCGTCGCAATCTCGGCCCGACGCTGATCGAATATGTCACCTATCGCGTCGGCGCCCATTCCACGTCCGACGATCCAAGTGCTTATCGCCCGAAGACGGAATCGGAAGCCTGGCCGCTCGGCGACCCGGTCCTGCGCCTGAAGAAGCACCTGATCGTCAGAGGCGTCTGGTCGGAGGAACGCCATACCCAGGCCGAAGCGGAGATCATGGACGAGGTGATCGAGGCGCAGCGCCAAGCCGAGGCGCACGGCACGCTGCATGATGGCGGCAAACCATCGGTGCGCGACATTTTCGAAGGCGTTTATGCCGAGATGCCGCCGCATATCCGCCGTCAGCGGCAGAAGGCGGGGTACTGACATGGCCCGGATGACGATGATCGAGGCGGTGCGCAGCGCCATGGATGTCTCGATGGCACGCGACGACAACGTCGTGGTCTTCGGCGAGGACGTCGGTTATTTCGGCGGCGTCTTCCGCTGCACGCAAGGCCTGCAGGCGAAATACGGCAAGACGCGCTGCTTCGACACGCCGATCAGCGAATCCGGCATTGTCGGCACGGCGATCGGTATGGCCGCCTATGGGCTGAAGCCCTGCGTCGAGATCCAGTTCGCCGATTATATGTATCCGGCATACGACCAGCTTACGCAGGAGGCCGCGCGCATCCGCTATCGCTCCAACGGCGATTTCACCTGCCCCATCGTCGTGCGCATGCCGACCGGCGGCGGCATCTTCGGCGGTCAGACGCATAGTCAAAGTCCCGAGGCACTGTTTACCCATGTCTGCGGCCTGAAGGTCGTCGTGCCCTCCAACCCCTATGATGCCAAGGGCCTTTTGATTGCCGCGATCGAGGATCCTGATCCCGTCATGTTCCTGGAGCCGAAGCGGCTCTACAATGGGCCTTTCGACGGTCATCATGAGCGGCCTGTTACACCCTGGTCGAAACATGATCTCGGCGAAGTGCCGGAGGATCATTATACGATCCCGATCGGCAAGGCCGAGGTGCGACGCACGGGCTCGGCCGTGACCGTCATCGCCTATGGCACGATGGTGCATGTGGCGCTTGCCGCTGCCGAGGATGCGGGCATCGATGCGGAAGTAATCGATCTCCGGAGCCTCCTGCCGCTCGATCTCGATACGATCGTCAAATCCGTCACCAAGACCGGCCGCTGCGTCGTCGTGCATGAGGCCACATTGACCTCGGGCTTCGGTGCCGAAATCGTGTCTTTGGTGCAGGAATATTGCTTCTATCAGCTCGAAGCCCCCGTCGTGCGTGTCGCCGGCTGGGATACGCCCTATCCGCATGCACAGGAATGGGATTATTTCCCTGGACCCGGCCGCGTCGGGCGCGCGCTTGCCGAAGTGATGGAGGCCTGAACCATGGGCGAATTCATCATCAAGATGCCCGATGTCGGCGAAGGTGTCGCCGAGGCGGAACTTGTCGAATGGCATGTGAAGACCGGCGATCCGGTGCGCGAGGATATGGTGATTGCCGCCGTCATGACCGACAAGGCGACCGTCGAAATTCCCTCGCCTGTCAGCGGCATCGTAACCTGGCTTGCCGGCGAGGTGGGCGACCGTATCGCGGTGAAGGCGCCGCTCGTGCGGATCGAGACGGCAGCGTCGATCGCAGACGCAGAGCCCGCAGCCGTTGCTCAGCCAAAAGCGGCCGAGCCGGTCAAAGTTGAAACTCCGAAGCCCGTGCCAAAAGCACCAACGCCGGCAACTCCGCCGGACGAAAAGCCGCTAGCAGCTCCGTCGGTCCGGCTCTTCGCCCGAGAAAGCGGCGTGGATCTCCGGCAGGTGCAGGCTACCGGCCCGGCTGGGCGCATCCTGCGCGAGGATGTCGAGCAGTTCCTTAATCAGGGCGCGGCACCCGCTCCGGCGCGCGCCGGCTTCGCGAGGAAAACGGCGACCGAGGAGGTCAAATTGACCGGTCTTCGCCGCCGTATTGCCGAAAAGATGGTACTTTCCACCTCGCGTATTCCCCACATCACCTATGTGGAAGAGGTGGATATGACCGCCCTCGAAGAGCTGCGCGCCACGATGAATTCCAACCGCAAGGCGGAGCATCCCAAGCTGACGGTTTTGCCCTTCCTCATGCGGGCGCTCGTCAAGGCGATTTCCGATCAGCCCGATGTCAACGCCACTTTCGATGACGATGCCGGCATCATCACGCGCCATGGCGCCGTGCACATCGGCATTGCCACACAGACGCCGGCAGGACTTACCGTGCCTGTCGTGCGCCATGCCGAAGCGCGCGGCATCTTCGATTGCGCCCTCGAAATGAACCGGCTCGCGGAAGCGGCGCGCTCGGGTACGGCGACGCGAGACGAGTTGTCGGGTTCGACCATCACCATCAGCTCGCTCGGGGCGCTTGGCGGTATCGTCTCCACACCTGTCATCAACCACCCGGAAGTGGCCATCATTGGCGTCAACAAGATCGCGACGCGACCGGTCTGGGATGGCACGCAATTCGTGCCGCGCAAGATGATGAACCTGTCCTCCAGCTTCGACCACCGCATCATCGACGGCTGGGATGCGGCGACCTTCGTGCAGCGCATCCGCACGCTGCTCGAAACGCCGGCGCTCATTTTCATCGAAGGCTGAGCCATGAAAGAGATTGTTTGCAAGCTCCTCGTCATCGGCGCCGGTCCCGGTGGTTATGTCTGCGCCATCCGCGCTGGCCTGTTGGGAGTCGATACCGTCATCGTCGAGGCGGGCAAGCCGGGCGGCACCTGCCTGACGGTCGGCTGCATTCCCTCCAAGGCGCTAATCCACGCGGCCGAGGAATTCGATGCCACCCAGCGCATGCTGGCGGGCAAAAACCCGATGGGCATCCGCGTCGAAGGCGCTTCCATCGATCTGACGAAGACGATCGGCTGGAAAGACGGTATCGTCGGTCGGTTGACGAGCGGCGTCTCCGGCCTGTTGCAGAAGGCGCGCGTGAAGATCGTCCACGGTCGCGCGCATTTCCGCGATGGCAAGACGGTCGAGGTGGAAACGGAGACGGGCCAGCAGATCATCCGCGCCGAGACCGTCGTCATCGCGACCGGCTCCGATCCGGTAGAGCTTCCGAACCTGCCCTTCGGCGGTCGGGTCATCTCTTCCACCGAGGCATTGTCGCTGAGGGAGTTGCCGAAGAACCTTGTCATGGTCGGCGGCGGATACATTGGGTTGGAACTCGGGATCGCATTCCAGAAAATGGGATCGCAGGTAACCGTAGTCGAGGCAACCCAGCAGGTCCTGCCGCAATATGATGCCGAACTCGTGCGGCCCGTCATGCGCAAGATGACTGAACGCGGCATTCTTCTATTGACCGGTGCAAAGGCGATCGGCCTTTCCGATGCCGGCGAAGGGCTTGTCGTCGAAACGCCCGACAACCGACAGCAGACGCTTGCCGCGGACCGCATTCTTGTCACTGTCGGTCGCCGTCCGAGAACGGCGGGATCGGGGCTTGAAGAACTCGATCTCGACCGCGCCGGCCCCTTCCTCAGGATCGACGATCGCTGCCGCACCTCCATGCGCGGCATCTATGCCATCGGCGATGTCACAGGTGAACCGATGCTCGCGCATCGGGCGATGGCGCAAGGGGAGATGGTCGCCGAGATCGTTGCCGGAAAGAAGCGGGCCTGGGACAAGCGCTGCATCCCCGCAATCTGCTTCACCGATCCGGAAATCGTCAGCGCCGGCCTGTCGCCGGCAGAGGCGCGTAGCCAGGGATATGAGATCAAAACCGGCCAGTTTCCCTTCAGCGCCAATGGCCGCGCCATGACCATGCTCTCCGAAGACGGCTTCGTGCGGGTGGTGGCGCGGGCCGATACCAACCTCGTTCTCGGCCTGCAGGCGGTTGGCGCAGGTGTATCCGAACTCTCGGCTGCCTTCGCGCTCGCCATCGAAATGGGCGCACGGTTGGAGGATATTGCTGGCACCATCCATGCGCACCCGACCCGCAGCGAGGCCGTGATGGAGGCAGCGCTGAAGGCACTTGGCAACGCGCTTCATATATAGGCTCTAGGCGGACTTACCGGGCCTTCTGCTCGACGCCAGTCGAGCGCCGCTCGACAAGCTCTCCGGAAAGGCGGATCGTCGTCGCGGCCCTGAGAAGCGCCGACGTATCACCCTCGATCATTTCGACGACGACGCGTACGATTTCGTCGACGGGTTGGCGGAAAGTGGTGAGATTGTAGTGCGGCCAGCCGGCCATCGGGATGTCGTCGAAACCGGCGACGAAGATATCGTCGGGAACACGGCAGCCGGCCTCCTCCCGGAGTGCATCGATGCCGCCGATCGCCAGAATGTCGTTGGCGAAGAAGATGGCGTCGGTGCTTTTCTTCGCGGCGATTTCAAGGGCGGCTGCGCGGCCGGCATGATAGCTGTATTCCCGCCCCTCGATCTGTGCGCTCAGCGTCATGCCGAGCTCGGCAATGCGCGTGACGAAGCCGTTCTGCCGTTCCCGGTTGGTGGTCGTGTGACTGAGGCCGGCGACATAGGCAACCCTGCGAGCGCCTTGCTTGTAAAAATGATCTGCAATGGCGCGCGCGCCCTCAACATTGTTGCAGGCAACACAGCTGAGGTTCGTCTCTTCGATGACGCGGTTGATCAGGATGGCCGGCCGGCCTTCCGTCGCCCAGCTCAGCGTCGCGCCCGACAGGATCGTTGCGGAAATGACGATAACCGCATCGACATTGTAGCGTCGCAATGCTGAAAGCTGCTCCTCGAGATTGGACCCCTTGGCGATGTTGAAGAGCAGGCTCTGCAGGCCGATGCGCTGCAGTGCGCGGGAGAGTTTTTCGATCAGGCCGGGGTAGAAGGGGTTCTGCATGTCGGAGACGACGATGCCGATAATGTTCGTGCGGCTCTTCGAGAGCATGCTGGCGATCGCATTCGGCTGATAGTCGACTTCTGCCGCATATTTCAGGATTCGCTCGCGCAGATCGGCTGCGATGCTTGCGCCTGGTGTGAAGGCACGCGAGACTGCCGATTGGCTGACGCCAAGCATGCGCGCGAGCTCGCGGGCCGTAATCGGCTTTGACGGTTCTCCGTGCAAGGATGGCAATCCTTGTTTGCGCATGATCCAATTCCCCGATCGCCGCTCTCTACCTTCTCTTTTCTTTTTGCATTCGGATGCAAGAATTTCAACTACTTCTTATACGCTGTGGCTCGCTCGTTCCTCATGAGCTCTTTTGGCTTCCGAATATCGGGGTCGGGCTGCGTTGTAGCATCAGGAAGCCAGCGAAATAAGGCGTCCTTTCAACTTTAAGCGTCTGATATCCAGCAGAGAGCACTCTTGCTGATTCTGACATAAAACCTATTCCAATTTCAGTTCAATCACCATGTTGCATACGGATGCAAAGTGGAAGATGCTTTTGGTAACGACAACACCGGCGCTGAAAACGTCCGTTCTTCGAGGGAATGCCAGTGGGTACGATTATCAAGTCCGTTGAAGCTTTTCAGGTGAAGTGGGAGCCCAACGAGCCGCCGGGCCGCCGCACGGCTTTCGTGCGCGTAACCACGGAAGATGGCATCGTCGGCCATGGTGAAGCTTCGCCGATGATGGGCGGCGAGCACTCGCTTGGCGTCGTCAGGGATTTCGCAGCCTCGCTCGTCGGTGCGGATGCGCTCGACCAGGCGGTCCTCTACGATCGGCTGCTGCACAGATATGTAAAGCTTGGACCTGAAGGCGCTGTCACCGGCGCGCTTGCCGCACTTGATATTGCCCTCTGGGACATCAAGGGCAAGCACTTCAACCAGCCCGTCTACAAGCTGCTTGGCGGCGCCTGGCGCACCGAACTGCCCTTCTATTCGTCGGTCGGCAATAATGCCGGGCGCACCGTCGATGAAACCGTTCGCGTGGTCGAGCAGCGTTGGAAGGCCGAAAAGCCGGCCGCCATCAAGATCCGCTGGGACGGTGACCGCACCCGCCAAGACTATGATATTCCTGGTGACATCGCCAAGGCGAAGGCCGTGCGCAAGCTCGTGGGGGATGATTTCCCTCTCGCGTTCGACGCCAACAACCAATATTCGGTTGGTGGCGCCATCCGCGTCGGCCGTGCGCTCGAAGAGCTTGGTTATGTCTGGTTCGAGGAGCCGGTTCAGCACTATAACGTGCGCGCCATGGGCGAGGTCGCCCAGCGTCTCGACATCACCGTTTCCGCCGCCGAACAGTCCTACACGACCCAGGCAGTCGTCGACATGATCAATGCCGGCGTGCGCATGGTACAGCCTGACATCGTCAAGATGGGCGGCATTACCGGTCTCATGCAGTGCGCCGCGATCTGCTTTGCCCACGGCGTCGAACTCGTCCCGCACCAGACCCAGCCGACGATCGCCCATGTGGCGAACCTGCATGTGCTGGCAACGCTGATGCACAACACCAAGCCCGCCGAATTCTCCGATCCATCGACACGCATGCATGTCGGCTTCGCCAATCCGCCGATCCCGGAAGACGGCAAGTTCAAGGTGCCGTCCGGCCCGGGCCTCGGCCTGATCGTCAACGACGCCGAGCTCGACAAGCGGCGAAGCTGAATATTCTGACACATGGGAGGAAATGACATGAACCTGAGAAGACGCCAGTTTCTGGAATTGAGCGCGGCCACGGCTGCAATGAGCATGCTCGGACCCGCTCTCGCCCGTGCGGCGAACGATCCCGACACTATTCGCATCGGCATTGCCGCCAACGGCCCGCGCACCAGCGATCCGAACTACACAACACAGGGCGGCGATAACTGGGCGACCGAGCAGATGTACGAACAGCTCGTTCGCCCGGATGACGGCACGTTCGCGACGACGCCGGACCAGTACCGGCCCACGCTCGCCACCGAATGGTCGGCCTCGTCGGATGCCAAGACCTGGACCTTCAAACTCCGTCAGGGCGTGCAGTTCCACAAGGGTTTTGGTGAAATGACGTCCGAAGACGTCGTCTTCTCCTTCAAGCGCGCCATGGCCGACGGCACGAACAAGCCGATCCTGTCCAACATCGCCGACGTCGTCGCCACCGGACCCTATGAGGTCGTGATTACGCTGAAGAATTCCGACGTGAACCTGCTGGGCACGTCGATCTTCCTCAACAATACGGCGATCGTTTCCAAGAAGGCCATCGACCAGATGGGTGCGGAGAAGTTCAAGACCGATGCAGTCGGCACCGGTCCCTACGAACTTACGCGTTTCGACAGCAAGTGGGGCACGGCGCTGAAGCGTCACGAAGGCTATTGGGGCGAAAAGGCCAAGGTCGGCAAGGTCGAGTCCGTCTATATCGCGGACACCACGGCGCGTACGCTGGCACTCCTGGCGGGCGATGTCGATATGATCGAGGCCGTGCGCGCACCAGGCTGGGTCGACTCCATGCTCCAGCGCGACTCCACGCTGCTGTTCGACATGACCTCGCCGGGTTCGTTCAATACGCTGCACATCAACCTGAAGCGCAAGCCTTTCGACAATATCAAGGTGCGTCAGGCGATCATGTATGCGGTCGATCGTCATGCGGTTGCCGAGGCCATGAAGCCGATGGGCGGCTTTACCGCCGACCTGCAGCCTGAAAATTTCCCGGGTGGCTTCAAGACCGAGGATCTGCCGCCGGAGCTTCAGTACAATTATGATCCTGACAAGGCCAAGGCCCTGCTTGCAGAAGCTGGCTTCCCTGACGGTTTCGATTTCGAGAGCAATGTCAGCCAGCGCGAGGATTATGCCTCGATCATGCTGATCGTGCAGGAGCAACTGCGTGCCGTCGGCATGCGCATGAACCTGCATATCGGCGACCACACCGCTTATCATGCTGACAATCAGCACGACAAAAACACGCTGGCCCTGCATTCCTCGAGCTACCCGCCGATCCCGACGCAGCTCTACACCCAGCAGCTTTCGACCAAGGCGGAAGTCAAGCCGGATGGATCTGGCGGTATCAACTACAGCCACTACGGCGTGGTGATCCCGGGCATCGACGACCTGCTCGCCAAGGCCCTGCAGGCAACCGACTACAAGTCCTATGTCGATTACTGCCAGCAGATCGAGCTTCAGGTTCTGCGTGACCTGCCGTTGATCGGCATGTCCACGCTCTCCTTCACGGTCGCCCGCAATGCCCGTCTCGACCTCGGCTACAAGGTGCAGAGTGGCTATGCGCGCTGGCGCTTCCACCACGCAACCAAGAAGGCCTGATTTCCAGGTCGCGATGAATGCGGGTGAATGACCATGGCTAGATATTTTCTCCTCCGGCTGGCGGATGCCATTCCGACAATCTGGCTGGTGCTCACGCTCGTGTTCATCGCGATGCGGATCCTGCCGGGCGATCCGGCGATTGCGGCTCTGGGAGACATGGCTCTCCCGGAGCAGCTTGCAGCCTTCCGCCACCAAATGGGGCTCGATGTGCCGCTCTGGCAGCAGTACATCAACTTCCTTCGCGGCGTGCTCAGCCTCGATTTCGGCCAGTCCTACATGAATGGCGAACCGGTGCTGAACCTGATCGCCGCCAATCTGCCCTATACGATCGAACTCACTGTCGTGGCGATGATCATTGGCGTCGGTGCCGGCGTGCCCTTCGGCGTAGTGGCGGCAACCCATCGTGACAGGTTGCCGGATTCCGGCATGCGCGTCTTTTCCCTTCTCGGTTATGCCATTCCGGATTTCTATCTCGGCGCGCTTCTCTTGATCGGCTTTGCATTGAACCTCGGTTGGTTCCCGATCAATGGGGGCGGCGATGGGTTCATGGATCGCATGTACCATATCGTGCTGCCGGCCCTGACGCTCGCACTTGTCAAGGCGGCCTTCATCGGCCGGCTGTCGCGGACTGCGCTTCTGGAAACGCTCGGCAAAGACTATGTCCGCACCGCCCGCGCCAAGGGTGCCCGCGAACCTCGCGTCATCTATCGTCACGGTCTGCGCAATGCGCTTCTGCCGCTCTCGACCGGCATGGGCCTCAGCCTGCTTGCCACGCTGTCCGGTTCGGTCGCCGTAGAGCTGGTCTTCAACAGGCCCGGCCTCGGGCGCATGCTCATCCAGGCGATCAACGAGCGTGACTATGGCGTCATCCAGGGCGGCGTCGTTGTCTTCGCGCTTCTCGTCCTTTTGATCAATCTGGTGATGGATCTCCTCTACATCGTCATCGATCCTCGCATCCGGGTGAAATAATGAGCATCATCACTCAAACACCTGGGTCTGCTCTACAGACCTCCGAGCAGCCTCTGCTGGCACCAGCACCTGGTTTGCTGTCGCTCTTGTCGAAAACGCTGCTGCACCGGCCCTCGACCCTCTTCGCGCTGGCGATTGCACTCGTCTTCTTCGTGATCGCAGTCTTCGCACCGGTGCTTGCGCCCTATGATCCGCTCGCCCAGAGCATCCTCTCGATCAACAAGGCGCCCTCGGCCGCACACTGGCTCGGCACCGACCAGTTTGGGCGCGACGTTCTCTCGCGCATGATCCACGGTTCACGCAATTCGCTGCTCTTCGGCCTGATCTCGCCGGCGCTCGCCGCGCTGCTCGGTACCGCACTTGGCGTAACAGCCGGTTATTTCGGGGGCCTGATCGATCGTATCATCAGCCGGTTCATCGATTTGCTGCTCGCCTTCCCGGAACTGCTGCTCGCGATCATCATCGCAGCCGTGCTCGGTGGCGCCTTCTGGAACATCATCGCCGTCATTACGGTCGCGTTCATTCCCGGCTTTGCCCGTGTCGCTCGTGCCTCGACCCTGTCGGTCAAGCAGGAGCCGTATGTGGAAGCGGCAATCGCCGTCGGCGTGCGCACGCCCGTTATCATCTTCCGCCATATCATCCCGAATATCGCAGCTCCCATCGTCGTACTGATGACGCTTTGGGTCGCGTCTGCCATCCGCCTTGAGGCCTCGCTCAGCTTCCTCGGCATCGGTACCCGCGCCCCCAATCCAAGCTGGGGCAATATCATCCGTGATGGTCTCAACAATCTCTTCGGCTCGCCCTGGCCGATCATTGCCGCCGGTTTTGCCATCACCTGCGTCGTGCTGTCCTTCAACCTGATCGGCGACGCGGTGCGTGACATGCTGGATCCGGAGACGAGCCAATGACATTAAAAACGCAGTCTCCGTTGCTCAGGGTCGATAATCTCGCCGTCGAATTCGGCCCGAAGGATTCCCCGATCCGCGTCGTGAGTGGCGTCTCCTTCGAGGTCGAGGCCGGGGGGGCGGTCGGTATCGTCGGCGAGTCTGGTTCCGGCAAGTCGATCACGTCGCTATCGATCATGGGGCTGATCCCGAACCCGCCAGGCCGTATTGCACAGGGTCGTATTGAGCTTGAAGGCGTCAACCTTCTCGATCTGCCGAAGACGAAATTGCCGGAGATCCGCGGTCGCGATATCGCGATGATCTTTCAGGAGCCGATGAGTTCTCTGAACCCGGTCATGACGATCGGCGACCAGATCGGCGAGGCGATCAAGCTGCATGAGAGGATGAGCCGTCAACAGCGCCGCGCCCGCATCATCGAGCTTCTGAAACTCGTCGGCATCCCCAATCCGGAAGGCCGCCTCGATGCCTATCCGCACCAGTTCTCCGGCGGCATGCGCCAGCGCGTGATGATCGCCATGGCCGTTGCCTGCAATCCGAAACTCTTGATCGCAGACGAACCGACGACGGCACTCGACGTTACCATCCAGGCCCAGGTTCTCGACCTGATGGCGAAGGTGCGCAAGACGCTGAACACTGCCGTGCTCTTGATTTCGCACGATCTCGGCGTCATCGCCGAAGTCTGCGATCGCGTCATCGTCATGTATGCCGGACGAGTGGTCGAGGATGCGGATGTCCGCTCGATCTTCAGGAACCCGAGCCATCCCTATACGCGCGGCCTGCTTCAGTCCATTCCGCGCCTCGACGACGAGCGCTCGCGCCTCTATCAGATTCCCGGTTCCGTGCCGCTTGCCGGCACCGTCAAGCAGGGCTGTCCCTTCTACGCCCGCTGTGGGAACCGGACCGACAGATGCGCGGCCGAAATGCCGCCCATGTTCACCATATCAGAAAGCCATAAGGCGGCCTGCTGGGTCACCGCCGGAGCAACAGCATGACAGAGATGAACAGCGCCGACGACCTGTTGATCGTCCGCAACCTCGGCAAGACCTTTTCCGATGCCGGCGGCCTGTCTTTTGCGAGTTCTTCCTCGGGCGGCGTACGCGCCGTCGACGGAGCCTCCTTTTCCGTCAAGCCGGGGGAAACGCTGGCGCTGGTGGGGGAATCTGGCTGCGGCAAGTCCACGCTTGGGCGCCTTCTGTTGCGGCTGATCCAGCCGACCGATGGTGAGGTGCTGTTCGAAGGGCGCGATATCACATCGCTGAGTGCGGCCGAGATGCGCATGATGCGCGCCAGGATGCAGATGGTCTTCCAGGATCCCTACGGCTCGCTCAGCCCGCGTCGTTCGATCGCTCAGATCATCTCCGAGCCGTTGGAAGTCTTCGGTTTGGCGAAATCGTCAAGGGAACGGCGTGACCGCGTCGCCGAACTGCTGACGCAGGTCGGCCTGTCCCCGAGCTTCATGGACCGTTATCCGCGCCAGTTCTCCGGCGGCCAGCGCCAGCGCATCGGCATCGCGCGTGCCATATCGGTCAATCCGAAATTTATCGTCGCCGACGAGCCGGTCTCTGCGCTCGATGTCTCGGTGCAGGCGCAGATCGTCAATCTGCTGCAGGATTTGCAGGTCGAACGAAAGCTCTCCTATCTCTTCATCGCCCATGACCTGGCGGTCGTACGCCACATCGCTGATCGCGTAGCGGTGATGTATCTCGGCAGGATCGTGGAGATCGGGCCGAAGAAGTCGATCTATTCCATGCCACAGCATCCCTATACGCAGGCACTGCTGTCGGCCGCGCCCGAGCCCGATCCGGATCGCAAGGCAAACCGTATCGTGCTGCAGGGCGACGTGCCGAGCCCGTCCCGCGTCCCGTCGGGATGCAGCTTCCACACGCGCTGTCCAATTGCGAGGGACATCTGCAAGGTCGAGCGTCCGGGCTTGCGCGAAGTATCGCCGAACCAGTTCTCAGCCTGCCATTTCGCCGTGCCCAATCCACTGACGCCGGCAGGGTGAAGTTATCGGCCTTCAGTGCACCAGGCCCGCCGGTGCATCTTCGATTGTTGCTTCGACTGGCAGGTTTATGCCGCTCTCGGAGAGATCCTGAAGCAACGCGCCAAGCGCGAGATCGAGGCAATAGACGGAGAACTCGGCATTGAGTTCCCGGGCGCTCTGCCGGGCGTAGGAAACGAGCCGTGCAAGCGATGCGATATCCCGAAGCCTTTGATCCTTCTCGGCACTCCCGATTTCGATTATGTCTTCCATTGCCGCTAATCTCCCCAGCCGTGTTGGAGGGAGTTCTAGCGGATGTGGTCAAGGAAAGCGCGTGACACGGGCGTGACACCATTCTGGATGGCGTATCGGGAGGCGGCAACTCGGTCGAGTCAGACCGGCGGAGCTAGAAGCCTGCCTTCAGCAAAGCCTCACGATACTGTTCCTTCTGCCACGCCTCCTTGAAGGGCACGAGGCTCAGCCACCTATCGACGTCGAAATCGGGATTGGTCTCGCGTGCCTTGCGCATGTAGAGGCGCGCATTTTTCATGTCGCCCAGCATTGCCCAGCAGGCTGCTGCGAGCCGGTCGGCCGGTGTGCGATCATCCATTCTGCCGATCGCATCCAGCGCTTCCTTATAGCGGAAGAGGGCAAAATTCGCGCCGGCCTCAGTCCAGAGATAATCTGTGGGGCTTAGCGGATTAAGCGAGATCGCCCGCTCGATCTTGGCGAGCCCATCGGCAGGGCGCGAGGCATGCACCAGCGTATCGGCATAACTCGCGATGCCGTCGGCATAATGGGGGCTCAGCTCTTCGGCGACTTTCAGCGCCACCACGCTTTCATCGAGATCGTTCAGATAAAGCTTGGCGATGCCGAGCTGGCGGAAGCCGGACGCGAGCGACGGGTCGGCGACGATCGCCCTGTTCGCATAATCTTCCGCAAGCCGGATCAACTCGCCATCGCCGCGCGCCGTCAGCAGCCATTCCATCAGGAAGGTATGCGCAAGGCCTGCGAGCGCCGGCGAGAAATGCGCGCTGTGCTGGACGGCGTCGCGGAACGCTTTGCGGGCGCGCCGGACATCCGGCAGGGAAAACCGCTTCATGTCCCGGAAACCCAGCAGATAGCTGTGATAGGCGGCCGGATTGTCTTCGAAAGCGCCGCGCACGGTCTCGTTCTGGCGGATCTGTCGGGAGAGCTCCTTGGCGATGCGCCGTGCGATCTCCCGCCGGTCAGCCATAAGGTCGTATTTCTCGAGGCTGAAGCGCTCGGCCCAGATGACCTCGTCGTTGGCGGCATAGACGAGCTGGACGAACAGAGACGGCGTGCCGCCGCCCGCTGTCAACCGGGTGTCGAGAACATAGGAGATCGAATGGCGCAGGATCATGCCGGCCCGGTCGGCATGGCGGGCGATTTGTGCGGCGGTATGGGGCGCGACGACCGAGACGTTGCTGAGGGCGCAAAGGCCGATGGTCACGTCCTCGATCAGCGCTTCAGAAAGCATCGGCCCAGGCCGGGTTTCAGCGGCCTCGACCGGCGGCAACAGGGCGAGCCGGGGCAGGGGCGCGGGTTTCAGGATGATGCCGCTCTCCACCGACGGCGCAGCCGCCAGCGTCGCCGGCCTGCTGGCGTCGAAAATCTTGCGCACTTCCTTCAGGGCCTGCAGATCAAGGCCGATGTCGAGCGAATGTTGTAGATCGTGGCTGCGGCTCTCAAATAGCTGCCTGGCGTTTTCCAGATGTCCCTCGGCCTCGTAGGCTTGCAGGAGGATATGGCGGATGTTTTCGTCATCAGGCGCATCGCGGAAGATCCTGAGCGCAGCCTCCTTGATGAGGCCGATATCGGCTCGCGAGCGCGCTTCCGGCAAGGCTCGCTTCACTGCGTCGACGAGGATTGCCATATGCCGGTTGCGCTCGTTTGATACCCATTCTCTTATGCTGGCGCTTTGATCTGCGAGTTCGGCGAGGAAATCCGTTTGCAACAGGGATACGAGCCTTCGCAGCACATCGAGCGGGCCGGCCGAGGATTGGGTATCAAGTTCGGAGCGATCTGCGACGAAGACCTCCCGTCTGATCCGGACACCGGTCGCGGTAAAGATCAGCAGCTCCGCGCCGATTTCTGCCTGCCTTGTCTGTACGCGCGAGATCATCTTGCGCAAATTCGCCATGATATCGGGATTGTCGGTGCTATCCCACAGGAAGCGGGCGAGTGTGCCGCGCGGACATTCTCTGTCAGGTCTGTCGAGCAGGTAACAAAGCGTCAACAGGCCTTTTTCGGGGAAGAATACAGGCTCTCCCGCCGCGTCCAGCAGTCGTAATGTACCGAATGACTCAAGCCGGAAGGACATGGGACGGTATCGTCTGCTTTCACTCTCTGCGGGTATCCGGCTCGTCAATTCGCGGCGCGTTCAGCGAAATGTCGCTGTTTTCGGACTGCGCCATCGCTTTGACCAGCGAGATGATCGTCTCGCGGATACGCCGGTCCTCGATCTTCATGAACGCCCTGTTGAGGACGAGACCTTCCTTCGACCGCAGAAATTCTGTGACCGGATCGACAGGAGCAGACAAATCGAGGCCGGCAAGGCTCGGCGCTTCCAAATCATCCTGCTCGAAAAAGAAAGCGGGCGAGGTGCGCAGCACTTCGGCGATCCTCTGCAGGCGGCTGGCGCCGATGCGATTGATGCCTTTCTCGTATTTCTGCACCTGTTGGAAGGTAACGCCGATCTGTTCGGCAAGCCGTTCCTGGCTCATGCCGAGAAGCTGCCTGCGCCTGCGCATGCGCATGCCGACATAGGTATCAATCGCGTTCGGTGTCTTGACGTTCATGGCCTACCTTCTGTCTCTTTCGTATTTTAATCCATTGACTTGTAGACGGCATCGCTGCGCTTTTCCACGGTTTGTTTTTGACAGCATATGATGGCCGATCTTAGTCGGCTCTGCTTTCTCCGACCCTTCGATGATCAAGGGTCCTCCTGGGAGATCAATTTTCATCTAAATCGCTAGAAAATTGGTATTCCATTCCGCGCTTGCCTTATCGGAAACCTTTATCACCTCTCCTGAACAACTCGAATTTCAAATGAGGGAACGCAATGCTTTCGAAATCTTTCGCCGGCCTCTTCGCCGGTGCGATCCTGGCAGCCTTCATCGGAGCACCGGCACGGGCCGATGCTGTAAAGATCGGCAGCAAGAATTTCACCGAACAGTTCGTCGTCGCCGAGATCTATGCCCAGGCGCTTGAAAAGGCCGGCGTCGAGGTCGAGCGCCACCTCAACCTCGGTGCCACGCTTGTCGCCCACACGGCATTGACGAACAGCGACATCGATCTCTACCCGGAATATACCGGCACGGCGCTTGCCGCGGTCGTGAAGGGTGACCTGTCGGGCTCCGCCGACAAGATCTATTCGGACGTCAAGGATTACTACGAAAAGAACCTCAAGCTCACGCTCCTTCAGCCGACGCAGATCAACAACGGCTATGCGATCATCACGCTTCCGGAAACGGCCGAGAAGTACAAGCTGAAGACGCTGAGCGACCTCGGTCCGGTCTCCAAGAACTTGACCTTTGGCGCTGAGGGCGGCTTTGGCGAGCGCAAGGATGGCTTGCCGGGGCTGAAGCAGACCTACGGCATCGAGTTCAAGGAATTCAAGATCTTCGCCAAGCTCGGCATCCGCTACAGCGCGCTGACGAGCAAGGATCTCGACGTCTCCTACGGCTTTGCGACGGATTGGCAGATTTCCGACAACAAGCTGGTGGTGCTTGATGACGACAAGCATCTCTTCCCGCCCTATTACCTCGTCCCGGTCGTGCGACAGGATGCTCTCGCCAAGAACCCGAAGATCGCCGAGGTTCTGAACAAGGTCAGCCCGCTCCTCAACAACGAGACCATGCGCGAACTCAACGCCAAGGTCGATCGCGACAAGGAAGAGCCGGCCGATGTCGCCGCTGAATTCCTGAAGGCCAAGGGCATCTGATCGAGAGCGGCGCCAAAGTTTCGCTTTCCCTGAAGAAAAAATGCGGCGAAGCTTGCAGCTTCGCCGCTTTGTCGTGACCGTGCGGACAGGATTTCTCGCCTTTGAACTGGGCACCCAAGCATATTCCGGAAATCGCGCTTGCCGTCTGGCAGCACCTGGTGCTGTCGATTTCATCCGTGCTGATCGGCCTTGCGATCGCGCTCGTACTCGGCATCGTCTGCGCCCGCCGGCCGAGACTCTATGCCTTTGCGCTGACGGTGACGAATATCATCTTCGTCATTCCGAGCCTGGCGCTCTTTGCGCTTTTGATCCCTTTCGTTGGTCTCGGCATGGAACCAGCGCTGATCGGGCTTTCCTCCTATTGCCTGCTGATCCTCTTGCGCAACGTCGTCACCGGCATCCGCGGCGTCCCGGCTGACATACTCGATGCCGCCGACGGCATGGGTTATGGGCCTTGGCAGCGCCTCTTTCGCATCGAACTGCCGCTTGCCCTGCCGCTTATCGTTTCCGGGGCCCGGATCGCGCTCGTCACTGTCATCGGTATCGCGACGGTCGCTGCCTTCATCGACGGCGGAGGTCTCGGCACCATCATCCTGATAGGCATCGATCAGGAATACGCGGAAAAGATCCTCGTCGGCGGCATTCTGACGGCACTGCTGGCCATCATCTTCGATTTCATTCTCACCCGGGTCGAGCAGGCCCTGGTGCGCTGGCAGTGAGGGCATGCCGATGCTGAGCACCGCCTTTTTCTGGATCGTCGATCATCAGGACCAATTCTTCCGCGCGCTCGGCCAGCATCTCCTGATGTCCGGCGTGTCGCTTGCGCTTGCGCTTGCCATTGGGCTGCCGCTTTCGATCCTCATCGTCAATTACGGTCGCTTTGCCTTTGGCGTCATCAACATCGTCAACGGCCTCAGAACCATCCCGAGTCTTGCGATCCTGGCGATCATGCTGCCGCTTCTCGGTATCGGCATCCTGCCATCGATCGTGGCGCTGACCGTGCTTGCCCTGCCGCCGATCCTGCTCAATGCCTATGTCGGGTTGCGCGATGTCGATGCCGATGCCGTGGAGGCGGCGATCGGCATGGGCATGAACAGAGGTCAGGTCCTGCGCAAGATCCGCATTCCACTCGCAGCCCCTGCGATGTTTGCCGGCGCGCGCACCGCAGCTGTCCAGGTGCTGGCCGGAGCGACACTCGCCCCTTTCATCGGCGGCGGCGGGCTCGGCGATTTTATCGCCACCGGCATCGGTATGATGGACATGTCGCGGCTCATCGTCGGCGCCGTGCCGATCGCGATCCTGGCACTCGCCACCGAATTCATCCTCGGCCGCGCCGAGAAGCACCTGTTTGCAGAAAGAACCGCCGCATGATCCGCATGGAAAATGTCACAAAGCGTTACGGTGAAAGTGCAGCGCCTTCAGTGGATCACCTGACGCTCGATGTGCCCGAGGGCTCGACGGTCGCGCTGATCGGCCCGTCGGGCTGCGGCAAGACAACGACGATGCGCATGATCAACCGGCTGATCGAGCCAACGGAAGGGCGCATCTTCGTCAATGGCGAAAACGTGACAAAAGCCGATCCCGTCAAGCTTCGCCGCCATATCGGTTACGTCATCCAGAATGTCGGCCTCTTTCCGCACATGACGATCGCCGAAAATATCGCTGCGGTGCCGAACCTGCTCGGCTGGGACCGGCCGCGGATCGCCAGGCGGACGGATGAACTTCTCGATCTCGTCGGTCTCGATCCGAAGGAAATGCTGAAGCGCTATCCGCGCCAGCTTTCCGGCGGCCAGCGCCAGCGCATCGGCGTGGCGCGCGCCCTTGCCGCCGATCCCTCGGTCCTGTTGATGGACGAGCCCTTCGGCGCCATCGACCCGATCGCCAGAACACGCCTGCAGGACGAATTCAGGCAAATTTTGAAACGCGTGCGCAAGACGGTAGTGCTGGTCACTCACGATCTCGATGAGGCAATTCGCCTCGGCGACCGGATCGCCATCATGCGTGCCGGCAAGATCGTGCAATATGATGCTCCGGATGCGATCCTTTCCCATCCTGCCGACGATTTTGTTGCGAATTTCGTGGGTATCGATCGCGCAATCAAGCGGCTCAGCCTGTTTTCTGTTGCCGACGCGATGCGCCCTGGTGTTCCCTCTTCACCCGCGGCCAGTGTTGCCGCGAGTGCCAATCTGCGCGATGCGCTGTCGCTGATGGTCGCCGCCAACAGTGACGTGCTGTCGGTGGTCGATGGCGGTGGCATCGTTACCGGGCAACTGACGCGCGACGCGATCTTCTCGATCTGAGTGCAGGAGCTTCTGATGCATCTCGGTTTTTCCCTCACACCTTTCGGCCATCATCCCGCCGCCTGGCGCGATGTCGGAACGCTCGAACATCTCGGTTTTGATGCGCTGCTTTCCCAAGCGGTCAAAGCGGAGGAGGCCGGTTTCGATTTCGTCCTGCTTCCGGACCGGCTCGGCACCAGGCCGATCGATGACCTCTCGCCGGTCGCCACGCCCTTCGAGCCGACGACACTGGTCGCAGCCCTTGCGACCCGGGCGCGCCGGATCGGCTTCCTGGCAGCTGCCGCAACCAGTCAGCATGAGCCCTATAATCTCGCCCGGCGCTTCGCCTCGCTGGACCAGATCAGCGGCGGACGGACAGGCTGGGCAGCCCTTCCCGTATCCGGCGAATTCGCGCGCGACCAGGAATATCTCGGCCTTGTGAGCGCGCTTTGGGACAGCTGGGAAGACGATGCCTTCATCTACGACAAGGCTGAGGGCCGTTTCTTCGAGCCAGCCAAGATGCATGTGCTCAACCACAGAGGCGAGCATTTTGCGGTGCGCGGTCCGCTGAATGTCAATCGCTCACCGCAGGGCAAACCGATCATCGCCCAGCTTCTGCGTGGAGATAACAAAGCATTGGCCGCGCAAAGTGCCGAAGTCGTCCTGCTTCAAGATCGGACGCCGGAAAGTACAAACGAGACGGTGGTCGACTTCGTGCGCCTGCTTGAAAAGGCGGGCCGTCGCCGGCAGGACGTGCGGATACTGGCCAATGTCGTGCCAGTCGTTGCCGAAACTTCCGAAGCGGCGCAGGCGGCAAGCGACGCGCTCCGGTTTGATGAGGCCGACCGGATGAGCCAACCGCTTTCCGCGTCGCGTCTGGTGGGTACGCCGGCGGAGATCGCCGAATCCCTACGGGGATGGCTCGCCCTTGGGCAGATCGACGGTTTCACGATACTGCCCCCGACCGTTGCGATCGGGGATCTGTTCCTGACGAAGGTGGTTCCGGAGTTGCGCCACCTCGGATTGATCAAGGCGAATGCAGGTAAGACCTTGCGCGATCGTCTTGGTCTTGCCCGTTCGGCTCATCCGGCGGCAGCATTGGAGCAAGCACAATGAGCAGCGATCGCAAGATGAGACTTGGCGCCTTCCTGATGGCGGGCGGGCATCACATCGCGGCATGGCGACATCCGCAAGCCCACGCTCAAGCCGGTGTCGATATCGATCATTTCATTGAGCTGGCCCGCATCGCCGAGCGGGGCAAATTCGACATGCTCTTTGTCGAGGATGCCGCCGCCATCCGAGAGCGCAATCCGGAAATGGCAAGCCAGGCAGCGCGCTCGACGGCATTCGAGCCGCTGAGCCTGCTTGCAGCTCTTGCCGTCAACACCAGTCATATCGGCCTCGTGGCAACGGCGTCGACAACCTATAACGAGCCCTACGGTCTGGCCCGCACCTTCGCCTCGCTCGATCAGCTAAGCGGCGGCAGGGCAGGCTGGAACCTCGTCACCTCGGCAAGCGAACTCGAGGCGGAGAATTTTGCGAGCAGTGGCCTTCGCCCGCATTCCGAGCGCTACGAGCGGGCCGAGGAATTTGCCGATGCAGCACTCGCGCTTTGGGATGGCGTCGATGACGGAGCCTATTTTCCTGAGGGCGGGGCTCGGTTTGCCGATCGTACGAGGCTTCATCCCGTGCATCGCCGCGGCAAGCATTTCACCGTCGAAGGCCTGCTCGAAAGCCCACGCTCGGCCCAGGGCAGGCCGATCATGGTGCAGGCGGGCGCATCCGATGTCGGCAAGGAACTTGCGGCCCGAACCGCAGATGTCGTGTTTGCCGCCTCGCAGACGCTTGCCGAAGCACAGACCTATTATGCCGATGTGAAGTCGCGGCTCGCCAAATACGGGCGCAAGCCCGACGATATCAAGATCATGCCCGGCATATCGCCGATCGTCGGCACAACCGAAGACGAGGCCAAGGCGAAATACCAGGCCCTGCAGGAACTCATCCCCGACGCCGTTGGTGTGGCCCTTCTTGCAAGCTACCTCAGCATCCAGGATCTGTCGGCCTATCCGCTTGATGGTCCGCTGCCCGACATGCCGCAGACCAACCTCATCCAGAGCCGCCAGCAGTTGATCATTGATCTCGGCAGGCGCGAAAACCTGTCGATCCGCGAACTTGCCCGCCATTTCGCCGGCGCGCGCGGCCATTGGCAGGTCGCAGGAACACCGGCGCAGATCGCCGATGCGATGGAAGAACGCTTCAGCGAAGGCGCCGCCGACGGCTTCAATGTCATGGCCCCGCTCTTCCCCTCGGGGCTTGAGGAATTCGTAGCCCATGTCGTGCCGGAACTGCGTCGCCGCGGCCTTTTCCGCGAAGACTATGAGGGCCGTACGCTTCGCCGGAACCTCGGCCTCAGCGCGCTGATCAAACGATAAACGAGATGACAATGGATCCGATCTATATCGACTATCTGAATGCCTTCGACATCGAGGCGCTCGACCTGACCAATGATGAAATCCTGGCGGCGATCGAAACTTCGCTCGCCGCCCAGGGCAGGGGCCAGACGGTGATCGAGCCGCGTGTCCATCTCGAGCCGGATGCAAGCTTTCACGGCCATTTCAACGTCTTGCGTGGCTATGTGGCGCCGCTCGGCCTTGCCGGAGTGAAAGTGGTAGGTGACTATGTCGACAACTACAAGCTCGGTTATCCCTCCGAATTCGGCGTGCTCAACCTCTTCGACCCGCGCACTGGCGTGCCGAAGGCGATCCTTGATGCAACCGTCATCACCGACATGCGCACCGGCGCCGTCACCGCGCTCGGCGCCCGGCATCTCGCCCGGAAGGATTCGAAGGTTCTCGGTCACATAGGCGCGCGCGGCACGGCTTACTGGAATGTCCGCCTGCTCGATCATCTCTTCGATTTTGACGAGATCCGCGTACATTCGCGTCGGCCCGAAAGTCGTGATGCGTTCGGCGCGAAGCTGGAGGCCGATCTCGGCAAGAAGATCACGGTGGTCGACAACTGGCGCGACTGCGTCGAGGGGGCAGATATCGTCGTCGAGGCATCGCGGCTATCGCAGCCCGAGCCCCTCCTGAAGACGGAGTGGATCAAGAAAGGTGCCTTCGTCGTGCCTTATGGCACGATGAGCGCCGTGGAGCTGTCGCTGACCGATATCATGGCCAAGCTCGTCGTCGACGACTGGGGTCAGTGCAAGACCGGCAAATTCGGCTCGCTGCGCGCCCATGTCGAGACCGGCCGGCTTTCCGAGCAGACGTTGCATGCCGAACTGGGGCAGGTCGTCGCCGGCCTGAAGCCGGGCCGCGAGAGTGAGGACGAGACTATCCTGCTGTGGCATCGCGGCCTGTCGCTCAGCGACATTGCTCTTGGCCACGCGCTGCTTTCCAAGGCGCGCTCGGCCGGTATCGGTCAAAGGCTGCGTTTCGCATGACCGGGATCCTGCTGACCGGCTCCGGCATCACTATTGCCGACATAGAGGCGATCGCCCGTCGCGATGCCACCGTCGAGGTTTCCGGCGCGGTCCGTGACCAGTTGATAGCCGCGCGGCGCATCCTGGAAGGTGCTGCAGCTTCCGGCCAGCAGATCTACGGCATGAACACCGGGCTCGGTGCCAATCTGAAGACAGCTGTGACCGGCGATTTCGAGGCCTTTCAACTGCAGCTGATCCGCGGCCGCGGCATGGCGGTCGGTGAAGCTCTGCCGCGCGATGCGACCCGTGCTGTCATCGCCGCCAGGCTCTCGATGCTGGCAGTCGGAGGATCCGGCATTTCACTGCCCGTGTTCGAGGCGCTGCTTGCCATGCTGAACGCCGGTGTTCATCCGGTCATGCCCTCGATTGGTTCGATCGGTGCGGGTGATCTCGTGTTGCTCTCTGCCATGGCCCGCGCCCTGATCGGCGAAGGGAAAGCCGAGTATCGCGGCATCGTCTACCCGGCGATTGAAGCGCTTGAGCTTGCGGGCCTTGCCCCAGCAAGCCTGCAACCGAAGGACGGGATATCGCTTCTCAATGCTTCAGCCGTGTCCGCTGGCCGTGGCGCGCTCGTCCTGTATGATGCCAAAGAACTACTCGATGCCCAGCGCCGGGCGGCTGCCTTGAGTTTTGAGGGCCTTGCCGGCAATCCGCTCATCCTGTCACCGGCCATCCAGCGCGCCCGGCCGGCAGCGGGCCAGGCAGACGAGGCCAACCGGCTGCTGCAGATGCTTGAGGGCTCGACGCTTTTCGAGGCGAACGCCGCCATACAGGATCCGCTGAGCCTGCGTTGCGTTGCACCCATCCACGGCGCACTTGTCGATGCGCTCTTGAGGGCGGTCGAAGCCGTCGAGATCGAGCTCAATGCCGCGGCCGATAATCCCGTCGTTCTCTTGGAAGAGCAACAGGTGCTGTCATCAGGCAATTTCCAGACGCCCGCACTTTCGCTTGCCTTCGAGACACTGGGCCTTGCGATCGCTCAGGCGGCTGCGGCATCGGCTGCGCGCTTCATTCAGCTGACGGGCTCGGGTCGCAATGCCCTCCCGCGCTATCTGTCGCCGATTGGCGGTCCATCGGCCGGGTTCGTGCCGATGCAGAAGACGGTCGCGGCGTTGATGGCCGATATCAGGCACAAGGCCAATCCTGTCATGCTCGACTTCCTTGCGGTATCGGAAGGCGTCGAGGATCATGCAACGCAATCCTCCCTTGCCGTGCGCAAACTCGGCGAGATGCTGGAACTGTGGCGCGTGCTCATCGCCTGCGAAATGCTCGCAGCCGCTCAGGCGGTCGACCAGCGCCCCGGACACCGTTGCGGCGTGGGGACGGCAGGAACGCATGCGTTCGTTCGAGGCATCGCACCGGTCATGAGGGAGGATCGTTCGCTCGGCGAAGATGTGGCCATCCTTGCTTCCCGTCTGCTCGACGAGCACCACGGCGGGTGAAAAGCATGCGTCTCGCCAGTCTTGCAATGTACGTTACGCCGCAGCCGCTTGCGGATGCAAAAGCTGAACTCTGGTCGTTCCTGCGCTACTATCTTGGGCAGGCCGGGCTTTCGGATCCGCCGGAAAACCTCGATGCGACGATCCCCTACGACGAGGCCTGGCTGCATGAGGACCTGCTCTTTTCCCAGACCTGTGGTTATCCCTATGTGAAGCGATTGCGCGGCAGGGTGCGTCTCGTGGCGACACCGGTTTATTCCCATCCCGGCTGCGACGGACCTTTCATGCGCAGCTTCATTGTCGTGCGCCGAGCTTCCACCTTCGTTTCGCTGCAGGACCTGCTCGGTGCGACGGCCGCGATCAATAGTCCCGACAGCAATTCCGGGGCAAATCTGCTTCGCGCCGCCGTCGCCCCTCTTGCCCGCAATGGCCGCTTCTTCGGTGGCACGGTCGAGACCGGCAGCCATGGCGGCAGTATCGATGCTGTGTCGAGTGGGCAGGCGGAATGCGCTGCAATCGACTGCATCACCTTTGCCAATCTCCTGCGTTTTACGCCTGCTCGCGTCGCAGGCATCCGCGTTCTTGCCGAGACGCCCGCAACGCCCGGCTTACCCTTCATTACAGGAGCAAAGGGTTCAGATGCGGATGTGGCACTGCTACGCGAAGCGCTGGTCGCTGCAATCGCGGAGCCATCGCTTTCCGGTGCACGCGATACCCTCGGTCTTGTTGATGTCGCGATGCTCACAGATGCCGACTACGAACCGATTGTGTCTCTTGCCCGAGGTGCGCTTGATACCGGCTACAGGGACTGGGTCGATTGAAGCCTCCGGAGGCGTCAATTCATAAGATCATTCTCGCTTCCGCCTTCGCGAAATGCTCTGCGGTCGGCGCGCGTTCTGCTCTTTTCCTGGATCTCATCTGCTGACGGGACGAGCACTTTTTTCCGGCTCGATATCCGGGGTGCCTGCTGCCAGCGTCTGGCCGTGAAATTCCTTGAGCAGGGAAACAACGTCATTGATCTCATGCGCGACACGCGCAGCGTCCCAACCGAGCGCTTTCGCGGCGATGCCGGCAATGTCCGTCAAACCTGCATAGGTTACATGACCTTCGATCGCGATCGTCGTGCGCCGCAACACGATATCGGAGAGATGGACCACAAGCTCGTTGCGCGCGATCCAGTCGATCTCGCGAAAACTGTAGTGTGTAGCTCCCGATAACCGCCGGTCGTCAGGATGATCGGAAGGGAACATCGCTACCGCCTCGGCCGTCGTTCCATAGCGGTTCAGAAGTTGTTCCGCGCGCGCGGCCGGGATGCTTGCAGCTGTGGCGATCCTGTCGATAAAGCCCCGTCTTGCCTGCGCATCGGCCGGGAAAGCCTTTCCGCCGCCGATCGCAAGATAGCGGGTCGATTGCTTGCGCGAACGCCCGAGCCGGGTCAGGACACTGTCGGCAACCTCCTCGGCAAAACCGCGAAATGTCGTCCACTTGCCGCCGACCAGCGACATGATGGCAAAAGGCCGCTTGCCATCCGCTTCGATGACCGGTGCCGAATGGTCTCGGCTGATCAGGCCGGGCGCTGTTCCGTCGGAGGCGGGAAGCGGCCGGATGCCGCTATAGGTGTAGACGATCTGGTCGCGATCGAAGCGCAGCTTCGGCAGCAGCGATCTGAGGCTCTGCAGGAAGTAATCGATCTCGGGTTCTTCGCAGCGTACGGCGTCGGGATCTCGGCTCGGGATATCCGTCGAGCCGACGAGCGCAAGCCCGAGATAGCCGTAGACCAGGCAGATACGGCCGTCATCGGCTTCGAAATAGATCATATGACCGTTGAGACTGCGCACCAGTTCGGGATGATCAATCAGGATATGCGAGCCCTTGGTGCCGCCGATCAGCCGCGAAGGCGCGCCGAGCGCCTCGTTGACATGATCGATCCACGGGCCTGCCGCGTTCACGACGAGCTTCGGCCGCACCATGAATTCAGTACCATCCTCCCGTTGAAAGCTCAGACGGCCTTCCGAGGAAGCAGTCAGCGTCACGAAATTTGCTGCGACACATTGCGGGTTGGCTTCCAGCCCATCCTTGACGAGTTCGTAGACGAGACGTTCCGGCCGGCTGATTTTTGCGTCGTAGTAAATGCCGCCGGCGACAATCGCCGGCGTCACATGGGGCATTTCCCGTCTGGCCTTGTTTTTCAGGATCAGCCGGTGGCGTGGCATCACGCGATCGCGTGAGCCGAAAAAATCGTAAAGGGAAAGCCCGATCTTGATGAGCACGGCGCCGCGGCTGCGTGGGGCCGTCTTGGAGCCGGCCAATGTCCGCAGTGCGGCCCAGATGCCGCGTGTCCAGGAGAAGACCGGAATAAATGTCGGAAGCGGTTCGACGCAATGCGGCGCATTTTTCAAAAGCAGATTGCGCTCCAGAGTGGATTGGGCAACCAGGCCGAACTCACCGGTTTCCAGATATTTCAATCCGCCGTGGATGAGGCGGGATGGCGCTGCGCTGGTCCCGGAACCGAAGTCCGATTTGTCGACGATCATGCAGTTGATGCCCTGAGCCGCGAGATCGCGAAACAGACCGGCGCCATTGATGCCTGCTCCAAGGATCACGACGTCGACATCGTGCTCGCGAATATCCAGGCTGCGTCCAAGCGTATTGGGGGTCATGGTACTGTCGTCCTAAACTGCGGCCGCTGCCGCACTATCCTGCGCAAGGCCGGCGATCTTCGGCCAAAGCGGCGTCATTGTTTCTGCAATTTCGAGGAAAAGCCGGTAGCGCTTCTCATACTCGGCGCTGCGGGCGCCGTCCGGCTCGCAGGTCTTGCCCTGCTTGTCCGTTTTTGGAGCTCTCTGTGGGTCCGGATAGAGACCTGCGGCTGCGCCGGCACAGATGGCGGCGCCCCAGGCCGCGGCTTCATCGGTGCCGGTCACGGTCACCGGCATCGCAAGCACATCGGCAAACATCTGCGCGACTGCGGGGTTGCGTGACACGCCGCCGGCAAGCCGTGCTTCCTTGAAGGCGAAACCGTCGCGCAGCGCGTCGACATGGATGCGATGGTTGAATGCGATGCCTTCCATGACGGCCCGCAGCATGTCGCCGCGGTCATGCCAGCCGCCGAGCCCGAAGAAGCTTGCGCTTGCCGATGCGCCGTAGGGCGACCCGAAAAGATAGGGATGGAAAAGCACGGGCGATGGCCGGTCAAAAGCCGCGTCGATCTCGGATGCCAGCAAAGCGTGAATGGACGTGCCCTTGGCTTCGCAGTCTGTCCATTCGCGGCTGCAGAGTTTTTCGATGAACCACTCGTAGTTCGCGCTCGATGCAGGCGAAATCGACATGCTGTTCCAGACGCCCGGTGCAATTCCATTACGGCAGAACCAGCGTCGATCGACGCGCGGTTCAAAAGACAGCGTCTCGTTGATCGAATAGGTGCCGGCAATGACGGCAACGACGCCGTCGGCATAACCACCCGCGCCGAGCGCCGAGGCGGTGACATCGTGCAATCCGGCCGCGACGGGCGTGCCTTCCAAGAGGCCGGTCAAGCGCGCTGCATCGGCGGTAATTCGTCCAACGATCTCGTCCGAGCGCGAGGCTGGCGGCAGAGCATCGGCAAGCGCCTGCAGACCGAAGAGGCGCAGGGCGTCCACGCTATAGTCTTGTGTCCCGACATCGGTGAATGAGGTGCTTGCTTCGGTGCGATCGGTGCCAACGGTGCCGGTGAGGCAAAATCGGAGCCAGTCCTTGCAGCTCATGATATGGCCGATACGTGCAAACCGTTCCGGCTCATGGTCCCGGATCCAGGCGAGCAGCGCCGAGGGGGCGGAGACGTGCGGCACCTGACCTGTGAGAGCAATCGCCTCGTCGGAGACCTCATTCTTCGTCCATCGATCGACGATATCGCCCGCCCGGCTATCCAGCGACACGATGCCGTTGCCAAGCGGCGCACCTGTCTGATCCAGCACATAAATGCCATCGCCATGCGCCGTCGCCGCCACGGCCTGGATATCGCTTGCCGGGCGGCCGCTGAGGGCGATCGCTTCCCGGATCGCCTCAGCCGTTGCGCTCCACAACTCGCGCATGTCCCGTTCCACGAAACGCGGCCTCGGAATGAGCTGGCTGACGCGCCGCCGGGCGACTGCGATCGGCGTGCCGTCGATATCGAAAATGACAGCCTTCGTGACGGTCAGTCCACTATCGATCCCGAGAAGGCTCGGCATGCACATTCACCTTTCTGTCGTGACCGGGCGGTCCGGTCACATGCGCTCGTGGCCGGTCCTGGCAACGACGACGTTGATATCCCTGGACCGCATCCGATCGATGTGAACGGGGAGGGTCTTGTCGTCGACGATGACGACGTCGAATTCATCGAGCGACGCGAAGCTGTGAAGCGCGCGCCGCTCGAATTTGGTGTGGTCGGCAAGCAGGATGCGTTTGACGGAACAGTCGAACATGGCGCGTTTGGTATCGACGGTTTCGGGTGACTGATGCAGCACGATGCCGTCGTTGATGGCCGACATGGAAATGAATGCGATATCCGCCCGCAAGCCCTTGATCTCGGTGATCGTCATGCGTCCCATAAAGGCATTGCACCAGTTGTAGTACTGGCCGCCAAGCGCCAGCAGCGTAACGTCGTGCATGCCGGTCAGCGCGTTCATCAGGGTCAGCGAATTGGTGATCGCGGTGATCGGCACCTTCGAGGAGAGATGCGATGCCATCTGCAGGACGGTGGTTGAGTCGTCGAAGAAGATGGCCTGTCCCGGTTCGACGAACTGCATGGCAGCTTCGGCAATCACTTTCTTTTCCGCCGACTGCCGGCTCGAACGGTAGACATCGCTGGATTCAATAAGGTTGGTGGCTGCCGCCGTAACGATGCCGCGTGTTTTTCGGAAGATCCCGCGGCTCACGAGTTCATCCACATCGCGATGCGCCGTCATCAGGCTGATGCCGAAGCGATCCGTCAGATCTTCGATGCGCATCGAACCTTCGCTCATCACGGCCTCCGCGATCATGCGCCGGCGCGCGACCTGACGCGTCTGACGGCTGTCGCTGGTCAGCTGGTCGAGCAGCTCATCGCCCTGATTGGTCTTCTGTGTCACGGGTCACCCTTGTCGCTGAATTCCATATCCCAGCTTCGTATAGTGATTGCCATGCCAAGGCAAAGAAGGCGAAAGCGGCTTGATGTGGTTGAAAGGGTCGAAGGAGGGCGCCCGGATGGGCGCCCTCCGTCCTGATTATTGGGCCAGAACGAACGGTCCGGTGTACTTGTCGATATTGTCCTTGGTGATCAGCAGGCAATCGAACAGCTGCTTTTCACTCTTGGCGCCGGTGCTGCCCGTCTTGATGAAGCTGTCAGCCTGCTTGACGGCCTCTTCGGAGAAGACGGCGACGGGCTGAAGGACGGTGTATTGCAATTCGCCGGCCTTGATCGCCGCGACCGCATCCGGCGAACCGTCGAAGCCACCGACCTTGACATTGGCGAGCTTGCCAGCTTCCTTCAGGGCCGAAATGGCACCGAGCGCCATTTCGTCATTGCCGGAGATCACGCCGATGATGTCGGGATTGGCCTGCAATATGGACTGCATCTTGTTGTGACCCTGGGTGCGGTCCCAATTGGCGACTTCCTGGGCGACCTTCTTGAGGTCGGGATACTGGGTCAGGACGGTTTCGTAGCCGTTCGAGCGGGTGGCAGCGTTATTGTCGGATGGCGCGCCAAGGAGTTCGGCATAGTTGCCCTTGTCGCCGACTGCTTCGACCCATTGCTGCGCGCCGATCGCAGCACCCTGTGCATTGTTCGAAACGAGCTGTGCCTTGGCAAGGCCTTCCTGGTTGATCTCGGCGTTGACGAGAATGACCGGGATGCCTGCAGCAACCGCCTTCTTCACCGCTCCGACCGAGCCGTCGGCATTGGCCGGGTCGAGGATGATGGCGACCGACTTGTTGGTGATGGCAGTGTCGATCAGGTTGCTTTCCGTGTTGGTGTCACCCCTATGCGCGCTGACCGTGGCCGTGTAGCCGAGTTTTTCGGCTGTTGCCTTGGCGACATTGCCTTCCGTCAGCCAGTAGGGGTTGGACGGATCATTGACGATGATCGTCATCTGGCCTGCCGCCCAGGCGGAGCTGACGAGAATCGGGGCGACAGCCGCGGCTGCCAGAAGAATGCGCACGCCTTTCTTAAACATAGTCTCTCTCCCATTTGTGAGTTCGGGTGCTGCCGGAAACCGGCGGTGCTTTCCGCGATCGGCCCTCTGGAAATCCAGTTGCCGTCGCGGATAAGTTCTGCTGACGTCAGGACGATTTTGTCCGGCGTCCGTATTGGATGCTGTTCATGAGGACGGCGAGAACAATGACCGCGCCGGTAAAGACGGTCTGCCAGTAGGCCGAGACGCCGATGATCACGAGCCCGTCCGACAGGAAGCCGATCACGAAGGCGCCGAGCATCGTGCCGCGAACGGTGCCGCGCCCGCCGGTCAGGGCCGCTCCGCCGATGACGACGGCTGCGATCGCCGTCAATTCGTAGGTCGTGCCGGCGGTCGGGCCGGCGGAGGTCAGCTGCGACGACAGGACCAGACCGGCAATTGCCGCGCAGACGCCAGAAAGCACATAGACGATGATCTTGACACGCTTGACCGGCACGCCCGAGAGATCGGCAGCGCGTTCGTTGCCGCCAGAGGCGTAAAGCCAGCGGCCGAACGCCGTTCGGCTGAGGACAATGCCGAAGATGATCGCAAGCACGGCGAGCACGATGACACCGATCGGAATGCCCGCGAGGCGGTTGAAGCCGAGCCAGTCGAAGCCGGTATTGCCGAGTTCGGGGCTGCCGTCGAGATCGTTGTAGGTCAGGCCATTGGTCATCAGCAGCGCGACACCGCGGGCGACATAAAGCACGCCGAGCGAGGCGACGAAGGCGGGTACCTTCAGATAGGCAATCAGCACGCCGTTGACCGCGCCGACGACGCCACCGAGGACGCAGGTGATAACCACGACGGCCCACACCGGCGGATAGAGAATGACGCCGAAGGCTTCCAGCGTCACACCCTTCATCATAAAGCCGGCAATGCAACCCGCGAGCCCGAGCGTCGAGCCGACCGAAAGATCGATGCCGCCATTCAGGATCACCAGAAGCATGCCGATCGCCAGGATGCCGAAGATCGCGACATGCGAGGCCATGGTCAGGAAGTTACTCAGGCTGAAGTAATAGGGTGACAGGAACGAGAAGACCGCAATGATGACGATCAGAGCGAAGAAGGCGCGGCCTTCCAGGATCAGGCGCACGAGGTTGATGTTGCGCTTTTGCCCATGCGACACTGACTGCTTTTCTGTGATGTTCGTGACTGACATGATCAGTGCTCCATAATTCCGGGCTAGTGCGCGACCACGGCTTCGCCGGAAGCGGCCATAATCTTTTCCTTGGTGACGTCAGCACCGAATTCAGCCGAGATGCGGCCGCGATGCATGACGATGATGCGGTGCGCGATGCTCAGGCACTCGTTGACCTCGGAAGTCGAATAGATGACGGCTAGACCCTGCCGGGCGCGTTCGGCAAGAAGCTTGAAGACTTCCGCCTTGGCGCCGATGTCGATGCCGCGGCTCGGCTCGTCGAGAAGAATGACCTTCGGGTCTGTCGCCAGCATCTTGCCGATGACCACCTTTTGTTGATTGCCACCCGACAGCGAACCGATGGCCGCCTCGCCACCATCGGTCTTGACGTGGACTTTGCGAATGGAGGCATCGACAAGCTCGCGCTCGCGACGGCCGGATGTGAACAGCCCTTTGGTAAAGGCGCCGATGCTGGCGAGCGAGAGGTTGGAGCCGACGGTCATCGTCTGGACGAGGCCGTCGCGCTGGCGATCCTCCGGCACCAGCACAAGGCCGCTTGCGATGCGTCCGGCGATGCTCAGATGCCCGACATCCTGGCCTTCAAGCCTGACGGTGCCGCCACTGGCGCGCAACCGTCCGGCGACACATTCCAGAAGTTCGGTGCGGCCGGCGCCCATGAGACCGTAGATGCAGACGACCTCCCCGGCGCGCACATCCAGCGACAAGCGGTCGACGGAATTCAAGGCTGATCCGGCGGGACCCGGGACGGTGAGGTTGTCGATTGAAAGTGCAGGCTTACCGAAGGTATAACCTTCAGGCGGGCTGCCGAGATCGAAGTTGTCGCCCACCATGTTTCGCACGATCCATTCGAGATCGATGTCCTTGCGTTGCGCATAGGCGGTCATGGTACCGTCGCGCAGCACGACGGCGTGGTTGGTGATCTGCAGCGCCTCCTCGAGATGATGCGAGATATAGACGATCGACACGCCGCGATTGGTCAGGTCGTGGATAACCCTGAAAAGCACCTCCACTTCCGTGGCGCTCAGCGCCGACGTCGGCTCGTCCATGATCAGGATACGCGAATTGACGGATAGCGCCCGGGCAATTTCGACGATCTGCTGCTGGCCGAGACGAAGATCCTCCACCTTGGTCAGCGGATCGATCTCCTCTTCCAATGCCTCCATCAAAAGGCGCGTCTGGCGTTCCTCTTCCGCGAAGTCTACCACGCCGCTCTTGATGACCTCACGGCCCATGAAGATGTTGTCGCGCACGCTGAGATTGGGAGCTAGGCTGAGTTCCTGGTGAATGATCGAGATGCCGCAGTCGCGCGCGTGGGTCGAAGAGTTGAAGCTGATCGGCGCACCATCGAGAATGATCTCGCCCGACGTAGGCTGGACGACGCCCGAAAGGATTTTCATCAGCGTCGATTTGCCCGCGCCGTTCTCACCGAACAGCGTGGTGACCTGACCGCGACGGATATCGAAATTGACACCCTTGAGGGCATGCACGCTACCGTAGGTTTTTGCGATGTTGCGGGCGGCCAGGACCACCTCGCCAAGGCCTTTTGATGTGGGGGTCGACTGGCTCATTTGACGTCGACCTTGACCGGGGTAACGAGCCAGTTTTTGGGGTTGATGAGTCTGAAGACGCCGACGACGGTTGCCGTCTTGCCATTGAGCTGGTCCGGATCAAGGCCGGCGAAGACGGCCTTCTTCATCTCGTTGTTGATGGCCGACCCGGCGTCCTGATACTGGATCTGATTGGTGAACTGGCCGAAGTGAATTGTGCCCGTGGCATCGCGGAGGTCCGTGCCATTGACCGCAGGGCCGGTCTGGACACGGACCACCGTCTCGGGGGGAAGTCCGTCGATCTTCATTTCGTTGGTATTGGATTTGCGTTCACCGAAGGTGCCGGTCAGTGTCACCGGGATGACCGGGCCTGTGCTCGTGGCAACGCCGTATTTCTCGCCGGCCGCCTTCTTGTCGGCAGCGATTGCCGTCGCCAGGTCAATCGCAGCCACCGCTCGCTTTTCGACATCCGCCTGGATTTTCGGGAACTGCTCCGCCCCAAAGGCTTCCGGAGAAAATGCCTGCTGCCTGACGTCGTCTTCCGAGCCGATCTTCACAACCGTGGTATCGAGCGCGATGGCGCCGATGACCACGATAGCCGCAAGGGCGGTGACGATCATCTTCAAGTTGCCTTTGCCTGGCGCGGAGGCTGCGTGGGCGGGCTGAGTATTCATTGCTGGCGACCTTTGCGGCTGGTCGGATTTACGGCGAAGGCGGGAGGAAGTTGGCAAAGCCTATGGCTGCTTCATCGAAGACGGCATGCTCCGAGAAGCACGCGAATATTCGGGACCCTGTCTCGCCGGTCGCTGCCTGTGGCGTGATGATAGCCGGAAAGATTGTGCATCCGTACCTCCTACGTGTCGGGACAGGCGCTTGTCTCCTTCAATCGCCCGGACCGCAAATCCCTCAGCAGCAATGCCTGCATGATAGGTAAATGGTAATTCTGTCAAAAATCATGTTATCAAATTGTTCGTCTGTCAACAGGAGTTTTATGAACTGACGTTGATAACATGACATTCAAAGCGTGATCGGCGTCCGGAAAAAGAGTCTTTCCCCCGGGGTCCGTGCCGACTGCGAATGCGCTCATCCGGCAGGCTATGTTATTCTAGATAATTGATATTAGAAGATAAATTATTCTGACGCCCGTGCCCACACCGTGACGCCAGTGTCGCCGATAGTCGAGGCGGCTCTCGATGCTCATCGAACAGATTGCTATTATTTTATCTGAAAAAAATTTCATTGCGAGAAAAAACTTACTGTACCAATGATATCTTTGTGTTATCTTCTTGATGAAGCGCGCGGGCGCTCCGAAAAGTATCGAATATCAAAGGCGGGACTGCGCGCCGGCCGGCTTGCTCGTGAATTCGAAATGTGGTCGCCTGCAACCTTTGCTGGTTGTGCCGACCAGGAGGATGAGAGATGAATTCGACGCGTGTTTTACCCCTCGCAATGTTCGACGTGTTTGCCGGATAATCCGTGATGGACGTCAGCCGCCAAGTCATCATTGGTATCGATGCGGGAACTTCGGTCATCAAGGCGGTTGCCTTCGACCTTTCCGGCCGCCAGATCGCCGCAGCATCGGTTCGCAACAAATATTCAAGCGGCAGTGATGGTTCGGCCACGCAGTCGCTCGCGCAGACATGGCAGGATTGTGTCGGCGCGCTTCGCGGCCTTGGCGAGAAGGTTGAGGGTCTTGCGTCGCGCACCGCGGCGATCGCGGTGACGGGGCAGGGGGACGGAACATGGCTGGTCGGTTCTGGAAATCAGCCTGTCGCCGATGCCTGGCTCTGGCTCGACGCGCGTGCCGCGCCGACTGTGGTATCCCTTGCCGGCCAGGAAACGGACAGGGCGCGTTTCGAGCAGACGGGCACGGGACTGAATACCTGCCAGCAGGGCGCGCAGCTCGCGCATATGGATCGGGTGGCGCCAGAGCTTCTGGACGGAGCGGAAACGGCGCTGCACTGCAAGGACTGGCTCTATCTCAATTTTACCGGTGTGCGGGCGACCGACCCTTCCGAGGCAAGCTTTACCTTTGGTGATTTCAGAACCCGGCTGTATTCGCCCGTTGCCATTGACGCCCTCGGCTTGACGCATCGCCGCACGCTTCTGCCGGAGATTGTCGATGGAACCGAGATCAGCCATCCGCTGACGGCGGAAGCGGCGCGGGCCTGCGGCCTGCTGGCCGGCACGCCTGTCAGTCTTGGTTACGTCGACATGGTGATGACCGCGCTCGGTGCCGGTGTTCGCAGCGGCGGGCGTAATGCAGCCTGTTCGACGATTGGTTCGACCGGTGTGCATCTGCGTGCAAAGCCAGTGGCTGACGTCCATCTCAACCGAGAGGGCACGGGCTACGTCATTGCCCTGCCGATCCCTGATACCGTTACCCAGGTGCAGACCAATATGGGTGCGACGATCAATATCGACTGGCTGCTTGAGATGGCTGCATATCTGATGGCGGAGGCCGGAAAACCTGCCACTCACACCGAGCTCGTCGCCAGGATCGACTGCTGGTTTTTCGAAAGCCAGCCCGGATCGGTCGTGTATCACCCCTATATTTCCGAGGCCGGGGAGCGTGGACCTTTCGTCAATGCCCAGGCCAGGGCAGGCTTTTCCGGTCTTTCGGTCCGTCATGGGTTTCCGGACCTCGTTCGCGCGGTTGTCGAAGGTCTGGCATTGGCGACGCGCGATTGTTATGCGGCCATGGGCGAGATGCCGGACGAACTGCGCGTCACCGGCGGCGCCGTGCGTTCGAGCGCGCTGCGCCGTTCGCTCACCGCCTCGCTCAAGGCGCCGATCCGCCTGTCGCGTCGCGAAGAGACCGGAGCTGCAGGTGCTGCGATGATGGCTGCTGTGGCGATCGGCGCCTACAGGACCATGGACGATTGCATCGCCGATTGGGTCACGCCACTGCTCGGCGAAGCCGAAGTGCCGGTCAGTGAGGAAGCTGCACGCTTCGATCTCCTTTTTTCCGCCTATGCCGATATCCGAAAGGCCATGCCCACTGCCTGGGAGGCATTGGCCAGAGCCGCGGCGGCGGCGTCCGCAAAATGAATCGCTGATGCAAAAGGCATCCGAGGGAGCATGACATGACTGAACCCGAAATCCTGGATCTTTTCGTCATCGGCGGTGGCATCAACGGCGCGGGAATTGCCCGCGATGCTGCCGGGCGCGGCTTGAAAGTCGCCTTATGTGAAAAGGACGACCTGGCGCAGGGCACCTCCTCCCGCTCGGGCAAGCTCGTGCATGGCGGCCTTCGTTATCTGGAATACTACGAATTCCGACTGGTACGGGAGGCGCTGATCGAGCGCGAGGTGCTGCTCAATGCGGCTCCGCACATCATCTGGCCGATGCGTTTCGTGCTGCCGCACAGTCCCGAGGATCGCCCCGCCTGGCTCGTCCGGCTCGGCCTTTTCCTCTACGATCATCTCGGCGGCCGCAAGAAGCTGCCGGGCACCCGCACGCTCAATCTGCTGCGCGATCCCGAAGGCACGCCCATACTCGATCAATATACGCGCGGCTTCGAATATTCGGATTGCTGGGTGGACGATGCCCGCCTCGTCACGTTGAATGCGGTGAGCGCTGCCGAGAAGGGCGCCGTGGTGCTAACCCGCTCGCCGGCTGTGTCGGCGCGCCGGGAAAACGGCCAATGGACGATCACGACGAAAAGCAGCACCAGCGGCGAGATGCGGACGTTCCGCGCCAGATGTCTCGTCAATTGCGCCGGCCCGTGGGTCACCGACATCATCAACCGCGTCGCCGGCTCCAACTCCAGCCGCAATGTGCGTCTCGTCAAGGGCAGCCACATCATCGTGCCGAAATTCTGGGCCGGTTCCAATGCCTACCTGGTTCAGAATCACGACAAACGCGTCATTTTCATCAACCCTTACGAAGGCGACAAGGCGCTGATCGGAACGACCGATATCGCCTATGAGGGCCGAGCCGAGGATGTGGCAGCCGATGAGGCGGAAATCGACTATCTGCTGAAGGCGGTGAACCGCTATTTCAAGGAGAAGCTGCACCGCCGGGACGTATTGCACAGCTTCTCGGGCGTGCGCCCGTTGTTTGACGACGGCAAGGGCAATCCATCAGCGGTGACCCGCGACTATGTGTTCGATCTTGATGAGACCGGGGGAGCGCCGCTTCTCAATGTCTTCGGCGGCAAGATCACGACTTTCCGGGAGCTTGCCGAACGCGGCATGCAGCGACTCAGGCACATCTTCCCGAACATGGGCGGCGACTGGACGGAAAAGGCACCGCTGCCGGGCGGGGACATGCCCAACGCCGACTACGAGACCTTCGCCAACAGCCTGCGTGACAGCTATCCGTGGATGCCGCGCAAGCTCGTCCATCACTATGGCCGTCTCTATGGCACGCGTACGAAGAACCTGATTGCGGGGGCAACGGACCTGCAAGGACTTGGCCGCCATTTCGGCGGGCAGCTCTATGAGGCGGAGGCCCGTTATCTCGCCGCCAACGAATGGGCGGAGACCGCCGAGGACGTCCTCTATCGCCGCACCAAGCACTACCTGCATCTGAGCGAGGCAGAACGGGCAGCCTTTGCCGACTGGTTTGCTTCATCCCATCTTGCCGCCGCCTGAGGAGGTCTTGATGCCGCTTTCGCTTTCGCTGAATACCAACCCGCTTGTGAACCGTTTTGCCGACCCCGACGACTTGATCGAGACGGTGGCGCGAGACCTGCGCATCCGCGATCTCCAGCTGACGCACGAATTCATCAATCCAAGCTGGCAAGCCCCTGTCATCCGCCGCCTGACTCGCCAGATGAAAGCCGCGTTGGCACGTACTGGCGTTCGCGTTACCTCGGGCATGACCGGACCGTATGGACGGCTGAACCATTTCGGGCATCCGGATGCCGAGGTCCGCCGCTATTACGTGGACTGGTTCAAGACCTTTGCCGACATTACTGCCGATCTCGGCGGACATTCCGTCGGAACGCAATTTGCGATCTTCACCTACAAGGATTTCGACGACGCAAGCCGGCGCGAGGAGCTGACCAAGATCGCCATCGACTGCTGGTGCGAAGTCGCAGACCATGCCAGTGCCGCCGGTCTTTCCTACATCTTCTGGGAGCCGATGAGCATCGGCCGTGAGTTCGGTGACACGATCCAATCCTGCCTTTCGCTGCAGGCGCGATTGAGCGCTGCCGATATGGCGGTGCCGATGTGGATGATGGCCGATATCGACCACGGCGACGTCACTTCCGACAATCCCGACGACTATGACCCCTATGCCTGGGCGCGGGCCGTGCCGAAGCTGTCGCCGATCATCCACATCAAGCAGAGCCTGATGGACAAGGGCGGCCACCGCCCGTTCACGGCGGAATTCAATGCCAAAGGGCGGATTCAACCCGCCCCGCTGCTGAAGGCTTTCGCGGCAGGCGGTGCCCATGACAACGAGATCTGTCTCGAACTTTCCTTCAAGGAACGCGAGCCGAATGATCGCGAGGTTATCGCGCAGATTGCCGAAAGCGTCGCCTTCTGGGCGCCGCATATCGACACCGGCGCCGCGGACTTGAAGATATGAGCCGGCGATTTACAAGGGCTGCTTGTTGTCAGGCGGTATAGCCGTCGAAGAAATGGGAAGGGTGCGGCGATGACGGATGCCGATGATACACTTGCCGTGCGGGCCGCCTGGCTTCATTACGCCGGCGGATTGACACAGTCCGACGTTGCCCGGCGCCTCGGCATACCCTCGGTGAAGGCGCATCGGCTCATCGCGCGGGCCGTTGCCGACGGTGTCGTCAAGGTCACGATCGACGGCGATATCGTCGAATGCGTCGAACTGGAGGCGCAGCTCGCCGAACGCTTCGGACTGCAATATTGCGAGGTAGCACCCGATCTTGGCGAAGAGGGCTTGCCGCTGCGCGCGCTCGGTCACGCGGGAGCCGGCTATCTGAAGCGCGAGATCGAACACGGTGATCACGCAGTCATTGGCCTTGGCCACGGCCGCACGCTTTCGGCTGCCGTTCGGTATATGCCGCGGACAAATGCGAAGGACATACGCTTCGTTTCTCTGCTTGGCGGTCTCACGCGAAATTACGGTGCCAATCCCTACGACGTCATGCACCGTATCGCGGAAAAGACCGGCACGCATGCCTATGTCATGCCGGTTCCCTTCTTCGCCAATACCGCCGAGGACCGAGAGGTGCTGAGGGCACAGCGTGGCGTCAAGGAAGTATTCGATCTCGCCAATGACGCCGACCTGAAGCTCGTCGGCCTGGGTACGGTGGACGCCGAGGCCCAGCTGGTGCTCTCTGGCCTGGTCGAGCCGGGCGAGATCGAAGATATCGCTGCCGCGGGCGGCGTCGGTGAAATACTCGGTCACTTTTTCAACGCGGACGGCCAAATCCTCGATACAGCACTGTCTGGGCGTACCCTTTCGGCATCTTTTCCGACAACGACGAAGGAACGCCTCGTGGCCCTGGCAGGCGGACAGGCCAAGGTGGCGGCGATACGGGCGATCCTGCGCAGCCGACGCCTGCATGGGTTGATTACGGACGAACGCACCGCGCGAGCCCTTCTTGCCTGACGTTTGGTAACGAACATTTGTCACATAATAACATTGTGAATCGTTGATTTTCACAATTTTTGTGTTACTTTGTTGGTAATCAGGATTGAGAACAATGAAACGGGAAGAACGCCAGCAGCTGATCGTCAATCTGCTTGTCGAGGGCAAGACCGTCGAAGTGGATGATCTTGCTGAACGTTTTTCCGTTTCGAAGATGACCATTCACCGCGATCTCGACGACCTCGAGCAGGCGGGTGTCCTGCGTAAGGTACGCGGTGGCGCGACGATCGATGCCGGAACGCAATTCGAGAGCGATTTTCGCATTCGCGAGCGTCAGGGCGGGGAAGCCAAGGTTGCGATGGCGCAAGAAGCGCTGGCCATTGTCGAACCGGGCATGACGGTCATGGTCAATGACGGATCGATGGCTGCGGTTCTCGGCGAGATGCTGTTGCGTAAGCGACCGCTGACGGTGATCACCAACAATGCGGCGATCATGGAACGGCTGAAGGGCGAGAACGGTATCACCCTGATTGCACTCGGCGGCATCTATTCCGCGAAGTTCAACGCCTATCTCGGCGTCGTTACGGAGGAATCGCTGTCACGTCTGAGGGCTGATATCGCATTCATTTCGACGCCCGCGGTCAGCGGCAGGCTCGCCTATCACATGGACGACAATGTCGTTCGCGCCAAGCGGGCGATGATCGCGTCTTCGGCCAGGAGCTGCCTCCTGGTCAACCACCAGCGGATCGGCCACACGGCGCTGCATGTCATGGCGGATCTGACTGATTTCGACACTGTTATCACCGACAGCGCGCCATCTGCCGCTGTTCTCGACGAATTCGATCGGGTGGGTATCAAGCTCACCATCGCACCAGCGCAGGATCAGGCATGACGGAGAAACCAGGCTTCTGGATTGGCACCAGCTGGAAGATGAACAAGACGCTCGCCGAGGCCGAGCATTTTGCCCGCGGCCTCGAGGCGGCCGATGCTATGCGCGATCCTAACATCCAGCGCTTCGTGATCCCGCCGTTTACAGCTGTGCGGGAGGTCAAGCGCATGCTTGCGAAGACCTCCGTCAAGGTCGGTGCGCAGAACATGCATTGGGCGGACCAGGGCGCCTGGACGGGCGAAATCTCCCCCTTGATGCTGAAGGATTGCGATCTCGATATCGTCGAGCTCGGGCATTCGGAGCGGCGGGAGTTTTTCGGAGAGACGGACGAGACTGTCGGGCTGAAGACCGAGGCGGCGGTTCGCCACGGCCTGATCCCGCTGATCTGTATCGGCGAAACACTTGCCGACCGGGAGAGCGGAAAAGCCGCGGAAATTCTCGCAGTCCAGGTGCGCGGGGCCTTGTCGAAGCTGTCCGACGAACAGAAATCGGCGGAAATCCTGCTTGCCTACGAGCCTGTCTGGGCGATCGGCGAAAGAGGCATTCCGGCAACGGCTGACTATGCCGATGCCCGACAGGCCGAGATCATTGCGGTTGCTGAAGCCGTACTCGGGCGAAAAATCCCCTGCCTCTACGGCGGGTCGGTCAATCCGCAGAACTGCGAGGAACTGATTTCGAGCCCGCATATCAACGGACTCTTCATCGGCCGTTCCGCCTGGAACGTCGAGGGCTATCTCGACATCCTCGCGAAATGTGCCACCAAACTCCAAGGAGAAAAAAGATGAAGCTTGCAATTGCTGGAGACAGTGCCGGCGAAGGTCTCGCCAAGGTGCTTGCCGAACACCTCAAGGATCGGTTCGATGTCCATGAAGTGTCGCGCATCAACGACGGGCTCGATCCGTTCTATGCCAACCTTTCGGATCGCGTTGCCTCGGGCGTGATCGACGGCACCTATGACAAGGCAATCCTGATCTGCGGCACCGGCATCGGCGTCTGCATTTCGGCCAACAAGGTGCCTGGCATCCGCGCTGCATTGACGCACGACACTTATTCGGCCGAGCGTGCCGCCCTTTCCAACAACGCGCAGATCATCACGATGGGCGCGCGTGTCATTGGGCCTGAGCTCGCGAAGTCGATCGCCGACGCGTTCCTCGCTCAGACATTCGACCAGAATGGCCGTTCGGCCGGCAATGTCTCCGCCATCGATGGACTCGACGCAAAATACAACGCGCGTTGAAAGCCTGAGGCAAGCGACCGGTTGTCTGCCGGTCGCTTCGACCTCTTTCCCGTCGGCATCTTCTCCCCGTAGAGAGAGCCTCGCCGATTTCCAACGTCTCATGCTCGGCCCAAAGTCTCGCCCGGGGCCAAAGCCGGTTTCTCATGAATGATGGCATGTCTAAACGCGTCGCAGATGACGCGATGACCGGCATCATTGGGGTGCGTTAGATCGGGCGACGCCAGTGCGCCATCGCCACATGCTTTCATCTGTTCGTAGACAGGTGCATAGAAGATGCGAAAAGCCTGCGCCAGCTCGCGCACGGCGCGGACATAGACTTCAAAGCCCTGGCGTGTCTGGCCGGTAAAGCCGGCACTTCCAACTGAGAAACCGCTGTCGGGAATATAGGGCGGACTGCCGATCGCAAGTCTTTCCGCATGCCCCGCTTCGATCAGTCTCTCCAGCATATTTGCATAGTCACGACTGAAGCTCTTGGCGTTCATGCTGTCAGGCGCAGCCATGTAGCGGGCGTCGTTATAGCCGTAAAGGATGAGGATCGCGTCGCGATGCGAGGCATCGAGCAGGGCGCCGGCATACCTGCTGACGCCGTTGTCTGCTCGGGCTCTACCGTCGGCAAGCGGTGATGCCTGCAGCACCGTCCCTGGGATCGCATGATTGCGGAGCGTCAATGCGCTTAGCTCGGCCGCAAACAGCGCCGGCCAGGCCAGATGCGGATGGCTGGCATTGAACCCGGCGCTGATGCTGTCGCCGAACACGCGGATTCCGGAAAATCCAAGCGATTTCAAATGCTCTGCAAACGTCATCGATCGACTCACATTTTCGCGCTTGACAGCAATCGGTCAAATCCTGTTTATACGTATTAGCTGCTAATACGCATTAGCAGTCAAGAGGAGATATGGAGGATGCAGCGTGGCGGGCACTAAGCGCTTGACTCAGCACGATATTGCGAAATTGGCGGGCGTTAGCCAGGCAACCGTTTCGCTTGTGCTGAACGGTGCGCCGACAGCCCTGGCTCGCATTCCCCAGGAGACCCGTGAGCGCGTCCAGCAGGTCATCCGCACGACAGGCTATGTGGCCGATCCGATCGCCCGGCGGATGGCCAAGGGTCTCAATCGCATTCTCGGCGTCTTCACCTACGAGCCGGCCTTTCCGAGCGAGCAGGCGGACTTTTTTGCGCCCTTCCTGCTCGGTATCGAGGAAGAGGCGCAGGCGCAGAATTACGACCTGCTGCTGTTGACCGGCGCCGGTGTCGGCCGTGAGCGCAAGATGTTTGCCGATGGCAATCGGCTGCGGATCGCTGACGGCTGCCTTGTCCTCGGCCGTGAATTTGATCGGGCCGAACTGAAACGGCTTGTAACCGGTGATTATCCATTCGTGGCGATCGGCCGACGTGAGGACGCAGGCGGACCCGTTCCTTACGTCGGCGGCGATTATGCCAGCGCCACGCGGGCGCTGGTCGACAAGGCACGCTCTCTCGGCCATGGCCGGCTGGCCTTCATTGGTCCGAGCGGATCGGCTGAGTCCGTCGTCGACCGCTGGCGCGGTTTTTCAGACGCGACCACCGGAAATGCGGAAGTGGTTTTGCATGTGGACGAGGTCGGCCGGGGTCCTGCCGAAACACTTGATGCGATCGTAGAGAGCGGCGCGAGCGCGGTCTTTTTCGTCGAGTTGGCCGATGCGGTACGTGTCGAAGCAGCCGCCCGCGAACGCGGTCTGTCCATTCCGGACGACTTCTCGGTCGTGGTGCTCGGCAGTCATGTGCGCGCCGAGCGCAGCCATGTGCAGTTCACCTCCTTCAACATTCCTCGCGAGGAAATGGGGCGTCAGGCGACCGCGATGCTGGTGCGCCGCATCGAGGATGCCGCGCCCGTCGAACAAATTCTTCTGACCTGCGAACCGGTCGAGGGGCAAACCCTCGGACCAGCCAAGAAACGGACCTGAGAGCGTGACAGACATGGCGGCAAAAGAGATGCGAGCGGATATTCTGGTGGTGGGCGGCGGCCTCGGCGGCGTGGCGGCGGCAGTTGGCGCCTGCCGGGCCGGCAAGAGCGTCATCATGACCGAGGAATTCGACTGGATCGGTGGCCAGCTGACCAGTCAGGCTGTGCCATCAGACGAACATACCTGGGTCGAACAATTCGGTATAACCCGCTCCTACCGCAAGCTGCGCAACGGCGTGCGGCAATATTATCGCGACAATTATCCGCTGACCGAGGGCGCCCGCGCCTGGGGTGATCTCAATCCCGGCGGCGGCTGGGTGAGCCGCATCTGTGCTGAGCCACGCGTCAGCCTTGCAGTCATGGAAGCGATGCTGATGCCCTATCGCGGCGCCGGTCGTCTCCGGGTGCTGCAGCCCTACCGTCCCGTCGCTGCCGATGTCGAGGGTGACAGCGTGCGCTCGATTACCGTGCGCCACCGCGATAGCGAACGCGAGATCGTCATCTCGGCCGACTATATCCTTGATGCTACCGAGCTCGGCGACCTGTTGCCGATGACCGGTACAGACTATGTCAAAGGTTTCGAGGCGCAATCCGACACCGGCGAGCCAAGTGCGCCGTCGCAAAGGCAGCCGGACAACGTCCAGGCCGTGTCGATCTGCTTTGCAGTCGATTGCGTCGACGGCGACCAGACGATCGACAAGCCGGAGAATTACGACTACTGGCGCAAGTACCAGCCGCATTTCTGGGGCGGCCCGCTGCTTGGCTTTACCGCGCCGCATCCGCGTACGCTGGAATTCACTACCCGCGGTTTCACGCCCAATGTCGACGACAATCCGCTGCTGGTTGATGCCGATCAGCGCAAGGGCGGCGGCGATGAAAATCTCTGGCTCTTTCGCCGCATTGCTGCACGGCGCAATTTTGAGCCCGGTTTCTACCAGTCCGACATCTGCTTCGTGAACTGGCCGATGATCGATTACATGGACGGCACGATCATCGACGTGTCCGAAGAGGATAAGGCACGGCATCTGAAATCGGCGGCCGATCTTTCCTATTCGGTCTTCTATTGGCTGCAGACGGAGGCGCCGCGTATCGATGGCGGCCAGGGCTATCAGGGCCTGCGGCTGCGTGGGGACATCACCGGCACCGAACATGGCCTTGCGATGGCCCCCTATATCCGCGAGAGCCGCCGCATCAAACCGATCACCCGTATCACCGAGCAGGACCTCTCCTATGCGGTGCGTGGTGACAAGGGCGCGGTCAATTATCGCGACAGCGTCGGCATCGGCATGTACCGCATCGACCTGCACCCCTCGACCGGCGGCGACAACTATATCGACGTGCCGTCCTGCCCCTTCGAGATTCCGCTCGGCGCCCTGCTGCCACAGCGCATGACGAACCTGATCGCGGCCGGCAAGAATATCGGCACAACCCATATCACCAACGGCTGTTATCGCTTGCACCCCGTCGAATGGAACATCGGCGAAGCGGCCGGCATGCTCGCAGCTCATTGCCTCGACAAGGGGCTGAAGCCTCACCAGGTCCAGGAAAATGACGCACATCTCCACGACTTCCAGAGGGAAATCGTCCGGGAAGGTATCGAAATCCGCTGGCCGGTCGTCGCAGCCTACTGAGCAGCCATCAGTGCAACCCATCTTTGGAGGAGGAACGGGAATGAACAAGAACAGGACATTGAAATCCGCGCTGGCGGCGCTTGCGCTCACTGTGCCGCTCGCCTGCAGCGGCATCGCCAGGGCCGACGACGCAGTCAACCTGCGCATGACCATCTGGAGCGCGGCGGAAGCACATCTGAAGCTTTTCAACGAGATCGCTGCCGGCTTCAAGAAGGACCACCCCAACGTCACGGTGACCTTCGAGTCACTGCCATTCGACACTTATACGACGGCGCTGACCACCCAGATCGCCGGCGGCAATGCGCCTGACATGGCCTGGATCTTCGAGACGGCCGCCTATGACTTCGTCAATTCCGGTGCGCTTTATCCGCTCAACGATACACTGAAGGCGACGGCTGGATACAATCTCGACGAAGTGAGCACGAGCGCCACGGAGCGCTGGCAGAAAGATGGCACGCTCTATGCCTACCCATTCTCTACTTCGCCCTTTGCGGTCTTCGTCAACAACGACCTGATCAAGGCGGCCGGTGCCAAAACACCCGCCGAGCTGATCGCCGCCGGCGAATGGACCTGGGACAACGCGATCGCGACAGCTTCGGCAGTCGGCCAGAAGGGCAAGGGCGGCCTGATCGTGCGCGACTTCAACTACCAGACCTGGCAGAACCTTGCCTCGGTCTGGAACGGCTTTGGTGCGGCCCCCTGGAGTGCCGACGGCAAGACCTGCATGATGACCGAGAAGCCTATGGTCGATGCACTCACCTTCGTCCATGACGCGATCTTCAACAAGAAAGCGATCCCCGGCCCCGGTGAAAACGTTGATTTCTTCGCCGGCAATGCGGCGATGACCATCACCCAGATCAGCCGCGCCTCGCTGCTTCCGAAGGACAAGCCCTTCTCCTGGGACCTCGTGCCGCTGCCCAAGGGTCCCGCCGGTGATTATGCGCTGATCGGCCAGGCTGGCATTGGCGTCATGCAATCGGGCAAGAACGCCAAGACGGCCGCCGAATTCGTCGCCTATATGACGAACCCGGAAAACTCGGCCAAGCTCAGCCGGTTCTTCCCCTCGGCCCGCAAGTCGCTGCTCAACGCTGAGGTGCTGAAGAAGACCAATCCTCTGCTCAGCCAGGAGCAGATCGATAAGGTCGTCATTGCTGGCATTGCGACCGGCAAGGTCATCCCCGGCCATACGGGCTTTGCCCAGATCCAGCAGACCGTGCGCTCCGGCCTCGACGCCGTCTGGCGCCCGGATGCCGATGTTCCCGGCACGCTCCAGACGATCTGCGGCCAGATCGGCCCGCTGCTCAAGCGCTAGGGAGACAAGGAATGGCTGTCGCACAGGACAACGCAACACTGGAAGGCCGCTCCTCGTCGCCGTTCTGGACGGTTGCGCGGCGCGACAGCCTCGCCGGCTTCCTCTTCATCGCGCCGCAACTGATCGGGATCACCATCTTCGTGCTGATCCCGCTTGGTCTGGTCTTCTGGTATTCGCTGCATGAGTGGAACGTGCTCGCCAATACCTTCACCTATACGGGCACGCAGAACTACCAGATGCTGATGGAAGACCCGAACCTGCTGCAGGTGCTCGGTTCGACCGCCATCTTCTCTGCAGGGCTTGTGGTTCTCAACCTGTCGCTGGCCTTGTTGCTGGCGGTACTGTTGAACCAGAAACTCGCGGGCATTACGATCTTCCGGACGCTGTTCTTTTCGCCTGTTGTCGTGTCGCTGGTGGCTTGGACAATCGTCTGGGGATTTCTCCTGCAGAAGAATGGCGGCATCAACGGCATGCTGCTGCTGTTTGGCCTCGAGGGTCCGAACTGGCTGCGCGGCGAGACCACCGCGATGATCTCGGTGATCGTCGTCCAGGTATTCAAGAATGTCGGCCTCAACATGATCCTGTTCTTGGCCGCCCTCCAGGGTGTGCCGAACGAGCTCTACGAGGCAGCTCGCATCGATGGTGCTCCGCGCTTCAAGCAGTTCCGCCGCATTACTCTGCCTCTGATCAGCCCGACCATCCTGCTGACCTCGATCATCACCATCGTCGGATCGCTGCAGGTCTTCGCGCAAATTGCCGTTTTGACGCAAGGCGGGCCGGGCCTTTCGACGACCGTGCTCGTCTATTACCTCTACCAGCAGGCCTTCCAGTTCCATTTCTTCGGCTACGGGTCGACGCTGTCGATCCTGCTCTTCCTGATCGTCGCCGTTCTCACCTTCGCCCAGTGGCAATTGCGCAAGAGGATCGTGTTCTATGAAAGCTGAGATCTCCCCGCGCATGAAGGTCATTCTATACGGGCTGATGTGCGTGCTTCTCATCCCGTTCGTCTTCCCGACCTGGTGGATGGTGACGTCTTCGGTGAAGCCGATCAGCGATATCTTTGCCTTTCCGCCGCAATTTTTTCCGCAGAGCTATGACTGGACGACCTATAGCAAGGTCTTCGAGCTGCAGCCTTTCGTGAAGCAATACTGGAACTCAGCCTATATTGCTGCGGTCGTCACTGTTGGCACGATGATCGTCTCATCGATGGCGGGCTACGCCTTCGCGCGCATCAAGTTCCCATTCGCCAACACGATCTTCATGGTCGTGCTGCTCGGCCTGTTGATCCCTTCGGAAGTGACGATCGTGCCGCTCTTCCAGATGTTCCTGAAGGCCGGCATGGTCAACACCCACTGGCCGCTGGTCCTGGTGCCGATCTTCGGCGCGCCGAGCGTCTTTGCAACCTTCGTCATGCGGCAGTTTTTCGTGACGCTACCGGTCGAGCTGGAAGAGGCCGCCCGCGTCGATGGCCTCGGGCGTTTCAAGATTTTTCGCAAGATCGCCCTGCCGCTTGCAAGGCCGGCGCTCGCCTCTGTTGCGATCTTTACCTTCCTGCATTCCTGGAATCTCTATCTCGAACCGATCGTGTTCCTGTCGAGCGCGGACAAATTCACGCTGCCTCAGGCGCTCACCCAATATACCGACGCCTATGGCGGGCCGATGTGGAATATCCAGCTCGCTGCGGCAACGCTCACGGCATTGCCCGTGCTCATCGTCTTCATCATCGCGCAGAAGCAATTCGTCGAAGGGCTCGCGCATACCGGCCTCAAGGGCTGAAGAACCGGATTTCTCCTATGGCTGACGTTACCCTTTCCCGTGTCCGCAAGAGCTATGGCGCTCTCGATATCATTCATGGTGCCGACCTCGGCATCCGCGACGGCGAATTCGTCGTGCTGGTCGGGCCATCCGGCTGCGGCAAGTCCACGCTGCTTCGGATGATCGCCGGGCTCGAGACGATTACCGGCGGGGATATCAGGATCGGCGGGCGGGTGGTCAACGATCTCGACCCCAAGGATCGCGACATTGCCATGGTTTTTCAGAATTATGCGCTCTATCCGCATATGACGGTCGCGACCAATATGGGCTTCTCGCTGGAACATCGTGGTACCGGCAAAGCGCAGATCGCCGAGCGGGTGAAATGGGCGGCCGATATACTCGGCCTGTCTCATCTTCTCGATCGCTATCCGCGCCAGCTCTCCGGCGGCCAGCGCCAGCGCGTTGCCATGGGCCGGGCGATTGTTCGCAACCCTCAGGTCTTCCTGTTCGACGAGCCATTGTCGAACCTCGACGCCAAACTGCGCGTCGTCATGCGTGGCGAAATCAAGAGCCTGCACCAGAGGCTGAAGACGACCACCATTTATGTTACCCATGACCAGGTCGAAGCGATGACCATGGCCGACAAGATCGTCGTGCTCAATGCTGGAAGGGTGGAACAGATCGGTGCACCGCTCGACCTTTACGATCGGCCCGCCAACCAGTTCGTAGCCGGGTTCATCGGATCACCGTCCATGAACTTCCTCACGGGCACAATCACCGATAAGGGGTTCGCGGCACCCGGCATTGTCTTGCCACTTCCGCAAACTGCCCCTGCATTCAGCGACCGCAGGCTTGTCTATGGCATCCGGCCCGAGCATTTCTCGCTCGATGGCGCTGGCGTCCCGGCTGAGATCGTTCTGGTCGAGCCGATGGGTTCGGAAACCCAGGTGACGATGAAACTCGGTGAAACGCAGGTCACCGGTGTCTTTCGTGAGCGCGTATCGATGGCTCCAGGAGCGATAATTCACGTGCGCCCGGAGCTTTCCAATATCCATCTCTTTGCTGCCGATGGCGGCGAACGTCTGAACTGAGGCTGTTCCATGCCGACCTATCCGGAAACCAGGCTCACAAAGGCGCTGCGCGAGGGGGAATTCCCTGTCATCGTCTCGCTCGCCCGTCACAATCTCGACATCGCGAAGGCTGCCATCGAGGCAGGTGCGTTCGCGATCAAAGTCCATCTCAACGCCTATCACCGCGCGACCGGCACGACCTTCGGCAGCTTTGCCGAGGAGCGGCGGTTTTTCGAGGACCTTGCAACGCTGGGCGTGCCGCTTCTTGTCATGGCAGGACAAGAAAAGGTTCCGAGCCCGCAGGAGATGGAGGCGCTCGCCGATCTCGGCTTCGAGGGTTTCAATATCTATGTCAGCGATATGCAGCCGCATCTGCTGCAATCGAGGCTGCGGCCCATTCCGGCGCTTGGCGAGGCGAGCACTGACGAGGATTTGCAAGGCATTCTCGACATTCCCGGTGCGATGATGGAAGCCTCGGTCGCTTCCTTTGCCGACTACGGAAAGCCGCTCGACGAGAGCGATCTTGATCGCTACCGGACCATCACGGGCAAGGCGGGTATTCCGGTCATCGCGCCAAGCCAGAAGATGTTTGTGCCCGACGATATGCCGAAGCTGAGGGACGCGGGCATTGCTGCCCCTCTGCTCGGCGTTATCGTCACCGGCACGACGCCGGAGAGCATGAGAGCGGCGGTGCAGCCGATCGTCGCGGCAATACGGCGATGAGGCTGAGCGCCGGTGGCCGCGGTTTTACTCCGCGGCCAGCCTCGTCTGGTCATTAGCCTCGACAATCGACCGCAGCACGGAGAGTTCCTCGTCCGTCAGGTTCGTGAGCGGCGCGCGCACGGTGCCCGGATCGCGGCCGATGACTTTCAGTCCCGCCTTGATGATGGAGACGGCGTATCCCTTCTTGCGGTTGCGAAGCGCAACGAAGGGGAAGAAGAAGTCCTTGAGGATCTGGTCGACAGTCTTCTGGTCGCCCGCCCTGAGCGCTTTGTAGAACCGTTGCGAAAGAGCCGGAACGAAGTTGAAGACAGCCGAGGAATAGGTGGTCACACCGGCGGCGAAATAGGCCTGAGCATAGACTTCGTGGGTCGGCATGCCACCAACATAGACCAGCCGGTCGCCGATCTTGGTGGTGATCTCGATGACCCGGTCGACATCACCGACGCCGTCCTTGAAACCGATGAGATTGGGGCACGCATCACAAAGCTGAGCGATGCTGTCGGCCGACAGGATCGCGTTGTCCCTGTTATAGACGATCACGCCGATGCCGACCGCCTGGCAGATAGCTTTCACATGGGCGACAAGCCCAGCCTGCTCGGCAAACATCAAATAGGGCGGAAGCAGCAGCAGGCCATCGGCACCGGCCTTTTCGGCAGCGCGCGCAATGTCGATTGCAAGTGAGGTGCCATAACCGGTACCGGAAATGATGGGCGTTTTGCCTGCGGCAGCCTTGGCGGCGCGGATGACGGCAGGGATTTCGGCCGGATTGAGCGAGAAGAATTCGCCCGTACCGCCCGCGGCGAAAAGTGCGCTTGCGTCAAAACCGGCAAGCCAGTTCACATGGTCGCGGTAGGCGGCTTCATTGAACCTGTTCTCGCTGTCGAAATGCGTCACCGGGAAGGAGAGGAGGCCGTCGCCCACGGCTTTCTTGATGGCGTTGGGATCCATGTTGAATTCCTTGAATAATTGCTGATTGAAGGTGAGCGCTTTGCTCACATATGGCCGGCTTCCATCGCCTCGAGCACAGCGGCGATGTAGCCGTAGCAGAAGCTGAAGGCGACGCCCGTCGCGTCGCGACCGCTGATGCGCGGCACATGGTCCGGCATGACCATGTATTTGTAGCCGACCTCGCGGTAGACCTTGAGCGACCGCACCATGTCCATGTCGCCTTCATCGGGAAAGGTTTCCATGAAGGAGAGCTTGCCGCCGCTGATGTTGCGGAAGTGCAGGTTGAAGATCTTTCCGCGCGTGCCGAACCAGCGGATGATATCGTCGATTTCCTCACGCGGATTGTCGAGCATCTCGCCGATCGAACCCTGGCAGAAATTCAGGCCATGATAGGGGCTCTCGCGCATCTGCACGAATCTCTTCAAGCCGTCGACTGTACCAAGGACACGAGTGACGCCGCGGTAGCCCGGTGGCGTATAGGGATCGTGCGGGTGGCAGGCAAGGCGCACCTTGTTGCTCTCCGCAACGGGAACCACCCGCTGGAGAAAATAGTCGATACGCTCCCAGTTCTCATCTTCCGAGAGGACGCCGGCAAGACCGGGTGCCGCCTGATGATCGGCCTTGTCCCAGCGAAAAGCCTCGTTGAGCGAACCGCCGCGGCCCTTTTCGAGCTCCGTTCGCGGAATGCCTATCAGGTTGAGATTGTATTTCGTGGCAGGGATTCCGGCCTTTGCACAGTTCTCGATCATCCGGCAGACGGCGTCGATCTGCCGGTCGCGTTCGGGACCGGCCAGCAGGATGTCGGGATAGGACGCGTTTTCGATCGGCCTGGAGGGCAAGGGGAGCTGGATCATGTCCAGCACGAGACCGAAGCTCTCCACGTGATCGCGGTGGCGCTCCAGATCATCAAGTGTCCAGCTGGACGGCGCCCCGGGCGGGTCAGCGGAAATGTGTTTTACGCCCAGTTGGGCAAAAACACGAAAATCATCGTCGTCCCGTGCGGCGACCTGGGTTCCCAAATACACAACTAACCTCCCGATCATTCAAATCATGTCGTATGACATAATATGAATTTTTAAGGTTGTCGAGCCTCATTGCTGCTCTGCAAGCATTCGGTATCGTCGCTGGCTCGCCATCATGTGCGCGCGCATGGCCTGTCTTGCACGATCCGGATCCTGCTCCGCAATGGCGGCCAGGATCTCACCATGCTCTGCATGAACCTTTTCGAGATAGGTGCGGTCATTGGCTTCGGGTAAGGTCGGAAACTGTCCGCGCGGGATCGCGCGCGGTCCGAAATGGCGCAGGGCATCGATATAGAATCTGTTGTTAGAAGCATTGGCTATGGCGGTGTGGAATTCATAATCGGCCTCGACCGTGGGCTCGCCGCTCTCGATGAGTTGGGCCATTTTTCGGTTGGCAAGTCGAATCGCAGCTTCCTGTTCGGCCGTCCTGCGATAGGCTGCGATAGCGGCGGCCTCTCCTTCGACTGCCATGCGAAACTCCAGCAATTCCAGTGTTTCCGGAATGCTTTTGACTTCGACCGGCGTCAGGACAAGCCTGGCATGCACGTTGGGATCCGACACGAAGACGCCCTTGCCCTGGACAGGCCGGACAAATCCGGCCGCGCGCAGGTCGGCAATCGCTTCCCGCACCACTGTGCGACTCACGCCGAAGGCCGCCTCAAGCTGGGGCTCGGTTGGAAGCTGATCTCCCTCACGGAGCTTTCCCGTCTCGATCTGCATTCGCAACTGATCGATCATCTGCTGCGCCAAGCGCTGCCTGCCACGCGTGCCCGCCACCATTTTCATTGTTCCCCATTTTCGCGTCCTCTTCCGCATGGCACTTGCAAACGTCTTGGAAAAATCATAGTACGACATACGGACGACATATTATGTCTTGTATAGTAACTCAGGGAGGAGTTGCAATGAAGCATTTTTCCAGAAGCCTGTTTGTTGGCGTCGCTCTCTGCGCGCTGACCTTGGCAGCACCCGCGCTTCGGGCGGCGACGCCTACCGATCAGCTGGTGATCGGCACCTCACTCGCCCAGGTTCTTTCGCTGGATCCGCAGCAGGCGACGGAAGCCAAGGCCAACGAGATCATGTCGAACCTCTATGATCGCCTGGTTGCGTCGACGCCTGACGGCAAGATCGTGCCGCAGCTTGCCGAAAGCTGGCAGGTTGATGACAAGGGGATCACTTTCAAGCTGCGCGATGCGACTTTTGCCTCGGGAAACCCGGTCACGTCTAAGGACGTCGTCTATTCACTCGGCCGCTTGCTGAAGCTCGATCAGGCCGCAGCCGCCAACCTGAAGCGCGTCGGCTATACGAAGGATAATATCGATCAACTGGTTAAGGCTGTCGACGACAAGACGGTGCGCATCGATCTTTCGGGCGAAGTGACATCGGAGCTTCTGCTTTACCGTCTGGCCATGGTCATTGCGAGCGTCGTCGACAGCGTCGAAGTCCAGAAACATGTCGCCAATGATGACTATGGCAACGCCTGGCTTAGAACCCATTCGGCGGGCTCCGGACCGTTCACGTTGAACCGCTGGGCGCCCAATGAACTTGTCATTCTCGACGCCAACAAGAACTATGTTGCGGGTGCTCCGAAGATGCGCCGCGTCATCGTCCGCCATGTTCCCGAAAGCCAGGTGGAGCGCCTGATGCTGGAACGCGGCGATATCGACATAGCAAGCGCAATGACCGCGTCGGATCTCGCCACCTTCGACAACAAGAAGGGCTTCGAAATCCAGCGCGTACCGACCGGTGGCTTCTACGTGCTGTCGATGAATGCCGGCAACAAATATCTGTCGAACCCGAAAGTGCGCGAAGCAATCGCCTACGGTATCGATTACAAGGGGATCGAGAAGACCATCATGGGTCCTTACGGGCGTGCCCGTACCGTGCCGGTTCCCGAAAACTTCGAATATGCAATCCCAAGCCCCGACTGGCACCTCGATGTCGCCAAGGCAAAGGAGCTTCTTGCGGAAGCGGGCTTCAAGGACGGCTTTACGCTCAGCCTGAAAACCATCGCACAGACGCCCCGCATCGATCTTGCCACCGCGATCCAGGCTTCGCTCGGCCAGATCGGCATCAAGGTCGACATCCAGCAGGGCAACGGATCGGACATTATCGCGGCCCACCGTGCGCGGAATTTCGATCTGCTCATTCCACAGACTGGTGCCTATATGCCGAACGTGCTCGGAGCGATGGAGCAGTTCGCGTCCAATCCCGACAATTCCCTCGAAGCAAACAATGCCGGCAACTTCGTCTGGCGCTCGGCATGGGACATTCCGGAACTGACGGCGCTGACGGCGAAGGCTTCACTTGAGGCGGACCCGAAGAAACGCGGCGAAATCTATGTCGATATGCAGAAGATGTTCGTCGATCAGAAGCCGGCCGTCCTGCCGATGTTCGAGCGCTTCGAGCCGATCGTGCTGAACGACAAGGTTCAGGGTTATGTCGGCCATCCGAATCAGACGACGCGCCTTGAGGGCGTCACGAAAGCCGAGACCGATTAAGCAAGGTCGCCGATCATGAAGGAACTCTCCGTGAAGGAACTGGCGCGCCGGGTGGGACACCTGGCCGTCAGCCTGTTCATCCTGCTGTGCGTCACTTTCGTGATCGGCCGTATTCTTCCGGCCGATCCGGTCGGAGCGATCGTCGGTGAGCTGGCAGACCCTGCCGCCTATGCCGCCATGCGTCAGAAGCTTGGTCTTGACCTGCCGATCTACCAGCAGTTCCTGATCTACCTGAATGGCTTGGCGCATGGCGATTTCGGAACGGCGGTGCTGACGGGCAATCCGGTCTCCTCGGATCTTGCTCAGGCATTTCCAGCGACCTTCGAACTCGCCACCCTGGCGATCCTTATCTCGACCTTTGTCGGCGTCCCGCTTGGGCTGACGGCGGCACTTTTTCGAGACACGTTTATCGACAAGATCGCGCGGATCGTGGCGCTTGTCGGTCATTCGATCCCGGTCTTCTGGTTCGGCATCGTCGGCCTGGTCATCTTTTACGCAGGGCTGAATTGGGTTGGAGGTCCCGGCCGTGTCGATGTCTTCTACGAGGGCATGGTGACGCCACAGACCGGGCTGCTGCTCGTTGACAGTCTGCTGCAGGGAGAAACAGAGATCTTCTGGAATGCGCTTGGGCATATCATCCTGCCTGCCGTGATCCTTGCCTATGCCGCCATGGCCTATATCACCCGTATGACCCGCAGCTTCACGCTCGAGCAATTGAGCCAGGACTACGTGATCGCCGCGCGCGCAAAGGGTGTCGGCCCGGCCCGCACCGTCATCGGCCACGTCCTGCCGAATATCGCGGTACAGCTCATCACCATCCTCGCTATTTCCTATGGCGGGCTGCTGGAAGGTGCCGTCGTGACCGAGATCGTCTTTTCCTGGCCGGGTATCGGCCAATACATGACGAATGCGCTGATGATCGGCGACATGAACGCCGTCGTTGCCGCCACCATCATTATCGGTTTCATCTTCATGTTCCTCAATTTCCTGGCGGACATCGCCTACGCGATATTCGATCCGCGAACGCGGGAGGCTGCGCAATGAGCGATGCAATCCAAACCGACCTCACTGTGCGCCCACCGAGCCTGCCGACACGGATCTCCGGCTCAACGATGAGGATCGTCTCAAGACTTGGGCAGGAACCGCTCGGCATGGCCGGCTTTATTATTCTGGCGGTGCTCTGCGTCGTCGCGATCCTTGCGCCTTGGCTCGCGCCTTATGATCCCAACATCCAGGTCCTGTCCGACGCGCTGCAACCGCCGAGCGCCGCGCATTGGGCGGGCACCGACGAGTTCGGCCGGGATATTCTGAGCCGCCTGATCTACGGAACGCGGATCACCGTCCAGACCGTGCTTTCGATTTCTCTCATCGTTGGCCCGATCGGCCTGCTGATCGGTGTCGTCGCCGGTTTCTTTGGCGGGCGCACCGATGCACTCCTGATGCGGGCAACGGATATCGTCCTGTCCTTTCCCTCACTGATTCTGGCGCTGGCATTCGCCGCCGCCCTCGGAGCCGGCCTGACGACGGCAATCATCGCCATTTCACTCACCGCATGGCCACCCATTGCGCGTCTGGCGCGCGCCGAGGCGCTGGTCGTCAGAAATGCAGACTATGTGGCCGCCGCCCGTCTCTACGGCGCCTCGCCCCTACGCATCCTGTTTGTCTACATCGCTCCCATGTGCATTCCGTCGGTGATCGTACGTCTGACCCTCAACATGGCGGGCATCATTCTGACGGCCGCTTCGTTGGGCTTTCTCGGATTGGGCGCGCAGCCGCCGGCGCCCGAATGGGGGGCGATGATCTCGAGCGGGCGAAAGTTCATGCTCGATTATTGGTGGGTTGCCGTGATGCCGGGTGTCGCCATCCTCGTTACCAGCCTTGCCTTCAACGTGGCAGGTGACGCGCTTCGCGACATTCTGGATCCCCGTCATGCGAGGTCCTGATATGAAGCCAGTTCTCTCCATCGAAGACCTCAATGTCAGCTTCGGCAAGAACGCGGTGCCTGCCGTCTCCCATGTCAGCTTCGATGTCGGGCGCGAGCGCGTCGGCATCGTCGGCGAGTCCGGCTCGGGAAAATCGACGACCGGTCGCGCGATCATGCGACTCCTGTCGGCAGGTGCCACCGTCTCCGCAAAGCGCCTCGACCTTGACGGCAGTCCGCTTCTGTCGCTCTCCGAGAGCCAGATGGGAAAGATACGCGGCAAGGATATTGCGCTCATCATGCAGGACCCCCGCTATTCGCTCAATCCGGTGCTGACAGTCGGCAAGCAGATCGCTGAAGCGGCTCGCCTGCATCTCAATCTGCGTGGCGCAGCAGCGACTGCTGCGACCAAAGCGATGCTCGAGCGCGTTCGCATCCGGGACGCCGAGCGCGTCATGGCGCAGTATCCGCATCAGATATCCGGCGGCATGGGCCAGCGTGTAATGATTGCAATGATGCTTCTCGCCAAGCCGAAGCTCGTCATCGCCGACGAGCCGACTTCGGCGCTCGATGTCAGCGTGCGCAAGGACGTACTTATGCTGCTTGACGAGCTCGTCCGGGAGAACGATTCCGGCCTGCTGCTGATCAGTCACGATATCCGCATGGTCTCCGCCTTCTGTGAGCGGATCATCGTCATGTATGCGGGGCGCATTGTTGAAACGCTGACACGGCTGGAAGATGCCAGCCATCCCTATACGAGGGGACTGATCGCAGCGATGCCGGATCCGCGACATCCCGTCCGGCGGCTTGCGGTTCTCGACCGCTCGAAGATCGACCTGGAGAGAGCATGATGATCGAAGTTCGCGACCTCAACGTCACGTTCACATCCGGCAAACGGCAAAACCATGTCGTCAAGGATATCAGCTTCAGCGTCGCGCGTGGGGAAACTCTGGGTATCGTCGGTGAGTCCGGCTGCGGCAAGTCCACCGTCTTGCGATGCCTGTCGGGCATGGAAAAAGGCTGGTCGGGAGAAATCGCGCTCGCTGGTCGCATGGTCGGCAAGTCGAGAAACCTTGACGACCTCAAATGCGCTCAGATGGTGTTCCAGGATCCTTACGGTTCGCTGCACCCGCGCCACCGGATCGGCACGGCCCTTGCCGAACCTTTGCGGGCTATGGGCAGGCAGGAGATCTGGCAAACCGTGGAACGTTCTCTGCGCCAGGTCGGTCTGCCGGCCGCATTTGCAAACCGGTTTCCCCACGAACTTTCCGGCGGCCAGCGCCAGCGCGTGGCCATTGCAAGGGCGCTGATCCTATCGCCGCCGATCCTGCTCCTCGATGAACCGACTTCGGCGCTCGATGTGTCGATACAGGCCGAAATCCTGAACCTGCTGGCGGACCAGCGCGACGAGATGGGACTGACCTACGTGCTCGTCAGCCACGATCTGGCGGTGATCGCCCATATGTGCGATCGCGTGCTGATCATGAAGGATGGCCGGTTCATCGATGAGCTCTCGAAAGACGATTTGCAGGACGGGAAAACGCATGACGAATATGCGCGTGAGCTATTCGAAGCGACTTTCATCTGACACTCGTATTTTGGGAGGACGTGACCGAGGCAATGTCGCGCCTCGCAGATCTTGGCGAGCTCAGTAACTGATCAGCGAATAGGGCGCATCATTCGATCCGAAGTGAGGCTGGACCCCGAGCAGCGGGGCTGCCCGACCAATGATTTCCTTCACCATCGGCGCGGCTGTGGAGGCTGCCGTCCGTCCGCCATGCTCACCGGTTTTCGGGGCGTCGATGATCGCAAGGACCATATATTTCGGCTTGTCCATTGGAAAAGCCGCAACAAAGGCGTTGAAGTTCAGGTCGCTTGCGTAACGCCCATTGACGACCTTGTCGGCTGTCCCGGTTTTGCCGCCGACATTGAAGCCCTCGACCTGGGCGGCACGGCCTGAACCCTTAAGCCCATTCCAGCTGAAGAGATAGCGCATATCGGCACTTGTGCTTTGCTTGACCACGGTTTTCGCCAGCGTTGCAGCTTGTTCGGGCGACCGTGGCAGGAAAGTTGGCGGAATGAGATTGCCGCCATTGATGAGAGATGCGGCGGCGGACGCCGTCTGCAACGGGGTCGTGGCGACGCCGTGACCGAAGGAGATCGTGACCGAATTGATCTTCTTCCATGTGCGTGGCTGCGTGGGCGTTGCGACGCCCGGCATCTCCGTCTCCACCTTCGACAAAAGTCCGAGCTTGGTCAGGAACTGTTGATGTCCCTCAATGCCGACCATGTCCGCGACCGCCGCGGTGCCGATATTGGACGAATACTGAAAGACCTCCGGGATCGATAGTGGCCTGTGCTTGCCTTTGAAGTCCTTGATCGTGAAGCCGCCCATCCGGATCGGACGCGATGCATCGACGACGGAGTTGAGAGTGATCTTTTCCGCATCGAGGCCCATCGCCAAGGTGAAGCTCTTGAAGGTCGAGCCCATCTCGAATGTCGCATTGCTGATCCGGTTGAACCAGCCTTTCTCGTAATCCTTGTCCACGCTGCCGTCCGCCAATGTGCGTGATGGCTCGTTCGGATCATAATCCGGCACCGAGGCCATCGCCAGGACCTCGCCCGTCTCGACGTCGAGAACGAGTGCGCCGGCGGCTTCCGCCTGATAAGCGTTCATCGCTTTGGCGGCGACTTCCCGGGCGAGGTTCTGGACGCGGATGTCGATCGATAGGCTGACGGGTTCAAGCGGAACTCCGGATGTCAGCCCCACAGCCCTCAGATCGGCCAGACCCTGCTGGTCGAGATACCGCTCCATGCCGGCCAGTCCTTGATTGTCGACATTGACGTGACCAAGGATATGCGACGCAGCGCGCCCGCCAGGATAGAAGCGACGTTTTTCCGGTCTGAACCCTATGCCAGGAAGGCCGAGGGCAAGGATATCAGCTTGCTGCCTCGGCGTGAGCTGGCGCCGCAGCCACTGGAAGCCGCTGTCCATCTTGAGCTTCTTGTGGGTCTCCCTCCAATCCAGGCTCGGAATGACGACGGCGAGTTTCTCCACCACTTCGTCGGCGTCGATGATGCGACGGGGGTCCGCGTAGAGGGAAACCATGTTCAGGTCGGTAGCCAGAAGCTGGCCATTGCGATCGACGATGTCGGGCCGGGAGGCAACGCCGTTGGGATTGCCAAGCGAGCTGGTGGTGGGCTCCTCGGCAAGTCCGTATTGGACAAGACGACCGCCGATCAGAATAAACCCGCAGACGAAGGCGCCGATCAGAATGCCTAACCGTTGCCTTGTCTTGCCACTCCGCATCTTTCTCGTGCCCGGGATCCTTTCGTCAACGCCGATCCTCTGACGTTCGACGAGGATATGGGATCGACTTTTAATCTTCAGAATTCGGGAGATGATGGTCATTGAGCTGATCCAGAACAGGCGGCGGAAGTCGAAGAAGCACTTCCGAAAACGCGGTGCGTTTTCCGGCCTGTTTCTCCTGGGGCAACTGCTGACTAGATTTGCGTGGAATTATTTAACAGTTCGTTAACCGTCGCTTCCAGATGTGCCACGGGCATGGCCGACGGCCACGTCAAGCCGTTGTATCGATCAATCGCTGCGCGGTGAATTTGTCGGTCACCAGCATGTCGATGACGCCAACACGCAGCGCGCCCGAGATCGCCGCCGTCTTCTTCGCACCGCCGGCCAGCGCGATAACGCGATCCACCCGCGCAAGATCCTCGAGCGGAAGGCCGATGACCCGGTCATCCAGCGGCGTCTTCACCGGTTTGCCGTCCTTGTCGAAAAAGCGCAGTGAAATGTCACCAACGGCGCCGGCCTCGGCGAGATCGGCAAGCTCCCGTGACGAAAAGATGTTGCCCGAACGAGCAAGCAATTCGGACGGCTCCACGGCGCCGATGCCGACAATGGCGAGCGTGATACTGCCGAACAAATCCATGGTCTCGCGGACGAAGGGATCTGACTGCATCAGGAGCCTGGCTTCCCTCGATGTCGTCACGCCCTGTACGGGAAGCAGCTTGGGTTCGGCTCCGGTGAGGCGTGCAAGGCGCGTCGTAAGCTGCGTGGCATGTGTCTGCACCGAAGGGTCGCCCATGCCGCCGAGGGTTTGCACAACGTATTTTACCTGGGCGCTTTTCTGCGGATGGATGTTTTCGACCATCTTGAAGATGGTCTGGCTCCAGCTCGAAACCCCGACGATCTCGCCAGGTGCAAGTGTGATCTCGAGAAGATGGGCTGCGGCTTCACCGATCCGGGCCATGATGGCGCCGTCCCGGTCCTCGCTGCACTCGACGACAATTGCTTCGGGAAGGTCGAACTTTTGACGCAGGGCTCCTTCGAGCTCACTGTAAGTGCCGACCGGCGGGATGACGCTGGTGCGAACAATGTCCTCGGCCTCGGCCCTCTTCAGCATTCGCGAGACCGTCGCCTGGGAAAGCCGCAGATGCTGCGCGATCTCCGCCTGCCGCCGCCCTTCGATGTGGTACATCTGGGCAACCCTGGAGATCAGGCGGAGTTCGTTGAGACGGGACATGGGCGATACCGGCTTGAATTTTTATTCACATTTAACCGGTGTCGGTCGCGACGTCGAGCGGGCCAGCGCATCATTCCATGTATTGAGAAGTCCGGTGCGATCGATCTCTTCGGGGCGGATCACTGTGGTGCTTCTCGGGAGTGCTTCGATCGCGTTGAGATCCTTCCACAGGCCGAGCGAAAGCCCGGCGAGATAGGCGGCGCCGAGAGCGGAAGCCTCCGGCGCCTCGCACTGGATGACGGCATGTTCGATCAGGTTCGACACGCATTGCATCAGGAAGCGGTTCTGGCTCGGGCCGCCGTCGACATAAAGAGCGCCGAGCTTGCCGCCGCTCTGGGCGCGCATGGCGGCGATCACGTCATGCACCTGGCAGGCGATCGAATCCGTCACTGAGCGGGCCATCTGGGCGCGGGTCGTGGAAAAGTTGATCTGGGCGAAGAGCGCACGGGCGTCGGAATTCCAGTAGGGGGCGCCGAGGCCGACGAAGGCCGGCACGAATCCCGGTCCGCCCGGCTCAGCCGTCGCCGCAAGGTCGACGAGGGCTGCGACATCGGGAAGGCCCAGAATGTCGGCCATCCACGGAAGGCTTGCTGCCGAAACGAGAATGTTGCCCTCGAAGGCGAAGGTCGGCACGCCGGCGATCCGCCAGGCGACCGTCGTGGTTATCCCGTTTTGCGGCGCGATGAAGCGCGGCAATGTCGTCATGACGGAGGAGCCGGTTCCGAACGTTACCTTGCCATCGCCCGGCTTGAAGGCCCCATGACCGAAGAGCGCCGCATGGCTGTCGCCAATAGCAGATCGGATCGGCGTGCCGTCCGGGATGCCGGGAAGGCCGCGCGTCGTGCCGAAATCGGCAGAACTGTCGAGCACTTCCGGCAACAGGGCGATATCGACGCCGAAAATCTGGCCGAGTTCCTCACTCCAGACCTGCCAATTGAGGTCGAACAACTGGCTGCGGGCGGCATTGGAGGCATCGCAGACGTGGCGGCGCCCACCCGTCAGGCAATGGATCAGCCAACTGTCGACCGTGCCGAGGCGCACACGGCGCCCGGCTGGTACGCGATCGAGCAGCCAGCGGAATTTCGATCCGGGAAACATCGGGTCGAGTGGAAGGCCGGTCAGCGTTTCCACGCGGTCGAGATGACCTTCGGCGATCAGGCGCTCGCAGTCCGGCGCTGTGCGGCGGCACTGCCAGCTCACCACCGGACCCAGTGCCTCGCCGCTCTCTGCATCCCACATCGTGACGGATTCACGCTGATTGGAAACTGCCACCGCCTCGACAGTAACGTCGGAAACTGTCTTCAGGCAGGCCTCGATTGCTTCGCAAACGGAGGCAAAGATGCGGCGGGGATCTTGCTCGACCCAGCCCGGCTGCGGATAGGAGATACCGACGGCGGCCGAGCCTCTGGCAAGCACCTCTCCGGTTTCGGAAACCAGCACTGCCTTCGAATTGGTTGTGCCCTGGTCGATCGCCAGAATAGCCCGCATCATCTTCTCCTCAAACGAACGGCCGGGGCAGATGCGCGCCCCGGTGCAATAGACCTGCTATCAGATTATTTGCGCTTGATCAGCGCCTGGGCCGCATCGGCGATCGCCGCTGGCGCCATGCCGAATTCGTCGAGGAGGAATTCGGCCGAACCTGTCGGCGCATAGATGCCGGGAACACCAAGACGCTTCATCGGTACGGGCGCGTTGTCGACGACCACTTCGGCGATGGCGGAACCGAGGCCGCCGAAGATCGAATGCTCTTCCGCCGTCACGATCGCGCCAGTCTCGTTGGCTGCCGCAATGATGGCGGCCTCGTCGATCGGGCGAACGGTCGCCATGTTGAGCACGCGCGCCTTGATGCCGCGCCCGGCCAGGATTTCGGCGGCCTTCATCATGCGGTGGGTCAGCGTGCCGTTGGCAATCAGCGTGACATCAGAGCCTTCGCGCAGCAGGTTCGCCTTGCCGACTTCGAACCTGTGACCTTCAGGCAGCAGATCCGGCACGCCGACGCGCGAGAGGCGCAGGAAGCAGGGACCATTATAGCTTGCGGCCCACTCGACCGCGGCGGCAGTCTCGATGCGGTCGCAAGGGGCGATCACGGGCAGATTCGGCAGCACGCGCGTCCAGGCGAAATCCTCGATCGAATGATGGGTCGGGCCGAGTTCGCCGTAAGCCATGCCCGAGGAAATGCCCACGAGCTTGACGTTGGCATTGGAGTAGGAAATGTCGGCCTTGATCTGCTCGAGCGATCGGCCGGTCAGGAACGGCGAGGCGCCGCAGACATAGGGCAAGCGTCCGCCATTGGCGAGACCGGCGCCGACGCCAACCATGTTCTGTTCGGCGATGCCGACATTGACGAGGCGATCAGGGAATTTCGACTTGAAGCCGCCGAGTTTGGAGGAACCGACCGAGTCGTTGCAGACGGCGACGATGGTTTCATTCTCGGCGGCCAGGCGCTCGAGCGTCGCCGCAAAGGCATCGCGGCAGTCATAGAGCTTCGGTGGGTTTACGGGCGCGTTCATTAGAGTGCCTCCGACAGTTCTGCTAATGCGGTTTCATACTGTTCCTTGCTCGGAACCTTGTGATGCCAGTCGACGCGATCCTGCATGAAAGAGATGCCGTGGCCCTTGTTGGTGTGCGCCACGATGCAATGGGGCCGGTCGGAGCGATGCTCGAGGGCGGGCACGATCGCGTGCATGTCGTTGCCGTTGATTTCGCTGACCTCCCAGCCGAAGGCCTCGAGCTTGGGGCGAAGCGGTGCGACATCGTTGGTGTCCGAGAGCGAAGCGCCCTGTTGGAACCTGTTGTGGTCGATGATCAAGGTCAGGTTGTCCAGGCGGAACTGGTATGCTGCCATGATGGCTTCCCAGTTCGAGCCTTCCTGCATCTCGCCGTCACCGGTGATGACATAGGTGTGGTATTTCGCACCTGAGAGTTTTGCCGCCTTGGCCATGCCGACAGCAACCGGCAACCCGTGTCCGAGCGGGCCGGTATTCGTTTCGACGCCCGGCACCTTATTACAGTTCGGGTGGCCGTTCAGACGGGAATGCGGCTTCAGAAAAGTCGAGATTTCTTCTTCCGGAATGAAACCGCGCTTGGCGAGCGTGACGTAGAGCGCGCAGGCCGTATGGCCCTTCGACAGCACAAACCTGTCGCGATCGGGATGTCTGGGCTGATCGGGCCAGACGCGCAGGACCCGAAAATACAATGCGGTGAGGAGATCGATCACCGACATCTCGCCACCGATATGGCCGGCGCCCGCCTCGTATACGGCCTGGAGGTCGCGCAGACGTATCTGGCGAGCAACACGTTCAAGTTCGGAAGGCTCCATCGTTTCCTCTCGTGCATAAATATTCACTATGTTATATTTTTGCATTTGAGCGAACTTAGTCAAGCCCCTTGTTGATTGTCCAGCCTCCAGTATCCGCAGAAAAGCCGGTTGACAGCATCTAAGCAAGTTGTTAATGAATTTTCCAGCAGGCATGAATAAATATTCTTGCTTGAGGAAATAGTGGCCGCCGGCCTTGATCTTTAGGGAGGAACGATGGTGGCGATCGACGTGAATGAACAGAGCCGGCCGTCCGGTACGTGGGTCAGCAAGCTCACGGGAGCAACCGGTCCGCTCATCGGACTGCTTTTGCTCTGCCTGTTCCTGACCTTCAGCACTGATACATTTCTCTCCGTCCGCAATGGTCTGAACATTCTCGACCAGATCACCGTGCTCGGGATCATGGCAGTCGGCATGACCTTCGTGATTCTGATCGGCGGCATCGACCTTTCGGTAGGCTCGGTCCTGGCTCTCGCGATGATGGTGATGGGCTGGACGGCGAATGTCGCCGGTCTGCCGCTCGGCCTCGGCATCGTGGCGGCGCTTATTGCCTCGATGATCAGCGGCCTTATCGTCGGCATCATGGTCACCTGGTTCAGGGTCCCCGCCTTTATCGCGACGCTCGCGATGATGTCGGCTGCGCGCGGCGTGGCAAACATGATCACCGACGGCCAGCAGATCGTGGGCTTTCCTGACTGGTTCATGATGCTGGCCATTGACCGCCATTTCGGCATCCTGACTGCAACCGTCTTCCTGATGCTGGCAGTCGTCGCAGCTGCCTGGATTTTCCTGCACTTCCGCGCAGAAGGACGCATGCTCTATGCGGTCGGCGGCAATCCCGAAGTTGCCCGTCTTGCCGGCATCAACGTCCAGCTTGTGACTATTCTTGTGTACGTGGCGAGTGCCGTACTTGCAGGTCTTGCCGGTATCGTTCTTGCCGCCCGTCTCGACTCTGCCCAGCCGTCCAGCGGCTTCGGCTACGAACTCGACACGATCGCAGCGGTCGTTATCGGCGGAACATCACTGTCGGGCGGTGCCGGCGGCATCGGTGGCACGCTGATCGGCGTCCTGATCATCGGTGTGCTGCGCAACGGCCTCAACCTGCTCAACGTCTCACCCTTCCTGCAGCAGGTCATCATCGGTGTCGTGATCGTTCTCGCGGTCGGCGCCGAGACAATCCGCAAGCGGCGCGCTGCCTGAACATCAGGCCCGCAGGTGATGCGGGCCGCGTGAAATTCCTCTCCGAAAGGTTTGGAGCGGATCTATTGCCCGAGGGGGAGGATACCCAAGGGTTCACTAACAACGGAGGAACTGACATGAAATTTGCGCGCACTCTGCTCGCGTCTGCTGCCCTGCTTGGCCTCAGCCTCGGATCCGTTCACGCGGCCGAAGTCAAGAAGCTTGGCCTTGCCGTCGCAAACCTGCAGGCAAACTTCTTCAACCAGATCAAGCAGTCGGTTGAAGACGAAGCCAAGAAGCGGGGCATCGAGGTCGTTACCGTCGACGCCAAGGGCGACGGCCCGACGCAGGTCAACCAGATCCAGGACCTTCTGACCCAGAACATCGACGCTCTCATCTATATCCCGGCTGGTGCAGCCGCGGCTACCGTTCCGGTGAAGCTTGCAAAGCAGGCCGGCATCCCGGTCGTCAACGTCGACCGCAATGCCGAAGGTGCTCCGGGCGACACGTTCCTGGCGACGGACTCCGTTGCCTCCGCCAAGGCGGTTTGCGACTACATCCTCAAGGAAGCCGGCGGCAAGGGCAAGATGGTCATCATCCACGGCCAGAAGGGCACCACGCCCGAGCTTGATCGTTCCAAGGGTTGCGCGGAATCCCTGAAGGCCAATCCGGACGTCAAGGTTGTTGCCGAACAGTATTCCAACAACTGGTTCCAGGACGAAGGCTTCCAGATCATGCAGAACATGCTGCAGGCCAATCCGGATGTCACGATCGTCTTCGCTCAGGCAGACGCGCTGGCGCTTGGTGCCGCCCAGGCAATCAAGGTTGCAAACCCTTCGCAGAAGATCGTCGTTGGCGGTTTCGATGGTGATACTGCCGCCCTCGAAGCTCTCAGCAAGGGTGTCTTCGATGTGACGGCCACGCAGCAGACCCAGAAGATGGGCCGCGAAGCCGTCGCTAACGCCATCAAGCTTGTCGCTGGCGAGAAGGTTCCGCCGGTTCAGCTTCTCGATGCGACGCTGACGACCAAGGAAAACGTAGCAGGCTTCATCGCCAACCATCCTTAATCAGCCGAAATCTCGAGGAGGTGTGCTGTGACCGAGCCGGTTCTTTCCCTGAGGGGCATATCCAAGCGCTACGGACCGCTCCAGGTGCTGAAAAATGTGGACCTGGACGTCTATCCCGGCGAGGTGGTGGCACTTCTCGGTGAAAACGGCGCCGGCAAGTCGACGCTGTCAGGCATCATTGCCGGATCACGCACACCTTCCGAGGGCTCGATGACATGGCTGGGGCAGCCTTATGCCCCGGCCGCTCCGCGCGAGGCGATCGACAAGGGCGTCGTGCTGATCCATCAGGAACTGCAGCTTTTGCCGCATCTTTCCATCGCCGAAAATGTCTTTATCGGCCGATGGCCCATGAAGAATGGCGTCGTCGACCGCACCCAGATGGTCCGCCGTGCTCAGGAGCAACTTGCCCGGCTGAACCTGCACATTCCCGCGACCCGAAAGGTTGCCGGCCTTTCGACCGCCAATCAGCAGCTGATCGAGATTGCCAAGGCGCTGGCGCTCAACGCAAAACTCCTGATCCTCGACGAGCCGACCGCAGCCCTTGGCGGCGCGGAGACGGAGGCCTTGTTCGAGCAGGTCCGCAAGCTCCGCTCCGAGGGTGTCGGGATCATCTACATATCCCACCGCATGGAAGAGATCAAAAAGATCACCGACCGTATCGTCGTGCTTCGCGATGGAGAGCGCGTCCATGAATTTGCCGACAGCGCGACACCGGTGCGCACGATCGTCGAGAGCATGGTCGGCCGCTCGCTCGATCGCATGTTTCCGACCCTTCCCGAGCCGACGAGTAGGCCCGTGCTTGAGGTATCCGGCCTGACGTCGCCGGACGATTCCTTCCGCGATGTGAGTTTCGACGTTCATGCCGGCGAGATCCTCGGCATCGCCGGCCTTGTCGGCGCCGGTCGCACCGAGCTCGTGCGGGCCATTTCCGGTGCCGATCCAATCAGCGCCGGCTCGATCAGGCTGGAAGGCGAAGCGCTGAAGCTGCGCAGCCCTGCGGATGCGATCGCCAAGGGCATCGTGATGGTGCCCGAGGACCGCAAGGACCAGGGCCTCGTGGTTGCACATAAGATCAGCGAGAACATCATCTACGCCAATCTCGACAAGCTTGGCGGACGCTGGCTCACCTCGGGCGTGAAACGCGTTTTCGCTGAAAAGGCGGTGACGAAATTCGGCGTGAAGGGACGCGCGGAGCAGTTCGCTTCCGATCTCTCGGGTGGCAACCAGCAGAAGGTCGTCATCGCCAAATGGCTGATGCGTGATCCCAAGGTCGTGGTGCTGGACGAGCCGACACGCGGCATCGATGTCGGCGCCCGCGCCGGCATCTACGACATCATCGTCAACCTCGCCAAACAGGGTGTTGCGGTCATCGTCGTGAGCTCCGACCTCGAGGAGGTTCTCGGCGTGTCGAACCGCATTCTCGTGCTGGCGCAGGGCAAGCAGGCAGGCATTCTGAAGCGTGACGAGGCAAACGACGTCTCGGTCATGGAACTGGCGACAATCTAGGCAAAGACAGAAAGGAAGAGCGGTGTCCGACATCTCTCTGAACGCACCAAGACTATTCGATCTCAGCGGCCAGGTCGCCATCGTAACTGGCGCCGGCAGCGGCATCGGGCAGAGGATCGCCATCGGTCTCGCCCAGTGCGGCGCCGATGTAGCGCTTCTCGATCGCCGCACCGATGACGGCCTTGCCACCACTGCCAGCCATATCCGGGCTGCCGGCCGCCGCTCGATCGAGATTGCCGCCGATGTCACCAGCAAGTCGTCTCTGGCGGATGCGGTCGCCCGCACTGAAGCCGATCTCGGGGCTCTCTCGCTTGCCGTCAATGCGGCCGGAATCGCCAGCGCCAATCCCGCCGAGGAGATGGAAGAGGACCAGTATCAGACGCTGATGGACATCAACCTGAAGGGCATCTTCCTGTCTTGCCAGGCCGAAGCGCGGGCCATGTTGAAGAATGGCCGCGGGTCGATCGTCAACATCGCCTCCATGTCGGGCGTTATCGTCAATCGCGGTTTGAGCCAGGCCCATTACAATGCCTCGAAAGCGGGCGTGATCCATATGTCGAAGTCGTTCGCCATGGAGTGGGTCGGGCGCGGCATCCGCGTCAACACGATTTCGCCGGGCTATACGGCAACGCCGATGAACACCCGGCCGGAGATGGTACATCAGACCAAGCTCTTCGAAGAGCAGACGCCGATGCAGCGCATGGCCGGTGTCGATGAGATGGTCGGTCCGGCGGTCTTCCTGCTTTCGAATGCCGCAAGTTTCGTGACGGGCGTCGATCTGCTCGTCGACGGCGGCTTCTGCTGCTGGTGATACGATGCGCAAGCTGATCGCAGGCAACTGGAAAATGAACGGTCTCATCTCCTCCCAAGCTGAGATCGAGGCGCTGAAGGGACTAACGGGCGGTGCGACGTGCGATATCGTCGTCTGCCCGCCCCTCACGCTGATCGATCGCGCGGTGGAGCGGGTCAGGGATTCGAACCTGGCCATCGGCGCACAGGATTGCCATGCGCAGCAGTCAGGTGCGCATACCGGTGATGTCTCTGCCGAAATGCTTGCGGACATCGGCGCGCGCTATGTCATCCTCGGGCATTCCGAGCGTCGCGTGTCTCATGGCGAAGATGATGAAATCGTCCTTGCAAAAGCGGTTGCCGCTCATCGGGCGGGCTTGATCGCGATCGTCTGTGTGGGTGAAACGCGGCACGAGCGTGATGAGGGGCGGGCGATCGAAGTTGTCGGCGGGCAGCTCAGAGAATCCGTTCCCGAGGGAGCAACGAGCGCCAATCTCGTCATCGCCTACGAACCTGTATGGGCGATAGGAACCGGGCTGGTGCCGACCAACGAACAGATTGAGGAGGTCCATGCCGCGATCCGGCAGATGCTCGAAGAGCGGCTGGGCGATGACGGCCATTCGGTCAGGATCCTCTATGGCGGTTCGGTCAAGGCATCCAATGCCGAGGCGATTTTCGGGCTTCGCAATGTGGATGGAGCGCTGGTCGGCGGTGCTTCGCTGAAGGCATCGGAATTTGCCGGGATCATTTCTGCAGCCGTTTGAAGTCTGGTGAGGAGGCAAGTGTCGCCGGTTTGCAAAACGGCGCTCACGCGGGCCCCAGTGAAAGGATAAAGAGAATGCAACGCTTCGAAAACAAGACCGTGGTCATTACGGGTGCAAGCCGCGGTATCGGTGCGGCGATTGCCAAACGCTTCGCGCGCGAGGGCGCCAATCTCGTGGTCTCCGCCAACGAGGAAAGTGTGCATGGCGTTGCCGAGCAGATCAGGGCCGACGGCGGAAAGGCGATCTCCTTTGTTGGCGACGTCACCGACAAGACAAGCGTCAAAGCTCTCTATGACGCCGCTGAGGAGGCCTTCGGCGCTGTCGACGTCTCAATCCAGAATGCCGGTGTCATCACCATTGCTCGCATCGAGGACATGACCGAGGGCGAGTGGGACAAGGTCATGGCGGTCAATACCAAGGGCGTGTTCCTCTGTGCCCAGGAAGCGATCGCCCGCATGCGCAAACATGGTCGCGGCGGACGTATCATCAATACGGCGTCCGGACAGGCACGCGACGGCTTCATCTATACGCCGCATTATGCTGCCTCGAAGATGGGCGTCGTCGGCATCACCCAAAGCCTTGCCAAGGAAGTCGCGACCGACGGCATCACCGTCAACGCCTTCTGCCCGGGCATAATCGAAACCGACATGTGGGCCTATAACGACCAGGCATGGGGCAAGCTGCTCGGCAACTACGCACCCGGCGAGCTCATGAAAGAATGGGTCGAAGGCATCCCGATGAAGCGCGCCGGATCGGGTGAAGACGTCGCCGGCCTTGTCACTTTTCTTGCAAGCGATGACGCGGCCTATATCACCGGCCAGACCATCAATGTCGATGGCGGGCTGATCATGTCCTAGCGCTGTTCGACAATAGGAAACGGTGCTTTCATCACGGAGAAGCAATTCTCGCGACGTGATCTGTACCCAACCTCTTGCAGAACAAGCCATTCGTCATTTACATAAGCAGTGTTCTCAGGGCGGGGTGCAATTCCCCACCGGCGGTATCGAGGCAACTCGGAGCCCGCGAGCGCCTTCGTGAAAGCGAAGGGTCAGCAGATCCGGTGAGATGCCGGAGCCGACGGTCACAGTCCGGATGGAAGAGAGCAACGCAGAGGACGCCGCTCGGCATGCGGCGTTTCATATGCTTGTTCGCCCAAGGGATAATGGTGGCTTTTGACAGGCCATGAATGCCGCTCACGCGGCTAACCCTTGAAAGGCAGAGAAATGGCAATTTCCAAGATAGAAGATGCGATCGCCGCGATTGCGCGGGGCGAGATCGTGGTTGTCGTCGACGACCGCGATCGGGAAAACGAGGGCGACCTCGTCATTGCATCCGAAGCGATCACCCCGCAGGCAATCGCCTTCATGATGAATTATGCCCGTGGCCTCATCTGCGTGGCCATGGAAGGTGAGCGGTTGGACGAACTGCAGATCCCGCAGATGGTCCCCAACAATACCGAACTCCTGAAGACGGCGTTCACCGTCTCGGTTGACTATATCCCTGAAACGACAACCGGTATTTCAGCCGCTGACCGCGCCGCAACCGTTCGCGCGCTCATCGGCGAGGATTCCCGCCCTGAGGATTTTGCGCGGCCCGGTCATATCTTCCCGCTGCGTGCGCATCCGAACGGCGTGCTTTCGCGTCCGGGCCATACGGAGGCGGCTGTGGACCTCGCAAGGCTGGCTGGCCTGTCGCCCTCGGGTGTCATCTGTGAAGTGGCCAATGATGATGGCACGATGGCGCGTCTGCCGGAGCTTGAGCAGTTTGCCGAGCGGCACGGCCTTCACTTGATCACCATCGAGGATCTCATTGCCTATCGGGGCGTGGGCGCGGCTGGTAGGGCTGCCTAGCTGCCGGTTGAGCAGTAAGCAGAGCGAGCTCAGTCGGCTCAAGGAAGGCCCGAACATTCGGGCCTTCGTTATTTTCCAAGCCGTCAGACGACGAGTGCCAGCACCGGCCCCTGATCGTCCGCCTTGCCTCCCGGTTCCTGGTCAGCCGTGGCTTGCTGCGTGTCAGAGGCCAGCAGATTGAGCTCCCGGCGTTCTTTCTCCGATACGATCGCGAGATCGATGACCTTCTGCAGATTGGCGGCGTGGCGGAAGGTGGGATCGTCCTGCTTGCCGGTCCTGACGGCTTCTGCAAAGCGCTGATAATTGGTCAGCACTGCCGGCACCTCGATATCACGCCAGGTGGCGCTTTCAATGTCGTCGCCGAAGCAGCCGCGAAGATCCGAACCATCCGGGCGGTGGATGACTTCGAGGCTGCCTTTTTCGCCATAGATGCGCAGCTTCAGCTCGTTCAGATGCCCGGTCGCCCAGCGGGTCGCATGGATGACTCCGAGCGCGCCATTGGTGAAATCGACCGACATGGTGAAGCTGTCATTGGCATCGAGCATGTACTCGCCAATCTGCCCGCCCGGTGCCTTGTTGAAGGTCTTCAGCCGCGCAAAGACGTGATCGATGTCAGTCGCCGCACCATAGGCGGCAAAATCCAGGATATGGATGCCGACATCCCCGAGCACGCCGTTCGATCCGTGGCCGGTGGACAAACGCCAGAGCCAGCGCGATTCCGTGCGCCAGTCGCCCCAGGCGCGCGATACCAGCCAGCTCTGCAGATAGGACGCTTCCACATGACGGATAGTGCCGAGTTCGCCGGCCAGTACCATCTCGCGGGCGCGCTGTAGCGGTGCGACATTGCGATACGTAAGGTTCACCATGTTGATGACGCCGGCCGCTTCCGCGGCTTCCGTCATTTCCAAGGCATGCGCATAGTTTTCCGCCAGTGGCTTCTCGCAAAAGACGTGCTTGCCGGCGGCGATCAGCGCGAGGCTTGTCGCGTGGTGGATGCGGTCAGGCGTTACATTTGTGGCTGCATCGAATTCGCCCCAGGCGATCGCCTCGTCGAGCGTGCTGAAGCGTTTTTCGATGTTGAAATGATCGGCGAACTCATCGAGCCGGCCCCGATCCGTATCGACGGCGCCGACCACCTCGACACCGTCGATGGCGAGGAAGTTGGCAACCTGGTTTTTGGCCATCGTGCCCGTACCAAGAACGAGTAGACGCATTTCTATTCTCCTCAGCGGTAACCGGCTTCGCCGGCCTGATGCAGTCTCGGGCCGCGTTCGACGATCGGCTCCAGTGCTTTTTCCACCGGCACATTCGGAGCGTCGGTGATGCTCTTCAGATCGCCTTGCGGGTTGTAGGCCCACTTCACGCCATTGATCAGCACCTTCTGCACCGTTGCATCGTGATAGGTCGGGTAGGTTTCGTGACCCGGACGGAAATAGAAGATGTTGCCGGCACCACGCCGCCACGTCAGGCCCGAGCGGAAGACTTCGCCGCCCTGGAACCAGGAGATGAAGACCGTCTCCAGCGGCTCCGGCACGGAAAACTGCTCGCCATACATTTCCTCGTTTTCCAGTTCGAAATGCTCGCCGATACCGGCTGCGATCGGATGGCGCTGGTTGATCGTCCACAGGCGCTCACGTTCACCCGCCTCGCGCCACTTGAGTGCGCAGGGAGTGCCCATCAGCCGCTTGAAGATCTTCGAGAAATGGCCGGAATGCAGCACCAAGAGGCCCATGCCTTCCCAGACCCGCTTGGCGACGCGCTCGACGACGACGTCGGACACAGCACCATGATCCTTGTGACCCCACCAGGTCAGGACATCGGTCTCGGCAAGCCGGGCTTCGGTGAGACCATGCTCGGGCTCCTGGAGTGTCGCCGTCGTTGCCGAAATCGCCGGATCCGTGTTCAGCGCCTTGGCAATGGTCGTATGCATGCCTTCAGGGTAGATGCCCCGGACGATCTCATTGGTTGTCTCATGGATGTTCTCTCCCCATACGACGGTGCGAATGGCCATGACTATGCTCCTTTGCAGCAAGTAGCGGACCGGAACCGATGGGAGGCGGTCAGATCCTGTTGGTTTGATGGGTTGTTCAGGCAGCGCCCTTGAAAGGAACCCTTTCGAGCGCGCGTCCGGATTGGTCGAAGCGGTGAATGCGGCCGTTGAGCGGCGATACGCCCAATTGTTGGCCGGGCTGATGGCTGGACACGCCGGTCTCTCGAACGATGAGCGGCTCCGCGGAGCCGATGTCGAGGTAGACGAAACTGTCCGAGCCGAGGATTTCGGAATGGATGACGGTACCGGTCCACGCTGGGGCCTGATCGGCGAATTCGATATGTTCGGCCCTGACCCCGATCGTGTGGGCATTATAGGGTGCTGCACACGGACCGGAGAGAAAGTTCATTTTCGGCGAGCCGATGAAACCGGCAACGAAGATCGAATTCGGGGTCTCGTAGAGTTCGATCGGTGTTCCGACCTGTTCGACAACGCCATCGCGCAAGACACAGATCCGGTCGGCCAAGGTCATGGCCTCGACCTGATCATGGGTGACATAGATCATCGTCGTGTCATGCATGCCGCGATGAAGCTTGGCGATTTCCAGCCTTGTGGCGACGCGCAGAGCAGCATCGAGGTTCGACAATGGTTCGTCGAAGAGAAAGACCTTCGGGTCGCGAACGATGGCGCGGCCGATGGCGACGCGCTGGCGCTGGCCGCCGGAAAGCTGGCGCGGCAGGCGCTCCAGATAGGGCGAGAGCTGCAGCATGCCGGCCGCCTGTTCGACGCGCGCCTTGCATTCTTCCCTGGTCCGGCCGGAGAGCTTCATGCCGAAGGCCATGTTTTCGTAGACCGTCATATGCGGATAGAGCGCGTAGGACTGGAAGACCATCGCGATCCCGCGCTTGGAGGGAGACAGACGATTGACCGGCTCGCCGTCGAAGGAGAGCGTGCCTGACGTTATGTCCTCAAGTCCCGAGATCAGGCGCAGCAAGGTGGACTTGCCGCAGCCGGACGGGCCGACGAAGACCATGAATTCGCCCTTGCGAATGTCCATGCTGACGCCCTTGATGACTTCAAACGCGCCGAAGCTCTTGCGGATATTATCGAGTCTAATTTGTGCCATGTCGCGCTTTCCTCAGCCTTTGACGCCGCCGGCCGTCAGCCCGGAAATGATCCGGCGTTGAAAAATAAGAACAAGGATGACGACGGGCACGGTGACGATGACCGATGCCGCCATGATATTGCCCCAGGGGATTTCGAACTGACTGCCGCCTGAAAGCAGAGCGATCGCCACCGGCACTGTCCGCTGCGCATCCGATGAGGTGAAAGTCAGAGCGAACAGAAACTCGTTCCAGGCCGTGATGAAGGCGAGCAGGCCGGTGGTGACGAGCGCTGGCCACATCAGTGGCATGAACACCTGCGTGATGATGACCCAGGGGGAGGCGCCATCCACGATGGCCGCCTCTTCGATCTCGATCGGCAGATCCCGCATGAAGGTCGTCAGCACCCAGACCGTGAAAGGCAGCGTGAAGATCATGTAGGAGAAGATCAATGCGAAGGGCGTATTGAAGATGCCGATCCAGCGGATGAGCTCGAAAAGCCCCGCCAGGACAGCAATCTGCGGAAACATCGAGACGGACAGGATGGTCAGCATCAGGAGTGCCCGACCCCGGAAATGCACGCGGGCAAGTGCGTAGGATGCGGTCACCGCGAGCAGCAGAGAGGCGGCAACCACGAGGCAGGCAATGAGCAGCGAATTGCCGAGGCTGCGGATGAAGCTGCCCGTCGTCAGCACGCCGGCATAGTTTTCCAGCGAGATCGAACTTGGCCAGTAGGTGACCTCGAAGAGGGCGGTGCCTGCTTTGAAGCTCGTCAGGATCGCATAGTAGAACGGGAAGACTGCGATGACGACGATGACGGCGACCAGCAGATAGAACAGGGTATTCTTGGTGGCTGTGAGCAGCATCAGTGTTCGCGCCCCCCGAGTTTGACGCGGCCGAGCCATATGTAGAGCACGGTGACCGAGGCAATGATGAGAAACAGAACGGTGGAGGCGGTCGCGCCATAGGCGAACTTGTCGAAATCGAAGAGGTTCTCGCGCGCCATCACCGACATGGTCTTGGTCTGGGCGTTGTTCGGCGTCAGCACGTAGATGAGATCGAAGATGCGCATGGCGTCGAGCATGCGGAAGATTACGGCAACCATGATGGCCGGACGTATCAGCGGCAGGGTCAGACGCCAGAACACTTTGACGGGATTGATGCCGTCGATCTTGGCAGCCTCGTAGATGTCGGCTGGAACCATTTGCAGGGCTGCGAGGATCAACAACGCCATGAACGGCGTCGTCTTCCAGACGTCGACGATCAGCACGGCAATCATCGCGGTATTGGGATCCGCCGTCCAAGCGATTTTCTGACTGATGAGCCCGAGGCCGAGAAACATGTCGTTGAGGATGCCGAACTGGTCGTTGAGCATCCAGGCCCACATCTTGGCGGAAACGATGGTCGGGATCGCCCAGGGGATGAGGATGGCGGCGCGCACGATGCCGCGGCCAACGAATTGTGCGTTCAACACAAGAGCGACGATGAGGCCGAGCGCGGTTTCGATGGTCACCGATAACAGTGTGAATTTTGCCGTGTTCCAGACCGCGCCCCACCAGGCGGGATCGGCCAGCAGTCCTCTATAGATCGTGCGGCCGCTCTTCAGGGTGACCCAGGAAAGATAGTTGTCGAAGCCGATGAACTTGGCATCGCCGAGGTTCGTCAGCGACGCGTCGGTGAAGCTGAAGTATATGGTGCGGAACAGCGGCCAGCCGGCAACGATGGCCAGGATCAGCAGGGTCGGAGCCAGGAAGATCCAGGCGGACCGGACGCGTTCTGCGCTCAGATCCGAAGAGATCGCTTTTGTGTGCGCGCCCGTGCTCAGATTTTGGGAGACTGCAACTTCACTCATGGAATATCCGCTTCACGAGACAATCGACGATGGCGTTATCGGAAGCGGCAGCGGCGGGAAATCCGACGCTGCCGCCTCGATCGGTTACCAGCCGCTGCCTTGCAGCGTCGTCAGATCGGCTTCGAGAAGCTCTAGGTTTTCTTCGGCTGTCCCGCTGCCGGAGAGCGTATTGTGGACGGCAGTCCAGAACTTGGCGGAAACCTCGTTATACTTGACCTTGGCAACAGCCGACGGCCGCGGCACGGCGTTCTCGAAGATCGGCTTCCAGTTCGGCATGAAAGGCTGCGCGGCGGCAATATCCTTGTCGTCATACAGCGCCGACTGGGTCGGCAGGTTTGAAAGCTCGATAGCGCGCTGCTTCTGGCTATCCTTCGAGGTCAGGAACTTGACGAGTTCGATCGCTGCATCCGGGTTCTTCGAATATTTCGAGACGGCGAGGTTCCAGCCGCCGAGCGTCGAGGAGGGCTTGTCGCCTTCTGCGGCAACTGGAAGCGTCGTCACGTCGAACTTGCCTTTGACGGGGCTGTCGGCGCCGTTGCCCAGCGCATAGGCGTAGGGCCAGTTACGCATGAAGACGGAGTTGCCGGTCTGCCAGACGCCGCGGGATTCTTCTTCCTGATAGGCAAGCACGCCGCTCGGAGAAATCGTGCCGATCCAGCCCTTGGCGCGATTGAGTGCTGCCGCCGCCTTCTCGTTGTTGATTGAAATCGTGCCGTCGGTCTCGATGATCTGGCCGCCGCCCGAGGACTTGACCCATTCCAGTGCATCGCAGGTCAGGCCTTCATAGGCATTGCCCTGGAAGACATAGCCCCACAGGTCCTTCTGACCGGCGGCGCGTTCCTTTTCCTGGATTTCCTTGGCGGTTGCCTCCATCTCGTCCCAGGTCTTCGGCGGCTGTTTGCCGTATTTTTCAAGAAGATCCTTGCGGTAGAAGAGGGCCGGCGCGTCCGTGTAAAGCGGCATTGCGACCAGGCGGCCATTCACGGTCTGGGAGGCAACGATCGCCGGGAAAAAGTCGCCGACGACGTCCTTGGTGGCATCCTTCAGGTCGACGAACTGGTCTGCCAACTGCGGGGCCCAGATAACATCCGTCTGGTAGACGTCGACATCTGTGTTGCCGGCTGCGAGCCAGAGCCGATACTGCGAAAACTGTTCCGTGGATGACGACGGCATGGTGACGATCTTAACGGTATTGCCGGTGGCCTTCCCGAAGGCGTCGAGCTGCTTACGGAGCAGATCGAGGTTTTTGCCGGTAGAGCTCGCTGAAATGCTGATCTCGGCGGCATAGGACGGTACCGACGCGCCGATAAGCGCAGCCGCGACAGCGGCCGCTGTGAAACGAAACTTCATTTTCTCCTCCCAAAGACCAAATTGAAATCGATTTGGCTGTGAAAACCTGTCAGAAGGTTGATACCCTGTCAAGGCGGATTCTGGGCTGCTACCGGTACTTGTTTAGCAATGCAAAATGTCGTTATAAATCAATGGTGAAGTCATGGGTCGTGATTTCCTGAGCCTGGTGGCGGTCATCTAGGCGGCGAATAAAATTGAAATCGATTTGAGAAAATATAGTCGACGGCATAGAATGTGGAATTTGCGAGGCCGATGGTATAGATGCCCGGCAGCGCAGGCGATGAAAGTCTTTTCGGTCAATGAAACTCAAAGAGTTCGCAAAACAACTTGGATTATCTCCCACGACTGTCAGCCGCGCGCTCAGTGGCTATCCCGAGGTAAGCGAGGTGACGCGCGCCCGCGTCGTTCAAGAGGCCGTGCGGCTGGGCTATAGACCGAACGTCAATGCGGTCAGGCTGAAAACCGGCCGGGTTGGCGCTATTGGCGTTGTCATGGGGCGCGCCGGCGAGTTTCACTTTGCGGAATTCATGGCGGGCATGGCGGAGCGTCTTGTCACGGAAGACACCGATATTCTGGTCATTCCGATGGCTAATCCAGAATCCGATGCAGAGATGCAGCTTTACAGGCGGCTGGCGGAAAGCCAAAGGGTGGATGCAATGATCGTGCATTCGCCTCGACCCAACGATCAGCGCATCGCTTTGCTGCATGAGTTGGGAATGCCGTTTCTCGTTCATGGCCGTTCAGATATCGACGTGCCGCACCCCTGGCTCGATATCGACAATGAAGGGGCTGTGCGCCGTGCGACTTCGCATCTGATCGATCTCGGTCATACGAGGATTGCGATGATCAATGGCCGTCAGGGTGCGACCTATGCTCTGCATCGTGACATCGGTTACCGCAGCGCCTTGCAGAGCTACGGGATCGACGTCGATCCGCAATTGATCGCCAACGGCAATTTTACCGACGAACTCGGTTTTCGCTTTGCACGCTCATTTCTCGAGCAGCCGAAGCGGCCGACGGCATTCGTCGCCGGATCGATGATGACGGCGCTCGGCATTTATCGGGCCGCGCGTTCGCTGGGGCTGCAGATCGGCAGCGATGTCTCGGTCATCGCTCACGATGACGTCTTTCCCTATCTGACGGCCGACAACATGGCCCCGTCTTTGTCGGCTACCCGGTCGTCGATGCGTGCGGCTGGTACGCGTTGCGCCGATCTTGTCCTGCAGCTTCTTGCGGGGCGCTCGCCGACGGAGATCCACGAATTATGGCCGGTTGAACTCATCCTGCGCGAGTCCACCGGGCCGGTGCGAGCGCTTCAGACCTGAGCGATTGACGTTTGCGAAGCATCGCTGACGTTGTCTGGTCGTCAGTTGCCTCAGGGCAAGATCATCTGGGAGGTCGAGCCGGACCGAAGTGAGCGTTGCCAGGATTGGAAGATCGGTGAAGGGAAGGCCAAAGCTCGCTCCTCGCCACCGCCATATTGTCAGCGTTTCACGAAGCTTTGGCTTCGAAGGCTGGCGCGAAATCGCCCAGCGATTTCGCCTTCAGGATCATGCCTTCGATATCCTGTTCGACGATCGCTTCAAGATCGGCAAAGCTATCGATGACGTAGTAGATCGGTTGGAGGATATCGATCCGGTAGGGTGTTCTCAGCACGCTCATGAGATCGAATGGACGAAATTCGCACGCCGTGCCTTCCATTGCCGCCTTGGCTTCGCTTGGCGATGAAACGATCCCTGCGCCGAAACAGCGGCGGCCTTGCGGCGTATTGATCAGGCCGAACTCGACGGTAAACCAGAAGATACGGAAGAGATGCCAGGAATAGCCTTTGCCAAGGCGGACGGCGGCTTCGCCGAAATGTCGCACGAAATGGGCATAGCTCTGGTTGGTGAGCATCGGGCAATGGCCGAAAACCTCGTGGAACAGATCCGGCTCCTCGATGTAGTCGATATGTTCGCGACGGCGCAGGAAGGTTGCGAGCGGGAATTTGCCTTGCGACAGAAGTTCATAAAATCGCGAGGGCGGAATGAGCGCCGGTACACCTTCCACCCCGAAGCCGGTGGTCTCGTTCAGGCGCCTGTTCACATCGAGAAGCTGAGGCACCGTGTCGGGCTTGAGCCCCAGCATTTTAACGCCATCAAGATATTCGCGGCAGGCCGTATTGGCGAGCAGCTTCATCTGGCGCCGGTAGAGTTCGCCCCAAATTGCATCCTCTTCGGAGCTATAGTCATATAGACCATCGGTCCCGGGTAATTTTGCGGTGTAGCTGCTTTCCTTGGTCATGATCTGATCCTCCCGGGGACGGCGTCCGCGCCATTATCCCTCGGATTTGGAGGATTTTCTTTTCTTTCGTGGTGGCTGTCGCCATAATGGCGGCAAATATTCCCGAGCAGGCTGCCAAAAATGAAAGAATCTGGGAATTTTCGCCGTAAGCTTCTGCAACTCGTCCAGGCCGACGGCAGCCTCTCCCTGGCAGACCTGGCGGAAAAGGCCGGCATGTCTCAGAGCTCGGCCTGGCGGAAGATCCAGGAGCTTGAGGCTGACGGTGTCATCCGCAAGCGCGTGACGCTGCTCGATCCCGGAAAACTCGATCTCAAGCTCTGCGTCATCGCGCATGTAACACTGGAGGATCATCACGAAGAGGCGGTGGCATCCTTCGCTTCGGTGGTGCTGGAGCGGCCAGAAATCATGGAGTGCTACGCCTTGTCAGGCGCCTTCGACTACATGCTGAAGATAAGGGCGAGAGACGTGGAAGGCTACGAAGCCTTCATGACCCGCTATCTCATGCGCAACCCGCATGTGCGCACGGTTGTATCGAGCTTCGTGCTGCGCGAGCTGAAATTCTCGACCGAGCTGCCGCTCTGACGCTTGGTGCCGGATCACTGCGTGCGGTCGCCATGTCAATGACCTGGCATGTGTATCGGAAAGCCTTCGAATGTTTTCAGCGTGTCGAGCACGATCGAGGTCTTCACGTGCTGCACCGACTCGTGGGGTAACAGAACGTCGTTGACGAATTTCGAGAGGTCGGCGAGCCCGCGGGTCGCTACCTTCAGGTGATAGTCCATTTCACCGGTCAGCGCATAGGCTTCGAGAACTTCCGGCAATCCGTTGATCAGCTGCGAAAACCTGCGGGCATTGTCCCTGTTGTGGGTCGCAAGCGTCACGGAGATGACCACCAGCATATCCAGACCCAGCTTCTGTTGATCGAGATAGGCCCGGTAGCTGCGAATATATCCCTCGGACTCCAGTCTGGTGCGCCGGCGCGAGCATTGCGAGGGGGAAAGCGCGATCCGCTCGCCCAACTCATTGTTCGTCAACCGGCCGTCTTTTTGAAGCTCCTGGAGCAGGCGTAAATCCAATCTGTCGAGCTGTTCATCCATTGCGTAAAACCTCAAAAATCCTCACGAAATGTGCATAATCTTTTCCTTCTCCGTGAAGAATGCAAGAACTTTGCATGCGTTTTGCGCCACACTTTGCATATCGAAGTCCAGTTCCCAGGAGGAGAAAATGGGCCCCTTTCCACATGACGCGCCGCCCTCGGAAATCACCGCCGACAACCCGGCCGGCACCGATGGATTCGAGTTCGTCGAATTCGCCCATCCTGAGCCCGAGAAACTGGGCGAACTCTTTGCGTGCATGGGCTACGTCCCAGTCGCAAAGCACAAAACGAAAGACATCACCGTCTGGCGCCAGGGCGACATCAACTATGTCCTGAATGCAGAACCCGGCAGCCACGCCGCTCGGTTCGTCGCGGAGCATGGTCCGTGCGCTCCGTCGATGGCATGGCGCGTGGTCGACGCCAGACACGCATTCGATCACGCCGTGTCAAAAGGCGCCGTGCCCTATGAAGGGGACGACAAGGCGCTCGACGTCCCGGCGATCGTCGGTATTGGCGGCTCGCTGCTCTACTTCGTCGAGACCTATGGCGCAAAGGGATCGGCCTACGATGCCGAGTTCGATTGGCTTGGCGAGCGTAATCCGCATCCCCAGGGGATCGGTTTCTACTATCTCGACCATCTCACCCACAACGTCTTTCGCGGCAACATGGACAAGTGGTGGGATTTTTATCGAAACCTGTTCAATTTCAAACAGATTCACTTCTTCGATATCGATGGGCGTATCACCGGTCTGGTGAGCCGGGCGATCACGTCGCCCTGCGGCAAGATCCGCATTCCGCTGAATGAATCGAAGGACGACACGAGCCAGATCGAGGAATATCTGAAGAAGTACAGGGGCGAGGGCATCCAGCACATCGCGGTTGGAACGGAAGATATCTACGAGGCTACCGACGGGCTTGCCGACAATGGTCTACGCTTCATGCCAGGCCCTCCGGAGACCTATTACGATATGTCTTATGAACGCGTGAACGGGCATAGCGAACCCGTCGAACGCATGAAGAGGCATGGCATCCTCATCGACGGCGAGGGCGTGCTGAATGGCGGCATGACGAAAATCCTTCTCCAGATCTTCTCCAAGACGGTCATCGGCCCGATCTTCTTCGAATTCATCCAGCGCAAGGGCGACGAGGGCTTCGGCGAGGGCAATTTCCGTGCTCTCTTCGAGTCGATCGAGGCCGATCAGATCAAGCGTGGTGTCATCGGGACTGCGGCGGAGTAAACTCTTGGGGCTGTCCCGCGCGTCTGAGGAGATGCGCGGCGCTGCAAGAGTTTTCGGGGCGAGGAGTTGAGCAATGGACCAGACATCGATCCAGGCTTCCGAGGGTGAAGCAGTGATTGCGAACAAGCTGAAATATATGCCGGGGTTCGGCAACGATTTCGAAACGGAATCGCTTCCCGGCGCCTTGCCGCAAGGCCAGAACAGCCCCCAGAAATGCAATTACGGTCTCTATGCCGAGCAGCTTTCCGGCTCGCCGTTTACCGCACCGCGCGGGACGAATGAAAGGTCCTGGCTTTATCGCATTCGCCCGAGTGTACGCCACACAGGCCGCTTTTCGAATGTTTCCTACCCGCTCTGGAAAACCGCGCCTTGCCTGGACGAACATTCGCTTCCCCTCGGGCAGCTTCGCTGGAACCCCATTCCCGCGCCGACCGAAAAACTGACGTTTCTTCAGGGCGTTCGGACAATGACGACGGCGGGCGACGTCACGACCCAGGTGGGCATGGCGGCCCATGCCTATGTCTTCAATGAGGACATGGTGGATGACTACTTCTTCAACGCCGATGGTGAGCTGCTGATCGTGCCGCAGCTCGGTGCCATCAAGGTGTTCACCGAAATGGGCATCATGGATGTCGAACCCCTGGAAATATGCCTCATCCCGCGCGGCATGATGTTCAAGGTTCTGAGAGGTGGCGAACAGCCGGTCTGGCGCGGATATATATGCGAGAATTACGGCGCGAAATTCACCCTGCCGGACCGAGGTCCCATCGGCGCCAATTGCCTGGCGAACCCGCGAGATTTCAAGACACCCGTCGCCGCTTTCGAAGACAAGGAAAAACCTTGCCGCGTCCATGTGAAGTGGTGCGGAAAATTCTATGTCACAGATATCGGTCATTCGCCGCTCGATGTGGTGGCGTGGCACGGCAACTATGCGCCCTTCAAATACGATCTGCGGACGTTTTCGCCTGTTGGCGCGATCAGCTTCGATCACCCTGATCCGTCGATTTTTTCGGTGCTGACCGCCCCGACCGAAGATGCAGGCACGGCGAATGTGGATTTCGTGATCTTTCCACCGCGTTGGCTGGTGGCCGAGCACACTTTCCGTCCACCCTGGTATCACCGCAACATCATGAGCGAGTTCATGGGCCTGATCCATGGCCAATATGACGCCAAGGAGGAGGGTTTCGTCCCCGGCGGCATGAGCCTGCACAACATGATGCTTGCCCACGGGCCGGACGCACTTGCCTTTGAAAAGGCATCCAACTCCGAGCTCAAGCCGGTGAAGCTGGATCACACCATGGCTTTCATGTTCGAGACCCGGTACCCGCAGCAGTTGACGAAATATGCGGCAGAGCTTGAAACACTGCAGGATAATTACCTGGAATGCTGGGACGGCCTTGAACGCAAGTTCGATGGAACCCCCGGTATCAAGTGAGGCATCAGGTAAACAGGTCAGACACCTTCCGGTACGGGAACGGGATATGAAGCTCGCGACGTTAAAAGACTCCACGAGAGATGGCCGGCTTGTCGTCGTCTCCCGCGACCTTACCCGCTGCTCCGAAGTCAGTCACATTGCCCGCACCCTGCAGGCAGCTCTTGATAATTGGGAGCAGGTGGCTCCGAGGCTCGAACAAATTGCTGAGGGCATCGAGGCAGGAGCACAGCCCACGATCCGGTTTCACGAGCACGATGCCGCATCGCCTTTGCCGCGGGCCTACCAGTGGGCCGACGGTTCGGCCTATCTCAACCATGTCGAACTGGTGCGCAAGGCGCGTGGGGCCGACATGCCGGCGAGCTTCTGGACCGATCCGCTGATGTATCAAGGTGGTTCGGACGGCTTCCTTGCGCCGCGAGATCCGATCGTGGTGGCTGACGAGAGCTACGGGATCGACATGGAGGGCGAGGTTGCCGTCATTACCGGCGACGTCGCCATGGGGTCCGGCCCGCAAGCTGCGCGCAATGCCATCCGTCTGGTAATGCTCGTCAACGATGTGTCGCTGCGCGGCCTCATACCGGACGAACTCGCCAAGGGATTTGGTTTCTTCCAGTCCAAACCGGCATCGGCATTTTCTCCGGTCGCGGTGACACCGGATGAGCTCGGGGAGGCCTGGGATGGCGGCAAGTTGTGTCTGCCGCTGCTTGTGAGCCTGAACGGCACGACATTCGGCAAGGCGAATGCCGGCATCGACATGGCGTTTGATTTTGGCCAGCTCGTCGCCCATGCCGCCAAAACCCGCAATCTGGTGGCCGGAACGATCATCGGCTCGGGAACGGTCTCCAACAAGCTGAATGGCGGAGCGGGCAGGACGGTCGGCGACGGAGGGGACGGCTACTCATGCATTGCCGAGATACGGACGATTGAGACGATCGAAACCGGGGCGCCGAAGACCCCGTTCATGAAGTTCGGGGATCAGGTCCGCATCGAGATGAAGGATCATGCAGGCCATTCGATCTTCGGGGCGATCGAGCAGACCGTCGAGAAATATCGATAATTCCCTCAGCCGGAATCGTCCTTTGAGGAGCAAGCTGCAGTGAACAACGTCGTTCTTTATGACTACTGGAGGTCATCGGCGAGCTATCGCGTCCGCATTGCGCTCAATCTCCTGGAGATCGATTACGAAACAGTGCCGATCAACCTGCTGGAGGGAGCGCACAGGAAGCCGGAATATCTGGCGCTCAACCCGCAGGGGCTCGTCCCGACATTGGTGATCGATGGGAAAATTCTGACTCAATCACTGGCAATCATCGAATATCTTTCCGAGCTTCGGCCGGAATGTGGGTTGCTGCCAGCAGATAGTTCCGATCGCCAGAAAGTGCGCGCCTTTGCATACGCGGTCGCCATGGACATCCATCCGATATGCAACACGCATGTCGTGGCGCATCTGATGACCGTAACGGACAAGAGCGACGCCCGCGAGGAATGGATGAAGCATTTCATCTCGGACGGACTTCGCAAGCTGGAGGCGATGATCGATCCGGCCGGCGACGGGTTCAGCTTTGGAGATACACCGACGATGGCGGACCTCTGTCTGGTTCCACAGGTCTACAATGCCCGCCGCTGGGGAGTGGATATGTCCGACTTCAAGCGGATCGTCGAGATCGATGGCAAATGCGCCAAATTGCCAGCCTTCCAGGCAGCCCATCCTGACCGCGCGAAACCCTGACGCAAAGACAGGTTTGCGGGAGTGCGTGAGCACAACCGATGAGCCCGCATCCCATCTCGCTGTGCTCCTCGAGCCGACCGCCGGTTAGCTTACGATGTCCGCTCGCATGAGCGCGACTGATCCTGTCTTACGCGCAGAAGAGGGGCGGACGATATCGCCGGCGTGGTGATATACTCGCTTGCGGAGGAGGTCTCGTGCTGGCCATCGAGGGGTTTGCGCGGTGACACAGGGCTTGGCCACGGCATTCCGCCGCGGCCCTGGAAGGGAAGGAGACAACGCATGAGCAATGTAGCGATCCACCCAATCGTGGATTCAGGATACCGGGCGACCGATGCGTCATTTGTCGGCGGCACGCTCGTATGCAATTGCGCGAGCAATCCGGTGAAAGTCCGCGTCAAGGGCGATATTGCCCATAACCATGCCTGTGGCTGCACGAAGTGCTGGAAGCCGAAGGGTGCGGTCTTTTCAGTGGTTGCCGTGGCGCCGACTGCCAACGTCGAGGTTCTGGAGAACGGAAACAAGCTGGCGGTCGTCGATCCGTCTGCGCTCATCCAGCGCCATGCCTGCAAGGATTGCGGGGTCCACATGTACGGGCCTGTCGAGCGCGATCATGCTTTTCAGGGCCTTTCCTTCGTTCATCCAGAACGGTTCCAGGAGAAAGGCTGGGCGGCACCCGGCTTTGCCGCCTTCGTATCGTCGATCATCGAAAGCGGATACGATCCCGGCAAAATGGGCGACGTACGTTCGCGCCTCAAGGGGGTTGGGCTTGAGCCTTACGATTGCCTTTCGCCCGGCCTGATGGACCTGATCGCCACCTGGACAGCGAAAAAAGCGGGGGTTCTCGCGGCCTGATGTGACGCAGATTCGCCGGATGCCGTCGCGATCCTCGCGGCGGTGCTCGGGCGCGAGATAGATTTCATGATATTGCACCGGGCAATTCGGCGAGTGCTCGGTATTTCAGCCGTCGACGTTCTTCGCGTGGATGTGCTCCGCGCTATCATAAGCCGCGCATCCCCTGAGGAAAATATCGACGCACATTCTCGCCCTCGAAGCGATCTCCTCGATATTCGGCGGCGGCAGCTGGCGCAGCATGGTGGCGCGTTGGGGCTCCATGATCATCATCCCGCGCAGCATGCCGCAAGCGGCGTGCGGGTCCTCGAGTTTGATCAGCCCGTGTTCCACCTGACGGCGCAGCCAGTTTTCCATCGACGCGTTGGTGCGCATGATCGCCTTGTCGTAGAAAGAGCTGGCGAGCTCGGGAAAGCGGTCAGATTCGCCGATGACGAGGCGTGTAATCGTGATCGTGTCCTGCGAAAGCGTCAGCATGCCATAGGCCATGAGCATGCGTTCCAGCCCCTGGCGGAGTTCGGCCGTTGCTAACGTGCCGGGATCGAGCGCCATGAGAAAGCGTTCCGTGCGATTCGAGACCATTTCGGAAAACAGATCTGCCTTGGTGGGGAACAGGCGATAGAGCGTCTTCGTCGAAACGCCGGCTTCCTGGGCGATTGCGGCGATGCTGACCGCGGCATAGCCATTCTCGTGAAACTGCTTGTTGGCGGCTTCGATGAGCACGCCGCGCGTATCCTCGTCACAACGCACCTGCGGCCTGCCACGTGGCTTCTTCTCGATATCGTGATTTTGGACCATCGTGATTTTCCAAATTCTTGTTGACTTCTCCTTTTTAACCCATATTTTGGAAAATATCAAGTTTCCTAAATTGGGCTTGAGCCGAATTTCAAGGCCGCAGCCGAGACGACGGCGACCTTCCACAAGGAGAGTGACGATGTCCGCCAAGAAGCTGTATGCCCTGAACAACAACGCCGCCACGGCCGATGGGCCGGTCACCGAAACGCCAGCGGAAGCCATGCCCGCGAGCCTCGATGCCGGCAAGACGCCGCGTGTCGCTGAGCCCGTCGCTCCGGCTGCGGAAGCGCCGGGTCGTAAACGTGTTGGCCGTTCCCTGCTGCTCGGTGTGGCCGCCATCGCCATCATCGCTGCGGCTGCCTATTATGGTCACGATTATTGGACGGTCGGGCGCTTCGAAGTCTCCACCGATGATGCCTATGTCAAGGCAGACAGCACGACGGTCGCTCCTAAGGTCTCAGGTTATCTTTCAAAGGTCCTCGTCAGCGACAATGAAACAGTGAAGGCCGGCCAGCCGCTTGCCCGCATCGATGACCGCGATTTTCGTACTGCGCTTGACCAGGCGAAAGCCGATGTCGCTGCTGCCGAAGCCACCGTCAATGCCAAGCAGGCTTCGCTCGACATCCAGCAGTCGACCATTGCCGCCGCTCGCGCCACGCTGGATGTCGACAAGGCCAACGAGACCTTCGCCGAGCAGAACAACAAGCGCTACACCAACCTTGCCACCAACGGTTATGCCCCGGTCCAGACGGCACAGCAGGCAGCGTCCGCGATTGCGGCTGCCCAGGCAACGATCGTTCGGGATACGGCGGCTCTCGACGCCGCAACCAAGCAGGTCGAGCTTCTGAATGCCGAACTTGCCCAGGCCAAGGCAACGCTTGCCCATGATCAGGCCGTCGCACAGCAGGCCGAGCTCAACCTCTCCTATGCGACGATCGTCGCTCCGATCGACGGTACGGTCGGCAACCGTACGCTGCGCGTCGGTCAATATGTCCAGGCCGGCACGCAGCTGATGGCTGTGGTGCCGACGACGGCTGCTTACATCGTCGCCAATTACAAGGAGACACAGCTGACCGATGTCCATGCCGGCCAGCCCGTCGCTATCGAGGTCGACATGTTCCCGGGCCGCACCTATCACGGCCATGTCGACAGCCTGTCGCCGGCAAGCGGACAGGAATTTGCGCTGCTGCCGCCCGACAACGCCACCGGCAACTTCACCAAGGTTGTTCAGCGTATCCCGGTAAAGATCGTGCTTGATGGTGATGCTGCCGAAAAGGGCGATCTGCGCCCCGGCATGTCCGTCCAGCCGAGCATCGACACCAAGGTCGATGCTACCAGCAACTAAGCGAAGGGGCAGGAGATCGTGTCATGTCCAGTATCGCAACAACATCAGGTGCCATCCCGCAGCCGGGTGCCAGCACCAAGGCCAGCACAAGGGATTGGATCGCCGTTCTCGCCGGCATGATCGGCGCCTTCATGGCGATCCTCAATATCCAGATCACCAATGCCTCGCTTCTCGATATCGAGGGCGGCATCGGCACAGGTGTCGATAACGGTGCCTGGATCTCCACCTCCTACCTGATCGGCGAGATCGTCGTCATTCCGCTGACGGCTTATTTCAGCAACGTTTTCTCGTTCCGCCGCTATATCCTCGTCAATTCCATCCTCTTTCCGCTCTTTTCGATGGCCTGTGCCTTCGCCCATGATCTCGGCACGATGATCCTGCTGCGCGGCCTGCAGGGCTTTGCCGGCGGCGTGCTTATCCCCATGGCCTTCACCATGGTGCTGACCAAGCTGCCGAAGAACCAGCAGCCGCTTGGCCTTGCCGTCTTTGCCTTGTCGGTCACCTTCGCCCCGGCCATCGGCCCGACGATCGGGGGCTACCTGACGGAGAATTACGGCTGGCAGACGATCTTCTTCATCAACACCATCCCGAGCCTCCTCATGGCGGCGGCTCTCGCTCTGACGCTTGAAAAGCAGCCGATGCAGCTTCACCTCCTGAAGGAGGGCGATTGGGCCGGCATCGTCACCATGGCAATCGGCCTTTCGGCTCTGCAAACCGTGCTGGAAGAGGGCAACAAGGACGACTGGTTCTCCTCGCCCTTCATTGTCAAACTCGCCATCGTGGCCTTCGTCTTCCTGGCCGCCTTCATCTGGATCGAGCTCACGGTCAAGAAGCCGCTGGTAAAGCTGCGCCTGCTTACCCAGCGCAATTTCGGTATCGGCGTGCTTGTCAATGTGCTGGTTGGCGTCGCACTCTTCGGCACCGTCTACATCCTGCCGCAATATCTTGGCCAGGTTCAGCGCTACAATGCCGAGCAGATTGGCAACGTACTCGCCTGGACCGGTCTGCCGCAGCTCCTGCTCATCCCGCTGGTGCCTGTGTTGATGAAGCGCTTCGACGCACGTTACATAGGCTTCCTCGGCATCTCGATCTTCGCGATCAGCTGCTTCATGAACATCACACTTTCGGCCAACAATGCCGGCGACCAGTTCTGGATCCCGAATATTGTACGTGCCATCGGCCAGGCTCTCGTTCTGACGCCGATCACCGCCATCACCACGGCCGGCATCGCACAGGCAGACGCTGCCGCCGCCTCTGGCCTGACCAACATGCTGCGCAATCTCGGTGGTGCGGTCGGCACGGCTTCGCTCGGCACCATCCTGACGAAGCGCGAGCAATTCCACTCGAACATCATCGGTCAGTCGATCACCTTGACCCGTGACGAGGTGCGCGACCGCCTGACCCAGCTGTCAGGCTACTTCACCCAGCACGGTGTCACCGATCCGGCGGTGGCATCGCAGAAGGCGATCGTCGCCCTTGGCCAGATCGTCAAACGTCAGGCACTGATCATGGGTTTCAGCGATACGTTCGCCGTCATCGGTGTGGTGCTCGCGCTGGCAGCAGTTGCTCTGCTTCTCACGAAAAAGCCGCAGGTCGGCGGAGGCGCGGGCGCCCATTGAGATGACGATCTCAATCCTGCCAGCCCAATCATCTGCAGCAGTTTGCACCCGGTCGGAGACGGCCGGGTGCACTCAGCTAAGTACCTCGGCATCAGCTTTGCGCCTTTCCGGCAGGGCGTCAGCAGATGGCACGGAGCCTTTCAGCAACGGCAGCAATTGGTTCCCCTGCCGCTTGATCTCCGAGAGATAAGGCGTGTCTGACAGCACGAAATGAGTGATGCCGAGCGCCTGGTACTTCCGCAGCGCGCGTGCGACATCCTCGGCGGACCCCACGAGCCAGGTCGTGCCCGCGCCGCCGCCGCCGAATTTGCCGGGCGCGGTGTATAGATTGTCGTCGAGCACTTCACCGCGCTGATGAAGATCGAGCAGCCGCTGCTGCCCTACGGCGACAGCCCGTTGGTGATCGTGCCAGCCGACACCGCTATTGTCAGCCATCTCCGCAACCTTCGCTTCGGCATCGGCCCAGGCCTCTTCGGTGGTGTCGCGGACCAAGGTTGTAATCCTCAGCCCGAATTGAAGCGGCGGCAGGTCGCGGTCGAGATCGCGGCTCAGCCGCTTCAAACGGTCGATCCGTTCGCGCACGCCATCGAGCGGTTCGCCCCAGAAAAGCTGCACGTCGGCTTCGGTGGCCGATACGCGCTCGGCCGCCTCCGATGCGCCGCCGAAATAGAGCTTCGGATGGCGACGCTCACCGCGGGCCTCGATGCGCGGCACCACGGTGGATTCGGTGACCCCGAAGTGCTCGCCTGCATAGGTGACGTTTTCCTCCGTCCATAGTTTTCGCACCAGCCGCATGAATTCCTTTGTGCGCGCATAGCGATGCGCCTGATCGCCTTCACTGTCGCCATAGGCCGCCAGATTGTCCTTGCCGGAGACGATGTTGACGCGCACGCGCCCACCGGTGAGGTGATCGAGCGAGGCTGCTGCCGAAGCGAAATTCGCAGGCCTCCAATAGCCGGGACGGATCGCAATCAGCGGCTCGAAGGTCGTCGTCCGCGCCGCAAGTGCGGTTGCAACGGTGAAGGTGTCCGGACGGCCCCAGCCTGTGCCGATGAGCGCACCCTTCCAGCCGTGCTCTTCGAGAGCCCTGGCATGGCTCGTCAGCGTTTCCAGGCTGTTGTGGCTTTCAACGGCGGAATCGCCGCGGTGGCCGGGTTTGACGGCATTGGGGATATACCAAAGGAATTCCGGATTGCTGGTCATGCAATATGTCCGCGGTTCTCTATTATCGAATTATCTGGAACGGGCGGCTGGGATTTTCCGCGAGCCACTCCGTATCTTCTTGGCGATGGATTACCCCGCCGCCCTGCTTTCTTCGCTTTCCTTCACCCTCAGAGCCAAGCCGTTCGGCGGGCGGTGAAGACCGAGATTCTCGCGCAGTGTCGCGCCCTCATAATCTTCACGGAACAGGCCCCGCTTGCGCAGGATCGGCACGACCTGATCGACAAAGTCAGTCAGTCCGGTCGGCAGGATCGGAGGCATGATGTTGAAGGCGTCGGCCGCGCCATTGTCGAACCATTCCTGCATCGCGTCCGCCACCTGTTCCGGCGTTCCGACCACCGTGCGGTGGCCGCGTGCAGTGGCGACAGCCAGATAGAACTCCCGTAGTGTCAGGTTGTTGCGGGAAACCAGATCGGTGACCAGCTTGAGGCGGCTCTTGTTGAGTTCGGTGCTGTCTGGAAGCGGCGGGGCCGGATCGTCCAGCGAATAACCCGAGAGATCGACGCCCTTATAGTGGCGTGACAGGATATTCCAGGCGACCGAGGGGTGGACGAGCGACTGGATATAGTCGTAATTCGCCTTGGCCTCAGCCTCCGTACCGCCGAGGACCGGGAAAATGCCAGGGCTGATCAGCAGCTCGTCCGGGCTGCGCCCGTAGCGGGCAAGACGTCCTTTGACGTCCGAGTAGAATTCCTGAGCGTCTTCCAGTGTCTGATTGGCGGTAAAGATCATCTCGGCGGTGCGTGCGGCGAGCTCGCGCCCGGGCTCCGATGCACCGGCCTGGACGATGACTGGATAGCCCTGAACCGGGCGGCCGACATTCAACGGTCCGCTGACACTGAAGAACTGACCCTTGTGGTTCAGCTGATGCACCTTGTCAGGATCGAGGTAGACGCCGCTTTCCTTGTCGCGGATGAAGGCATCGTCCTCATAGGAATCCCATAAGCCCTTCACCAGATCGACGAATTCTTCGGCCCTTGCATACCTGTCGGCATGAGCCGGATGGCCGGGGATAGAGAAATTCTTGGAGACGTCGGCGCCCGTGGTGACGACATTCCAGGCCGCACGTCCCTTGGAGATATAATCAAGCGAGGCGAATTTGCGGGCGAGCAGATAAGGGTCTTCGTAGGTGGTGGAGGCGGTCGCGACGAAGCCGATATGGCTTGTGGCCTGCGAAAGCGCCGCCCACAGGGTGATCGGCTCGAAATGAGCGCCCTGCGCTGTGCGGCGCAGGGCTTCCGGATCTTTTGCGCGTTCCCAGCCGGCGGGGCTGTCGGCAACGAAAACGAGATCGAACTTGCCGCGTTCCGCCGTCTGAACCAGGTCGCGATAGTGATCGATATTCAAGCCGGCATCGGCCTGCGCGTCCGGGTGGCGCCAGGCGGCGATATGATGGCCCGTTGCCATGATGAACGCGCCAAGCCTTATCTGTCTTTTCTGACTTGCCATGATGACGATCTCCGTTGGTTTCAGGCGGCGCGGCGGCCCGGGGCATCAACCCCGAGCCGGCTCAGAAGCCGGGTTCGGATCTGTGCGAAGCGCGGGTCGCCGTGGTCGCGAGGCACGGCCAGGTCGATGCGCAGATCCTCCACCAAGCGGCCCTCGTCGAGCACCAGGATCCGGTCGGCGAGTGAGATCGCCTCATCGACATCATGGGTGACGAGCAGGACGGCGGGGCGGTGTTTTGCACAAAGCTCCCGCAAGAGATCATGCATCTTCAGCCGGGTCAGCGCATCGAGCGCGCCGAAGGGTTCGTCAGCCAGCAGCAGGGCCGGCTCGCGCACCAGCGAGCGGGCAAGTGCCACTCTCTGCTGTTCGCCGCCGGACAGTTGGTTCGGCCAGGCAGTTTCGCGTCCTTCGAGACCAACTTCGGCGAGCGCCTTGCGTCCGGCTTCCTGTCCGGTTTCACCCGGCAGGCCGAGCGTGACGTTCTGAATGACCGTGCGCCAGGGCAGCAGGCGGGCATCCTGAAAGACCACCGAAAGCCTTTCCGGGGTCTCGAGCGTACCCGTTCCCTTGACCTCATGATCGAGGCCGGCAAGGGCTCTGAGAAAAGTGCTCTTGCCTGATCCGCTTTTCCCGAGCAGGGCCACGAATTCGCCCTCACCGATATCGAGATCCACACTGTCGAGGATGGTCTTCGCCGAAAAACGTCGCACGAGATTTTCGACGCGGACGGCAGGCTTCAGTTGGCCAGAGTGCGGCGCCATGACAGGACCCTCCGTTCGAGCAGGCGGACGAGACCGTCCGAGACGAGGCCGAGCAGCACGTAGACCACGAGGCCGACGAGAATGACGTCGGTCTGGCCATAGGTGCGGGCAAGATCGATCATGTAGCCGAGGCCGCTGGTGGAATTGATCTGTTCGACCACCACGAGCGACACCCAGCAGAGCGTGACGGCAAAGCGCAAGCCGAGGAGGAAGCCGGGCAGGGCGCCGGGCAGCACGACCTGGAAGACAAAGTCCTTCTGGCTCATGCGCAGCGTCTCGGCGAGTTCGACGTAGCGGCTGTCGATGCTGCGCAGTGCGTTGTGGGTGTGGATGTAGATGGGGATGATGACGGCAAGCACGATGGTCGTGACCTTCATGCTTTCGCCAATTCCGAACCACAGAATGAACAGCGGGATCAGCGCCAGCGTCGGGATCGCGCGTTTGATCTGGATTGGCCCGTCAATCAGCGCCTCGCCGATGCGTGATAGGCCGGCGATAACCGCGAGAGCCGTGCCGATGACGAGGCCGATGCTGAGGCCCAGCAGTGCGCGGGTCGCAGACGTCACGAAATTCTCCTGCAGGCGACCCTCGGCGATCAGCCGACCAAAGGCCTCGATGACCGTCCAGGGGGCAGAGAGAATGCGCGGATCGATCCATCCGAATGTCGATCCAGCGATCCAGGCAAGCACCAGCAATGCCGGGCCGATCTGAAGTCCGAACGGTATCTCGCGTCCGGGACCGAGCCTACGGCGAGCGCGGGAGGCTGCGTGTTTTGCTGTGGTTGTTATGCCGGCGCTCTCGCGCGGCGCTCGCCGTGAGGTCTTGACGTTATCTGCATCCCAGGTGGTTGCCATGCTTGCGATCTCCTCTCTTCGCTATGGAACGGCGCGCGTGATCACTGGCTTCTTGGCAGGGCGCCAGCAGCGATTTTTTCGAAGCGGTTGTCGAAGATCTGTTCGACGTCGAAGGGCTTGTAGCCAAGCTCGTCAGCCAGGAGGTTGATGGTTTCCTGATGGCGCTTCTTCACGTCTGCCCAGCTATCCGGAATGACCTGGGCGCCTGAGAGCTTGACGAGAAATTCGGCATCCTCGCGGCTGAGACCCTGCTGGCCAATATAATATTCCTTGATCCAGATCTCGGGGTTCTGATCGACCCATTCGGTTGCCCGTGCCCAGAGGCGGACGTATTCGGCCAGGGCGGCCGCCTTTGCGGGATCGTCCAGCACCCACTGCGGTGCATAGAGGTGGGAGGGGTCGTCACGAAGTCCGTGCTCGATTAGGCTCGCGCCATCGGAGCCATACTGGCCGACGTAGCGACGGATATTGACGCCGCCGAGCGGCGCAATATCGACCTGCTTGCTGGCGAGCGCCTTCGGATAGACGTCGCCGGTGCTCGGCAGTTCGACCAGTGTGGCGTCTTTCTTCGTCAGGCCTGCGGCATGAAGCGCACGAAGCACAAGTGTACCCTGGGCCTGGCCAGGACTGAAGGCGATGCGCTTCCCGCGGAAATCTGCGAGCGACTTGACATCGACGCCAGGCGCGATGCCGAAACGGTAGATTGGATTGGCAGTCGGGTCCTTCCGTTCGCGATAGGCGATGTTGCGGACCGGCAGGTTGTTCCAGGTTGCAAAGATCGACGGGATTTCGGCTACCGAGCCGACATCAAGTGCATGCGCGCGGAAGGCTTCGGATGTCTGGGGCCCACCGCTGAGATTTGCCCATTTGACTTCGAAGGTGAGTTCCTTGACGAGGCCGGAAACCTCGAGAGCCTTCTGTGTCACGGGATCGCCGATCGTCAGAACCGTCCCGGGCGGCACTTTGTCGAGCAGCGGTGCGCTTGCCTCTGTCGCTGCAACGTTGCTGAACATGCCGAGGGAGAGGAGCCCGAGCGCAACCGCTCCCAGAGTTTTTGCCAATGTCATCGTTGATGTTTCCCGTTTAAGGTTGCAATGTCAGGAGGCGATAACGGGAAGAGTGTCGAATTCTCTATTAAATCTATAGACTATTTATTTCTTTCGTTCGCCTGTTCGTGAAAAATCGTACCAATTGTGCCGGTGACGCGGACGCACGCATTGTTTGCTGAAGACGTGAAGATTACTGCGTGGGCGAGAAGACGCGGCCCGCCGTCGTAATGAGGTCGAGGTCAGTACAGTGAAGCCCATGCAATGCCGAGGGCTCCTCCTCGCGGATCATTGCAACCGGATCGCCTCTTAGCTTTCCGGAAACCTTGTCTTGCTTCGGGACGGCTTTGAAATTCTCGCACCGTGAGACTTGGTTACATTCCTTTACGTTCCGCTGTTAAAGTCACAGTCGAAATATCTGCTGAAGCGACTTAACAGTTGGGCTGACGATGCTTGGTGCCGAGATCCTTGCATTCCTCAAGGCGTGTCCAATGGCGGTGCTCGTGTTCGACACCGCTGGCCGCGTCATCTTTGTCAATGACGAAGCCGGACATCTCCTCCATCTCGAAAGTCAGCCTGCCGGAGTCGATATTGCCGAGCTCATGCACGAGTGGCCCTTGCTCTCAGGCGTCTCTACCGCCCTCGTTGGCGATCGTGCCGGTCATCGTCGATTATGCCGGGTACAGGTCATAAACTGGTCCACGGGTGCAGAGACGGTCACAGCCGCTTTCCTTGAGCCTGTCGATGACGAGCGTCCTGCAGGTTATGCGGCGCGCGAGGCAAATCTGCGCCTGCGCTATGTCATAGAGATGCTGCCGGAGGCGGTCTGTGTGTTCGACGCCAACGATCGCTATGTTCTCTGGAACCAGAAATATGCCGAGCTCTATGCTGATATAGCCGAGTACCTCAGGCCTGGCGCTGCGTTCGAGGATATTTTGAGGACCAGTCTCGCAGGGGACAGGATGCGTGAGCTCGTCGACGACAAGGAGGCCTGGTTCAGCGCTCGCATGCAGAAATTCCGTCAGCCGGTTTCGCAGGAGGAACAGCGGTTGCAGGACGGCCGCTGGCTGCGCCACGACGACCGGCGCACGCCCGACGGTGGCGCCATTGGTATGCGCATCGACATTACCGGCCTCAAGCAGCGAGAAGACTGGCTTCGCCAATTGTTCGATGCCAATCCCATGCCCATGCTTTTGTGCGATGGCGAGAGCCTCGCCATCCTCCAGGCCAACCAGGCGGCCGTCGATTTCTATGGCTTCCAACCAGCAACGCTATTGTCAAAGCGGGCCTGCGACATGCATGTCGACGGCGAACTCCAGGCATTTGAGAAGATCCTCCTTCATCTCGATGGTGACCGTGATGCACGGACGATCTGGCGGCAGGCGACGCTGGACGGATCGGAGCGCCATGTGCTGATCTATGTTCGCCAGCTCCACGAAGGGGCCGAGCGCCGGCTGCTGCTCACCGTGGCCGACGTCAGCGACAGAATTCTTGCCGAGGCTGAGGCCAACCGTTTGGCACATCACGATATTCTCACAGGCCTGCCAAACAGGATGCAGTTCTACAAAGCGCTCCAAAAAGCCCTTGCATCGGAGGACAGGGAGAGGGTCATCATCTGCTGCCTGGATCTGGATGGGTTCAAGCCCGTCAATGATACGTTTGGCCATGCTGCCGGCGATGAAGTCCTAAAAAATGTCGCCAACCGGCTGCAGATGCATGCGCAGGGCCATCTGGTCGCCCGCCTCGGCGGTGATGAATTCGCCATCCTGATGAGGGGGCAAAGAGGTGAGGCGATTGGTCTCGCCGAGCGCTGTATCGACGCCTTCGAACAGCCTTTTGCCATCAATGGTCTTGCTATCCGTCTCGGTGTCAGCATCGGCATTGCCGCGGTTGACGGAGTGGATGGAGAAGCGCTCATGCAGGAGGCGGACCGGGCGCTCTATCGTGCCAAGGCTGATGGCCGCAACACCTGGCGCATGACACCTCTCGATCTGCCTGTTCCGAAGCGGGCATAGGCCTGATCGGCCCGTCAGTTCTCCTGATTTGCAGCAAGCAGCCAATCACGAAGCGTTTTTGCCTCGCGCGAGAGGCCCTTTGCCTCGATGAGCCAGTAAGCCTTGTCCATATCGATAGCCCGGTCGAAGAGGGAAACGAGCGAACCTGCCGCGATCTCTTCTGCGATCAGGGCGGTCGGGCAAAGGCCGACGCCCTGGCCGCTGATCAACGAGCCGATCATGAGATTGAAGTCGGCAAAAATAGGTCCGGCTTTCGGCGAGGAATGGATGCCGGCGCCTGACAGCCAGCGCGCCCAGGCATCGGTCGTCTCGTCATGCAGGATTTCGCAGGCAAGCAGGTCGGCTGGCTTTTGAAAGGGGCCATGCCGGGCAAGGAATTCCGCCGAACAGGTTGGTCTGGTCTCGGCATCGAGGAGCTTTATGGCGCAGGAACCCGGCCGCACGCCGTGGCAGACGAGGAGATCGGCACCTGCCGCTTCAGGCGTCCTGGCATCCAGCGCGTAGACGATGTTGATCCGGATTTCGGGGAAGGCAATTCTCAGCCTCGGCAGTTGCGGAATGAGCCATCGCACCGCCATGGAGGGAATGCATGCAACGCTGACCGGGCGGCTGTTGGCTTCCAGCCTCAACTGCCCGGCGGCGACTTCAATATGCTTTAAGGCATGCGTGACGGCCGAGCCGAATTCCCTGCCGGCGGCCGTTAACGTCACGCCACGGCTATGACGCAGAAACAGGGGGATGCGGAGCCAAGTCTCCATTGCCTTCACATGCTGACTTATGCCGGCGGGTTTCAGGTTCAATTCGGCAGCTGCCCTGACGAAGCTTTCGTGGCGCGCGGCTGCTTCGAATGCCCGCAGTGATGCGAGAGGAAAGTTTCTCATGGCAGGATGACTAAGCAAAACTTGTCCAGAGAGCAAGGGACAGCTCAGTTGCCCATTGGCGTGGCCCAGCTAAGAGTGCTCGGAGATTATTGCGTGTCATCGGGCGCAACACCCGAAGACCGCTAGCGGAGCGAAAATATCAGGATGTCGAAACAGTCGATCGTGCCAGTTCCTTCCGACGCAACCGAACGGCGGTCAGCACCGCCCGTGGTCGTTTACCCAGTCGAAACTCTGCCATCCGCCGATCTCGGTCTGCTCGAGGCGGCCCGCCAAACGCTGACGAAGGTCGGCGAGGTAATCGTGCCGCCGCGCGAGGCAGGCAGCTTTCACGTTCCGCAGGGTCATTTCTTTCGCATCGTCAGTATCGACGGCCCGCAGGTCGGTGACCTCAATCTGTGGAACGCTGCAGACCTCTCCGAACGGTTTTTCAGCGGCAAGACACGAGCATTGCGGGCAACCCATGTCGGTGTCGGCGATCGTCTCTGGAGTACGCTGCCCTACCTGCGCCCCATGGCGACGATCACCTATGACAGCCTTGGCTGGTATGGGTGGGATGATGACGGAGCTGGCGTTCATGATGTCATCGGCACACGCTGCGACCCCTATACCAACCGATTGCTGAAGGGTAGCGATTACCATTACTGCTGCCATTCGAACCTGACGCGGGCGCTTGCGGCCGAGAGCGGCATGCCGCTCGAGCAAGCGGAAATGCACGTGCATGACGTCCTCAACGTCTTCATGTGCACCGGCTTCACTAGGGATACGCACCAGTATTTCATGAAGGCAAGTCCGGTACGGCCGGGAGATTTCATCGAGTTCTTTGCCGAAATCGATCTTCTTGGTGCCCTGTCGGCATGCCCGGGCGGCGATTGCGGCGCAAGCCATTCGAGCGATGTGGCCGCCTGCTATCCGTTGAAGGTCGAAATGTGGAAACCTGATCCCGCAGCACTTGCCGGTTGGACGCCGCCGGTGCGAAATCCCTATCCGAGAACGCATCGATAACAAGCACGTCGAGAAACTCCTTCGTGAAGGAGCGGTCAGACGATCAGGATTGCCCTGAAATCGTTGACATTGGTGCCGGTCGGACCGGTTTCGAAGAGGTCGCCGATCGCCTTGAAGCCGGAATAGCTGTCGTTGGCGTCGAGCACATTGCGCGGGTCGCGACCGGCGGCGCGTAGCCGCTTGACAGTCCCCCCGTCGGCAAAGGCGCCGGCATTGTTTTCCGAACCGTCGATACCGTCGGTGTCGGCGGCAAGCACGTGGACGGCGCTGTAGCCATCGATGGCCAGAGCCAGAGCGAGCGCGAATTCGCCGTTGCGTCCGCCTTTGCCGCCCTTTGCGCGCAACGTCACGGTCGTTTCGCCGCCCGAGAGGATGACGACGGGTTTCGTGAAAGGCCGGTCGCGACCGGCAACCTCGCGTGCGATTGCCGCATGTACCAGCGCCACGTCGCGCGATTCCCCTTCGACGGAATCCGACAGGATCGCCGGTGCGATGCCCTGCGAGCGGGCGAGTTCGGCGGCTGCCTCGAGCGACACGCCGGCCGAAGCGATGATGTGGTGCTCGTGACCGGCAAAGACCGCATCGTCCGGCCGTGGCGCATCGGCCTTCGGAGAATTCAGATGATCCATGGCAGCCTGCGGCAGCTTGAGGCTGTATTGCTGGATAATTTGAAGCGCATCATGCCGGGTCGAGCCATCGGGAACAGTCGGTCCGGAGGCCACGTGAGCGGGGTTGTCGCCGGGAATGTCCGAGACGATCAGGCTGACGAAGCGGGCCCTGGTCGCAGCCGCCAGCCGTCCGCCCTTGATCGTCGAGAGATGCTTGCGCACGACGTTCATGGCCGAGATCGGCGCACCGGAAGCCAGAAGCAGCTCATTGAGCAGAATCTCGTCCTGCAGCGTCAGTCCGTCAGGCGGGGAAGGCAGCAGCGCCGAGCCGCCACCACAGATCAGTGCGATGACAAGGTCATCCTCGCTCAATCCGGCGACGGTCTCGATCAATCGTCTGGAAGCGGCAAGGCCGGCAGCATCGGGCACGGGATGGGCGGCTTCTATGATCTCGATATTGTCCGTTTCGCAGCCATAGCCGTAGCGGGTGACGACCACGCCTTCGAGCGGCCCATCCCACACGCTTTCCAGTGCGCGCGCCATCTGCGCGGCACCTTTGCCGGCGCCTATCACGACCGTCTTGCCCTTTGGTTTTTTTGGCAGATGCGCAGTGATGCCGGTCAGCGGATCGGCAGCGCGCACGGCTGCGGAAAACAGGCTGGTCAGGAATTCGCGGGGGGAGAACTGGGTCATGATGATCTCTCTGGAGATACGGCAGGAGCGGGTAAGCTTCCGCTTCGTTAGCGATGACAATCGACATATCGCTTGTCAATGGAAGAGCCGTCCCCAACCGTTCGGTGTGATTGATAATGGTCCCGATGCGGCTATCTATTGAAGAGAAAAGCAACAATCATTTGGAGAATTTGCAATGGTCAACGAACAGCAGTTGATCTCGAAGATTACCTGGCGCCTCATGCCATTCCTCGGAATCCTTTACCTCATTGCCTATATCGATCGTCAGAACGTCAGTTTCGCCAAGCTGGAAATGGTCGATGCGCTCGGCATGAGCGAATATGCCTACGGCCTTGGCGCCTCGCTCTTTTTCATCGGCTATTTCCTCTTCGAAGTGCCGAGCAACCTGTTCCTCGACAGGTTCGGCGCACGCGTCTGGTTCGCGCGCATCCTAGTCTCCTGGGGCATCGTCACTATCCTGCTCTCCTATACGCAGAACGCGACGATGTTCTATATCCTGCGCTTCCTGCTCGGCGTCTGCGAGGCAGGCTTCTTTCCGGGCGTGCTCTATCTTTTGACGCTCTGGTTCCCCTCGGATTATCGCGGCCGCATGGTTGGCCTCTTCATGATTTTCAGTGCGCTCGCCAACGCCATTGGCGCGCCGGTTGGAGGCATGCTGCTCGATCTCGATGGTTTCCTCGGTCATGCCGGCTGGCAATGGGTCTTTCTGGCGACAGGCATTCCGGCCGTCATTGCCGGTGTCATCACCTTCTTCTATCTCTATGACCGACCGGAAAATGCGAATTTCCTCAGCAAGGAGGAGAAGAGCTGGTTGGCAGATCGCCTGGCGTCCGAAAATTCCGGCATGGATCACAATGCCGAGAACGGCTTCAAGGCGCTCGTCGACCCCCGTGTCCTCCTGATGGCGCTTTGCTACATCGCCTTTCCGCTTGCCGCCTACGGCCTCAGTTACTGGCTGCCGACCATCGTGAAAGCCTTCGGCGTCAGCAACACCGTGAACGGCTTCCTCAACATCATTCCCTGGATCCTGGTGGCCATCGCCCTCTGGGCGGTGCCGGCTGCTGCGGACAAGGTGAAGACCAAGACACCCTATATCGTCATTCCCGCCTTCATCGGTGCGGCCTGCCTGCTGCTCTCGGCGCTCGTTCCGAACAATACGCTGCAGTTCATTTTCCTCTGCGTTGCCGCAGCGGGCATCTTCGCTCCACAGCCGGTCTTCTGGAGCCTGCCGTCCCGCTTCCTCAAGGGGGCGGGTGCTGCGGCCGGCCTCGCGGCCATCAATTCTGTCGGCAATCTCGGCGGCTTCGTCGCTCAGAACGTCGTGCCCTGGATCAAGGACGAAACCGGCAGCACGATTGCACCGATGTTCTTCCTCGCTATCTGCCTTGCCGCCGGTGCGCTGCTCGTCTTTGCTGTCGCCATGATCATCGCGCGTAAGGAGCATGGTGCCGTGCCACGCGGCGTCTGAGACCTTCGAAATGTCGAAGCCCCGGCATCACAGATACCGGGGCTTCGTTCCGCCAACGCTGCCGAGTGCTAGGAGGAAATGTCCTCGAGCTTGCGCCCACCGGTCTCGATCATCTGCGTTGCGGCAAGCGCACCGATCACAGCGACGATCCCGAACATGATGAAGACCGACTTGATGCCCTGTGCGCCGACCATGTAGCCGACCGTCGTCGGGCCGACGGCCGAGGCGATGCGAAGCCATGATGTGGCAAGGCCCGTTCCGACCGCACGCATGCGCGTCGGGTAGATTTCCGGCGTGTAGAGATAAAGCACGGCGTTGACGGAGCCGACGACGCCATAGGCAAGTGTCGCCAGCAGAATGAGCGACCAAAGGCTGTTTGCACCACCACCGGCGAGTGCGGCCAAGAGTACAGCGCCGATCAGGAAGGAGACGACGGCCCAGGTGCGCCGCCCGACACGGTCGATGCAGAAGGCGCAGACAAGCAGGATCACGACCTGTGCGACATTGGTCATCGAGGCTGCCCTCAGCGCGCTGCCGAGTTCCAGCGAATAGACGGTGTGATAGAGCGTCGGCATCCAGTTGTTCAGGCTGTTGGCCACGAAGAACGAGCTCGCCCAGAGGATCCAGGCGACGACGGTGCGCATGCGGAACGTCGGTGACAATAGTTCCCGCCAGCGGCTGCGTGGTTGAGGGGCCGCCGTCTGACTTTGCCCTCCGAGCGCCAGCGTTGCTTCGTTATAGGCGCGGTCGTCGAAGGAATAGCCGGGATCCTTGCGCCGTGCGCTTTCCTCGGCCTGGCGGATCACTTTTTCGGCTTCGTCGAGGCGGCCCTGGCCGATCAGCCAGCGCGGTGATTCCGGCAGCCGATAAAGCAGATAGGCAATCAGCAGACCGGGAATCCCGCCGAGCAGGAACAATGATTTCCAGCCAAAGATCGGCACGATCACTGTGCCCACCTGGCCCGTTACCATCAGGCCTATCGGAAAGATCAGCTCGTAGAGCATGAAGTTGCGACCGCGACCCTTGGCGCGCAGGAGCTCGCTGATATAGGTGGCGGCAACGGGCATTTCGCCGCCGACACCAATGCCCTGGATCAGACGGCAGATGAACAGCATATGGAAATTGCCGGCCATAATGCAGGCGACACTCATGACCGACATCAGTGCGGTGGCGGAGGCGGCCATGTGGACGCGGCCGAGCGTTTCCGCAAGACGGCTGAAGATAAGGGCGCCGACGAGCTGGCCGATATAGCTTGCCGCGATCATCCAGCCGATCTGAGCCGGCGTCAGGGCCCAGAGCTTGATCAGGATCGGTAGAACGAAGGCCAGCGAAAGCGCATCGAAGGCGTCGAGGAACGTAGCGCTCCCCATGATGATACGCGCCCGGCGATGCCAGGGCGTAAAAGGGATCGCTTCGAAACGGGCCGTCAGAAACGCGGCGCGGCCTGCCAGTCGTGTCTGTTGCGGGCCGTCGTGCGAAACATCGCCTGCAGCCGACCCGGCAACCAGTATGCTATTGTTGTCGTGCATATCATCCTCCCAGATCGGCACGTTTTAACAGGCCGGCGGCATCCCCCTGCCGCCAGTTTCACCCTATTGGGTGACAGCTTCAATCATCTTGCCGATCGCCTTTGCGATGACGTCGCTACATTCGATTGGCGTCAGATGCCGGGCGCCTGGCAGGATCGTCAGGGAAGCCCCAGGGATTGCGTCCGCAAGCTGGCGTGCGCTCTCGATCGGGGTTGCATAGTCTTCTTCCCCGACAATGACCGAAACAGGGAAGTGAAAGCTGGAAAGCGCACTGCGTAGATCGGCATCGCCGAGCATGATGCAGGTCGCCTCATAGGCATCGAGATCGTTGCGGACAAAGATCTCCATCATCTCCTGGATCTTGCGTGGATTATCCGCCCTGAAACGGTCGCCAAACCAGCGGGTCGCCTGAAAGGCGGCCATCGAGGCGAGGCCTTCGGCCCGCGCTTTCTGAGCCCGTGCCCGCCATTCTTCAGGTGCCTTTTCCCCGTACCAGGCGGTGGTATCGATAAGGACCATTGCCGAAACGCGTTCAGGGTGGCGCGCGGCAAAAGCCTGCGTAATGCAGCCTCCCATCGAACAGCCAGCAACGATCACCTTATCCCAGCCGGCCTTGTCCAGAACCTCGGCGACGTCATCGGCGTAGCGTTCGATGGCGTAGGAAAGGGGCGCACGGCTGCTCCAGCCATGCCCCCGGCAGTCGATGCAGATGATCTCCGCCTGACCCTGCAGGCCTGAGATGACGTCCGTCCAGATACTGCCGTCAAGGGCAAGCGAATGGATCAACAGCAGGCGCGGCTTTCCGGGCGTGCCATAATGCCGGAAGGCGATGGTCGCCTCATCCGAGACGGTCACGAACTCGTAGTGACCGTCCATCTCACGGGTTTCTTGCTGCAACATCTGCTGTTCCGATCAGCCGGCCATGGCCAGCTCGTTTTCGCCGACAAGCGGCACGTTCCAGGCGTCATAGCCGTAGAGCCACGTCGTATCGTCGTTACCGCCCGACATCCATGTGTTGGCACTGGAGATGGCCTGAATGCGAGACGTACGCGGCTTGCGGTTCGCCTCGTAGCGGCGGAAGGCGCCTTCGATATCGTCATTGTCGACGGCCTCAAGGCAGCGCGCCAGCACTGCGGCGTCCTCGATCGAGGTTGCCGCACCCTGGGCCATGTAGGGCGTCATCGGATGGCAGGCGTCACCGAGAAGTACAACGCGGCCATCGCTCCAGCGCGGCAGCGGCTCGCGTTCGAGAATTGCCCATTTGTGGCAATCCGGGCAGGCGTTGAGAACCATTTGTACTTCCGGATGGAAGCCTTCATAGGCGGCTCTCAATTCCTTGACGTCGCCCTTCGCCGACCAGGATTCAGCCGTCATCCAGTCGGCGGATTCGGGAACGCTCGTGACGAAATAGAGCGAGCTGCGGTCTGCGGCCGTGTAGTAAATGACGATGTGCCGGTCGAGGCCCCACCATTTCGTTCGCGAAGGCGCGATCGTGCCACCGTTCATCAGGCTGGCATCGAAGACTGCGCGGTAGGCAATACGCCCCTTGTGCAGCGGTGCGTCGGGACCGACGATGATTTCGCGCACCAGCGAGTGAACGCCATCAGCGGCAATGACCGCATCGGCTTCGACCTTGGTGCCGTCGGCGAAGGACAGGCTGACGCCGTCGTTCTTCTGATCAAGACCGACGAGCTTCTTGCCGAGATGGACGATCTCGGGTGGAAGCACCGAGTAGAGTGCTTCGTGCAGATCGGCGCGATGCATACAGAGGAACGGCGCACCATAGAGGCTTTCCGGCATCGGCAGCTCGCGCTTGATCTCGCCGGTGTCCCAGACGCGGTTGAGGTGGGAATAGGGTTCGAAGGCAGTCTTCTTGAGGCGGTCGAGTACGCCGATGCCGCGTAGTACATGCGACGAATTCGGCAGCATCTGGATGCCGGCGCCGACGCGTGCAAATTTCGGCGCCTGTTCGTAAACCTGGACGTCGATGCCGACCTTGCGCAGCGTCGCCGCAGCGGCAAGCCCGCCCATGCCGGCGCCAATGATCGCGATCTTCGGTTTGCTCTTGGCCATGTCGTCTCCTCCTGATGTGCTCAAGTTGGGAGAAGCTTAGAAGCGTGACTTCTGCATGTAAAATATTTATATTGTTCAACACTTAAACTCAAAAAGTTCTAGGTGATCCGATGGAACTCCGGCATCTCAGATATTTCGTGGCGGTTGCCGAGGAGGGCAGTTTCAATCGCGCTGCCGAGCGCCTGCACATCCAGCAGCCACCATTGGGACAGCAGATCCGCGATCTGGAATATGAGCTGGGCGTCCAGTTGTTCGACAGGTCTCCGCGCAGGGTCGCACTGAACAGTTCCGGCGAGCTCTTCCTCGAAGAGGCACGCGATATCCTGAGACGCGCGCAATTGGCGGTCGACAATGTGCGGCGCTTCAGCAAGGGCGAAAGCGGCCGGCTTTCTGTCGGCTTTACGAGTTCGGCTTCTCTGCATGTGCTGGCGCCGCAGTTCCTCCAGCAGTTTCGCCGGGCCTTTCCACTTGCCGAGATTGTTGTCGAAGAGAGCGAGACCTATGAGTTGATTCTGGCCCTTCAGCAGCAGCGCATCGATGTTGCGCTACTGCACATCGATGCGAAGCGCTTTCCGGAGCTGACCGCACGGGCTCTATCCGAAGAGGATATGCTGGTCGCAGTCCCGCGCAGCCACCCCTATGCGAAGGCGGAAGATAAACCCATGACGCTCGATATGCTCCATGGTGTCGATATGGTCGTTTACCGGCGCACGGACGGGCCTGGGATATTCGAACGACTTACCGAAACTTTCCGTAGCGCCGGCGTTACACCACGGATCGTCGATGAGGTTTCTCGAATCATCGCCGCCATCAATCTGGTGGCCGGTGGCCGTGGCCTTACGGTGGTGCCGGCGTCAATGCGGGTGCTTCATCAGGAATCTGTGGTCTATCGGCCGCTATTGCCCGGTGAACTCCCACCCCTGCCGCTGTATGTCGCCCATCGGGCCGATGCGCGGCTTGCTCTCATCCGCAATTTCATCGATCTCACGGAAAAGATTGCATTCAGCTCACCCGGGACCGGTGAGGTCGCGCGAACCTAGCGGATTTCAGGCCGGTTCATCCTGCAGCGAGCGGCCGACGAGCGTCAGGAGCTCGTCCCTCACGCCGGGCGCTGCGGCGATGACCGGGCCGCCGGTTAAAAGCGTGCCCTCGCCGGGGAAGGCTTCGGTCCAGCCTCCGGCTTCACGGATCATCAAGAGCCCTGCCATGCAGTCCCAGGAGTTGATATGGGGTTCATAATAGCCGGCCAGCCTGCCGCAGGCGACCTGTGCCAGCATGAGCGCACCGGAGCCATTGCGGATAAACATGCCGCCCGCCTCCAGCAGCAGGTGGATGAAGATCGACACCGGCTTCAGCGGAACGCGGAAATTGGCGCCGACACCAAGAAGCCCGGTACCAATGCTGGTGGTCTTATCGACGTTAATCGCCTTGCCGTTCAGAAAGGCACCTTCTCCTTTCCTCGCCACGAAGAGATCGCCCGATGTCGGCTGGCAGATGAGGCCAAGCACGGTCTCATCGTCCTTCATGACGGCGATCGAGATGCACCACTGGTCTATACCGTGCACGAAACAGCTCGTGCCATCGATAGGATCGACAACCCAGAGATAGCCCGAGGGGCCTTCCGCCAAACCTTCTTCTTCCCCGAGCACGCCGTCATCGGGAAAGGTGGCGGTGATGCGGTCACGAATCATCGCCTCCACGGCCTTGTCGGCCTGGCTCACAACATCCTGGCCGTTCAACTTGTGGCCGGTTTCCAGCGAGGAGAGATCGGAAAAGTAGGAGAGCGCTTTTCCCGCCGCATCGAGGATTACATCCCTGGCAAGGACAAAGCGGGCGTCATCAGGAAATTCGCAAAGCATGAGATACTTTCAAGGGAATCAGGGTCTGAAGCTCTGGCGGATGATGAGCTCTGGAATGACCCGTTCATAGCCCGGTGACAAGTCCGGATTTGCCAAGCGCCGTTCCATCAGTTCGACGGCGCGCATCGCCATGACGAGCGGGTCCTGCCGGAAGGTCGTCAGCTGATAGCTGAGCCAGGATGCCTCGGGAACGTCGTCGAAACCGATGATGGCGACATCTTCGGGAACCCGCAGCTTCATTTCCTGCCGCACATGGTCCATCAGCCCGAAGGCGATCTGGTCGTTGGCGCAATAGACAGCGTCGGGGCGCACTTCTTTCGAAAACAGCGCGCGGCCCGCAGTAATGCCGCTCTCATAGTCAGAATCCGCACCGCGACCGATGAAGACCTCGGCGCCGAGCCCCTCTGCCGTCGACAGAAAGGCGCTTTCGCGCTCGATGATGCTGGGTGTACCGGTGTTGGAACCGGCGACCGCCAGCCGGCGCCGTCCGGCCTCGAAGAACATGGTCGCCGCCTTGCGGGAGGCCTCCGAATTGCCGGCGCGCACATGGTCTGCGTCCGGCTCGGAACGACCTATAACTACGAGTGGCTGCCCGTTGCGCTGCGCAAGCTCGAGGAAACTCGCCGGCGGCGAGCCCGACAGGATGATGATCGCCTCGGCGCGATGGCCGATCAACATCTTCTGGGCGGCCAGCAGCTCGTCCTCGGTCTGGCCGGTGTTGATGAGGATCGGAATACTGCCGCGCTGGATCAGGAATTTGGCAAGGGCGGCGGCGAGATGGGCGCGGAACCCGATCTCCGGTTTCGTGGCGACAATGCCGACGAGGCGGCTCTGATTGGCAAGCACGCCGCGCGCAAGATCGTTGACGTGGTAGCCGAGTTCCTCAGCCGCACGCAGCACCTTCTCCCGCGTCGCGGGCGCAACGCTTGCTCCCGGTGTGAAGGTGCGCGAAACGGCCGAGCGGGAAACGCCGGCAAGCTGCGCCACCTGTTCGGCGCTGACGAAGCGCATGCGCTCCTTCTTTGGCGCCTTGCCGTCGTTCACCGGACTATCAGTCATCGGCTTCCCTCAATCTCTCACGCACGACAAATTCCACCTTCTGGAATCAGCAGTCAGCATTGAAAACGGGTGTTGGGCGAGCCGCCTGCGTTCATTTCCATGGCGTTGCATAGGTACAACCATGTCGCACAGCCATGCAATTGACCAGGCCGACAACTAACGGCGGTTCTTTGCAGGCGAATGACAGATGAGGGTGTTCCAATTGGCGGGAATGGGTGGCAACTGGCGTGTCGCCGGCAGCTTTGGTCAATGCTGGAAAAGCATGGCCGGGATTGCAGTGCAATCCCGGCCGAAGGGGCGAGAGGCAGCGGCGATAACCGTAGATCAGGCCAACGCCGCTTTGGGCATCAGGCGATTCTTGAAGCCGTTAGTCGCAGACCCGCACGGTTTCGGTGTGATAGCCGCCATCATAGCGGTTGCGGACGTCACGATCTTCGTACCAGCAGCGCGGAGGCGGCGGGCCCGCATCATAATAACGGGGACCGTCGACATAGCGGGGGCCGCTGTTGACGATGGCGCCGCCGATCAGGCCGCCGACGACACCCGCTGCCAAGCCGCCGGCGATGGCGCGGCCGGTATTGTCGTGGTGATGATGGTCGCGGGCGGCAGCAGGCTGAATAGCCGAGCCCACAAGGGCCGTCGCAATCAACAGACTGCTAACAATTCTCTTCATAACATTCTCCTTAGTCGCAAATCGCCCCTATAGAACATAAAATGCTCCACGGCGGCGTTTGTTCGTTCAAATCTTGCACCTTTTGAGGCAAGCCGACCAATAAACGGCGCGCGGAGACCCAATTTCTGTGTTTTGCACTGAAATCCTCAGGGCGAAATCCGCCGGGTCAAACGCGCAATCGCAACTGGCGGCATCAGGTCGCCGATTCCGTTACTGTTTCTTCCAGCACGTCCTCGGGAATATCGTCGAAGGAGGCGTAGTTGAGGTTATAGAGCTTCGAGTAAAGCTTGCCGTTTTTCATGAGCTGCTGGTGATTGCCGCTTTCGACGATCTCGCCATTCTGCAGCACGATTATGCGATCGGCTTCGCGGATCGTTGCCAGCCGATGGGCGATGACGAGGCCGGTACGGTTTTCGAGCAGCTTCACCAGTGCCTTCTGGATCAGCATTTCGGTATAGCTGTCGATATTGGCTGTCGCCTCGTCGAGTACGAGGATCTTCGCGTCCGCCACCAGTGCGCGGGCAAAGGAGAGAAGCTGGCGCTGGCCGAGCGAAAGATTGCCGCCGCGCTCGCCGAGCATGCTGTCATAGCCCTGAGGCAGGCGCATGACGAAGTCGTGCGCGCCGACGGCCTTGGCGGCCTCGATTACCTGTTCGCGGGTGGCTTCCGTCTTGTGATAGCGGATATTCTCGAAAACGGTGCCGGTGAAGAGGAAGGGTTCCTGCAGCACCATGGCGATCTGCTGGCCAAGCGAATCCTGTGTCAGTTCGCGCACGTCATGGCCGCCGACAACGACCTGTCCCTGCTGCACCTCGTAGAATCGGTGGATCAACGACATGCAGCTCGACTTGCCCGAGCCGGTCGGGCCGACAAGGGCAACCGTCTCGCCGGGATTGACCCTGAAGCTTACGTGCTTGAGCACCGGATGCTTCGGATTATAGCCGAAGACGACATCGCGGAATTCGACGGAGCCGTCCATGTCGGGCGAAAGTACCTTGGCATCGGGAGCATCCTTGATGTCGACCGGCACGTCGAGCACGTCGGTCAGCCGCTGGCCTGACGCCATTGCGCGCTGCATGACCGAATATTGCAAGGTCAGAGAACGGATCGGGTCGAAGAAGCGCTGGATATAGAAGAGAAAGGCGACAAGCACGCCGACGTCGAGCGCCTGGTTCAACACGCGCGCACCACCGACGACAATGACGAGCGCCATGGCGATACCGGTCAGCGTATCGACAATCGGCACCATGATCTGCGCGTAACGGGCTGCGGTCAGATGCGTCAGCAGGTTGGCATGCGCCTTGTCGTCGTAAAGCGTGAAGTTGACCTCCTGCCGGTCCATGCTCTGGACGGCGCGCACGCCATGGATCGCTTCGGCCAGAGCGCCGTTCGCCACCGAATTGGTTTCATGCGCTGCCATGAAGGATTTGCGGGCGAGCGGCAGCCAGAACAGGCGCACGACGAAGAGAACCGGCAGTACGGACAGCGTCAGCAGGCCGAGCTTGAAGTCGAGATAGAGCATCACGAAGACGATGCCGAAGAGCAGGAAGATATCGCCGACGGACAACACGCAGGTTTCCAGGAATTCCTGCATCGAGTTGACGTCGCCCTGCAGGCGCGACATCAGCCGGCCAACCTCGGTCTTGTCCATGAAGGAGAGGGAAACGCGCTGGAGATGGGAGAACATTGCCTTGCGGATATCGAAGAGCACGTTTTCCGCGACGCCGCCGACCAGCGTTTCCTGAAAATAGCTGGCCCCGTAGTTGATGAGGATCGCGATCAGGAACGCGCCGATCGCCAAGGTCAGTGCGGAACCATTGTCATCGGGCTGCATGCCATGGTCGATCGCGTAGCGGATGATCAGTGGAATGAGAAGCTGCATGCCGGTAAAGACCAGCACCGAAATCACCGACAGGACGACATCACGCCGGTAGGGATGCACGAAGGCCCAGATTCGCTTGACGATATTGGAATCGAAGACCTTGCCGAAGATTTCCTCTTCGACACGCTGCGAACCGACGACCGCCCTTGGCGGGCGTCTGCCATCCTCGCGAACGTCTGGACGCTCGGTTTCCAGTTCCTCGGCCATCTTGTTTCCTCCTGCGCCGGTTTCTTACGCGCTCAAAGCGTCGTCGCCCGGTCGCACCTGCAGATCGTAAAGTGCCTTGTATCGGCCGCCGAGCGCCAGGAGCTCATCATGCGTGCCCTGCTCGACGATGCGGCCGTCCTCGATGAAGAAAATCTTGTCGGCATGCATCAGCGAGCTCAGACGATGGGCAACGATGATCGTCACCCGATCGGCGGCGTAGCGGCGCATGGCGCTGCGAATGCGCTGCTCCGTTGCCGCATCGATTGCTGCGGTCGAATCGTCGAAGACCATCACGGCTGGCTTCAGCATCAGAGCACGGGCGATCGAGAGCCTCTGGCGCTGGCCGCCCGAAAGCGAGACGCCGCGTTCGCCGACGACCGTGCCGTAGCCGGTCGGCAGGCCGAGCACGTAATTGTGGAGTTGTGCGCTTTCGCTGGCGCGCTCGATACGGCCTTCCTTGGCCCAGGGGTCGCCATAGGCGATGTTGTTTTCGATCGTCGTGGTGAAGAGGAAGGAATCCTGCTGTACGACGGCGACAGAGCGGCGCAGCGACTGCAGCTTCGCCTTGCGGATATCCTGCCCATCGATGGTGATCTTGCCGGCAGTCGCATCATAAAAGCGCGGGATCAGATGGGCGAGCGTCGACTTGCCGCTACCCGGCGGGCCGACGATCCCGATTGTCTCGCCACGCCTTGCTTCGAAGCTGACGTCATGGAGCACTTCATGCATCGGCGAGGCCGGATAGGCGAAGCTGACATTCTCGAAGCGCAGCGTGCCGTCGGTGACCGCCAATTCCTTGGCATCCGGCGCATCGCGCACGGCAATTTCGAGGTCCAGCAGTTCGAAGAGGCGCGTGCCGCAAGTCGAGGCGCGGGCGAAGGCGTTGACCATGAGGCCGAGCTGGCGCACCGGCATCTGCAAGATGGTCATGAAAGTCAGGAACGAGGCCAGCGTACCAACGGTGATCTCGCCGGAATGCACCTTGCCGCCACCGATCCACAGCACCAGGCCCATCGCCACAAAAAAGGAAAAGGTCATGGCACTGGTATTGATGACGCGGATACCGACGCGCTGGTGGGCAAGTTCCAGCGCATTCTTCGAGGCTGCTTCAAATTTCGAAAGCTCGTGATCCTGTGCTGCGAAGGCGCGAACGACACGAATGCCGCCGAGATTCTCTTCCATGATACGCGTCAGCACCGACAGCCGCTGCTGCAGGTCGAGCCAGGTGGCACGCAGGCGAAGCTGGGTGATTGAGGAGCGCCAGCCGACAAAAGGAACGAAAGAGAGCGCCAACAGCCCAAGCACGACGTCAGTCGACAGGAGCATATAGGCACCGATGCCGATCAGCATGGAGAGAAGGAAGACGCGCACGAGCGCCGTCGAGAAATACATACGAACGCCTTCCAGATCGAGCAGGCCGACAGTGATGAGGTCGCCCGAATGCACGGTGTCGTGGAAGGAAAAAGAGAGACGTTGGATCTTTTCATAGCAGGCAAGGCGCAGCTCATAGCCCATATGGTGGCCGACCGCCTCGCTGTAATAGTTCTGGATCATCGTGAAGATGCCGCGGAGCACACTGGCGCCGAGCAGCAACAGCGCCGTCGTCAAAAGCGCATCCTGTGCCTGCTGTCCAAGCGTGCCGCCGTGAAGCGCCACCTGCGTATGGTCGACCGCCTGGCCGAGCAACCGGGGAATCAGAAGCTGGAAGGTTGAGGCGATCAGGGTCGCGCCGATGGCAAGACCTGCTTGCCAAGGATGGCGGAAGGCCATGACGGTGATGCGGAACAGTGTGTAGAGGCCCTTGCCCCACCCTGCCGCGGTTGCAAGCGCCATCGAAGCCGAAGGCTTCGTCGCGCGTATGGACGCATCGCTGCTCACGGTATTTTTCCAATAGATGTGTGCTCGGACCAAGCGAGCCCGGAAAGACGGCAAATCCATGAAGGGATTGATAGCGCACCCACATTTGCCGATTCCGACAGGGGGTTCAAGTAAAGAATTCACCAGTTGGTTATTTTTACGTGAGCCTTCCTCGCGTTGAACGGTAACGCTACCGCCACACCCAGCTGACTACGTGCCGCAGGCGGATTCGTCTGCCGGAAAACGAAAGTCTCGGCGCTGTGCATCGCCAGTGGAAATCCATGTGGCGCGCATGTATGGTCCGCTCGCCAACCAGCACGAAGAGGGCGTTCGATGTCATCCACGGTCCGGATCGCAAATCAGTTTCTCACTGTCGACGTTTCCTCGCTCGGCGCCGAAATGCAGGCGCTGACATCAAGCGACGGCCGCTCCTGGGTCTGGAACGGCGACGCCGCCTTTTGGACCGGCCGTTCGCCGATCCTGTTTCCGATGGTCGGCAAGGCGCCGAATGACGTTCTGAAGGTTGCCGGTCACAGCGCCCCTATGGGCCAGCACGGCTTTGCCCGTCGCAGTGAATTCGCGCTGGCATCCTCGTCCGAAGCGAGTTGCCGCTACGAGCTTGCTGCTTCAGAGGCAACGAAGGCGGTTTATCCCTTCGATTTCCTGCTGGCCGTCATCCATAGTGTCGAGGGTCGGGCTTTAACCGTTGCCGCCGAAGTTACCAACCGCGATAACCGGCCGATGCCTTTCGGTATCGGTTTTCATACCGCTTTCCGCTGGCCGCTGCAGGATGCTGAAAACAAGCCGCACACGGTCACGCTGGACAATGGAGCCGAGCCGGCGCTCGTCCGCCTTGAGGGCGGCTTGATCTCGCCGAAGAAACTTGCTTCACCTTTTGTGGCAGGCAGGCTTGTGCTCGACCATTCCATGTTCGAGCAGGATGCCATGATCTTTCCGGAAGGTGCAGGCCCCGGTCTGCGTTATGGAGCCGAGGGCGGTCCGTCCATGCATTTCAGCTTCGAGAACCTGCCCAATCTGGCGCTCTGGACCAAGCCCGGCGCGCCTTTCCTCTGCGTCGAGCCCTGGCACGGGACGGCTGCCGAAAATGGCGGTTCTGACGACCTTGAGGGACGCCCTTACACCAAGGTGCTTGCACCGGGCGAAACGACGCGCTTTTCCTACACCGTCGAAATCCTCGCATAGGCGGGCTCGTTTTCCGTTTTGGATCAGGGTGTTGGGCAGGTGGTAAAATAAACCTCTTGCCACATCGAGCTTTTCACGCTTTCATACACGACTAGTTTAATAGACTATGCGGCTGGGATGAGGGTCTCGTCCAGCCAGGCCGGTTTCCAATGGAACCCGAGCCGGTGGTGAACGTTTTGCGTGGCCGCGTGAACCTGCCCAACGCATGACCTCGGACGTCCTGCGTTGAAACCTTGATCGAAACACATGCGGATGAGCCGCAAGGGAGTTGAGATGACGGTTCAGGGACTTTTTTCGAGTAAGGCGAGTGCGGCGGCTCAGATTTCCGCCGTGCCGCGTATTGCGATCGTCGGCCGCGGCTTTTCCGGCATGATGATGGCGGTGGCGTTGATGCGCACCGTGCGCACGCCTTTTCACCTCCAGCTTTTCGATCCGAACTCCACGGTGAACGGCGGCCAGGCGTTGGCGTCTGCAAGGTCTTCGACCATCCTCAATACGCGTGTGCGTGATCTCTCCGTTTCGCTTGGCGATCCCGATGATTTCAACGACTGGCTTTGTAGCAACGCCGAATTCCGCGCCGCCGTGCCGGCCGCAATTCCCGGCTTCCGGCAGATCTTCGTCCCCCGTGAAATCTTCAGCGACTATGTCTACCAACGCTTTTCAGAAGCACTCGCCGCCCGCCGGGATATCACCGTCCAGGTCTGTCACGATCCGGTCGTGGCAATTCGCAGGAGCCACGGCAGCCGATTCGTGCTTGAAAGCGCAAATCCATCCAATCCGCTTTTCGATACCGTGATCCTCGCGACAGGCTACGGCCTGCCTCGACCCGAGGTCGACGAGCCGGAGGTGTCGCCGGTCAGGGCGCAGCGTCTCGTCGCCCGGCCGCATACGGTGATGCTCGGCAGCGGTATCAGGGTCGTGGACCAGCTGCTGCAGCTTCGCGATGCTGGCTATACCGGCCAGGTGACAATCATTTCGCGACATGGTTTCCTGCCGCAGAGCCACACGCCGAATTCCGCCGATCCGGTTTTTCCGGCCGAAGCGCTGCCGCAAAACCTGCCGGACATCGTTAGTTTCATCCGTCAGGCCTGCCGCGAAGCGGAAGAGGAGGGGCGAAGCTGGCAGTCGGTCATGAACGGCCTTCGCAAGCATGCCCGCTCGCTCTGGCGGTCGCTCCCAGCCCGTGAGAAACGGCAATTCAACCGGCATCTGCGGGCGATCTATGACAGTCACCGCAACCGCCTGCCGGAGGCGATGCATCTGCGCCTTCAGCGGGAACTTGCCGAAGGTCGTACAGTGCTCAGGCGTGGCCGCGCCGGGCGCAGAGGTCTCAGCGGCCTGTTCTTCACGCCGGCCGGTTCGTCGAGCGAAGAAGTCATCCATGCCGAACGTATCGTCGATTGTCGCTGCCATGCGCCTGATCTTTCCGCTCCACTGATTCAAAGCTTGCTGGCGGCGCGCCTTGCCATGCCTGACGAGCTCGCGCTTGGCCTGGCTGTCAATGCCCGCGGCGAAACGTTCCTGGACGACGGCTCGTCGATCGATGGGCTATTTGCGGTCGGCCCGCTTGGTCTCGGCAGCCTGCCGGACATCGATCTCGTGCCCGAAATCGTTACGCAGGCCTACGCGGCCTCCGATCGAATTGCGGAGCGCTTCTATCCACGAAGCCAGGCGGTTTAGCGAAATTCGTCACTTCCTTTGGAACCATCTGCCTGGGCCGGCGTTATGCTGCGCTGGTAATTCGTTTAGAGGGGCAGATGGAAGCCGTGGATCGATATGACGCGTCTCTTCAAGGCGAAGGGCGTTTTCGTCTCCTTGTCGATGCGATCACCGACTATGCGATCTACATGCTCAGCCCCGAAGGTTATGTGACGAGCTGGAATTCGGGCGCTCAGCGTTTCAAGGGCTATCGCGCCTCGGAAATTCTCGGCCAGCATTTTTCCCGGTTTTATCTGGATGCCGATCGGGAGGCTGGATTGCCTGCACGCGCGCTCAGAATCGCCGCGACGGAAGGGCGCTTCGAGGGGGAAGGCTGGCGACAGCGCAAGGATGGTACACGCTTCTGGGCGCATGTGATCATCGATCCGATCCGAGATTCCTCCGGTGAGCTGATCGGCTTTGCCAAGATCACCCGCGATCTGACGGAGCGCAAGGCGGCCGAGAACGCGCTGAAGCGCAGCGAGGAGCAGTTTCGTCTGCTCGTCCAAGGCGTCTCCGATTACGCCATATACATGCTGGATCCTGAAGGCCACGTAGCAAGCTGGAATTCCGGCGCCGAGCGCATCAAGGGTTATACCTCGGAAGAGATTATTGGCCGGCATTTCTCCACCTTTTACACCGACGAGGACCGCCTCAACGGATTGCCGGCGCGGGCCCTGGCCACTGCGAGCCGGGACGGGCGCTTCGAAAGGGAAGGCTGGCGAGTGCGCAAGGACGGCTCGCGCTTCTGGGCGCATATCGTCATTGATGCGATCAAGGATGATTTCGGCGATATTATCGGTTTTGCGAAGATCACCCGCGACATCACCGAGAAGATGGAGACCCAGCGTGCACTGGAGCGGACTCGTGAGGAGCTTTTCCAGGCACAGAAGATGGAGGCGATCGGCCAGTTGACCGGTGGCATCGCGCACGATTTCAACAACCTCCTGATGGCGGTGCTCGGGAGCCTCGAAATCCTCAAGAAGCGCATGCCGCAGGATCCTGCTCTGTCGCCGCTTGTCGACAATGCCATGCTCGGGGCGCAGCGTGGTGCGGCGCTGACCCAGCGCATGCTCGCCTTTTCCCGCCGACAGGAGTTACAGGTCGAAAAGATCGATGTCTCCGCGCTCTTGCGCGGCATGATGGACATGGTCTCGCGTTCCCTCGGTCCGATCGCCACGCTTGAGACCGAGTTTCCCGAGAGCCTGCCGACGATTGCGACCGACCCGAACCAGTTGGAGGCGGCGGTGCTCAACCTCGTCGTCAATGCCCGCGACGCCATGCCTGGTGGCGGGCCTATTCGGATCAGAGCCACTGAGGAACTCGTGCCTGACGGCGGTACAATGCCGGCCGGCCACTATGTATGTGTCGCCGTTGCCGATGAGGGCGAAGGCATGAGCGACGAGACGCTGAAGCAGGCGGTGACTCCGTTCTTCACGACCAAGGGCATCGGCAAGGGAACGGGTCTCGGGCTCTCGATGGTGCAGGGGCTCGCTGCCCAGTCCGGCGGCAGGCTCGTGCTGAAGAGCCGGCTCGGTGAAGGCACGACAGCTGAGCTATGGTTTCCTGTTACCGGAGCCGAAAGCATCGTTAAAGAACCTGAACAATTCGTGCCGGAAGCCGCAAAGAACTCACGGTCGCTGCGCATCCTCGCCGTCGACGACGACGGGTTGGTTCTGATGAACACCACGCTCATGCTGGAGGATCTCGGCCATACCGTAATCGAGGCGATGGCCGGTGCTGACGCGCTCGACATTCTTCGCATCGAAAACGTCGATCTGGTAATCTCCGATCATGCCATGCCGCGCATGACAGGCTCGCAGCTTGCCGTGGCCATTCGCAACGAATGGCCCGATATGCCGATCATACTCGCGACCGGTTTTGCAGAGATTCCCGAGGGCTCCGGCATCACCGACATACAACGGCTCGGCAAGCCCTTCTCGCAGGCGCAGCTGGCAGAGGCGATCAATCGCATTGCCCAATAAACGCCTCGCTAAGAGGCTCTGCGGATTCTGATCTCGCTCCGTATGATATAGGCCAGGAGCCCCGCCACCATGAGCGCCAGCACATACCAGGTGATGGCGTAAACAAGGTGGTTGTTGGGGAAATCGAGTACTGTCAGTCCACCCACGGGCACGCCACCGGCATTGGGCGTCGCGTCCGCGTCGATGAAGAAGGGGGCAACGTTCGAAAGACCGCGCTTCCCGGCAATGGCCGTGACATCGCGCGAATACCACCGATCGGAAGCCGGATCATTGGAACGGAGCAGCATGCCCTTCGGCTCTGTCATGCGCATCAGTCCGGTGACCCTGGCCTGTCCGCCGAGCTCGCTTTCCGGTCGCGAGGCCGGATCGCGGCGATCAGGTGGGACAAAACCGCGATTGACGAGGATCGCGCTTCCATCCGCGAGCCTCAGCGGCGTCAGCACCCAATAGCCGCTGCCGAGCGCTGTCGAGGCCGTGACCAGCGTTTCCTTGTCGTTCTCGAAAATGCCTGATGCCGTTACCCGCCGGTATTCATCATCGGCGGGATTGACCTTGTTCCAGTCGGCTTGTGCGGGCGGCGCGACGGGCTGAGCATGGACGCGCGCATCGACGCGGGCGATCAGATCGAGCTTCCAGGAAAGGCGATAGACCTGCCAGGTGCCGAGGGCGATCAATGCGGCGGCGAGAGCCAGAAGCCCAAATCCCAGGATCGCAAGGGTGACGGGCGAACGCTGCCTGTCCGGATGGTCGGAAGAGATATCGCTCATTGACAACCGCAACGGGCGGCGTTGCCGCCGCCCGCTCCTTTGCCGTTACGGCATGTTTTTCATCATTTCAGGGCTCATCGGCATCATGTTCGTATTCAGGTGATACATGACCCAGAGCGAGCCCGAGAGCGCGATGGCGACGATGATGATCGTGAAGATCAGCGCCATGATCGTCCAGCCGCCTTCCGACTTCGTGTTCATGTGCAGGAAGAAGATCATGTGAACGACGATCTGCACGGCGGCGAGCGCCATCACCAAAATGGCAGTTACGGTATGGTTTTCGAAGACGCCGCCCATGACCAGCCAGAAGGGAATGGCGGTCAGGATGACGGACAGGACGAAGCCCGTCATGTAGCTCTTGAAGGTGCCGTGGCCAGCCTGATGTCCGTGGCTGTGGCCGTGATGAGCCTCGTGGGCATCCTCATGTACGGGTGCTTGCGAACTCATCCGAGAACTCCCATCAGGTAGACGAAGGAAAAGACGCCGATCCAGACGACGTCGAGGAAGTGCCAGAACATGGAAAGGCACATGAGGCGTCGGCGGTTGGCTTCGATCAGACCATGCATGGACACCTGCACCATCAGGGTCACCAGCCACACGAGGCCGAAGGTCACGTGCAGACCGTGTGTGCCGACCAGCGTGAAGAAGGACGACAGGAAGGCGCTGCGCTGCGGGCCGGCGCCCTCGTGGATCAGGTGCACGAACTCGTAGAGTTCGAGGCCGATGAAGGCTGCACCGAAGAGGCCGGTGATTGCCAGCCAGAACAGCGTTTCCGCCTTCGCGTTTCTCTCCATTTGCAGCATGGCGAAGCCATAGGTGATGGAGGAGAGCAGCAGCATCGAGGTGTTGATGGCCACCAGCGGCAGATCGAAGAGATCGGCCGGCGACGGACCGGCCGCATAGTTACGGCCGAGCACGGCGTGAGTGGCAAACAGCACCGAGAAGATCAGGCAGTCGCTCATCAGGTAGAGCCAGAAGCCCAGATTGGTGCTGTTCTCCGGATGATGATCTTCGGTGAGGTAGAATTCAGGCTTCTCGGCCGTGTCGATAGTATGATCGCTCATGGTCTCTTACACCTGCTCGGCAAGCAATTGCGTGCGCTTGCCTTCCGTTTCGGTGACTTCGTCCGAGGGGATGTAGAAGTCGCGCTTGTAGTTGAACGTGTGGCCGATCGCGACGACCAACATGGCGACGGCGGAGAGCACGACCATCCACCAAATGTACCAGATCAGGCCGAAGGCGAGCGTAATGCTGAAGGCCGACAGAATCGCACCAGTGCCGGTGTTCTTCGGCATGTGGATCGGCTTGAAGCCGCCGAGCGGGCGCTCGTAGCCGCGGTTCTTCATGTCATACCAGCTGTCATGATCGTGCACGACCGGCGTGAAGGCGAAGTTGTAATCCGGCGGCGGCGAAGAGGTCGACCATTCCAGCGTGCGGCCATCCCATGGATCACCGCTGTCGTCGCGCAGTTCTTCGCGCTTCCTGAAGGAGACGACGATCTGGATCAGGAAGGACGCGATGCCGAGAGCGATCAGCCCGACGCCGAAGGCAGCAATGATGAACCAGATCTGCAGCGACGGATCATCGAACTGGCTCATGCGACGGGTGACGCCCATCAGGCCAAGGATATAGAGCGGCATGAAGGCGAACCAGAAGCCGATCTGCCAGAACCAGAAGCTCATCTTGCCCCAGAAGGGATCGAGCTTGAAGCCGAAGGCCTTCGGGAACCAGTAGTTCACGCCGGCGAACATGCCGAACAGGACGCCGCCGATGATCACGTTGTGGAAATGCGCGATCAGGAACAGCGAGTTGTGCAGCACGAAGTCTGCAGGGGGAACGGCAAGCATGACGCCGGTCATGCCGCCGATGACGAAGGTCACCATGAAGCCGACCGTCCAGAGCATCGGCACCTCGTAGCGGATACGGCCGCGATACATGGTGAAGAGCCAGTTGAACATCTTCGCCCCGGTGGGGATCGAAATGATCATCGTGGTGATGCCGAAGAACGAGTTGACGGAAGCGCCCGAACCCATCGTGAAGAAGTGGTGCAGCCACACGAGGTAGGACAGGATCATGATCACGCAGGTGGCGTAGACCATCGACGCGTAGCCGAACAGGCGCTTGCCGGAGAAGGTCGCAACCACTTCCGAGAAGATACCGAAGGCCGGCAGGACGAGGATGTAGACTTCCGGGTGGCCCCAGATCCAGATGAGGTTGATATACATCATCGGATTGCCGCCGAGGTCGTTCGTGAAGAAGTTCGTCCCGGCATAGCGGTCGAGCGACAAGAGAGCGAGCGTTGCGGTCAGGATCGGGAAGGAGGCGACGATCAGGATGTTGGTGCAGAGTGCCGTCCAGGTGAAAACCGGCATCTTCATGAAGGTCATGCCCGGCGCGCGCATCTTCACGATGGTGGCGATCAGGTTGATGCCCGATAGCGTGGTCCCGACACCGGCGACCTGCAGGCCCCAGATATAATAGTCGACGCCGACGCCGGGACTATAGGCGGCACCCGAAAGCGGCGGATAGGCGAGCCAGCCGGTCTGGGCGAATTCGCCGATGAAGAGCGAGATCATGATGATGATCGCGCCCGCCGTCGTCATCCAGAACGAGAAGTTGTTGAGGAACGGGAAGGAGACGTCGCGCGCGCCGATCTGCAGCGGCACCACGAAGTTCATGAGGCCGGTGACGAAGGGCATCGCCACGAAGAAGATCATGATGACGCCGTGGGCGGTGAAGATCTGGTCGTAATGGTGCGGCGGCAGGTAGCCTTCGTTGCCGTTGAAGGCGATCGCCTGCTGGCCACGCATCAGAAGCGCGTCGGAGAAGCCGCGCAACAGCATGATGACGGCCAGAATCACGTACATGATGCCGATCTTCTTGTGGTCGACACTGCAGATCCAGTCGCGCCAGAGCGGACCCCAGAACTTGAAATAGGTGATGACGCCGAGCACCGCGATGGCGCCGATGACGACGCCGATAAACGTCACGACCAGAATCGGCTCGTGATACGGGATCGCGTCGAGGGTTAACCGGCCGAAGATGAACTTCAGGAGGTCAGGATTGGAAAACATGGAACAACCCGTTCATTATGTCTTACGACGCAAAGCGCCAGGTTAATTGTTATTGTTGAGCTGCGCAGGCGCAGGACCGCCGCCATTGCTCATGCCGGGCATGGAATGGCCATCATGCTGCATGTCCATTCCGGGCATGTTCTGCATGCTGTTGCCATCAGTGCTTTCGGCAGGCTCGCTGCGTGCGGGAGCGCCTGTTGCAGGTACCGTCGCCGCGGGCGCGACGATGCCCTCGTCAGCATGGCGATTGTCGTAGGTCAGCTTTTCGCGGTTTTCTTCGCTTTCCTTGCCGCCGCCGCCCATCATGTCGATGTGCATCATCTCGTTCATGCACATTTTGCCGGGCGTGGCGCACATGTTGAGGATCGCGTCGTAGAGATCGGCATCGGCGCCGGCATAGTAGCGCACTGGCTCTTTCTCGCTCGGCTTTTCGAGCTTCAGATAGGCGTCGCGGTTGAGCATCGTGCCGCGCTGCTTGACCTGCGCCACCCAGGCATCGAAGCCCTGCTGGTTCAGGCCGTGGAATTTGAAGCGCATATTCGAGAAACCTTCGCCGCTGTAATTGGCGGAGAAGCCGTCATATTCGCCTTCCTTGTTGATGACGGCGTGCAGTCTCGTCTGCATGCCCGGCATGGCGTAGATCTGGCCGGCAAGGGCGGGGATGAAGAAGGAGTTCATCACCGACGAGGAGGTAATCTTGAAACTGATCGGGACATCAACCGGTGCTGCGAGCTCATTGACGGTCGCAATGCCGAGGTCCGGGTACAAGAACAGCCATTTCCAGTCGAGCGCCACGACCTCGACGGTCAGCGGCTTGGTATCTGCCGGGATGGCGCGCTCCGCGTCGATACGGTCGAGCGGGCGATAGGGATCAAGCTTATGCGTCGAAATCCAGGTGACCGCGCCGAGCGCGATGATGATGGCGAGCGGTGCTGCCCAGATCACGATTTCGAGACGCGTGGAATGATGCCATTCGGGCGCGTAGTTCGCGGCCGTATTTGAGCGCCGGTAACGCCAGGCGAAAAACAGTGTGAGGAAGATCACCGGAATGATGATCAGAAGCATCAGCACCGTCGAGACGATGATGAGGTCGCGTTGCTGGGCAGCAATATCGCCCGAAGGCGACATGACTACCAAGTTGCATCCTGCCAAAAAAAACAGCGGCAAGATTAATAGAAGGCGGGAAAACTTTGGCAGTTTTTGCACGTCTCTAAGCTCTTTTTGTTTCGTTCAATTGCCGACTAAAGCACTGGCACAAGCAGCGATATGAGGTCTTTGGTCGCAGTGCAACATGCATTTTGCACCGCGGGAGAAGTCAGCTTCCACGGCGCCCCTAAAATCCTGATAACAGTAAGAAGGAATTTCTCCGGCGCCGCCTTGTGTATAGCTGAAAAGCAGGGCCTTGCCCAATAAAACTCTGGAATAGGTTGGGATAGGTATCACGCGATTTTGACGTCGCATCGATTTTTGAGAATTCGGCGTCAACTATTTACGCGATCAGGACTTGATAAGCTGCAAATATGGAACAAGATCAGCTTGAGGTGCTTTGTAAAAAGCACCTTGAACGAGGGAGGCGTTTCATATGGCTACTGTAGCCCATTTAGGACCATCATCTTCATCGCTGGAACGGGATGCGCGGCGCATCCACGATGACAAGCCGGTTTCGCCCGGCAGCATCGCGGTCGGCGTGGTGATCGGTCGCATGTCTGAATTTTTTGATTTCTTCGTTTACGGCCTCGCATCCGTACTCGTGTTTCCACAACTTGTATTTCCCTTCGCGCCGGATCGGCTGACTGGTACGCTCTATTCCTTCGCGATTTTCTCGCTGGCGTTTCTCGCCCGTCCCGTCGGCTCGGTCGTCTTCATGACGATCGACCGCTTCTATGGACGCGGCACCAAGCTCACCATCGCACTCTTCCTGCTCGGTGGTTCGACGGCATCGATTGCCTTCCTGCCGGGCTATGATGAAATCGGCTACTGGTCGATTGCGCTGTTGGCACTTTTCCGCCTGGGCCAGGGTTTTGCGCTCGGTGGTGCCTGGGACGGTCTCGCTTCCCTGCTCGCACTTAACGCGCCGCCGAATCACCGCGGCTGGTACGCAATGATTCCGCAGCTCGGCGCGCCCATCGGTTTTGCGCTGGCGAGCATCCTGTTCGGTTACTTTGTCGCCAATCTTTCCTCAGAGGACTTCCTCTCGTGGGGCTGGCGTTATCCGTTCTTCGTGGCCTTCGCGATCAATGTCGTCGCGCTTTTTGCCCGTCTTCGCCTCGTCATGACCAAGGAATTTGGCACGTTGCTCGAACAGCACGAGCTCGAAGCGGCACCAATCCTCGACGTACTGCGTGTCCACGGCCGTGATATCCTGATCGGCGCTTTCGTGCCGCTTGCAAGCTTTGCCATGTTCCACCTCGTCACGATCTTCCCGCTCAGCTGGATGAACCTTTATGGCAACCAGCCGATCGGCGCCTTCATGGTGGTTCAGGTCGTTGGCGCCATGGTCGGTATCTTCGCGATCATTGCGTCGGGTGTGATTGCCGATCGTATCGGCCGGCGTAAGCAACTGGCGATCTGCGCGGTGCTGATCGCGATCTTCAGCTTCGTTGGTCCATTCCTGATCGGCGCCGGCAATAGCGGCCACGATGCCTTCGTCATCATCGGCTTCGGCGTGCTCGGCCTTTCCTTCGGCCAGGCGACCGGTTCGATCTCCTCGCGCTTCGGCCGCGGCTATCGCTATACGGGTGCGGCCTTCACCTCTGACCTTGCCTGGCTCATTGGCGCGGGCTTCGCACCGCTTGTCGCACTTAGCCTGTCCAGCGAGTTCGGCCTGACCTTCGTCGGCTACTACCTGCTGTCGGGCGCGATTTGCACGCTCGCTGCCCTCGCCTTCAACAGGGCGCTGGAACAGCGCGAGTAGGCCACCGAAGGACACAACGAAAAGGCCCGCCTGGGAAACCCGGCGGGCCTTTTCGTTTACAATCTATATTCGGAGTTTCACTGTGCCATCTGCGGCTGCTTGGCTGAACGTGCGGCGGTCAGTTCGGCAGTCGTATGGTTGAGCCGGTCCGCGAGCACACGCATGATCTCCACGGCCATCTCCGGAAAATCGCTCAGAAGCTTGAGGAAATGTTCCTTGCTGATGCGCAGGACTTCGAGCGGTGAGGTGGCGCGCACGGTCGCGGTACGCGAGACATCGCAGAGAATGGCGATTTCGCCGACAATGGAATTGACCTCGACATCGGCGACCTTGATTTCGCCGGCAGGCGAGGAAACGATGATATCGGCCGTGCCTGACAGAACGACGTAGGCGGCGTCGCCGACATCGCCCTGACGGAACAGGTTTTGGCCTGGGTGGTACGTCATGCGGTCCGAGGTGAAGGCCAAGAGCTTGAGTTTCGCTGGTGCGATCCTCGAAAAGATCGGCACCCGCCGCAGCATTTCTACTTCATCTCTCAACAGCATGAGTGCTACACCCCCTGCCGCATGGTCCTTGATCATGCGCTAAAAACCAACTCCAAGCGCCTTGCAGGCGCCGTCTCTGCCGCCCCAATAGAGTATTACGATAACAGTTCCTTGAACATACCGTTTTTCTCGGAAAGTTCCGGATAGTTGCCCGCCTCGGCAAGATCGCCGCGATCGAAGAGCAATATTCGATCGAAGATTTCCGCCAGCTTGGCGTTGGACAACACCCAGATAATTGCCGGGCGTTTGCCTTCCTCGTGAAGGTCTTCAATGATGTTGTGGGTAATCTGGTCCTGGATGCGCTGGTCGAGCGCCGGGATCGGCCGGTTGAAGATAAAGTAATCGGAACGCTTGAGCAGCGCCCGGGCCAGATTGAGTTTCTGTCGCTGTACCCCTGTCAGGCGCTTGCCGCCGGAGCCGACATCGAATTCCAGCCCGATCGACAATACATCGTCATAGAGATCGAGCGCATCGAACAGTTCGCCCATGATCAGGCGGATGCGATCGGAAGCATCGGCCTGCTGATAGGCGATGCGGCCGAAGAGCACATTGTCCATCAGGCTCGCGGAGGCCGTGAAGCGGCTTATGTCATAACGCTCGATCAGCTCGGCGAGATCATCGGGGATGTTTTGATGGAACTGCTTGCGGGCATTGACAATCTTGTCCATCAGCGCCTGCGTCAAGAGACCGAAGCGGTGCCGCGGTTCGATATAGGCAAAGCTCAGGCGGATGATGCTTGCCCGGTCTTCAGGCGTAGCATCCTCGAAGCGCTTGCCCTGCAGCTTCTGCAGCAATGCCTGGTAGGTCGGAATGTCATCCGCCGTCATGAAGGTAAGCTGCTGGAAGAAGGGGTGGTCCGGCGGCAGGTCGTGGAAGAGTTCCACCGCGTTCTCGGCAATTTCCAGGCCCATCGCGTAAAGGTCTGTGCTCAGCCCGGTGTCGCGGAAGAGCTGCTGAAAATAGGGATGGCCGGCGAGCCGGCGGTTGTTCATCAGCGGCCGTTTCATTGTGCCGAAGAGGAGGTTTTCGCCAACAGTCGCCTGCGTGTTGTAGGCGTCGAAATCAAAGGGCACGACGATGGCGTCAAGATTTTCAGCGGCAAGTCGTTCGCGCAGCGATGTTCTGAGCTCCACGATATGGCTGCCAAGTGCGGTATGCACTTCGGTATTCACGGTCGAGCGCAATGCCAAATCCAGAATGTCCTGCGACATCAGCACGGCGTCGAGTACCGGCCGGATCGCTTTCAGCAGATCTTCAGGTCCCTTGGCGCCGGCAGAGTTATAGTCGACCCAGTCGCTGTTGAGATCGAGGATCGGATTGCCGGCCTTCTGTGATTCCGTGACATGCCATTTATATTCCTGCGCTGTCTTGTCGTCATATTCAGGCTCTTTCATCGGCGCGTGCTTCAGGCCGTAGAGCAGGTTGTCGCGCAGCGTGCCGTGGAAGAAATAACTGTCGGCAGAGGCATAGGAGATGCGCCGGCCGGTGATGGATTCGGGCAGATCCAGCAGGTCCTGTCCGTCGATGGTGATGCGGCCGGAATCCGGCCAGACGAGGCGGCCAAGCGCTTCGGCGAAGGCTTCCGCACCACTGCCGTTCGGTCCGACGATCGCAACCGTCTCGTTCGGCTTGATCTCGACCGAGACGTGATCGACGAGACGTGCGCCGCTATCGTCGCTGACGGAGAGGTTGGTGACGACGAAGGCACTCGTCAGGGGTGCCACCGGCGCGGTGGCGAGTTCCTGGATACGGCTGTCGATCAGCGGCTCAACATTGAATTGTTCGTAGACCTGGGCGTACTTGACCTGCACGTCCTGGCGCATCTGGTCCCAGTCGATCAATTCTTTCAGTGGGCCAGGCAGATCCTTGTACGCGGAGATAACGGCGACGAGCTGACCGATGTCGAGCCGACCTTGCAGCGCCAGATAACCGCCGATCGCGTAAAACAGGAAAGGTGTGACCTGGGCCAGGAAGTTGTTGATGAACTTGACCAGGAATTTCCACTGATAGAGGTCGTAGCGGATCGAGAAGATGCGTCCGAGGCGGGTCGCGATATCGGCGCGCTCGAAGTTGGATGTGTCGTTGCCGTGGATCGTGCCGATGCCGTCGACGATCTCGCCGACGCGGCCCGAGAGTTCACGTGCCGTCAGCTGGCGCTGGCGGCCGAGTTCGAGCAGACGCTTGCGCATGCGGGGAATAACCACCGCCTGCACGCCCACAATGGCAGCCGCGATCATACCGAGCCAGAAATTTTGAATGATGATGAAGGCAAGTGCGGTAATCGCCTGGCCACCGAGAAGGGCGGGGGAGACGAATGCGTCGCCGGTGAAGCCGCCCATCGGCTCCACCTCGTCCTTGATCATGGTGGCGATTTCAGCGGATTTGACCCGCTTGAAATGGGCAGGCGGGAAGCGCAGCACGCGATCGATGAGTTCGAAGCGGATGCGGCGCAACATGCGCTCGCCGAGCCGGCCCTTGTAGGTATTGATGTAGAACTTGAAAAGGCCGTTCAGCACCACCAGGGCCAGGAAGACCAGGCTCAACGCCATCAGCATCTGGAAGCGATTGAGTTCCAGGCCCTTGAAGAACTCGACATGCCCGATCAGCGGGATGTCATAGGCGATGTGCATGAAAATCTGTCTTGCACCAGGCCCGTCGAAGCCGTCACCCTGGATAGGTCCGTTGACGATTTGCTTCGGCAAGTCGAAGGACAAGAAGTAGGGTACCATGGAAGCGGCGACGACCAGCAGAATCCAGAGCTGCTGCAGCCGCGTGTTCTTCCAGATGTAGCGCGCGAGGCTTTTTTCCATGGTTAACCGTCAGACTGTGGGAAAAGTCCGCACTGCAATCCTGATGCTGGGGAAGAGGGAATCTCCGAGTACAGGACCATGCAGTCAGACCGCCGATATCGCAACGAAAACAAGGCGGAGCGGACTGATGTCGAAACGCCGATTCTCGCCGGAATTTTCCTTATATCACATGAATTTTAGAATAGGCGAGGGTTTCAGCCGATCATTGAACGAATGATGGCTGCACTTTTTGCGGCACCGTCTAAATCCAGCGAAACGGCGGGGCGCAACGGTGCTGCAAGTGCGCGTTCGACAGCGGTTTTGACATCGTCGAGCGTCAAGCCCGCCTCCGGCAGGATTTCGGCAAGGCCAAGTGCCTGCAACCGTTCGGCCCGCACGGTTTGCTCTGTCTCGCCTGCCGCCACGAAGGGGATGAGGATCGAGCGGCACTGCGTGCGAAGCAGGTCACCGACCGTGTTGTAGCCAGCCTGCGAGATCGAGACTTTGGCACCACGCAGCAGCGAGGGGAAATCCTTGCGGAACCGTACCAGCGTGACATTGGCAGGCGCATCCTGCGACAATAGGGCAAAATCAGCCGCGGGAAGGTTGGGGCCGGTGATCAGCAGCCATTTGATATCGGTAGGCAAGAGTACCGCCGCATCCCGCGCGGCGCGGATCAACTCCAGCCCGACGGCGCCGCCGCCTGCCGAAGCGATGATGTCGAACGTCTCGGATGGTTCGGGTGCGGGCGGCGGGGCAACGAGACCGGTGTAACGAATTCGATCAGCGATCTCAGGCGTCAGCGGGAACGTATCCTCCAGACGCACGAAGTTCGGATCGCCATGGACCAGCACGGCATCGAAATGCTCCTCGACCAGCTTGACGGTTTCCTCGTCACGGCCGGCCTTCCGGTTTTCCTGCAGGATATCGCGCACGGAGCTCAAAAGCTTCGGCCGCGGGTTGGCCCTTTCGATCGCATCGAGCAGGGGCAGCAGTTCGAAACGCATCTGCCGGCGGCCAAAGGGGAAGGCCTCGACGATGACGACATCTGGCTTTTCCTCTTCGAAGGCTTTTAGAAGGAGGTCGCGGCGCCTTGAAAGGAACTCCTCGCCTGCTGCCTGCCCATTGGCATCGGCAAGGCCGGAAAAGCCGATATTGCTGGCGACCACCGGCGGCAGCTCGATGGTCTTCACGCCTTCGCCGGGAAAGCCTGGCACCGGCAGGCCGCCGGTGACGACCGTGACGTCGAAGCCATCCTTTACCAGCGCATTGGCGATACGGCTGGCGCGCGCAATATGGCCGATGCCGAGCAGATGCTGGACATAGAAGAAGATGCGGGGAGCCGTCATGACGCCTTCTGCCATTCTGCCTCGAACAGGCCGCTCAACTGCCGGATGCTGGAGTGATAATCGAAATGGCCGCGCACGCGCTCTTCGGCCGCATCCCCCAGCCGCTTGCGCAGATCGGGATTGCGGATCGCCGTCTCAAGCGCTTTTGCAAGGGCTGCCGGGTCTTCCGGTGGCACGACAAGGCCGTTTTCGCCATCGCTCAGCAGCTCCGGCACGCCTGAGACATTGGTGGAGAGACAGACGAGTCGCTGGCTGGATGCTTCGACGAGCACATTCGGCAGCCCGTCGCGGTCGCCATTGGCGGCGATGCGGCAGGCAAGGGCGAAGATGTCGGCGCGGCGATAGTGATCGAGCACTTCTTCCTGCGCCAGTGCACCCTTCCAGGTGATACGGTCGGCAAGGCCGAGTTCAGCGGCGAGCTTCTTCAGCTTGGAAAGCTCCTCGCCGCCGCCGATATGATCCATGCGCCAGTTGATTTCCCGAGGCAGCAGGGCAAGGGCGCGCAGCAGCACGTCATAGCCTTTCTTTTCCACCGCCCGGCCGACGCTGAGAATGAAGGCGGGATCGGCGGAATCGCTGCCATCGCGGTTCGAGCGCTCGCCTGCAAAGTGGCCGAAGCGGGCGAGGTCGAGTCCATGATAACTCAGATGTACCGCGTCCTTGCGCGCCGTCAGTGCTTTCATGTGTTCGTAGCCGCTGCGGGTACAGGTGACTGCCCAGCGGGCACTTCCGAGCTTCTGGCCGAGGTCCCAGTCGGGCGAAGTCCAGATATCCTTGGCATGGGCCGAGCAGGTCCAAGGCGTGCCTGTCAGGATGCTCGCATATTCGGTCACTGAGGCAGGTGTATGGATGAAATGGGCATGCAGCCACTCGCCCTTGTCGGGCCATTCGCGCGCCAGTACCAGCGCCTGGCCGAGCCTGCGGAAACGATTGCGGGAGATATCGCGCGGCAGATCGGCGAAGAACCGTTTCATCAGTGCGCCGAAGCCTGGTCTGGAAAAACCGGCGAAAAGACCTTTCAACACACGGATCGGCTCCTCGTGCAGATATTCCGGCAGATAGACGACGCGCGCCTTGATTTCGTCATGCACGGGATGACGCTTCTTGTCGGTCGGTCGACGCATGGAGATCAGCGTCAGGTCGAAGCCGGCCTCTTCGAGGCCGAGCAATTCCTGGGCGATGAAGGTTTCCGAAAGGCGGGGGTAGCCTTTCAGCACGACGAGAATCTTGCGGCGTGGCGGCAAAGGAAGGCTCTTTATTCTGCGCCCACGAGAGAAAGGTGGCGTCCACGGCCGTCCAGCCATCCACCAACCGTGCGGGAAATCTGATTCAGCCCCTCCAGGTGCATGTTGCTGCCGCTTTTCGATGGCGGAAGCCGCGAGGGCAGGCGCTTCAGCGTCTCGGCCATGATAGTCGGGTCTCCGGATTGCTCCGGCAGCAGCATGTCGACCAGGCCGAGTTCGCTGGCGCGGCGGGCACGCAGAAGCTGCTCCTCGCGCGGGGCGACGCGCGGGACGATAAGGGCGGGCTTGTCGAAGGAGAGGATCTCGCAATAGGTGTTGTAACCACCCATGGCGACAACGGCAGTGGCACCGTCGATCAATTCCTCCATGTGATTGTCGAACTCGATCACCTCGATATAGGGAATGTTCTCGCCCTTGCGCACGAGTTTCGCGCGCTCGGCGGCCGGCATATAGGGACCGAGCACGACAAGCGCTTTCTGTGTCAGCGTCTCGTCGGCCTCATAGGCGTTCATGACGTCGTGGACGAGATCGGAGCCATCACCGCCGCCGCCGGTCGTCACCAGGATATAGTCGTCCTTGCGGGCATTCAGCGAGTTCTTGCCCTTGGAAACGCTGCGCTGCAGGAAGCCGACGAAATCCATCTTGCGGCGGACGCCCGAGGGCACGTCGAGGCCGACCAGCGGGTCGTAGAAATCCGGTGGTCCATAGACCCAGATGCTGTCGTAATACTGATCGATCTTCTGCATGATGCCGTTTTTCTTCCACTCGGCTTCGAGCAGATGCGGCGCGTCCATGACCTCGCGAAGGCCCAGCACCAGAGTGGTGCCGCGAGCTTTGAGATAGGCGAGCGTTTCCTCGACCTCGCCTTTTAGCCCCATCGGCTCCTTGTCAACGATGAAGATGTCAGGCTGAAAGGTCTCGGCGGTGTGCCGGATGCTCGATTCGCGCATCTTCAGCGTATCCTGAAGGTCGATATGGCTGGCGAGTGACGTATATTCGCCGTTTCGCAGCTTGATGACGCTCGGGATTTTCACGAAGTCGACTCGGGCACGGTAGTCGAAGGCCCCGGCAATCGTCGCGCCCGATATGATCAGAATATTCAGGCCGCGATAATCCTCGACGAGGGCATGGGCGATCGCCCGGCAGCGGCGCAGGTGGCCAAGGCCGAATGTATCATGGCTGTACATGAGGATGCGCGCATCTTCGAGACGTCTGGCCATCGGTGTGCCCCTTGAGGTGGACGACATACTTCTACCACCCCCGCATGCCGGAGGCCACGATGCGGCGGAGGTGAAACACCCCGCCGAATTCACCGCTATTTGTAGGGATCTGCCGCATCGCGCAAGCCGTCTCCCAGAAAATTGAATGCCAAAATCACCAGGACTACCGGAACGATCGGAAACAGCAGCCACGGATAGAAGGCGATGACGCTGACGCTCTTGGCCTCCGTCAGCAGGATGCCCCAGCTGGTAATGGGTGGCCGGAGGCCGAGGCCGAGGAAGGAAAGCGCCGTCTCGCCGAGGATCATGCCCGGAATGGAGATGGTGGCGGATGCTATCAGATGCGACATGAAGCCCGGCACCAGATGCCGGCCAATGACGCGCGGTGTGCTCGCCCCCATAAGCTGGGCGGCCTGCACATAATCTTCCTCGCGCAAGGCCAGAAGCTTGGAGCGCACGGCGCGGGCAAGTCCCGTCCAGTCGATTATGCCAAGGATGACGGTGATGCCGAAATAGATGACGATCGGGCTCCAGGTCACCGGCATGATGGCAGCCAGCGCCATCCAGAGCGGCAGCGATGGAAGGGATTGCAGGACTTCGATCAGTCGCTGCACGACAAGATCGAAGATGCCTCCCCAATAGCCGGCGAGCCCGCCGATGACGATGCCGAGCACGAAACTGATGGAGATGCCGATCAGGCCGATGGTGAGTGAGATTCTTGCACCGTAGAGGATACGCGACAGCACGTCACGGCCGAGACGATCGGTTCCGAGCAGGAACATCTGTCCACCGATCGCCGGGCATACAAGATGATAGTTGGCGGCGACGAGCCCCCAAAACTTGTAGCCATCACCACGGCAGAAAAAGCGGATCGGCTGGATGTCGTTTTGCTTGTCGCTGTATAGCCGGTGCAGCGTATCGATATCGAGCGTCATCTGCCGTCCATAGACGAACGGACCGACGAAATTGCCCTCGCTGTCGAAAAGATGGACGCGCTGTGGCGGCGAATGGATGAAATCGACGTTGCGGGTATGGAGCCCGTAGGGCGCCAGGAACTCCACGATCAAGATCATCAGGTAGACGGCGGCAAGGAAAATGCCTGAAGCCAGCGCCAGCTTGTGGCGCTTGAACTTCCACCACATGAGCTGCTTCTGCGAGGCAAGGTGGATACGCGACTGTGCCGAGGTCATCGTCTCCGTTGCGATCGGATCGAACGGGGCAGTCGAAACATAGTGCGGCAGCGGCGCACCGGGCGCGGGTAGGGGCGACATTATTTGGTGCTCCTGCCTTGCAGACGGATGCGGGGATCGAGGAAGCCAAGGGCGATATCGGAAATCAAGACGCCGATGACGTTCAGGAAAGCGAGGAACATCAGGAAGGAGCCGGCAAGGTACATGTCCTGGCTTTGCAGCGCCTTGATCAGCATTGGCCCGGTCGTTTCCAGCGACAGAACGATGGCGACGATTTCCGCACCCGAAATGATCGACGGCAGGATCGAGCCGATATCTGCGACAAAGAAGTTGAGCGCCATGCGCAGCGGATATTTGACCAGCGCCCGCATCGGATGCAGGCCCTTGGCGCGCGCTGTCGTCACATATTGCTTCTGCATCTCGTCGAGCAGATTGGCGCGCAGGCGGCGGATCATGCCGGCCGTGCCGGCCGTGCCGACGATGATGACGGGAATCCAGAGATGCGCGAGGATCGACTTCGCCTTTTCCCAGCTCATCGGCTGGTTGAGATATTGCTGGTCCATCAGATGGCCGATGGAAAGCCCGAACCAGACATTGGCGAAATACATCAGGATCAGCGCCAGCATGAAGTTCGGAATTGCAATGCCGAGCAGGCCGAGGAAGGTCAGGCCGTAGTCGCCCCAGCTATATTGATGGGTTGCCGAATAGATGCCGATCGGGAAGGCAATCAGCCAGGTTAGAAGGATGGTCGTGAAGGAGACGAGGATCGTCAGCCACAATCGGTCGCCTACGACGTCGGAAACCGGCAGCTGATATTCGAAGGAATAGCCGAAATCGCCATGCAGCATTCCCCCGACCCAGAAGAAGTAGCGCACGATCTCCGGCTGGTCGAAGCCGTATTGATGGCGCAGCTCCTCGATTTCCTGCAGGTTTGCGGTCTCGCCCTGGGCGCGCAGTTCGGCGATCTGGCTTTCGAAGAAGTCGCCGGGCGGCAGTTCGATAATGACGAAGACCAGCGCCGATATCACGAGCAGGGTCGGCACCATGGCGGCGATACGCCAGAGGATATAGCGGATCATCGCTTAGGCCTCCTTGAACCAGAAGGTGTCCGGCATGTAGACGCCGAGGAAGGAGGTCGGATCGAAGCCGTAAAGCGCGTGCTCCGGCACGTTCTGCATTTTGGCGGACCTGAGGATCGGCTGTAGCGTGCTGTTGATGAGGCCGATCGAAAAGACCTGCTGGGTATAGAGGGACAGCATCTTGTGCCAGATAACCTCGCGCTCTTCCGTCGTAGCACTTGCGCCCCACTGGTTGAGGAGATCCACAAGCTCGGCCGCCTCCGGCAGATCGGGCGCCTTGCCCTCCTGACCGGCCGAAAGATAGTACATGCCCCAGAGCGGCCATTGAAGCTGGTCATCCAGCGTAGGGGCTAGTCCATAGGGAGACATGTCGGCGGTCGGCACGCCGTTATCCAGCCCGTACCAGATCGACATCATGATCGAACCGCTCATGGCGCGATTGCGGAAGACGTCGCGCTGCGAGGTGCGGGTGAAGAGCGCCAGACCGATATTGGCCCAGTGATCGTGCACGAGTTCCAGAACGTCCGTGTCGAGATTGCTCTCGCCGGCTGTCTCGACGGTGATCTCGGCGCGGCGTCCATCAGGCAGCAGGCGGATACCATCGCTGTCGCGCTTGTCGAGGCCGAGTTCGTCGAGCAGCTTATTGGCCGTGTCAGGGTCGAAATTCACATAGGCGTCGGCATATTCCGGTTTGAAGAGCGGGCTTTCCGGCAGCACCGTATCGGCACTCGCCTTGCCGAGGCCGTAGAAGGCCACCATGTTGATCTCATGCCGATCGATTGCCAGCGACAGGGCTCGGCGGAAGCGTACGTCGCGGAACAGCGCGCGCCAGGTTTCGTCGGCGACATTGAGGTTCGGCAACAGCGTGATGCGCGAGCCGCGCGCCACCTTCCAGAGATTGACCTTCACAGCGAAGCGCTTTTCCGCCTCTTTCAGGAAGGTGTAGTCATTGAAGTCGATGCCCGTCGCCTGCAGGTCGGATTCGCCCGCGCCGGCCTTGGCGGCGATGATCGAGGAAGACGAGACGTTCAGGATGAAGCGATCGAGATAGGGCAGTTGCATGCCATTCTCGTCGACGCGGTGGAAGAAGGCATTACGCTCGAAGACGAACTGGTCGGCCGGCGGCGCCGTGCGGTTCTGCCAGGGATCGAGCGTCGGCAGATCGGGATTGTTGGGCCGGGAAGCGAGCGCCATCTTGATGTGCAGGTCGGCCCACTTCTTGGCGCGGTTCTTCTTCATCAGCTCTTCAAGCTTGGCCTTGTCCTGAAAGCCCTTGTGGAACTGTTTCAGGTAATGGCCCGGGCCATAGATAACGAGCGGCAGAGGTCCGGCAAGCGCCGACAGGAAAACCGGGTTGGGCTTGTCCCAGCTGTAGCGCACAGTCAGCTCGTCGAGCACTTCGAAGCGCGGCAGGGAGCCGTGCGGACGCAGCTCCAGCGCGCCGCCGCCGGGCGTCAGTTCCTTGTTGAGGATGACGTCTTCCCACCAGTAGCGGAAGGCTTCCGCCGTGAAGGGATGACCGTCCGACCATCTGTGCCCCTCGCGCAGCCGGAAGGTGAAGACAGTGTCATTCTCCGAGGTGAAATCGCGCAGGATATCGGGCTGGAACTGCAGCTTGGTGTCGTAGCCAACCAGCCGCGAATAGCCGTAGACGGTCATGTAGCGGATATCGCGCACACCGCCGATGATGGTGCGCACATTGCCGCCATAGGTGCCGGGCACGCGGCCCATCTCCTTGAGATTGACGATACGCGGCTCAGTCGGAATGCGCTCGGCCATTGGCGGCAGACTGCCGTCAGCGACCCTGGCCCTCAAAATTTCTGGCTCGGCGAGCTGCTGTGCCCGGAGCACCGAAGGCGCGATGGCCGAGCCGATCAGGCCGCCGAGAAAGATACGGCGCGTCACCATCAGACCAGTTCCTTCGCATCGGCACCCTTGCGGGCGCGCACCAGATGGCCGCCGCCGAGATCGGCAAAGGCAAGTTCGGAGGCGTCATCGTGGTCCGCCCTGAAGACCGGGCCCCAGTTCTGCTTGTCGGCTGCACCATTTTCCTGCAGCGCCTTGAAGTCGAGCGGCCGGTCGAGATCCGGGAAGGGAACGGCGGCAAGCAATGACCTGGTATAGGGGTGAACCGGATTGCGCAGAATGATTTCGCGCGGCGCGATCTCGACAATACGGCCCTTGCACATGACGGCGATGCGGTCTGCCATGTAGTCGACGACTGCGAGGTTGTGCGAGATGAAGAGGTAGGTGAGCCCCAACTCCTTCTGCAGATCCTTCAGAAGATTGAGGATCTGTGCCTGCACGGATACGTCGAGGGCCGAGACCGGTTCATCAAGGATGACAAGCTTGGGGCCGAGCGCGAGCGCGCGGGCAATTCCGATGCGCTGGCGCTGGCCGCCGGAGAAACTGTGCGGATAGCGGTTGAGATAGCGCCGGTCGAGGCCGATCGCACCCATCAGCGCCTCGACTTTGGCCTTGCGCTCGGCACTGTTGCCGCGATCATGGATTTCGAGAGGCTCGCTAAGGATATTGCGCACCGTCATGCGCGGCGAAAGCGAGGAAACCGGATCCTGAAACACCATCTGGATCTTGGTGCGAAGGTCCTGCAGTTCCGATCCCTTGACCGAGAGGACGTCGATCACATCCTTGCCGTCGTTGAACGTCACCGTGCCACTGTCAGGCGTGACCGCGCGCATGAGAATCTTGCTGACGGTCGTTTTGCCGCAGCCCGATTCGCCCACGAGCCCCAGACATTCGCCGCGGCGGATATCGAAGCTGACATCGTCGACAGCGCGCAAGATGGTGGCTTCCTGGCCACCGAAGAAGCTACGCTTGCGCGTCTTGTAGGTCTTGGAAAGATTGGCGACGGAAAGGAGCACGCCGGGCGCTTCCTTTTCAGCCGGCTTCTTCTTGCCGATCAGCGATTCCAGATTGACCGGGACGTCCCGCAGGGCCTTCAGCCGTTCGCCTGGCTTCATGTCGAAATGCGGGACCGCGGCCATGAGGGCCTTGAGATAGGGATGTTGCGGATTGCGGAAGATGGCCTCGACCGGGCCTGCTTCCATGATCTCGCCGTGATAGATGACCACCACTTCGTCGGCCATATTCGCGACGACGCCGAGGTCATGGGTGATCAGCAGCATCGCCATGCCGAGCTTGGCCTGCAGGTCGCGCAGCAATTCGAGGATCTGTGCCTGGATCGTCACGTCGAGCGCCGTGGTCGGCTCGTCGGCGATCAGCAGCGCCGGCTTGCAGATCAGCGCCATGGCAATCATCGCGCGCTGTCGCATGCCGCCCGAGAGCTCGAACGGATACATGTCGTATGTGCGCTTCGGATTGGAAAAGCCGACGAGGCCGAGCATTTCCTCGGTGCGCTCGCGTGCTTCCTTCTCGTCTGCCTTGGTGTGGATCAGCAAGACCTCGCTGATCTGGTTGCCGACCGTGTGGAGCGGCGAGAGCGATGTCATCGGCTCCTGGAAAATAGTCGCCATGCGCCGGCCGCGCAGGTCTCGCATCTCGGCGCTGTCGCGCGACAGCGAGAGAATATCCGTGGCCTTGCCATCCAGCGGGTCGGTAAACAGGATACGGCCGCCGGCATGGGCGGGGGCCGGAAGGATGCCCATGATCGACTGGCTGATAACAGATTTGCCGGAGCCGCTCTCGCCGACGAGGGCGGTCACTTTGCCTGGCAGAATCCGAAGATTGGCTTCCTTTACGACACGCAGCCGGTCGCCGAAAACGGAGAAGGCGACGTCCAGATTCTCAATACGCAACAGATCGGCAGCTGACGCCATACCAATGAAATTCCCCAGTCCTTATGTGTTCCCGTTAAGGCACACTATCGTACCGTCAACTGGGTGTCCAGTTGATGACAGGCATGGGAAAAAGCAACCCATGGCGCCTGTTTTACAAAGCGCTTGATGCAGGGGTTGTCATATACGGCGCAGCGGTCAAAGCGCTGCAATGTTCGCGTGTAGTTACTGGATGAATTTTTCGATAGGCGTGCGTTTTACCTGTTTCTTGTCGCGGTGAAGCATGATGACCTGTTCGGCTTCCGAAAGGCCGTTCTGAACGGCTTCGCGGAAACCTTCGTCGACCCGGATTGCAGATGCCGGCGCCCGCGGCTGCAGCACCGTCACCTTCTGACGGATGCCGCGCAGCTTTTCCTCGCCAAGCGTGATCCATTCGCCGCCGCAGTAGCCGGCAAAGGCCTGGCTCGCGACAACCTCGCGGCTATATTTCTTCGTCAGGACCTGTAGACGCTGTACCTCGTTCACTGCCGAGCCGAAGGCGGAGAAGGTAAGACGATCCTTCAGGCCGACATTGCCGAACATGACGTTGCCGACATGCAGACCGATGCCGTAGCCGATTTTCGGCAGCCCCTTTGCCTCGCGATCCTTGTTCAGTTCGGCAACCCGCGCCTGCGCATGATGGACGGCGGAAAGCGCTGCCTCGCAGGCGATTTTGGACGGATCCTTGTGGCGACCGCAGGGATAGACGGCGAGGAAGCCGTCGCCGAGGAAGCTCAGGATTTCGCCGCCGTTGCGGTTGAATGGCGCAGCGATCGCATCGAAAAACTGATTCAGCGTATCGATGTAGGCCTGCCTTCCCTCCTTCTCCGCATACATGGTCGATTCACGCATATCCGCCATGACGAGAGCGGCTCGGATGGTCTCACCATCGCCACGGCGAACCTGTCCGTTCAAAACGCGCTTGCCGGCATCGCCGCCGAGATAGGTGGTCAGCATGTTGTTGGCGAGCTTGGCAAGCACCGCCATCTTGGCAGCGACCGCCAGATGGTTCTGCATGCGCAACAGTGCGTCAATCATGTCGTCGGAAAAGCCGGCCGGGCTGTCGGTCGACCAGGAGCCCATCATGCCCTGCACCGACCCGTCACCGAAGGGTTGCACAAAGGCGAGGTAATCTGTGACCTTTTCTTGCCTGAGATCTTCGAAGATCGGAAATTCACTAGGGCCGTCAGGCATGATGCGGCGGCGGATATGCTGCAGATTGTTGTCGAGAAGATAGAAATAGGGGCTTTGCAGAAAACGGTCCGGCTTCTGGCCGGCCGGCATGCGGAAGCCTTCGATCGTCACGCCGCTCGAGCGCTTCCAGGTGAAGCTCAGCGCGTCATAGAGCGGGTGCAGCATCGAGAAGGTCAGGTGTACGCGCGCGAGTGGCAGGCCGGCGGCCGCGAGCCGCTCGCAGAAACCGCGCACAATGTTTTCAAGGTCGTCACCGGCCAGCGAAGAATTCGTCAGCCATTCAGCAACACGGTCCAACAAAATGGAGGATACGCTGGATTCGATCGTGCTCATTCTTGGTATTATCCTCATGTCGCACGTCCATCCCGAAACGCAAAAAACAGCCCAAACCTGCCCATTCACGATGGACAGATGGTAAGAAAATCAGGATGTACGAGCGGTATTATCGTGTCAACGATTGCCGACAACCGGCTGTGACACCCGCCAGCTTCCGACCTCCTGGAAACGGGCGAGCAATCTTTGCAAAGCAGTTCATTATCATTTGCCAAAATAGGCACGCTGAAAGTGCGAAACAATGGCATCAGTAAATTTTTTGTGCGTTCCGGTTGCCGGGATCGGCCGCCCCCAATCATTTTGTCTATATCCGGCTCACGAATTCAGGCCGCGGGAGGGTCAGGCGCTGCCAAAGAGGCCGGGTTTTATTTGCTGCGATCATGCATTAGATCAGCGTTCGGATTCACTTTTCGCAAGAGGCACGGCCTTGGACGCAAGCTCTTCCACCTTCGAGACGCTTTCAAAGAAGATTGAGGCCCGTACTGCGCGCGCCGGCATCATCGGCCTCGGTTATGTCGGCCTGCCGCTGGCGATGGCCGTGGCGCGCAGCGGCTTTGCCGTGACCGGCTTCGATATCGATCCGAAGAAGATCGTCGCGCTGGATGCCCGCCGTTCCTATATCGATGCGGTGACGAAAGAGGCGCTGACGGCCGAGATCGATGCGGGGCGGTTCTCCTCGACGAGTGATTTTGCCGGCCTTTCGGATTGCGACGTGATCGTCATCTGCGTGCCGACGCCGCTCACCAAACATCGGGATCCCGATCTTTCCTTCGTGGAAGCGACGTCGCGATCGATCGCCGCCCATCTGCGGCCGGGCCAGCTCATCGTGCTGGAATCGACGACCTATCCCGGAACGACCGATGATATCGTGAAGGTCATTCTCGAAGGGACCGGGCTGAAATCCGGTTCCGACTTCTTCGTCGGCTTCTCGCCGGAGCGTGAGGACCCCGGCAATCAGCATTACCACACTGAGACCATCCCGAAGGTCGTTGCAGGCGACGGCCCGCAAGCCCTGTCGCTGATGAAGTCCTTCTATGGTGCCGCCGTCTCGACCGTAGTCCCGGTCTCCTCCAATGCCACGGCGGAAGCGGTCAAGCTCACCGAAAACATCTTCCGCTCCGTCAACATCGCGCTCGTCAACGAGCTGAAGACAGTCTACGCCGCGATGGGGATCGATGTGTGGGAAGTCATCGACGCAGCCAAGACCAAGCCATTCGGTTATATGCCCTTTTATCCCGGCCCGGGTCTCGGTGGCCACTGCATTCCGATCGACCCTTTCTACCTCACCTGGAAGTCGCGCGAATACGAGCTGCCGACACGTTTCATCGAGCTTGCCGGCGAGATCAATTCGGCGATGCCGCGCTATGTCGTGGGCAAGCTGGCAGAGGCACTGGATATTCGTGCCGGCAAGGCACTCAGCCGCTCTCGCGTTCTCGTGCTTGGTCTCGCCTACAAGAAGAATGTTGCAGATATCAGGGAAAGCCCGTCGTTGCGCCTGATCGAAATCATCGAGGAGCGGGGCGGCAACGCGGATTATCATGACCCCTTCGTCGCGGAGATCCCGTCGACCCGTGAATATCAGGCTCTGAAGGGCCGGAAATCCATCGACCTGACACTGGAAGCCGTTGCCGGGTATGATGCGGTTCTCATTGCGACTGACCATGACATGATCGACTACGCGGCTCTTTCGAAGAGCGCCAAGCTGATTGTCGACACCCGAAACGTCTTAAGCCGGCTCGGCCTCTCGGCCGATCACGTCATCAAGGCGTAACGAGCACGCCGGAAAGCTGCTTGCCGGTGATCTGGCTGGCGGCGACGGCGTAACCGCCAGCTGCGCCGTCGATGAAGTGCATGTGGTCGCGCGACAGCGGCGTCGGCACGAAGCAGGTCATCAGTGCCGATGACTGGCGGTGCAGGCCGTAGCGCGCCACGCCCTTTTCCTGCGCCTGTTTCAATAGCATCTCGATGCGGGCGAGATGTGTGGCGTCGACATCGATTGTCATCTTCAGTCCATCGTCGAATTTGCGGAAATCCGAATTGCCTGAGACGTCCCTCTTGTAGCGGCGCGCGTTGAAATGGGTGAAGGTGATTCCGAATTTATGCAGGAAGACGACCAGGCCGATCTGCAGGAGGATGAAGAGCTTTTGCCGCAGGCGTTTGCCGTCAGGTGCGGTGGCTTTCACCTCGCGATTGATACCCTTCATCGAGAAGGCAAGCTCAGGCCCGTTTTCCGGCACGGGATGCCCGCTACGGTTCTGTTCTGCAGTGATGGAAACGATGCCGGTAACGAGAGCCTGGAATTCCGGCCCTGGGCCGTCCTCGCCAGGCACTGCGATGATCGAGACGATTTCCCCGTTGCGGGCCTCGATCGGGCTCCAGCGGCAGGAGAGGCCGGTCAGATCCGGCCGGGTGCCGGGTGCGGCCTTCTCGACGCCGTAACGGCCCATCTTCATATTCTTCTCGGCCCATATCGTGCCACCGCCGGAAAACATCGCATAGGTGACATAAGGACTTGCCGAATAACGGGCGACGCGTACGTCGAGACCCTCCGCGCGAATATCCGCGATCGGTACGATGGCGATGCGCAAATCGAGGTCGAGATCTTCCTTCACCCAGACCTGCGTCGCGGCAAGCGCCTTGCGCGCTTCCTTCTCAAGCGAAACGGGCAAGGCGATCAACGCGCCGTCGCCGGCAAAGACGAAGGGATAGTCGCCCTTGCCGACGGCATTCAGCACCGCGGAAATGACGCTGGCACCGGCCATGTTGACGTCCTTGTAGCGGCCGCCGGAAATCGCCTTCGTCGAGCCGACGATATCGGCCATCGCCAGCACCCATCCTTCGGGCAGCGGCTGATAGTTGCTCTCATCGGTCACGCCTTCGAAGTCGCTGAAGACAGGCACGTTGGCGAAGAATGCGTCGTTGGACATCTCGTTCATGGGACTGAGTTTATCACAGACCCGTGTTACCGCTGCAACGGCAATTTGCGTTTCCGGCAATCGACTTACACTGCATCGATATGGTAGCACCGCTGACATATTTTATGATGGACGGGACAAGATGAGCCGCCTCGACAGCTTCATTCGCCGATTGACGGCTCAACGCGATATTCTCAACGCGATCATTGACCTGGTGGAAGAGGTGGAGGGGCCGGTGCTCGAATTTGGCCTCGGCAACGGTCGCACCTACGACCATCTGCGCGAGCATTTCCCCGACCGCCGCATTATCGCCTTCGATTGGGAAATACGTTCCTATTCCGCCTCGACACCGCCGGCCGAAAACATGGTGACTGGCAATATCCGCGACACCGGCCAGGCGTTCCTCGGGATCAATGCTGCGCTCGCGCATGCCGATATCGGCACCGGACATGACGAGATCGATGCCGTCACGCTGACCTGGCTGCCACAGTTGATGGCTGGCGTTCTTACGCGTCACGGCATCGCCGTCAGCGGCTTGCCGCTGGAGCATGCCGAGCTTTTGCCTCTGCCTTTGCCCGACGGCATCAAGGAAGGCCGCTATTTCCTCTACCGCAGGAAATGATCCGCGCTCATGAGGCGCAGGAATAGGGTGTCGCCGAGCGCTCGGCAAACTTTGCCTCGAAGTCGGCCGCGATCTTGTCCAGCGTCACGCTGCCCAGCCGCCGCAGGAGCAGCGCCTGTGCCTCCTTCATCGCGTCCTCGAGGGCGGCATTTACGGCTTGTTCCACAAGGCATGTAGGCTGGTCATCGGCCGGCCCGATGGCGAAAAGATGCGGTTCGCCAATGGCGTTATAGACATCGAGCAGGGTGATTTCCGATAGCGGACGCACCAGCGTCCAGCCTCCGCCATGCCCCTTTTCGGAACGGACATAGCCCTGCGCTCGAAGGCCGGCCATGGTGCGGCGGACGACGACGGGATTGGTGTTCAGCATCTTGCCAATCATTTCAGAGGTCGCCGAATGCTCATGCCGATCCATATGGATCAGCACGTGCAGCATGCGTGAAAGGCGGCTGTCATTGCGCATGAGGCTTCATTCCTGTCGATCGAATGGGCCATTATCACAAGCGGATCGTAACAAGACAAGTAACATGATACTTGACCACTTCATTTCATGTAACTTATGTTGATTCATGATTGAGGCGCTGCCAGAGGAGAGTTCCATGTCATTCGAGGCTATCGTTATTGGCGGAAATTTCGCCGGCCTGTCAGCGGCAATGCAGCTCGCCCGGGCGCTGCGTCGGGTTCTGCTTGTCGATGCGGGGGCGCCGCGCAATCGATATTCGCCGGCCTCCCATGGCTTCCTGGGCCAGGATGGCCAGAGCCCGGCGGCGATCATGCGGGAGGGAAAGCGGCAGCTTGCGCTCTATCCTACCGTCACCATTCGGGACGGGGAAGTCGTTCAGGCGCGTGCCGATGGCGGCGAATTCGTCATCGGCATCAGGGGCGGTGGCGAAGAAAGGGTCGCGCGCATCGTCCTGGCAACCGGGATCAGAGATACGCTGCCCGAGATCGCCGGTCTGCCAGACCGATGGGGACATTCCGTGCTGCACTGCCCCTATTGCCACGGCTATGAGGTGAGCGGCGGTAGGCTCGGTGTTCTCGCAAACCATCCGCTTTCAGCACATTCGGCCATGCTGATTCCCGACTGGGGAGAGACGACCTATTTCACCCAAGCGCTATTCGAGCCCGATGAAGAGCAACTCGTGCGGCTGACCGCTCGCGGCGTACGGATCGAGCGCAGCCCCGTCGTGGAATTATTGGGCGATAGTCCCAGGCTTGAGGCCGTTCGCCTCACCGATGGCCGGATCGTGCCGCTCGATGCCGTGTTTGTCGCTCCGAAAACGGCGATGGCCAGTCCGCTTGCCGAGCAACTCGGCTGTGTCTTCGACGATGGTCCGTCTGGTCCTGTCATCCGGACCGGCGATAACAAGGAAACGACCGTCAAGGGTGTCTTTGCCGCCGGCGATGCGGCGAGCGCCATGCACAACGCCACGCTTGCTTCCGCCTCAGGGGTACTTGCTGGTGTGCATTGCCATCAATCGCTGGCGATGCAGTCAGCCGGATAGCTCTTGTTCGGTCTAAGGCAGGAACAGCACGTCATATTGATCGAATGCGCCCGGCAGATCACGGACTTTCATCTCCTTCTCGTGGTCCTCGAAGACCACGAGACAATTCTCGTAGAAGCCGGCGAGCATGCGAATGAAGGCTTTTGTGCCCTCAGGGCCGTAGAAGAGCGGCGTGAACTCCATATAGAGCGGCGCGCGGCGGGCAAGCAGCGGCAGCATCGAGCGACAGGCAACCGGCTCATACCCCTCGATATCCATCCAGACGAGACCGATGGACGCCTGATCGATGTCGAGGTCGTCGAGGATGCCGGTCACGGAGCGCACCGGGACGCTGATCTTCTGGTCGCTGGCGCTCTGGCGGATGGCGCTGCTCTTGCCATGATTGGCACTGTTTAGAAAGAAGTCGATCTCGCCTTCACCTTCGCCGGCGGCGCAGTTGACGAGGCGTACCACATCCGCGAGCCCATTCTGACGGATGTTCTGTTCCAGAAGGCGGAAATTGCGAGGGTCCGGCTCGACGCTGACGATGCCGGCAAATGCCCGAGCGAGCGCAAAATAGACGGTCTGTGTGCCGATATTTCCGCCGATCTCGAGCAACATGCTGTCTTTTCTCAGCAAGCCGCGCTGGCGCAGGATCACGAGCAGCCGATCGACGGCCTCGCGTTCGAAATGGCCCTTCCGGAAGACCTTGCGGCCGATATAGTCGGCGGGCGAAAAGCTCATCAGGTGATCGCCGGCATCGACCGTCATGGAGATGACGCGCGTCCCGATATTTTCGATCAGCAGCCGGCGGCCAAAACGGGTGTTGAAGAAACGCGTGGCCAGCGCATTGCGCGCCTTGCGCAAACGACGCCTCCAATATTTGCTAGTTAGCCACGCTTGGCCGGACATTATTGCTTTTCCTTGAGCGGTTCGGCGGCCTTCTCTCTCGGAATGACATAGACTTTCAAGGGCAGCGCCCGTCCACGCACATTGATTTCGCAGCTTTCGACCGGTTCCAGATCAATGCCGGCGCCTTTTGCGACCGGCTCGGAGATCACGATCGCGGCATTGAGCTCCTTGGCGGCCGTCTCCAGGCGGCTTGCGACATTGACCGTATCGCCGACGGCCGTCAGGCTGCGTACCCGCCCATAGCCCATCGTGCCGACGACCGCCGGGCCGGCGTGGATGCCGATGACGATTTGCAGCGGCAAAGGCAGTTCGTCGGAAAGTTCGGCGGCGAGTTTTTCCACCTCGGCAGCAATCGCGGTTGCGGCCGCGACAGCCTGCCGGCAGCCTTCCTCTGGCGTGGTGTTGAGGCCGAAGAGTGCCATGGCGCCGTCGCCGATGAATTTGTCGAGCTGTCCGCCGGCCTGTTCCACCGCCTTGCCGACGATCCCGAAATAGCGGTTGAGCAGGAAGACGACGTCGAAGGGCAGGCGGGTCTCGGTCAGCGTCGTGAAATGACGCATGTCACAGAAGAGTACGGCGATGTCGCGCTCGCGGCCGGGGCTGGTTTCCTGGCTATTGGCGGGGAGGGCTGCTTCTGTCTGCGGCACGAGCAGTGGCGCCACGGTCAAGTCCTTGTCCGGGCGGAGCTGACAGGCGAGGCGTACATCGGCTGCCGCATTGATGCGCTTCAGCGTCGTCTGCTCCAGCTTGTCGGGTGGCGGCAGGGTCCAATAATCGCTGAGAATCTGGACGCGGCACGTGGAGCACTGGCCCTTGCCACCACAAACCGAATAGTGCGGCAGGCCGCCAAGCCTGCTTGCCTCCAGAACTGTAAAGCCGCGTGGCACACGAACCGTCTCGCCGCCGGGGTAGTGAACGGCGACCTGGGTCGCCCGCTCTTTCAACCTGCGGCGCGCCCGTGCCAGAATGACGAGGGCAAGCGCTGCGGAGAAACTGCCGAAGAGCCCGGCGCGGATCTTCGCGATTTCCTCACGCGCTTCGGGATCGTTGTAGTAGCGGGTATTGATTGTTTCTTCGTAGTGGTCGGATTCCGATTGGACGTAGGAGGGATCGGACAGCGTGCGGCCCATCTCGACGAAACCGAGCAGCGCCAGCACCGGCAGGAGAATGGCGATGGCCAGAAGCAGCGACGAGGAATTGACGTACCACGACCGGTAACGCAGCCAGAAATGGATGCCGATACAGCCGTGGATCCATACGGCAAGCAGTGCGAAAGTCTGGCGTACACCGTCCTTCGGCGAGTTGATCCAGAGCGTGCGGACGATCGTCTCGTAATTGTCGCTATAGCTGTAGAGCGCATGGACGATGCGTGTGCCGATAACATGGTCGATGAGCAGCAGCGGAATCAGAAGGCCGAGAACGATTTGCGCCATCTCGTTCTTCGGCATGATGAGGCTGCGGCGCATATAGAGCCCACGTAGCACCAGCGTCAGATGGACCAGGACCGAGCCGTAGAAGAGCAGAGTGCCCAGCGGATTGCGCCAGATCGCCAGAAACAGTCGGCGCGCATCGTCGGCTGCCGTCAGCGAAACGAGCCCCAACGCATGGTTTGACATATGCAGGATGATGAAGACGAACATCACAAGGCCGGAACCGAGTCTGGCCTTCCTGATCGTGCGTTCCGAAAAAATCCCTGTGGCCCAGACCGTGGTCATCAATTCCTGTTCTTGAAGCTCAAATCGCAAATGCACTAGAGAAGACGAAAAAGGGCGGAATTATCGTCTCGTCTAATCACGATCGCTTCGGTATGCCTGCCTGTATCGTTCAAGGATAGTGACAATAGCGGAAATTTTCGCTTACGGCGTGAGCGCCGATTGGAAACACACTGTCATACGCGGAGTGTCGCGATGAGGATCGCTTTCTACGCGCCGATGAAATCGCCTGATCATCCGGTGCCGTCAGGTGACCGCTTGATGGCGCAGCTGTTGATCCGGGCGCTGGAAATGGCCGGGCATTCAGTCGAGGTCGTGTCTCAATTCCGCATCCATGCCGGCACGCCGGAAGCGGCGGCCGAAGCGCTACCGAGGGCCGGGGAGGAGCTCCAGCGGCTTCGGCACAAATGGCGGGACGAGCCGAAGCCGGAACTCTGGTTCTGCTATCATCCTTATTACAAGTCCCCCGATCTCTTCGGGCCGGCGATCGCTGCGGAATTCACCATTCCCTATGTGACCGCCGAAGCCTCCTATTCGCGCAAGCGCGACGCGATGGGCTGGGCATTGTTTCAGAAGCCGGTCGGCGAGGCGATCCGTCAGGCGGCGGTCAATATCGCCTTTACCGAACGCGACCGGAAAGGATTGGAAGACGTCTTTCCCGAAGCGCGTATTGCCGGAGTAAAACCTTTCATCGACACAGTGCTCTTCGAAGCGGCAACGCCTGCTCCCGTTCCGCAACGCTTGGCGAGCGTGGCGATGATGCGGGCCGGTGACAAGATGGAGAGCTACACGATGCTAGCTGCGGCACTGCGCAAGATCGAGGATCGGCCCTGGACGCTCGGCATCATTGGCGACGGTCCGTTAAGAGCTGAGGTGGAGGCGCTGTTTGCGGGCTTTGCCCCCGGTCGTATCGACTGGCTCGGCCAGAGGGAGCCGGAAGAGATAGCCGACCTGCTTTCGAAGAGCGGCATCTATGTCTGGCCGGGCTGCGGTGAAGCCTATGGACTTGCCTATCTCGAAGCGCAGGCAGCGGGGCTTCCTGTCGTGGCGCAGGAAACTGCGGGCGTGCCCGCCGTCGTGGAGGCCGATGTGACCGGGCTATTGACGCCTGCTGGCGATGTGGAAGCCTACGCGCGCGCCGTTGCCGGACTGCTGGATGACCGGACGCGCCGTGACGCCATGGCAGCTGCCGCCCGACGCTTTGTTATCGAAGAGCGTTCGCTTTCCGGCGCATCACATGAACTGGATTTGATCCTCAACCATGCAGGAGCAGCACATGATCGATAGCACCCTCCGCGAGCCGTTGTATCGGGAGCTGGAGCGCTGGCGCGACGCTGGCCGCGTCGCACGGCTCTGGCTGCGGGATGACGATGCGATCGAGCCGACGGCGGCGCTCGAGCGACTGCTTGGAGAGACGAGAAACTACAGCATCCCCCTCACGCTCGCTGTCGTTCCGGCCTTTACCGGCATGCCACTCGCTCAGAGGCTTGCGGATGAGGCACATGTCAGCGTGGCAGTTCACGGCTGGGCCCATCACAATCATTCCGGACCTGACGACAAGAAGCAGGAACTCGGCGGATCACGGCTGGAAGAAACCATCCTCGGCGAGCTCTACGAAGGTTTCCTGAAGCTGAGGGATCTCTACCCCGCGCGCTTCCTGACGATGCTGGTTCCGCCCTGGAACCGGATAGACAAGGGTCTCATTCCCAAACTGCCGGCGCTTGGCTTCGAATCCCTTTCCACTTACGGACGCGCCAAGGGAGAAAGTCCGATCGCCATCGTCAACTCCCATGTCGATCTCATGGACTGGCACGGCACCCGCGGCGGGCGGCCGATCGCAGAGTTGATCGGCGAACTGGTCGCGGAGCTGCAGGATCGGTTCGAGGGCGGCAACGAGCCCATCGGCGTGCTTGCACATCATCTGGTGCATGACGCGGCCGCCTGGGATTTCCTCGGCGAACTTTTCGAGGCGACGGCAGTCCATCCCGCGGTGGAATGGGTCTCTGCCACCGCACTCGTGCGGGATCAGATGTCGACGACCTGATTGTCGCGGGCAGCGAAGGCGCCGGCAAAGGCGGCCTGCGCCTCGCTTTCCATGACGGCAAGCTGCTCATCGGTGCGCGAAGGCGCATGATGGAATAGGGCGAAGCGCTTAGCGCCCGCCATCTTTGCAAGTTCAGTGCCGTGCTGCCACGTGGAGTGGCCGAAGCCCTTGAAGCGCTGCATCTCGTCTTCATTGTAGGTGCAGTCGTAGACCACGAGATCGGCGTCCTTCATCATCTCGAGCGCCACCGGATCGTAGGTGCCCGGAATGTGCTCGATGTCGTAGATCAGCGACACTATGCGGCCCTTCCAGTTGATGCGATATCCGATCGCGCCGCCTGGATGGTTCAGCATGTAGGTCTGCATTTCGACGCCTGCATGCGGCGTCAGCGTCTGGCCCGCATGGAAATCGCGGAAGTTCATCGTCGCCTGGCAAATATCGGTCTTTACGGGAAACCAGGGCGGGCTGATGAACTGCTCGACCATCTCGCGCGTGCTCATCTTGCCGTCCAGATGGCCGGACCAGATGTTGACGTTGATCGAAGGGTAGTAGATCGCCTTGAAGAAGGGCAGGCCGATGATGTGATCGTAATGGCAGTGGCTGAAGAAGAGATCGACATCGCGGACTTCGTCAGCAATGAGCGAGAGGCCGGCCTCGCGCAGTCCAGAGCCCGCGTCGAACAGCATCCGGTGCTCGCCGCAGCGAATTTCAATGCAGGAGGTGTTGCCTCCATATCGGTCGAATTCCGGGCCTGACACGGGGATGCTTCCCCGAACGCCCCAAAATTTCACCTGAAACAGATCGTTACTCATTTTCCTTCAAACCAGCTTTCCCGCTTCGTCATCGTAATCACCATCGATCCCGATGCGAAGCTGCAGAATTCCACGGGTTTGCCTATATCCCCTCGCACTCTTCTAACGGCTAGCCGAAGAAGAAGTAGATTTTCCTAAGCAATCGGCTTTTGGCTCAGAATGCAAGCCGGTATGGTTCGTTTTCGGTAAACGTCCCGGCACATGCGAGGTTGCGACATCTCCCGCGGATCATGCATCTTAAATGGTTGCGTGCGACCGAAAATGCAAATTCGTTGCTTTTGGGCGTGCTGAAGCCGCGAAACGGCATGAAAAAAACTGCGTTGAAGATGGCCGGTGGCAAAGCGCGGTTACGGGAGGGCTGCGTTCTAATCGTGGATCCCGCATGAATCGCCAACTCCTCTTGTTCAAAAGGTATTGTCACAAAACTGAAATATATCTGTCGCATAGCTGTCATCCGGGGTGCCTAAATGTCGCCATACTTTCTTTAAAGCGACATTTGGTCTTCCCATGAACGCCCCTTCAATTCGATTGTCCTCTGCCGTTGCCGCGGCGGGTCTGGAATTGAGCTACGGGCCGACGCAGATCCTCAAAGGCATTGATTTTAGCCTGGAAAAGGGCAAGACGCTGGCGCTGCTCGGGCCTTCGGGCTGCGGCAAGACTACGCTCTTGCGGCTGGTCGCCGGGCTGCTTGTGCCGACCAGGGGTTCCGTTTCAATTGCCGGCACGACAGTTGCCGACGGTTCAACCGGTGCCTTCGTTCCGCCGGAGCGGCGCGGGCTTGGCATGGTCTTTCAGGACTATGCGCTCTGGCCGCATCTGACGGTCGGCGGCAATGTTTCTTTTCCGTTGGAAATGCGTGGCATCGGGAAAGCCGAGCGTCACGAGAGGACGATGCGGTCACTCGAGCGCGTCGGGCTTGCTGCCTACGCAGACAGGCGACCGAGCGATCTTTCCGGCGGCCAGCAACAGCGCGTGGCAATTGCGCGCGCCATCGTGGCCGAACCGCAGCTCATCCTTTTCGACGAACCGCTTTCCAATCTTGATCGCGAACTGCGCGAAAACATGGTCGGTGAACTTGCCGAACTCATCTCCACGCTCGGCCTGACGGCAATCTATGTGACGCATGATCATAGCGAGGCACTGACGCTTGCCGATGAGGTCGCAGTCATGCGCTCCGGCCTGATCGAGCAGCTGGCGTCGCCCGATGATCTGATCGAGCGTCCGGCAACGCCCGAGGTCGCCGACTTCCTGCGGCTTGGCTGCCTTGCGGATATCGAGCGGCGCGGTACGGCCTGGTATTTCAAGGGTAGCGATATTGTCCTGACCGAGGCTGCGGGCATCGCCGGCAACAGCGCCCGCGTGTTGCTCCCGGTCGCCTCCATCTCGGCCGGCAAAGTCTCTGCTGATCGCCTTGCCGCCACTGTGCTGCGCTCGCAGTTTCGCGGCGACGGGCACCTGGCGAGCGTTTCGCTCTCCGGCCTGCCCGGCCTGGAATTACAGGTGCTTAGCCGCATGAAGCTTCGTGCCGGCGAGGTAATCGGCCTTGAGATCGACGCCGCACAGATCCGCTGGTTTCAGCGGGAAATAGACCAATCCATAGAGGAGAAATTGGAACATGTTTAAGTCATTGAAGAGCATCACTTTTGGCGTTGTCGCCGTAGCCCTTATGGCCGGCGTCGCCCATGCCGATGTCACCGTTTACACCGCTGGCCCTCAGAGCCTGATCGACAAGCTGTCGGCCGGCTTTATCAAGCAGACCGGCGTCAAGGTCAATGTTTTCCAGGCAACGACCGGAAAGGTCATGGCGCGTATCGAAGCCGAAGCCGCTAACCCGGTTGTCGACGTCGTCATCTCGGCTTCCTGGGATACGGCAAACGACTTCGCCAAGCGCGGCTGGCTTGTCAACTATGCAAGCCCGAACGCTGCCAAGGTGCCGGACTTCCTGAAGTCCGAAGGCGCTGTTGCACAGGGCATCTCGGCTCTCGGCATCGTTTGGAACACCAAGAGCGGCACGCCGAAGCCGTCCGAATGGGCTGACCTCGCAAAGCCGGAATACAAGGATCTCGTCAACATCCCGGACCCTGCGCAGTCCGGTTCGTCCTTCGAGCTGACTGCGGCCCTCGCCGGCCAGGACGACTGGAAGCTCTTCAAGGCTCTGCAGGCTAACGGCGCCATCATTGCCGGTGCAAATGCCGATGCCCTGAACCCGGTTCTGCAGGGCGCAAAGGCCGTCGTCTTCGGCGCCGTCGACTACATTGCTCTTGCCGCCCAGAAGAAGGGCGAGAATATCGAAGTCGTGTTCCCGAAGTCCGGTACGGTCATCGCACCGCGCCCGGCCATGATCATGAACTGGTCGAAGAACCAGGACGACGCCAAGAAGTTCATCGACTACATGCTCTCCGACGAAGGTCAGGCGCTTGTTGCCGGCGAAATGCTGATGCCGTCGCGCACCGACATTGCCGCCAGCCGTCCGCTGATCGGCGACCTGACGCTCCTGAAGTATGACACGGCTGCTGTCTACGGCAAGCGCAAGGAAACGCTGAAGGCCTTCGCTGATCTCTACGGCGCCAAGTAAGGTCTGAACGAATGAGGGGAAACGGCATCGGCGGCACGGCTCCGGCCGCCTGGCTTGCAACAGCGGGTCTGGTTCTCGTCGTCGCCGTTCCCTTCATTGCGGTGGTGCTGCAAGGGATCTTCCCCGAACTCGGACAGGGCTCGTTTGCGAGCCCTTTCTCCTCTCTCTATGCGACCCTCGCCGACAGTTCGCTGATCCGCATGGGCGGCAATACCATCCTGCTCGGCGTTTGCGTGGTGTTCGCCTCGGCACTGGTTGCCGTACCGCTCGGTGTTTTCCGCGCTCTCTACAGGATTCCATTCGCGCCTCTCTGGGACGTGCTCTTGCTTGTGCCCTTCATGATCCCGCCTTATATTGCGACACTCGGCTGGATCATGACCCTGCAGCCGCGCGGTTATCTGCAGCAGCTTGCAGGCTTCAATCTGGCGCCCTTCCTGTTTTCGATTTTCGGCATGACGCTGGTCATGGCCTTCAACACTTTCCCCGTCGTCTATTTTGCAGTGTCGCGCACGGTCGAAGCCGTCGGCGCACGTTACGCTGATGTCGGCCGTGTCTTCGGCGCTTCGCCGGCACGTGCCTTCTGGCGCATCACGCTGCCCCTCTCGGCCCCAGGCCTGACCGCGAGCCTGATGCTGGTCTTCGCCGCCGCGATCGAGGAATACGGCACGCCGGCAGCGCTCGGCCGGCGCGCCGGTTTTCAGGTACTGGTAACCGGAATCGACCTTCGCGTCACCGACTGGCCGATCGATCTGCCGGGCGCGGCCATCCTGTCGCTCGTGCTGGTCGCCATGTCGCTGATCACCTTCCTCCTGCAGCGCTGGATCCTCGCGCGCCGCTCGTATCAGACGGTCGGCGGCAAGCCGACGGCGAAGGACAAGCGTCCACTTGGCGCGCTGAAAGCGCCCGTGATGATCGCGTTCACGGCCGTCGCCTTCCTTGCAACCGGTGTGCCGTTGCTGGCCATCCTCGCGACAGCGTTGGCACGGACCATCTCAGGCGGTCTCGCTTTCGACAATGTCAGCCTCGACAATTTCATGGCGGTCTTCGGCAATAGCGCCGGCGCCGTCACGGCACTGATCAACAGCTTCTCGCTCGGCATCGGTACGGCGCTGATAACGGGCCTGATCGGTGTGACGGCCGCCTATACCGTGGTGAAGACGAAGATTTCAGGCCGCTTGGCGATCGACGTGATGACCATCCTGCCGAATGCCCTGCCGGGTATCGTCGTTGCTGTCGGCCTCATCCTCGCCTGGAATATGCCGGGCCTGCCGTTTACCCCCTATAATACCGCTTTCATTCTGCTTCTTGCCTATTGCTGCATCCTGCTGCCACAGCCTGTTCGCTACACCACGGCCGCCTTCCAGCAGATCGGCGACAATCTGGAGGCAGCAGCCCGCGTCTGCGGTGCCAGCGGCGTCACAGCCTTCCGCCGCATTCTGCTGCCGCTCGTCTTTCCGAGCCTTGCTTCCTCGATGCTGCTCGTGTTTGCGCTTGCCTCGCGTGAGCTGGTTGCTTCCGTCGTCGTGGCACCGGTTGGCATGCAGACGATCGCGACCTTCATCTGGCGCCAGTTCGAGCAGGGCTCCATCGGCCTCGGCATGGCGATGGCTTTCATCGCCATCTGCATCACGACATTGCTGCCGTTGATTCTGATGGGGCTGATGCGGCGTGGTAATATGGTCGCCGATTGAGGCGTCCTCTAAATTGAAATGCTCTTGTTTCCCGCCGAGATTGCTGAGATAATTTCTTCAGGCAATCTTTGGAGTAAACATGTCTCCAGTCACGGAGATCCTTATAGGCCTCTCGGCCGTTTCCGTCCTGATCGTCGCATTTGCCGTATTCTTGTCTTGGAACCCTCCATGGTGGAGTCGTCTTCGTTTTCGAAGGCGTTTCGTTCGTGGCCAAGCCGAAGGCGGCATCGAGGTGAGTTTTGATCTCGATGATGGAGGCGATGGTGGTGGCGACGGAGGAGGCGACTAACCTCAGAGCGATGCCGTAATCCCACCATCCACCATCAGCATATGGCCGTTGACGAAGGACGACGCGTCCGACGCCAGGAAGACGGCCGCACCTACCAACTCTTCCACGTTGCCCCACCGGCCAGCTGGCGTACGCGTCTCGAGCCAGGCGGAAAACTTCAGATCGTCCACAAGCGCCTGGTTGAGCGGCGTCTTGAAATAGCCTGGCGCGATGGCGTTGACCTGCAGGCCATGCTTTGCCCAGTCCGTCGCCATGCCGCGGGTCAGGTTGCGAACAGCGCCCTTGGTTGCGGTATAGGGTGCGATATTCGGGCGGGCGAGTTCCGCCTGCACCGAGGCTATGTTGATGATTTTGCCGCGGCCGCGGCTGATCATCGCCTGTGCTACTGGCTGGCTGACATAGAAGATGCTGGAAACATTGGTTCGGAACAGTTCGTCCCACTTTTCGACCGGAAATTCCTCCAGCGGCGTCCGAAACTGCATGCCGGCATTGTTGATCAGGATATCGATCGGACCGATCTCCGCCTCGATATAAGCAATGGCGGTTCTGCTGGCCTCGGCATCCGTCACATCGAAAGCGGCGCTGACGGCGTGGCGTTTCCTTTCGCGGATCGTCTCGGCAGCCGCCTCCGCCTTCTGGGCGTTTCGGCCATTGATGATGACGGAGGCTCCATGCTCGGCAAGGCCGAGCGCCAGTGCATAGCCGATGCCCTGGCTGGAACCTGTCACCAGCGCACGGCGGCCGGAAAGATCGAAGAGCGGAAAGGTCACGGGATCACTCCTGAATTCAACACCCCTGCATAGCCGGTTTTACAGCCTTGACGCAAAGACGATCAGCTTGTCCCTAGACGTTTGATGTTACCAACGAGTTCCGTTGCAAGCCGCAGTGACGCGGCAGTCGCCATGACCATCTGTGGGAGGACCAGCCATTCAAGTGTCCAGGCCGCGCCTGAGCGTTCCTGCTCATGAACGAGCGCATGGTGGATGGCCGAAAGCTGCGTCGCATTAAAGCGGGCAAGTGCCACCAGCGTTTCGGCGGCGACCGGATTCTGTTTGTGCGCCATTGCCGAGGAGGCGCCGCCGCCCGCAAGCTCGATTTCGCCGCCAGCTTCGGCAAGCAATGCGATGTCCTGACCGAATTTCCCGAGGCTGCCTGAAATCAGCGAATAGAGATTGGCGAGATCTGCGATGCGGGCACGCTGGCTCTGCCATTGCGGTTCGTCTGATAGCCCCAGTTCCTGCGCCAGCGAACTGCGCACGGCGGCGGCTTCGTCGCCGAGTTTTTCGAGCGTACCGGCCGCACCGCCGAACTGGACCGGGAACACCTGCTCCGTCAGCCGATCGCGGTAGGTCTCCAGCGGGACCCGCCAGGCGGCGATACGGTCGGCGGCGGCGATGGGAATGGCGGCCTGCATGCGCGTATGGCCCATCAGGCGATTGGTGCCGAATTGTCGTTCGAGTGCGTCCATTCCACTGACGATGGCATGCAGACGCCCACCAAAGAGGAAGGTCACGGATTTCAGCCGCAGCATCAGGCTGGTATCGATGACATCCTGGCTGGTGGCGCCGAAATGCACATGCTCGGCGGCCTCGCCACCGACTGCTTTCCTGAGTTGCCGGACGAGATCGGGAATGGCGACGCCGTCCTTCGCTGTCGCCGCCTTCAGGCTGGCAATATCAGGCGTTAAAACGGCACAGGCCTCGCGGATCCTTCGGGCCGCCTCGGCCGGGATGATGCCATGCACCGCTTCAGCGCGCGCAAGTGCCGCCTCGAAAGACAGCATTGCCCTGACATCAGCGTCGGCTGAGAAATAGGTTGCAATTTCAGCGTCGCCGAGCAGGTCGGACAGGAAGGGATGGTCGAAGGGGGAGGTGGTCATGGAACGTCCCGTTTCATTGCAATCCTCTTCTGCCAGCCAGTGCCGTCTCCACTGGAGAGGAAAGGGTGAGGGGACGCTACTTGCACGGAGCCTTGCTCGCAAGCCGGCTCAGATGTCCAGGAACACCGTCTCCTTTGGTCCCTGCAGATAGATATCGAAGCTGAGCTTGGCATCGTCGCGGGTGGCGATCAGCGTAGCTACGCGCTCGCGGTGTTCGATCCGGGATAGGATCGGATCGCCGGCATTGGCTTCCTGCTCCTCCGGAAAATACATGCGTGTATGCAGGCCAATATTGATGCCGCGAGCGACGATCCAGAAGGTGATGTGCGGCGCCATCTTGCGGCCGTCCTTGAAGGGAACCTTGCCGGGCTTGATGGTCTCGAAACTGTAGACGCCGTCTTCTGCGCGGGTAGGGCAGCGGCCCCAGCCGGTGAAATTTGGGTCGGCCGTGCCGCGGAGTTCCGACGGGCTGTTATAGAGGCCGGCGCTGTCTGCCTGCCAGATCTCGATGACGGCATCGCGAACGAGGGCGCCGGCGCCGTCAAAGATACGGCCGCTGACGGTGATGCGATCGCCGAGCGTCTTGTCATTGACCATCTGCGTGCCGAGGTCGGTATCATAGACGCCGGTGATGTCGCAGAAATTCGGCGTCAGGCCGATATGCACATAGGGGCCGGCGGTCTGGGACGGGGTTTCCTTGAGATAGCCGAGTTCCTGCATGTCAGTTCCCCTCCAGCTTGTTTTCGAACATGGTCGAGCGACGGCCGCGCAGCACGATATCGAACTTGTAGGCGCGGCTGTCCATCGGGATCGTGTTACCCCAGTCGAGCGGGGCAATGAGCTGCTCGATAGCCGCCTTGTCGGGGATGGTGCCGACGATTGGACATTTCCAGATCATCGGGTCACCCTCGAAATACATCTGAGTAATCAGGCGCTGCGAGAAGCCGTGGCCGAAGATCGAGAAATGGATATGGGCCGGGCGCCAGTCGTTGACACCGTTCGGCCAGGGATAGGCGCCGGGTCGTACGGTGCGGAAGAAATAGCGGCCTTCCTCGTCGGTGACAAACCGACCGCAGCCGCCGAAATTCGGGTCGATGGCGGCGAGATAGGTTTCCTTCTTGTGGCGGTAGCGGCCGCCGGCATTGGCCTGCCAGAACTCTACGAGAACGCCCGATTGCGGACGGCCGCGCTCATCGAGTACGCGACCGTGGACGATGATACGTTCGCCGATCGCGCTTTCGCCGGGTCGCGCGAAATTGTGGATCAGGTCGTTATCCATCTCGCCGATCATCGACTGGCCGAAGACAGGACCCGTGATCTCAGAAATCGTGCCATCAAGCGATAGCAGCGCGCGCTGCGGTGAGCGCAGAACGGATGTCTTGTAGCCCGGCGTATAGGCCGGCGAATGCCAGGCGCGGTCACGAGCGAAGAAAGCTCCGGTTTCTGGCTTGCGGTTCGGTAAGTCCGACATTCTGTCTCCCTCAGGCCACCTTGCCGGCGTCCATCTGCTCGAAAACCTGTTTGGCGATCTTAATCGCGTGATTGGCGGCCGGCACGCCGGCATAGATTGCCACATGCAGCAGCGCCTCGCGAATATCCTCCCGGGAGGCGCCGGTATTGACGGTAGCGCGCACATGCATCGCCACTTCGTCGTCCTGGCCGAGCGCGGCAAGCAGCGCGATCGTGATCATCGAGCGCTCACGCTTCGTCAGTTCAGGCCGCGACCAGACGTGACCCCAGGCCGCTTCGGTGATCAGTTCCTGGAACGGCCTGTCGAATTCGGTCGAAGCCGCCTGGGCGCGATCGACATGGGCATCGCCGAGAACGGAGCGACGGGTCGCCATTCCCTGTTGATAGCGTTCGGACGCGGTCTCGCTCATGGGCTCTTTTCTCCAATCGATGAGAGGAAGGCGCGGATGATCGCCGTCAGCGCTTCCGGCTGCTCGACCGGCGGAATATGGGCGCAGTCCTTGATGACTTCGTAGCGTGCGTCGGGGATCAGCCTGGCGGTGGACAGCACCAGATCCGGCGGCGTCGAGCCATCCTGATCGCCGACGACACAGACGGTCGGCACCTTGATCTTGGCTGCCGCCTCGGTGAAATCGGCGTCGCGGATCGCCGCGCAGGTCGCGTTATAACCTTCCACCGGCTGGCGGATCAGCATGTTGCAATAGCCGGCATAGGCGATGTTTTCCGGCCGGCGGAAAGCCGGCGTGAACCAGCGCTCCATGACCATGTCGACGATGCTCGCAATGCCGTTCTGCTCGACGGCGGCGATGCGGTTGTTCCAGCTTTCGGTCGTGCCGATCTTGTGGGCGGTGTCGCAGAGGATGAGCGCCTTCACCAGATCCGGACGACGCTGATAGAGCGACTGGGCAATCAGGCCACCAACCGAAAGGCCGCAGATAACGGCATCCTTGACCGACAGAAGATCGAGCAGGCCGGCAAGATCGGTCGCATGGTCCTCCATGGAATAGGGCACCTGGCCGACATCGGAAAGACCGTGGCCGCGCATGTCATAGAGGATGATGGCAAAGTCGCCGGCAAGACGCACGATCACATCGCGCCAGATCCGGAAGTCCGTGCCGAGCGAATTGGCAAACACGATGACCGGCCTGTCAGCCGGCGCACCGATGAGCTGGTAGTGGATCGTTACGTCGTTGATACTGGCGAATTGCACTTTAAATCTCCTCCCCACCCAATTTGATGAGTTGATCCGGTTAAGTAAAATGATATTTTTCGGCTTTTCGATAACCTATGAGTTATGAAAAATATGATCGATAGTCGTATCAAGTTTCGCCATCTGCAGACCTTTGTCGAGGTGGCGCGGCAGAAAAGCGTCATGAAGGCGGCTGAACTCCTGCATGTCAGCCAGCCGGCGGTGACGAAGGCGATTCGCGAACTCGAGCTGGCACTTGGCGTCAGTGTTTTCGAGCGTGACGGACGCGGGATCCGGATCACGCGTTATGGCGAGGTCTTTCTGCGCCATGCCGGTGCTGCGCTGACAGCATTGCGGCAAGGGCTTGATTCCGTCTCGCAGGAGCAGTTCGGCGATGCTCCGCCAATCCGCATCGGCGCGCTGCCGACAGTCTCGACGCGCATCATGCCCCGGGCAATGGATCTGTTCTTGAAGGAAAATACCTGGAGCCGGGTGAAGATCGTCACCGGTGACAATACGGTGCTCCTTGAGCAGCTGCGTGTCGGCGATCTCGATCTCGTCGTCGGTCGTCTCGCGGGAGCAGAGAGGATGGCCGGCTTCTCGTTCGAGCATCTTTATTCCGAGCAAGTGGTCTTTGCCGTGCGCACCGGCCATCCGCTGCTTGGCGCCGGCAAATCGTTCTTCGCCGAACTCGGCCGCTATACGCTTCTCATGCCGACCCGCGGTTCGATCATCAGGCCGGTGGTCGAAAATTTCCTGATCGCCAATGGTGTCGCCAGCCTGCCGAGCCAGATCGAGACTGTTTCCGATGCCTTCGGCCGCGCTTTCGTGCGCGATAGCGACGCAATCTGGATCATTTCCAACGGCGTGGTTGCGCGGGATTTTGCCGACGGCGTGCTTGTCGCCTTGCCGGTCGATACGAGCGAGACGAAGGGTCCCGTTGGATTGACGGTGCGTACCGATTCCGTCCCCTCGCTGCCGCTGTCGATCCTCATGCAGACGATCCGTGAGGCAGCGCTGGAAATTTCGGGGCAGCCCGCACCTGCGCACTAACCTTCAAGACAACTGCCGCCGTTGTTCGTAGACTTCGCTCCTGGCTATCCGAGGAGACGGCAAAATGAAAACAGGCTTCATCGGTCTCGGCGTGATGGGTACGCCGATGGCGCTCAATCTCGCGCGGGCAGGTACCGATCTCATCGTCTGGAATCGTTCACCGGAAAGCGCTGACACGCTACGGACAGCGGGCGCCGAAGTGGCCGCGGATGTCGACGAAGTGTTTACGACAGCCCGGACCGTCATCCTGATGCTTGCAACGGCAGCGGTGATCGACACGGTTCTCGGGCGCGGTACACCAGGTTTTGTCGAACGGGTAGCCGGACATGTCGTCATCCATATGGGGACCACCGCGCCCGAATATTCGAAAGCGCTCGAGGCGGATATTCGTGCCGCCGGCGGCCATTATGTCGAGGCGCCTGTTTCAGGCTCGCGCCGGCCGGCGGAGGAAGGCCAGCTTGTGGTCATGCTTGCGGGAGATGCGGACGTCGTCGAAGAGGTTCGTCCGCTTTTGAAGCCCATGTGCAGGGAAACGGTTGTCTGCGGCGCCGTGCCGAATGCGCTCCTGATGAAGCTTGCCGTCAATATATTTCTGATCACGACGGTCACGGGGCTTGCCGAAGCGGCGCACTTTGCCGCCCGACAGGGATTGGACATGGGGCTTTTCAAAGCTGTCGTCGATGCCGGCCAGATGGCGAGCGGCATATCGCGGATCAAGAGCGGCAAGCTGGTGGAGCGGGACTTCTCAGTGCAGGCGGCGATCTCCGACGCGCTGAAAAACAATCGTCTGGTCGCCGAAGCGGCTCGGCATGCGGGCATTGCTTCGCCGCTGCTCGATGCTTGCCATGCCCTCTACGCGGAAACCGAAAGCCTGGGTTTCGGGCGTGAGGATATGGCGGCCGTCATCCGCGCGCTTGAAGCGCGAACCGAGGCAATCAGCCTGCCTTTCGGGGATTGACGCCACACCGCTCTGGCCTTTCGCGTCATGCTGACGCAATCTTGTCTGTGCACAGAGCGGCTTTTGAAGTTGGACGGTTAAATGCGCGTCTTGCTGGCGGAAGATGAACCGGAAATGGCTGCCGTGCTGGTGGCGGCGCTCCGCAACAACAATATCATCACGGACCACGTTTCCACGATCGAAGCGGCTGAAGAGGCCGTACGGCTGAACAGCTATGATGCCCTGCTGCTTGACCGCAGCCTGCCTGACGGCGACGGGCTGGAGCTGATCGCCGACGCGCGCCGCATCCAGCCGGCCGTTCCCGTCATCATGCTGACGGCGCGCGGCGATCTGAAGGACCGGATAGAAGGTCTCGATCTCGGTGCTGACGACTATCTCGCCAAACCCTTCGCCGTCGAGGAGTTGATGGCGCGTTTGCGCGCTATTCTGCGCCGTCCGGGCAATATCGAGATCGAGAGCCTGTGCCTCGGCCGGCTGCATTTCGACCTGCGCAACCGCGAGGCGCGCGTCGGCGAGACGGCGCTCGAACTGCCTCGCCGCGAATTGCTGGTGCTGGAAGCGCTGATGCGCCGGGCTGGGCGCACGGTGGAGCGCTCAAGCCTCGAGGAAGCGGTCTATGGCATGGATGACGAGATCCAGTCCAACGCGCTCGATGCGCATGTCTCGCGCGTGCGCCGCAAGCTCGATGCTGCGGGCGCCGGTGTCGAGATCCATACGATCCGCGGCGTCGGTTACTTGATCCGGCAGGCCCGGCCATGAAGAAGATGAAGTTCTATTCGCTGAAATGGAGGCTGATCCGCCGGCTGGTGGCGCTGCAGGCCGCGACATTGGTACTGATCGCGATTGCCTTTGCCTTCGTCTTCTGGATTTCAGGCATGAGTGGCATCTTCGCACCCGATGAACATGCAATCGATGCCGTTTCGGAATCGATTGCCTGGAACGCCGACGGTTCGATGCGTATCACCAACACCGACGATCTGGGTTACCAGCGCGACAAGGCGGCCGACTTCTGGTTTCTGGTGCGCGATCAGCAGGGTCGCATGGTCAGCGAAGGCAATGTGCCGGCGCAATATCTCGCCATCGCCGCGTCGGGTAGCGATATCGCGGAAGCCCGTTTCAATGGGGACGAGGACAATCCAGCGACGATTGCCGCACGCCTGCAAAAAATAAAGACGGATCACGGCGATCTGCTCGTCATCGTCGGCCGACAGGGCAGCCTTTCGGCCGGCAAACTGCTGGTTGTCTTCATGGCGATCGCTTCCGGTATCGTGCTGCCGGTGATTTTGCTGACGGGCCTGATAACATTGGCGGTCACACCCTTCGTGGCGCGCGGCATCCACCGCGGATTGAGCGAGGTGGCGCAGGCGGCACAGGGCATCGACGGGACGACACGCGGCTACCGTTTGCCGCTGGAAAACGTGCCGGAAGAGGTTGCACCGCTGGTGATCGCCATGAACGAGACGCTGCAACGGCTCGACGATGACCATAACAAGCAGCGGCGCTTCATGCTGGCCGCCGCGCATGAGCTGCGCACGCCGATCGCCATCCTGCAGAACCGGCTGGAAACCATGCCACCAACGGAGGCGACCAACCGGCTGCTGGAAGATGTCGCCCGCCTTTCGACGCTGGCCCAGCAGTTGCTCGACCTGCAGCGGCTCAATCAGGAGCCGGTGCCGGATTGTTCCATCGACCTTGCGACGGTCGCCCGCCGGCAGGCCGCGGAACTTGCGCCACTGATCATCGCCGCCGGCTATCAGGCAAATTTCGAGTTGCGCTCGATGCCGGAACGCATCCTCGGTGATGAGACTGCGCTGGAGCGGGCGATCGCCAACCTGGTTCAGAACGCCATCCAGCATGGCGGCAGGAGCGGTACCATCACCATCGCCGTAGAGCGCCCGGCACAGATTTCCGTCAGTGATGAAGGCCCAGGTATCGCGCCCGAGGACCGGGAGCGGATCTTCGAACCCTTCCAGCGTGCGAACGGTCGCAGCCAGGGCATCGGCCTCGGCCTCCACCTCGTGCGCGAGATCGTCAAAATACATCGCGGGCGGGTATGGGTATCGGATGCGACCGGCGGCGGAGCCGCCTTCAACATGAGCTTCGAGCCGACGGTGCAGAGCGCCTAAAACTTTCGGTGATGCGGACAAACGTCATGCTCGCATCATTTGAAAGGAGAATATCGGCGTCGATCAATCGATGCTGGAGACCCGCATGCAACAGCCGCCGTTGGCCGCCTTCTTTAGTGCGCTTCTCGCCGAGCCCAGGAAAATCGGCGCGATCGTGCCCTCGGGAGGGCGGCTGGCACGGTTGATGACCAGTGAGATCGAACCTTCGGCGGGCAGGGTGCTGGAGCTTGGCCCGGGGACCGGGGTCTTCACCGCGGCGCTTCTGAAGCGCGGCCTGCCGGCACGAGACCTGACACTGGTGGAACTCGAAACCCGCTTCATCGCTCCGTTGCAGCAGCGTTTTCCTGAGGTGACCGTACTCCAGCGCGACGCGCGCGAGCTCGCGGCCTGCAAGGCAGAACTTGGACTGCAGGCGGCAATCGTCAGCGGACTGCCCTTTCGCAATATGCCCCCGGAGATCATCCGCGCCATTGTCGGCGGCAGTTTCGGACTGCTGGACCGTGGTGGCGCCTTCTACCAGTTCACCTACGGCCGTGCCTGCTCCGTCCCATCAGACGTGCTCGAGGAGTTCGGGTTGCAGGCGGAGAGGCTCGGCCGGGTACGCCTGAATATCCCGCCAGCCAGCGTTTTTCGCATTTCGCGCCGCCTGGATTGACGGACACGGTTTTGCTGGACTTCGTTGATTTCAACCGGCTGGCTGCTACCAGCATTTCTAAAACGTTTGCGATATGCGCTAGCGCAGCACGGTGCGCAGGGTCGCCTGGGTTTCCCTTAGCCGCGGCAGGTAGCGCGCGACCATCTCGGACGCCGGCACATGGGCGGCCGGTGCGCCGATGTTGATGGCGGCCACGGTCTGACCGCGATCGTTTTCGACCGGTACGGCAATGGAGCAGAGGCCGATCTCAAGCTCCTGGTCGATGAGAGCATAGCCCTGTGCGCGAACCTTGCGGAACTCGGCCACCAGTTCCACAGGATCAGTCTTCGTGTTCGGCGTGTTCGCCTTCAACTCGCTTCGGGAAAGAACTGCCCGTGCCTCGGCTTCAGGGAGGGCTGCAAGCAAGACACGGCCCATCGAAGCGCAATAGGCGGGAAGACGGCTGCCGGGCGTCAGGTTGATCGACATGACGCGGCGCTGCGAGGCACGGGCGATATAGACGATATCGGTGCCGTCGAGTACCGATGCGGACGCGCTTTGGCCGGCCTTCTCGGAGAGCGCATCGAGATGCGGCTGAATGAGCACCGGCAGCGGCGTTGCCTCCAGATAGGCATGCCCCAGCCGCAGGATTTTCGGCGTCAGCGTGAAGAACTTGCCGTCGTAATCGGCATAACCGAGATCGGCAAGCGTCAGTAGCGAGCGACGCACCGTGGCGCGATCGAGGCCGGTTAGCTTCGCTGCATCCGTGATCGAAAGCCGGCGATGCATTTCGCCAAAGGCTTCGATCACCTTGAGGCCGCGGGCGAAGCCGCTGACGAAATCACTTTCCCGCATGGGCTTGTGTGGCTCCTTCCCGACAGCTTGGAAGTGTGGCTTCGCGGGATTGATGATCGGATGGATTATGGATCAGCGTACCGGGAGCCATTTCTTCGCTATCCGGCAGGCGACTGTATAGGCGGGGTCGAAGACGTTGCCTATATCGTAGCGGACCACCTGGCCGAGCAGATGACTGGCTGCCACCTTCGACAGGCCGTAATCCGCTACGAGCAGATTCAGCATTTCGGTCGTCGCATGCTGCAAAGCCTGATCCAGCGGCCTGGCGTTGCCGATGGCGATGATATCATCGGCAATTTCGGCTCTCGGCCAGGATATCGGCCTTTGTTTTTCGACGGTGAGACGGACTGTCACCTCAAACGTCGTCTCGACGCCGGTACCGACGATTTCGCCATCACCCTGAACGGCGTGGCAGTCGCCGAGAAAGAACAATGCGCCTGATACCGAGATCGGGAACCAGATCGTCGCGCCCGGACCGAGCAGGCGATAATCCATGTTCCCGCCATAGGCGCCGCTGGTAGCCGTCGAGATCGCCTGGCCGTGGCTTGGTGCCACGCCAAAGCAGCCGATCATCGGCGAGAGCGGCAGAACCAGCTTTTCGATGCCGGCAACCGGTTCCTTCAGTTGGACGGTCATCGCGCGTCGATCGATATGCCAGAGTGTCTTTTCGGATCTCGGAAGATCACGAACCGCCTCAGGGTCGATGACATTTGCCGCCAGAACACTGCGCGTGAAGCCCATGTCCCTCGTCGGTTTCATGTCCAGAATTTCGACCTTGAGGCTATCTCCGGGCTCGGCGCCTTCGACGAAAATTGGCCCGTTCATGGGGTTTGGACCGTGCGCTCGCTGAACCTCGTTCTCGTCGTAGCCCCAGGCATCGAGCGTGCGGGTGACGACCGTGTCACCGCTCGCGATCGTCAAAGCCGGAGGCAAGGTTCCAAGAACGTTGTAAAAGGCAGTTGCGACGAAATCGTGGGTCGTCATGGTAGAGTTCCGCTCGGATGTCTGGGGTGTTCTCTGAAGATGGTTCGATGAACTTACGCGTCAGCCGGGCGACCGTCGACGGCAAATTATGCTAACGCGGGTGGATTGTTGAATATGGCGACGGAAGATGGTGGTCTGACGGGGAGTATGTGAATTGAGTTCTACGCCAGGCCCATCGCGCAGCCCGCTGCAGCGGGCCGTCTATCTTTGCCTTGGTCTTGTGATGGTCGGCCTTGGCATTATCGGCGCCATCCTTCCACTTATGCCGACAACGATTTTCCTGATCCTGGCAGCATGGTTTTTCAGCCGGTCCTCACCGCGTCTGGAGGCCTATCTGATGAATAGCCGATTTGGCGGCCCATTGCGCGACTGGCGCGAAAACGGCGCGATTTCCCGTAAATCCAAGATGTTGGCGTTGACAGGGATGTCGGTTGGATACGCGGTATTCCTGATCGCGTCGAAGCCGTCGGTTTTCCTCGCGATCGCCGTCGGTGCATCGATCCTGGCTAGCGCTGCTTACGTCGTCTCGCGGCCGAGTTCGACCGAGCCCAACCGGCCGAAGGAAAGCGACGTCTGATCAGTTTTGCCGGCAAGAGGCACTTTACAAGGGACGCAAACTCAAATTATACGGCCCGCTCACTATTGCTCCCACACCCCAGCATTCCCATCTGAGCGCCATGCCAAAAACTCATAAGCACAAGTTCCTTCGGGAACAGTATCGACGCATGCTTTCGTCCGACCACCATATCGATCCACGCTGGCGCGACAGTTTCGACGCCTTCCTGACGGATATCGACCACCTGGCACCCAACACCGGAAGCCGCCGAATTATTGGTCGCAGGAACCTCAAACTCGGCTTTGTGCCCGGAAATGTCGAGTGGCATTGGGAAAGCACGACGCTGCCTGCGTCGCGGGAAAGCCGAGGACGCTAGGCCAGACAAAGCGACACGGTTGAAACAATCCGGCCAGAGTTCCAACATCTAGGCAGTCCGGTGTCAGCGCAACCGTGTCTTCGTCTTCTTGAATATTCTCTCTGCGGCCGCGCTTAGGCCCGCCTTGCTGACGATTTGACTTCATAGAGTATTGGCTTGCTATGACATCCGGTGGATGGCTCCCGGCCATGGGCACGCACCACTTTCTGCGTAACCCGTCGCTTACGCACATCTACGTGCCGTGCCTTGTGCGATATGCGAACAAATATCAAATAACGCACAAAAGCCTTGCGGATGGAGCGGCTCTCGCCTTATCCCTATCCTCAGGGAGGCACGAGGCGGCCTCATCCGGCAAGGAGAAATCCCGCATGGACAAGACAATCAGGAGCGCGGCGGAAGCCGTCTCCGAAATCGGCGATGGCGCCACCGTCATGATCGGTGGTTTCGGCGGCTCCGGCGCGCCGATCGAACTCATTCACGCCCTGATCGACAGGGGACCGAAGGGCCTTACGGTCATCAACAACAATGCCGGTAATGGCCGGATCGGCATCGCCGCCATGATCGATGCAGGCATGGTGCGGAAGATGATTTGCTCCTTTCCGCGCTCATCCGACCCGCGTGCCTTCACCGACAGGTACCTTGCCGGGCAAATCGAACTGGAGCTGGTGCCGCAGGGCACGCTCGCCGAGCGCATCCGCGCCGGCGGGGCTGGCATTCCGGCTTTCTACACTCCAACGGGCTACGGGACGGAGCTTGCAGACGGCAAGGTCATCGCCGAGTTCGATGGCCGCCATTATGTGCAGGAGCGCTGGCTGAAGGCCGATTTCGCGATCGTCAAGGCGCAGGTCGGCGATGTCCACGGCAACCTGACCTACAACAAGGCAGGCCGCAACTTTAACCCGCTGATGTGCATGGCCGCTGCCAAGACGATCGCGCAGGTCTCGACCATCGTGCCGGCCGGCGGGATCGATCCCGAGCATGTCGTCACACCCGGCATCTTTGTCGACCGCCTCGTCCAGATCGCCAATCCGCAACAGGAAGAAGAGCTCATTCGAGCCGGGGTGGCCTACATATGACCGTCGACACCAGAGAAGATATCAAGCTCTCCAACGCCCAGATCGCCTGGCGGGCGGCGCAGGACATCGCCGATGGCGCCTATGTGAACCTCGGCATTGGCTTTCCGGAAATGGTTGCCCGCTATCAGCCGCCGGGCCGGCAGGCGATCTTCCATACGGAAAACGGCATTCTCAATTTCGGCGAGGCGCCACCTTCAGGTGACGAGGACTGGGACCTTATCAATGCCGGCAAGAAGGCGGTGACGCTAAAGCCGGGCGCGGCCTTCTTCCACCATGCCGACAGCTTTGCGATGGTGCGCGGCGGTCATCTCGATGTTGCGATCCTCGGCGCCTATCAGGTCGCTCAAAACGGCGACCTCGCCAACTGGCGCGTTGGGGCCAAGGGCGTGCCGGCAGTTGGCGGCGCCATGGATCTGGTGCACGGCGCCAAGCAGGTCTGCGTCATCACCGAACACGTCACCAAGAACGGCGAGCCGAAGCTGGTCGATAAATGCAGTTTCCCGCTGACGGGAGTGGCTTGCATCACCCGCATTTATACGAGCCACGCCGTCATCGACATCAAGGACGGACGTTTCGTGCTGCGCGAAAAACTTGCCGGCATGTCCGTCGAAGAACTGCAGGCCATGACTGGCGCGCAGCTTCATATCGAGGGGCCGGTTGCCGACCTCGTCGTTCCCGAACTTTGAGGACAAGTCCATGACCGAAGCCTTTATCTGCGATTATATCCGCACGCCGATCGGCCGTTATGGCGGCTCGCTTTCCTCCGTGCGCGCCGATGATCTCGGCGCCGTTCCGCTGAAGGCACTGATGGCGAAGAATGCATCGGTCGACTGGGAGGCGGTCGACGACGTCATCTTCGGCTGCGCCAATCAGGCGGGCGAGGATAACAGAAACGTTGCGCGCATGTCGCTGCTTCTCGCCGGTCTGCCGGTATCTGTGCCGGGCACGACGATCAACAGGCTCTGCGGGTCGGGCATGGATGCCGTCATTACCGCAGCGCGTGCCGTCCGATCAGGCGAGGCCGAACTGATGATCGCCGGCGGCGTGGAGAGCATGTCACGCGCGCCTTTCGTGATGCCGAAGGCGGATACTGCTTTTTCGCGTGCTGCCGAAATCCACGACACGACGATCGGCTGGCGGTTCGTCAATCCCTTGATGAAGAAGCAGTATGGCGTCGATTCCATGCCGGAAACCGGCGAGAACGTTGCCGAGGATTACAAGGTGAGCCGTGAGGACCAGGACGCTTTCGCCGTGCGCTCGCAGGGAAAGGCCGCGGCCGCACAGGCAAGCGGCAGGCTTGCCAGGGAAATCACTCCGGTGACCATCCCGCAGCGAAAAGGCGATCCGATCATCGTGGCGAAGGACGAGCATCCGCGTGCGACCAGCATGGAAGCGCTCGCCAAGTTGCCGACGCCTTTCCGTCAGGGCGGCTCCGTGACGGCCGGGAATGCCTCCGGCGTCAATGACGGGGCCGCGGCCCTCGTCATCGCGTCGGAAGCCGCGGCCAGGAAATATGGCTTGACGCCGATTGCCCGTATTCTCGGCGGTGCGGCCGGAGCCGTTCCGCCGCGTGTCATGGGCGTCGGCCCGGTGCCGGCTTCGCGCAAGCTGATGGCACGTCTCGGCCTGAAGCCGGAACAGTTCGATGTGATCGAACTCAACGAGGCCTTTGCAAGCCAGGGCCTCGCCGTGCTTCGTGAACTCGGGATTGCCGATGACGATCAGCGTGTGAACCGCAATGGCGGGGCAATTGCGCTTGGCCATCCGCTCGGCATGTCCGGTGCCCGTATCACTGGTACGGCAGCCTTGGAACTTGGCGAAACCGGCGGCCGCTATTCGCTGTCGACCATGTGCATCGGCGTTGGCCAGGGCATTGCCGTGGCGCTTGAGCGGATTTGAATCCGCTTATTCGGGGATCGATTGCATCATGATTTCGCTGCGCAGGGCCGGGGCTTCGGCACCGAAATAGGTCTTGAGCAGCTTCGGAAAATCGTCTGACATATAGAATCCCGTCAGCGTGCGATCGACGAGAAGCCGAAAGGCGGAATCGTCTCGCCGCATGGCGATGCCATAGGGCTCATGCGTGAAAAGGCGGCTGCCGAGTTCCAGTTCGGCGGGGTTGCCCGCCCGGTCGGCAAGGCCGATCAGAAGGGAGCGATCGGCGAAATAGGCATCGATCTTGTGATCCTCGAGCGCCTTCAAACCGTCTTCATGCGTCGCGAAATCGACGATACGGGTCTGTGGGACGTCGGGGCCGATGGCCTCGCGCAGTGTCGCGCCCGTTGTCGTGCCGGCGCGCACGCCGATCGAACTCCGGGCCGGCGACTTCAGGTCAACAGCGCTGACGGGTCGCTTGTCGAGAAAGAGAATCTGCAGGTAATCAGGCGAATCCTTGCGCAACAGCGCGCTGGCACCCGTCAGGAAGATGGGTTGGGAGAAATCGACGCTTTCGCGCCTGGCAAGATTGATCGTGGTCGCACCGCAAAGAAGATCGATCTTGCCATCCTTCACCGCGTTAAAACCATCGGACAGCGTTGTTTCGACATAGCCTTTCTTGAGACCGGGCACGCTCCGGCCGACTTCGTCGGCAATGCGTCGGCAGAGATCGATCGCATAGCCGGCAGGGCTGCCATCCGTCGTCTTGAAGGAGAAGGGCTTCTCGTCGGCGATATAGCCAAGGCGGATGGTCTTGCTCTGGTTGATCGTGTCGAGCGTCTGCGCATCGGCCGGCCTGTGGGCTGGAAGACCGAAAGCAAGACATAGAAAAAGCAGCCATTTCACGGGCTTGAGCATGTTTTCCCCTCAAAGAGCGGTAACCCTCACCGCGACGAGATGCCGAGACTATGGCCTGTCGGTCATTTGTCAACGGCAGTACCGGTTGCCCCAGCTGTATCCATCTCGCTCTTTCGTGCATTGCTCTTTCGTGATCTCGCCTGCTAAGACTGGCACATATCGTTTCATCACCTATGTCCTTGGTTTTTCGGGAGGCTATCGTCGCCATGGCAGATCTTGCTCAATCGCTTGCATCCATCAAAATTCCTGATCTCGCCGGCAGGGCCGTGCTGATTACGGGTGCCTCCACCGGTATCGGCGCCGCCGTCGCACGCGCCTTCGCTGCGCAGGGCGCCAAGGTCGGTGTGCATTACAATTCAAGCCGCGATCCGGCAGAACAGCTTGCCGACGAGATCCGGGCAGCCGGCGGCTCCGTTCATCTCGTGCATGGCGACGTGTCGAGGGAAGGCGAAACGGAACGCGTCGTCGAAGAGACGGCGAAGACATTCGGCCACCTCGATGGCCTCATCAACAATGCCGGCGGCATGCTCGGCCGCAAGCCGACCGCAGAATATACCGACGAGCATTATGAGAAGGTCATGAACCTCAATGCGCGCTCGGTGCTCGCAGCAACGCGCGCGGCCCATCCCTGGCTGAAGAAGCAGGGCGGTTTCATCATCAACACGACGTCGATTGCGGCGCGCAACGGCGGCGGCAATGGCGCAATCCTCTACGCGGCTTCAAAGGGCTTCGTATCGACGATAACCCACGGTCACGCCAAGGAATTCGTCGCCGACAAGATCCGCGTCAATGCGGTCGCGCCGGGCGTCATCGCAACGCCCTTCCACGAGCGCTATACGAATGACGAGCAGATGGAACTGCAGCGCAAATCGATTCCGATGGGCTTCGTCGGCACGTCGGAAGATTGCGTCGGCGCCTATCTCTTCCTCGCCTCGCCGACTTTGTCGGGTTACATCACCGGCCAGATCATCGAGGTCAATGGCGGTCAGCTGATGCCCTGATGGGGCTGTAAGGATCGCTATCTACGGAACTTTCGCACTGCAATGACGTTTCCCGCTTGGCCATTCAACAAGCGGGGGCGTCATGAGCTTTTCCTTTTCCGAACTCGACTTCCTGAAACCGGAACTGGGGGCGGAATATACCGGCTCAGGTACGCATTTTGCTGTTTTCTCCGCGCATGCGGAGCAAATGGAGCTCTGCCTCTTCTCCCCCGACGGCAAAAAGGAAGTCGCGCGACTACCCCTGCCGAAGCGTGAGGGCGATATCTGGTCGGGATACATCGCCGGCGTCGGCCCGGGCACGGTCTATGCCTACCGCGCGCACGGTCCCTACGATCCGAAGAACGGACATCGCTTCAATCCCAACAAGCTGTTGCTCGATCCCTATGCCAAGCAGGTCCTTGGGGATCTCAAATGGGACGATGCGCTCTACGGCTACAGAATTGGCGAGGACGATCTTTCTTTCGATGAGCGTGACAGTGCGCCCTTCATGGTCAAGGGCGTTGTGCAGGATCCGGATTTTGATTGGGACGGCGAGCAGGCGATCCGCCGGCCGTGGACGGAAACGATCGTCTATGAAGCGCATGTGCGCGGCCTGACGATGCTACATCCGAAAGTGCCGGACCGACTGCGCGGCACCTTCCTCGGCATGTGCAGCGATCCGATCATCGATCATCTCGTCAAGCTCGGCATTTCCGCCATCGAGCTTCTGCCGATCCAGTTCTTCCCCAATGATCGCTATCTCGAAGAGAAGAAGCTCACCAATTACTGGGGCTACCAGACGCTCGGTTTCTTCGCACCGCAGACACGTTATCTCTCGGGCGACAAGATCACCGAGATCAAGACCATGGTGAAGAAGTTCCACGCCGCCGGCATCGAAGTGATCATGGACGTCGTCTACAATCACACGGCCGAAGGCAGCGAGAAGGGACCGACCATGTCTTTCCGTGGTCTCGACAATGCGAGCTATTACATCCTCTCGCCCGACGATCCGCGCCATACTTTCGATACGACGGGCACCGGCAATACGCTGAACGTCGCCCATCCCATGGTCATGCGCATGGTGCTCGACAGCCTGCGTTACTGGGTCGGCGTGATGCATATCGATGGTTTCCGCTTCGATCTCGCCAGCACGCTTGGTCGGCAGGATCTGGAGTTTGACCGGCAGGGGCTCTTCTTTGGTGCGATCCGCCAGGATCCTATCCTTGCCGGCGTGAAACTGATCGCCGAGCCCTGGGATGTCGGCGCCGGCGGCTACCAGGTTGGTGGCTTCCCGCATCCGTTCCGCGAGTGGAACGACAAGTTCCGTGACGATGTGCGCCGTTTCTGGAAGGGCGATAGCGGCATGGTGTCGGAGATCGCGCAGCGCATCACCGGTTCGGCCGTGCAGTTCAATCACTCCGATCGCGGAGCGACATCATCGGTCAATCTGCTGTCGGCGCATGACGGCTTCACGCTGATGGACACTGTTTCCTTCAACGACAAGCACAATGAGGCAAACGGCGAGGACAACAGGGACGGTCATTCAGACAATCATTCGGACAATATGGGGGCCGAGGGAACGACCGATAATGACGATATCAACAGGCTGCGGGCTCGCCGGCGCCGCAACATGATGGCGACGCTGATGCTCTCCCAGGGCGTCCCGATGATCCTTGCCGGCGATGAGGTCGGCAACAGCCAGGGCGGCAATAACAACGCCTACTGTCAGGACAACGAGATAGGCTGGACGAAATGGGACGGCCTCGATGACGCGTTCCTCGATTTCTGCCGGAAGGCCGTCGCGTTCCGCAGGGCTCATCCGGTCCTGAGACAGGAGCGCTTTCTGACCGGCGACAGCACCGATGATGGTCGTATTGAAATCGCCTGGTACAAGCCGGATGCCAGTTTCATGGATGACGGCGCCTGGAACGATGACGGGCTGCAGGTGCTTGGCGTCTATCTCTCAAAGAGTGCGCATTCTCCGGACACGGAAGAAATGGACGATCTGTATCTGGTGTTCAACGCTGGCGGCGATTGCGAGGTGCACTTGCCCGAGGTCAATGGCTTGAACCAGTGGGCGCGGGTTCTCGACACCGGCGCCGAGCAAGACGCATTCAAGCTGCATGAACCGGAGGCTCCGATCGTGGTTTATGCCCAAAGCATTGCGATCTTTGCGCCCAAGGGGCAGACCCAGCCGCCCAAGGATGCAAGCAAGGCCGAGCGACACAGGTGGTTTCACTTCGGTCGCCGGAGCAAGTAGCAGGTCGATAAGCAGCAATGAATGCAGAAGTCATCACTGAGCTAGGCCTGGTCTATGTCAGCGACACCGAACCGGGCATCCGCAGGCGAAGAAAAGGCAAGGGTTTCAGCTACCAGCTGCCGGACGGCACGACACTTGCCGATGAACTCCAGCGTGCGCGCATACAGGCGCTGGGGCTGCCACCGGCCTATGAGAATGTCTGGATCTGCATTTACGAGAACGGCCACCTGCAGGCAACGGGCTATGACGCGCGTGGGCGCAAACAGTACCGCTACCACAAGGACTGGCAGTCTTTCCGAAGTGCCGGCAAGTTCCATCAGCTTGTCGAGTTCGGCCGGGCGCTGCCCAGAATCCGGCGAACGGTCCTGCGCCATCTCGACACCGGTGCCAACGACATCGACGGCGTACTCGCGGCACTGACGACCCTGCTCGATGAAGCCCACCTGCGCGTCGGCAATCAGGCCTATGTCAAGGAAAACGGCACCTACGGCGCGACGACGCTTCTCAAGCGCCATCTGAAGATTGTCGATGGCCAAATCGAGCTGAAGTTCCGGGCCAAAGGCGGCAAGCGCGTACAACGCAGCCTCAAACATCCGCGCCTGCAGAAAATCCTGGAGGAGATTGCGGACTTGCCGGGGCGGCAGCTCTTTGTCTGGAAGGACGAGACCGGAGCGCTGAAGCCGATCGATTCCGGTCGGCTGAATGCCTATCTCGCCGAGATTTCAGGCATCACCATTTCGGCCAAGACTTTCCGCACGTGGGCGGGCTCACTTGCCGCTTTCGGCGCGGCGCGCAGCGCGATCTCCGAGGGCCGGCGACCGAGCGTGAAAGAAATGTCGGAGGCTGCGGCGGAGGCGCTGCACAATACGCCGGCAATCTCGCGCTCCAGCTATATCCATCCGTCGATCATTGCCCTGTCGGGTTCCGGCGAGACCTTGGAAGAGGGCGATGCCGAGCCCCTGCGGGGGCTGCGGGCGGATGAAAATCGTATGCTGGACTATCTAACGCGCCACCCGCTTCCCGAATGACAAAAAGAACCCGCGGGCTGGCCGCGGGCTTCGAGTTCAACAGGAGTATAAGTCAGGCGGCGCGCTTCTCGTGGCGGCCTTCCTCGACCTCTTCGACGATCTTATTGACGAATGCTTCGAGATCGTCGGGTGAGCGGGAGGTAATGATGCCCTCGTCGGTTACGACCTTCTCGTCTTTCCAGGTCGCTCCGGCATTTTTCACATCGGTCTTGATCGACCAATAGGAGGTAGCCTGGCGGCCACGCAGGGCGTCGACTTCAACCAGCAGCCACGGCGCATGACAGATGGCGGCAACGACCTTGCCGGATTCGACGAATTCGCGGACAACTCTCACGGCATTATCGTCGATACGCAGCTTGTCGGGATTGATTTGGCCACCCGGCAAGACCAGCGCATCGAAATCCTCGATGTTTACGTCCTTGGCCTGCAAGTCTACCGGTACGGTGTCGCCCCAATCCGTCTTGTCCCAGCTCTTGATCTGACCCTCCTTAATGGACGCGATCTTCACGGAGGCACCACGCCTCGTCAGTTCGTCCAAGGGCACGCGGAGTTCGGAGCGTTCGTAACCGTCGGTGGCGAGGATGAGGATTTTTGCGGATTTGATGGAAGGCATTACTTCTTCTTTCCTTCGTGTCGAAACTCGGGATCAAAGGCGAAACCGACGGCGGTACTAATCGTTCCCGAAAAATCCAAGGAAGCCGATCAGGAAACGCCAATGTCGAGTTCCGGATAATGGCGGAAAATCCCTTCCGTGTTGAAGGCAAGGCGGCGATCGGATCTGAGGTAGTGAGTTATGTTGGGGCGGCGTTCGACCCTGTCGCGAAGGGCCGCAAGGAGAGGATAACTGCCGCGATAATTGCTCATCGCTTTCGGGAAGGCGTAGACGAGACCCTCGACGATTTGGAACAGCGAGAGATCGACATAAGTGAGCGCATTGCCGACGATATAGTCCGAGCCTTCCGGATTCTGGTTCAGCACCCTTTCGAAATAGCCGAGGAATTTCGGAATACGCTCCTTGATGAAGGCGGCAGACCGGGCCTTCGCTTCTTCCTTCTGATCTTCGTAATAGAGCGAGGTCGCGATCGGATGGTGTGTGTCGTGCACTTCGGCCACAAAATCGGTGATGGTGAGCTGCAGGCCGTTTACGACATAGCGTAGCCCTTCGTCGTCAGGCGCCAGCCCGAGTTTGGGGCCTAGATAGAGGAGGATGTTGGCGACATGCGAGATAATGAGATCGCCGTCTTTCAGGAAGGGCGGGGCAAAGGGGGGCAGCGCCTCGCCATCGCTCTGCATGACGGCAAGCATGGCGCCAGTCCCGCGCCCGCGACCCGACTGGCGGGTGATGTCTATATACTCGGCACCCGCTTCCTCGAGGGCCAGCCGCACAAATTCGCCACGGCCCTGAATGCCGTCCCAGTAATAGAGTTCGTAAGCCATCTGCCCTCGTTATTTCTCAGTGTCCGGATCCGCGTCCGAAATCCTTGCGCAATTCACCCTTCGCCTTTTCAAGTGTGCCTTTCTGCTTCTTCGTCAACTGGTCACCGGCGCGGTTGATGTAGAAGGTCAGCATCGACATGGCCGAGCGGAAGGGGCTCGATTTGCGCCGCTGGCTGCTTTCAGCCGACTGTTTCAGTGATTCTGCTATCTTTTTCGGATTGCTCGATTTGAAAACGCCTTCTTTGAGGTCCATCGCATCACTGTTTTCGGTCACGTCCTGCGACCATTTCTTGGTCTTCTTCGCCATCGTAAAAATCCTTCGGAGAAACGCCAAGCCCGCGCACCTGCCGCTTTGTTTCTGATTGTTGGCCTCTCAGTGGTGGGCGTGTTGGTCGTTGCGCTTGCGCGTGGCTGCAGCCTTTTTGGCTGATGCCGAGCGCTCTTCTTTCGAACGGGACGCAGAAGCGTGGCCGCCGATGCGCCCGCCCTTCTCGGAGGATTCGTGCGTATCCTTCTTGCCTCGGCCCGAACCGGATTTGTTGCCCCCGCCACTTTCCTTGTTGACGGTTGCCCAGGCTCGGCGCTCGGCTTCCCCGTGAGAAACACCGCGGTCCTCGTAGCCTTCCTCGATATGCTCGGCCTTCCTCTTCTGCTTATCCGTGTAGGCGGATTTGTCACCTTTCGGCATGGCTGCCTCCTCTGACGTGTGTGAATGAAACTGAACTGCTGGCTTTCTCAAAAGTTCCGGGATTTCGCGCTCCGCTGTGAGGAGAGCGAAATCAGGAAACATGCAGCATGAGCCGGAAGGACTTGTTCGAAAGATATCCGGAACTCGGTGGTTCCCAAGCGGTGCAGCTCTAGGCGATGGGGCGCTGGCGGGCTGCGGTCTTCACTGCGCGGTCGAGCGCTGACGTGGTAAAGGGCTTTGGCAGCAGCACGGAACCGGAAAAGCGGTTCGCATCCGGCAGATTGCTGTTGCCGGTCGCAAAGACGAGGCCGACCGAGGGGAACGCTTCGCGCGCCAGCGCTGCGAAGGCCGGGCCGGACATGCCCGGAAGGCCGACATCGGCAACAATGATATCTATATTCGTATCGATGCCGCGCAGGAGTTCGATGCCCTGTTCGCCGCTGTCGGCCTCGATCACGTCATAACCGAGATCCTGCAGGATTTCGGCAGTGTCCATGCGGATGAAAGTATCATCCTCGACCAGCAGAAGCTTCAGCCTGGCCTGGACGATGCCGCGGGGCTGTCCGCCGCCCGGCAAGGGCACCGGGTTGGTCTGGCGGCGTTGCGCCTGATTGGCGAGAACGTGGCGAACTTTCCGCGCCAAGGCTTCCCGTGTGTAGGGCTTTGAAAGGAGTTCAAGGCCGGGATCGAGGCGGCCGCCATGGACGATCGAGTTTTCGGTATAGCCCGACGTATAAAGCACTGCGACATTGGGCAGGCGCTCGCGGGCCATGCGCGCGAGCTCCGGGCTTTTCAACGAACCAGGCATGACGACATCGGTAAAGAGTAGGTCGATATGCGCTCCGCTCTCGATCACGGTCAGCGCGCTCTGTGCGTCCTTGGCTTTCAGCACGTAATAACCGAGATCGGTCAGCATCTCGACCACAGTTGCGCGCACACCCTCATCGTCTTCGGCGACCAGAACCGTCTCGGTGCCGCCGGTCGCCGGAGCATTGTCGCCGTTGGCGATCCGGTCCTCGCTTTGGAATGAGCGGGGAAGATAGAGCTTCACCGTCGTGCCTTCGCCGACTTCGCTATAGATCTTCACATGGCCACCGGACTGCTTGGCAAAACCGTAGACCATGGAGAGGCCGAGACCGGTGCCCTTGCCCTCCGGCTTGGTTGAGAAGAACGGTTCGAAAGCCTGCTCGATGATCTCGGGTGGCATGCCTGAGCCTGTATCGGTGACGGCGAGTACCACATATTGGCCAGGCGCGACTTCCGGATGGGTACGGCTGTAGGAATCGTCCAGAAAGGCGTTTCCAACCTCGACCGTGAGCTTGCCCGCGCTGTTCATTGCATCGCGTGAATTGATCGCAAGGTTCAGCAGGGCGTTTTCAATCTGTATCGGATCGGCAAGACTGTTCCAGAGGCCGCCGGAAACCATGGTCTCCACCTCGATTTCCTCGCCGAGCGCGCGGCGCAGCATGTCATCCATAGCAGAGACGAGGCGACCGATATTGACGACCTTTGGCTCCAAAGGCTGGCGGCGGCCGAAAGCGAGAAGCTGGCTGGCCAGCCGCGATCCGCGCTCGACGGCGGACAGCGCGTTGGAGATACGCTCTTTGGCTCGGCCGTTGGTCGTCACATCCTTGCCGAGAAGCTGGAGATTGCCCGAAATAACCTGCAGCAGGTTGTTGAAGTCGTGCGCGACGCCGCCAGTGAGCTTGCCGATCGATTCCATCTTCTGCGCCTGCTGCAAAGCCGCCTCGGCCTGCTGGCGTTCGAGAATTTCGGTAGCAACACGGACCTCAAGCGTTTCGTTCAGCTTGCGTAGTTGGTCCTCGGCCTCACGGCGTTGGGCAATTTCGACCCCGGCCGCGCGGATGAGCCGGGCATTGTCGATTGCGACGGCGGACTGGCCGGCCAAGCTGATGAGGCTTGCCTCGGCGGCATCCGAAAAACGACCGGGCTGGCTATGGCCGAAGAACAGGCCGCCAATGACGCTGCCATCGCGCGACTTTACGGGTACGGCGAGATAGCTGCGCACAGGAAGGTGGCCGCTCGGCATCCCGGAATAGGGTGCGTTCTGCCCGTAGCGTGGATCAAGCAGGATATCGTCGGATCGAACGACGCCTTCGCCGCCGAAAGTCGGTGCGAAGACCTTGGTATTGCGCGGCATCGGAAACTTGTCGAAATGTTTGCGATCGACACCCGACAGCGCGTAAAGCATATAACTGCCGCCTTCGCCGTCATCGACATTGTAGAAAAAGGCGCCGAACTCAGCAGCCGTCAACGCCACTCCTGCATCGACGGCGATCTGCGTCAGGCGGTCGACATTGAGCTCGGCCGTGATTGCCGAGCCGGCGCGATTGACGACGGCGAGTGTTGCGGATTTTTCCTGCGCTTCATCCAACGCAAGGCGCTCCCGGCGCTTTGCGAGCACCTGATCCGTCACTTCCATGGTCGCGCAGAGAATGCCGGCTACCTTGCCGTCGTCGTCCCGCAGCGGCGTGTATGAGAAGGTGAACCAGGTATCTTCCGTCTGCCCCTCGCGCCGCATGGGAACGTGCAGTTCCTTGTAGAGCTGCGACTGGCCGTTTAGCGTGGCCTTCACAATCGGTTCGAATTGCGGCCAGATATCCGACCAAACTTGCTGAAACGGCCTTCCGAGGGCGGCGGGATGCCGTTCGGGAAAAATCGCGACATAGGCGTCATTATAAATAAAAGCGAGTTCGGGACCCCAGGCGACGAATTTCGGCTGGCGGGAATTTACAACCATTTCCGCAATATGTCGGAGGGAACTTGGCCATGCTTCGACTGATCCGACGCCGGCTGCATCCAAACCATTCCGGCGCAACAAATTTCCGATTTCGCTATCGCCTCCCGGCCAGCGGCTCCCCACCCGTGCCATCAAAAATCGCTTTCATTCCTCATCCGCCGGTCCATGGCAAAATAGAGGCGTCGATCACGAGGGAAAGAGCGAGCTGAAAATATCGTTAATCGGATAGGTGCCGAATACTTTCAATGAGATCGTTTATATTTGTTATTCTTGATCCAGCTTTCGGGAGGTGATGAAAGCGCGGCTCAGCACAAAGGAACGAAGCTCACTCGGTTTGCGCGGATCGCGAAAAAAAACGCCGACAATATTGTCGACGAAAAGGATAAGTCCCAGCGCGAAACCGATGTAAAGCACCGCAGCGATGAGAAGAAGCGACATCTCCATCCCTCACACCGAAGCTGGAAAACCGCAGCCTGAAACCGCGGGGATAAGGATGATGAGGAAATGGGCGAAACGGCTGGTCATGACGACTTCCCTGTTTGCCCATAAACAGCCGGGAAATACTCTTGTTCCCCGTTTCGAGGGGCGGACGCAGCTTTTTTAAAGAGCTGTCCAGACGGACGTTTCATTCGGCTTGTGGTCACCCCCGCACAGAAGCTGGCGCTTCATGACCTTATTAGCGCGCAACTAATTCAAACTTATGACAAAAAAAGCCAAGGGGCGCCGTGAAGGCGCCCTTTTTCATCAACATCTGAAGATTTCTCTTCAGGAAGCCGACTTGCGTACGGCCGTCCGCTTTGGGGCCGGTTTGATGATGCCGTTCGTCTTCGTGCTTGCCGCCGCCCGTTTGGCAGGTTTCGTGGCTTCGGCACCATCAGTGATCTCGGCTGCTGCCGGTGCCTGCGTCTTGGCTGCCACGGCCCGCTTCGCCCGAGGTTTCACTTCCTTGCCGTTTGGAGATTTTGATACCCCCTTGAGCGCATCATGCTCAGCCCTTGCTTTTTCCCAATGGATGGAATCCCTTCCCGTCGGGTGTCCCTCTTCTTCCCAGAGGGCATATGCACGTTTTTGTATCCACTCATCCCGAGTTTCTGCCATCGCTGATCTCCAGTCACAACATGCCGTCGTCCGAACGCGATACTATTGAAAAGGTTCCAGACTATCGGGCCGGTTTCAAGTGGATTTGCCAAGTAAATCGGGAATATTTTTGCGTTGCAATATTTATAGGCAATAACTCGTTCTAGTTGCCTTGATATTGAACAGCGTGGCGCAGATCCGCGATGAAATTCGCGCGCTGGCGCGCGATATCCTCATCATCGCGGATCCTCAGGAGGAAGGAAGGGTGGATAGTGACGAGAACCGGCGGATGGTTCTCCGGCGTGAGGATGTGACCGCGCACGGGCGTCAGCTTCACCTTCGGGCCGAGAAGAGAGTAAAGCGCCGTCGCACCAAGTGCGACGACGAGATGCGGCCTCACAAGATTGACTTCGGCGCCAAGCCACCAGGAGCAGCGCTGGATCTCCCCCGCATTGGGTTTCGAATGCAGGCGGCGCTTGCCGCGAGGCTCGAACTTGAAGTGCTTGACCGCATTGGTGACGTAGCATCGCGAGCGCTCGAGCCCGGCCTCCTCGAGGCAGATGTCGAGCAGGCGTCCGGCAGGGCCGACGAAAGGGCGGCCTGCAATATCCTCCTTGTCGCCAGGTTGTTCGCCGACGAGGATGATGTCGGCCTTCTGCGATCCCTCGCCGAAGACGAGCTGGGTGGCGTTCTTGTAGAGTTCGCAGCGTGTGCAGCCTTGCGCTTGATGTTCAAGTTGATCGAGGCTGGCGGCGTCGGCGCTTTCAAGCGTGAAGGCAGGGCCAAATTTCGATGCGATGTTCATGGCGGCAATCTCTTGGCTTCCACTCTTAACCGGTCACGCAACCGATTGTTCCTGCCTGTTCGGAACAACCCGGGGCCTCAGGAATTTGGTGCTGACTGGAACCATACGGGGTGAGGGATGAGCCAGATCTCAAAGAACGGAACGAACATGGAAAGCACCGGGTGCTGGGGCGCAGAGTTGCTGGCGGACGGGACCGCACATTTTCGTCTCTGGGCGCCGAGCGAGAATGCGATTTCGCTGCGCCATCGTGGCCGGGATATTCCGATGCATGATGCTGGAGACGGCTGGCTCGAGGCGACTGTGACGAAAGCCGTCGCCGGTGACGAGTACATGTTCGTCCTCCCGGATGGAAAAGCCGTCCCGGATCCAGCGTCGCGGGCGCAGGCTGGCAAGGTGGACGGCCCGTCGCTGATCGTCGATCCCAGCTACCAATGGCAAAATTCGCGCTGGCGCGGCCGCCCCTGGGAGGAGGCCGTGATCAGCGAAATCCATATCGGCGCCTTTACACCCGAGGGTACGTTCCGGGCGGCGGGGGAGAAACTGAAGCATCTTGCGCAAACCGGCATCACTGCGGTCGAAGTGATGCCGGTGGCGCAATTTGCCGGTAATCACGGCTGGGGTTACGACGGCGTGCTGCAGTACGCGCCGCATTCCGCTTATGGGACGCCTCACGATTTCAAGGCTTTCATCGACGCGGCACATGGGCTCGGCCTCATGGTGCTGCTCGATGTCGTCTACAATCATTTTGGACCCGAGGGTAATTACCTTCACACATATGCGCCCGGCTTCTTCCATAAGGATCGGCAAACGCCCTGGGGTGCGGCGATCGATTTCGGTCAGGAACCGGTGCGGCGCTTTTTCATCGAGAACGCACTCTACTGGATCGGTGAATTCCGGCTGGACGGGCTCAGGCTCGATGCCGTCGAGCAAATCCACGATACCTCCGGAAAGCATGTGCTCTTAGCGATTACCGAAGAAGTGAAAGCTGCTTTCGCCGACAGGCAGGTTCATCTAGTCGTCGAAGACCAACGCAATCTCGTGGAACTGCTTGTCCGTGACGAGAGCGGCGCTCCCAAAGCCTACAAGGCCGAATGGAATGATGATTTTCATCATGTTGCCCACATCATCGCGACCGACGAAACCATCGGTCACTACAAGCCTTTCGCCGATCAGCTCTGGCACAAGCTTCGCCTCGCGCTCCAGCACGGCTTCATTTATCCCGATCGAACCGATCGGCCGGAGCTACCCGTTGGCGAACGCCGCTACCTGCCGCCGACGGCCTTTGTCGATTTCCTGCAGAACCATGACCAGATCGGAAACCGTGCGTTCGGCGAACGGCTGGTGAGCCTTTCCGATCCCGAGATGCTGGACGCGTTGACCGCGATCCTCCTGCTTTCACCTCATATTCCCTTTCTCTTCATGGGGGAGGAGTACGGGGAAAGGCGGCCCTTCTATTTCTTCACCGACTACACGGGCGAGCTCGCCAAGATAGTCCGCGAGGGTCGCATGGCGGAAGCTGAGGGTTTCGGCGGATTGAAGGCCGGCAGAAGCGTGGCCGATCTGCCTGATCCAAATGCGCCTTCGACCTTCGAAAATTCAAAACTCGACTGGCAATGGCGGGAGAACGAAGAGGGTCGGAAAAGCCTGGCTTTCGTCGCCGAACTCCTGAAGTTGCGCAAGACCTATATCGTGCCGCTGCTGCGGCAAAACTGGGCCATCGAGAGCGGTGTGCTCGAAGCGCCAGAAGGGGCGGTCGCCGTCTGGTGGAAGTTTGCCAACCTGACGCTGGCGCTGCGCGCCAATTTGTCAGGGCAGGCACTGGTCCTGCCGTCAATCGCGGGAACTGTGATCTACGAGCACTACGGCCGGGAAGCAAAGCCTGCCGAGAATGGCGCGCTGCCGCCGCTTTCGGTTGTCTTTGCCATAGATATTGAGCCGGCAAATTAAGCATCTGAAAAATTCGCGTCGTAAGCGAGCTCCGGACTGATTGAACGCAGGCCATTCGCGGCTATATGCTGTGGCGATGTTTCAGCTGCTGTCGACCTATTGGCCGCATATCCTCTTCGTCATCTCGATTGCCATGGGGGCAGCGGCGGCGATCCATGCCACCATGACCAAGGAAGAGGTCCGGGCTGCAACCGGCTGGGTGGGCGTCATCATCCTCTCGCCGATCGTTGGCGCGCTGCTTTACATGATTGCCGGCATCAACCGTATCCGCCGCAAGTCGCTGAGCCTTCGGCGTGATGCGCTGCTGCCTGCCGCCGATCTGGACGAGCTCGAGAAATTCGACGCGGAGACTGAAGCCGTCATCAGCCAGTTCGGCCGGCGTTTTGCTGCCCTGCAGACGCTCGGCGATCGCGTTACGCGCTACCCGCTGACGACAGGCAATACGATCGACATGCTGGAAAACGGCGACGAAGCCTATGCAGCAATGAAGACGGTAATCGATGACGCGCAGAGCAGCATCCTGCTCGAAACCTATATCTTCGACCGCGACAGGATCGGGCTGCGCATCGCCGACGCGCTGATTGCAGCCGTCAGGCGCGGCGTGGAAGTGCGTGTACTGATCGACGCCGTCGGGGCACGCTATTCGGTGCCGAGCATTCTCGGGTACCTGAAGGAAGGGGGCGTCACCGTCGATGTCTTCAACGGCAATGTCATCATGGGGCTCAGGCTGCCCTATGCCAACCTGCGCACTCACCGCAAGATCCTGATCGCGGATGGAAAGACCGCGTTGACCGGCGGCATGAATATCCGCGAAGGCTTCAGCGAGGAGGCGGTCGGCGGAAGTTTTGCCCACGACACGCATTTCAGCGTCAGCGGCCCGGCGGTTGCCGATCTCTTCGACGTCGCGGCTGAGGATTGGCGTTTCACGACAGGCGAAGTCCTGAACGCGGAGGCTTGGCGCATCGATCGGCCAGAACGCAAGCGCGGCGATCCGGTCTTCATGCGTGTCGTCGCTTCCGGGCCGGACCGGAGCGTGGAGACGAACCACAAGATGCTGATGGGCGCCTTTTCCGTAGCGCGCCAGTCGATCCGGATCATGTCGCCTTACTTTTTGCCGGATCGGGAGCTGATCAGTGCGCTGGCAACAGCAGCCCGGCGTGGCGTGGAGGTCGATATCGTCGTGCCCGCCGCCAACAATCTCGTTCTGGTCGACCGGGCGATGACGGCGCAGTTCGACCAGATGGTCAGAAATTATTGCCGTATCTGGCGTTCGACCGGCAGCTTCAGCCATTCCAAGCTGCTCTCCATAGATGGAACCTGGGCCTATGTCGGCTCCTCCAATCTCGATCCGCGCTCACTGCGGCTGAATTTCGAGGTGGATCTTGAAGTGCTGAATGCGGGCTTTGCCGGCGAAATCGATGAGCGCATAGACGAAGCCATCAAGTCCGCCACGCCCGTGACGCTCGAGGGGCTGTGGTCGCGGCCCTTCCTGGTGCGGCTTCTCGAAAAGGTGCTTTGGCTGGGTTCGCCGTATCTTTGAACGAGTTTTCGTGATTGCGGCATGGCAAGTTTTGTTGCACTGCCTATAATCTGGGAAAAAAGCTTTCGAGCAATGGAGCGGGCGTTCCTTCCGATGCAAGCCAAAAAGAAAGACAGTCTCCCCGCCAGTATCATCGCTTCCATCAAGAACAGGAAGAAACGCGTCGAGACCTGGCGTGCCGGGCCGAAGCCGCGCGGTGACGGCACGCTGATCGCCTCCTACAACGTCCATAAATGCGTCGGCACCGATCGACGCTTCGATCCGGAACGCACGAGCCGTGTCATCCATGAGATCGATGCCGATGTGATCGCCTTGCAGGAGGCCGATACGCGCTTCGGCGAGCGTACCGGCATTCTCGATCTCGCCCGGCTGGAGCGCGATACCGGGCTCGTTCCTGTTCCGATTTCAGGGGCTGTAAAAGCGCATGGCTGGCACGGCAACGTGGTGCTCGTGCGAAAGGGCCTGGTGCATGACGTGCATCAGGTGAAGCTGCCGGGCCTGGAGCCCCGCGGGGCACTGGTTGCGGAAATAGAGCTCGAATCTGGCGGCAAACTGCGCATCATTGCCGCCCATTTCGGGCTGCTGCGCCATTCGCGGGCACAACAGGCAAAGACTCTGGTCGATCTCATCAGCGACCGTCACGAAATGCCGACAATCCTGCTTGGCGATCTGAACGAATGGCGGCTCGGTGACCGCTCGTCTCTTCACACCTTTCAGATGGCCTTCGGTCCGCTGCCGCCCGCCGTTCCGAGTTTTCCGGCCGGCTTGCCGGTCCTGGCGCTTGACCGCATCATTGCCAACCGGAAAGGGATCATCTCCGCAGTGGAGGTGCATGACACTCCGCTCGCCCGCATGGCGTCCGACCACCTGCCGATCAAGGCGGTGGTCGATCTGCAGCAGGAGCTGGCAAGGACCTGAAATCGTTCGGGCTTTCAGGCCCGGACGGGAGCGGGAAGGAGCTTGCCTTTAAGCAGCAGCCACAGTGTGCCGATCGCGATAAGCGCAAGTGCGATATTGACCAGGATGAAGATCACCGGCGCAAGATGGCTGATCGCTCCAGTGTCGCCATGTCCCATCAGACGCAAGCCGGCAGTCGAAAGCGCCGTCAGGCCGAAGGTGAAGGCCCAGTATGAGCCTGCGAAGGGCTGCTGCATGATCCAGGGCAGCTGACGGCCGACAATCAGAACCTGCAGAATGGCGTAGCCGAACATTGCATGCACGAACATATCGGGCGCACCGCCGGTGACGCTGAGATAAGCTACGCTGCCAACGGCAGGCGGGGCAATCTGGATGCCAAGAGTTGGCCGAAGGGGAGCGGCAAGTTCCGGGGCCATCAACAGCCGGTGCAGCAGCACGGATTCGATCGCCAGCCACGAGAAGAACCCTGCGCCAAAGGCGAGCTGGCCCCAATCGGCATAACCAAGCGTACCTGCCGCAATAGCGGTGACGAAGGAGCCGGCAACCGTTGGCAGATAGAGGACCGGCGTGTTGGTGACCGGATCACGTCCGCCACGCCACAGAAGCCCGGTTCGCCACAGCAGGAAAAACAGGGTGACGGCAAATCCGACCATTGCCAGCGCTTCGGCCGCGATACGCGAATAAGGAAGTATAGCAACTCCTGCCAACATGGTCGCAACACCGATCAGCCCGACAAAGCAGCACTGTATGGGATGCTCAAGCTCGGCCATCGCCTCCTTCGGCGCGATGAGCCATTTTGCTGCGTAGAGGAGAACGAGGAGCAGCCAGATGGCGAAGCCGAGCAGGCTGATCGCCTCGCCTATACCAGGCGAGACGGGCCAGACGGCAGAGGCAGCGCGCCAACTGTTGCCGAGCCCGACAACGCCGAGAACAATGCCAAAGAATGCAGCGGGTATGCGGGGCAGCGACATTTTCGTTTCTCCGGGCTGATCCGGCGGGCGCTACGCCCCACCGGCAGTGCAGGTGGTCGTCACTTAGCAATAGCGTCGGCAGCGTCCATGACGCGAGCCGAATAGACAAGAGCAGCGCCTGCATTGACAGAAATTGCAACGCCGAGGGCTTCGGCAATTTCTTCCTTCGTGGCGCCAAGCTTCTGGGCTTCGGTTGTATGCACGACGATACAGCCATCGCAACGAACGGTAACAGCGACGGCAAGAGCTATCAGTTCGCGCTGTTTGGCGTCGAGGTGATTTGTCTTCTGCCCGGCCGTCGAAAGGGTCTGGTAGCCTTTGATGGTTTCGGGCGCGATTTTGGAGAGTTCGCCGATCCGGCCGAAGAGTTCGCTGCGATATTCCTTCCAGTCCAACATGAAAGTCACTCCATCTGAAATCAGCACCGGCGTGATTGCCTCTGCTGCCGGAAATGACTATGACCGCAAGGGCCGATACTTTGAATGCTCAGGAAGGTCATTTTCTAGCGCGATCGTCTCATGGATGTTTTAAGCCGCCTCATTGAACTTGCCCGCCTACAGCCAACGCTCGACATTCGCTGCCGGCTGCAAGGCGCGTTTCATATCGATCACGAACCCGTTGCAGCAGGTACGTTGCCGTTTCATCTGATCCTGGGCGGCGACTGTCTCATTCGCCTCGGCTCCGGTCGTGAAATCACCTTGCGCTCCGGCGATTTTCTGCTGCTGCCGCGCGGCGACGCGCATGCGATTATCGGTTTGCGGCCACGCGGAGAAATGCAGCCGCTGCGCGTTACGACGGGCGGTATGTTGCCCTTGCGCGAAAATGGTCAAGGCGAGGCCGATGTCGACCTGCTCTGCGGTCATTTTGATTGCGCTCCAGGATCGGCAGCCTTGCTGCTCGACAGCCTGCCTGACGTCTTTCACGTATCGCTCGCTGCGGAATCGGAGGAAATGCTGAAGACGCTTGTTGCCATGCTCTACAGGGAAACAGCTGAAGAGAAGCCGGGAGCATTGGCGATTATCACCGCGACTTGTCTCTCGCTCTTCATCATGGCGGTAAGGGCGGGCAAGGCCTCTCCCATCGCATCGGCGGGACTGTTGCAGTTGCTTGGCGATGCCAGGCTTGGCAAATCCGCAGTGGCGATAATGTCCTCGCCGGCCCTTGCCTGGACGATTGATGATCTTGCCCGCCATTCGGCCATGTCGCGGGCAACCTACGCCCGGCAATTTCGCGAGCGCGCCGGAATGACGGTCGGCGCATTCCTGACCGATATCAGGATGATGCTGGCGAGCGACCTGCTGCTCCGGACGCGGCGAACGGTTGCAGATATTGCTGCAGAGGTCGGTTATGAATCCGAAGCTGCCTTTGGCAAGGCTTTCAAGGCACGACGGGGCATAACACCGGCCCGCTACCGTTCTGCGGAACAGGCAAGGCAGACCGGGCAGCAGTGATGGCCCAGGAACGGTGCGCTAGCCGCTGTGCCGTTCCACTTCCGTCAGGACGGAGATAAAGGCGCGCAGACTCTGCGGCACGTGCCTATGACCGGAATAGTAGAGGCAGAGACCGGGTATCGGCGGACACCAGTCGTCAAGAACGGAGACCAGTGCGCCGCTGGCAAGATAGGGCCGGGCAACCCTTTCCGCCACATACGCAATGCCAAGACCCTTCGCAGCCGCCTCCGCCATCAGTCCCACATGATCGAGCGTCAGTGCGCCAGACACCTCCATGGTCACTTCCTGTCCGTGTTTTTCAAACTCCCAGCGATAGAGCTTGCCACTCGGCATGCGCAGGCGAATGCAGCGGTGATGCCTCAGATCCTCCGGTGTTATCGGTGATTTGTGATTTCTCAGATAGGTGGGTGCGGCAACCGCAAGGAAGCGTGCGTCTCCCCCGAATTCTACAGCGACCATATCGAGCGGTACGGATTCTCGCAGGCGGATGCCGGCGTCGAAACCTTCGCTGACAATATCCACCAGCCGGTTTTCGGTCACCACATCGAGCGATATCGCGGGATAACGTTCGAGAAAAAGAGGGATGGCCGTATTCATCAGCACTCGGGCCGCAATCTCGCTGGCATTGATGCGCAGAGTGCCACTTGGCTGACCGCTGAATTCGCCGACTGCGTCGAGCGCCAGATCAAGATCCCGCAACACGGGCTTCAGCCCGTCGAGAAGCATTTCGCCGGCTTCGGTGACTGCGACGCTGCGTGTCGTGCGATGCAGCAGGCGCACGCCCATGCGCGCCTCCATGTTGCGCATCATGTGGCTCAGCGTCGAAGGCGATAAGCCAAGTTCACCGGCCGCCCTGCGGAAGCTGCGGTATGTGACGATTGCCGCAAAGGCGTTGAGATCATCAAGTGTCGGCCGGTAACTCATGGGTATTTTTCAACAACTCATGCAAGTTTGAACGGATTATCACATCAATAATCACCTCTATCTTTGCTGTCATCAAGCCGCGATCCAGCGGCATCAGAAAGGTAGAGACGATGACGAAGACATGGTTCATCACGGGCACATCCTCGGGTTTCGGCCGGATCATGACCGAGAAGCTGCTGGCGCGCGGCGATCGGGTGGCCGCCACCCTGCGAAAGCGGGAGGCCCTGGCTGACCTTGAGGCGCAGTATGGCGAACGGCTCTGGGTCGCAAACCTGGACGTCACCGACGACCGGGCCGTTCGTGCAGTCGTCGACGCCACCTTTCAGCAGATGGGGCGCATCGACGTCGTCGTCAGCAATGCCGGCTACGGCCTGTTTGGCGCTGCAGAAGAGGTGAGCGATGCGCAGATCCGTCATCAGATCGATACCAACCTGATTGGCTCCATCCAGGTGATCCGCGCGGCCTTGCCGCATCTGCGTCAGCAGGGCGGGGGTCGCATCCTGCAGGTCGCTTCGGAAGGCGGACAGATCGCCTATCCGAATTTCAGCCTCTATCACGCGACCAAATGGGGGATCGAAGGTTTCATCGAGGCGGTAGCGCAGGAAGTTGCTTCCTTTGGCATCGACATCACCATTGCCGAACCGGGACCGGCGGGCACGGATTTCGGCGCCGGTCTCGTCAGGCCGCCGCAGATGGATGTCTACGAGGACACGCCGGCCGGCCAGGTGCGCAGGGCAATTGCCGGCGGCTCGTTCAAGATCCTGGGCGATCCGGTGAAGATGACCGACGCGATGATCGCGGCGGCCGAAAAACAACCGGCACCCAAAAGACTTGCGCTTGGCAGCACGACCTATCAGTCGATCCGCAAGGCTCTGGGCGAGCGGCTTGCCGAGCTGGAAGCACAGAAGGAGATCACGCTGTCGACCGATATCGACGCCTGACTACCCTCAGCGGTCGATCGTCGCCATGATCGTGTCGTTGTAACGCTTGCCGGAAACCTTGCCGGGGGCAAGCGCTTCATCGAGCGCCTTCATGTGTTCGGTGCTAAGCGCGATGGAGGCAGCGGCGATATTGTCTTCCAGATAGGCGCGGCGTTTGGTGCCGGGGATCGGCACGAAATCGCTGCCCTTGTGGAGGATCCAGGCGAGCGCCACCTGGCCAGGCTTGACTCCGAGCGAGGATGCAACGGAGCGGACGGCCTCGGCCGCGCGAACATTGGCGTCGTAATTTTCGCCCTGATAGCGTGGATCGCCACGGCGGAAATCGCCTTCCGGATAATCCTCTGCGCGCTTGACCTCTCCGGTCAGGAAGCCTCGGCCGAGTGGGCTGAAGGGCACGAGACCGATGCCGAGTTCCTTCAAAGCGGGGATGACGTCGGCTTCCAGATTGCGCTCCCACAGCGAATATTCACTCTGAACGGCTGAGACGGGCAGGACGGCATGAGCGCGGCGGATATTGGTGACACCGGCTTCGGAAAGCCCGAAATAGCGAACCTTGCCCTCCTTGATGAGTTCGGCAACGGTAGCAGCGACGTCCTCCATCGGGACAGCCGGATCGACGCGGTGCTGGTAGATGAGATCGATGTGGTCGGTGGCAAGACGCTTGAGCGAGCCCTCGACGGCGCTGCGAATGGTTTCTGGCCGGCTGTCGCGCTCGGTGCCGACCTGCTTGCCATCCTTCAGGCGAAAGCCGAATTTGGTGGCGAGCGTCACCTCGTTGCGGCGACCCTTCAGCGCACGGCCGAGCAATTCTTCATTCCTGTAGGGGCCGTAGACCTCTGCCGTGTCGAGAAAGGTGCAGCCGAGCTCGATGGCGCGGTGAAGGGTGGCGATGGATTCCGTTTCATCCGCCGGGCCGTAGGACTGGCTCATTCCCATGCATCCGAGGCCGATGGCCGATACTTCAAGTCCCTGGCTGCCGAGTTTGCGCTTCTGCATCATCATGCTCCTGCTTCTCATAAGGGAGAGGTCTATATAGACCCCGGCGCAGGATTATGAATGCGCGAAAATCCCGATAAACTGCGTGAGCGTTCAGGTGTTCCGGCGGTGCCGGTTGTTCCGGTCATCAGATGTGTAGGTGGCGAGGCGAAGCGCATCCATCAGGACGGCAATGATTTGCTTCCACATGGCGTTTCTCCTTTCGCCAGTGTTCTCCTCCTCTTGCGCCCAGTGTTCAAACGAGCTTATCGTCGGTTTCGGATAACTTGAGGTTATGGGATGAAACGCGGCCGGCTTCCCCTGACGGCATTGCGCAGCTTCGAGGTTGCTGGCCGGCTCGAGAGCTTCACGCTTGCGGCGGAGGAACTGTTCATCTCGCAGGCGGCCGTCAGCCGGCAGATCCGCGAGTTGGAGCAACTGCTGGGTGAGCCGCTTTTCGAGCGGCGTCATCGCAGTGTTCTGCTGACGGGAAGCGGACGGAAACTGCTTGCCGTGCTCACTCCATCCTTTGACCGGATCGATGAGTTCCTGGAGGATATCCGCGGGGCTTCAATGTCTGCGGATCTGAAAGTCAGCGTCGAGCCTTCCTTTGCCGCTTGCTGGCTGGTGCCGCGACTGCCGGAATTCCGCAAACGCCACCCTGACGTCGACATCTTGCTCGATGCCGATCCGAGGACGATCGAATTTCGTACCGGCCAGGCGCAGATCGCGATCAGGCACAGCGCCACCGTCACTGCATGGCCACGAACAGAAAGCCGGCACCTGATCGATGTCCGCATGGTGCCGGTGATCGCATCCGATCTTCTGGAACGTGGCACGCCGATCTCCTCTCCGCATGACATCTTTGCTTATGGGCTTTTGCATGAGGAGACCCGCGACGCCTGGAGCCGGTGGTTTGGGGCGGCTGGCCTTGCCATGCCCGAGACGGCGAGGGGGCCCGTCTATGCCGATGACGGCCTCGTGCTGCAGGCGGCGCTGCGCGGCCAGGGCGTTGCGCTCCTTGATGAATCTTTTGCAGAGGAGGAAATCCGGGGTGGCCGTCTACGCCAGCTTTTCGATCTCGCTGTGCCGAACGGCGCCTATTGGCTGGTGGCCCGCAGCTTCGGCCGCCTTCCATCCCCGGCCGCGGATTTTGCACGCTGGGTCACCGAAAGCTTTCACAAGCGCTGACGTCTACCTGCCTCTCGCCATCCGCTTTTGGGCGGCCTCGCGGACAAGCTTCCATCGGGTAAGCTCAAGCGTGGCGTCTGCCAATGCGCGATGCGCCGGGATTGCCGCCTTGCTTCCCTCGATGATGCCGTCGATGAGCCTCGACAGCTCTGTCTCGGTGACAGTCGCTCCTGTCAATTCGCGCGCCGTGGCCATAAAGGCATCACGTGACTTACCGAGCCTGAGAGCATGGCGCGGAAAGCCTGCGGCGCGCAGGAGAACGCTGAGCCATTTTCCGTCCCATGACGGCGCGCTCGCATAGAGATCATGGCCGGTCAAAACCTCAATCATTTCGCTGGCGACCTGTTCCACCGGCACGCCCTGCGACGCGAGCAGTGCCTGCGGAATCCCGTGGATTGCTTCCGCATCCGCAGCCCAATCGTCCCAGTCGGGGGCAGGCCGGATCAAGGTCGAGTGCGAGCGTCCATCCTCGAACACCCAGGCAACCTCGATGGGAACGCTTTTCTTGCTGAGGGACGAAGCCTCGAAATCCAGGAAAACGATCAATGCAACGCGACAGGCGAGAGCTGCCCTCCAGCGAAAGACTTTATCCCGATCGGACCGTGCTTCAAGTTTCGGGCGCCGGCTCGAACGAACAGGAAATGCAGCCTAGCTCTGCCGGCATTTATTTGTCGAGCCGCGTGCCATCGGCGCTGAAGATATGGAGGTGGGCAGGATCACAGATGAAAGCGAGCTGACTGCCGGTTGCGATGTCGCCAGATCCTCTATATTCGACAGTGAGAGGCTGACTGTCGCCAAGCTGACAGTAGAGGAATTGAGTCCCGCCGAGATATTCGTCGAAATCAACCCTTGCCGCCAGAACCCCATCCCGCGGTTCGGCAATGCTCAGATGTTCCGGCCGCGCGCCGAGCGTGATCTTCTGGCCCGCCGTCAGGCCCGCGCCCCCGATCGGCGAACGAATGCGGTTGCCTGCCACCAGAATGCTGCCGTCACCCGCCCAGCTTGCCTCGAGCAGATTCATGCGCGGCGAACCGATGAAGCCGGCAACAAAGACATTATTGGGTCTTTCGTAGATCTCGCGCGGTGTTCCCGCCTGTTCGATATGCCCGTCACGCAGCACGACGATCTTGTCGGCAAGGGTCATTGCCTCGGTCTGGTCGTGCGTGACGTAGATCATCGTATTGCCGAGCTCACGGTGGAGCCTGGCGATCTCGATGCGCATGGAGACACGCAATTCTGCATCGAGGTTCGACAGCGGTTCATCGAAAAGAAAGACCTCCGGCTTTCGGACGATCGCACGGCCGATCGCCACGCGCTGCCGCTGTCCACCAGATAGCTGGCCCGGTCGGCGGTCAAGCAGATGGTCGATCTTCAGGATCGCCGAGGCCGCCTTGACGCGGGCCTCGATCTCCGAGGCCTGCGTCCGCGCCATTTTCAGGCCGAAGGCGAGATTGTCGCGCACACTCATATGCGGATAGAGCGCATAAGACTGAAAGACCATGGCGATGCCGCGGTCGGAGGGATCGAGATCGGTGACGTTACGCCCCTTGATCTCGATCTCGCCGTCGGTGACATCCTCCAGCCCCGCGATCATGCGCAGCAGCGTCGATTTTCCGCATCCGGAGGGACCGACGAAGACGACGAAGGACCCGTCCGATATGGTTAGGTCGATGCCGTGGATGACTTCCAGATTGCCGAAACTCTTGCGAATTTCGGTCAGCACGACGCCCGTATCCGCCATTTTATTCACCGCGCGCCTCTCCGGCTCTGACCCAGACGAGCATCTCGCCCGGTTCGCGATTATCCCAGAAAGGATAGGGCACGAAACGCGCGCTCGCCTGTTTTGCGGTAGGCGGAGACGTACGGTAGAGCGCGGCGCCCCAATCGGCCGTGTCGCGGCTGATAGGAAGGTCGAGAGCGACTGCCCCGCGAAGGCCTGCAATTTCTGTTGTCTTCGCCTGCGAGACATCGGCGGAAAGGGTAATGCCATTCAGCCCCTCGCCATTGTCGGTCTCCTCGACGCAATAGACGAGCGGACCGCGCATCAGGGCTGTGCGGCCGGCATCCTGGCGGACCAGCGGGTTGGCAAAGAGCTTACGGGCGGTCAGCGGGATCGAGAGATCCACCTTGTCGCCGCTCTTCCAATCGCGCTCGATACGCGCATAACCATCGATGACGACGGATTGCAGATCGAGTTTTTCGCCGTTGACGGAGAGCGCCGCACCTTCGGCCCATTCCGGTATGCGTAGCGACAGCGCGAAACGGGCGGGATGGTTGACTGCCACATCGAAATGGATCGCGCCATCCCAGGGATAGCGGGTCTGCTGGGAAAGCTCGACCTTGGCGCCGGCAAGATCAAAACGTGCCCTGCTTTCCCCGTAGAGATGGACGGCAATCTCGTCTTCGGCGATCGCATACATATAGGAGCCGACGGAGGCGAGCAGGCGGGCGATGTTCGGCGGGCAGCAAGGGCAATGGTGCCAGATCCAGCGGTGATGCTTGCCGGCACTTTCCAGCGGGTTCTCGTAGAAGAAGCGCGTGCCGTCGAGCGAAAGGCCGGCCATGGCACCGTTGTAGAGCGCCTGCTCCATGATATCGGCGTAGCGACGATTTGGACCGCGGCCGAGCATGCGGTTCGCCCAGAAGACGAGGCCGACGGAGGCGCAGGTCTCTGCATAGGCGCTTTCGTTCGGCAGGTCGTAATAGTCGGTAAAGCCTTCGTTGGAGGCGGCCGGGCCGATGCCGCCGGTGACATACATCTGCTTGGTTGTCAGGTCGTCCCAGAGAGTCTCGAGTGCTGATGTCAGCGTATCATCGTTATATTCGGTCGCGATATCGGCCATGCCGGCATAGAGATACATGGCGCGCACCGCATGGCCGACGACCTTCTTCTGTTCGCGCACCGGCAGATGAGCCTGGCCATATTCATAGGTCTTCTGGTGGAAATCGGCAGCACTGCGACCGTCGCGGGCAGCCTCGTCGGTGAAGAAATGCGGTTCGGTGCCGCGCTCGTCGATGAAGAACTTCGAGAGGTCGAGATATTTCTTCTCGCCGGTGACACGCGCCAGCTTGACCAGCGCAAGTTCTACCTCTTCGTGGCCGCAATATCCGGGGAACTGGCCGGGGCCGTGGCCGAAGACCGTGATCAGGTAATCGGCATAGCGGCTCATGATGTCGAGCAGCTTCTTCTTGCCGGTCGCCTGGTAATAGGCGACGGCGCCTTCGATCAGGTGTCCGGCGCAATAGAGCTCGTGATGGTCGCGCAGGTTCGTCCACCGCCGGCCCGGCTGCACGCGTTGGAACCAGGCGTTCAGATAGCCGTCCTTGTCCTGGAGTTTCTCATACATGTCGATAATCTGGTCGACGCGAGCCTCGAGTTGCGGATTGGGCCGGCGGTAGAGTGAATAGGCAACGGTCTCGATCGACTTGCCGAGATCGCTGTCCCAGAACATCTGCGTCGTGCCGCCCCAGGGACCGATCGGAATGACGACGCCGGGGCTCGGCTGCGTCACGTCGATTGCCTGCAGCATGCCGGCCTCGACACAGCGGTCGAGCAGCGTTTCGGCGGTGGAATCGCAGATCGCGTCCTGGCGATCGCCAAACAGCCCCTGCAATTCGACACTTGGCACGGGCAGGGGACGGAACTGGCGATCTCTTTTCAGCTGGTTCATGGCTTCATCCATTTTGTTGAAAGGTCATCATTTCACCGCGCCGGCCATCAGCCCGCGCATGTAGTAGCGTTGCAGGAGCAGGAAAACGATCAGGCAGGGGATCGTCATGACGACGACGCCGGCCTGGACCGCGCCCCAGTTGATGGCGCCGAGGCGCCCGGCGCGCACCGCCGTCATCAGGACGGGAAGCGTGTATTTCTCGTTGCTGGAGAGCAGCACGAGGGCGGCCAGGAATTCATTCCAGGCATTGAGGAAGGCAAAGATCGCGACTGTCGCAATACCCGGCAGCACCAGGGGCAGAAGCACGCGGATCAGCAGTCTCAGATCCCGGGCACCGTCGATGCGTGCTGCCTCCTCGATCTCCTTCGGCACCGCGTCGAAGGCGTTGCGCATCATGAAGACGGAGAAGGGAAGTTGCAGCGTGACATAGACGAGGGTCAGCCCCAGCAGCGAGTTGTTGAGGCCGAGCTTTGCCAGGATGATGAAGAGCGGCGTCAGGATCGACTGGAACGGGATCATCAGCGTCGCGATGATCAGCACGAAGAGGGCATTTTTCAGCGGGAAGCGGTAGCGAGAGAAGCCATAGCCAGCGAGCAGGCTGACCGCGACCGTCAACAGTACCGTTGCCAGCGAAACGAAGAGCGAGTTGATCATGTGCCGCCAGATGCCGGCGCCGAACGTATCGAGCAGCGCGTAGGCATCGAAGCTGACACCTGTCGTCGGCCATGGGGGCAGCGGCGGCAGGCTCGACTCCGTACCGTGTCGGAACGAGGCAAAGAGCGTGATGATGAAGGGCGCCAGGAAGAAGATCGAAATGGCGATCCCGGCGACATGATAGGCCGATTGCGACCTGAAGCGCTTGCGGGCGCGGCGTTCCCGTGAGGAGATCATCAGCGTTCCTCCCCGACACGCAGCAGCCAGAGCTGGACGATGGATATCGCAACCAGGATCGCCAGAAGAGCGATCGACAGGGCGGACCCGTAGCCCAGATTGAAGGATACGAAGGACTGGTTGAAGATGTAATAGACGACCGAGATCATCTTGTTCTGAGGTCCACCCGAGGTCATGATGTAGAACTGGTCGAAGGCAAGGATCGACCCGGTGACCGAGACGATCAGCGCTAGCGCAATCGTTTTGCGCATCAGCGGCAGGGTGAGATGCCGGAAGCGCTGCCAGCGCCCGGCGCCATCGATGCGGGCGGCCTCCGTCAGTTCGGACGGAATGGCCTGCAGCCCGGTCAGCAGGATGATCATCGTAAAACCTGCGATCTTCCAGACGACCATGACGATGATGGTCGCGAAGGCGGTATCGAAGCTTGCCATGATATTAGGGCTTCGCTCGACGAGGCCGAGTGCGCGAAGGGCAGGGCCGAAGAAGCCGCTATCGACATTGGCAAGCCAGACCCACAGAAGCGACGCCGTCGCCAGTCCCACCACGACGGGCAGGAAGATGATCGTCCGGTAGGTGCTGACGAAGCGGCGTTCCTTTTCGACGAAGATTGCCAGCGGGAAGGCGATCGCAAAGATCGCGATGGTCACGATGACGGTGTAGTAGGCGGTGAAATTCAGAGCTGCCATAAAGCGGCTGTCGTTCCACATGCGGGTATAGTTGGCAAAACCAATCCAGCGCGAGGCGCCCATCAGCGGCCAGTTGTGCAGGCTCATCCAGCCGGTGAACAGCACGGGCATGACGAAGAAGACGATGACGAGCGCCATGGCGGGCGCAATGTAGAGAAAGCCGCGCCATTGCGACCTTCGCCGTTTTCGGACAGCGCGCGTGCGCTGAGGACCGGAACCGGTCATCGAAACCTCCGCATTTTATAAGGTCTTCTAGCTTTGAATCGGCCGGGGAACTGCCACCGTCCCCCGGCCACGGCCGGGAGAGTTATTGGCCGCTGTCGATGATGGACTGCATCTCGGACTGGGCGTTCGAGAATGCGCCATCGACGTCGTCACCGAAGATTGCTGCGTTGGTGAAGGTCGCCCAAGGTCCGTTGGCGCTGTTGATCAGATCATTGAACTGCAGCGTGTAGGGTGTCTTGGCCACAGCGATTGCCTTCAGGCCCACCTGCATGCGGGGGTCGAGCCCGGCAAGCACCTGGTCGGCAATATCGCCGCGTGTCGGCAGGCTGCCGTATTTCGCCAGGACTTTCTGGCCGTCCATCGAATAGATGTATTCGAGGAATTCCTTGACCGCATCGATCTTCTTCGTGCCCTTGGTGATGACGAAATTGTCGCCGCCGGCAAAGGACGAAGTCTTGCCGTCGACGCTGGGGATCAATGTCACGCCGAAGTTGATATCCGGATACTTGGTGACCAGCGTACCGATGGCAAAGGCGCCGAGGCTCTGTTGGCCGATCTTGCCGTTGGTGAAGCTCAGGAAGCTCGTACCATTGTCGCTTGCTGCACTTGCCGGAACGAGATCCTTTTTCACCATATCGCGATAGAAGCCGACCGCCTTGCGCATCTGCGGAGTATCGAGCGTCGCGGTCTTGCTATCCTCCGAAAGGATATCGGCACCGGCACCCCAGACGAGTGGCGTGAACGTGAAGATCATGCAGCCGCCACAGCCACCGCCCGAGAAGTAGAAGCCATAGGTATCGTCGCCGAGCTTGCGGATCTTTTCAGCGTTCGCCTCGATTTCCTCCCAGGTCGCGGGCGCCTTTTCGGGGTCAAGACCGGCCTTCTTGTAGAGGTCCTTGTTCCAGGCGAAGACAGAGGTTTCGACTGAAAGCGGCAGGCCGTAGATCTTGTCCTGATAGGTGCCGAGCTTGACATGCGACGGCGACAGCGAATTGAAATAGGGCAGGCTCTTGGCCCAGTCCGTCAGGTCTTCGAGCTGACCTGCCGCGGCAAAGGCCGGTGTGTAGATCAGGTCCATCGACAGGGCATCAGGCGCCTGGCCGCCGGCGATTGCCGTTGCATATTTCTGCACCAGTTCGCCGAAGGGCACTTCGGTGGTGACGACCTTGTTTTCATGGCTCGCATTATAGGACTCGACGACCTTGTTGAAGGCATCGCCGATACCGGTGCGGACCCACATTTCGATCTTTTCGGCAGCCGAAGCTGTCGAAACCAGGCAGAGTGTGGCAAGGCTGGTTGCCACCAATAGACGCTTCATCATGGCTCTCCTCCCAATAAGGCGCGTCTCCTTCGCGCCGTTGCTATATTCCGAGGGTGTCTCCCCCGCATGACTGCCGCACGACGAGACGGCACGGCAGTTTCCTGATGCCAGGCTCCACCGGACGTCCCTCCGCAAGCGCCAGAACCGTCAATCCGGCCTGCCGCCCCAGTTCCTTCAATTCCATATCGACCGTCGTCAGCGGCGGGCGCGTCTGGCCGGCGACAATCTCCCAATTGTCGAAGCCGACCACCGAAACATCCTGCGGCACCCGAATACCGCGCTCGCGCAGCGCATCGATGACGCCGCGCGCAATCTGGTCGTTGCCGCAGAAGATGCCGTCGGGCTTTTCGCCGCTGCCGCTCCACAATCTTGCGACGGCTTCGTGGCCCCAGCTTTCCGACCAGGCTCCAAACAGAACCGGCCGCTCCTCTCCCGCAACCTTACGATAGGCATCGGCACGCTCACGTACCGAAAAGAAATTCTCCGGTCCGGTGACATGCACGATCCGCTTGCGCCCGAGCTTTGCCAGCCATTCGATGGCAAGCCGCGCGCCCTGCGCATCATCAGAACTGAACGTCACGGTTCCCGGCGCTCCCTCCGTGAAGGCGTAGACGACGGGCACGTTCAAATTCGACAGATCGATCGGCAGCCGTCTGTCCAGACGCTTTCCTGTGGCGATAATGCCGTCGACCTGTTTGTCGAGCATCGCCTCCACATGAATCTGACCGAGTGCCGGATCCTCCTCGATCGCGCACAGGAAAACCGAAACGCCGTGATCAACGAGAGCATCCGATATGCCGGCCATGACCGGCAGGGTAAAGCGACCATAGGTATCGTTGGTAAGAAGCCCGATCGTGAAGCTGCGCTTGCTGAGCAGCCCTCTCGCCAAAGCGTTCGGTCTGTATCCGATCTCTGCCGCTATGCGCTTGACCCGCTCGCGCGTTTCCAGTCCCATCCGGCCTGTATCGTTGAGCGCCTTCGATGCCGTCGAGATGCTGATTCCAGCTGCCGCCGCGACGTCATGAATGGTAATCCGGCCTCTTTTTTCTCCCGTTGTCTCCAGCAACCCCTCCCGTCGAGCTTGCGATGAGAAAAGCTTTTCTCAACAGAATTGTCAAGTGGGAAAAGGTTTGCGCAATTGCTTTGATCTTGAGCGGGCTGCAGAAGATGGACGTACGATGGCAGATGATGAGCCGGCTTTTGGTCGAAGCCTGGCGCTGCGGGCTTGTTAGTGTGCGAACGCAATCACTTAGAGATAGCCGACGTGGTCGCCGAACGGGACATCTTCATCCAGGTTGCCGCTGCCGATGCGCTCGCTCTCACCGGACAGACGTTCTTCGTCCGGATCAGGGGCCTCTACATGGAGGTGGGTGGAATGATGGTCCAGATGCCGGCCCGCTGCCGGATCATCATCCGCATCGATACGGTCTTCGTCGCTGTCAGCGGAATGACGCTCGTCTTTTTTTCCACTGCCGGCGGTGATCTTTGCCTGTCGCTCGGCGACCCAGGCATTGTCCGGTTCGGAGCCGATGGAGGTGCTGTGGTTTACGTGTGTGGCCGAGGAGGGTGCGGTGGGCGAGGTGGGCGCAATCTTTTCGACCATTGAAATTCCCTAGCTTATGGCCCGACTGGCAGGCTTGTCTATGATTTCTGTCGCCCAAGCGGGTGCGCATGGGGATCGATGCTGATCTGGTCGCGACCCCTCATCTTGGCCGCATAGAGCGCCAGGTCGGCCCTGCGATAGATATCATTGGCATAGTCTCCGCTCATGACACAGGCAATACCTGCGGAAAAACTGTAGCGGAAGCTGAGTTGGTCGGCCAGCGGACGGGACTGTCTGACGGCAACCAGCATGCGATTGACGATTTCTGCCGCTTCCTCGGGAGCCGTGTTCGGAAGAACCAGAACAAATTCCTCGCCGCCCACGCGGCCGAGAATATCGGTCTTGCGCACCATTTTCTGCAGCGTAGCGGCGAAATCCTTGAGAACGGCATCGCCTGCAGTATGGCCGAAACGATCATTGATATATTTGAAATTGTCGATGTCGAGAACTGCGAGGCAACCGACTTTCTCGGGCTGGTGGCCATAATTGCGCACCAGCTCCTCGAGTTTTGACATCACGAAACGTCTGCTCGGGATGCCTGTCAGCTCGTCGGTCTGGGCGGCCTTGATTGCGCTGTCGCGATCTTGCCGCAGCGTCCTCTGATCGGAGCGGATCGATGTTACGTCGCTCGCAATACAGAGCATCCAGCCATTGGCCTGCATGGTTTCGGTCATCCATAACCAACGGCCGTCATGAAGGTCGGTCTCAAAGGCGCGAAACCCGCTTTTCCCTCGGCGGGCAAGCGTCGACAACAGCCAGCTCTCAAAGTCGGTCGCGGCAATGATCGTTCCGCGGCGGGCGTGAAAGTTGCGCCGCATCAGCTCGGCCCATTGGGGCTGTTCCTCTTCTGCGACAAACCAGGCATCGCGAAACGCGCGATTGGCAAAACGCAGCCGGTCATCCTGGTCGTAGACCGCAACCATGACGCCCGCAACGTCCATCAGCTGCGCCATTTGCAACATTGCTTCCGTGTCAGCCAAGGTCATCATGCCCTCAGAACAGATCATCATCAGCTTGCACTATCCGCCCCGCGTGAAGAAACAGTTAGCCGGTCTGCATATGCGCAGACCGTTCTGACATCATCAACAGTTGCGGTGCAATTCCTGCCAGGCTGCAATTATTCCTCCAAGTGGAATAATACCTTCCGCATTCTGCAGATTAACGGATTCCGGTGAATGGCTATTGTTGGTCCCAGGCCAGCACGGGCTGTTGGCGAATTTGTCAAAACGGAGAACTGAGATGAACAGACTGATCCTTTCGCTGATGCTGGCAACTGTCAGCTTTGCTCCCCTTTCCCAAGCTGTCGCCGCTCCTGCCAAGCAGGCTGCGATCACCCAGCAGGTGCCGGTGACCGTGCACTATCGTTCGGCCAAGATCGATGGCGTCAACATGTTCTATCGTGAAGCCGGTCCGTCGGATGGTCCGATCGTCCTGCTTCTGCACGGCTTCCCGACATCCTCGCACATGTTCCGCAATCTCATTCCGCTGCTCGCGGATCGGTATCACGTCATCGCGCCGGACTATCCGGGCTTCGGTCAGAGCGATGCACCCGATCACACCAAGTTCGCTTACACTTTCGCCCATTACGCAGACATGGTCGATACGCTCATGAACCAGCTCGGCGCCAAGAAGTATGCCATGTATCTCATGGATTATGGCGCACCAGTCGGCTACCGCCTGGCTCTCAAGCATCCCGAACGGGTGAGCGGGCTGATCGTCCAGAACGGCAATGCCTATGAAGAAGGCCTGCGAGAGTTCTGGGATCCGATCAAGGCTTACTGGGCCGATGACTCCAAGGAAAAGCGCGAGGCCCTGTCCAATCTTGTGGTCCTCGAGACCACCAAGTTCCAGTACACGGACGGTGTCAAGGACCTCACCCGCATCAGCCCCGACAACTGGGTTCACGATCAGGCCCTGCTCGACCGTCCCGGCAACAAGGATATCCAGCTCGATCTCTTCCACGATTACGGCACGAATGTCCCGCTCTATCCGCAGTTTCAGGCCTTCTTCCGCGAACGCAAGCCGCCGACGCTGATCGTCTGGGGCAAGAACGACAAGATCTTCCCCGAAGACGGTGCACATCCTTACCTGCGTGATCTTCCGGACGCCGAAATGCACCTCCTCGATACCGGCCATTTTGCCCTCGAAGACAAGCTGGATGAAATGGCGCCGCTTATTCACGACTTCCTCGACCGCAAGGTCGCAAAGTAAAACTCGCTTATACGAGAGCCCGCGCATTCAGAGATGAATGCGCGGGCCTTTGCTAATTGAAGTGCCTGTTGGACCTCAGTTTTCCCACCGCAAAATCGATGAAGCTCCGTACTTTTGCCGAAGCATGCCGGCCTTCCGGATGAACGACGTGGATCGGCAGGGCTTCTTCCTCGTAATCGGACAGGATCGTGCGCAGTTCACCTGCCTCAAGCTGCGGTGCGATCTGATAGGACAGGACGCGCGTCAGGCCCCAGCCGGAGGCCGCCGCCGAGATGGCAGCTTCATTGGTGCTGCAGAAGAGGCGCGGATTGACCCGCACAGTCGACTTCTTCTGCACGCCGAAACGCCATTCTAGCGATGTCCATGCACTGGTCGATGCGATGATGCGATGGCGCGACAGATCGCTTGGGCTTATCGGGACACCGTGCTTTTCAAAATAGATGGGCGACCCGCATATGACACGCCTCACCTGGCCGACACGTGTTGCGGTGAGGCCCGAGTCCGGCAGATGGCCGATACGGATGGCCACATCGATGCCCTCATCCACCATGCTGACAACCCGGTCGACGAACAAGCCACGACCGATGACATCAGGGTAAAGATCGAGATATTCGGTCATCAGCGGCAGGACGAACATTGTCCCGAACATGGCCGAGGTCGTGACGGTGAGGGTGCCCGTCGGTTTGCCGTAGGTGCCGGCAGCGATGGCTTCCGCCTCCGAGAGATCGGCGAGAAGTCTTTGGCAGTCCGCAAAATACTGGGCACCGGCTTCCGTCAGCTTGACAGATCGGGTCGTGCGCGCCAGGAGGCGTGTCCCAATGACCTCTTCCAGGGTGGACACGATGCGTGTGACTGCCGGCGGGCTCATATGGAGTTGCCGTCCTGCATCTGCAAAGCTCTCAGCCTCCGCAACCTTCACGAAGACCCTCATTGCCTGCCATCGATCCATGCGCCCCACATTCTCGTGAAAATCTCGGTCCCGCACCAAGCTTTAAACGCTTTTATTCCGATCGCAATCTATCGGTCCCATAGCGCAAGCCGCTGAACGGCAATCTTTTATCTGGCGGGCGATGGGTCCAGTCTCCTGATGAGGGTGGGCAGTTCCGACGCGATGTCCGGAACGCCGAAAGCCATCAGTTGCCGACTCGCGACCATGCTTGCCTCGTCGTCACCGGCTTCGATCGCCAGTGCGCATTTCACGGCGATATCGACAAGCAGGTCGAAGCTGCCTCCGCGTTTTGCAGCATCGATCTCCGCGCCGCTCAACGCCAGATGTTTCGCCTCCGCCTCCAGCAATCGGACGGCGTGGGGATCATGTCTCGCGTTTGCGATGGCCAGTTCGATTTGTACGCGCATGATCGGGGTTATGAGATCTTTACTCACTTCATTCTCCATAGGCTGCGAATAGCGGTCGTCTCTTCGCTCGCGTTTCGAGCCTGTCGGCAAAGATGTCGGGTGACGCTTTGGCTGGTGGAGCGATCGCGAGCCGTTGGCCATTCGCAGACGGAACACCGTCGACGCATTGGTACACCTGGCCGCATTGGGCTTGAACAGGGGTTCTGTTGAAGACTTTCTTTCCAATAGCGAAACAATCGGACAAAGCCGCTCCGCTGAGGCTTTTTTGCAAAAGCGGACCCACACCAAAGAACAGTTCCTGACACGCGGAGGCTCTGCTAACCGTCTTAAAACGCCGACAGAGTGCTATAAACCGAGACAACTGCATTCAGCTTCGAGGAACGCCATGCCCCAACCCGTCCTGTTTTCTCCTTTCACCGTGCGCAGTCTTGAACTCGCCAACCGTATCGTGATCGCGCCCATGTGCCAGTACTCGGCCGTCGACGGCTGCATGACGGACTGGCATCTGATCCATCTCGGCCAGTTGGCGCTTTCCGGTGCCGCACTTCTGACCATTGAGGCAACCGCTGTCGTTCCCGAAGGACGCATCACCTTTGCCGATGTCGGCCTTTATGATGACGCCTCCGAAGCCGCGATGGCCCGTACGCTCGAAAGCATCAGGAAATGGTCGGATATGCCAATCGCCGTGCAGTTGGCGCATGCCGGCCGCAAAGCCTCGACCGAGGTTCCCTGGAGAGGCGGCGCTCAGTTCGCGCCGACCGATCCGAACGGATGGCAGACCGAGGCACCTTCCGCCGTTGCCTTCAACCCGAACTACGTGCCGCCAACTGCGCTCGATCGCGAAGGCATGAAGCGGGTCCGCGATGCCTTTGCCGCTGCCGCACGGCGGGCGGCGAAAATCGGCATTGATGCCGTTCAGATCCATGGCGCTCACGGCTATCTGCTGCACCAGTTCCTGTCGCCCTTGTCGAACCAGCGAACCGACGACTATGGCGGCTCGCTGGAAAACCGCGCCCGCTTTCCGCTGGAGGTTCTCGACGCCGTGAGGGATGCCTTTCCCTCCGATCGGCCGGTGACGATGCGCGTTTCTGCGACCGATTGGGTCCAAGGTGGTCTGGAGATTTCCGAGAGTGTGGAATTTGCCAGGATGCTCGAAGCAAGGGGCTGCAACGCCATCCACGTATCGAGCGGCGGCCTGCATCCCTCCCAGGCGATCCCGATCAGCCCGAGCTACCAGGTGCCGCTCGCACGAGCAATCAAAAGTGCCGTCAAAATGCCGGTCATCGCCGTCGGCCTGATCACAGAGCCGACGCAAGCCGAGGCAATCGTGGCGACCGGCGATGCGGACCTCATCGCACTTGCGCGAGCCATCCTCTACGATCCTCGCTGGCCCTGGCATGCAGCCGCCGAGCTCGGCGGGCAGGTCAAGGCAGCCAATCAATATCTCCGCTGCCAGCCGCCGCAGCTCAAAAGCCTGTTTGCGAAATAGGACCGAGCGCAAATATCCGCGCGCGGAAAACGCTGTCTGCGTGAGCGTTCAGGCGGCTGTTTGACACCATGATTATGATGTACCCTTCCGGCTGCGATAAATGGGCGGGAGGGGCTCATGACCGATACGGGCACAGTGATCGTCGGAGCAGGTCCCGCCGGTCTTGCCTGTGCGGCGGCGCTCAGAAAAAATGGCCGCTCCTCGTTAATTCTCGAGAGTGCAGACAATCTGGCTGCCTCGTGGCGAAGGCACTATGATCGGCTGCATCTGCATACCGCCAAGGCCCATTCAGGGCTGCCCGGAATGCCCATGCCGGGAGAGTTTCCAAGGTATCCCTCACGGCTGCAGGTGATCGACTATCTCGAAACCTATGCGCGCGCCAACGATGTCAGGATACGGTTTCGCAAATCGGTCACGCGTATCCGGCGGGAGCAAGGCTGGATCGTCGAGACGATCGATGGAGACGCCTTCGACGCCCGAACCGTGGTGATCGCGACCGGGCTTTCCAAAGCCCCGATAAGGCCGGTCTGGAAAGGCCAGGAGAGCTTCGCCGGGAAGATCCTGCATTCCTCGGAGTTCGCCAATGCAAAGGCACTTGGCGGGGGCCGGGTGCTCGTCGTCGGCTTTGGCAATTCAGCAGGCGAGATCGCGCTCGAATGCGCTGAGGAGGGTCTTGAGATCGGCATGTCCGTGCGCGGGCCGGTAAACATCGTCCCACTGGAAATGTTCGGAATTCCGACCGCGACAATCGCCATTGCGCAACGTTACTTTCCTTACCGCCTGGTCGATGCCGTCAACGCGCCGCTTCTGCGTCTGCGCTACCGCGACATGGAGAGATTGGGGCTGCAAAAATCCACGGATGGTCCTCTGACCAATATCGCCGAGAAAGATCGTACACCTTTGATCGATATTGGAACCATGGCAGAGATCAGGATCGGAAGGATCAGGATCTACCCGGGCATTAAAAGCTCGGATCGTCACCAAGTGCATTTCGCCGATGGCCGATCGGCGGATTTCGACACCATCGTCCTGGCGACTGGTTACCGTCCCTCGCTGGAAGCCGTATTGCCGGATTTCGTCGAGAGATTTGATGGCGCCGACAGGCCGAAAAGGGGAGACCTCCAGCCAAGGAGTGACGGTCTTTATTTCTGCGGGTTCAATCCGGCCTCAACGGGCCTTTTGCGTCAAATCGGCATCGAAGCTATCAGCATTGCCCGATCGATAGCGGAGCGATGAACGAAGCTCGGATCGAAATCCCATGAGCGCCAATGTCGGGAATGGCGGCTTCAGCAACGACGCCAAGAGCCAAGTCCCGTGGACATCGTGCGGAGATCCCGGATCAATCCGCCGGGACCGTTTTCGTTGGTGGGTTCGAGGCCGAGCTTCGTCAGCCAGCACCACATGCTGACCCGATGGAACAGCGTATAGAGCCAGAGCGCCCGCTCGATATCGGGATGATCGAGAGCACCGTAGCCCTCGAGGATGGGTTTCCGGCTGCGCGGATCTTCATGTGCCGAACAGAAGAGCGCCTTTGCAAGATCGAAGAGCTTGTCCGCTGCCCGCGCATTGCCGAAATCGACAAGCCCACTGAGCTGAAGTCCGCCTGGATCGGTGCGCAGGGCCAGCACATTGCCCTGATGAAAATCATCGTGGCAGAGGACGGCACCGCTGCTTTCCCGCAGGAGGTCGATGCTTCCTTCTGCCAGTTGCTGCAGACGACGCCCAAGATCGGCATCGCCGCCGAAGTCGCGGAACCGCCGGAACACATCCTCGAATGCTGATGTCATATAGTCGGCATTCGTCGGCATCGATTTGGCGATCCCGTGGCCGAGTACGTAGCCGTAGGCCGGCATCGGCATTGCATGGATATGTCTCAGCAATGCACCCATCTGGCGGTAGGCATTGTCGATATCCGGCTCCGCCACCCAGCCGCGCAGCGAGCGGCCGGGCAACAGCGGCAGCAAGGCATATCGCAGCGGCAAGAGGCTTCGCGACTCGTCGATCTCAAGCCACTTTGGCGCAAGCGGTGTCAGCTCCGTGAACCAGCCGGCCACAAGCTTCTCCTTGGCCGGTCCCCATTCAGGTTCGTCGGGATAAATTTTGAGCACCAGCGGTTCGCGGTCAGCGCCGGCGAAGTCGATCCTGTAGACCTCCGTGCTGCCGCCATGAAGGCGGGCAAAGCCGTCGGCGACAAGCCCAGGATCGAGATTTTGGACGATCCGCTGGATGGTTTCCCTATCGAGCTCCAAGGTCGTTCGTCTTTCCGGTGCCATCTGTAGTCCCTGGACGACGCGCGCAGCCATTTTCAAGATGCGAGGCCAGAAGTTGCGTACTGGAAAAAGCCACCCGGATGATCGGTCGGCGCGGAGTGGGCGCAGAATGCTGTGCCCAATACAGCTGGTCAATCTCGTTCCGTCGAAATATGCCTTGGCTTTGCGAGCTTCTGGAGGCCGGACGTCTCTTGATGAAGGTTTCGATGTCACTGTGGTGGACTGGCGATTATTGAGCCGAATACCCATATAGGCGTCAACGAAGCGCACCTGACGATTCCCGTCCAACTCGCGCATTGGAAAGGAAAGTTCTATGACAACAGAACGTGCAGTACTTGCTGGCGGCTGCTTCTGGGGAATGCAGGACCTTATTCGACGCCTTCCCGGCGTTATTTCAACGCGCGTCGGTTACACCGGTGGCGAAGTCCCCAATGCAACCTATCGCAATCACGGCAACCATGCCGAAGCGATCGAGATCATTTTCGATCCGCAAAAGACGAGCTATCGCGATATCCTGGAATTCTTCTTCCAGATCCATGATCCATCGACCCGCAATCGTCAGGGCAATGACATTGGCGCAAGCTATCGGTCCGCAATTTTCTATGCTGACGAGACCCAGCATCGCATTGCCGAGGACACGATCGCCGATGTGGATGCTTCGGGCCTCTGGCCCGGGAAGGTCGTGACGGAAGTCGTTCCCGTCAGCGATTTCTGGGAAGCCGAGCCGGAACACCAGGACTATCTCGAACGTATTCCGAATGGCTACACATGCCACTTCGCTCGTCCGGGCTGGAAATTGCCGAAGCGGCAGTCGAACGTCGCTTGAGCGTTGTCGACCGGGAAAATTGAACGGATTTGACGAGCGGCGGCCTTCCGGGCCGCCGTTTTGATTCACGAGATCATTTCAATCTGTCCGTATGGCCTCCGCATCATGATCAAACCCTTGTTTGATCATATCGCTTGGGTGCTGCCGCCATCGTGACATCCACCGCTTTCGGCGAGGGCGATGCGAGGAAATTGCACGCCCCGCTGGCGCTTTTTCCAGCGCCATTCCACGCTCCAGCGATCATGCATTTTGTCCGCCGACAATGCGGAAAACGTATGTTATCGTTTGCTTGAATAGAAGTGATTGTCGATGTTTTGAAGGCAGGAGCCGCGTATGACTCGCGACACGCCAATCGATAAACAGGGGCGGTCTGCAAGTATCACGACCGGCGATAGCCGCTCTTCTGAAATTCATGGCGAGCGGCGGGTCGTGACTGCGCTTTGCTATGATCTGGTCGGCTCTACAAATCTCTTCAATCTGATGGATCTCGAAGACTACCAGGATCTGCTGGCGGCCTTCCTGCAGGCGGCGCGCCAATCCATCACCGCGCATTCCGGCGTCATCCGGGTCGAAGCCGGGGACGGCGGAGTGGCGCTTTTCCCGATCGAACTCGGACCGAGAGATGCAGCATCGGCTGCGATCCGCGCCGGCCTTGGAATCGTTGAAGCGTGCCAGCGCCTTGCCCGCGATCTCAAACGCGACGACGTGCAAGTGCGTGTGGGGGTCGCCACTTCCGTTGCCCTCATCCGGGAAGCGCAGTTGCAGAACTGGATACACGAGCCCGTCACGGGTGCCGCACTCGCTCTTGCAACACGGCTCGAGGCCGCTGCCCAGCCAAACACCGTCCTGGTTTCGGACGAGACACGAAACCTCGCCGGTCGTTCCCACGCCTTCGTATCGGAGGGTACGCGCCTGTTGAAAGGCTTCTCGGAGCCCGAAAGCGTCTGGAGAGCGATCGGCCACAAACGGGAGGTCGACCGGTTTCACGCCTTCGGAAGGCTGGACGGTACTTTCATTGGCCGTGTCCACGAACTCGAACGGATCGGGCAAGCCTGGACCGCCGCCGCTGAAGGCAAGGGCAGGATCCTTGTCATCACCGGCGAGGCCGGTATCGGGAAGTCGCGGATGCTTCGGCAAGTCAGGCGAATGATCCATGCGGAGCCCGCAAGATCGCTGCTCTTCCAATGCCTGCCGGGAGGCGTTCGCTCGACGCTTCACCCGCTGCTTAACAGTTTCCCCCAGCGCCGATCCGAAACCGCTGACGGCGGACGCCTGACGGTCGATATGGTTGCCGCCCAATTCGCTCGACAGGGTATTCAGGATCCGGACGTCATCGACATTTTTTCTTATCTGCTCGGTGCCGATGGGCGCAATGAAGCTCTCGCAGGCAGTTCCCCCAAAGTGATACAACAGCGCGCACGACAGGCGCTGTCAAAGGCATTGAGCGTCATCTGCGAGGAAACGCCGCTGGTCATTGCCGTCGAGGACATTCACTGGATCGATCCGACTTCCGAGCATCTTCTTCACGAAGTGGCCCGGCTCGTGCCCACGCTGCCTGTGCTGCTGATCGTCACCTGCCGACCCGGTTCTGAGGCCGGCATGTTCGACGCGGACGCCGCGGAACATATTTCCCTCGGCCCGCTCGATCGCGATGAAACACGGCTGGCGATCGCGGCGCGCTGGCCGACGGATCGCCAGGATGCACTACCGCAACTGTTCGAAGTAACCGAGCGCATATCCGGCGGCGTGCCGCTTTTCATCGAGGAAATATGTCAATGGGCCTCTGAAATAACGTCCAAGGACGCCATGAGCGTGCCTCCAAACACATCCCGCAGCCATGTTTCCGCCTTCGAAGGAATATTGGACTTGCGGCTCGAACACCTGGGTCCGGCCAGAGACGTTGCCCGTGCCGGAGCCGTTGTGGGCGATCGTTTCACCATTCCGCTGCTTCGCGCATTGCTGCCGGACACGAGCAGGAAATCGCTCGTGCATGCGGCCGAAACGCTTTGCGAGACCGGATTCTTGACCCGCGTGCGTGCTCATGGCGATGTCGCATATGGCTTTCGCCATGCTCTGATCCAGGAGACCATCTATAACGGCCTGCTTAAAACGCAGCGTCAGCTTCTCCACCGGCGCCTGTTCACGGCAGCAAACAGTAATCGTCCGGTCGTAAATTGGCTGGATGCGGGCGCACTTGCCCAGCACGCAGAGTCCGCAGGCCTCCGGGAGCATGCGATTGCATTGTTCATAAAGGCCGGAAAGGAGCTCGCCAGACGTTCGGCGATGGTCGAAGCGCGCCACCATTTTGAACGCGCCCTGGCGCTGTGTGAGTCCATGCCCGGCGGTGCCGCCGATGGCTTGTACCTCTCGGTGCTGACCGAGCTCGGGCCGCTCCTGACGGCAACGGTCGGTCCCAACTCGGCACCGGCGCGGATCCTCTACGAAAAAGGCGTCGAGCTGGCACGACGCCAGGCCAAGGAGGATCAGCCCAAGTGGTTTCCGGTCTATTGGGGTTGGTGGCTGACCGGGCAGAACTTCATGGAGATGCGCAGCCGTGCCCGTGAAGTTCAGGTCATGCTGTCAGGAATTGCCGATCGCGAGATCGAACTCCAGGTCAATCATTCAATCTGGGCGATCGAGTTCAATGTCGGCAGGCAGGAGGACGCCCAGAAAGCGATAAGGGCGGGGCTTGCGCTTTACGACGATGAGGCGGCCAAGGCGAGCCGCAACGTGTTCGGCGGTCATGACGCGAAGGTCTGTGGTCTTGGACAGTTGGCGCTATCCCTCTGGCTGACCGGCCAGACCGAGGCTTCAAGCAAGGCGCTTGCCGATATGGTCGCCTTTGCGGACAGCATCGCCCATATGCCGAGCAAGGCGCACTCGCTGGATACCGAGGCAGTATCGGCATTCTACCGCAACGACCATGCTCGTCTGATCGAGATTTCCAGCAGGATGGGTGATTTCGCGAAGAAACACGAACTGCAATCCTTATCTGCCCTCGCAATGCTCTTTCGCGGATGGGCGACTGCGCATGTTGAAAATCTGTCCCGCGGTCATGAGATGTTCCGCACGGGTTTGGCGCTCCTGAAGGAGCTTGGGGCCGTCGCGGATCTGCCGATCTATCTCTATATGCATGCGACCATGCTCGGCCATGCGCGCAAGTATCAAGCTGCGATCGATGTCGCCACCGACGCGATCCGTGAGGCGAGGGCGACAGGCCATGGTTACTGGCTAGCCGAACTCCACCGGCGTCGCGCGCTGCTGCTGTCGAGCGCCAAGGCTGAAAAGACGGCGCTCCTGTCCGATCTGAGAATCGCCGTTGCCATCGCGGAAGAGCAGGGCGCGGTTGCCTTGCTGCACCGGACGCAACGGTCCTTGAAGGAGCTCGGCCTTGCTGGCGAGTTCTGACATTTGCCCCGCAGGCGTCAGCGAGATGCTCTCGGCATTCTATGCCGGGATCAGAGATGGAAGCATGTCTCCTACATCTGCAGGATCGGACCCCGAAGATGCAGAGGCTTATTTCCGCTCCCTGCTGCCTCTCTGTCGTCGCGCCCGGATCACACGCATCGCCGACCTGACCGGCCTCGACCGGATCGGGCTTCCAGTCATCCAGGCCATACGACCCGCGGCATTGTCCGAAGTCACCTCGCTCGGCCGCGGATTGTCCAAGGCGCCTGCTGCCATCGGTGCAATCATGGAGTCGCTTGAGCGCTATTACGCCGAGGCAATCCCTGCTTCTCGTGTCTTCGTGTCGACTGCAGAAAGACTGCAGGTTGGCGCCGGATTCTTCGATGGTTTCAGTCCCGCTGCTTCTCGGGAAAATTGGCGCGAGCGCGAGATTGACTGGATCATGGGCGTCGATATTGCGACCGGCGCTCTCACCCCCGTGCCGTTTGAGCTTGTGCATACGATCTACACCGATCCACCACCTCGGCGTGACGGCGTCTTTTTGCGCACCACGACCGGCCTTGCATGCCACCGGTCAGACCTTGCCGCCTTGCTGCATGGGCTACTGGAATGCATAGAGCGGGATGCGATGGCGCGTGCTTTCGAAACCCACGGCCTTATGGACCGGATGAGGCTGTCGTTGTCGGGACTGGGAGCAGCGGCTCAAGATCTTCTGTCACGCCTCGCCGAGCACGGAATATCGGCTGCCTTCTGGTATGCGCCATCGCCAGCAGGGATTCCGGTCGTCTGGTGCCAGACGATTGAAGCTGGCGAAGGCGAGCCCACGCTCGCGCTGCCGACGGAAGGTTATTGTGCCGGTCTTGATATTCATCAGGCGGCGTTCGGCGCGCTGCTTGAAGCGCTGGCGGCCCGTGCCGGCGCGATATCCGGTGCGCGTGACGATCAGACGCGGAGACATTATCTGAGGCCGAGCAAGGCAATGCTTGCCGACGCGCGCGATCTCATCCTAGGCAAAAACGCTCAATCGACCGACTTTCCCGGTGTTTTGCCGCCGGCTTTCGACCTCGTTGATCTTCTGGAGCGGGTCATCGCTGCTGGACTGGGGCCGGTTCTTGCCGTTCCGGTTGCTTTGCTGAACGATCCGAACATTCGTTGCGTGCGCACGATCCTTGCTGGCATGCGCCCTTTTTCCGTCGAGCGGTGAGGATCCGGAATGGATCAGAGCAAGGAAGGCCCAACACTCGTTTTTCTCGGTCCGACCCTGCGTTTGCCGGAAGCGCAGCACCTTCTCGACGCGATATACCTGCAGCCCGTTTCGCAGGGAGACATCATCCTTGCCGCCCACGCATTTCGTCCGAAAGCGATGGTCTTGATCGATGGTTTCTTCGAAGACAGACCCGCCGTGCGCCATAAGGAAATTCTCTGGGCGCTGTCGCAAGGCATCGTGGTGATCGGCGCGGCAAGCATGGGCGCGCTCCGGGCTGCAGAACTGCACCCGTTCGGAATGATCGGTGTCGGCCTCATCTATCGCTGGTACAGGCGGTGGCCGCTGACGGCGGAAGATGCCGTCGCAGTCCAATGCGGGCCTGCCGAACTCGGCTTCACGCCTCTCACGGAGGCCATGGTCGACCTTCAGCGCAGTTTTAAGGCGCTCTTTCGTCATGGCCTGATCTCCAAAGCCGAGATGGATGCCGGTACCGCTGCGGCCCAACGGCTTAATTTTCGGGAGCGCTCCCTCAGAAAGGTGGTGATTGCAGCGCAATGGCTGCCGGAGAAGGCAGCCTTGCTTCGCAGCCATCTCATTATGCAGAAGAAAGCCGATGCCAGACTGGCACTGCAACTCGCTCCCGCGCTCTTGAAGTTAAAACAGGAAAAGTTGCCCTGTACGATAACCAATACTTTCCTTCGCGATCTGGAAGCCGGATCTATTGACATCAAGTTAATTAGAAATTACTAATTTAATAAATTGCCATACAACTCATCTCACCGAGGAGTTGAGCTATGGAATTATATCCCGACATATCACTTGAAAAGTCCGCGCAGGCTCTTGGAACGCGATGCTGGATATTTCCCCAGCCGCCTTTTATCCTTGGCTATGAGCAACCGGACCGGGTCTTGCTGTCCATATTGCCCGATGAGATTGGCGATGGTCCAAGCGACATCTTGATGTATGTCGCCGATCCGCTCTTCGACAAGGAGCCCTACGGGTTCAGCGGTCTTCCCCCTTATGGCGGCCCTCGACGGCGCTCTGTCCGATCCGGCCCTGATGGTCATTTTGACAGCCTTGATCCGAGATCACGCGATTATCTCGGCGTTCATGCTTATGCATGCGTGCATTTCGTTCTGGACGTCTGGCGCAATTATCTCGCCCGGCCGATGCATTGGTTCTTCTCCGATTACTATTCAAGGCTCGAAATCATTCCCTTTGTCCGGTGGAACAATGCGCATGCGGGCTTCGGCTTCATCGAGCTCGGCTGCTCAGAGGCAGGTGGCGAAGAATCGCCCTATGCGTTGAATTTCGACACGATCGCTCACGAGATCGGCCATCTGGTCACGCTCTCGCAGATGGGGCTTCCAGATAGCCTTTCCCGCGACGCGGATTTCTTTCCGTTCTCCGAGGCCATCTCAGACAGCATATCGTTGATTTCTTTTCTGCATTTCGAATCCGCCATCGACCGGCTGCTGCGCCGGACGAAAGGAAATCTCCTGCTTTACAACGAGCTCAATCGCTTCGCCGAAACAAGCCCGGAGACGCAAATTCGCCTTGCGACCAACTTCCGGCGCATGTCGCAAGTCACGACCGAGGCCCATGATCGCTCGCTGCCTTTCCTCGGTGCGATCTTCGATACGATCGTCGAACTCTATCACCGTGAGCTGGTGGCCAGCGGCTGTGCCGATCATCGTCTGCTCTCTGTCAATCTTCGCGATCTGACGCAGGACGAGTTTGACTGGTTCCGGCAAACGACAGCGGAGGCTTTTCGCGACAAACCGCTTTTCTTCAAGCTCGCCTTGATCAAGGCGAGAGATTCAGTGGGAGGGGCAATCGGTGCTGCACTTCATAAGCTGGATCCGGGCGCGATGCGTCTTGGGGATGCCGCGCTGGCTATTGTCTCGGCTGCGGATATACGGGCCGCCGCGCAACTGGAGGAAAACTTTGTATGGCGTGAAATCATCGGCTCGAGGTGAGCCAGAACAGGAGGGGAAAATGAGCTGCTGTTCTGAAAATCCGTTCGTCGGAACAGGCAATCTGCCATTCAATCCAAGCGAGGTTCGTCTCTATGGACGAAACGAATATTGTCCGCCCGACGAAGCCCAGCAGCGATCCGAAGCTGCCCAGGCAAAACCTATCCGGGATGGTGGCGTTGAAGCTGGCAAGGACAAGATCAAGCTCAGGGTGGACAACTGCCACATTCTGATCGATCCCGGGAAGGTCGACATAGTCAGCATCGGCGTGATCTATGGCTATGCCTATGAGGGACACTGCTACAAACTCCCGAAACCGCGGATCATGTATCTCCCGGTCAAGGCCACGGAAATAGAGGGAGATGACTGCGGATGCGATTGCGGCTACTCGAACGCACTCGGCTATTCCGTCTGGTCGCTGGACAAACTCGAACGCGTGATTGCGCTCGATGTGCGCTCCGACGATATCAAGACGCTGATCCTTGACGAGAACCTTCCCGGTAACCGCTCGCCGCTCGCCTATGCGCAGACGCAATCGCTGGCGCCGCAGCGGCTTCGCGATTGAGAACCGGCAAGCGTCCGGATCAAGGCCTGCCTGCTCTCCGTTCGACGCCAGGACGGAGAGCAGGCGTCATCTGCTCGTCCCGGTCCGACACGACGCGACGGTCTGTCTTCGCGAGAGGCGTCCCGCATGCCCTGCAGGTGCTTCGGCATTGATGGTTCCTGCCGGCAAAGTTACTGGACTTTGCGGCATCGGAAGTTTAGTACGTGCCTCCGCTAACCGGTCGCAGCCCACCCGGTTCAACAAAACAAGGGATCCTAAAATGAAAGTACTTGTCGTCTGCTCAGGCGGACTCGACTCCATTTCGCTTGCATACAAGATCGCGGCGAGCCACCAGCTGATCGGGCTGATTTCCTTCAACTACGGTCAGCGGCATGTCAAAGAGCTGGAATTCGCGGCTCTCTGCGCACAGAAGCTCGACGTTCCGCACGACATCATAGACGTCTCGAACGTGGGCAAGCACCTGACCGGCTCCGCCCTCACGGACGATATTGAGGTGCCAGACGGCCACTATGCTGAGGAGACGATGAAGGCAACGGTCGTGCCGAACCGGAACGCCATCATGCTGGCGATTGCATTCGGGCTGGCCGCAGCACGTCGGGCAGACGCCGTGGCGATCGCGGTCCATGGCGGAGACCATTTCATCTACCCCGACTGCCGGCCGGGTTTCATTTCGTCGTTCGAGGTCATGCAACAGCATGCGCTCGAGGGCTATGCAAACGTCAGATTGCTCGCTCCCTATGTGAACGCTACGAAGGCCGACATTGTCATCGATGGCGCCAGGCACCGAACGCCATTTGCGGAGACCTGGTCTTGCTATAGGGGCGGTCGCCTGCATTGCGGAAGATGCGGCACTTGCGTCGAGCGTCGCGAAGCTTTCCATCTCGCCGATGTCGAGGATCCGACCGTCTATGACGATCCGGATTTCTGGATTGCTGCGACGGGTGGGTACAGAGCAGAAGAGGCGAAGTGATGTACCGGATCACCAAGGAGTTCCATTTTTCCGCCTCGCATCAGCTGTCCCATCTTCCCGACGACCATCAGTGCGCGCGTCTCCACGGGCACAATTATATCGTCGAGGTCGAGCTTGCCGCCTCCGAATTGAACGAGGACGGCTTTGTCCGCGACTATCACGAGCTTGCGCCTCTCAAACGGTACATCGACGAAGGCTTCGATCATCGACATCTCAACGATGCGCTGGGCCATGATCGGGTAACGTCAGAATGGCTCGCCAAGCATTTTTACGACTGGTGCAAGGAAAGGCTGCCGGAAACCTCGGCGGTCAGGGTAAGCGAGACGCCGAAGACATGGGCGGAATATCGCCCATGACAGTCAGGGAGCAAAAGATCCGCATCAGCGAAATATTCGGACCGACGATCCAGGGGGAAGGGCCGCTCATAGGCCTTCCGACTGTCTTCGTCAGAACGGGCGGATGCGACTATCGCTGCGAATGGTGCGATACCCTCCATGCCATCGACAGCGCATTCCGCGACGAGTGGACGCCGATGTCGGTCGACGACATCTGGTCGAAAGTGGAAGCGCTCTCTCAGGGCTGTCCGCTGACGATTTCCCTGTCTGGCGGAAACCCGGCAATTCAGCCACTTGGGCCGCTGATAACCAGGGGAAAGCGCGACGGTTATCAATTCGCTTTGGAAACACAGGGCTCGATCGCCCAGGTCTGGTTTGCAGAATTGGATCATTTGATCCTTAGCCCGAAACCACCGTCCAGCGGCATGGAATTCAAGGCGGGTGAACTAAGGGAGTGCGTGGCAGCTGCACGCAATGGTCCCAGGATCGCTATGAAGATCGTCATCTTCGATGAGCGTGACTACGCCTTTGCAAGATCGGTCGCCAGGCAGTTCGAAGAGCTTCCGATCTTTCTCCAGCCGGGCAATCACACGCCGCCGGTGGAAGATGGAGTGTTGATCGATCTCGACGGCATTCTCAACCGCATGCGGTGGCTGGTCGACCGGGTCGCCTCGGACCGGTGGTTCGACGCGCGCGTTCTCCCGCAGCTCCACGTTCTGCTCTGGGGAAACATGCGGGGCGTGTGATCGCCTCCAAGGAAAATCTCGGACCGTCGGGATTTGCGACCTTGTCGCCGGTCCCTGCGGCGTCGCCATCTATCTGTTGAGAGGAACGCAAAACTGCCTTGACGGCTTCCCATCTTTCAGAAATGCTAAGATGTCAGACCAATTTAATAGGTCGGCTGCCTTGAAAAAGAACCTGGGGAACCATGAAGGCAAATGCTAGCGACAGGCCGGTGATCCGGCCCCTTCCGGCGATGGATCGCGCGCGTCAGGTGACCGATGCGCTGGCGCATTATGTCGAGGACGCCCGGCTTCAGGCGGGTGACCGGCTGCCGGCGGAGCGTGAGCTGATGGCGGCCCTGGCCGTCGGGCGTTCCACCATTCGTGAAGCGATCCGGCATTTCCAGGCGCTCGGCGTCATCGAGACGCGCAAGGGCAGCGGAACTTATCTGCTGAAACCGGTTTCTCGCGATACCGTTCATATGCCGCTGTCACTCGATACGACGCATCTGCGCGATGTGCTGCTACAGACGCTGGAAGTTCGCCGCGGCATTGAATGCGAAGCCGGCATGGTGGCTGCACGGCGGCGCACCGCGAAGGATCTCTTGCTCATCGAGGAAAAGCTCTGCGAGATGGAGCGGGTGCATATAGCCCAGGGCGCATCGGGTCCGGAAGACCTGGCCTTCCATCTGGCGGTCTATGATGCCACCCATAATCCGCTGTTCCGCCAGCTTCTCGAGCAGATGCGCGAGACCTTCGAACGGTTCTGGACGCATCCTTTCGACCGGCAGGACTTTGCCCGCCGGTCCTTTCCCTTTCACCGCACCCTTTTCAACGCCATCGCCGCCCAGGACACCGAAGCGGCGCGGCGTGAGACACTGAAAATCCTCGACGTGGTCGAGGAAGACATCAAGGAAATGTCCCGATGACTGACGGCCTCGAACCGTTCGACCTTGCCTCGCTGATCACCGCCCATGACGAAGGCAACTTCGCCGAAGCGGTCGTGCCGCCGATCTTCCAGACGTCGCTTTTTACCTTCTCCGACTATGACGACATGATCGCCTCCTATCGCGGCGAAAAGGTGCGGCCGATCTATACGCGTGGCCTGAACCCGACCGTGCGCATGTTCGAGGAGATGCTCGCAAAGCTCGAAGGGGCTGAAGATGCGTTGGGCTTTGCAAGCGGCATGGCGGCGATCTCGTCTGCCGTTCTGAGCTTCGTGGAACCGGGCGACCGCATCGTCGCCGTCAAGCATGTCTATCCGGATGCCTTCCGGCTGTTCGGCACGATCCTGAAGCGAATGAAGGTCGAAGTGACCTATGTTGACGGTCGTGACGAAGAGGCGGTCGCCAAGGCACTGCCGGGTGCCAAGGTCTTCTACATGGAAAGCCCGACGAGCTGGGTCATGGAAGCCCATGATGTCGGCGCGCTGGCGGCACTCGCCAAAAAGCACGGCGTGGTCACAATGATCGACAATAGCTGGGCGAGCCCATTCTTCCAGCGGCCGATAACGCTCGGAGTCGACCTGGTCATTCATTCGGCCTCAAAATATCTCGGCGGCCACAGCGATGTCGTCGCCGGTATCGTCGCCGGCTCGAAGGAGATGATTGCGCGCATCAAGGCCGAATCCTATCCCTATCTCGGTGGCAAGCTGTCTCCCTTCGATGCCTGGCTGCTGATCCGGGGCCTCCGGACTTTGCCCTTGCGCATGCGGGCACATGAGGCAGCGGCCATGACGATCGCGCAGCGTCTGCAGGCGCTCGATGTAGTCGAGCAGGTCTGTCATCCGGGCCTTGCCAACCGCTTGCCCAACGGCCTCAACGGCACGTCGGGCCTCTTTTCCTTCATATTCCGCGAAGGCATCGATGTCAGAGCCTTCGCAGATCACCTCAAGCTTTTCAAACTGGGCGTAAGCTGGGGTGGACATGAAAGCCTGATCGTACCGGGCGAGGTGGTGCTGCAGCAAAAGGCACAGCCGAATTCCGCACAAACCTTCGGTATCAGCCCGCGATCTGTGCGCCTCCATATCGGCCTCGAAGGAACCGAGGCCCTGTGGAGGGATATCGAGGAGGCGATTGCTGTCGCCTCTTAACTGAAACCTCACAAACAACGACGGAGGGGAACCGAAAATGAAAAAGCTTATTCTTTCAACGCTCTTTGCAACCACGATGATGGCAGGCACGGCCTTTGCGGACACGACGCTGAAGCTCGTCGAAGTCATCACCAGCCCAGAGCGCACCGAAACGCTGAAGTCGATCGTCGGCAAGTTCGAAGCCGCCAATCCCGGCACCAAGGTCGATATCATCTCGCTGCCCTGGAACGAAGCCTTCCAGAAGTTCGCGACCATGGTTTCGGCCGGCGATGTGCCCGACGTGATGGAAATGCCCGATACCTGGCTGTCGCTCTATGCCAACAACGGCATGCTCGAGAGCCTCGAGCCCTATCTTGCGAAGTGGGAGCACACCAAGGAACTGACGCCGCGCGCGCTCGACCTCGGCCGTGACGTCAACAACACCGCCTATATGCTGCCCTACGGCTTCTATCTGCGCGCCATGTTCTACAACAAGAAGCTGCTCGCAGACGCCGGCGTCAAGGAACCACCGAAGACGATGGAAGACTTCACCAAGGCCTCCGAAGCCGTCTCCAAGCTGCCGGGCAAATATGGCTACTGCATGCGCGGCGGTCCGGGCGGCCTGAACGGCTGGATGATCTTTGCCGCCTCCATGGCCGGCAGCAACAAGTACTTCAACGAAGATGGCACCTCGACCATGAACAGCGAAGGCTGGGCAAAGGGCATCGAGTGGATGGTCGATCTCTACAAGAAGGGCTATGCACCGAAGGATAGCGTCAACTGGGGCTTCAACGAAGTCGTCGCCGGCTTCTATTCCGGTACCTGCGCCTTCCTCGACCAGGATCCGGATGCGCTGATCGCCATTGCCGAGCGCATGAAGAAGGAAGACTTCGGCGTCATGCCGTTGCCGAAGGGGCCGGCCGGCAAGTCCTATCCGACTATCGGTTACGGCGGCTGGTCGATGTTCACGACGAGCCAGAACAAGGACCTCTCCTGGAAGCTGATCGCCACGCTCGAAGGGCCTGAAGGCAATATCGAGTGGAACAAGAAGATCGGCGCTCTGCCGGCCTATACGGCTGCCGAGAAGGATCCCTTCTACGCCGGTGACCAGTTCAAGGGCTGGTTCGAGGAACTCGCCGACAAGGACACCGTCCCGACGGTCATGCCGACCTACCTCGAGGAATTCGCCTTCTTCAAGGATTCCATGGCGATCAAGACCTCGCAGCAGGCGCTGCTCGGTGACATCTCGGCCAAGGATCTCGCCGATCAGTGGGCCGATTACCTCACCAAGGCGCAGCAGAAGTTCCTGGCCAAGAAGTAAGGCCAAAATCGCAAACGGCGGCGGATATCTTCCGCCGCCGCTCATGCAACGACAGACGGCGCGCCGAAGTGCCGCAAGGGGAAGTATCGGGTAAATGACTATCACCGCTGACACGCTCGAGATGCGCCACGACCGCCGGCCATGGCTGCGGCGCCTGGCCGATGCCTCGGAGCCTTATCTCTATAGCGCGCCCTCGTTGATCCTGATCATTGCGGTCATGCTGGTCCCGCTGGTGGTCGGCGTTTCCTATGCCTTCCGCGATATCCAGCTTCTCAATCCTTTTTCAGGTGGCTTCGTCGGGATCGAGCATTTCCGCGAGCTTGCACAGGACAAGGCCTTCTACGGCGCGCTCAAGAATACGCTCTGGTGGACCGGCGCTTCCGTCATCCTGCAATTCATCTTCGGTCTCATCCTCGCCCTCCTGCTCGACAAGCCGTTCTGGGGCAGGGGCGTCATTCAGGCGTTGGTCTTCCTGCCCTGGGCGGTACCGTCATTCCTTGCCGGCCTGAACTGGGCCTGGCTTTTCAATCCGGTTATCGGGCCGATCCCGCACTGGCTGTTCGGGCTCGGGCTGATGAGTGAGCCGGGCAATATTCTCTCCGATCCGCAATATGCGATGTGGGGGCCGATCATCGCCAATGTCTGGTGGGGGATTCCCTTCTTTGCCATCACGCTGCTCGCAGCCCTTCAGGCGATCCCGCGCGATCTTTATGAAGCGGCCTCGATCGACGGTGCCGGCTGGTTCCAGCGTTTCTGGTCGATCACCTTGCCGTTTCTGGCGCCGACGATTGCCATCACTGTCATGCTGCGCACCGTCTGGATTTCGAATTTCGCCGATCTCATCGTCGTCATGACTGGCGGCGGCCCGGCGGACAGGACGCAGATTGTCGCAAGCTACATCTTCACCCAGGCCTTCAAGCGGCTCGATTTCGGCTATGCCTCGGCGATTGCGCTGGTGCTGCTGGTCCTGCTTCTTGCCTATTCCATGCTGATCATCCTGCTGCGGCAGAGCCTGCTGGCCAAGGATTGAGCCATGAGACGATCCATTCTCCCCATCATCGCGCACCGTCTGGCGATCCTCGTCTATGTCGTCTTCGCGCTTTTCCCGCTCTTCTGGCTTTTGAAGGTCTCGGTAACGCCGAATGACCTGCTTTACACCGAAGGCGTGCGCATGTGGCCGTCGCGGACCACTTGGGAACACTATAGTTTCGTGCTGCAGCACAGCGCCTTCCCAACCTTCTTCAAGAACAGCGTTATCGTCTCGGCTTCGACGGCGATCACGGTGACGATCTGTGCCTCGCTGTCCGGCTATGCTTTGTCGCGCTTCACCTTCCGGGCGAAATACTGGATCGTGGCGCTGATGCTGCTGACACAGATGTTCCCGCTCGTCATGCTGGTGGCGCCGATCTTCAAGATTCTGTCGCCCTTGCACCTGACGAACAGCCTCACCGGTCTCGTCATCGTCTACACCGCCTTCAATGTGCCCTTTGCGACCTTCCTGATGCAGTCCTTTTTCGATGGCATTCCGAAGGACCTCGAAGAGGCGGCGATGATCGATGGGGCCACCCAGTTCATGGCCTTCCGTCAGATCATCCTGCCGCTGACGCTGCCCGGCATTGCGGCAACTCTCGGCTTCGTCTTCACGGCGGCGTGGAGCGAGCTGCTCTTTGCATTGATGCTGATCAACGGCAATGACGCGGCGACCTTCCCGGTTGGCCTTCTTACCTTCGTTTCGAAATTCTCCGTGGATTTCGGGCAGATGATGGCGGCAGGCGTCATGGCGCTTATCCCGGCCGGCCTCTTCTTCCTGCTCATCCAGCGTTATCTCGTCCAGGGCCTGACGGCCGGCGCGGTCAAGGGTTAGTCACATGGCATCGATCGACATCAAGAATATCAAGAAATCCTACGGCCATTTCCCGGTGCTGCATGGCGTCGATCTGGAAATCAAGGATGGGGAATTCGTCGTCCTCGTCGGCCCGTCCGGCTGCGGCAAGTCAACACTGCTGCGCATGATCGCCGGCCTCGAAGAGGTGACTGATGGTGAAATCCGCATTGCCGGCAATCGTGTCAACGAGCTGCACCCAAAAGACCGCGACATCGCCATGGTGTTCCAGTCCTACGCGCTCTATCCGCACATGAATGTTGCCGGCAACATGAGCTACAGCCTGAAGCTCAGGAAGACGGCGAAGGAGAAGATCGCGAGTGCCGTTGCCGGTGCGGCTTCCAAGCTCGGCCTCGACCCGCTGCTCGAACGGCGCCCGAAGGCGCTCTCCGGCGGCCAGCGCCAGCGTGTCGCCATGGGCCGCGCCATCGTGCGCCAGCCGAAGGCATTTCTCTTCGACGAGCCGCTATCGAACCTCGATGCGCGCCTGCGCGAACAGATGCGCGCCGAAATCAAGAAATTGCATGGCGACCTCAAGGCAACCTCGATCTACGTGACCCACGACCAGATCGAGGCGATGACGCTGGCGGACCGGATCGTCGCCATGCATGGCGGGGTCGTGCAGCAGGTCGGCAGCCCCTTGGAGCTTTACGACCGCCCCGCCAATCTCTTCGTCGCGGGCTTCATCGGTTCGCCGGGCATGAATTTCCTCGATGCGAGTTATGAGGCAGGCGGAGCGAAGCTGAGGGACGGTACGATCGTACCGCTCAACACGTCGCTTGGCCTGCCGAACGGCGAAAAGGTGACGATCGGCATTCGGCCGGAACACGTCACCATGACGAATGACGGGTCCGGAATTAGCGCCGACGTCGAGCTCGTCGAGCCGACCGGCTTCGGCATCATCCTGCATCTTTCGCTGCACGGCCTGCCATTCAAGATCTTCACGCTTGATCGTGATGCGCTGAGTGCGGGACCGAAGGTCAATGTCACTTTCCCGGCCAAGCATCTGCATGTGTTCAACGGTGAGGGCAACCGGGTCGATTGAACCGAGAGAGGGCAATTGCCTGTCTTCAGGCAATGGAAGGAGCGGTGATGCGACCTTGCCGGCAGCGGAAAAGAACTTTCATCACAGGCCCTTCGATGGCTATATGACCGGGTGATGATCATGCTGGACTGGATATTATGACAGACACTGTTCTCGACCGTTTTCTTCGCTATGTCGTCATCGACACGCAATCTGATCCCGCCTCGTCCGCGCAGCCGACGACCGAAAAACAGAAGGATCTCGGCCGGGTTCTTGTCCAGGAACTCCTGGAGATCGGCCTTTCGGATGCACATCTCGATGAGTACGGCTATGTCTATGCGACTATTCCGGCCAATACGGACAAGAGCGTGCCAGTCATCTGCTTCTGCTCGCATATGGACACTGCGCCTGACTTCACCGGCAAGAATGTGAAGCCGCAGATGGTGAAGGCCTATGCCGGTGGGGATATTCAGCTTCCCGGTGATCCAAACCGGGTGATCCGAGTTTTAGAACATCCCGAGCTGAAAAACCAGATCGGCAACGATATCATCACGACCGATGGAACGACTTTGCTCGGCGCAGACGACAAGGCGGGCCTGGCGGAAATCATGGCTGCGGCTCAAGTCCTCGTCGACAATCCGGGGATCAAGCATGGCACGATCAAGATCCTCTTCACGCCGGATGAAGAGGTTGGTCGCGGCGTTAACAAGGTCGATCTGAAGAAGCTCGGCGCGGAATTTGCCTATACGATGGATGGCGAGACCGCCGGCCATATCGAGGATGAAACCTTTTCGGCAGATAGCGTCGATATTGTTATCGCCGGCGTGGCAATCCATCCGGGTTTTGCCAAGGACCGGATGGAAAATGCCATCAAGATCGCAGGCGCGATTATCGACCGGCTGCCGAAAGAGATCGCCCCGGAAACGACCGAGGGAAAGCAGGGCTTCATCCATCCGACAGGGGTGGCGGGCTCGATGGAAAAGGCTGCAATCAGCCTCATCATTCGCGATTTCACCGATGCGGGTCTGGCCGAAAAGGAGACCATGCTCGAAGCGATCGTCAAGGATGTGATGAAGGCTTACCCGGGGTCGACCTATCGTTTCGACGTGAAGGAACAGTATCGCAACATGAAGACGGTGCTCGACCGCCATCCCGAGATCGTTGCGAATGCTGTCGAAGCGGTTCGCCGGGCCGACATGACGCCGGTGCGCGGCAGCATCCGCGGCGGCACTGACGGTTCGCGTCTTTCCTTCATGGGCCTGCCGTGCCCCAACATCTTCGCTGGCGGCCACGCCTTCCACTCGCCGCTCGAATGGATCAGCCGCCAGGATATGGAAAAGGCTGTCAGGACGATCGTGGAGCTTGCCAGGGTTTGGGAAGAGCGCGCCTAGCGCTCTTCATCCTTCTGAATTCAGGTGCCGTTCGCCGAAATGCTTGGACGCAGCATCACGCTGTCATAAGCGGGGCGGGGTGTTGGGATGGCGATGGGCGTACCGGGTTGGGGCTCGATCGCAGTCGCTGCTGCGGGCATCGGCAAAGGAGTGACGCTTGCCGTCGCTGCGGGATCGGGAGACGGGATCGGGACGGGAACGTCCGACGGGATCAGTATCTCGAACTGCGGCGGCAGCATGCTCTCGCCCGGGACGTAGTTCATCGCGACTTCATAGGAAGGCAGCGGTGGCGGCGTTTCAAGCGTGCCGTCTTCGTCACGCTTCTCGTAGAAGGCATTGCCGCCTGCGACCGTCACATAATGCATGTTGTTGTAGGGGAATTTCAACCCTGCCGTGTGGAAGAACATCGCGTCCTTCACCGCCGGATGGCGCTCGCCGCTGAGGATCGCGTCAGCCGCGGTCGTAAGCTCCGGCTCCGCCTGAGATTTGACCTCGCGCGTCATGACACCGGGCGCAAACTGCTTCTTCTGGGCGACGACGCCGCAGATGGAGCCGGCATAGGCGCCGGAAGTGAGTCGGTTCATGACGACACTGCCGACGGCCATATAACCAGCCTCATCCGAATGCTGCGATTCGAAGTACATCGCGCGCTTCAAGCAGTCGCGATCCTTGGTGGTGTAATTGAAAGTGACTTTTGCCGATTGAGCCTGTTTTGTTTTGGCTTTCGCCGGCGCCGCCGGTTTCGGTGTTGTCGTGCAGCTCGCAGCCGCAAGTCCTACGAATAAAATCCCAACCAGGGATTTTCCAAAGGAAATCTCCGCCCTCAACGCTAGGTGCCTCCTATTGGAATTAGTCCAGCCCTTTTCGATCTTAGCGAAAACGTTTTACCCGGCATGTGACAAAAATACAAACAACCGCAGATAACAAAAATAACAAGGGGTTCCCGCCAAAATACGATTCTGGCGGGAGTCGGTATTGCAACGGTGTCAGCTTCGGAAAAGCTTCCAGCGCGTGGGCTTGAAGGCGACGCGTGACCGGTCGAGCCTGTCGGCCTCGCTCGGCGGAAGCTCGATCTCGATATGCGGGCGGTCCTTGCCGATGTCGAGTTCGATGTGGCGGGTACCGGCGACGCGCCGACTTGCAACCGGTTGGCCGGCAATACAGTTTTCGGCCGATTCGCAGAGCCGGACATCGTGCGGGCGGAAATAGAGCTGCGCAGCGCCATCAGCTTCACCATCGGCGTTGAGACCCAGCGAGCGCCCTTCGAAGCGGATATCGCCGCCGGCAACTTCCACCTGCAGGCAGTTCGACTGGCCGACGAAGCCGAAGACGAAGGGCGAATTGGGGCTGTCATAGACCTGGTCCGGCGTGCCGACCTGTTCGATCGCACCCTGGCTCATGACGACGACTCGGTCTGCAAGCTCCATCGCTTCGTCCTGGTCGTGGGTGACGAAGACGGTGGTGTGGCCGGTGCGGTCATGGATTTCGCGCAGCCATTTGCGCAGGTCCTTGCGCACCTGCGCATCGAGCGCCCCGAAGGGTTCGTCAAGCAGCAGGACGTTCGGCTCGACCGCCATGGCGCGGGCAAGGGCTACGCGCTGGCGCTGGCCGCCGGAAAGCTGTGCCGGATAGCGCTTTTCAAGACCTGAAAGCTGTACGAGATCGAGCAGTTCCAGCGCCCGCTTGCGAATCTCTGCCTTCGGCGGACGGCGCGATGAATTGCGGACCTTCAGGCCGAAGGAGACGTTGTCGAGCACCGTCATATGGCGGAAAAGCGCATAGTGCTGGAACACGAAGCCGATATTGCGTTGCTGGACCGTCTTTCTCGATGCATCTTCGTCGCCGAAAAATATCAGGCCATCGGTCGGGCTTTCGAGGCCGGCGATGAGGCGCAGCAGCGTGGTCTTGCCGGAACCCGACGGGCCGAGCAGTGCGATCAGTTCTCCTGAGCGGATATCGAGCGAGACATCGTGCAGCGCCGGAAAGCGATCGAATTCCTTGCGTAGGTTTTGGACGCGTACTTCCATTCTAATTCCTTCAGTGCCGCCGGCTGGCGGCGATTTCCGCGCTATAGCGCATTTCCAGCAGCGTCTTCAAAACAAGCGTGACGAGGGCAAGCAAGGCCAGAAGCGAAGCGACCGCAAAGGCTCCGGTGAAGTTATATTCGTTGTAGAGGATTTCTACCTGCAACGGCATCGTGTTGGTTTGCCCGCGAATATGGCCTGACACGACCGAAACGGCGCCGAACTCACCCATGGCGCGGGCATTGCAGAGAAGGACGCCGTAGAGCAGGCCCCATTTGATGTTCGGCAAGGTGACGTGCCAGAAGGCCTGCCAGCCGCTCGCGCCGAGCGAAAGAGCTGCCTCCTCGTCCTGCGTTCCCTGTTCCTGCATGAGCGGGATAAGCTCGCGCGCAACGAAGGGGAAGGTGACGAACATGGTGGCGAGGATCAGCCCCGGCGCCGCGAACAGGATCTTGATGTCATTGGCGCTCAGCCACTGGCCGAGCCAGGTGTTGGCGCCGAAGAGCAGCACGAAGACAAGACCCGAAATAACAGGCGAGACCGAAAAGGGCAGATCGATCAGTGTCGTCAGGAACGCCTTGCCCTTGAATTCGAATTTGGCGATCGCCCAGGCAGCGGCGATGCCGAAGACGAGGTTGAGCGGCACGCTGACGCCGGCAACGATCAGCGTCAGGCGGATCGCCGAGAACGTTTCGGCATCCTGGAGTGCTGTGAAGAAAGCGCCGGCACCCTTGCGAAAGGCTTCGACGAAGACGGCTGCAAGCGGCAGGAACAGGATCAAGAGCAGAAAGACGAGCGCAATGACGACCAGCGTGATACGGGCGACCTTGCTCTCTGTGACAGCCGAATGAACCTTGTGCGGCTCTGCGGTTGAAACGGTTGAGGTAGCATTAGACGCCATAACCGTACCTCCGCCTGCTCCAGCTCTGGATGAGATTGATGACAAGCAGCATCGTGAAGGAGATGATCAGCATGATCGCCGCGATGCCGGTCGCTGCTGCATAGTTATATTCTTCAAGCTTGATGACGATCAGCAGTGGGGCGATTTCCGATTTGAAAGGCAGGTTGCCGGCAATGAAGATGACCGAGCCGTATTCGCCGACCGCGCGGGCGAAGGCGAGGGCGAAACCCGTCAGGACCGCGGGCGCAAGGCCAGGCAGCAGCACGCGTGCGATTGTCTGGAAGCGATTGGCGCCGAGCGTGGCGGCAGCCTCCTCCACTTCCTTGTCGATCTCTTCCATGACCGGCTGGACCGTCCGCACGATGAAGGGCAGGCCGACGAAGATGAGGGCGACGACAATACCGGCCGGCGTGAAGGCGATCTTGATGCCGAGTGGCGTCAGGAACTGCCCGACCCAGCCGTTCGGAGCATAGAGGGTGGTCAGCGCGATGCCGGCGACGGCCGTCGGCAGGGCAAAGGGCAGGTCTACCATGGCGTCGATAATGCGCTTTCCGGGAAACCGGTAGCGTACCAGCACCCAGGCAAGGATGACGCCGAAGACGACATTGAGGCAGGCGGCAATGAAGGCGCTGCCGAAGCTGATCCGCAGGGCGCTCAGCGTTCGCTGGTCGAATGCAATGCCGAAGAACTTCTCCCAGCCGAGTACGCTCGACCGCCAGGCGAGGCCAGACAGCGGGATAAGGACGATGAGGGTAAGCCAGATCAAGGTAAGGCCGAGCGCCAGTCCGAAACCCGGAATGACGCTCGGCCGCTTGAACCGCCACCGTGTGGGGTTATGTGCGCTCATAAGACCTATTATTGGGCCGGCTTGTAGATCTGGTCAAATACGCCGCCATCGCCGAAGAATTTCGGCTGTGCATCCTTCCAGCCGCCGAAGTCGTCAATCGTGGCGAGCGTCAGCTTCGGGAAGCGGGCAATATCAGCCGCATCGGCTGCTTCCGGCTTGATCGGCCGGTAATAGTGCTTTGCAGCGATCTTCTGGCCTTCGTCCGAATAAAGGTAGTTCAGGTAAGCTTCCGCGACCTTGCGGGTGCCCTTCTTATCGACGTTGCCGTCAACGATTGCGACCGGCGGGTCGGCGCGGATCGAGAAGGTTGGGGTCACGATCTCGAACTGGTCGGGACCGAGTTCCTCAAGCGAGAGATAGGCTTCGTTTTCCCAGGCAAGCAGAACATCGCCGAGGCCGCGCTGGACGAATGTGGTCGTCGCGCCACGTGCGCCGCTGTCGAGAACCGGAACGTGCTGGAGGAGCTTGGTCACATAATCCTGCGCCTTGGCTTCGTCACCGCCGTTCGCCTGCTTTGCCCATGCCCAGGCGGCAAGGAAATTCCAGCGGGCGCCGCCGGAAGTCTTCGGGTTCGGCGTGATGACCTGCACATCGTCCTTGATCAGATCGCTCCAATCCTTGATGCCCTTCGGGTTGCCCTTGCGGACGAGGAAGACGATCGTCGATGTATAGGGGGTCGAATTGTTCGGGAATTTGGTCTTCCAGTCGGCCGGGATCTTGCCCGTGGCCTTTGCGATCGCGTTGATGTCGCCTTCGAGGGCGAGGGTTACCACGTCGGCATCAAGGCCGTCGATGACCGACCGCGCCTGTGCGCCGGAACCACCATGAGAGGCTTGGATCGTCACGGCTTCACCGGTGTCAGCCTTCCACTTCGCAGCAAAGGCGGCGTTGAAATCCTTATACAATTCGCGTGTCGGGTCATAGGACACGTTCAGAAGCGTCTGGTCGGCGAATGCCGGTGCGACACTGCCGATGGCAACGCTACCTGCCATGACCGCGGCCGCGACGAGCCGGGTGAACCTTAAAGTCTGCATGGGAACCCTCCGTGGTTATACGCTAAACTCTATCAACTAGGTCGTATAATGAAACGAAGATTGTTCCGGTTCCGGGGACCAACCTTAGAAAGCCATCCCATTTTCAGTGCGAGATTGCGAATGGGACGTGCTGCCAAGTTGGCCGCGGCCAATTAAGGCACCGTGCCACAGTCGTGATTTTTCTGCCACAGTTCGAGCCGGAAAGTGACATTCGTGTGTCGATTTTTAGTCTTGTTTTGCAGCGGTGACGCTTTCGAGTGCCTACATGGCCTTCCGGTCGTTGGGATTCGGCGACCGATGGTGGGGGTGTCCTTGAAACACTGCTTGCCTCTTTCAAACCGTAAAAGGTCTTTCTGATGTCTATTAAAACTATCCTTCTTGGCTCTGTTGCCGCCCTTGCAGCGGTTTCCGGAGCACATGCAGCCGACGCTATCGTCGCCGCCGAGCCGGAGCCCGTAGAATATGTTCGCGTTTGCGACGCCTACGGGACTGGCTACTTCTACATCCCGGGCACCGAAACCTGCCTTCAGATCAGCGGTTACATCCGTACTGAAGTTCGTTTTGGCCAGAACGTCTCGGGTGATTCCGATGTGAACTTCTGGACTCGCGGTCAGGTTACCTTCCAGACCAAGAACGACACCGAGTACGGCACGCTCACGGGCGTTATCACGCTGCGTACCAACGCTGACAACGCCACCGATCAGGAAACCCTGCTCGATGAAGGCTATATCGACATCGCCGGCTTCCGCGCTGGTAAGCTGTACAGCTGGTGGGACGACGATCTGAGCGGCGAGACGGACACGCTCTCGAGCAACGAGACGACCCACAACTCGATCCGTTATCAGTACGAGACCGACAGCTTCGCAGCCGGTGTCTCGGTCGACGAACTTGAAGAAGACTATGTCGAGAAGCCGGGTGAAGGCCCGAACAACTTCGGCGTTGCAGCCCAGGTCTCGTTCAAGAGTGGCGCATTCAGCGGCTACCTGCTTGGTGGTTACGATACGGATAACGAAGAAGGCGCCATCCGCGCTATCGTTTATGCCGATATCGGTCCAGGCACTCTCGGCCTCGCTGGCATCTGGGCCAGTGGCGCTAACTACTACTACGAAGCGTCCGAATGGACGGTCGCAGCCGAGTACAAGATCAAGCTGACCGACAAGTGGGCCGTCACCCCGGCCTTCCAGTACTTCGACAAGATCGATATCGATGCTGACGGCGACTTCAGCGGCGGCAGCGCTTATACGACCGGCGTCACCATCGACTACCGGATTGCTGACAATCTGCGCAGCAAGCTCAGCGTCCAGTATCACGACGAAGAAGACGGCGACGACGAAACCTTCGGTTTCCTCCGTTTCCAGCGCGACTTCTAATAAAAAGGGGCCGGAGCGGCCCCTTGTCCTCGATTTGCCTTCCCCCCGCCATGGCGGGGAGAAGGTCGGAAGCGCGAAGCGAATTTCTCTTCAGACGCGTGAATCCGCGATGAAATCCGAATAGAATTCATCTGTGCTTTTCGCCTTGCGCATGGCCGCCAGGACGCCATCCGACTGAAGCCTGCGGGCGATGGCGGCGAGCACGTTCAGATATTCCCCACGATTGTTTTCCCCGAAGAGCAGCACGAAGGCGATGTCCGTCGGGATATCGTCGATCGCATCGAAGTCCAGCGGCTGGGCGAAGCGGATCAAGAGACCGCGCGGGCTCGTCATGCCGTCGATGGCTGCATGAGGAACAGCGATGCCGTTGCCGATGCCGGTGGAGCCGAGCTTCTCCCGGGATTCGAGCGCTTTCAGCACGCTCTGGCCGTCAATGCCGAAGGCCTTGCCGGCTTTTTCGGAAATCGTCTGCAGCGCGCGCCACTTGGTCGTCACCGACAGGCCAATGAAGGTGTGCTCCGGCCGGATGATATTGGAGAGGTTCATTACATTCTCGATGCTGTTTTCGGCAGGTATCAGTCAGGCTCACGGAGCCGGTAGCCGACGCCGGTCTCTGTGGTGATATAGTGTGGCTGGTCGGGAATCTGCTCGACCTTTTGCCGCAGCTGGCGCACATAGACGCGCAAATACTGCACGTCCGCGGCCGGCCCCCATACCTGCTTCAGAAGAAATTGATGTGTCAGCACCTTGCCGGCGTGCTGGGCGAGCACGCGCAGGATGTCGTATTCCTTCGGCGACAGCTTGATTTCCCTGCCGTCGACCTTGACGATGCGCTTGACGAGATCGATCGACAGCCCGCCGGTCTGAAAGATCGCCTTCTCACCCTGCTGCTGCAGCCGGTGGCGAAGCGCCACGCGGATACGGGCACCGAGTTCGTTGACGCCGAAGGGCTTCGTCACATAGTCGTCGGCACCACTTTCCAGCGCCTTCACGATGCCGGCCTCGTCGGTACGGCTCGAGAGAATGACGACAGGCATGGTGAGCCCGTCTTCGCGCCATTCCTGCAAAAGGTCGTGGCCAGATATGTCGGGAAGGCCAAGATCGAGCACTATGAGATCGGGCTGATCATCCTTGACGGACTGGCGGGCGGCACCGGCATTCGGGGCCTCCTGGACTTCGTAGCCTTGTGCGGTGAGGCCGACGCGCAGAAGCTTGCGGATTGGCGGCTCGTCATCGACGACGAGAATCTTGACGGCTGAACCGGTCATTTGAGTTCATCCAATTTTGGAATGTCGTTCGGTTTTGGAAGGCGGATGGTGAAGACGGCGCCGGACCTGTCTGTCCGGTTGCCGGCTGTGATCGTCCCACCCATCGCCTCGATGAAGCCGCGGCATATGGAGAGGCCGAGGCCGGTGCCGGCGCGCACCTGATCGCCCTTGCGCACGCGGTAGAACGTGTCGAAGACACGGTTGAGGTCTGCAGGAGGAATGCCCGGGCCTTGGTCGGAGACCTGTACGACGACATTATCGGCATCCGCCCAACCTTCGATGCGGATGACAGAGCCTTCGGGCGCGTATTTGGCGGCATTGTCGAGAAGGTTGAAGAGGACCTGCTCGAAGAGAACGGGATCGACGCGGACCATGGGCAGGTCGGCAGGGATTGTCATTTCCGTCCTGTGATGATCGAGAATTTTTGCAGCCCGGCGCAACGCGCTGCCTGCGATATCTCCTGCATAGTGCAGCGCATAGTTCGGCTCCATGGCGCCGGACTCGATCTTCGTCATGTCAAGCAGATTGGCGATGAAGCGGTTGAGACGTTCGGATTCATCGACGACCGTCGACAGAAGATCTGTCCGATCCTCCGCCGACATCGAATCAAAGTAATCGCGCAGTGTGCCGGACGCGCCGAGGATCGCCGCAAGTGGCGTCTTGAGATCGTGGGAGATCGATGTCAGCAGAGCAGAGCGCAGGCGGTCTGCTTCGGCCGCAAGCTTGGCCCGATCGACGTCAGCAACGAGTTGCACGCGTTCGATGGCGAGTGCCGCCTGATCGGCAAGCGCATCGAGAAGCCGCTGCTGTTCCGGCGTCAGCAGCGGTCCGTCCCGACGGTCACTGTCGAGGCCGATGACGCCAACGGCCGTTCGACCGGTACGCAATGGTACATAGAGGCGCTTGGCCCCGGGCAGGGTATCAGCGCCGCGACCGGCGGCGTGATTATGTTCCCAGGCCCAGCGGGCGGCGGCAATATCGGCATCGTCGAGCGTATCGTCAGGTGGATAACCGGCCTTGACGGCAATGGAATTATCTTCCGGCAGGAGGAGAACGACGCGCACCTTGAGCATTGAGGCGATCTGGAAGGCAGTCGCCCAGAGGACGTCATCGAGCGTGCCGGTGCCGGCAAGCTTCTTGGAAAAGAGATAGAGGTCTTCCGTCGTGCGCGCTCTTTGCCGGGCCGCGGCCGCCTGCCGCTGGACGGTTGCCGTCAGGTTGGAGGCGATGACGGCGACACCAAGGAAGAAGAAGAGCGCGAGCACGCTTTCCGGATCGCTGATCGTCAACGTATAGCGCGGCGGCAGGAAGAAGAAGTTGAAGGAGAGGGCACTGACGATACAGGTATAGAGCGCCGGTCTGAGGCCATGGATGACGGCCGATGTCAGCACCGCCATCAGGAAGACGAGCGCCAGATTGCGAACGTCGAGCACCTGATCGAGCACCACGCCGGCAACAAGCGCAATGGCGACGTAGAGCGTTGAAAGTGCGTAAGCCCGGAAGTCCAACGCAGCCGTGCTCGGCGCCGCCTTTACGCCACGCTGCGCGGCCGGATCTTTCTCGTTGCCGGAAATCACATGGACGCTGATATCGCCCGCGCACCGTATCAGCTCGTCGGTGATGGAGGGGTTCCACCACCATTCGCGCCATGTTGGCTTTTTCGGCGCACCGATGACGATGTGGGTGACGTTGTTCGCGGTGGCGTGACGCACCAGCTCCTCAGTCACCTCGCGGCCGGGAATGGTGATCGCTTCGCCGCCAAGCTGCTCGGCAAGCCGGAGCGTGGCGGCAATCGTATCACGCTGCGTTTCCGAGAGATTGATGGAGCGGTTGGTCTCGATATAGACGGCCGCCCAGGGGGCACGCAGACGCGCAGCCATGCGTGAGGCGTAGCGGACCAGAGAAGCAGAGCGTGGGTGATCGTCGATCGACACCAGCACACGGTCGCCGGCAGCCCAGGGGCCGGAAATAGCATGCGCCTGCATATGGCTCAGCAGCTGGTCATCGACGCGCTGGGCGGTCTTGCGCAGTGCGAGTTCGCGGAGCGCCGTCAGGTTGCCGGGCGTGAAATAATTGGTCAGCGCGCGTTCGGCGGTCTTTGCCACATAGACCTTGCCATCGTGAAGGCGCTTGATGAGGTCGTCGGGTGTGAGGTCGATGATCTCGATGTCGTCAGCCACGTCGATCACGGAGTCCGGCACTGTCTCACGCACCCGAATGCGGGTGATCTGCGAAACGACGTCGTTCAGGCTCTCCACATGCTGGATGTTCAGCGTCGAATAGACATCGATGCCACGGTCGAGCAATTCCTTGACGTCGAGATAGCGCTTCGGATGGCGACTGCCCTCGGCATTGGTATGCGCAAGTTCGTCGACGAGAACAAGATCGGGCTTGCGGGCGAGAATGGCATCGAGATCCATTTCTTCGAGCGACTGGCCGCGATAGGCGATCTCCACACGCGGAATGATTTCGAAACCGGCAAGCAGCGCCTCGGTTTCTTTGCGGCCATGGGTTTCGACGACGCCGATCACGACGTCGAGGCCATCGGCGATCTTGGCGTGGCCGGAGACCAGCATTTCATAGGTCTTGCCGACGCCGGGTGCCGCGCCCAGGAAGATTTTCAGGCGTCCGCGCGACTCCGCCCGGGCCTTTTCGAGAAGCGCATCGGGCGAGGGCCTGCCGGCCTGGTCGCGGTTGTCGTCTGGCATGCGTTCGGTCTTTCTTCACGAGCAAGCCCCGGCGCGCATTGCAGCGTTCCGGGGCTCTCAACCTTCACTGAGTCATAGAAGCATCAAGGCTCTGGTTCAACGCCAGAACATTGACGGTCGGTTCGCCGAGCAGGCCGAGTTCGCGGCCCGTAACGGCTGCATCGACCAGCGCCTTGACCTTGGCTTCATCGATACCGCGGGCCTTGGCGACGCGCGGTACCTGGAAGTATGCGGCATCGGGCGAAATATGCGGGTCGAGGCCGCTACCCGAAGCGGTGACGAGGTCGACGGGAACCTCGGCATTCGGGTTGCTCGCCTTGGCAGCCTCATAGTCACCCTTCACGCGGTCGATCAGCTTCTGGCTGGTCGGGCCGAGGTTGGAGCCCGAGGACGCCGCTGCATTGTAGCCATCGCCAGCAGCGGACGGACGGCCATGGAAATACTTGTCGCTGGTAAAGGCCTGGCCGATCAGCGTGGAGCCAATAACCTGCCCGTTCTTTTCAACGAGGCTCCCATTAGCCTGGTAGGGGAAGATGGCCTGTGCGGCACCTGTCATGGCTAGCGGGTAGAGGAGGCCGGTGATGGCCGTGGTGGCAACGATCATGACGATTGCCGGACGAAGTTCTCTAAGCATTGTTGTAACTCCTTAGGCGAGGCCGAGGGATGCGACGACCATGTCGATCGCCTTGATGCCGATGAAGGGGACGATGATGCCGCCGAGACCGTAGATCAGCAGGTTGCGGGAAAGCAGCGCACCGGCGCCGATCGGGCGGTAGCGCACACCCTTCAGGGACAGCGGGATCAGGGCGATGATGATGAGCGCATTGAAGATGATCGCCGACAGGATGGCGCTCTGCGGCGTGGCGAGACCCATGATATTGAGTACGCCGAGCTGCGGGTAGAAAGTCAGGAACATCGCCGGGATGATGGCGAAGTACTTGGCGATGTCGTTGGCGATCGAGAAAGTCGTCAGCGCGCCGCGGGTCATCAGGAGCTGCTTGCCGATTTCGACGATCTCGATGAGTTTTGTCGGGTCGCTGTCGAGGTCGACCATGTTGCCGGCTTCGCGGGCTGCGACCGTGCCGGTGTTCATCGCCACACCAACGTCGGCCTGAGCCAGAGCGGGAGCGTCGTTGGTGCCGTCGCCGCACATGGCGACAAGCTTGCCCTTGGCCTGTTCCTCGCGGATCAGTTGCAGCTTGTTTTCAGGCGTTGCCTGGGCGAGGAAGTCGTCGACACCGGCTTCGGCAGCGATGGCGGCGGCTGTCATCGGGTTGTCACCCGTAATCATGACGGTGCGGATGCCCATGCGGCGCAGCTCGTTGAAGCGCTCGCGGATGCCGCCCTTGACGATATCCTTGAGCTGAATGACGCCGAGCAGCTTGCCGTCGCGGGCAACGGCGAGCGGCGTGCCGCCGGCCTTGGCGATCTCGTCCGATATCGACTGCAGTTCACGCACGATTTCGGCTCCGTTCTTCGAGGAAGCATCGCCGTTGACGTAGTTGAGAACAGCATCGACGGCACCCTTGCGGATCGCCGAGCCTTCGAGATCGACACCGCTCATGCGGGTCTGGGCTGTGAAGGGTACGAATGTGGCCTTCAGGCTTGCCATGTCGCGGCCGCGGATCGCGTATTTTTCCTTGGCGAGCACGACGATGGAGCGGCCCTCGGGCGTCTCATCGGCGAGCGAGGCAAGCTGCGCCGCATCGGCGAGATCCTGTTCGGCGACACCGCGTACCGGCCGGAAGCTGGTGGCCTGGCGGTTGCCCAGCGTGATCGTGCCGGTCTTGTCAAGCAGCAGCGTGTCGACGTCACCGGCAGCTTCTACGGCGCGGCCGGACATGGCGAGCACGTTGAAGCGGACGAGACGGTCCATGCCGGCAATACCGATCGCCGAAAGCAGGGCGCCGATCGTGGTCGGGATCAGCGTGACGAAGAGGGCAACGAGCACGATGATCGGGATCGAGCCGCCAGCATAGGCCGCAAAGCTCGGGATCGTCGCCGTGGCGAGAACGAAGATCAGCGTCATGCCGGCAAGCAGGATGTTGAGCGCGATTTCGTTCGGCGTCTTCTGACGTTCGGCGCCCTCGACAAGCGAGATCATGCGATCGAGGAAGGTCGAACCTGCCGCCGCCGTGATGCGCACGCGGATCCAGTCGGAGAGAACCTGCGTGCCGCCGGTTACGGCCGAGCGGTCGCCGCCGGATTCACGGATGACAGGGGCGGATTCGCCGGTGATGGCCGCTTCATTGACGGAGGCAACACCCTCGACGACTTCGCCGTCAGAGGGAATGATATCACCGGCTTCGACGAGAACGAGATCGCCGACCTTCAGGCTGGTGCCAGGCACCATGCGGTAGCCGGTGCCGTTGTTGGCGGTCAGGAGCTTCGCCTGGGTCTCGGTGCGCGCCTTGCGCAGCGAGTCTGCCTGCGCCTTGCCCCGGCCTTCGGCGACGGCTTCGGCGAAGTTGGCAAAGAGCACCGTGAACCAGAGCCAGAGGTTGATCTGGAAGGAAAAGGCGAGATTGCCGTTGCCTGAAACGAGATCGCGCAGGAACAGGACTGTGGTCAGCGCCGAGACCGTGGCCACGACGAACATGACCGGGTTCTTGGAAAGGGTGCGCGGGTTGAGCTTGGTGAAAGCAGCGCCCACGGCCGGAATGAGGATGCGAGAATCGAGGATGCTCGCGGATTTTGCCTGGCTCATAAGAGACTCCAGCTTTGAAACGAGGATGGCGAACCGGATTGCCGGTCAGCCCTGTAAAATTCTGAGAACGCAGACGACGACGAGCAGGCCTGCCATCATCACCAGGATGATGTCGGAGGCGCGCGGCATCCGCTGGGCTCCACGCCCCGGCAGACCGGGACGTGGATGGAAGGCTTTTCGGAGCCTGTGACGGATAATCATCGGCAAACCTCAGAAGGTCTGGCCGGCGATCATGACCAGGTGCTCGACAACAGGGCCAAGGGCCAATGCCGGGAAGAAGGTAAGACCACCGACGATCAGGATCGTGCCGATAAGCAGGCCGACGAAGAGCGGTCCGTCAGTCGGGAAGGTACCAGCAGAGGCAGGAACCGTCTTCTTCGTCACCAGCGAGCCGGCAATGGCGAGCGCCGGGACGATGACGAGGAAACGGCCCATCAGCATGCCGAGACCAAGCGTGATGTTGTACCAGGGCGTATTGCCTGTCAGGCCGCCGAAAGCCGAGCCGTTGTTGGCCGCAGCCGACGTATAGGCATAGAGGATTTCGGAGAAACCGTGCGGGCCGGCCGTGCCGACCGAAGCGACTGCCGAAGGCAGGACGCTGGCGATCGCGGTGAAGACCAGCATGGCGAGCGGCAGGCAAAGGATGGCAAGAACGGCCATCTTCATTTCCTTCGCCTCGATCTTCTTGCCGAGATATTCCGGCGTGCGGCCGACCATCAGGCCTGCGACGAAGACAGCGACGATGATGAAGAGAACGATGCCGTAGAAACCCGCACCAACGCCGCCGACGATGACTTCGCCGAGCTGCATGTTGATCAGCGGGATCAGGCCGCCGAGCGCGGTGAAGGAACCATGCATGGCATTGACCGCACCGCAGGAGGCAGCCGTGGTAACGACCGCAAACAGCGAGGACATGGCGACGCCGAAGCGGACTTCCTTGCCTTCCATGTTGCCGCCAGCCAAGCCGAATGCGTGCATTAGCGGATTGCCGGCAGCTTCAGCCCAATAGGTGATGCCGACGCCGACGATGAAGAGGACGCCCATCGCCGTCAGGATCGCCCAGCCCTGGCGCTGGTTACCGACCATGCGGCCGAAAACGTTGGTGAAGGCTGCGCCAATCGCAAAGATCGAGACCATCTGAATGAGGTTTGAGATTGCGTCCGGGTTTTCGAAGGGATGGGCCGAGTTGGCGTTGAAGAAGCCGCCGCCATTCGTCCCGAGCATCTTGATGGCGAGCTGCGAGGCAACGGGGCCGAGGGCGATCGTCTGCTTGGCGCCTTCGAGCGTGGTCGCATCGACATAAGGACCAAGCGTCTGCGGTACGCCGAGCCAGACATAGGCGAGCGTCAGCACGATGCAGATCGGCAGCAGGATATAGAGTGTGGCGCGGGTCATATCGACCCAGAAATTGCCGATCGCCTTGCCCGAGGCACGCGAGAAGGCGCGGATCAGGCCGATGGCGATGGCCATGCCGGTCGCAGCCGACACGAAGTTCTGAACCGTCAGGCCCATCATCTGCGTCAGGTACGACATGGTGCTTTCGCCGCCATAATTCTGCCAGTTGGTATTGGAGACGAAACTGGTGGCGGTGTTGAAGGCGAGTTCCGGCCCGACCGCGGCCATGCCGGCCGGGTTATAGGGCAGTACGTTCTGGAACCGCATCAGAAGGTAGAGAACGATGACGCCCATCAGGTTGAACATCAGCATGGCGAAGGCATAGGAGGTCCAGTGCTGGTCTTCGCGCTCGCTGGTGCCGGCGACGGCGTAAAGCCCTCGTTCGATCGGAACGAGGACCGGTGAAAGGAATGTGCGCTCGCCGCTGAAGACACGCGTCATGTAACCGCCGAGCGGTTTGACGAGCACAAGGACGATCCCGCAGTAAAGCAGGATCTGAAGCCATCCGTTGAGGGTCATGGGAGGAAACTTTCAGTACCCGGCTGCTTCTGGATGAGAAGCGCCGGCGCTTTCAGAAACGTTCTGGGCGGATGAGAGCGTAGGTGAGGTAGACGGTGAGAAACACGGTCACGGCACCGCTCAAGATGTAATCGAGGGTCATCTGTTCTCTCCTGTCAAAGCCTGTCGCAGGCGCGTGTATAGGCAAAGCAAAGTCCGAAAAATACGATTGCAGTGCCGAGTAGAATTATATCCATCATCGATCTTGACTCCGGTTGTTATTCTTGGAGTCAGACAAGACAAAGGGCGCCGGCTCGCAGAGGCGGCACCTTTTATGCTTTCTGGCGTGGAGTGATCTTTGCGATCTCTCGGACATTAATATGCGACCGAAGGGCATAAAGGTTCGAGATTGGGCGAAGGGTATCTATATAAAAATCTTATAAATGCCTTTATGCCGGCGGAGGGGCCAGTGAGACCGCTTCAACAGACAAAAACGCCGTGTCCAATGACACGGCGTAATATCGGATGGCGAAATATCGCAGCGTTCAGGGCTCAACCCTAAACTGGTAGTGGCCTTCGGCGCTGTGGCCATCCATCGAGAGTACGCGCCAGTTGAGTGTATAAACACCGGGCGCCATGGACGGATCGAGCGGAACCTTGAAGACCGAACCTTCCGGTCCTGACAGAAACGGCTTGCCGGTCGGCAATGTCAGGCCCTGGGCATCGAGAAGGGTGGCGGTCGAACGAGCGAGATCGACAGGGCCAGTGAAGGTGAGCTCCAGATTGGCCGGCACCAGCCTTTCTTCCTGCTGCGGTGGCGGAAGGGATGCTTCCTCGATCGCCGCAGACGCCTCGGTTGCGGCAAAGAGTAGAGATGCGAACAGGCAGAATGACACAATCGATTTCATGACGGTCTTCCTTGTATTGCCGATCCGCATGGTGTCGGAAGCATCATGCCCCCGCCACGCCATGCCGGCGCATGCCTAATAACGCTGCGGAGGGCGATTTCGATCCCGCGCCCGTGCAACAACCCTTACCGGCTGAAGCAATGCCTGCGGCTCGCGATCCTGATTGATTGCAGCAACAGCCTCATCCACCAGGTTGCGCCAGAATTCGCGGAGCTGCCGCGTGATCTGAGAGTTGGAAACCAAGTTTCGGCCGACATTGTCGTTGTCGTGCTTCATCGCTTTTCTCCTTCCCACTATGTTGTGGTCGTTGAACATAAATGTAGTCCTCGCCGGCCTTTTCCGGAATCATACGGACGTCTAGGAAGAGCTTATCTTTCGGGTGATAATTACGTGAGCATTTCGTCACATGGCGAGCAAAAGCCTGACAGGGATGATTGAATTGCTGGGCCTTGCAGTCTTATAGTCGCCAGAACGGCGCCCCACGACCGCGGGAGCCATAGGGAAGGAAACCGATCATGACAAAAGTCCGTGCGCTGGTTCTGGAGCGCCAGCATGAGCTTGCGCTTCGCGATATCGATCTGCCTCTGGAGACAGGTCCGGGGCAGGTGAAGATCAAGATCCATACCGTTGGTGTCTGCGGCTCCGACGTGCATTATTATACGCACGGCAAGATCGGTCCATTTATTGTCAACGAGCCGATGGTGCTCGGCCACGAAGCGGCGGGCACTGTGGTCGAGGTCGGCTCCGGCGTCACTCATCTGAAGGTTGGCGATCGCGTTTGCATGGAGCCTGGCATTCCTGATCCCAATTCCAAGGCAAGCCGGCTCGGCATGTACAATGTCGATCCGGCCGTCACCTTCTGGGCGACGCCGCCGATCCACGGCGTGTTGACCCCCGAGGTCGTGCACCCGGCCAATTATACCTTCAAGCTGCCGGACAATGTCAGCTTCGCCGAAGGCGCAATGGTCGAGCCTTTCGCGGTCGGCATGCAGGCAGCCACCAAGGCGAAGATCGCACCCGGCGACACGGCCGTTGTCCTTGGCGCCGGCCCGATCGGCACCATGGTTGCGATCGCCGCTCTCGCTGGCGGTTGCGCCCGTGCGATCGTTGCTGATCTTGCCCAGCCGAAGCTCGATATAGCTGCGCAGTATCAAGGTGTCATTCCGGTCAACATTCGCGAAAAGAACCTTGCTGAGGAAGTCGGCCGGCTGACTGATGGCTGGGGTGCGGATGTCGTCTTCGAATGCTCAGGTTCACCGAAGGCCTGGGAGACGATCATGTCTCTGCCACGTCCGGGCGGCGCTATCGTCGTCGTCGGCCTGCCGGTCAATCCTGTCGGTTTCGACGTCTCGACGGCTTCGACGAAGGAAATTCGCATCGAGACGGTGTTCCGCTACGCGCATCAGTATGAGCGCTCGATCGCGCTTCTCGGATCGGGGCGTGTCGACCTGAAGCCGCTGATATCAGAGACGTTCACCTTCGAAGATTCGATCAAGGCCTTCGATCGTGCGGTCGAGGCACGTCCTGATGATGTCAAACTGCAGATCGTCATGGACTAGGACCCTTTACGGGTACTTGATCCCAAATTTCCTTTTGCGAAGCACCAGCGCCGCGCCCGCGATCAGGGCCGCGGCGCCAAGTGCTATCAGCAGATGATGATGCAGTGGCAGGCGGCCGAATATCTGGTGAATTCCGTGGCCGAAGGCATAACCAAGCGCGGTGAAGAGCTGTCCCCAGACGAGCGCCGCCAGGAGGTTGAGCACGAGAAACCTCTGCGTCGAGATGTGTGTCGTGCCAATGACGATCGGGCTGATCGTCCGCAATCCCACCAGAAAGCGGAACGCGAAGATGAACCCGGTCGGATATTTTTCGAGAAGCCGCGTGACGCGTGCAAGCGCCGGTGTCTCCATCACGCGGCGAACGAAGTTCCATTGGGCGGCATAGCGGCCGGCAAAGAACCATATCTGATCTCCGGCGAATGATCCCGCCGAAGCTGCCATCGAGGCAGCCCAATAGGTTAGGAGCTCGCGATGCGCGATGACGCCGCCGAGAAAGGCAGCGGTTTCGCCCTCGAAGGCGGTGCCGAGAAAGATTGCCGGCAGGCCATAATTTTCGATCAGCAGTTCGATATTCAATGGCCGGTCTCCGGCTGATTGCGATCCATCAGATCGCCTTCAAATCACCCAGAAGCGTCGGGATCAATTCCGAAACGGTGGGATGGATCGGTACGGACCATTGCAGCACCGGATAGGTCGTCCCGGCATTCATCGCATCGATGATGCCGTGAATCACCTCGTCGCCCTCGATCCCGAGGATCGCCGCACCCAGGATTTCCTTGCTCTCCGCATCCGCGACCACCTTCATGAAGCCCTTGGTTTCGCCGCGCTCATTGGCGCGGCCGACCTTGCTCATCGGGCGGGTCGACACCATGATCTTGCGGCCCGAGGCGCGTGCCTGCTTTTCCGTCATGCCGACGCGGCCAAGCGGCGGATCGATATAGAGGGCGTAGGCGAGAATGCGGCTCGACAGTTTCCTGTCGCCACCGTCCAGCAGATTGGCTGCGGCGATCTCGAAGTCATTGTAGGACGTATGGGTGAAGGCACCGTGGCCGTTGCAATCTCCGAGTGCCCATATACCTTCGACATTGGTTGCCAGCCGGTCATCGACGGTAATGAAGCCGTGCTTGTCAGTGGCCACGCCAGCCGCATCGAGACCGAGGTCGTCGGTATTCGGCGTCCGGCCGGTCGCAACGAGCACATGGCTCGCCTCGATTGTTTCGGTATCGACCGTGACCGTCGCGCCATTGGTGGTCCTGGCGAATCTAATATCCTTGACGTCTGTATGGATCTTGATGCCTTCGGATCTGAGGATATCGGTGATCGCATCGGAAATATCCTCGTCCTCGCGGGAGGCGAGTTTCGGGCCGCGCTCGATCACCGTTACCTCGGCGCCGAAACGCCGGTACATCTGTGCAAATTCCAGGCCGATATAGCTTCCGCCGATAATGGCAAGATGCTTCGGCAGGCTGTCGAGATGGATGATGCCGGTGCTTGTGAGATACTCGATATCAGCAATGCCCGGCATGTCGGGGACGACAGGGCGAGCGCCGACATTGAGGAAGATCTTCGGCGCCGTCAGCGTCTCGCCGTTGACGACGACTTCCTTCGGGCTCGTGAAGCGGGCGTGGCCGTAAATGACGGTCATGGTTTTCATGCCGCCGAACCAGCTGCTCAAGCCGTTGCGGGCATTCATGATGATTGTCTCTGCTCGACCCCGCACGGTCTTCATGTCGATAGCGATTTCGCCCGGTATCCGCACACCGTATTCGGCGCCGTGCCGCGCCACGTAGGCGGCGCGCGCGCTTGCGACCAGCGTCTTTGTCGGCATGCAGCCTGCGTTGACGCAGGTGCCGCCGAGGAACTTGCGTTCGATCAGCGCCACCTTCATACCCTTTTCCGCCATGCGGGCAGCGAGGAATGGGCCGGCCTGGCCGGCGCCGATGAAGATTGCGTCGAAGCTCTTCATCAGACTGCCCACGCGATAATAATGGCGCCGATGACGGCCACGGTATCCTCTATCAGGGCTGCCGGGCGATCCTGGCCGAAAGAGGCCGCGAGCTTGCTGCGCACCGCAGCCCCGCCAAGCGTGCCGATGACAGCGCCGATGACGCCGGCGAGAAGGCCTCCGAAGAGCAGGCTGCTGGCCGCGCCGATGACTGCGCCGGAAAGTGCGCCCATAACAATGCGTGCGCCGAACTGGACGGGCACCTTGCGCGAGGGGGTGGTCGGCAGCTGGTCAGTGATGAGCTCGACGACAGCCAGCACCGTGAAAATCCACGGTGTCCACTGGTAGCCCATGAAGGCGAGCGGTGTCTGGGAGACATCGAACCAGCCGAGCGCCGCGCCCCAGGCGACGGCGGCAGGTGCGGTCATGGCGCGAAGACCGGCAATGACGCCGATCAGAAGTGCGAGCAGCAGAAACATATGCAAATCCCCCTTGCACCGTCGGCCTGTCTGCCGCGGTGAGGGGAGGTTTGCACATTGTTATCCAGCTTGCAATTCGCCTCGTGCGCGACTGAATCAGTTGGAGAAGGCTGCAATGCCTGTGATCGCGCGACCGAGAATAAGCGCATGAATGTCATGCGTTCCTTCATAGGTATTGACCACCTCGAGATTGACGAGGTGGCGGGCGACGCCGAATTCGTCGGAAATGCCGTTGCCGCCCAGCATGTCGCGGGCTGCTCGCGCAATCTCCAGCGCCTTGCCACAGGAATTGCGCTTGAGGATCGATGTCAGTTCGACGGGTGGATGGCCCTCTTCCTTCATGCGGCCGAGACGTAGACATCCCTGAAGCCCGAGCGAGATTTCGGTTGCCATATCGGCAAGCTTCTTCTGAATGAGCTGGTTGGCGGCGAGCGGCCTGCCGAATTGCTGGCGGTCCAGCGTATATTGCCGAGCCGTTGCATAGCAGGCTTCGGCCGCGCCCAGCGCACCCCAGGCAATGCCGAAGCGAGCGGAGTTGAGGCAGGTGAACGGTCCCTTGAGACCGCTGACATGGGGCAGCAGGTTCTCTTCCGGTACGAGGACATTGTCCATGACGACTTCGCCTGTGATCGAGGCGCGAAGTCCGACCTTGCCCTGGATCTTTGGAGCCGACAGGCCCTTCGAGCCTTTTTCCAGGATGAAGCCGCGGATAAGTCCATCCTCGGTCTTTGCCCAGATGACAAAGACATCGGCAATCGGCGCGTTCGAGATCCAGGTCTTGGAGCCCGTCAGGCTATAACCGCCATCGACCTTCTTTGCCCGTGTCGCCATGGAGCCCGGATCAGAGCCGTGATTGGGCTCGGTCAGGCCGAAACACCCGATCCATTCGCCGGTCGCAAGCTTTGGCAGATATTTCTTCTTCTGCTCTTCGGAACCAAAGGCGTCGATCGGCACCATGACAAGCGAGGACTGTACGCTCATCATCGAACGGTAGCCGCTGTCGATCCGCTCTACTTCGCGGGCAATCAGCCCGTAGGCGACGTATCCGAGGCCAGCGCCGCCATATTCCTGATCGATCGTCGGGCCGAGAAGGCCGAGTTGGCCCATCTCCCGGAATATTTCCGGATCGGTCTTTTCGTTGCGAAAGGCTTCGAGGACACGGGGGGCGAGCTTTTCCTGCGCGTAAGCATGGGCGGTGTCCTGCACCATGCGCTCCTCGTCGGTCAGCTGTTCCACGAGCCGAAACGGATCAGCCCAGTCGAAAACCTCGCGCGTATGCCGCATGTCCAGTCTCCTCACCTGTAATCACGCATGCCTGACTTAAGGTCGCATAGACCTGCCTGTTTGCGGCGTCAACAAGGCGACCATCCCGACAAAGATCAGGGCCTATCTTTTCAAATGCCGGCTGGTGCGCCAGTTTGCGCGCAATGGATTCGGATGTGAGGAGCAGACATGTCATCGAGCGATCTCTTCGTATCGGCGGAAGGTGCCGAATGGGTAAACCCCGAACCGGGCGTGACTCGCCGTATCATGGCCTATCTGCCCGAGATGATGATGGTGGAGGTCGCTTTCGAGGCCGGCGCCGTGGGTGCGGCTCATTTCCACCCGCATATCCAGGCAAGCTATGTCGCCGAAGGAAGCTTCGAGGTAACGATCGATGGTCGCACCGAAGTCTTGAAACAGGGCGGCAGCTTCATTGTGCCACCCAATCTGGTCCATGGTGTCAAGGCATTGGAAAAGGGGCGCCTCATCGACACCTTTACTCCGCATCGCGCCGAATTCCTGAAGTAGTCACATTTCTGCCTTTCCCTTTCGAGCTGCGGCGGAGCCAATATAGGGCGGTATGAAACAGGCGTCTTCGCTGCGCACGGCTTCGCGCAGGAAGTCGATGACGGCGCGCACGCGCGGCGCCTGCTTCAGATCCCGATGGCAGGTGATCCAGTAATGCCGCTTGAGATCGATCTCGTCAGGCAGCACGCGCACCAGTTCGGGATAACGGCAGGCAAAGAAATAGGGCAGGATGCCGAGGCCTAGACCGTTTCTCGTGGCCGTCAACTGCGCGAAGATGCTGGAACTCTGGAATTGCGGCTTGATGCGCGGATGCACGTCGCCGAGATAATCGAGCCCCGGTGCGAAGATCATTTCCTCGATATAGCTGATGAAGGGATGGTTCAGCAGGTCGTCACGCGTGTTGATGGGTGCTGCTCGGGCGAGATAGTCGCGCGAGGCGTAGACCTGCAGATGATAGTCCGTCAGCTTTTCCGCAAAGTAGGGGCCACCTTTGGGCTCGTCGAGGACGACCGAGATATCCGCCTCCTTACGGGATAGCGACATGATCTGCTGGATGGTGACGAGTTCCAGTGCCAGATGCGGATGGCGGGCGGCAAATTGCGGCAGGACGGTCGCAAAGAAGAAATTCGCAAAACCTTCCGGTGCGCTGAGGCGCACGAGGCCGCGCTGGCTGAGCGAGCCATCGGCGAGATCGGCGCGCAGCCGTTCCGTTTCCTGTTCCATCTTCTCGGCGGTTTCTACAAAACGTGTGCCCATGGCAGTCAGCACGTAACCGCGCGGATTGCGCTCGAAGAGCTTGACCTTCAATGCGAATTCCAGCCGATCGATACGCCGTGAGACGGTCGCATGGCTTGAGCGCAACTGCCGGGCCGCCGTCGAAAGCTGGCCGGTGCGGGCGACAGCTAGAAAAAACTGCAGGTCGTCCCAAGTAAACTGCGAAGCATGGCTCATCGGCGTCGCCCATCCGTCTACGTCTTTGGTCTAATGCCGCCCGGCAACGAGAGCGCTGCGACTGTTGGCGGAGCACCATTATGACGGGTTCTGTTCAAAAACAGTTATTGAATTACATAATTTTCCGCAACCTATTAATGCGTTGTTTTCACAGCAAAAATCCGAACCCGAAAGATTTCTCAGGCTGAGCAGTCTTCGCTCGCTTATCAGGACATTGGAATAAAGTGCTCGCTTTGGTTGAAACATGGAGCATTCTAATGCAGACAGAAGTAGCAATGAAGCAGGCTTTTCGAGTATGGGGAACGATGGCAGCGGAGGTATTCGACAAGCTGTTTCCCAGTGTCGAGTGCTGGCGCGCATGGCGTCGTCTGAATGAACGCCGGTACCCGATTGAGGTCTTTGGCATGAAGTCGGAGGCCGCATAATGTTGCTGGTCACACTCGAACAACGCGAACTGCTTTTCGCGAACAACAAGCGGCGTGATGACGATCATTTCCCTGTCATCAAATTGTTCACGCCATGGGCAAATGCGACATGGCTAATCTCGGATATGGACGCTCATGACGAAGACCTAATGTTTGGCCTTTGCGACATGGGACACGGCACGCCGGAACTCGGATACGTGCTGCTCTCGGACCTAGAGGAACTGAAAGGGCCGGGTGGACTACAGGTGGAACGCGATCTGCATTTCACCGCGAAATTCCCGCTGTCTGTCTACACTCGGGCGGCTCGCGCTCACCAACGTATCATTACGAGTGAGGGTGTCGTCGGTGGTTTCGCGAAATGAAAAACCCTTCCCACGATGACAAACACGGGAAGGGTCCAAAGGTCCACACATGAGCCGCCGTAAAGCGAACCACATGTGTATTTAGCAATTAAATACGGATAGCGCCGGTTATGGCGTTGGCTGCTCAAGCGGGCGTGATATTAGGTCTCGCCCGTAGTCGTGAATATCGACGGTTCTCACCCTAAGGCAGCATAATAGGGAAAAAGGAGCCAGCATGGACTACCAACAGACCATCCATTTCACGACCTCGTTCAAGAAATACAAGAAAATCTACGGCGAGGATTTCCACTTCACCTTGGACACATTTCTGGCGTTCTGGCGGAAGCAACCGTTGATGTTCGAACATTCCATCTAGGCACCGGCACAAGCTGCCGGTGTTTCCATGTTTAAAATCCCACCTATTTTCTCAACACCTTAACCCACGAAAATCGTTGCTGGTTTGGGTCGATATGGTACAAACGGCGGTCCTATGTGACTGCTCTTTGATATCGACATTTTCGCGGATGCTCTGCTGCCAGACTCAGCGCTTCGATGCGCGCGTTTACCAGCGTGTTGGTGGTTCCTGCTTTGGTCCGACCGGAGGTCTGCTCCGGGCGTCAAGACCCTACGAGGGCTTGATAACAACCGAGAGCAAAGGCGAACGCAATGTCACTATCTTTGACAATCACTCATAATCCCCTCAGCCCACTCGGCGATCAGTACGACGTGTCGCTGGTCGGCCACAAACTGTTTTCGTTTGCGGTCGAGGACAAGACTAAGCCCAAAGGCGATTACTACTGCTTCAGTTTCAGCGGTCCCGGTCGGACAGAAATGCTCTGCCCCTCTGGATGGGTTCCGGTGCCAAATGGGCCAATCAATGCGCCTTATTTGCTCTTCCCACTCCATTCGATCAATGCGGCTGCGCAGCAGATTGCCTTTAGCCTGTTTCCCGACATGCCTCATACGCAGATCGTGGCTGACGCCAGTGGCTTTGCGGTTGAAGTAGCTGGAAAAACGCAGTTGCGGTTTATCCAGGCGGGTACGGGACAGGTAGTCCGTCTGCTTCATCGGTTGCGGGTAGGGGGCGAATAGCCCCCCCTGCTGCTGCTGGAAAAAAACTCTATACTTGCTCGACCATTTGATAACGAATTAAGAAATTTCAAGCAAAAGGCTTTTTGGAGCGAAACCTCTACGCGAAAGTAGTGCGGATTTTATAGGAACGATCATGGTCGCCAAAGAATCGCAAACAATGACGCTTTATTACTTCACGAAAAGGCAATACGCGCTTGAAAGTCTCCGCGATAAGCGCGTCAAGATCGCTCGATTTAATGAGTTAAATGACCCCTTTGATTTTGTGGGTATCGCGACAATCAACGCTACCGATCTTGAGACAGTCAGAGATGTAAGGGCAAAACTCGATAAAGAAAAAGGCCTACTTTGCATGAGTACCACTTGGCAGCAGCCGCTCCTGTGGGGCCACTACGCAGACAGTCACAAGGGAATGTGTCTGGGTTTCGAGGTGCCGACAAAACTTTGGAAAGCGTTGACATATAGGAAGTCACGGCCGACCTTGAAGGAATACGGGAAAAAACGCGTGTCTCAACTGTCCGCGACAGAACTTAGAGGTGGCTCGGTTTGTCTGAACAGTTTCGGGCGTTTCGCTAAGTGGATTTCCGCCTCGATTATGCCGCCACCATCATTGGTGCCAGCGCGTTG
>NZ_JACIAD010000007.1:0-423440 GCF_014193955.1 Rhizobium sp. BK379
GCAAGCGGCACCGCAGCCGGTGACAGGACCTCCAGTTCGGTGCCCGGCAGCATGGCCTGCCCGGCAAGACCGCGGCGCTGCTCCTCGAGCTTGTCGAGCGCCGTCTGCTCCCTGTCGGCAATGCGCTGCAGCCGTCCGAGTTCGGTCTGTGCCAGCGACGAGCGGGAGCGTTGCTCATAGGCGGCCGCCAGTGCCGATCGCACTGTACGGTCCTCGTCATCAAGGGTGCTCAGCTTGGCGCGCATGGACTGCAGGTACCGGTCAACCGCCGCGCCGAGATCGGTGCGAGACCTGTCGATCCTTGCGCGCAGGTCGACCACGGCGGCAGCATCGTTGCCATAGATATCGAGAAGGCGTGCGAGATCCTGCTGCTGGGCACGCAGGTCGCTTTGCATCGCACCGATGCTGTCGGGGACGGCTTTGTTCTGGGCGGCAAGCGAAGGGTCGCGGGCCGCTTCCAGTGCGGCGATCGTATCCTGGATGTCGGCGCGGCTTTGCCCGATCTTCGTCTGCCGGTCGCTCAATTCGACGATCGCCTTGACCTGTTCGCTCTGCTCATCGCCGCTTTGAACGACGCCCATCGTTTGCTGATAGGTGTCGGCCGCATCGCGGGCGGCCCTGGCGCGATCCTGCTGTTCGGCGATGCGCTGGCCGATCCATGCCTGCGCCGTGTCGAGGCTGCCGCGGATACTGTCCTTGCGCTCTTCGAGATAGATGCTGATGAGCCGGTTCGGGACGGCGGCTGCCAGTTCGGGATCGCCGGCCGTAAAGCCGATCTGGACGACATCGCTCTGGCCGTCGCGCCACACACTCAGCGCCTTGTAATAAGCCTGGATGATCGGCTCGATACTGTCTCCCGATGGCTGTGACGGCTTGTCGCTGCTCACCAGCAGGCCACGCAAGGTTGCCCTGATCTCGTCGAGGACGGAGGCCTGGCGCAGGGCCGGGTTGAACTCCGGACGCTCGTCGAGCCGCAAGTCGCGGATGATGCGCTCCGTCACGCTTCTGGACAGCAGCCGCTCGGTCTCGGATGTGACGTTCACCGGCGCATTGTTGCCGGCATCGCCGGTGCTGAGCGCAGTTGCCAGCGGCTTGTGGATCATCAGCCGGGACGCGGCGTGATAGCTCGGATTCAAACCCGAGATCAGCACGATCGAGGCCGCCATCAGCATCATCATCACCGCAACGATCATAACAAGCCGCCGACGGATCAAGCGTAACCCAGAGGTCAGGTCGAACTCTTCCGATTTCATTTCCGCCTGAAACCGGGGCTCATAATGGACGGCCGGGAGCGGAACGTTGCGGTCTGGCGGAAAAGTTGAAATTGTCATTGTGCGCTAACCTTTGCTTGAGGTTGCGCGGAGATGGTTTCGTAGAGGTTTTCCATCGACCGCATATACGCCTTCATACTGAAATGGTTGAGATAATGAGCGCGCGCCCCGGCTGAGAGGCGGCTGCGGATGTCTGGATCGGTAATCAGTTTGGCCAGCGCTGCGGCCAAGGCGTCCTTGTCTCCGACAGGGACGAAGACACCGGTTTCGCCGTCGGAAATGACCTCCTCATGCGCTCCGACACGGGTTGTGACAACAGCAAGTCCGTGGGAAAGCCCTTCGAGCACGGCCATTGCGAGGCCTTCGGCATGTGAGGGCAGGACCAGAATATCAGCGCGTGCGCAGAGTGCTCGTGTCTCGTCGGCGCCAAGCCATCCCGGCATGTCCACCAGGCCCGAAAGGCCCATGTCCGCAGCCTGACGGCGATAATCCTCGACAGGCCCGTCGCCTGCCAGTACGGCCCGCCACCGAAGCTCTTTCATGACAGGATGGCTGAGGGCGAGCAGAAGTTCCGGAACGCCTTTGCGTTCGCTCAGCCGACCGAGGAACACGATCAACGGCGGCTCGCCCGCACGAACATTATGTGCCCCGGGATCGGGGACACAATTGTGAGCGGTCACAAGGCGATGTTCGTCCACGCCCAGAAGTGTGGCGAGCGTCACGCGATCCCGCTGGCCCAGCGCCACGACACAATCAGCACGTTGAAACATGCGGCGTATGAGCGATTGCTGACGCGGCGAGCGTGCAGCAAAGTCGGTGGCATAGTCGTAGTCGTGCAGGTGCAATATGTGAAAGCACCCCAGCAAATGGGCAGCCTCGGTCAGGATCAGCTTTCTCGAGGTGCTGCCGCGGCCCGCGACATGGATATGGTGAATGCGTGTCGGATCGAGGATCCGATCCTTCGCCATTGTCAGGATGGCGCCCAGCAGGCGCAGAGACGACGTCGCAGCGGACCATCGGAGGCCCCTGGTGTCGGTGACGGCGTGTTCGCTCCCGCCTTCTCTAGCGGTGCTGGTTATATAACCGACCAGCCTGCCGATGCCGCCGCCGTTCTCGCAGCCACCTGGAACATAGTGGCGGACGCTTGCCCTCTTCCGCATCGCCATCTGGGGATCATCCGCGAGTACCTTCATCAGCATGATCCGACCACCTCGCGATAAAGGGCTGCGGCGTGGGCGCCGACCTGTTCCGGCGAATTCGGTCCTGTTGCCCATGCGAGCGCGTTGGCGCCGAGATTGTTTCTAAGCTCGCTATTGTCAGCCAATGTCCGGATGGCTTTTGCGAGCTCTGCCGCGTCCCCTGGTGGAACCACCATTCCCAGTCCGTTGGGCTGAACGGTCGTTCGCAATTCGCCCACGTCGGTCACGATCACAGGCTTGCCGAACGCTGCAGCAAGGTTGAGCACGCCGCTTTGGGACGCTTCGGTATAGGGGAGGACGACAATATCGGTATCCAGGAAAAGCTGGGCGACTTCTGCGTCCTCGATAAAACGATTGCGAATATCGTAGCGGCCGGCCTCTCCCATCAGCGACCGGAAGATCCATGGGTCATCGCCCCGGCCTGCGACCGTAACATGCAGATTGGGGAGCGCATTTTTGAGCATGGCCTCGGCGCGGATCAGATGCTCCAGGCCCTTGTAAGCGAAAATCCGTCCAAAGAGCAGGACGCGGATAGTTCCGTCGGCGGGACTCCTCGTCATCTTCTGCCGCCGAGCGAGGTCGGCATAGCGATGGATGGCAGGATGCGACAGGACATGCACGTGGTCCGGGGCTTTCGAATATCGATCGAGGACCATCCGCTTCAGCCCTTCGCCGTGCACGACGACATGCCCCGACTGCTTTACCATCAATTCCGGAGCCCAGCCGGGCAGGGTGCGGGTATCGGAATCGCCGGGATGCACCTCCACATCATGGACGGTGGTCACGAGCGGGATCGGGCGCCAGAACGGCGCGGCAAAGTTCAGCCACAGCGTGGAATTGCTCAGGAGATGAATGAGGTTTGGTTTCTCCTGCCGGATGAGACGCGTGAGGTGATGCAGGAACCACGGATTGGCAAGCGAGCGATGCCGTGGCCAGTCCAGAAGGTGAAGATCGACGGCAGGATCAAACCACGAAGCAAGATGCGCGTAGCGCCGGCGCGGGACCCCAAGGACGACCGGCATGTGCCGTGCGACGCCGCTCGCGAATGATATGGTGTAGTCTTCCAACTCGGAAACCAGCAGCAGCGCCTTCATTCCGCTGCCTCCGATAAGCTCAAGTCCCGGCCGGAACGAGGAAGATGATAGGCGCCACGCAACGCGTCGCGCGTCCGCCGCAACAGGTTCGGCTCTCCGGCGAAAAATAGCCCTTCGACAGCAAGCCTGATCCGGGTGCGCGCATTGACGCCATCCAGAACCGCTGCTGCCATCTGATAGGGATAGTGATCCGCCAGACTGAGCCTCGCCGGCAGATCATGGAATGAGAGAAATCGGTTTGTCGCTTCGACACTCCGTTGCCAATGCGCCATTCGCCGCTTCAGCATGGAGGCATCATCGATCGGTCGGTACCAGTTGTTGTTGTGAATTCTGTAGAACCCAAGTGAATCCGGCAAGGCAGCCACGTCGCCGAGAAATGGATAGATGCCAGTAAGCCATGCATCGGCGGATATGCTGAACTGTTCGGGAATAGGCCCTGCGGCATCCCATGTGCTGCGTCGTACGGAGATGGCCGATGTCATCGGGAAGGGCCACCAGCCGGCCGATTTAGTCAGCTGTGGCGACAAGTCTCCCGAACACAGGGTTCGTGGGATCGGTTTGAGGGTAGGTGAACCATCAATCGAAGTCGGCTGGAGCCGGTGATAGACAAGCGATACCTCGGGATGCGAGCGAAAAGCCGCTACCGTCGCGGCCAGCTTGCCCGGCGCCCACCAGTCATCAGCGTCCAGAAAACAGAGAATGCCGCCACTGCTGAGTTTCACGGCAGTGTTGATCGCTGCAGCCTGTCCCGAGTTCTCCTGAAAGATCACCTTCACCCGGCTGTCATAGTCTTCCAGAACGGAACGCGACTCGTCACTGGATCCATCGTCGACGACGATTATCTCGACGTCGGCAATCTCTTGGCTCAGGACGCTGTCGATCGCCTGTCCGACGAAGCGGCCGTAATTGTAATTGTTGATAAGAACGCTGATGCCCGGCCGCTCCATGACACCCTCTCAAGCCGCTTGCGATACTGCACCGCGATGCAGCAACGTGACTACGATCGAGTCCGATAAGATCTCCCGTGGAGCCAAAGGGGTCACCGCCATCGATGTCGGGGCGAGTAACGCTTCCATCTCATAATATGCAGAACCAGGACCAGAACGCGAAACCATAGGAATCCCAACCCTCTAAGCGTCAACTACGAACAATCAGCCTGCGCCGGAATCATTGCCTTATGTCACCAGATGCTACCGCCCAGCCATGGCCTTTGCGCTATGCATTCCTTTCCAAGCTACCGGTGATTGGACACGCGTAACATCTGCTCTTATTGGCAATCCCCTATCCCTTGGCCGTCAACCTTTGAGGGAGGGGGCCGCCGAAGACGTAAGCGTGCCGGGGTCCCTGGGTAGTGAGTGCATGCTTTAGGTGTAGATGCCGCCGCCATCGGGGTTAGTTCGTTGCGGATGTGATCGGGCTATGGCGAGGCTGGTTCGATTTCGCCGGCCCATGTTGCCGGCGGCCGCAACAGCATCAGGATTGCGGTGACGCTAATCGCGAACGCCGCGCCGTTCGCCACCGACAGCGGTTCACCACGCGACGGGTGTGATCCTGCGCACCGTTTTGATGGTGCGCAGTCATAGGTCTGCGGAAATTGAGGTCAGTGCCTGGCGGCCCGTGCGGTTAGACAGGCGCCCCGATAATCGGTGGAACAATGTTGTTGGCGGCGAGCCGTGCCTGTACGTCCACACTGAGCGTTCCGCGAACACCGGGATGGCGATGGCGGCCTTCCTCGGCATAGGAGTAGGTTTCCGCATCCGACGGACCGAACGTCATGAAAACCGCGACACGATCAGGCGTTCTGCCGAGCCGTCGAATGAATGCTCGCGTCACTGTGAATGCCTTCTGAACATCCAGGCGGAGCAGTGGACTGATCCGCTCGAAGAACCTGCGCAGGCTCTTGTCGATCAATGTCGGCATCTGTCCAGCATGTTCGATGCGCACGTCGAAGATGATCGCATCGCCCGCTCGCACGCCGAGCCCCTTTGCTGGCAGGCTCTGGACCAAACCCTTGAGGTGGGATCTTGGCCGTACCTTCAGCGTGGCGTTCGAGTTCTCGTCCTGGTCCTGCAGATAGAATGCGATCTTGTAGACCCTGAAGCTCTCGTCCGAGAAAATACTTCCGTCAACGCAGCGAGGATGGTGAGGGACGTCGTTGTGCCACGACGATGTAGTGTTGATCATGAGATCGCATTCGCCTGTAAGAACGACATCGAGGGGTCGCGTAATTTCCTTGAGGCGATTGAGGATTGCATCGGAAGTCATAAACCTGGCGATTTCATCGACGACATACATGGCGTGAAGTTGGAATTTGCCGCCATACAGATATTTGCCGCCGGATCTTAGATACTGTTTTGCAACCTGCCGTAATCTTCCCACCTGCTCAGGCGTCAGGACATTTCTGATGACGATATAGCCATCGGACGCCAAATCGTTCTGCAGCTGGCTGGTCGTATTGGGGACCTTTGTAGGCCCTCCGGCGGGCATCGGTAATTCGTTTATTGAATTCACCCCTATTGAATTCATCATTGTCGCTCTCCCGACTTTGTCGCGCTCAAACCTCCCCAGCTTTGGCCGCGCTAAAGCGACTGTCTTCCGCGGTTCCGCGAAGGTCAAACCGCTCTTTTCGGGGTAACGCTTATCAAAAAGAGCAATCAAGCGTACCCCAGGGATACTGCCGTACTTCGAATATTGTAATTTATTTCTATGCGGAACCAGAAATGTGAAGTCTTTCTACGTCCAATAGCTGGATCTGAAAGTATGGAGGCCGCGAGCTTGCCAGCATATTCTGACTACAGTTTCAGTTGGCAAAAGCGTAGGTCATGAGAAATTCACCGGCAGACAGAAACCAACCTTCGGTCCGTGATGTAAAGAGTTCCCTGAAGTGGACGAATGTCCTTGGTGTTCGAGTTTCCGCGGTCAATCTCAAGAGCGCGACCGGACTTATCCAAAACGCAATTGAAGACGGCAGGAAGGAATATGTATGCGTTCGCGACGCACACGGTGTCGTGCGTTGTCAAAAGGATCCCGAGCTTCGGTCCATTCATAACCGGGCATTCCTCGTAACCCCTGACGGCATGCCGTTGGTATGGGCACTGAAACATGCTGGTCATGTTGAAAGTGACAGGGTCTATGGACCGGATCTCATGCTGTCCGTTTTCGATGCCGGCAGCTCCAAAGGTTTGCGCCACTTCCTTTACGGTGCAACAGCCGAAACGCTTGAGCAGCTGCAGGCGCGACTTCTCGCAAAATTTCCGCAAGCACGGATCGTTGGCTCCTACGCACCGCCTTTCCGCCAGCTGTCGATGCAAGAGGAGGCGGATATTGCCGACCGGCTCAATCGATCGGACGCCGATATCATCTGGGTAGGGCTGAGCAGTCCCAAGCAGGAGCTCTGGATGGCCCGCATGCGCGACCGTCTGGAGGCGCCGATGCTGATCGGTGTCGGCGCTGCCTTCGATTTCCACGCCGGCCTCAAGCGGCAGGCTCCAAGGGTCATTCAAAGAAGCGGCTTCGAATGGGCGTTTCGCCTCCTATGCGAGCCGCGACGGCTGTGGCGGCGCTACGCGCTCGTCGTGCCGACCTTCATCTCACTGACTGCCTTCCAGAGACTGGGCCTTCGGAAGTTCCCGATCGAAGACGCGGTTTCTGGATCGGGTGCGTCGGGACAAAGGCCGTAGAGGAGTAAAACATCATGTCCTCATTTGCGCCGTCAGCGATGACATCGGGTCCATCGAAGGCATCCGCCACAAATGACATGGCGTCGCGGGCAATTCCGACGGGTTCCGTGCCGCCGGTAGCAGCCAGGACCGCAGATCCTTCGGGACAGTCATGGCTGAATTCGCCCATTGCACGCCGGCTTCCTCGGCTTGCAACCTTGTCATTCCTCGTTGCGGGCGACATTGCAAGCTATCTGGTCGCTTACCTGGCTCTCCTGTCCTTTCTTCCTGGTGGCTCGGCGGGCACGGTGATGGAGCGTGCCTTCTGCCTCGCAGCGCTGGCGTCGATCGTTCTCTATGCGTCGGCCGGCCTCTATCCCGGATATCGGCTGCACGACCACGAACATCTGCGGCGGCGCACGATAGCGGCCCTCAAGGTGGCTGCCCTGACGGCATTCGGCGCAATCATCCTGCCTGAAGGGGGCGGGCTGCTGCTGGCCATCATTGGCTTTCTCGCCCTCGCGCTGATTGTTCAGCCATTCATGCATTGGTTCGCACGAAGCCTGTGCTGGAGACTCGGAATTTGGGGGGAGCGCGCGGTGATCATAGGGGGGCGCAACCTCATCCCCGCGCTCATGGCACATTTCCAGGACCATTGGCAGTATGGCATCAAGCCGGAGTATCCGTCCTCCGAGACGCAGGAAACATCGCCTGATGGGGGGCCTTCCATTGCGCTGATTGCAGGGGACACTGGCTCGCTTGCGCTCGACCTGACCGCCATGCGCCGGAAGTTCGCCGAAGTCATCCTCTTGTCCGATACGCCGAGCCTCAAGGTTAGCGGTTTGCGACCTGCGGATGTCGGCGGAGAGATCGGCATTCGCCTCACGGCAGCTGGGAGTTCGGTCAACTCGGACCTCGTTCGGCGGATCCTCGACCTCGCCATCGCCGTCCCGGCAACGATCGTGGTTTCGCCTTTCATCGCAATTGCGGCAGCCGCAATCTACGCCATCGATCCCGGGCCGGTCTTCTTCCGGCATACCAGGGAAGGGCTGTCCGGCAAGCCTGTGCACGTTCTGAAACTGAGGACGATGTATCAGGATGCAGAGCAGCGTCTCGAAGCACTGTTCCGCGAAAACCCTGCTATGCGGGCCGAGTGGTTGAGCCATTTCAAGCTCAAGGATGATCCACGCGTCCTGCCGGTTGTCGGACATCTCCTGCGCTCTTCGAGCTTCGACGAGCTCCCGCAGTTGGCGAACATCATTGCAGGTGAGATGGCCATCGTCGGACCGCGTCCTTTCCCGGAATATCATCTCCTGGCCATGGACGGTGAATTTAGAGACAAGCGCCGTTCCGTAACGCCGGGGCTCACGGGCCTCTGGCAGATATCCGAACGAAGCAATGCGGATATCGAGCTGCAGCAGCAACTCGACGAGTTCTACATCGACAACCGGTCCCTGTGGTTCGATTGCCAAATTCTTCTCAGCACAATTCCTGCGGTCTTCAAGCGCAGGGGAGCCTACTGACGATCCTCGCTTCTGCGGGGCAACCATCAACAACGGAGCACACCAATGCACGGACAAAAGCGAATTATGGTAACCGGCGGCACCGGCTTTCTGGGATCATTCCTGTGCGAAAGACTGTTGCGGGAGGGCAATGATGTTCTCGCAGTGGACAACTACTACACCGGATCGCGCGATAACGTGCTGCACCTTCTCGACGACCCGCGGTTCGAGATCCTTCGCCACGATATTACCTTCCCGCTGTATGTAGAGGTCGACGAGATCTACAACCTCGCTTGTCCGGCATCTCCGGTCCACTATCAGGTCGATCCCGTTCAGACAGTCAAAACCAACGTGCACGGGGCCATCAATATGCTCGGCCTCGCCAAACGCACCAAGGCGAAGATCTTCCAGGCTTCCACAAGCGAAGTCTACGGCGATCCGGCAGTTCACCCTCAGCCCGAGGAGTATCGAGGCAGCGTCAATCCCATAGGGCCGCGGGCATGCTATGACGAGGGCAAGCGGTGTGCCGAAACATTGTTCTTCGACTACCATCGACAATACGGCGTGGAAATCCGGGTGGCGCGAATCTTCAATACCTACGGGCCGCGCATGCAGACCAATGACGGCCGCGTCGTCTCCAACTTTATCGTTCAGGCGCTTCAAAACGAGCCGATCACCATCTTTGGCAACGGCACGCAAACGCGCTCATTCTGCTACGTCGACGATCTGATCGAAGGCTTCATTCGTCTGATGGGCGCTCCGAATGGCGTTACCGGACCTATCAACCTCGGCAATCCCGGGGAATTCACGGTGCGGGAACTGGCCGAAATGGTCATCGAAATGACGGGTTCGAAATCAAGCATCGTTTACAAGCCTCTGCCAGTCGACGATCCGACGCAGCGCAAGCCGGACATCAGTCGTGCAAAGCAGGACCTGGGCTGGCAGCCCACGGTGAACCTGCATGAAGGTCTTGAGAAGACGATCGCCTATTTCGAGTGGAAGCTCTCTGGCGGAACCAGGAGCATGCCTGGCGTCCGGTCACCGCAACCGGCTTACACGCATCTGCCCACCCCGGCCGTCGGCATTCCCGTTCAGGAAGCCGCATCGATCGGGACGTGAACAGCAACGTCGATCATAAGGCGAAGCGCGTTTTTCGATGGGATGGTGCCGGAAACATGAATGTGCATAGCATACCAACAGGAGCCCCTGTGGGCGCAATACAGCGGTTAGGGCCAATCGTCTTTGCAGTCGACGCAGCCTATGCCGTTCCCTTGGCGACCGCTCTCAGATCGGTCGCCGAGAATAACAGAAGCGCATGGCCCCTGGATATCCATGTCATTCATGAGGGAATAGGCGAAGAAACCAAGCGGAGGATACTCGATTCTCTGCCGGCAAATTCGACAGTCATCCAGTGGCATCCCATCGGCACCCTATCTTTCGCAAGCGGATTTTCGACGCGACCGGGCGTCTCGAAGATGACCTTTGCGAGGATACTTCTGCCGCAGTTCCTTCCCGAGACCTGCAATCGGGCTTTGTATCTGGATGGCGACATCCTTGTGCTGGATGCGCTCGAACAGCTCTGGAATATCGATCTGGGTGAGGCCGTGATTGGCGCCGTGCCGGATTATTGGCTGGATAATGTGGTGAGCATCGGATCGGGTGGCACAGGCGGACCTCGGGTCGAACGCTATTTCAACGCCGGCATCCTCCTTATCGACCTCGCAAAATGGCGGGCGGAGGGAATATCGGAGCGATCACTGGATTATCTCGATCGTTTTCCGACCACGGAATATTCGGATCAGGACGCCCTCAACGTCGCCTGTGCGGGAAAGTGGAAAGTCCTGGATCGCGCCTGGAATTTTCAGTTCGAGCCCACCCAGGTCATCGCCCGTATCGCGCTCGAACAGAAACTCGCGATCGTTCATTTCGTGACCAACGTGAAGCCCTGGAAATCAGGAAGCCTAAGTCCGAACGTTGCATTTTACGATACGTTTCGATCCCGGACCCGTTTCGCGCTCACGCATCGGGAACGCGTTCAGAGCAGCTTGAAGCGTGCAGGCTCCCGGCTGCTTGCCCGATCCGCCTTGTTGAGAGCCGTGTGGGCCTACACGAAATCGGCGATGCTGGCTCGCAGTTCTACCCTGGCGCGAGTCAATCGAGGAGCGAAGCATACGTAAGAGTGAGACGACGCCGAATTCGGGTTCCATGAAATGCCCCGAACGAAACAATTGCCTGCGGAGGAACAAGTTTGCAACGTGTTGATGTCGTAATTCCCTGTTACAACTACGCTCATTTCCTGCAGGAATGTGTTGAAAGCGTTCTTTCACAGGCTGGCGTCGATGTGCGCGTGCTCATCCTCGACGATTGCTCGCCAGACAATACTCCGGAAGTCGGAATGGCCCTGGCATCCCGGGACAAACGGGTGACCTATCGGCGGCATGCAGTAAACAAACGCCACATCGCAACCTATAACGAAGGCATCGACTGGGCGGGCGGCGACTTGTTCCTGCTTCTCTCGGCAGATGATTATCTCTTGCCAGGCGCTCTGGCACGCGCGTCGGAGCTTATGAGCAATCAGCCTCATGTAGGATTCACGTTCGGGAACGCGCTGATAGCCGAGCCAGATGGCATCATAACCAAGCGCGTCGATCCTCTCGGCGGCAACAATATGCCCACCGTGCAGGTCATGTCCGGTCCGCAATTCATGCGGTTGAGTGGAGCAAACAACCTGGTTCCAACGCCGACGGCCGTCGTGAGAACGGCGTTGCAAAAGCAGGTTGGCGGTTATCATAAGGAACTGCCGCATACTGGCGATATGGAGATGTGGCTGCGGCTCGCATCACATGCTGAGGTCGGTTATATTAACGATGATCAAGCAGTATATCGCAGACATTCTTCGAATATGTCGCTGCAATACTATGGGCAAAGTATTCTTCCCGACCTCCGCCAAAGAAAACAGGCCTTCGATATTCTGTTCCGCCAAGGCGCGGACAGTCTCAGGAAAGATGAGAAACTAAGGCGCTTTCTCGCCAGAGATCTCGGAAAAGAGGCGCTTCGACTGGCCGGCATGGCATTCAATAATTTCGATGTCACCACAGCCGTGGCCATTCAGCGCTTTGCTTTGGAGGTTTCTCCCGAAGTGCGAAATTCACTGCCCTGGATCAAGTTGGTCTGCAAACAGACCATCGGGCCTAAATACTGGTATGCATTGAATTCCCTCGGGCGACGCGTCGCAGGATAACGGGGCAGATCTGACCGGTTCAGAGCCAGTCCACCTCTGCACGATCGATGACGGCAGCCACTGGCTGATCACCTCATTGCTGATATGCCATGGCGCGCAGGAATGTGCTGCAGTTCGCCGACATTTGACAACTGCGAACGCACTACGATGGCTCCAGGTATTCGGGGGGAGCGCCGTAGTTCCGAGGTGCTACAGCATCAAACAATTTCCCCGGAGGCGCATTTGGTCACGCCTCCGGGGACAATTTTGAACGACAATGTGCCGTCACATGTCAAAGCTTTACGCAGATCACAGCGTCAGCAGAGCGTCTTGTTCGCACTCGCGCCGGAAATACCATTCTGAAACAGGTCGTTAAGCTTGAACACAACTTCCGTTCTGTTCGTTGCTTTGACCTTTTTCATGATATTGCGAACATGGACTTTCACGGTGCTTTCTCGAAGATTGAGCTCGTAGGCGATGATTTTGTTCGCCTTTCCGCGCCGGAGCGCCTCCACAACTTCGGCCTGACGATCCGTGAAAATACCGGCCAACGGACGAGCTGTAGCGTTTCCGGATTCCAGCAAGTGACGCATGGCGAACAGTGTGCTGGCAGGAACAAAGACGCCACCCGCTACAGACAGCGCGATCAGTTCCATGCAGACGCTGATGCTGACCGAGGCGGGGATGTAACCCTTGGCCCCGTATTCGATCGCCCTTACGATTTGGCCGAAATCGTCGCTATCAGCCAGTATGATCACCGGTATCGCTCCGAACTCCGAAGCAAGGCTCCTGATTTGGCCCGAAACGGCGGGATCATCGATCTTCTTGCCGCCAATGTTCAGGAGAATTGCCGAAAGCGGCGGATATTCGTCGCATTTCTGCTTCCACTCCTCAACACTTCCGAAAGCCAGGATAAGCAGGTCCGTCTTGTAGGCAGCCATGCATTGCGCGAGGCACTGCCGATCAAGTTCGCGGTTGTCGAGGATCACCAAAGAATGCTTTGGTCTCGACTGTAAGCTCATTCCGGTTGAATTATTCTCTATCTTAAGTGGAAGAGCTACGTTTTCCTGCCTAAGGTCTAAATTTGGCACAAGCGCTGAATTCACTTCTTCATCCTCCCCAGCCGAGTTTCCCTACGCCCCAACAAAACCGAACACTCAAGCCCTTCAGATGTAAGGGTTTGGCAGCACTAAAGTAGGAACTAAATACCACAGTTTCTGTTATCTTAAACTAGCTAATATAGGCTAATGGAGCAGATTAGTTCCATCGTAAGGTGTAAAGAAGACGTAATTCTTGGTATAAACTTATACGATACTCCGCGGTTCGCGGATTGGTTGATTGCGTTGCTCCCTGGTTACGAACGGTACCGCTAAACGTATGAAAATAATGCGCGCCTCCGGCGTATGACGGAAGCGCCTCCAGGCTTGCTCCATCACTAATGTTGATCGTTGACTATGAACTTGGGCGTACATCGTCCTAGGTAGATACGTCTTTAGGTGAATAAGCTTAGACGTTTTGTTTCTTTACTCCGATGATGAAAACAATTCTCTTTGAATAGAAGGAAATATTTGCTTCTTCGAAATGAAACCTTGGGCGCAATCACCTGATTGACGGTTTCATCTAGAAATCAGGGTTTGTGTGAAGAGTAAGGGGTGCATGCGTATGATTGCATCAGACGTAAGGCTGGATGATAGCAGTATCATCCATCATCGAGATCTCGTGAATCTCTATGGCTGCACGATCGGCGCGAGAACGCGCATCGGCACGTTCGTCGAAATCCAAAAAAACGTCCTTGTCGGAAAAGACTGCAAGATCTCCAGCCATTCCTTCATCTGCGAAGGCGTGACGCTGGAAGACGGTGTTTTCATCGGCCATGGGGTCATGTTTACCAATGACACGTACCCGCGCGCCGTTAATGCGGATGGCAGTCTGCAGACCGATACGGACTGGGTCGTCATCCCCACACTGGTCAAGCGTCATGCGTCGATCGGCAGCAATGCCACCATCCTGCCTGGCGTAACCATCGGAGAGGCGGCGCAGGTCGGTGCCGGGGCGGTTGTAACGAAGGATGTGCCTGACGGCGCCATTGTCGCGGGCGTTCCGGCCAGGATCACCGGTCACGTTCATGACCGGTCAGTTAACATGCAAGCGTTGGGAGGAATGCGATGATCGGCATTGCTGTTGTTGGATATGGGTATTGGGGCCCGAACCTGGTTCGTAACATCTCAGAAGCGGCAGGCGCCCAGCTTATTTCAGTCTGTGATCTCAATGTCGAACGGTTGGCGGCAGTTAAAAGCCGGTACCCGGCAGTGACGATCACTGACAATTTCGAAGAAGTCCTGCGCGACCCAAGAGTGGACGCAATCGCCATTGCGACGCCGGTCTTCACCCATTTCAAGCTCGCGATGCAGGCAATGATGGCCGGAAAGCATGTCTTCGTCGAGAAGCCGATGGCATCGACGGCGGAGGAAGCCTCCCGGATGGTCGAGGAAGCCGCGCGCCGGCGGCTGGTGCTGGCCGTGGATCACACCTTCGTTCACACTGGCGCCGTCCGCAAGATGCGCGAGCTGGTCGAGAATGGTCTGGGCGACATGTATTATTATGACTCCGTCCGGGTCAACCTGGGGCTCTTCCAGCACGATGTGAGCGTCATCTGGGATCTTGCGGTGCACGATCTCTCCATCCTGGACCATGTGGTGCAGGAAAAGCCGGTGGCCGTTTCTGCGACCGGCATGAGCCATGTGCTCGGAGAGCCGGAGAACATTGCGTACCTGACGCTGTTCTTCGAGAGCAAGCTCATCGCCCATATCCACGTCAACTGGCTGGCGCCCGTCAAGGTACGGCGCACGCTGATCGGTGGCAGCAATCAGATGGTCGTCTACGACGATCTGGAGCCCAGTGAAAAGATCAAGGTTTACGACAAGGGCATCACGCTGAATCCCAATTCTCAGGCCTATGGCGAGAAGGTGCATCAGATGATGGTCGGCTACCGCAGCGGCGACATGTGGGCACCCAAGCTCGATATGACCGAAGCATTGAAGCGCGAACTGGATCAGTTCGTCGAGTGCATCGAGCAAAACTCGCGACCGATCACGGACGGCCAGGCCGGGCTGCGTGTGGTTCGCATCCTTGAAGCCGCAAGCCGGTCGCTCGCCCAGCGCGGTCGTATCATAGAGCTCGAAGAGGCGAGGCGAATTGCATGATCCCCTTTCTGGACCTCAAAGCGCAATACCAGTCGATCAAAAGCGAAATCGACGCTGCCGTGCTCGGTGTACTGGCGTCAGGGCAATACATACTGGGAGAGGAAGTCGTCCGTCTCGAGCAGGAGTTCGCCGATTTTTGCAACGTCAAGCATGCGATCGCTGTCAATACCGGGACGAGTGCGCTGCATCTGTCCCTCCTTGCGGCGGGCGTCGGACCGGGTGATGAAGTCATTACTGTGCCATTCACCTTCGTCGCGACGGTATCGGCGATCTGCTATGCGGGTGCGCGTCCAGTCTTCGTCGATGTGGAGCCTACGACGCTCACGATGGATGCGGCCCAGCTTGAGGCAAAGATTACGTCCCGGACCAAGGCCATTATTCCCGTCCACCTTTACGGCCAGATGGCCGATATGGACGCGATCAAGGCGATAGCCGACCACTACCGGATACCGATCATCGAAGACGCCTGCCAGGCGCATGGTGCTCGCTACAAGGGCGCGCGTGCCGGCAGCATCGGTACATCCGGCTGCTTCAGCTTCTATCCGGGCAAGAACCTCGGTGCTTGCGGCGAGGGAGGTATCGTCGTCACGAACAGCGACGATCAGGCCAAGACGATGCGCATGCTGCGCGACTGGGGTCAGGAGCAGCGCTATCATCATCTGCTGAAGGGTTTCAACTACCGCATGGACGCCATCCAGGGCGCCATCCTGCGAATCAAACTGCGGCATCTCGAAACCTGGACCGAAGCACGCCGCACACATGGTCGCCGCTACTCCTCGCTGCTTGCGCGAGCCAAACATTTGAATACGCCGATCGAGGCAGCGGAGCGGCGCCACGTCTACCATGTCTATGCCATCCGAAGCAGCGATCGCGATGTGCTTCAGCGCACGCTCACTGCGGAAGGCATTCAGTCCGGGCTGCATTATCCGATCCCTGTTCATCTGCAAAAGGCCCACGCCGATCTCGGCCACCAGGCCGGCGATTTCCCGGTCTCGGAGGCCGCGGCACGGGAGGTCCTCTCGCTGCCGATCTATCCCGAGATGCCCGCTTGGCATGTCGACCAGGTGGCCGCCGCGCTGGAGTATGCTTATGTCAGCTAGTCGTGCGGGCGAGGCCAGGGTCGTGCAGGCGGTCCATGGCCGGCATGAAAGGCCGGCGGATCCTGCCCATCACGCCGGGTTGGCCGAAGAGCTCAGGCAATCATACGGGCGCGCCGGTCTGATCGAGCTCTATGGTCGCTTCGCGAGCGGCGACGGTGTCGTCGATACCCTGATGCGGAAGGCCATCTGGCAAGCCATTGCGCGCAGCTGCGGCACAGGGTTGCAGGTTGCGGGCGGGGCCGGTTTCAAACATCCGGAAACGTTCGAAATCGGCAATGGCGTCTTCATCGGTGCCCAGGCCTATATCCAGGGGCGCTTCGACGGCACGTGCGTGATCGGCGACAATGTGTGGATCGGCCCGATGGCCTATTTCGACGCGCGCGACCTGGTGATCGAAGATTGTGTCGGCTGGGGCCCGGGTGCCAAGGTGCTTGGCTCGGCGCACACGGCACTCCCGGTTGATGTGCCGATCATCCGTACGGATCTCGAAATCAAACCGGTCCGCATCGGCGCATGGGCCGATATCGGAACGAACGCGACCATTCTTCCCGGCGTGACCATCGGGAAGGGGGCGATCGTCGGAGCAGGTGCAGTCGTCGTCTCCGATGTCGAGCCGTTTTCAGTCGTCGCCGGGGTGCCGGCGAAGTTCATACGCTGGCGCACGGAAGCCGATCCTGTGCTGGATATATCGCGTGGAGGAAAATCGTGAGAAATCAACGGGTGCTCATTACCGGTGGAGCGGGCCTGATCGGGTCGCATATTGCCGATCTCGTCGCATTGGAAAAACCGCGTGAGATCATCATTCTCGACAACTTCGTGCGTGGACGTCGGGACAATCTCAGCACGGCGATAGCCGGCGGGGCCATTAACATCATCGAGGGAGATATCCGCGACAGAGCGCTGCTCGCAAAAACCTTCGAGGGCGTCGACATCGTTTTTCATCAGGCGGCCATCCGCATCACGCAATGCGCGGAAGATCCCCGGCTCGCCTTCGATGTTCTGGCCGAAGGCACGTTCAATGTCCTAGAGGCCGCCGTCAAGGCAGGCGTGTCGAAGGTCGTCGCTGCCTCCTCGGCCTCGGTGCTTGGTTTGGCCGAGAGCTTTCCGACCACTGAAGCGCACCATCCCTATAACAACCGGACGATCTACGGTGCGGCCAAGACGTTCAACGAGGGGCTGCTTCGCAGCTTCGCGGAGATGTATGGCCTGCGCTACGTGGCGCTGCGTTATTTTAACGTCTACGGGCCGCGAATGGACGTTTACGGTGCCTATACAGAGGTGCTGATCCGCTGGATGGAGCGCCTGGCGGCCGGAATGCCGCCTCTCGTCTATGGAGACGGTAGCCAGACTATGGACTTCGTCGATGCACGCGACATCGCCCGGGCAAACCTGCTGGCTGCGAAGAGCGACGTTACGGATGAAGTATTCAATGTCGCTAGCGGCCGGGAAATAAGCCTTCTGGAACTCGCGCAGATGCTGAGCAGCATCATGGGAGTTTCGCTCGAACCGCAGCATAAAGAGGCACGTGCGGTCAACGGTGTAACCCGCCGTCTTGCAGACATCAGCAAGGCCGAGAAGCTTCTGGGCTTCAAAGCTGAAATATCAATGGAGCAAGGGCTTCGCGACCTTGTCGCCTGGTGGCAGCTGAAGACTGCTGGAGCAGGAGGTCAAGCTGCATGAGCCCGTCACCATCTACAATTCCGGTCGCCAAACCCGTTCTTGGGGAGGAGGAGGCCGAGGCTGCGCGCCGCGTCATACTGTCAGGATGGGTGACGCAGGGGCCGGAAGTCGCGGCTTTCGAGAGTGAATTTGCCGCCTTTGTCGGCGCCGCGCATGCCTGTGCTGTTTCCAACTGCACGACCGCGCTGCATCTCGCCTTGAAGGCGGTGGGGGTCAATGCCGGCGATGAAGTCATCACGGTCAGCCATTCGTTCATCGCCACCGCGAATGCCGTTCGATACTGTGATGGAGTGCCTGTTTTCGTCGACATCGAAGCGGATGGCTACAATATCGATGCCAGCCTGATCGAAGGGGCAATCACACCCCGCACCAAAGCAATTCTCTGCGTGCATCAGCTCGGCATGCCTTGCGATCTGCGCTCGATCGTGGAGATCGGCAAGCGTCATCAGATACCGGTTATCGAGGATGCGGCCTGTGCGACAGGAAGCGAGATCCTCTGGGACGGGCGCTGGGAAAAGATCGGTAAAGCGCATGGCGATATTGCCTGCTTTTCCTTCCATCCCCGGAAGGTCGTCACGACGGGTGATGGCGGCATGTTGACGACGGCCAATCCCGAATATGACCGAAAATTCCGGCTATGGCGTCAGCACGGCATGAGTGTCACTGATGCCGTTCGTCACGGCTCGAAGCAGGTCATCTTCGAAGACTATGACGAGCTGGGCTACAACTACCGTATGACCGACCTTCAGGCTGCCGTCGGGCGCGAACAGCTGCGGCGGCTGCCGGGCCTGATTGCGCAGCGGAGGCTGCTTGCGGAGCGATATCGTGAGCGCCTGTCCGCTATTCCTGGATTGTCGCCGGCTGAGCCGCGCTGGGCTCGCAGCAACTGGCAGAGCTTCTGTGTGAGATTGCCTGAAACGGTGGATCAACGGGCGGTTATGCAAGCCCTCCTCGATCAGGGGATTTCGACGCGGCGCGGCATCATGAACATCCATCTGGAGGGAGCCTATTCCGACCGGAACTCGCATCGTGCGGCCACAAGCCTTGTGCGAAGCGCATCAGCGCAACAGCAAACAATTATCCTGCCGCTTTATGCTCAGATGACGGAACTCGACGTCGCACGTGTTGTCGAGGCACTTCGCGGGGCACTTGCTGAAGCTGCGACCGCCGAGGCGCGTGTACAGCGCGATTTGGACGTCGCTCTGGCCTGATAGGCTATTACTGTCTGCATAAAGAACAATGCGCGCATCGCCTGATGCGCGCATTGTTCTTTATGCAGACTTCGCGATCCAGCCCCGGATGATCGCTGGCACGGATTCTGGCGGAAGCAGCTCGACCAGCATGCGCAGCGAATAGAGTCCGGTGAGAGCCACAGCGACGGAGCCCATCACGGTCGCCGGCCAAAGTGGCAGGACAGAGAATGCCAGGAAAACCAGCCCCGAGACAGGCAGGAAAAGCAAAGCGTGCCTGCGATTGGCGGGAGACCAGCGGAAGCCGGTAAGCTGCCGCACAATCACGTAGATCAGGATGCTGTGCCACACATAGAGCCCGAAAAAGGCCATGCCGGCTCCGGGGGTGCCGAGCAGTGATACGAAGAGCCAGGCGAGCCCTACATGCACGACTGCGGCTGCTACCTCAGTCCAGAAGAAAATCGCCTGGGTACGCTTCGCGACGACAATGAAACCCATTGGCCACGAGATGATCCGCAGCATCATGCCGAGGCAGATCCAGCGCAAGAGATCCACGGCCCCGTGAAATTCCGCGGAATAGAACAAGCTCATCATGAGCGGCGCCAGGGTCAGTGTGGCGAGCAGACCGGGACCGGCCAGCAGCATGCTGATTTCCGCCTGCTCGTTGACCAGGCGATTGCATTCGGCATTGTTGTCCGCCGCCGCTGTCAGGCGCGGATAGAAGTCCGTTCCCATCGCCTGCAGGATGAAGCCGGCGTAAAGACCACCAAGGCCCCAGGCCGCCTGATACAATCCCGCCGCCATGACGCCGCCTTCCTTCAGCACGATGAGGCGGATGGCATAGGCTGCGCCAAAGGTCAGAAGCCCGCTTGCCATGAAGACGAAGCCGAGCCTGAGCAGCGCCGACACTTCGCCGCCGAACTGGCGTACAGGCATGGGCGTGGGGTGTGAATAAATCCGCCGGCTGTACCACCAGGTCGGCAGGATTGAGGCGGCCGCGATTACCACAAGAGACGGTGCGATCGCCTGTAAGCCGAACAGATAGATCAGCGGAATGCTGATCGCCGTGCCTAGAAGCCCGGCATACACGTTGATGCGTGCTAGATCGGCAATGCCTCGTAGGCCTTGGATCAAGGCAGTCTGCCCTGCGGAGACCAGTCGAAAGAAGATTGCCAGAGACAGCAACGCAATGCCGCCTGCATGCTGGTAGTCGCCGAAGGTGAAATTCGAGACCGGGAATGCCAGCGCGGCGAGAAGGAGCGCGCCAAGCAATCCGAGCACAAGCGATATGCGTCTAAGTACTGTCGCGGATCGTGCGATCCTTTCAGCGTCATCAGTGCCCGCAGCTTCAGCAATCTGGCGCACGCCGCTGCTGCCGACGCCGAGCCCGGCGACCGCCTGCGCGATATCTAGGATCGACCCGTAAAGGCCCATGAGCCCCACGCCTTCCGGGCCGAGAAGAACAGCCATGGCTTTGTTTCTGATAATGCTCAGGGCGACGTTGACGAGCGAGGAACCGCCCATCAGCATGGTCGACTTCAGAATCTGGGTGTAGGTTTGGCTGCTGCTCGGGGTCATGCGCAAAGTCATCGGACGCCCCTGGTCTGTATCTCGTGATGGCGCTCAACCTTCCGCGGAAGACAGCTTGGCTGCGGCACATGCTTCTCGCGCATCACCGGCTTACCTGGCTGATATGCGCCTCTGTCTGGACAGGCAGCCCAGCGGCGTCTTCGGATGCCGCTTCTGCCATACGTGCCTGGGTTACCTTGACCACGTCACCCGGTGCCAGTTCGGTCGTTTCGGATGCCTGGAATTCTTCGACCTGTCCGTTGTCGCGACGGCTCACGGTGAAGGTCAGCGGAAGTTCTTCGCCGCGCTCATTCATGTTGCCGCTGCTGGCGAGTTCTTCGAGGAGCAGTTGCTGCGTCGTGTCGCGCTTGAGTTTCAGCTGATCGAGATTGGCCTTCTCCAACTGTACTTCGGAAGCGACTTCACTCCGGCGCGTGTCGGAAAGACCCTCGAGATTGCGCGTCGTCTCGTTGATCGCCTGACGCCCCCGCATGATCGCTGTGACAAGATCCAGCTTGTCTGACCGGTAGGTGGTGAGCAACCGTTCCAGGTCCATCTGGCGGGCGGTGATGGTGAGGCCTTTCTCGACCAGCGTCTTGACGCTGGTCAGCTGTTCCTCGACTGACTGGATATTGTCATCCGAACCCTTCAGCTTTTCCTCCAGCGTATCGATTTCCGCCTTCAGGAGATCGCGCAATTCGACGAGTGCCGTCGACTGCCTTTCCAGTGCACTTGCGCGAGCCTGAAATATGACCCGCTCTTCGTCATGGATACTGGCGGCATATTGCTGGTCGGTGACGGGCGGCTGATCGAAGGTTATCTCCTTTGCTCCAGCCATCTCCGCTTGCAGCCGCGCGAGCTTTGCGGAGCTGCGCAGCAGTGAATGATCGATTTCCCGCAGGTCGCCGGCAAGCGTGATCGTCTGCGATCTTTGCCGTGCCGCCGGCCGCAGCGGGCCGCCGCTCATGGCCAGGGATTGCAGGACGCTGAGGCCAGACCGGAACTTGTATTCCCCCGGGGTCGTTACGTCTCCCACGACGTAAACGGACGGATAGTCGAGAACGTCGATCGTGACTGCAGGTGTCTGGGCCAAACCCATTTTATCCTGCAGGCGCTTGGCGATTTCCCTTGTCAGTCCGGCGTTGTCGAGATTTCCGACGGACAGCGAACCCAGAAAAGGCAGGGAGACTGCGCCCTCATTCGAAATTGTATATTCGCCGCCGATCGCATCCCATCGCTCAAACGCGCCTTTGGATGGCATCCATTGGACGACCGTCAGGCGGATTTTTGTTTGCGGAGCAAAGGGCGCACTGTCGGCGAGAGCGGACGACGCCACGCCGGTGAGGAGGACGAGTGCGCTAACGGCAAACGTCGCACGAAAGAACATGCGAGGAACGCGGTACGAGAGCTTCATATACATGTCCAGCCTGCAAAGCATCCTTAAGCGGATACAGGTTCAATGCCTTAGACGCTGCGCGCACGCCGGACACCGGGTCCGAGGCCGCAGCACCAGTTTGCAGCCTGGGGAAGGCTTGAGGAAGATGAAGGCCGGATGTTTAGCTTCATCACTATTGATGAGATAGGGTAGGTTGCTTCAACCCAAATCGAGCCGGGAGATAAGTTGCCGGCTCGCGAAAATTGGTTGGAGGCGTGACTTCCTCGCGGGTGTCCTGAACGAATTGCAATCAGGTCGCGTCGCGCTCGGTGCGCAGGTTGGCGACGACGCGCCGGTTCTGCACCTTGCAGGAACGTTCCGTGCAGTCGCGGACCTCGCGATCTGCGCCGTAACCCTTGGCCCACATGCGTCCGGCGTCGACGCCCTTGGAAACGAGATAGGTCATGACGGCATCGGCGCGCTGCTGCGACAAGGTCTTCATTTTCGCCTCCGAACCGGAATCGTCGGCAAATCCCTGCAGCTTGATCTGCCAGCTGGGATTCCGGCTCAGCCAGGCAGCCTGGTTGTCGAGCGTGGTCATGGCGACGGTATCGAGCTTGGCGGAATCTTGGGTGAAGTAGACCCGCCGCCCGACATTGAGGATGAAATCCTCTTCGCTGCCGGCCTTGACGTTCTCAAAACCGGGAGCAGGATCGTTAGTCTGACCGGTCAACGGCGCCGCCGGAGGTTCTTCCACGGAGGCGATATCTGTGGTGCTGCAGGCTGCGAGTGCCAAAAGCAAGGCCGCGGCGGCGAGACGCTTCGTATATCCAGACATCAAGATAATTTCCTCATTCGGCCGGAGTTGCCTGGCTGACTTCGGCGGGTGGCGCCTGGTCGGCAATATGCGGCAGGACCTGCACGGCGGTGCCGATCGGACAACGCTGGTAAAGATCAATGGCGTCTTCGTTGAACATGCGAATGCAGCCGCTGGAGGCATCCTTGCCGATGCTCCAAGGCTCAAGCGTGCCGTGGAAGCGATAGCCGGTATCGACACCGTCACGATGCAGGTACATGGCCCGGGGGCCGAGCGGGTTCTTTGGTGAGCCCCCGGCCACGAATTCGGGCAATTCAGGATGGCGCTTGCGCATCTCTGGTGGCGGTGTCCAGCGTGGCCAGAGCGATTTGCTGTCGATGGTAGCGCGGCCAAACCATTTGAAGCCCTCGCGGCCGACGCCGACGCCGTAGCGGATGGCTGTCTTGTTCTCCATGATCAAGTAGAGAAAATGGTGGCGCGTATCGACAACGACCGTGCCGATCGGCTCGCTACTGAAATATCTGACAACCTGGCGATGCCACTGTTTGTCGATCTTGGCGAAGTTGGTCGCTCCGAACGTCACGCCATTATCGACGGCAGTTCCAGCAAAATAGGAAGCCGCCTGGGCAAAGGCCGGCTTCTGTACGGCGGCGGTGCCAAGTAATGTCAATCCGCCAAGCAAGATATCCCTGCGTGTCCACACCATCGGCCGTATCCCCCTCAAAGCCAAGAAGCGCGCTGCCAGTAAAACAGATTTTTCATTTGCGACAACACAAAACTCTTCTCGTCCCCTGCTGCTTGAGGCTGAGTTGCTTGTGTTCAGGCTATAAATCGCTCCAATCGTTACTCGATAGAGGCGTCCCTATAGCCATCTGCATAACAGGACCAGGGGCGGGTAACGGTCGTGAAGACACGGATCGCTTCCGCACATACAGCGTGCAGAACATCGACATCTCGGTGGTCGACGCCCAAAGGCTGATCGACGCCTGAATTTAGCGGAAGTCCGGTTGTCGATATTTACCAGGCCGTCCGGGCGGTGCTGAGTGCGAATGTGTGGGAGGAGGTAACCAGGGCGACATGAGCCTTGACCGAAACGGCACAATTTCCCGGATTGGAGAGGTTGTGCTGGATCAGGTGTTTGAGCAACTCATCGGCGTTGCGCTTTTCAGTCAGCGGAAATGTCACAGTCATATGCGTTCCTCCTGGGAGCAAATTGACCTTCAGAAGAGAAGTTAGGCCTGATTTCTTTTGCGCTGCAACAAGAAAATTTTAACTGTAAAATTAAAATCGATTAGCTTTTGAAGTCACTATTTTAAAATCGTTTTAAATCCCGCAGCGTCTTTTGGTGCGGGGGAGCGCAGCGCTGCGACAAAATGCACGCAGCCGGATAAGGCCTTGTTAACCATCCAGGCTTCAGATGGAGGGAAGTTTAAACGTTCTACCAGAGCCGTGTGAATCTGTTCCGCCGCGTAGGGCTTTAAATCCGCACATACCCTCGAGAGTCGATGCCGACGGGCGGGTTATGCGCTGGTGCGTTCTGTTCTTGGTGTGTGTCAATGTCGATCATTCATAATATCAGCGTGAGAAGTGGTCGGTTGGTGAAGCTCACATTCGAATCTGCTCCCTTTACGCGGGCCGCCCGAAAGACGGCCGGAACGGCACGTCAGGCGCGAAGCCGTATCGTCACTCTCGCGACCGTTCTCGGCATCGTATACGTCGGAATGTTTGGCAAGCTGATCTATTATGGCGTTGCCGTCGACACGACCACATCGAGCATTCCGCCAAATCCGATCATGGCCTCCAGACCTGATATTCTCGACCGCAACGGCGAGCTCCTGGCGACGGATATCCGCACCGTGTCGATGTTTGCCGAGCCGAGCCATATGGTCGATGTCGATGAAGCGGTTGAGAAGCTCACGCAACTCTTCCCGGAACTCGACCGAAAGACACTCTATCAAAAGCTGTCGGACAAACGTTCACAATTCACCTGGCTGCGTCGCCAGCTGACGCCGAAGCAGCAAAACGAGGTTCTGGCTCTCGGCCTTCCCGCGATCGGTTTCCGCCCGGAAGTGAAGCGCTTCTATCCTGGCGGGCGAACGGCGGCTCACATTCTCGGCTATGTCGATATCGACAACAAAGGCATGGCGGGCATGGAGAAATATCTCGATATGCAGGGTCTTTCCGATCTGGAATCGACGGGGCTTGCAGTGCGCGAAAACCTGGAGCCGGTGAAGCTGTCGATTGATATTCGCGCGCAAAATGTCGTTCATGATGTCGTCACCGACGCAATCACCACCTACAAGGGCAAGGCGGCCGGCGCCGTCATCCTCGATGTCCATACCGGTGAGGTGCTCGCCATGGCGTCCGCCCCCGATTTCGATCCGAATGACCCGCAGGCGACTGGCAGCGAAGGCTGGCTGAACCGCATGTCGAACGGCACTTTCGAAATGGGCTCCACCTTCAAGACCTTCTCGATGGCATTGGCGCTCGACAGCGGCACGGTGAAACTCACCGACAGCTTCGACGCCACGGGGCCGCTGCACTATGGCGGCTTTACCATTCACGATGACCATGACGTGCCGCGCCGTTGGCTCACCATTCCGGAAATCTTCCGCTATTCCTCCAATATCGGCACGGCGAGGATGATGGATCTGGTCGGCATGGATCGGCAGAAGGATTATCTGACCCGCTTCGGCCTCCTGAGCAAGATGCAGACGGAGTTGCCGGAAGTGAAGACGCCGACGCAACCGAAGGTCTGGAAGAAGATCAACTCGATCACGATCTCCTTCGGCCATGGTGTCGCGACGACGCCGCTGCAGACGGCTGTTGCCGGTGCCGCGCTCGTGGATGGTGGCGAGCTCATAGAGCCGACTTTCCTTCCGCGCTCGGCCGAGGAGGCGGCGAAAACCGAGCAGCAGATCGTCAAGAAAAGTACCAGCGACACGATCCGCTATCTCTTCAAGCTCAACGGCGAACAAGGTTCCGGGCGCACCGCCGACGTGCCCGGCTTCCATGTCGGCGGCAAGACGGGCACGGCAAACAAAGTCGTGAACGGCCATTATTCGCATACGCTGAGTTTCAACGCTTACCTGGCGGCCTTCCCGATCGATGCCCCGAAATATGTGGTGCTGTCCTTCATCGACGAACCATTGACCGGCCAGCACGGGCTTACCTTCGCGACGAATACGGCAGCTCCGATGGTGCATGACATCATCAGTCGCGTCGCACCGATCCTCGGCGTCGAACCGGATTTCGGGCAGAACCTGCTGGCCTCATATTGAGGCCGTACCAGACGCTATCCGATAACGCAGGCTATCCGAATTTCATCACTTTGCGTCATCCGGGCTACATACTTGCAGTCTAGGCCATTGGCTGGAGGTGCGCGCCTCATGTCCAATCGAACGAACGTCACTGCAAAACGCCTGATGGACGCCTGCGAGCTGCTGCTTTGCGAGGCTCATGCCCTCGAAGAGCTGACGGCGCGCCGGATCGCGATCCGGGCGCAGGCGACGCCTTCGGCGATCGCCTATCATTTCGGGTCCCAGGAAGAACTGATCACCGCGGTTGCGGAACGTGTCTATCGCCGACTGAACGCCGAGCGCCTGAGCCTGCTGCAGAAAGCTATCGACCGGCGGGCGCCAAATCCGCCTGATATCGACGAGGTGATAGCGGCCCTTGTCGGCCCTTCGATCCGCTGGGCAAGCGATCCGACGTCGAGCTATCCCGTGCTGTCTCACTTCACCTCGATGGCGCACAGCCACCGTGACGGCGCGCCTTTCTACCGTCGCATCATCGAGGACGTCGAACATCACCGGGCCTTCATTCCGCAATTGAAGCGGATCGCGCCCTGGCTCGACGAAGTGGATATCGGCTGGCGGCTGAACTGCGCACTCGGCATCCGTTCGCAGGTCACCCGCAGCCGACAGCGCACCGAGGTTCTGACCAATCATCAGATGGACCTCGACAATCCGGACCTCGTCATCGCGCGAATGGTGGAAGTCATTGCGCCGATGTTCCGAAGGGTTTCCTGACGTCGGCGGATCAACTCCGGTCGGCTTTCGAACAGCATTCGAAATCCGTCACGCCTGCGAAACACGCTCCCTCTATCGGTTCTTGCGAGAACTGTCAGGGAGCCATCCGATGCGCCGCGAAACCACTTTCATTCATCTGACCGACCTGCACATCGGTACCCCCGATGACGATCATCTTTATAGCGATACGACTGAGACGCTGAGCCAAGTGCTCGATCTGGTCGCAACCGTGACGCCCAGGCCGCAATTCGTCGTCGCCAGCGGCGACCTCACCAACCGCGGCGATGCGGACAGTTTCCGCCGGCTGAAGGAGATCATGGATGCGCGGGTCGACGTGCCGGTTATCTATGCGCTCGGCAATCACGATACGCGCGCCGGCTTCTACGAGGGCATGGGCATTGCAACTGAAGATCCGGACGCCCCTTACGATCACGATGTCGTCGTCGACGGCATTCACATCGTCACGATCGATTCCTCCACGCCGGGGCTGATCGGCGGCACGATCGATCCGGAGCAGTTCGACTGGCTGGCCTCGACGCTGGACACACATCCCGACCTGCCGAAGCTGATCGTCGTTCATCATCCGCCGGCTCTGGGTGAAGAACCTGACGCAACTCACTGGCGGACCATTCATTTTCCGCAGTCTGAGCGCTTCCGCACGCTGCTCATGGGCCGCAACATCATCGGCATCCTCAGCGGACACATCCATCACGACCGTGTTTCGGTCTGGCACGGCATCCCCGTGGTCGTCGGCACCGGCCAGCATGCGGCGACCGACATTCTGCGCACGGATATTTTGCGCATGGTGCGGGGCGCCTCCTTCGGCATCGGCACGATCCGTCCGTCCGGGCTCACAATGGCCTTCGTGCCACTGCCGTCCGACCGCGCCGAACTCAACACCTATCCGCTCGAAATGCTGATGGCGCGGGCCGTTCCCGTCGCCGCCGAATAAACGTCAGGAGGCATCCATGTTGCGCAGGACCACGTTGAAATTCACCGCAGCGATCGCCGCCGTTTCGCTCTTACCATCGGGCGCATTCGCTCAAATGCCCGCATCTGTCGACAAGCCGGTGACGATCAGCTTCTACAACTACAATCTCGCCTCGGCGAGCGCCGGTGCCGAAGCGACCAAGGAACTGATTGCCGGTTTCGAAAAGAAATTTCCGAATATCAAGGTCGAGACCGTCGCTGTACCGTCCAACGAGATCATGTCGCGCGTGCAGGCCGACATCGTCGCCGGCAAGCAGCCGGACGTGGCGCAGTTGGTATTCCGCGACCTGATCTATATTGCCAGCGATCTCGGCGCCAATGCCCTTGAAGACATGGTCGATGCGACCGAGCTGAAGGATCAGTTCGCCGGCATGATCCCGCAGGGACTCGAGCTGGGCAAGGTCGATGGTAAGACCTATGGCCTTGCCTATACGTTTTCGACGCCAATCCTTTTCTACAATGCCGACCTCTTCAAGCAGGCTGGCCTCGATCCGGACAAGCCGCCCAGGACCTGGGATGAAGTCAACGCTGACGGCAAGGCCATCGAGGAAAAGACCGGCAAGAACGGCTTTTTCCCGGGTGCCTATGGTCCGACCGACGGCACCTTCGTCTATCAGTCGATCGTCATGTCGAACGGCGGCAAGGTGCGCGATGGCAACAAGCTGACCTTTGCCGACAAGGACGCGGCGGATGCCGTGAAGATGTTGCGCAACATGGTCGACAGCGGCGCGCATGCCAAGATCGATCCGGCCAGTGCATCCGACACGTTTGCTGCCGGCAATATGGGCATGTTCCTCTATACGAGCGCATTGCTTTCCAGCGTCAAGAAGTCGGCTGCGGGCAAGTTCGACCTGCGTCTGGCACCGATGCCCTCCTTTGGCGACAAGCCGACGGCGCCGACCAATTCCGGCAGCGCGCTCTTCGTCTTCAGCAAGGATCCCGAAAGGCAGCGCGCCTCCTACGAGCTCCTCAAATACCTGACGAGCAAGGAAGCCTACACGATCATCACCAGCAAGATCGGCTACCTGCCGCTGCGCCTCGATATCGTCGACGATCCGAACTACCTCGGCCCCTGGGTCAAGGAGAACCCGATGTTCCGGGCCAATCTCAAGCAGCTCGACCGCTTGACCGCAAACATTGCCTTTCCCGGCCCAAATTATCGCCAGGTCGAAAAGATGATGATGGACAGCGTTCGCGAGGCCGTCTTTAGCAGCGGCGATCCGGTGGAAGCCTTGAAGGCCGCACAGGAACAGGGCCAGGACCTGATGCCGTAAGGTCTCCTGGTTTTCACGAGGAAGGTGAGGGGCTGTCGCGAGGGCTGCCCCTCATCGAAATCGATCGGAGCTTTCGCAATGACAGATATCCAGGCAGAGGTGGCCGGCCCCGCCGTAGCGAAAACGGCTTCGACGCGATCGGATATCAGCCGCGAGCGCTTCAGCATTTCGCCTTTGTTTTATCTGGCACCTGCGCTCGTCCTGCTGATGGTCTGGACATACATACCGCTTGCCGAGGCGTTCCGCCTGTCTTTCTACCAGTGGAACATGCTGCCGACGTCGCCGCAGCGCTTTGTCGGGCTGACCAATTACCAGCGGTTACTGGCGCTGCCGGAAATGCGCAACGCTCTCTGGAACACGCTCTACTATACGATCGGCCTGTTTCCGATGTCGGTGATCATTCCACTTTTCGTGGCGATCTGGACGCAGGATCTCGGCGGCCGCGCCCGCACGATCTACCGGGCGATGATTTTCGTGCCAATGATCATCGCTCCTGTCGTTGCCGCCATCCTGTGGCGGTGGCTGTTGAACGAAGATCAGGGGCTTATAACCTTGACCCTCGATGGTCTGGGCCTCGGCCGCATCGGCTTTCTGACCGATCCCGCCTACGCGCTGCCGACGCTCACCTGGATCACCGGTTGGAAGCTGATTGGTTTTTCAACCCTGCTCTTTTCCGCAGCCAATGCCGGTATCAATCCATCCTATATCGAGGCCGCGCGCATCGATGGCGCCAGCCGCTGGCGCATCATCTGCGACATAAGGCTACCGCTGCTCTCGCCGACCATCCTGCTGTTGTCGATGATGACGGTGCTGTTCGGTGCGCAATGGAGCTTTGCCTATATCAACGTGCTGACGAATGGCGGGCCGCTGAAATCCACTACCAATATTTTCTACCTTCTCTGGGAATACGGTTTCCAGACGCTTTCGGCAGGCTGGAGTTCGGCTGCCGGCATGATCGCCTTTGCCGGATTTGCAGTGCTCGCAGCATTCTGCATGTGGCTGACGAAGAGGTTCGCCTTCTATGACAACTGATGCCCTGGACGATCACCGGCCGAGCCGAACCGTGACATCACGCGGGTTCGCACGCAAGTACGTCGTGCACGCAGTCATGGTGCTCCTCTCCCTCGTTTCGATCTTTCCGATCTACTGGATGATCGTGACCTCGCTGCGGCCCGATAACGAGATTTTCTCGACCATGCTCTGGCCATCGCATCCGACCTTCGAGAATTACATATTCGTTCTGACACGCGTGCCGATGCTGCAGATGTTGTTCAACACGACGGTCGTTTCTGTCGCGACCGCGTTTCTGCAGGTCGTGACCGGCATGTTTGCTGCTTATGCATTGGTGCGCTGGCGCATGCGGTTTTCGTCAGTCGTTCATGGCCTGATTGCACTTTCATGGCTGGTGCCGTTCCAGGTCACGATGATTCCGAACTATGTGCTCGCTTCAAGGCTTGGACTACTCGACACATTGACGGGTCTTGTCGTGCCCAATGCGTCCCACGCCTTTGCGATCCTGCTTCTCTATCACGCCATGCGGGCTTTCCCGATCGAGGTGCTGGAGGCGGCTCGCATGGATGGGGCGCGGAGCTTCCGTATCCTCTGGCAGATCGTCACGCCGAATATGGGCGCGCCCATCGCCTCGCTGTCGATCATCGCCTTCATTTCCGCTTGGAACGAATATTTCTGGCCGCTGCTGCTATCGCGCAAGCCCGAGAACTCGGTCGTGCAGATCGGATTGCAGATGTTCATGACCCAGGAGGGCAATCTCTGGGGACCATTGATGGCTGCAGCAGCACTCGCCAGCCTGCCGATCCTGATCCTGTATCTTATTCTCCAGCGCCATGTTATTGAATCATTTATGAAATCTGGAATCCGCTGACAATGGAAAATTATGAGAGACTGATTGTGCTCGATGGCGCTCGCAACGTGCGCGACCTCGGCGGCTATCCGGTCGGCGATGGGAGGCAGACGCGCTGGCGCTCGCTCCTGCGCGGCGACGCTCTGCATATGCTGAGCGAAGCCGACATCGAGGCGCTGATCGCCCACGGAGTTACGACGGTCATCGACTTGCGCAATCCGCAGGAACGCGAAAGAGAGGCCAATCCATTCATGAACGATGCGCGCGTTCGCTACGAAAATGTTTCGCTGTTCTCGGCGCTGGCGCCGGTCGAAATGATGGCGGCGCAATCGATCGATTTCGACATGGGCGACCGCTATTGTCATGCTCTCGACAATTGCCAGCTGGCGATCGCCAAGGTGCTGACGACGATTGCACGGGCACCTGATGGGATCGTGCTCTTTCATTGTACGGCCGGCAAGGACCGCACCGGCATCATTGCCGCTTTGATGTTGGCCCATGCCGGTGTCGATGAAGCGACGATCATCGAAGATTATGCGCTTACGGGCTCGATATTTGCTCCCGTGCTCGCGGAGTTCCGGGCCCGGGCCATCGCACGCGGCGTGCCGTCAGATCTAGCGGACCTGATCCTCACTTCGGCGCCGCAGAGCATGGCCCGGACACTCGGATACCTTGCCGGGCAATACGGCAGTGCCGGCACCTATTTCGCGCAGATCGGTCTGGGCGAGGCGGAGATCGCCAGCCTCGAACAGCGGCTGTGCAGCTGATTCGTGCTCTGACGTTTCGTGCGGGCGCGCCTTCAGCCCGGTTTATGAAGCCGAGGTCTGCCGTTGTCGAAGCTCTTGCGTCCACTCTTCCAACCGGCAACGACGCGGGCGATCTCGCGCACTGCGGTATGTGGGCCGGGGCTGTCGAGCAGTACGATCGTGGCTTCGGCGCCTGCCTCTAATCGTCTGACGCTGCCGAATTGACGTGCCGCCGCCTCTGTCACCATGTTGAAGATCAGCGCCATATCCTCGTCTCGCGAGAGCTGGGCGACGTTGGCATAGAGATTGGCCATGCGGATCAACGAAGCGTCACCATAAGGAGTGAAGGGATTGAGCACGTTGTTGGTCGCAATGGAGGTTACGACGCCGCGGCTTGCCAGCAGGTGAGCGGGCGCGACTCCGCGCGGAACCAGCCGGTCGTGACCGCGCCCGTTCAGAAACAGATCGGTGGACGGCAGGACGGAAAGCGCAATGCCGGCCTCAGCCAGCCTATCTGCAATGGAGACGATCTCCGCCTGTGACATGGCCGAGAGGTTGGTGACGTGGCCGATCGCAACGCGACCTTGCCAGCCGTGACGGAGTGTGGCGTCGATCACCGCCGGCAAATCGGTCCGCTCGGGATCGAGGCTGAAATCGAGATGGAAGTCGATTGGCACGTGATGCTTGAGCGCCAGTGCAAAGACCATCTCGATATGCCTGTTGGGATCCGGATCCGTATAGGGACAACCGCCGACCAGATCTGCGCCGTTGGAGAGCGCGTGGTCGAGCATGTCTGATGTCTCAGGCTCGTTCGTCAGCCCGTCCTGGGCAAAGGCACAGATCTCGATATCGAGAGCGAAGGCGTAGTCTTTGCGGATACGCTTGATTGCTTCGAAGGAACGGAGGCCGGCGCGGGTGTCGATCTCGACGAAGGTGCGCATACGCGTGGTGCCGTGCGAAATTGCCTTCTCGACGACGCGGGCCGCGCGGGCATAGACATCGTCTTGCCTGAAGCTCGCCTTGGCCCTGGCCGTCTCCCGCACGGCCTCGGCAAGCGTACCTTCGCAAATCGTGCAGCGGTCGAGAATACAGGCCTTGTCCAGATGGATATGCGTATCGACAAACCCGCCGAAGGCGAAGGCGCCCTCGCCATCGACGCTTTCGATCGCCTCGCAACCCAAGCCGGATCCGATGTCAGCGATCCGGTCCTCGCGCACGGCGATGTCGACGAGAGCACCATTTTCCTCGATGCGGACATTGCGGATAATGAGATCAAACAATGAGACAGACGTCACAGCGAAATTGCTCCCCCGTCGCTGCGTGGGTCGTGAGCACCGTCGATTGCCCCGTCTTGCGTGATGCGGATTATGCCGGCTTGGCCGCCCAGCGGGCTGAAACTGTTGATCGTCGAAATCTCATGGCCCATGGCGGCAAGTGCGGCGACCGTTTCGGGGCCGGCACTCTCCTCGATCTTCAGACTGTCCCGACTGTCGGAGAAGGTGCGGCCGAGCAGGAAGCGTGGGCGGGAGAGCGCCTCGGATGGATCGAGGCCGTGGTCGATCAGCAGGCTGAGGAGCAGCGACAAGGTCTGCGGCTGTCCATCTGCCCCCTGCGTCCCATAGACGAGGTGAGGACGGCCGTCCCTGAGCGCCAGGCCGGGATTGAGCGTGTAGAACGGACGCTTGCCGGGACGGATGACATTGGGGCTGGCACGGTCAACGCTGAAGGCTGCGCCCCTGTTTTGCCAAAGGATACCGGTATCGCCGACGACAACGCCACTTCCCCAATCGAAATAGAGGCTCTGTAGCAGCGAAGCACAGCGTCCCCTGTCGTCGACAGCGGCGAGCAGGGCCGTGTCACCGTGTCGATAGGGCTCTGGCCAGGGCAGCGCGCGGCCGGGATCGATTGCCGCTGCCTTGGTCGCGAGGCGCCCCGGCTCAAGCAGCTCTAACGAAACATCGGCCGAATAGCGGGGATCGGCGATGCTATGCCGGTCGAGAAAGGCCTGCTTCACCGCCTCGACAAGCCTATGATAGAAGCTTGCGCTATCCGGCGGAAAATCCTCCATCGGCAGATGGTCGAGCACGCCCATGATCCCGAGCGTGGTTATGCCCTGGGTTGGCGGAGGCGGGGCAAGCAGGATGGTATCGCGATAGCTCTGCTTGATCGGAGCCGCCATCTCCGTTCGTGTTGCGGCGAGATCGGCTGCTGAAAGCGGTGAGCCGGCTTCGGCGAGCCCCGTTGCAATCCGCCGGGCGAGCGCACCCTCATAGAATTCGCGGCTGCCGTGGCGGGCGATCGCCTGAAGGGTCTTGCCAAGCGACGGCTGACGCTGAATGCCTGACGCTTGGAAAAGACCCGCGAATCCCGGCCAGTTGTCCAACTCGCCACGGCGGAAATCATACCAGAACGCCTGTGATCGGCTGACCTCGAATCCGTCTTCCGCAAGGGCGATCGCATCGTCCAAAAGACCCGACAAGCTCTCCGAGCCCAACCATTCGACAGCGGAATAGGCAAGCACCGTCTGCCAGCTGTCGACGAGGCAGGCCGTCGTCAACGTGGAGCCGGCGCCCCGGAGCGGGATATCTCCATCCGGAATAATGCTTGCTGCCTGACCTATGCCGAGGAATGTCTGCGCCTTGCCCGCCTCATCGGCCACCAACCAGACCGCATCACCGCCAAGCCCGCAGAAATGCGGGTAGGTGACCGCAAGCGCAGCGCCGGCGGCGACCAGCGCCTCGATGGCATTGCCGCCGCGCCGCAGGACTTTGGCCCCGGCTTCGCTTGCAAGCCAGTGCGGCGTCACGATCATGGCGCCGGGCGATGTGCCGGGCTCCGCACCTTGCTTGCCGGGAGACGACATCAGCGGATCACCGCGCCGTTTTCGGCCACCAGGCGGCCTTCCTTGAAGACACGACGCGGCTTCGGCATGGCGACAACGGCCTCCGGCACGTGTTCCGCCGCGAGCGTGACGAAATCGGCCTTTGCGCCGACAGCAACGCCGTAGCCTTCCAGCCGCAACGCCTTGGCACCGCCTGCCGTCACGACATCGAAAGCCGCGCTGAGCTCCGTATCGGTATAAAAACCGGAGCGGTAGGCGATGATCTCTGCCCGGCGCAGCATGTCGCCGTCCCCAAAGGGCCACCAGGAATCGCGGATATTGTCGCTGCCGCTGAAAACATTGACGCCGGCGGCCCGCAATAGCGCGACCGGCGGGAAATTGTGATTGCCGGGCGCGTTGGTCATGATCGAGACGCCGCTCCGAGCGATCAGGGCGGCAATCTTCTTTGCTGCCTCCGGTGCGAGATCGCCGAGACCATAGGCATGGCTGACTGCGACATGGCCCTGCATGCCAAGTGCAGTCGTGCGAGCGCAGATCTCCTCGATCGTCATGGCGCCGAGCGTGCCTGCATCATGAAGATGGATATCGACATCGACGCCGCGCCTTTCCGCGATGCCGAAGACGACGTCGAGATGGCCCTTGATGTCGCGGTCGAAGGACAGCGGATCGAGACCGCCGACAAGATCGGCACCCATCGCGATTGCCTCGTCCATCAGTTCCGGCGTGCCCGGGCTCTTCAGGATACCGCTTTGTGGGAAGGCAACGAGCTGGATGTCGATGATGCCGGCATATTCCTCACGCACGCTCAGGATGGTTTCGAGCGACTTCAGGCCGACCGATCCATCGACCATCACGTGGCTGCGCATCTGCAATGCCCCGTTCGAAATGCAGAGGTCGAGCTGATTGCGGGCGCGCTCATCCATGGGCGCTGCGGCAGCCATGTTCTCAGCCTGAAAAGCGACGCGTTCATGCACGTCAAAACCATTGATGCATGGCTTATGCGGGATCCACCTGTCGCCGTAGAAGCTGGTATCGAGATGGATATGGCCCTCGACGAAGCTTGGCACGACAAGGGCTCCACCGATATCGACGACATCTTTCACGCCCTGGCTGGAGCCCGTCTCTCCTATCGCCGTGATCCGGCCGTCCTGCACCACGATATCTTTCAGCGTACCGTCGGCAAGCTTTGCGTTGGTGAAGACTGTTTGTGTTGCGCTCACTTGTGTTTCCTTTCCCGTCAATTCTGGTCCGGCCTCCGTTTGTGCGGTGGCCGGCCACTTTTTGGCAATGGATGATCAGTTCTGCGGCAGCGTACCCTGCACGCCGTCGATCAGCCATGTCATGCCCTTGATGTCATTCTCGGAGAGTTCCTGACCGGAGGCGACCTTCACCTTGCCGCTCTGGTCCTTGATCTCGCCCGCAAAGACTTTCAGCTTGCCGGCAACGATGGCATCCTCGGCCACCTTCATTTCCTTGGCGACGGTTTCAGGCAGTTCCGGGCTGCTCGTCGTCATCTTGACGTAGCCGCCTTCGCCAAGCCCAAGCCAGGTACTTTCCGGCTTCCAGTTGCCCTCCATGATAGCCTTGGCAGCATTGATATGGGCCGAGCTCCAGTCGAGTTCATAGGAAACAAGCTGTTTCTTCTTCACGTAGCGAGAGAAATCGCCGGTATTGCCAATTGACCAGACGCCCTTCTCCTCGGCGGCAAGGCCCTGAACCGGCGTGTTGGGACTACCCGAGAGAACGTCGGCGCCTTGAGCGACGAGCGCGGCGACAGCATCCTTTTCCTTGGCCGGATCGACCCAGGCATTGGCCCAGACGACCTTGACGACGACATCGGGATTGACGCTGCGTGCCCCGAGAAGGAAGGCATTGATGCTGTAAATGACCTGTGGCACTGGGAAAGCGCCGACCCAGCCGAGTACATTGGACTTCGTCATACGGCCGGCGGCAATGCCGGTCACATAGGCGCCTTCATATTCGCGGGCTTCGAAGACGCCAAGATTGGTGCCGGCGGCAATGCCGGCGCAGCATTCGAAATGCGAGTTCGGCATCGTCGGCGCGAGCTTCTTCAGCGAGGCATATTGCGAGAAGGTGGTACCGAAGATCAGCTTATGGCCCTGGGTCGACAACTGGCGGAACAGCCGCTCGCAGTCCTGGATCTGGGCGATATTCTCGAGGGCGGTGACCTTTACCTTGCCCGGGAAGGCACTTTCCAGGGCGCGCCAGGCATTGGCCTGGAAATATTCCCAGCCGGTGTCGGAAATCGGACCCATGTGAATGACACCGACTTTTAGCACTTCATCGGCGGCGAGAAGCGGGCGGACACCGGTTGCTGCGATCAGAGATCCGGCTGCTGCCGTCTTCAGGAAATCGCGTCTGGATTGGAATTTCATCTTCAGTTCCTCTCTTGTTGTGTTTGTATGCGGCATCGAGGTTCAGCCTCCGGCGACGAAGGGCTGTCCAAGGGAAGCGGGGACGTTGAGACGCATCAGCGTCGCGTTGCGTGAGATCAGCACCAGCACGAGGATCGTGACGAGGTAGGGCAGGGCGGACATCAGTTCCGAGGGCAGGCCGATGCCGGCGCTCTGGGCAAAGAGCTGCGCGATCGTCGCGCCGCCGAAAAGATAGGCGCCGAGAAAGCATCGGCCTGGACGCCATGTGGCGAAGACTACCAGCGCGACTGCAATCCAGCCGCGTCCGGCAATCAGCCCCTCTGTCCAGAGCGACGTATAGACGATCGAGATATAGGCGCCTGCGACCCCGGCCATCGCGCCACCGAACAGTGTGCAGAGATAGCGGATCAGCACTACCGGATAGCCGATGGCATGGGCCGAGGAGGGCGCCTCACCGACTGCCCGGACGATGAGGCCGTACCGGGTGCGGTAGAGAAAGAACCAGACACCGGCAAACAGTGCCCAGGAAAGCCAGACCAGCGGGTGCAACTGTCCGAGGACGATGCCAAGTAGCGGGATTTTGGATGCGAGCGCAGAAAGCGTCGACGGCTCCATGACAATCGCCATGCCGACATAGCTCTTGCCGATGAAAGAGCCGAAGCTGGTTCCGAAAATGGTCATCGCCAGACCGACCGCCACCTGATGGGCGCGAAAGCTGACGACCAGCACCGAGAACATGAACGCCAAAAGCATGGCGGCAAGCATCGCTGTCATCACGGCGAGCCAGAGCTCACCCGTCGTCTGCATGGTGATGAAGGCGATGACCGCGCCGACCACCATCATGCCCTCGACGCCCATGTTGAGCACACCGGAGCGCTCGGTGACCAGCTCTCCAAGGGCTGCATAGACGAGCGGCGTGCCGGCGATCAGTGTGGCAATCAGAATGGGAAGAATCTGGCTCATCATGCGGTGACGCCCTTTCTGCCGGATGTCTTGAAGCGGATACGGTGGTGGACGAGGACATCGGCCGTCAGCAGGAAGAAGAGCAGTGTGCTCTGCAACAGGCCGGTGATGGAGGAGGGCATGCCGAGCGACATCTGGGCGAGATCGCCAGCGAGATAGAGCAGCGCCATCAACAGTCCTGACAAGAGGATGCCGAGCGGGTTCAATCGGCCGAGATAGGCGACGATGATCGCCGCATAGCCGTAGCCGGGTGAGGCATTGGGAAAGATCTGCGCCAAAGGCCCGGCAATCTCGCCGACACCCGCCATGCCGGCAACTGCGCCGCTGACCAGCATGCCGATCCAGACCGCGCGCGTCACGCTGAAGCCGGCGTAACGCGCTGCCCCCGCAGACAGGCCGGTGACCTTCAGCTGGAACCCGATGAAGCTGCGCTTCATGAGGATCCATCCCATGACAACGGCGATCAGCGCGAAGATGATGCTGGCATTCATGCGCGTGCCTTCAACGAGAATCGGAAAGAGGGCAGCCGGCGCTAACGGCTCGGACTGCGGGAAATTGAAACCGGCCGGGTCGCGCCAGGGGCCGAAGATCAGCCAGGTCAGCCAGAGCCCGGCGACATAGTTCAACATGAGGCTGGTAAGGATCTCGGACGCATTGAAGCGAACACGCAGAAACGCGGGGATGGCCGCCCAGATCATGCCGCCGATTGCTCCGGAAACGACCATAGCCGGCAGCACCGAGAGGCCACCATCCGGGCCGAAATGCAGGGCAACATAGCCGCCGAAGATGACGCCTGCGGTCAGCTGTCCCTCGGCGCCGACATTCCAGATGCCGGCACGGAAACCGATCGCAAGACCGATGCCGATCAGCACCAGTGGTGCTGCCTTGATCAGCAATTCGCCGACACCATAGAGATCGGCGAGCGGCGCCGTCAGAAAGGTGACGAGCGCGCCAAGCGGTTCGAGGCCGGCCGAGGCAAAGATGACCATCGCGACACTTGCGGTCAGAACAAGCGAGATCACCGGCGACAGGAAAATCATCAGCGTGGAGGGCTTAGGGCGTCGCTCAAAGCGCATCGGCCATCTCCTTTTCCATCCTGCTGCCGGACATGGCGAGGCCTATATCGTTGCGATTGGCGTCTGCGATCGCCGTTGCCTCTGTCAGTCGGCCTCCGGCGATGACGGCGATGTGATCGGCAATGTCGAAGAGCTCATCCAACTCTTCCGAGATGACGACGATTGCGGCGCCACGCTCACGCAAGTCGAGCAACGCCTGGCGGATGACGAGCGCCGCACCGACATCGACGCCCCAGGTCGGTTGCGAGACGATGAGCACGCCTGGCTCCTGGAGGATTTCGCGTCCGATGATGAATTTCTGCAGGTTGCCGCCCGACAGACTGCCGGCAGGCGCTGCCGGTCCAGGGCAGCGGACGTCAAAGGCCCTGATGCAGCGTTCGGCAAAGTCGAGGATGCGCTCGAAACGGATAAGGCCGGCCTCGACGGCGCCGCCGCTATTGGCGGTGAGCAGCACATTCTCCGACAGCGGCAATGAGGGAACAGATCCCTGCCGCAGCCGATCCTCGGGGACCGAGCAAAGGCCGAGTTTGCGCCGTCCGGCCGGATCGAGATGTCCCGCCGTAGCGCCGTCGATGATAATGGCGTCCCTTCTTGCAAGACGGGTTTCGCCGGAGAGTGCGGCCAGCAATTCCTGTTGGCCATTACCGGAGACCCCGGCAATCCCGAGGATCTCTCCACCCCGCACCGAAAGCGTAATACTGGATAGTATCGTGCCGAATGGATCGGCAGTCGGCAGATCAAGACCGTTTACGGCAAGCCTGACGGCACCGGCAACGCTCCGCGTGCGCTGGCGATAATCGGCAAGGTCCGTGCCGATCATAAGGCGGGCCATCGAGGCCGGGCTTTCCAGCGATGGATCGCACACACCGGTGACGCGGCCGCCCCGCAGGATCGTCGCTTTATGGCAGAGATCCCTGATCTCATTCAGCTTGTGGCTGATGTAGAGGATGCTGCAGCCCTCTTCCGCGATCTGCCGGAGCGTTATGAAGAGCTTCTCGACCGCTTGCGGCGTCAGGACGGAGGTGGGTTCGTCGAGGATCAGCAGGCGCGGATCCTGCAGCAGCGCGCGGATGATCTCGACGCGTTGTCGCTCGCCGACGGACATGGTGTAGATATGCCTGCCAGGCTCGACCGGGAGGCCGTAGTGGGTCGCGACATCGGCAATCCTGCCGGACAGTATTTCGATATTCTGTTTGCCCGGCAGAGCGAGAGCGATGTTTTCTGCGACCGTCAGCGTATCGAAGAGCGCAAAATGCTGGAACACCATCCCGATGCCGAGTCTCTGCGCGTCGGCAGGTGAGGTGATGCTCACCTCCCGCCCATCCCACAGCATGTCGCCGGAGTCGGCATGGACCATCCCATAGATGATCTTCATTAGCGTCGACTTGCCGGCACCATTCTCACCAACGATCGCGTGGATCTCACCAGGATTGACGCGGAGATCGATCCCATCATTGGCAATGACGCCCGGATAGGTTTTACCAATGCCTCGGAGCTCCAGACGGTATTCCGATGATGATGACGCAGTATGCGGCATGAGCAAAATCCAGGCTACATGATCTTGAAAATCAAGTATGCAATATGGATGCCAAGACGTATCGCAAGCGGCGACGCCGAAATCACAAAGGACTAAGCATAGGAATTCATTGCAAGAAAAATGACGACGAGGCCATACTCACTGCAAAGTGCAGCTACTGATCTGGAAGATAGGCAACCAGATCGCGTCTACATAATGATCATAATATTGTATACGTGATTGAAAAGTCGGCAGCTCAGCCGGCTGCGCGGTTGGAAAATCGCGAGAGAATCGAACCGATGTCAGCTTCCACGGCAAGATCGTCTTCGATCAAGGCGCGGCTTTCGACGGACGACAGATGTTCGTCCATCAGCTGTTCCGCTGCGGGCAGGTCGCCCTTCTTCAATGCGCCGATGAGACCGGAATGTTCACTGATAGCGCATTCGCTGGAATGCGGCCGGCTGTACATGGCAAGGATCAGCGAGCAGCGGGAGACGAGCTCGGAGAGGTAGCGCTCGAGCAGGGCATTCCCTGACAACTCGGCAAGCTTCAGATGGAATTCGCCCGCAAGACGGGTCGAAAGCCGCACATCTCCTCTGGCGTGAGCGGCTTCCTCTTCCTGCACATGCTCTCGCAGCAGCTTTTCGATTGCAGGGTTCCAGCGCTTTATAACCGCCTTCATCACCTCCCGCTCGAGCGCGCGTCGGACGGCGAAGGCGTCGCGGGCCTCATCGAGGCTCGGTTGGGCCACAGTGGCAGTGCGCTTATGGTAGGTGTCGACCAGTCCCTGGGCTTGCAGCTTGGCCAGCACGGTGCGCACCAGCGTGCGGCTCATCGAAAAATGCCGGCCGATCTCGTCTTCAGGAAGCTTGGTGCCTGCTTTCAGCGCCTGCTCGATGATGGCCTGACGAAGGGTGCGATGGGCTGTATCTACCCGATCGGAATTGGAGGACATGTGATTTTAGAGGCTCGTTTGATTTTGTATACGTTAGCGCGCTGCCAAGGATACAACAAGCCGATACTTGTCGTGTAAACGCGGTGATGCCGCATTGAAATAGTCCGGATCGGACGGACGCTTATTCTCTTCTGAAGGTCAAATTTCCCAGCTTATGGAGATCAAATGCGGGTCTTCGGCGCAATCGTCAGCTCCGAACCATAGGCGCCGCGCAATTCCGTCGCCGCGGATGGATCGCGGTCGTCGGCCTTGTGCAGAAGCGTGGAGCGATAGCCTTCCGCATGCGTGCCTTCGATCAGTGTCACATCGGCATTGCCCGGATTATCGGAGCGCTCGAACCATTCGACGCTGTGATGCAGAAAATTCATCTCGAAGGCACGATTGGTGACACCGTGGCCGACGATGATCACGGTGTCGTTGCCGCTTCCGATGTCATGCATAACAGTTTGCAGAAACAGCCGCACCCGCTGGGCAACGTCCGCCCGGCTCTCGCCATCCGGCGGACGGGCGTAGAATTTGCCGCTGTTGTTGCGAAGCCGCGCCCATTTCTCAAATTCTTCTGGAAACTTGCGCCGCTGCTCGGCCCGGTCATAAATCTCGGTGAACAAGCCGAAATCCTGTTCCCGCAGCAGGTAGTCCTCATGCACACCGCCGATGGCGCTAGCAGGCGAGGCCTCTATGATTGCGTCCTTCGTCTGGCGCGTCCGCAGATATGGCGAATGCCAGATGGTTGCCTTCCGCGCAGCAACGGGCAGCGCAGCCAGACGGTCAGCGATCCTGCGCCCCGCTGCCAGCGCCTGCCGATAACCCCATTCCGTCAGCGGAACATTATGATCGCCGAACTGCCGGTAGGCGCTCTCACTGATGTTGCCAAGAGATTCGCCGTGTCGAACGAGAAAGATGTGCATAGCCGTCCGTTCATGCCGAAGATCATGCATCATGACGGGCGCGCCGGCGCTGCGCAATGGCTACGAATTGGTGGACGAACTCCCCCAACAAAGCCTGCGTTCGTAGCTGCCGTCCGATTGACGGACGACAGCATCTTCGAGGCAGGTCAGGGCAAAGTGTGTCCTGCGGCCGTAAACAGCCGATACCATTCCTGGCGGGTGAGCGAGACAGAAGAGCCGGCTGCGGCTTCGACGACACGTTCCGGTTTCGTGGTGCCAAGGACGACCTGGATTTTTGCCGGATGGCGGGTGATCCAGGCAACGGCAATACCTGTCGGGGTGACGCCGTAAGCCTTGGCGAGTTCGTCGATGACATCGTTCAAATCGGCAAAGTCTTCGCGGTCGCCGAGGAATACGCCGTCGAAAAAGCCCTTCTGGAATGGCGACCACGCCTGCAGCATCATGCCATTGATGCGGGAATAGTCGAGGAGACCGTTGTCGCGATCGACTGACTGGTCAAGGCCGGCCATGTTGGCTGCGACGCCTGATGCGATCAATGGCGCGTGCGTGATGCTGAGCTGTACCTGGTTGACGATGAGTGGCTGCGTCACCGCAGTTTTAAGAAGGTCGACCTGGCCAGGCGTGTGGTTGGAAACGCCGAAATGGCGTACCTTGCCCGAAGATTTGAGCGTGTCGAAGGCTGCGGCAACTTCCTCGGGCTCGACGAGCGTATCAGGACGATGCAGCAGAAGCACGTCCAGATAGTCGGTCTTCAGCGCCGCGAGCGATTGATCCACGGAGGCCAGAATATGCTCGGCGGAGAAATCGAAAAATCCCTTGCGGATGCCGACCTTGCTCTGGATGACAAGCTTTTCCCGTTCGGCCGCATCAAGTGAAATTGCCTCGCCAAAGCGAGCCTCGCAGCGATGCGGCGTGCCTCCATAGATGTCAGCATGATCGAAAAACATCACGCCGGCGTCCCGGGCCGCCCCAACGAGCTGCTGAATTTCGCCGTTGCTCATGTTTGGGATCCGCATCATTCCAAGGATGATGCTCGACACGTCAAGGTCGGTTTGCGGAAGCCTGTAGAATTTCATGATGAATACCTCGGAGGTTGGGAAATAACTAAATAGTTATCTGCTTATTATGCGAACGACGGCCGCATGGCCAGCCGAAGCTATTGTTGTCAGCGATCGATGGCATCGAAGATTCGCTGATGCCAGCCTCGGATTCGGTCGCCCCCTTTGGACGAACCTCCCATGATAGGCTAGAGATTGCCATGCTTCCGCAAGGATATCGGCTGTAAATTGGAGGAAATGCGTGGCGGATCAGGCAAAATTGGCGGCGTCCCGCCGGGCTGCGCAGCGGGTGACCCTGCGTACCGTGGCGAAATCGGTGGGCCTCTCCGTCACGACTGTCAGCCGCGCTTTGAAGGACGGGCCCGAGGTCAACCGGGAGACGATTGACCTCGTCAAGAAAGCCGCATCCGATCTCGGTTATCGACCGAACCTCGGCGGCATAAACCTGAAAACGGGCAAGACACATGCTGTCGGTGTCATCATGCCGTTCCAGCGGGAGGGCGAGATGAATATCGTCGTCGCTTCGTTGATCGAAGGTTTTTGCGGCGCGATGAAACGCCTGGGCTACCGCACGACCGTTGTCCCACAGTTTCAGGCAGACGATCCGCTGACAACGGTGCGGGATCTCGTCGAGGAAGGGACGGTCGATGGCGTCATTCTCACCCATACGAGACCCCAGGACGATCGGGTGAAATATCTGCTGGAGGTCGGCATGCCCTTCGTCACCTTCGGGCGCACTGAACTGCTGAGCAAACATCCAAGTATCGACATAGACCACGAGGAGATCGGCGCGGCGGCTGCGGCGCGTTTGCTCGACGCAGGACACAAGGCACCGCTGCTTGTCGCGCCTTCCAGCCAGTTCACCTACAGTCTGCAATTCATCAAGGGCTGGACGGCTGAGTTCAATCGCCGGAACCAAACCGTTCCCGACGAGCGGATGTTCTTCACCGCAACCACCCCTGACAGCGGCAAGAAGATTGCCGTGGATGCGCTTGCCAAATACCCTGATGTCACCAGCGCCTTCGTGGCAAGCGACGAGGCGGCCCTTGGCTTCGTTTCCGGTCTCGCCGATCTCGGGCGAAAGGTCGGCGAGGATTTTTCCATACTGACCTATTCGGGCAGTCGGCTTCACGACTTCTACAACCCGTCGCTCAGTACCTATTATTTCCCGAATTTCCTCATCGGACAGCGCCTGAGCGATCTTCTCTACAGGTCGATGCAGGGCGAGGCTGCATCCGGCCTGATTGAGATCGTCCGTGCCAGTTTTGTCGAACGCCGCAGCGAATTCAACCTTCGCTAAAAATCCCCCGGAAATTCTTCGCAGGTCAAGTCGTTCGTAACGTTACGAATTCGGCTGGCGTTGTCGCAAGGGAAATAGAAATCCAGAGGGAATGCCGTTGACACAATAAGCCACGCCATGCATTCGTAACGTTACGAATTGCCTTTTGAAGCGGAGGAGCGCTCCAGAGGGCGAGAAAATACGCTGCGAAATGATGGGAGGACGGCGTGGGTGCTCAAGCGCTTTTTTTCGGCTCGCCAATTTGGACGTTTAACTGGAACCCGCCCTATGCGGCGCCTCTGCGCCGGCTGGCTGCCACCGGCTGCAAAGGTTTCGAGCTGACGGCATGGTCCGTCGAGATGCTCGGTTATTACACCGACGAGACGATCCGCGAGCTCAGGTCGATCGCCGATGGCGAAGGGCTGACGCTGACCAACTTCTTCTACAATCTGCCATTTTCACGCGACGATGGCGCGCCGGTCTCCCGTGCGGACCTCGATGCCTACAAACGCGGCGTCGAGCTGGCGGCAAAGATCGGCACGCCGATCATGACAAGCATGACGCCTTATCCTTTCCAATCGGATATCCGGCCGATCCTGCAGCGGCCCACTGCGCAGGAATGGTCCGCCGTCGTCAGGCCCGAATGGGATTGGGCTGAGGAATATGAGGTCGTCGTGGAAGGCTTCGCCGCCGCTTGCGGCCTTGCCGCGGATGCCGGGCTGCGTGTCGCCATCGAACCGCACCCCTATCGCTGGGTAAGCTCGGGTCAGGGAATGCTGCGATTGATCGAGCGCACGGGCGCACCCAATCTCGGACTCAATTTCGATCCAAGCCACCTCTTTCCGGCGGGCGACATGCCGCATTACGTGGTGCTGCAGCTTGGAGACCGGATCTACAACACACATTTCTCCGACAATGAGGGGCACACAAATGCCCACTGGCGCCCCGGTCGGGGCAAGATCGACTGGAAGGCGATTTTCGCGGCCCTGCGCACAATAGGCTATTCGGGACCGATAACCCTGGAGCTCGAGGATGCGCCCGGCGCGTCGCACTGGACCCATTTCCGGGAAGCCACGCCGGAATTCGATTCCGAAATGAAGCGCGGCATCCGCTACCTGCGCGACTGCGCTGCCGAACTCGACATCATCATCGCCTGAGGAACCAAAATGAGCGGGAACACCCCTATGAAAGTCGGCATTGTCGGTGCCGGGAATATTAGCGCCACTTATGTCGCGACGCTGCATATGTTCGATTTCATTCGCGTGAAATCGATCTACGACCTCTACCAGGAACCGGCGCGCAAGCTTGCCGAACAGTTCGGGGTGCAGTCGGTGTCGCTCGATTCAATGCTTGCCGACCCCGAAATCGGCCTCATTATCAACCTCACCACCCCGACTGCGCATTATTCCATCAGCAAGAAGGCGCTGCTTGCCGGCAAACACTTATACTCCGAAAAGCCGCTCGGGGTTTCGATGGAAGAAGCCGAGGAATTGATGGCGCTCGCTCGTGCCGGCGATCTGCGGCTTGGCTGCGCACCCGATACGTTTCTGGGCGGCGGCCATCAGCTGACGCGGCGTCTCTACGACGAAGGCCGCATCGGCACGGCGATTTCCGCAACCGCCATGCTGCTTCTGCCGGGTCACGAGCATTGGCATCCCAATCCGGCATTCTTCTACGGTCGCGGCGGCGGGCCGATGCTCGATGTCGGCCCCTATTATGTCACCAATCTCATCGCCCTTCTCGGACCGGTTCGCGAAGTCTTTGGCGCTGCCAAGGTCACCCGCATTGAGCGGACCGTAAAGACGCAGCCACGTTTCGGCGAGACGATCAAGGTGCTGACGCCGACGCATCTGACCGGTGTCATGGAGTTCCATAGCGGTGCGACGGTGACGATCGCCACGAGCTTTGACGTCATCAAGCACAAGCACAACCAGATCGAGATCTATGGTTCCAAGGGCTCGATGGTAACGCCGGACCCGAACAACTTCACGGGCAAGGTCGAGATCTTCACCGAAGGCGATGAGGCCTGGGAGGAGGTGGCGGTCGATCATCCCTACGTCGAAGGCGTTCCTGGTCATCTCGGCCTGAGAGGACTTGGTGCAGCCGAGATGGTGGATTCACTGCGCTCCGGCAGGCCGCACCGCGTCTCGTCGGAACTCGCTTTTCATGCCCTTGAGGTGATGACCGCCTTTGAACGATCTGCACAATCCAAACGGCCGGTCGCCATCCGCAGCAGCTGCGGTCGTCCGGATCCGATTCCGAAGCATCTGAAGGAAGGCAGTTTCAGTTAGAACTCTCTCCCGCCGGCCGGGCGATGCGAGAATGCATCGTCCGTCGAGGAGAGGAGAGTTCAGACGGCTGGATGTCTATCGCTGCTTCGGCCTTGTTGCCGTCTTTTGATTTGCGCGCTTTGGTGCTGGCTTCTCGTCGGCCAGTTCTTCCGAAGCCATGTGAGGCATCGCGGAGCGAATGTCGTTGGTGATTGATTGTGCTGCCGCGATCACCGCCTGTCTGATGTCCGCTATGCGCTTTTCGTCGACGCCTGTGACGAAGGGAACGCTGACGGCTGCAATGACCGTATCCTGATGATCCCGGACGGGGGCTGCGATCGCGTGAACGCCGGACATCTGCTCCCCCATGTCCCGCGCCCAGTTCTGCTTCCGGATCAGCGCAAGCTCGTCAAGCATCTGTCTGGGGTCCGTAATCGTCTGGCTGGTGAAGCGCTCGAGCTTGGTCAGGCGACGCTCAATATCCTCCTGCAGTGAAAAGGCGAGCAGGATCTTGCCGGCCGCGCCCGCATGAAACGGCAGGCGCTGGCCAGCCGTCGCCGACAGAGCATATTGGCCATGTCCCTGCGCCGAGGCGACGACCAGAATATTGTCGCCGGATGGTACCGTCAGCTTGCTGCCTTCACCCAGGAGTTCCGAGATCTTGTTCAGATGCGGTTGCGCGATCGCCAAGAGATCGTAGCTCGCAACGGTCGGGGCGACATGGGCAGCAAGGGTGAGCAGGCGCCGCCCGAGCGTATAGCTTCCCGCCGGTGAACGGTGCACGAAATCGTAGGCGCTCAGCGTGTTCAGCATGCGGTAGACCGTGGTGCGCGACAGCTTCACGGCCTTCACAACGTCGCGGATCGTAGCGCCTTCCGGCGTGCGCTCGAGGAGCGCAAACACCTCCACCATCTGCTCGATGACGGGGATGCGATATTTCTGCGCGGCGTCTTCGCTAATGTCGGTCATGAAAATCCTGCCAGGCCCATCGGGGCAATGCTTAGCCTTCCATAAGCAATGCGTGGAGTTCACGCAATCGCGGCTCCTTTCGATTGACTCCGACACGTGAATGCCGATAAATTCTTAAATGAACTTATATCAGTTCAAATAAGAAACGTCACGTCGATTTATCCTCGGCACGACGTTCCGAGAAATGCCGGATCAGGAGGTTCGGCAGGTGGCTGCGCCAGCGTGCGCTGTGAAACGGAAATACGGAGGAGGATGCAATGAAAAGTGTGAAATCGATCGGACATGTGGCCGTCAGTGTGAAGAACATCGACAGCTCGCTCGACTTCTATGTCAACAAGCTGGGCTTCGACGAAATGTTCCGTCTCGAGCGTGACGGCCGCCTGTGGATCGTCTACCTCAGGATCACCGACACGCAATTCATCGAACTGTTTCCGGAGGGTGTTGGCGACGGCGCACCGCCATTTGCCAATGTCGGCTATAACCATCTGTGCCTCGAGGTCGAAAACATCGACGAGGCGATCGCCGACATCACCAGCCGTGGCGTTGTGTTGACGGCCGAAAAGAAGCTCGGCGTCGACAACAACTACCAGGCCTGGATCGCCGATCCCGAGGGCAACCGCATCGAACTGATGCAGCTTGGCACAGACGCCATGCAGACGGCCGCTATTCGCCGCATCAACGGACGGGCCTGAGCCATGGACCTTTTCAAGCATCTCGGCCATATCGCCTTGCGCGTCAACGACCTGGATAAGTCGCTGGCCTTTTACCAGAAACTCGGCTTTCGCGAGATGACGCGTCTGCTGAACGATCAGGGCGAAGCGTGGATCGTGTATCTGCGCATCAACGACGATCAGTATTTGGAGCTTTTCCCAAAGGGCGTAAGGCGGCCGGAAACCGCCCCTGACACTATCGGCATCTTCCATATCTGCCTCACCGTCGAAAATATCGACAAGACGTTCGAAGAGCTTGCAAAAGTCGGTATTCAGCCCAGCCAGCCAAGGCCGACCAAAATCGGTATCGATGGCAATCGCGGTGCCTGGATCGAGGATCCCGATGGCACGCAGATCGAGGTCATGGAAATGGCGCCGGATTGCATTCAGCTGCAGGCCATCAAGAGGCTGCATACTGAATCAGTCTAAATGGACTGTTTTGCCTTAACGGCAAGGATTTAAGCTAACCCGGCAGTCACCTGCCGGGTTCTTTCGTCTGTCGATCTCAGAAAATCTGGTCGTAGGCGTCCTGCATCGCCTGAACGAACTCGTCATCCGTCCGCTTCGGATCGCTCCAGTATTTATCGGCTTCCTGCCAGATGGTGCGATACCAGTCGGCGTCGGCCATATTGAAGGGGTTGGAAACCTGCTTCGTCGGATCTTTCAGCGTTTCCAGAACGAGCTTGTTGCAGGCATCGAGGTTCGTCGTATCGGCGTCGGTACGAACGGGGCTTGCACCCTTCTTCAGTACGAAATCGGCATTGAGCTTCGGATCGACATCGAGCTTGGCAAAGTCTTCCTGGGCTTTTGCGGTATCGGCATTGTTGGTGTTGAGGAAGCCCCAGGAATCGACGGTGACGACGACAGCCTTGGTTCCCGGAATGTTGATGCAGTCGAAATCCTCGCCGAGCTTCTTTTGCGCGGCCATGAACTCGCCCTTCATCCAGTCACCATGGATCTGCAGCAGGGCCTTTCCGGTGATGACCAGATTGGTCGTGTCGTTCCATTGGCGATTGGGTGAGCCCGGATCCGTGTGGTCGGCAATCTGGCGGAAGCGTTTAAGAGCGGCCCGCATCTCCGGCGTATCGATCACGGTGCGGTCGGGCTTCTCACCGTAGAAGCGATTGTAGATATCGGGGCCTTCTTCCGAAGCGATCAATGCCTGCAGCAGATAAGCCTTCTGGAACTGGTCGCCGCCCTGGGCGATCGGGATGTAGCCGGCGGCCTTGACCTTGTCGAAGGCTGCAAAGAGATCGTCGAGCGACTTCCAGGATTTCGGGTCGACGCCGGCCGCTTCAGCGACATGTTTGTTGTAGTAAACCATGCCGTCGATATGCACCGTTGCGGGAGCCTTCATGATCTCGCCGTCGACAGTGATGTTCTTGAGAACCGAGGGCGGGAAGTTCTTCGTTGCGCCGATGCTGTCGAACAGCTTGGTGAGCGGCACGCCGAGGCCCTGCTTGTTCAGATCCCGATAGATGCCGGGATCGGAGTTCATGAAGATCGCAGGCGGATTGCCGCCGGTAATCATGTTCATCAGGCTTACGTTGGCCCCGGAGTCATGGGCTATAGACAGATCTTTCCACTGGTGGCCGTCCTTGGCCCACGCCTCCCTGAGAACGGTGAGCGCCGCAATCTCTGAGGGTTTGGACCAGGTGTGATAGACGACGACTTCATCTGCCCAGGCGCTTGCAGCAAAAGTGGTCGCGGCAAGCAACAGTGATAGTCGTTTCAGCGATTTCCATTTTGTCATGCATCATTCCTCCCTTTTAGATCTCATCAGAGCCGCTGGCCGGTCGGAGCGTCGAAGACGTTCAATTTGGTCAGCGGCAGATAAACGGGCAGAGCCGGCTGGCTGCGATAGCGATTTGCGTCTCGCCCATCGATGCGCACGGCGATGCTCTTTCCCGACATGGTCAGGAAGGCGAAAGCATCTGGTCCGGATTTCTCGAAATATTCGACCGGGCAATCGAAACGGACGGTATTTCCCGCATCCTGGCGCTCCTCGATCAGAAGCTCCTCCGCCCGAAAGCCGATCTTCACAGGCTTGCCTTCGGCAGCCTTCGACTTCCACTTATATTCGCCGAGATTGATGCGGATGCTGTCCTTCTCATCCACGGCAACGAGATCGCCGCCATCACGCCTGAGGGTGCAGTCGAGCAGGTTCATGGCTGGCGACCCGACGAAATCGGCGACGAAAAGGTTGGCCGGCTCATTGTAGATCTCATCCGGCGTGCCGAACTGCTGGATGACGCCCTTGTTCATCACGGCGATCTTGGTGGCCATGGTCATGGCCTCGACCTGATCGTGGGTCACGTAGACGACGGTATTCTTGAGCTGGTTGTGGAGCTTCTTGATCTCCATGCGCATCTCGTTGCGCAGCTTGGCGTCGAGGTTGGAGAGCGGCTCGTCGAACAGGCAGACGCCGTACTGTTTGACCAGCGCCCGGCCGATCGCCACACGCTGGCGCTGGCCGCCGGAAAGCTGTGAGGGTTTGCGGTCGAGCAGATGCTCGATCTGCAAGAGCCTGGCTGCCCAGGCGATCCGCTTATCCGCTTCCTCCCGCGAAATGCCGCGGGAAGAAAGCCCGAAATTCATGTTCCCACGCACGGTCTTGGTGGGATAAAGCGCATAGGACTGGAAGACCATGGCGAGGCCGCGATCCTTGGGGTCGAGGTAACTGACATCCCGCTCGTCGATGAGGATTTCTCCGTCGTCAATCTCCAGCAGGCCAGCCAGGAGATTGAGAAGCGTTGTCTTGCCGCAGCCGGAAGGCCCGAGCAGTACAAGAAACTCACCGTCACCAATGCTGAGGTTCAGGTTCTCGATGACCGTCAGCGCGCCGAACTTCTTGACTATATTGTTGAATGCAATGGAAGGCATGCCTCTATCCCTTGATGGCGCCGGCAGTGATGCCCTGCACGAAGAACCTGCCGAGAACGAAGTAGATGACGAGCGGCGGCAGCGCGGTGAGCAGTGCCGAAGCCATGTCGACCGCATAGTTCTTGGCGCCTGTCGTCGTGACGGTGATGTTGTTGAGTACGACTGTCATCGGTTGCGTGTCCTGCGCACCGAATGTCAGGCCGACCAGGAAGTCGTTCCAGATGCCTGTTATCATCAGGATCAGCACGACAATCATGATATTGCCTGACATCGGCAGGACGATCTCGAAGAAGATCCGCCAGAAGGAGCCGGAATCGATCATCGCGGCGGCAATGATCTGCGGCGGCATTCCCTTGAAATAATTGCGGAAAATCAATGTGAGGAAAGGCATTGATAACACGCTGTGAATGACGGCTATACCGAATGTCGTGCCGTAGATATGCAGCGCACCGGTGATCTTGATCAGCGGATACATGATGATCTGGAACGGCACGAAGGCGCAGATGAAAAGCACGAACAGGAAGCCGTTCGCCCATTTGACGTTCCAGAGTGCCAGACCGTAACCGGTAATGATCGACAGCGAGATCGTCAGGACCAGACTGGGAGTCAGAATATAGAGCGAATTGACAAAGCCGATGCGCACGCCGTTGCAGTTCATGCCCGAACAGGCCTGCATCCAGGCATAAGACCAGGCATCGGTCGTCCAGGGCGAGGGCAGGGAGAATATCTGTCCCTCGCGGATCTGATCCATCGTCTTGAAGGACGTGACGACGATGACATAGAGCGGCACCGCAAAGAAGGCGGCCGCCATCAAAAGGAACAGGAAGATCACCACCCGGCTCGGCCGGATCAGCGGACGCCTGCGCACCCTGGTCTCGCGACCGGATTGCGATGCAGCTGATATCGCCGTCATGCCTCCCTCCTTTGCCTGATGGCGGTGATGATGACGAGCGGCAGGAACAGAATGAGCGTCGTCAAGAGCATGACGGTGGCACCCGCGGACGCGAAACCGAGGTTCTGCTTCTGCCAATAGGCATCAATGACGAAATAAGCAGGCATGACCGAGGCGCCGCCCGGTCCACCATTGGTCATGGCGACGATGATGTCATAGGCCTTCACAACGCCGATGCAGAGCAGGATGATGCAGGTCAGGAAGGTGAGTTTCATCATGGGAATGATGACCTCGATATAGAGCCGCCAGAAGGGCACGCCATCGAGGCGCGCAGCCTGCCAGATCTCGGTATTGATCGACTTCAGGCCTGCGAGCATGAGCGCCATGAAGAAACCGGTCGATTGCCAGACCGCCGCCAGAATAACGCCGAACATGACGGTGTCCTGACTTGCAAGCCAGTTGAAGGAGGCGCTCTCCCAGCCCATCGAGTGCAGCACATTCTCTACGCCGAGGCCCGGATTGAAGAGCCAGCGCCAGACGAGGCCGGTGACGATTAGCGAGACGGCGAGCGGATAGAGAAAGACGGTGCGGAAGACGCCCTCGCCATGCACTTCCTTGTCGATCAGCGCTGCCAGGATGAAACCCGTGACGATCGACAGCAGGCTGCCCACAGCAAAGATGACGAGGTTCTGCAGCGACAGAATCCAGGACGGATCGTGAAACAGCCGCCAGTACTGCTTCCAGCCGACCAATTCATAGTCGGGAAAGCGTCTGGACGCCGTGAAGGAGAGATAGACGGTCCAGCCTATCGCCCCAACGAAAAAGACAAGCGTCAACAGTGCCGCAGGCGCAACGGCCAGATGCGGGGTGACGCGGCTCCATCGGATTCCCATGAGCCTCCTCCTCAGGTCTTCAGCGCTCTGCTCCTCCAGATCGCTGCTCTCCTGTTTCTTATATGAACAACATCTAGTTCATAATAGATCAACTATAGGAATCAAATAATCGCGATGTCAAATGACAATTGGCTGCGGCCGCAGCTGTTGCTCGCGCTGAAGTTGGATCGAGTGGCGACCTTCGGATCGTCGATCAATCGAAGAATGGACAATCGTCTTGCGCGAGACCCCGTCTCGTCCGTTCGGGCAGAAGATCGATACCTATGCCTGGCCGGTCGATCACATCGACAAAACCATCCTCGACGATCGTCTGCGGCAACCCTCCGGATCGCCGGTCCTATATTCGAAGGCGATGATGTCATGGGGCAGGGTGGCGCGGACCTGAATAGTGCCTTGAGGCCGAGCGAACCATTCGCCGTGCCATGGGCGCCATCACGATCGAAAGCAGATCGGCATATTCGGCAATCCATTGAGCTCGGCGATGCCGCCCAAATCGACCGAGTCAACACCGATCGGCGAGCGGGTCATGGCGGCCTCGATGGTGATGGCGCTACCAATCGCTCTCCTGTTTTCCTCTTCCAGAACCTTTCGTCGACGGGCTGACGTCAGGTGCGACAAAAGGCTGGATTGGCCTTCCGGTCAGTGTAGGGACTACGCGCGCTCGACAGGTTCTGCTTCGACCGAAAGCGCTTCGCCAATGGCGTAGAAATGACCACCCGCAACGTGATGCAGACTGCGCCATTCAGGCCCGGCTGTTTCAAAGTGCCAGTGTCCGTCGCGAAACACACGGTCATCCGCCCATGCCGCCGTTACGTCGCCGATAAACAGGTCGTAAGCATCCTGGATATGAGGCTCGTCGATCAACCAGCAGGAGAGCCAGGCCGAGCAGCCTTTCACGAAGGGCAGGTCCTGGCCCGGCACATCGAAAATCGATACCCCTGACTTCTGCAGCTTGTCAGGCTCCTCAAACAGGCTGCGGTTTCCAACCTCATGCGTCAGCTGGAGCTGCGCAACCGTCGGCACCTGTATGACGAAACGTCCGCTCGCCTCGATCAGTGTTCGCGTCTGGGCAAGCTTGTCGACCACCACGGTCAGCTTCGGTGGATCGATATCGAGCGCGCAGCACCATGCGGCAGCCATGACGTTGTCAATGCCGCCGTGGCGGGCCGATACCAGGATCGTTGGTCCGTAGTTGATCAGGCGAAAAGCCTTTTTGAGTTCAACAGCCTTCATATGTTCGTTCATTAGAAGTCCACGGTGAATTGCGGTTCCTGACATTGCTCCAAGTCTTACGATGGAGCGAGACGCTGCGAAAGGACGCAATTCTGCAAGTGCCCCATCCACGGATATCGGCAACGTGAAGGTCTAGTACGAGAGTTTGGATACCCTGTGCCGCGACCAGCAGCGCGCAATCGCGGTCGCCGCCCGGATCGAGAGCGACATCTGCCGCATCAACGGGCCGTTTGTTCAGGCGCAGATGCAATTACCATTACGACGACCGTCGAAGAGCCTCACCATCATTACCCGTTCTGAAGCACCTGGGAATCGCCGCACGACTAGAGGGGCCTTGCCCGCTCGCACCTTTATATCCGCAGGGTATCGAATCCTCGCAACCCGGTCGCAGGAGCTCTCAAATCCCTGACCCGTCGAGTTGCTGGGCGTCGTCGCCTTCCCAGGGTGAGGGCATGGAGGTGATGCCGGAATTGGCCGAGGGCATTGGCATCCAGCACTTCAATTCCGGCTCGGCATATTCCACGAGGCGGCCGGGCGAGGAATCGGAAGCACGCCAGCCTTCTGCACCGAACTGATCGCCATTCGACCAATAAGCAAGGTCAACTTCTGCCGGCCCCTGTTCGGACGGGCGGATCGTAACGAGTATCCGACTGCCGTCTTTCGGCGCGGTTGTCATCTGGCGCCAGCCGTGTGGCTCATCCATAATTTTTCCTCCTGGCTTGCCGCAGATCGTGAGTGTCGCCTCGCCATTGGAAACGGTCAACTCACACCTTTGCAGAAATCACTCTGAGAGTTCTGGCCACTCGACCGCTAAATTGGCTGATTCAAGGCCCTGGCGTCCAATTTAATCCAAAGCTGTGCGGCTGTTGTCATCGCTGCTTGGAACGGGCGCGGACCGGGCAAGGCGGTCAGCATGTTCAGTAGAACAAGCCGCGAATTGAGGGCTGAGCCATTTCCCCGACGGATAGTGACGTTCTGCCGCTTGAATGCCCGCATCACGGCTGAGAGGTCCGGCAGTCCGATCAATCGGTCCGCGATTGTGCTGCTTTCATTGAAAGAAGGGCGTCATGTCCAGTGCTCAGGCCGGCGGCATCTTCTCGAATTTTGGGACGGCCGGATCGAGGTGGTCCCAGGAGTATCCGGTTGCAGTCCAGGATACCAATTGCGGCTGATATCGGCTTGGATCGTCAAGACTTGCCGGCGTGACGATGTATACCTCGGGCATTTCGGGGAATGTCATGAAAACGGCCGATCCACATGTCGGGCAGAAGCCGCGCTGCTTGACGGTCCCGCCTTCGCCGACCGTCTGATACACGGATGCATTTCCGTCGACCTTCACTTCGGCTGCGATGAAAGTCAGATGCGATTGATGTCCGGTACCGCTGGAGCGCTGGCATTGTCGGCACTGGCAATCGACCATCACGGCGGGTTCTCCCGATATCTCGTAGCGGATCGCGCCACAGGCGCAGCCGCCGTTATAGGACTTCGTCATATCGCTCTCTCCTTGCCTCAATCCAGCCCCTGCGAAGTCGCCTCTTCAGCAACGACGGTATCCAGCCGTTCGACGACCTTCTTCCAGCCTTCGCTCATGTTGCGATAGGCAATGTCGTTCCTCGGTAGATCGAAGCCGGAATGGACGAGCCGCAGGCGCGTGCCGGTTTCCGCCTGGGCGAGGGTGAAGGTCACCACCGTCTCCAGCTTCGAACCATATCCGTCATCATTGCTCTCATGGCCGCCCTTCCACGCATAGGACAAGCGCTCGTTCGTTACGACCTCCAGCACCTCGCAATGAATGGTTCCGTCCCATTTGCCGGCCGGTTTGGTCTGAAAGGTGAAACGATTGCCGGTGACGGGCACAAATCCATCGGGCGCCATCAGCCAACGGCCGATCAACTCGCCGCTGGTCAGCGCTTTCCAGATGATATCAGGCGCGTGCGGGAAGACTTCGTCCACGACGATGGCCTGCGTGTCGGAGACGTGCCTCCCGGGTTTCATGGCTTGGTTCATGGGTCGATTTCCTTCAGGAGCTTTCTGAGATCGGTGAAGCGTTCACGCCAGAAGATGCCGTAATGGGTCATCCAGTCGGCCAGCGGTTCGAGACCGGCAGGCTCCGCGCGGTAATAGACATTGCGGCCCTCCGGGCGTTCGCTGACAAGGCCAGCCTGCTTCAGTGATTTGAGATGCTGAGAGATCGCGCCCTGCGTGACATTGCTGCCTCGGGTCAGCTCGACCACCGTTATCTCCTCGGCATTGACGATACGCTCGAACACGGACCGCCGCGTGGGATCGGCCAGCGCACGCATGACAGTGGTTATGGTTTCGGCTTCGAACATGAAAACCCAATAGCATCCGCTAATCAATTAGTCAATGCTATTGCATTTTTTGATTGACCTCATCACCGGGGACTTTGGTCGGATAGGGCCTGAGACTGAAGTCCTATATGTGGAACTGCTTAAGAACCGAGCGGTTTAGCGGTTGGAGACGCCAAGAGACAGGAACTGACCTCTGCGATGGCTGCAGTGTCCTAATCTTGATCTCGCGCATTGACGCCAATCTCGCCAGCAGGGCAGGGGCCTTTGGTCCAGATCAAGCAGTCCCGAGGCGCGACCGGGTAACCCGGTCGAGCAGCGTCCTCGCGCGCCGCCGACAAGTATTTGAACCATCCTCAGGAGGAACCATGCGCTTGCTAATCGTCGAAGACGAACCGGGAATTGCTCTCGCAATCGAGGACGTCGCAATCGCCGCCGGCTTCGAGATTGCCGGAATTGCGACAAACATGTCCGAAGCCGTGGAGCTTGGACCGGAGGCGGATGTCGCACTCGTCGATGTTCGGCTTGGCGATGGCCTCACAGGCCCTTCCATCGCTCGTGCGCTTTTTGCTGGGTTCGGACTGGGCGTCGCCTATTTCACGGCCAATCCCGATCTCATCGAGCAGACAGATGGGCGGCCCGTCATCAGTAAACCAGCAAGTCCCGAAAAGATCGGGGAGGCGTTGTCCCTGGCGGCTAGAAACGCTCGCGAACAAATGCTTCAGCATCAGTCAGGACAGGCGACATAGGAGGAGACGCGATTTAGGCCGCCTTCCTTCCGCTGCACGCAGCGCGGCTTCCGGTATCGCAAGAGAACATGAGGGGATCGTCGCGAGGTGTGGCTGGAACTCATCAGGGTCAAGAACCTCGATACCTGATGTTCACTCCGCTCAGAAGTTTCTGCCATTGCGTTTGATGGGGTCACCATTGCGCAAGAACTGCCATTCGATACCGGTGATCCGTGTCGGCTTCACAATGTGCATGCGCGCCTGCAGCAATCGGAGGGTTGGAACAAGCTTTGTAGGGTCCGCGATCTCCGCTGGGACGGGTCTGCCAGCCTCTATATAGTATTGTTCCAATTCACCGCGAAAGTCTCTGATATCGAACGTGTCTATTCCCGCGTTGAACCAGTCCGCCAATATGACATCGCAGACAATATCAAGACTATTCGGGTCATCGAAATCGAGCAATGTTGTCGGCATTGGCGGACCTTCTGATGTTCGTCCTTCAAGCCCCCAACGCAGCCTTTTCTGACGCAGCCTCGCCATGAGTGCGACGAGAATATTGGGGCTCGCCACCCAGCACGAAGACGAGCCCCAGCCCCGGTGCCTGTCTCATCTACGCCCTTCACCGTGACGATCCGATTAGAACCCCGCGCCCTGGCGGCCGCAATTCGATCGATCGGATTAGCTCTGCCGTCTGCCGCATAGAATCCCGCTAGTGCGGGCTTTTTTGGGCAATTATTTCGGAAGCGAAACTGTGGATAAGTTGGCAATGCCTCGATGTGATTAGCCTTTTCCGAATTGCCGTCTGGTGGTCGGCCTCCGGTTGTCGAGGGAATGATGTGGCGACCTGACCCGTTGCTGCCACCGGCATCTCATGCCGGTGGCAATTGTAACCACAGCCCAATGGCGACTGTGTCTCTTACCTTGCGCTTTCGGGGAAGACCGGCAGGCGCGAGATATGGCTGGGATCGTGCTGGATGACGAGCGTGGCATTCAGCCCGGCGGCAACCGCCTCGAGGCGTTCCATCGATGCAAGTGTATCTGCCCGGTTTTCATTGAAACCCGGCACGCCATGAGTGGCCAGGTTGTCCGCGAAGTGTACGACATCGCCGGAAAGCAGGACCGGTCCCTTCTTCACAAGCTTTACCAGGAGGGCGGCTTCCCCTTTGGTATGGCCAGGCATCGATAGCATCATCACGCTACCGTCGCCGAAGACGTCGCGGTCACCGGTCACGAGGTCGAGTTTCGCCTTGCCATCAAGCCAGGGTTTGACGAGATCCGGTACAACCGCGAAGGGTAGGGGGTTGTCATGAAAAGTCTGCCAGTCGGCAGCCCCAATCATGAGCGTTGCTTTCGAAAAGGTCGCGGCCTGCCCGAGATGGTCGAAATGGTTGTGGCTGATACCGATGGTGGCGATCTGCTCCGGTTTGATGCCGATCTGTTTCAACTGTGTCGGGATGTCGGCTTTGAGCGAGACGCCGATCGGCGCATCCTGATCGGGTGCCTTGCCGATGAGGCCGGCAGGAAGCCCTGTGTCCCAAAGCAGGTAATCGCCACCGTGGCGGATCACGTAGCAGCTGTCGGTCAGCACGCCCTTCTTGCCGGCAAAGGCGAACGTGTCCGAAAACATCGACAGATCCTTGACGATGACGTCGCCACAATCGAGACGCCAAAGTTCAAGGTCTGGAGCCGCGCGTGTCGGAGTGGAGGCGAAAGATAGCGATGCGACCGTTGCTCCGATTGCAAGCGCAAATTTGAAGGTCTTCATAAAGGTCTCCTTGTGTTGAAGACCTTTCTTGTGCCGCCCTTCCTCGCAGGCCGTGCGCCAGATTTGTGGTCACTTGAGCCCGAAACGCTCACCCGCGGTATTTTTTCTTGCCGCGCCTTCTCATACATTGCGCTTATGAACATGATGATCCGCGACCGACGTTCCGAGCTTTCCCGCCGCCTGCTCGATCGACTCCGCCCCATGGTGGCGGGGAAGCTCGACGTAGGGATGCATCCTTATGGCGAGCAACTGTTCGCCTATTGCTGCTTCGACCGCGAACGGCTGGCCGCTCTTCGACTTGATTGTCCCATGATCTGCATCGTGCTTCACGGCCAAAAGGACGTGTGGCTTGGCGATCGCACCCGGTCCTTCCCAGCCGGCTCGCTCTTCGTGTTGCCCGGCGGTGTAGCGATGGACGTGGTCAACATTCCGGACGACAAGACGGGCGTCTATGCAGCGTTGCGGCTCGACGTGCCGTCCCTGCCGGCGGGCATTCCACCGCTTTCCGTTGCAGAGCGCGCCGGTCGTGCCGCCGATCTCGATGCAGTGCCACTAAGCATCGATCTCGTCGAGACGATTTGCCATGCAGCATCCACGATCGCCGATGTCAGCGTTGGCGAAACGATCAAGCGGCTGAGGCTGACAGAAGTTCTGGCGCTATTGCGGCCGCTTGCCGAGGCCCGACCGCTCTTCAGACAAAGCCTGTCGGACGATATCGCCTGGCTGATCGCAACTGCTCCTTCAGAGCCCTGGAACGTTTCTGATGTTGCAGAAAAACTTGGAATTGGAGCGTCCACGCTGCGACGTCGATTGGCCACGGACGGCACCTCCTTCCGTGCAATCTTGCGGCGCGAGCGTCTAAGGGCAGCGCGCCATGCAATCACGTCCGGCGCGACGGCAATCGCCGCCGCCGAGGCTGCGGGTTACGTGTCGCGTTCACACTTTTCCCGCCGGTTTCGCGAGAGTTTTGGGACCAGTCCGACAGGGCGGTCATAACATCGAAAGTCTGTGAACCAGTTTCGCTGTCGTTCGAAACGCTTTGACGCGTCACGATCGGAGCGACTGGCATATCAAAGACCCCATACGACCGCCTCCTCGTGGCGTTTGATGAGGTGCCTCAGACTTTCGAAGCCGGAGCGGACAAATGTGGCAAACTGGTCGACGGCGGGCGAACGGGGCGCATCGACACGGCTGAGGATCGCCAACGCTCGTTCGGGATGCGGAATGGTGATGGGCAGTGCCGTGATCGATTTGTCCCTGCGCTGCGCAAAGACGACGCTATGGGGCATGATCGTCAGCGCATCGGCCATTTTCAGATAGTTGATCACTGCCATCAGCGAGCCGCCCGAATAGCGGATCTTGAGCTCGGTTGCGCCGAATGAGAGAAGCAGCGCGCGCAAGTCCGCGAGCAAGGGGCTGCCCGGTGGCGGCGCGACCCAAGGATATTCGAGAAGATGGCTCGGCTGTGGCCGCCTCTTCAAGAGCAGGGGATGCGTGATCCGACAGGCGACAACGTTGCGGCCGGGAAGAATCTGCTGAAACTCGAGCCCCGACCCTTCGTCGAGAATATCGATAGGACAGATAGCAAGGTCGATCTGGTCGGCCTTCAGCGCCGCCCTGAGATCCGGGAAGTAACCGTAGCTCTGGTCGATGCGTACATCGGGGTGGCTCGACTGAAACTCCGCACAGATGCCGGCAATCAGTCCGTCCATGAAAAAGGGCGTACCGCCTACGCGCACGACGCCGCTCTTGCCGACCCTGAAACTCTCGACGAGATCGGAGGCCTTGCGTGAGGACGCCAGCATGACGAAACCGTGCTCGGCGAGAGCGAGACCAAAAGCCGTCGGCTGCAGCGGGCGACGGCCCTTGACGAACAGCGGCTCGCCCAGGCGTTTCTCCAGCATCGACAAGGTGCGCGAGACGGCAGGTTGCGCGAGCCCCAGCAAAGCCGCGCCTTCGGTAACGCCGCCGGTCTTGACTACGGCCGCGAGCTGGATCAGGTGACGCTCATCGATCTTCATAACGATCTGTTATATTATCTTCCAACAAAATCATCAATCGATGTGTCTCCACCTGCTATTCTCCCGATACTGTCGCAGAGCAAGTCGGGAGGATTGGCATGGCGGGGCGCTCTCAACCGCTGACATTCAGCGAGGCTACTTCGTCCGAAGCCTTCGCCGAGCGCTTTTCTTCCGGCCGGGACGACAGGCTGGTCGAACTGCTCGCCGCTGCCGTGACCCATGTGCACGACCTCATCAAACAATTTCGGCCGACCCAGGACGAGTGGCGAAGGTTCATCGCCTTCCTGACGGAGGTCGGTCATGCCTCGGACGAGCGCCGGCAGGAATGGGTCCTCCTGTCCGATCTGGTCGGCGCTTCGGCACTCGTAGAAGATATCAATTCGCGCCGGCCCAAGGGGGCGACGCCCAATACCATCCGCGGGCCGTTCTTCCGCGCCGATGCGCCGGAACGTGCTTCGGCTTCGTCGATCTCGCTCGATGGCATCGGCGAACCGCTGTTGGTCTCGGTTTGTGTCCAGGATCTCGACGGCCTCCCGGTCGCAGATGCTGAGGTGGTGACCTGGCAGGCCAATGCAGAGGGCTTCTACGAGAACCAGCAGCCGGATCTCCAGCCGGAACATAATCTGCGCGGTCTGTTCAGAACCGATGCACAGGGGTGTTTTACCTATCGCTCCGTTGTTCCGTCCGGCTACGGCGTGCCGGCCGACGGTCCTGTCGGCGGGCTGCTGTCTGCGGCCGGCTACCCGTTGCGCCGGCCCGCGCATCTGCATTTCGTTGTGCGTGCGAAAGGCTTCGAGACGATTACGACGCATGTTTACGACGCGAGTGATCCGCATCTGCACGAAGACGCGCTGTTTGGCGTGCGGCCCGAACTCGTCACCTCTTTCGATCCCCTCGAGGTCGACGGTCGCAGCGCAAAGGCGGTCAAACTTACCTTCGTCATGGTCCGGGCAAAACCGGGGAGGGCGGCATGATCCGCCCATTTTCCTATGCGGGCAGTCCTGCGCAGATCGTCTTCGGTACGGGCAGTAAAAACAAACTGGCTGAATGGATTACGAATGCCGGCTGCAAGCGGGCACTGGTGCTTTCGACGCCGCATCAGAGGGCCGATGCCGAAGCACTGGCCCGCGACATTGGCCCGCTTGCCTGTGGGGTCTTTGCCGGCGCAGTCATGCACACGCCCGTCGACGTGACCGAGGCGGCGATGAAGGTCGTGGCCGAAACCAGGGCGGATTGTGTGGTCTCGCTCGGCGGAGGATCGACGACGGGGCTCGGCAAGGCGATTGCCTATCGCACCGACCTTCCGCAGATCGTCGTGCCAACCACCTATGCCGGCTCGGAAGTCACCCCCATTCTTGGCCAGACGGAAGGCGGTCGCAAGACGACCGTTCGCGACGCACGGATCCTGCCGGAAATCGTCATCTACGATCCGGCGTTGACCCTGGGACTGCCCATTTCGATGAGCGTGACGAGCGGGCTCAATGCCATGGCGCATGCCGTCGAGGGTCTCTATGCGCGCGATCGCAATCCGATTTCGACCCTGATGGCCCTTGAGGGCCTACGCGCCTTTTCCCGCAGCCTGCCCATGATCGTCGAAAGGCCCGATGACGCGGGCGCCCGAAATGAAGCGCTCTATGGCGCCTGGCTCTGCGGCACGGTGCTCGGCACTGTCGGCATGGCGTTGCATCACAAAATTTGCCACACGCTGGGCGGTTCTTTTGAAACCCCGCATGCTGAAACCCATGCGGTGATGCTACCGCATACGGCCGCGTTCAACGCCAAGGCGGCAGCATCGGAACTTGCTACGGCAGCCGACATCTTTGGCGGTTCGATCGGCGGCGGGCTTTGGGATTTTGCCAAAACGATCGGCGCACCTTTGTCGCTCAAGGAATTCGGATTGTCACAGTCCGATCTCGACCGCGCTGCATCGATCACCATCGAAAATCCATACTGGAACCCGCGCCCCATCGATCGGGATTCGATCCGGGCGCTCTTGCAGGAGGCCTGGGAAGGCCGCCGGCCGGTAGATTGAAGATCTGCCGGATCACGCGCTCTTTGGGAGGAGAGGAAAATGGGAGGATACATGTTTACGAGACGCGATTTTCTGAAGACGACGGCCGCCGGCGGAGCCGCGCTTGCTGCGTCCGGCTTGGCTGCGCCGGCAATCGGCCAGACGGCGGCTATCAAACTTGGTTACGTCAGTCCGCAGACCGGTCCGCTTGCCGCTTTCGGCGAGGCTGACAAGTTCGTCATCGATTCCTTCCTGGCAACGACCAAGAAGCTCGGCCTCAGCTATGAAGTCGTGGTCAAGGACAGCCAGTCCAACCCCAACCGCGCCGCCGAAGTTGCCAAGGAACTGATCGTCGACGACCAGATCAACCTCATGCTGGTATCTTCGACGCCGGAGACGACCAACCCGGTTTCGACCACCTGCGAAGGCGAGGGCATGCCCTGCATTTCGACGGTCGCGCCCTGGCAGCCCTGGTTTATCGGCCAGCAGGGTAATCCGGGCGACCCTGCCTCATGGAAGCCCTTCGACTATGCCTACCATTTCTTCTGGGGGCTGGAGGATATCATTGCCGTCTTCACCGGCATGTGGGGCCAGATCGAAACCAACAAGAAGATCGGCGGGCTGTTTCCGAACGACGGAGATGGCAATGCCTGGGGCGACAAGGTCGTCGGCTTTCCGCCCGTGCTCGAAAAGCTCGGTTATAGTTTGACCGATACCGGCCGCTACCAGAACCTGACGGATGATTTCTCCGCACAGATCAACGCCTTCAAGCAGGCGCAAACCGAAATCCTGACAGGCGTGATGATCCCGCCCGACCTCACCACCTTCTGGAACCAGGCCAAGCAGCAGGGTCTGAAGCCGAAGATTGCCTCGATCGGCAAGGCGCTTCTTTTCCCGCAGACCGTCGAGGCGCTTGGCAATGCCGGCCACAATCTGTCGACGGAAGTCTGGTGGACACCGAGCCATCCGTTCAAATCCTCGCTGACCGGTGAGACGACGGCTGCCGTTGCTGACGCCTTCACGAAATCCACCGGTCGTCCCTGGACGCAGCCGATCGGCTTTGCCCATGCCCTGTTCGAACTCGCCGTCGACGTCATGAAGCGCGCCGGCGATGTCAGCGACGGTGATGCGGTGGCGAAGGCGATCGGGGAAACCAAGCTCGATACGCTGGTCGGACCGATTGCCTGGGGCAATGAGAAGCTTCCGCCCTTCGCTCAGAAAAACGTCGCCAAGACGCCGCTGGTCGGCGGTCAGTGGCGGCTGAAATCGGGCGGCGGCTACGATCTCGTCGTCGTCGAAAATGGCCTTGCACCAAACGTGCCGCTCGGCGGCAAGCTCGAAGCCCTTGCGTAGGGCGCACGTCCGCCCGGCTCTGCGGCCGGGCGGATATTTGCGGAGATTGGCCGATGCCCATCCTGGAACTTAATGATGTCTCGAAGTCCTTCGGCGCGCTCGTCGTTGCAGAGGATATCAGCTTTTCGGTCGAGCCTGGCGAGGCGCTCGGGGTCATCGGACCGAATGGCGCCGGCAAATCCACGCTCTTCAATCTGATCAACGGCAATCTGTCCGTTGCGGGCGGCGCCATCAGCTTCGACGGCCGCGACGTTACCCATGCGCCGCCGATGCAGCGCTGCCTTGCCGGCATGGGCCGCACCTTCCAGATCCCGCAACCTTTCGAGCGCCTGACTGTCTATGAAAACCTTCTGGTCGCAGGCGCTTTTGGTACCCGGGCGAGGGAGGTCGATGTCGCAGGCTTCTGCGCCGATATCCTGGTCGAGACCGGCCTGATTGCCAAAGCCAACAGGCCGGCGGCATCGCTCACCCTTTTGGAGCGTAAACGGCTGGAACTCGCCCGCGCGCTTGCCACCAAGCCGAAGCTTCTGCTCCTCGACGAAATCGCCGGCGGCCTGACGGAGGGCGAGTGCCGGCAGCTGGTCGCGACGATCAGGCGCGTTCATCAGCGCGGCATGACCATCATCTGGATCGAGCACGTGCTGCATGCGCTGACGGCGGTTGCTGAGCGCATATTGGTCCTCAATTTCGGACGGGTCGTCGGCATCGGTGCGCCGGAGGCGATCATGGCTTCGGACGAGGTGCGCACCATCTATCTCGGTGTGGAGGTCTGATGGCAAGCCTTCTTGAGATCCGCGCCCTGACGGCTTTTTACGGCGACTTCCAGGCTATTTTCGGCATCGACATTGATCTTGATGCCGGTGAGACGATTGCCGTCATCGGCGCCAACGGAGCGGGAAAGTCGACGCTGATGCGCTCGATCGCTGGCGTTATTGCGAACCGCGCGGACATGGTCTTGCATCGGGGCGAGGCGATCGGTGCAGTGCCTGCCTTTGATGTCGTGCGTCGCGGCATCGCTCTCGTGCCGGAAGGGCGCAAGCTCTTCGCTTCGCTGACGGTGGAAGAGAATCTGCAGATCGGCGGCTACGGCTCAAAGCGCTCCGGACCTTGGTCGTTGGAAAGCGTCTACGCTCTGTTTCCTGTCCTGAAAGAGCGACGCGGCAGTCCGGCGACAGCGCTTTCCGGCGGCCAACAGCAGATGGTGGCAATCGGCCGGGCCCTGATGTCGAACCCGGAAATCCTTCTCTGCGATGAGCTCAGTCTCGGCCTGGCACCTGTCGTCATCAAAGACATCTACGCCGCCTTCACTCGTATTCGTGCATCCGGGATGGCGATCGTCGTCGTCGAGCAGGACATCGCCCAGGCCCTGAAGGTCGCCGATCGTGTCTATTGCATGATGGAGGGACGAATCACACTCACCGGGCGCCCCCGCGATCTCGACCGGGCCGAAATCCATGCAGCCTATTTTGGAGCGGAGAGCGATGAACTGGCTTGATACGCTTCTTCAAGGGGTATTGCTTGGCGGGCTCTATGCGCTGTTTGCGGCCGGCCTCAGTCTGGTCTTCGGGATCATGAGGCTTGTCAATCTCGCCCACGGTGACCTCATCGTGCTGGCAGCGTTCTTGATCCTGCTTCTCGTCTCGTCGCTTGGCCTTGATCCATTCACCGCGGCGCTGATCGCCGCACCCCTGATGTTTGCGATCGGCTGGCTGCTGCAATACCACCTTCTCAACCGCACACTCGGCAAGGATGTCCTGCCGCCACTGCTTGTGACCTTTGGCCTCTCCATCGTCATCCAGAACGGCCTTCTGGAGGCTTTCACGGCCGACAGCAGAAGGATCTCCGCCGGCTCGCTGGAGACGGCGTCGCTGCAACTGGGGAGCATCAATGCCGGCCTGATGCCGCTCCTGACCTTCGGCTCGGCAGTCGTGGTCATCGTCGCCTTGAACCAGCTCATCTATCGCACGGCCCTTGGGCGCGCCTTCCGCGCGACGTCGGATGATGTGGTCACCGCCGGCCTGATGGGTATTCGCCCGAATTCGATCTTCGCCATCGCCACGGGCCTGGCGATGATGATCGTTACCATCGCCGCACTCTATCTCGGCATGCGGGCGAATTTCGATCCGACAGCCGGGCCGGCGCGGCTGATCTATGCTTTCGAAGCGGTGATCATCGGTGGTCTCGGATCGCTCTGGGGCACACTTGCCGGCGGAATCATCCTCGGGCTGGCGCAGACGATCGGCGCCGCCGTCAATCCGGAATGGCAGATTCTTGCCGGGCATCTCGCCTTCCTGATCGTCCTGCTCCTGCGTCCGCGCGGCCTCTTTCCGCGCGCTGTCGATTGAGGCCGCGCCATGACCACGGGTTTGGAAACGATGACGAGCGAGAGCCAGGCATATCAGGACTGGCGGATCGAAACAGGCACACGGCTGTCGCGGGCCTTTTCATTCGTCTGCCTGGTTGTGTTCGCCGCCCTTGCGGTCGCACCGCTTTTGCTGTCGCGCGGCGTAGTGCAGGATCTGTTCTTCATTCTGACGATGCTGACGCTGGCGCAGAGCTGGAACCTGCTTGCAGGTTATGCTGGGCTGATTTCGGTCGGCCAGCAGCTCTTTGTCGGTTGCGGCGCCTATGCTCTCTTCGGCCTTGTCATTCTTGCCGGGCTCGACCCGATATTCGCCATTCCGCTCGCCGGCGTTTCGGCCATGCTCATCGCCGTGCCGACCGCATTCTTCGCCTTTCGCCTCTACGGTCCCTATTTTGCGATCGGAACGTGGGTGATCGCCGAAGTCGGGCGGCTGCTGCTTGCCCAATGGAAGGCGCTCGGCGGCGGCACCGGCACATCGCTGCCGCGGGATGCGACCCGCGACATGCTCGGCATTTCCCTCCTTGAAGACTGGTTCGGCATGCGTGCGGCAGCGGCAGCCGACGCCCTGTCCTTCTGGCTCGCGCTAATCGTTGCGGCTATCACAATTGCACTCGTCTACAAGCTGTTGCGCAGCCGGCAGGGTCTCGGGCTTGCCGCAGTGCGCGACAATGAGACGGCGGCGCGTGCGCTGGGCGTCGATGCACGCCGGTTGAAGACGATGATCTATCTGCTCACGGCCTTCATTACCGGCATCATCGGCGCGCTCATCTATCTCCAGAAGGCGCGGATATCGCCCGACGCCGCCTTCTCGCTGACCGACTGGACGGCCTACGTCATCTTCATCACCGTCATCGGCGGCATCGGCACGATCGAAGGGCCGATCCTTGGCGTACTGGTCTTCTTCTTCCTGCAGAACGCCTTTTCGGCCTACGGCTCCTGGTACCTTTTGGCACTTGGAGCGCTCGCCGTCGTCACCATGCTGTTTGCACCCCGGGGTCTCTGGGGATTGATATCCGACCGTACCGGCTTCGAACTCTTTCCAGTTCGTCGCCTGCTCAGGGGCGGACCTGTTGTACCAAATGAAAAGGGAGGACCGAATGGCTGACATCACCACCGACGTCTTGATCATAGGCACGGGACCTGCGGGTTCGGCGACCGCCGCATTGCTTGCGAGCTACGGTCTGGAGCCGCTTATCATCAATCGCTATCGCTGGCTCGCCAATACGCCACGCGCGCATATCACCAACCAGCGCACTATGGAGGTCCTGCGCGATCTCGGCCTGGACGTTGAAGACGAGGCCTATCTCTTTGCGACGGAACAGGACCTGATGGGCCAGAATGTCTTCTGTACGGCGGTGGCCGGCGAGGAAATCGGCCGCATGCAGAGCTGGGGCAATCATCCACTGTCACGTGCCGAGCATCTCCTGTCCTCGCCAGGGCGGATGAACGACCTGCCGCAGACCTATATGGAGCCGCTGCTCTTCAAGACGGCCTGCTCGCGCGGCGCCCAGTCGCGCATGTCGACCGAATATTTGAGCCACGTCCAGGACGCGGATGGGGTCACGACGACCTGCCTTGACCGCCTGACGGGCAAGGAAGTGACGATCCGCTCGAGATTCCTCGTCGGCGCAGACGGCGGCAATTCGAAGGTCGCCGAACATGCCGGCCTGTCCTTCGAGGGCCGCATGGGCGTTGCCGGTTCCATGAACATCCTCTTCGAGGCTGATCTGTCGCGTTATGTCGCCCATCGTCCTTCCGTGCTCTACTGGGTGTTGCAGCCGGGCGCGGATGTCGGCGGTATCGGCATGGGCCTCGTGCGCATGGTGCGGCCCTGGAATGAGTGGTTGATCGTCTGGGGCTATGACATTAACCAGTCGGCGCCTGCCGTCGACAACGCCTTCGCAACCAAGGTTGTGCGTGAATTGGTCGGCGTTCCCGACCTTGAACCAAAGATCAAGTCGGTCTCCACCTGGACGGTCAACAACATGTATGCGACGACCCTGTCGAGCGGCCGGGTCTTCTGCATGGGCGACGCAGTGCACCGTCATCCGCCATCGAATGGCCTGGGCTCCAACACCTCGATCCAGGACGGGTTCAATCTCGCCTGGAAGCTTGCCATGGTGATCCGAGGACAGGCCGGAATGGGCCTCCTCGACAGCTATCAGGCCGAGCGCGCGCCGATCGCCAAACAGATCGTCACTCGCGCCAACAAGTCGATCGAGGAATTCGGTCCGATCTTCAAGGCGCTTGGCCTCCTGGATTCCGTCGATCCCGTCAAGATGCAGCAGAACATGGACGCACGTTGCGATGACGGTGAGGCTGCCGAACGCCAGCGCGCGGCAATCCGCGATGCCATTGCCTATAAGGTCTATGAATTTGACGCTCATGGCGTCGAAATGAATCATCGCTATGCATCGAAGGCGATCGTCAAGGACGGGCAGGCGGAACCTGCCTTCGAAAAGGATCCCGAACTTCATTGCCAGCCGACCACTTGGCCAGGTGCACGGCTTCCGCATGTCTGGTTGTTCGGGGCGCAGGGAGAAAAGGTTTCCAGTCTCGATCTCACCGGTCACGGGCTCTTCACGATCCTGACCGGGATCGGGGGCGACGGCTGGATTTCCGCGGCAAAGGCGCTTTCAAAGGAATTCGCGGTGCCGATCACTGTGCACAAGATCGGTCCCCGCCAGATTTGGCAGGACCTGACGGGAGACTGGGCACGCGCCCGCGACATCAGCGATTCCGGCGCCCTGCTCGTTCGTCCCGACCATCATGTCGCTTGGCGTTCACATGTAGCGGCTTCCCAGCCGGAAGCAGAGCTGCGCCGCGTGCTGAAAACAATCCTGGATCGGTGAGGTCGTTATGGGTGCTGAAGAAAACGGTTATTTCACCGAGGAGAATTCCGTCGATGTCGTCATAAGCCGCAATGCGGGGGCAAAGAGCGACCGGCTGAAGCAGATCATGGAGGTTGTCACCCGCAAGCTCCACGAGGCGGTGAAGGAACTCGAGCCGACGCAGGAGGAGTGGATGGATGCGATCCTCTTCCTCACGCGCACCGGCCATACTTGCACCGACTGGCGGCAGGAATTCATTTTGCTGTCAGATGTGCTCGGTGTTTCGATGCTGGTCGACGCGATCAACAATCGCAAACCTACCGGCGCCTCGGAAAGCACCGTGCTCGGACCGTTCCACGTCGCGGACGCGCCGGAATTGCCTATGGGCGCCAATATCTGCCTAGACCACAAGGGCGAAGACATGGTCATCAGCGGCCGCATACTGGATACCGACGGCAAGCCGATCGCCGGCGCCGTTCTCGATGTCTGGCAGGCCAATGACGAAGGTTTCTATGACGTGCAGCAGCAGGGCATTCAGCCGGATTTCAATCTGCGCGGCGTCTTCCGAACGGGTGAGGACGGGCGCTACTGGTTCCGCGCGGTCAAGCCCAAATATTATCCGATTCCCGATGACGGACCGGTTGGGCAGATGCTGGGCGCGCTCGGCCGTCACCCCTACAGGCCGGCGCATCTGCATTACATCATCAAAGCGGAAGGGTTCGAGACGCTCGTCACACATATCTTTGATCCCGACGATCCCTATATCCGTTCGGACGCGGTGTTTGGCGTCAAGGAGAGCCTTCTCGCCGACTTCAGATTGACTGAGGATCCCGCGCACGCCAGGGAACTCGGCTTCGAGGGGAAATTCTGGCAGGTCGAGCACGATTTCGTGCTGGCGCCAGTTAATTCTTAGTCGGGACAGGTGGTTGCCGCTTCGACCAAAGGTGTCTCGTCGTCGCAAAGGGCGTCATTGGCATGCGGCTGTCGGTTGGCGCTGAGAGACTGATATTCCTCGGAAAATGCTGGAACAGTTCAGGCTTCTTTCGACTCATTCCGAAGCCGTTTATGCCGGCCTCGTTGAGGGGCGGTGGCGGATGCATCGTCCGTGTCCGCCGTCTCTTTGGCCATCCGCGAGGCGCGCCATTGGGCTGGGGTCAATCCCAGATGCTGCTTGAAGGCGCGCTGGAAGGCAGCTTCAGATCGATAACCGGCCAGATCGGCTGCTGCAGCGGTCGATGTCGTCTGCACCCGCAGCGCATTCGCAGCGAGCGTGATGCGAACGTCTTGGAGAAGGTCGGTAGCGGAACGGCCCAAACTGCTCTGGAAGTAGCGCGCCAAACTTGCACGAGACAAGTTGCAGAGGCTTGCCAGTTTCGAAAGCGTCCATGGGCGGGCGGGTTCGAAGAAGATCGCGTTGAGCGCAGGAGCGAGCCTGACATGGCTTGCAAGGGCGACCAGACCTAGTGGTGCGTCATGGGATTGACTTGCCAACCGGAGCGCCAGCGTGAACAGCGCTGCTGAAAACGCATTCAGCATCGCCTGACCGCCAATCCCCTCGACGTTCGCCTCGGCCCGCATGAGCGCCACCAGGGCCTCCATCTGTTGACGCGTCACGGATTGTGGTGACGTCGCTGATTTAGACGTCCCCCGTACGATCATCCGGGAATGTAAGTAAGTCCCCAGCAGTCGGTCATGCGGTGAGGCAAGCACGAAGCGGCCACAAAGCATGTCCAGCCGTTCGCCTTGGCCGGCATTCTCGCTGATCACCACATTCAGCCCTTGCCTCTGCGTCGCCTTCCCCGGCTCGGCGCCGCTGCCATCCGTCAGAACGTGAGGCGCTCCAGCGGGAACCAGCAGAATGTCGCCGGGCGTGAGGCACTGTTCTCTGTTGCCGTCGCCATCATTCAACCATGCCTCGCCGCTCAATATCACGTGATAAACGATGTCCTGGACGGGGCCTTGTTCATAGGCAACCCGCCAAGGTGCACCGTAAAGGCAGTGAAGCTCCAGCTTGCCGGTGACCGGCATCATTTCGAGCAGACGACTGAGCCAATCGATGCCTTGTGACATGTCGATCCCTCCAAGATGAGTTGATCGAGCATGAATATGAGCTAAATCGGCATTAATCAAATCACGCCGCCATTATAACCTGCTCCTATCGTCATTGCAGAAGCAGATCGCCTTCGAAGCGCTCGGCTGCTGCCAGCTCACGGAGAGTCCCATGCCTGATATTGAGAATTTCGACACTCTGATCCTTGGCAGCGGCCAGGGCGGTAAATTGCTCGCTTGGCACCTGGCTCGTTCCGGTCAGAAAGTTGCGGTTGTCGAAAGAAGGTGGGTCGGCGGTTCCTGCCCGGCGGTCGCCTGTCTGCCCAGCAAAAACGAGATCTGGAGCGCGCGAGTTGCTCATCTGGTTCAGCACGCGGCCGAATTCGGTACCGCGACCGGACCAGTCAGCGTCGATATGGCGGCCGTCCGCCGGCGCAAGCAAGCGATGGTCGATCGGGAGATCGCGTTTCACCTTGATGCCTATAAGGCAAGCGGTGCCGAACTCATCATGGGGGAGGGAAAGTTCGTCGGGCCGAAGACCATCGAAGTCAGCTTGAATGATGGCGGTCAGCGCAGGCTTTCCGGCAATCAGGTGGTGGTGAATGTCGGCAGTCATGCTGCGATACCGGATATCCCTGGCCTGCCGGCAGCGCGCGCAATGACACATATCGAGGCTCTCGAGCTCGATTATCTGCCGTCTCATCTGATCGTGCTCGGAGGAGGCTATGTGGGTATTGAAATGGCGCAGGCATACCGCCGCTTCGGTAGCCGGGTGACCATTATCGAACCATCGCAGCGGTTGATGGCTCGGGAGGATGCTGACGTCGCCGCGGAGATACAGCGCATACTTGCCTCAGAAGGTATCGAAGTCGTCCTGGGCGTCAGGCCGACACAGGTGCGGGGCTTGTCTGGGGATGCTGTTGTTGTCGAAATTCAAACCGACGCCGGGAACCGGACCGTCGAAGGCAGCGACTTGCTGGTGGCTGCCGGTCGGGTTCCAAACACGGCCGACATCGGACTTGAGAAGACCGGTGTCGAACTGGATATTCGCGGATTCATTCGCGTCAATGAACGTCTGGAAGCTACGAAAGACGGCGTCTGGGCGATCGGCGAGTGCGCCGGCAGTCCGCAGTTTACGCATGTGTCCGTCGATGATTTCCGCATCGTTCGTGACAACATGGCGGGAGGCGATCGTCGCACCGACGCTCGCCAGATCCCCTATGTGATGTTTACGGATCCTCCGCTTGCCCGTGTCGGCATGAGCGAAAGCGAAGCCCAGCGCCTGGGCATCGCCTATCGGGTCGCGACACTGCCAATGGGAAATGTGCTGCGCACCGAAGCAACCGAGGAGACGCAAGGCTTCATGAAAGCTATTGTAGGCGCGAATGATGATCGCATCCTGGGTTTTACGATGATCGGCTCCGAAGCCGGAGAGGTCATGGCCGTGGTTCAAACGGCAATGATGGGCGGACTGCCCTATACTCAGCTTCGCGAAGCGGTAATCGTGCACCTGACGATAGCGGAAGGCCTCGGCCCGCTTTTTGCTGGAATTCGCTCGCTGAAATAGTTGATCAGGGCGTTCTTGGCGCAGGAGAATGCATCACACCAACATCGGTCTTGCGCTCTCACCGGTCGGCCAGTCCGACCGGTCGGGTGAGCCTCGGGCCGATGCATTTGCGCTTATCACGAGGTCACGCGTCGAGCCGCGGGTATGCAGGAAAACAGGATTGGCTTGATGGATCTGAGATATATGCCCAGCCTTAGGAGAGGTTCATTTCACGATCTGATAGCAAAACCCCGAAACTCATTTCCAGGTCTTCACTAAATAGCCTTCGGTCGATGCGCGGCGCACCTATCGCTCGTTTTCTGTCGTCATGCCTTTCCGCCGATAGCAGCAAACTTTACGCCAGGCGCAAATCAACCAGTGGATGCAGCTTTTTCAAATTCGGAAGCGATTTTGCTTGCCAGGGATATTGGTTGGTGCCTTTCACAACAAGCTGAAGCTCGTCCATTTTCCTGGCCTCGATTGTCAGTTTGGCAAGCAGGTTTATGCCGGAAGAGTTGAGGAACTCGAGGCCAGTCAAGTTGAATATTACCTGTTTGTGACCTCCATGGAGCAGCCCCAGTATCATCGAATGAATAGGCGCGTAGGCGTCGGGTCCTGCCAGCCGAAATACACCATCTAGATATACTTCGTTGTTTTCAGCCCATACACGGAAGTTTTCGTCCCTGATTTCCATTTTTCGCTCACAGATTGGAGGAGGGCGGTAAAGCCACCAAGGCTGTCGTCGTCAGTTTGAATTCGTGCTCGTCGGCCTCTTCGAATGCCCACGCCATTTTTGCATCGTAATCGCTTAAGAGGGTGAGCAAACCCAAACCGGAGCCACTCCCTTCGGATATGGCATTGCTTTCGATTCGTTCCAGAAGGAGTTCCCCAGGTTCCGTCGAGCGAAGTCGGTGCAGCAGTTGCTGCAGACGAGATGACGATGCGCCATCGATGTTGTTCGTTATCCTCATGAAAAAGCATCCGTCGGATATTCCGGCTTCGATGAGGATTTCTCCTGGCCGTCGAAATTTTACGGCATTTTCGATCAGCTCGTTGCTGAGATAGCCGATGTCGTGATGGGCTTGCGTGTAGTCTCTCTTCGAGTGGGAATAGGGCAGCGCCATAACTTCTGCGATAAAGTCCGAAGTCATGCCCGAATGTTTCCACCCGAGTTGAAGCGGTCCGTCGTGCAAGGTCAGACGCGTGCTTGCATCCAGGTTCTCACCTGCAAGAGTTTCGATTCCATATAACGTCGGTGTCATGCATCACCTGTGTCGTACTGCGAGAAGTGTGATGTCGTCATGGATCTTATGTGACCCGATAAAGTGCATTAATGCCGCCACGATTCCGGAGACGACTTTGTCGGCACTTTCGTTCTTGACGCGAAGTGCCTCGTGGCACAGACGTTCAATGCCAAACAGTTCTCCAGCATCGTTCTCGGCCTCCGTCACGCCGTCTGTGTGGAGAAGAATGAGGTCGCCCTTCTCGAACGTTATCCTGCGCGTCTTGATGAACTCGGAAATGTCGGCCTGCAGCCCGATCGGTATTCCCAGATCCATCGTATCAATACGCTCGATCTCACCGTTCGTCCGTATAACGATCACCTCTTCGTGCTGGCCGGACAGGATCATTTCTTTTCCATCGTAATCAAGGAACGCCAAAGTGAGGTGCTTGTCGATCTTGGTTCTCACGATATTCTTGAAAAGCGCATTATTAAGGTCGGTGAGAAATTTGACTGCATCGGCATTGCCTGCCTCCTGCAGCGCGCGAGCGACCGACTGAACCATTAACATCAAGACTCCGCTTTCGAGCCCGTGCCCGGCGACGTCGCCAATGCCGATTTTCAGGCGATGGCCGCTTTTCAAAACATCGTAATAGTCGCCACCGACCTCCTCGGCGGGTCTCATATATGCCGCTATTTCCAGCGCCTGCACTTCGTCGAGCTCCTGATGCAACGGCAGCACCATCAGCTGGATTCTCTCGGCGACGGCCAGTTCCGTCCCAAGCCGTCGATTTTCTCGCTGAAGCTGAGCGTTCAACGTGGAAATCTCTTCCTTTGCATCCTCGATCTGCGCCGTTCGCTCCTCGACGAGTTGCTCGAGATTTTCAGTGTGAAAGCTGATCTCTTCGGCCATCCTGTTGAATGCTTCCCCGGCCTCGCCAACCTCGTCTCTGCTGGCGATGGCAACCCGTACCGAGTAATCCTTCGTCTGGATCCTTCTCGCGGCATCGGCGAGAGCACTGATACCGCTCGTTATTCGCTTTGATGCTGCAAGCACCGCGATGGTGACGATCGCCAGCGACATCGCGATTGCCAGGATCTGATAGAGCACGATGCGGTTCGTGGCCTCGGAAATCTTGGCTTGTGCGGCATACAGGGAAGCATCGATTTCCCGCTCGGGGACGACCAGGACGAGGGACATCGCCTCTTGACGGACCGGGCCGCTGGACCAGAGATTGGTCGCAGGGAGTTTCTTCACGATCACGATGTAGGGAACTTTTTGCCCGTTTCGTTCCAACAACAGGTGCTGAATGCCCTGTTCGCGGTCCAGTGCCATTTTCGCAATTTCGGGCTGTGAACTTCCCTTCAACGACCGCTCCAGCCCTGTCACGCCTGTGCCGCTCGCATCGCTCGCGGATCGCAGGCCCAGAGTTTCCTCGCCTGTATGGTTGATCGCGACGACGTTCCCGTCGGACATTGCGAGAAGACCAAACCCGGATTGGGCCACTTTAACGTTTTCAACGGTCTGCGCGAGTTGGTCGAGCGTGATGTCCGCGCCAGCGGCGCCGGCGACGTCCTTCCTGTCGGCTGTCCATAGGGGATGAAAGAAACTCACGATGAGCTTCCCGGTAATCGCATCGGTATATGGCGCTGTCTGCGTGATATCCTCTGCGACCGGCCGCGAATTCATATTGGCGGCCCAGCCCTGCCAAGACTCGTAGAGCCCGGGAAAAAAGAAGTGCCAGAAATTTTCATTGTTGTGACCGGGATAGAGACGATCGAAAGTCTGGGCTTGGTCCGTATATGGTGCGGTTCTGAAAATCGGCCTTTCCTTCGGGCCAATGTAATACATCTGGAGCTTGGAAGAACCGTGCTGCAGCAAACTCGGCGCTACGATGTCGAGAACCGCACTCGTCTGGATGTCGGCTTCGACATCAGGTCTGGGACTGTGGTCGGGCCTCAGCAGGTAGCCCCAGACACTCACAACGGAGACCGAGCCCGGAGCGTTTTGAGACCAGTTGCCCTTCTGGTCATAAGCGAGGTTCACGGCGCCGGGAGAGGTTCGGGCGATTGCTGCGCCGACGTCGGAATTGCGCTGCGGATTGTCGATTTGTGCCTGAAGCACGCCAGCCAGCTCGCCAACATCGCTGTGGACCTGCCGAAACAACAAACTGACCTGGGCAGCAGTGGAGTCGGCATATGTCACGATATATTCCTGGCTTGCTGCCTCGAGGCCTTGCCCGACCTCCAGCGTTGCGTCGCGTGACAGCCGTTGCACATTCCAGAGTGCCAATCCTCCGCTCACCAGCAGATCGAACAGGACTGCTCCGCCGACGACCAATATGAACTTTGCACGGAACGAGCCCAGCTTTATCGGTCTTTTCGAAAATCTTCCGCCCATCATGCTGGCTTTCGGCCGGACGCCGCCCAGATCGGCCAGCCCGCATAGCCCTTCGGATGAAGGGCCGCGAAAACGTGGTCTTTAAACCCCTGCCTGAACCTGCGAATGAACTCCGGCGTATCCCCCCGCCGGACAGCCATCTGGCCTGCATAGACGTTTTCCCAGGCTTCGATGATGTCGGCGAAGTCCTGGGGATCGCCGTCGAGGTTCGTTACCATGAAAGCATCGACCTTGATCGCGTCAAAGCCGGCGTCGGCAAGCAGATGGCGGCTTTTCGGCCCCATCTCGACATCCATGTCGAAGTAGCTGAACAGTCTGGCGACTTCTTCATATGTCCACCTGATCGTTTCCGCATGCGGCTCCCCCAGGCAATGAGAGTTTTTCTCGTTGGTAATATAGACGCGACCGCCGGGCTTGCAGATGCGATAGAGCTCGCGCAGCAGCATCTCCGGACGATCGAAAATCTGGAGAGAATGCCGGCACGTCACAAAGTCGAATTGATTGTCCCGAAGCAGCATCTGGGACGCGTCGCCATAAGTGTATTCGATTTCTTTCAAATCGAAGTCCGCAGCCACTCTCCGGGCGTATTCCAGGCTGCGCACCGAGTGATCGAGCGCAACAAGGCGGGACGGCTTGAATTCCCGTTGAACCAAGGCTGCGAAATCACCAATCCCGCAGCAGATGTCCGCAACAGCGAGACCGCTACGCAGACCGTGACGAGGCAATAGTTCCTTCTCATGCCTCCAGGTCATTTTGGTCTGAGTACGGAGAATGGGAATGAACGCCTCGTCCTCCACGAAGCTCTGACCCGGATAAAATGCCGAGTCATAAACCGCCACCGTCAAGTTGGGGTGGTGTTTTGCCAGCTTTTCAAAAACCGGGGTCGACCATTCCATCACGCTTGAGGTTACAATGACGATCTTCCGCTCCGGCCTCGTCCGGCAGCTTTCCGCAAGGATATCTGCGAGGGCCGAAAAGGCGGTCATGTTGATATGCGTCAGACGTTTGACATTGAGGTAAACGACCCCGCTGTACCTCTCCAGACTTTGCTGCACCAGCGACAGGGCATCGGCAATTTCTGCAGCACGTTCTGGCCGTATCTTGCCGGACAGGACCACCTCCTGGTTTGTCGGATCAAAAAGAACCGAGAAGGGTGCTGCGTGGTTCATCGAAAATCCTCGGCCAAGGGAAAATCCGCGACGATCTTCGTGCTCCGCACACCGTCCGTCTCGATCCGGATCGCTGTGCGAAATATTGTAGCCAAATCTTCTAGCAGCGCCGTCGTGCCGGCCGTGGACACCTTGTCGTCTCCTGCTTCAACGACGAGGTCAGGCCGGGCCTCGATCAATCTCGTCTCTGTGTGACGGCCACCGGACATATCCTGATACGGGAGTTCAATTGTCAGGCGATTTGTCGTTGCGTTTCGATGGAGGCTGAAACTCATCAAACCTGATTGACCCGACCAGCGGAAAGCAAGCTCAACAAGTTCGTTCGCCGCGACCGAAAGAAAATTCGAATATCGGGCGGGATCGCTCTGGCCCTGGCCAAGGATATCAGAGAGATATTCGGTAATTCTGTCGCAAAATCTCCATTCGGATTTCACCAGCGCGACGTCCATTTCCAGCGACAGCATGAGGGCGAATGGATGGTGATCGATGCTTGATGCTATCTCTTCCAATACATCCTCCGTTGTACCTGGATGGCGCTTGCCGTCCTTGAAACGCGCTGCAACGCTCGCACTCACGATGTTGCGCGGCTTTGAGATGTTGTCGTCCGATGGATAAATTCGCTTATCGCCGCGATTGGCAGCGGTCTGCTGACCAAATAGCCTTGCAGCCTGTCGCATCCCGCTTTGCGCAACCATTCCGCCTGCTGTTCCGTCTCAACCCCCTCGGCGGTCACGCGCATGTGGAGGCCATGAGCAAGCTCAACGACACAGCGGACGATTGCCTGGCTTTTGAAATCGCTCTCGAGATCCGTAATGAAATACCGATCGATCTTTATCGTGTCGAAAGGGAAGGTCTTTAGATAACTGAGGGATGAATACTCTGTCCCGAAGTCGTCGAGGGCGATTCTGATGCCGAGCACATTGAGAGTATTGAGGGTGTCGATGTTGTTGACGGTTCGCTCGAGCAGAACGCTTTCGGTTATTTCGAGCTCAAGGCGATCCGACGGAAATCCGACAAGATCCAGCGTTTGAGAAATCCGATCGGTAAGGCCATTTGTCAGGAATTCAGCCGCCGATACATTGACGGCGACGATGTAGTTCTGAGGCCAGTTCATCGCTTCCCGGCAGGCCTGTTCCAAAACCCATGCACCTATTTCCGGCATCAAGCCATCTGCTTCGGCCATCGGAATGAAGGTGCTTGGAGGAATACTTCCGAGCAAGGGGTGGTGCCACCTCAGAAGCGCTTCGAAACCGACGATGGTACTGGCCTCCACGATCGGTTGGTATTCCATCGAGAATTGGTGTTTTGCCAAGGCCATTCGAAGGCTGCGGCGCAGCAGTTCGCGCTGCTCCAGCAATTCAAGCATTGAAGGATCAAACGATTTTGCGCGACCGCGACCTTCTTTCTTCGCCGCGTAGAGTGCGACGTCGGATGCCTTCATAAGTTGCTCGGGACTGGCGCCATCCGGTGGGGCGGTCGAGACACCAACGCTGCTACCGACAAACACCGCGATGCCATCGATAGTGAAGGGTTTTTGAAATTCCGAAACAATGGCTTCCGCCAGTTGGTGACCCTTGAGCGGATGTCCCGGGCCCATGGAGATGACCATGAATTCGTCACCCGCGAGGCGATAGGCCCTGTCGTCTTCCGCAAGGCATCCTTGAATACGGCTGGCAGCAAGTTGAAGAAGCTTGTCCCCGGCCGGATGCCCCAGCGTGTCGTTCACGGGCTTGAAGTCGTCGAGGTCAAGCTGCATCAGAGACAAGGTCTCGCCGGAGGCAATTATTTCCGTCAACGACGTTGCGAGATCCTCGCCAAACTGGCGTCGATTGGGCAGGCCCGTCAACGGATCATGGGTGGCCAGATGCAGTAGGGTTGCCCGTTCGTCATCAAGGCGATCGCCGGATCGAACAACGGCGTACATATTGCCGATCTGAAAGATGGTCAGTCGTTGCGAACCAGGTTTGCTGACATTGACCGATAATCGCAGGGACTGAACACCTTCGCCCATTGACTGGAGTGCCAGAGTGGTTGCCGATTTGTCCAGCTCCGGAAAATGCTCCCACAGCGACATCGCGGGTGTAAGCGCGGCGGGCAGTTCATCGCCCGGCAAATTTCCAATCGGATTGAAATCGCGGTCAAAGAACAAAAGCCTATCGATCGGACTCGAGGCATGTTCCTGTCTATTTTCAGGAGCCGTGCCTGCGGCACGAGCTTTACGCATGTCTGAGCTCTCCATGGTCGAATTTCCCTGAGAACGATCACCGCAACTGAACGCCGCCACAATATATGTATGAATTTTCTAATTTAGGTAGCGATGATTAAAAATGTTCAAATCTCCTTCCACGCGAGCAACACAACCTTCGGCAGGCGTGTCAATCGCCGCGCCGTCCTCAATATATATCTAAAAGTGTAGCTGTGCGAGAGAGCTAAGTGCGTAGTCTCAGAATATGGAGTGGCGTCATCGACGCTGAGCCGTAGGAAAGGGGATGTAGTGGTCTCGTTCTGGTCCGCCGCCGTCCCGAGGAGGAGATTGAAACGGGATTTCCGCTAGCATAGATCGGCTGGCAAGCGGGATCTTGGACCGCACCAATAGGGTAAGCAAGGCCTCTGTCTAGAAGTTAACTTCAACTTCTCGAGGTCTTGGCCAGCATCTCGCTCAGCGTTGCTGCCGAGAGCATGGCTTCCGCCAAAAGCTTCTTGAGCTTCTGGTTCTCTTCCTCCAGCGCTCGCATTTTTTTGGCGTAGAGACTGACATTACCGAATTGCAGGGACTGCCACCGATAGAAGGTCGGCTCGCTGATACCATACCTGTGGCAGACATCCGCTACCGTAACCCCGGCCTGGTGTTCCTTCAGAATGCCCGTAATCTGGTCGTCATCGAATTTTCTCTTGCCCATCACCGGTCAGTCCTCGCGAAATGCTCTGTTGAAACTGTCGAGGAGTGGTCTGACGGCATAGAGCGCCACGCTGCTTTGGCCCGTTTCTATCAGTGTCTGTGCGGGCATGCCGGCGACCAGTTCGACATTTCTCATTTTCGCCAGCCGCTCGTCCGTTACACGGATCGTTGCGGCAAAATAGGGCTGGCCGCTCTGCTGATCGATGAGACGGTCGGCCGATACATATTCGACACGACCTTTCAGGAGCGGGACGCGCCGCTGATTGTAGGGAAGGAGGTGAACCTGTGCCTCGAGCCCCGCACGGACGAGGTTCATGTCTTCCGGTCTGACGTGGACGGACACGATGAGGCGATCGGAGCGCGGCAGGAGATCGACGAGCGGTTCGCCCGCGCCGACCACGCCACCGGCCGTGTGGATGCGCAGGTTCATGATCGTTCCATCTTCTGGAGCCCGGATATCTGTTCTTGCAAGCTGGTCGTCGATCGCCCGCAAGCGCTCGCGCAATTGCATGATCCGGCTTTCCGTATCGCGCATGCCCTGGGCGACTTCGCTCAACCGGTCGCTCTCAAGCTTTGCGATATCGGCCTCGGACTCGCTGATCACCTGGTATGCGCGAGAGATCTGCGCCTCGACCTGCCCCTCCTGGCCATCGAGATCTGCCTTTTCCCGCTGGAGGTTGAGAAGCCTGCTCTTTTTTTCCAGCCCCTTGGCGTTGAGGGTCGTAACCTGATCCATCTCCTCGCTCGAGATTGCGGTTCTGCCGGCCAGCGCCGCCTTCTGCGCGCCAAGTCCGGCGATTTCCTGCCGCACCTGCGCGATCTTTTCATTGGCGATCTGGATTTCCGCCTGCATGACCCGGCGGCGGGCTTCGAAGATTTTCTGCTGCCCGGTCAGGATCGCGCCGACCGAGGGATATCTCTCCATTGCTGCCCTGAGATCCCCGGGATAGGTGACATGGTCGGCCCCTGTCTGCTCCGCGAGAAGGCGCGCACGGCTTCCTTCGGCGTCCCAGAGCTGCCCTTGAATGCTGTCGCGCTCCGAGCGGAACTTGGTGTCGTCGAGCTCTATCACGATCTGCCCGCCCATGACCGCATCGCCGTTTTTCACGAGGATCCGACGCACGATCCCGCCTTCCAAATGCTGAATGGTCTTGCGGCTGGTTTCCGGTTCGATAACCCCCGATGCGACCGCAGCACTTTTCAGCGGCGCCAGAACCGACCAGATACCCAATCCGACGATGAAGACCAGGATCAAAAGGTTGCCCGTCCAGACAACGCCTCTGAGCCCGGGCATGGGCGAGGGCGGCGCGGGCCCGCGCTGTTTCGGATCGATGACCGGGAAAGAGCCTGCCTGTCGTCTGGCTGGCGCTGTCGATCGGTGAGCCAACCGCAAACCCGTCTTCGACAGGTCTGAAAATCTCGCCAGCGCTGCGTCCAACTGAACAAAGGTCACGGCGGCATCCTTCCCTATGTTCCTGTTCGAGATGGTGGCTGAAGATAGGTATCGTAGATACGGTCGCTGTCGCCGAAGGCCGCCACCGTCCCGTTGCGCATGATGGCAATCTTGTTGGTAACCGGCAGGATCCCCATCCGGTGCGTTATGATGATGACGGTCATCCCTCGGGATTTCATGCGCTCGATCGCCGTGAACAGCATGCGTTCGCCTTCATAATCCAGGCTCGAATTCGGATCGTCGAGAATGATGAGAGATGGATTTCCATAGGCTGCGCGCGCCAGTCCCAGCTGTTGGCGCTGAGCCCGAAGGAGCAGGTTTCCCCCTTCGCCGATATCGGTCTCGTAGCCCCGGGGAAGCCGCATGATCGCTTCGTGCAATCCGACCAGCTTTGCGGCGTCGATCGCCTTGCCGGGATCTCCTCCGTCCAGCCGGCCGATCACATCCTTGATCGCTCCGCCGAAGAGTTCGATGTCTTGGGGCAGGTATCCGACATGGCGGGTTCCCCCGCAAAGGCGCAGGGTCGAGATATCCACGCCGCCGAGAAGAACACATCCGCTCGTGGCCGGCACGACGCCGGCTATGACGCGACCGAGCGTTGATTTTCCCGATCCCGACGGACCGATCAGCGCTACGCAATCGCCAGGTGCCAGGCGCAGGGTGATACCGGTCAATATCGGTCGATCGGCGAATGGCCTGACATAGCTGACATTATCGAGAACGAGGCCGTTAGGCTCCGGAACCGGCACTATTCTCCCGTCGTGTTCCGACGCAACTGTTATCAGCATTCTGTTCAAGCGATTGAAGGCATTGCGCGCAAACGTGAAGGAGCGCCATGCCCCGATTGCGCCCTCGATTGGTGCGAGCCCGCGCCCGAGCAGCAGGCTCGCAACGAAGATGATGCCGGGACTGCCGCTGTTTACGAGCACCAGCCATGTCGCCGATCCCATCATGAGGATCTGCGCGAGCGTGCGGATCGATTTGGAGAAACCAAGAATGATTTCTGTCCGATGCATCGCGACGTCCAGCGCCTTTCTTCCCATTTCTGCATCGCGATAGACGATCTGTGCAGCGCCATCCTGCATGCCCATCGCCCTGATCACCTCGATGTTCTTGAGGGCGGTCGCAAATCGGATATAGCTGCTCGAAAGCGCAAAATTGGCTTGGGTAAGCGGCTCTTTCGTCGCCACTTCCGTCAGGAACGCAAACAGCAGAAGTGCAACTGCGCTCAGAAGACCGATGGTCCCGAGCAGCGGATGAACGAGAAAGAGCAGCAGCAGGAATACTGGCGCCCAGGGAACGTCAAAAAAGAGGGAACTGGCCGGTGAATCGAGAAACTGGCGCAATGCGGCCAGATCCCGGTAGCACTCCGTGGCGGCTCCCGTATCGGCAAGAGTGGCATATTCGAATGATGCGGTGAGCACCATGGGCCGCAGCCTATGGTCCAGCCAGCTGCCGATGCGCGAAAGAGCTGCCCTGCGCACGATATCCAGCATCGACCCGACCAGGACCGCAACGGCGATGATCAGGGTCAGCATCAGCAGCGTGTCGGCGCTCCGGCTCGACAAGACCCTGTCATAGATCTGCAAGAGATAGATGGAAGGCGCAAGAAGAAAGAGATTGTATCCGCAGCTATAGAGGAAGACCAACCCGAAGGCGCCGGCGCAAGCTCGGAGCGCAACAACGAGGTGGGTCTGCGGGCGCAATGGTTTTATGGAAATCGTTGCCATTATCAGATCTCGCTGCATTTGATACTGACACGAAGAGGCTGCTTGCCGGTTCAGCAATACAGGAGGGTCGCCAGCCGAAGCCGGCGACCCTCAGAGCATTGAGTTCACGAGCCGAGATGGCTGACGTCGATATGGCCGAAGGCGTTTATGAAATGATCGAGAGCATTGTTCACCGTCGTCGTTTCGGGATTTGTGTGAACCACTGCTGACGAGATGTCCCCGCCGAGAGCGTTGTTACCGTTGCCGCCGTTGCCGCCGACGCCTGCCAGGATGGTGGCATGCTGATCGGCCACGAGCTGGGTATACTGTGTTGCAGTCGTAGCCGCATTCACCGTAGCCGTATCGCCGCCGCTCGTGTTTCCTTGGCTGCCGTTGGAGGTAGCCGCTCCCCCTGCGCCGCCGGCGCCGCTGGTGAGCGATGCCAGGAAGCCGTTCTGGGCCTGGCTGAAACCGCCGGGTCCACCGCCGCCAGCGTCCCAATCTGCCCCCTGCCAAACGTGATCGCCGTTGTGCAGATGGGTATCTGCCCCGTAGACCGTTTGAACGGGATCTACATAAGCAACCGGGTTGTAGTCGATATTGCCATGGTTGATGCCATCGCCGCCGTTGCCGGCATTTGCGTCACCCGCATCAGGGTTGTGGAGATAGATCGTGTCAGACAATTGTGGAATAGGCATTGATATCACTCCTTCTACTTCGTTTACTTCGTTTCGTCCGAGTTCCTTCTACGGCTTTTCCCTACGGTGTGGGTATTCAGGAAGCCACCGCCAGCCAATACAACCGCCTGCAAATATTGCCTGCGATTTAAACTTTAAACCATCTAGATATTCGGAGACGTTCTTTTGGATGTATACTTCGATTCTGCGCGACGTTATTTGGTGTGAACTTGGTCGCATGGCGGGAGATGGAGTTGTTATGATCATGCCTGTGTCCTACCGCTTTTCGATGCACAGGCCATCAGAAGGAGCTGGCTCAGTTGCAGGGTTCTCATCAGGCTGCGCCCCGCAAATGCGCCCTTTTCCCGCGCTGAGAGACTCTCATGAGCGGCGGCGCGAGCGGAGTGCAGGATGCCGGGCCTCCAACCGGAAGGCGGATCTGACGCTGGCAAACTCGCTTAAAGAGCGCCGACGCCATCACAGCCAAATGGCTACAGAACTAGCCGATGGGATGTAGCCGAATTGCAGGCTCCGCTTTTCCTGCTTTCAGATGCACAATACCTGAGCAACCAGGGCCTGAACAATTCAGCCTGCATCCGCTGCACGCTCGTTGGCCGTGCGATTGTCCGCGGAATGGAGACGGTAATGACGGAAACTCGTCCCTTATCGGAAGACCTGCCCAAGTCGGGCTCCGATCAAAACCTTGCCCCCAACGTAGCCGCGGGGCATCTGGCATTGGTGCCGACCTGGCTTCCATTGGATGTCGCTTCCGGTCCAGGCTATAGCTCAGCCGGCGGCGGCGGTGATGGAATAAGTGACGGCGTGATCAGCAGCAACGCATTGGCCGTCTTCATGCCGTCCAATGCCGCTATTGCAGGACCGCATTCGAGTGCCGACGCCTTCCAGGGCAATGATGCGCTCATCAATCAGCATCCCACCGAAATGGCCGGGATAGGCGGGAATGGCGGAAGCGGCAATGTTGCCATCGGCAGTGGCGAGGGCGCCAGTCATGCCGGCAGCGGCGGCATGGGGCTCTTCTACGGCGGGCTCGTCAGCACCGAAACCGCGCTCTTCGTTCCCGTCAATACGGCCGTGGCGGCGGGCCCCGGCGGGGAGGCTCACGCCCTGCAAACGAACAACGCACTCTTCCTGCAGGGCGCAACCCAGATCGGCGGTATGGGCGGCTCGGGCGGAGACCATAATGCTGCGGGCCATGACTCGCTGAGCCCGGGAACGTCGCTTACATTGAACGGCGACTTTTATGCGGGCCACGGCGGCAATGGATATTTCGTCGGCAGCATGGTCGACATAAGTATTGCCATATTCTCACCGATCAACATCGCCATCGGCGCGGCAGGCGGATCAGCTGAGGCTCATCAGACAAACAATGTCATTTTCGATCAGGGCGCCATGCAGATCGCCGGCATCGGCGGCAATGGCGGTGGCTTCAACCTGTCGTCTGACACGATCTTCACCGGCAACCATGCGGGCGGAGGCGGCGGGGCCGGATCGTCGACCGGCAGCATGGTCGACGTCAATTTCGGCTATTTCCATCCCATCAACATTGCCGTTCCCGCCGGCGGGACGGCGGATGCGCAACAGGTCGATCATGTTCTCTATGACCAGCATGCGCTCCAGATGGCTGGCATCGGGGGGCATAGCGGAGAGGGCAACCTCACGGACGCCCATTCGGCTCTCGTAGACGACATTCTGGGCTTCATGCACAGCTAGAGCATTTCCGGCGAAAACAGATTCGCCTTCAATGCTCTAGCTTATTGTTTTCTCAGCAATTCCGGACGCAAAACCGGTTCCCACTTTTGCTGGAATTGCTCTAGCGCATTTTCACTTGCATCGCGGAAGCTCAGCCGCACGAGGCTGTTCCTCGTGGCATTTTTCAAGCCGTTGTTGAATTGCTTCCTCCGCCGGGCTTTCGTCTCCTGGGCCGATATGACACGGAACGGCCGGCTCACTGAGATACCGAACGTCCCACCATGATCTTATCTCCATCGTCCTCGATTTCGCCCCAGAGGCCGCTGCCTCGGGCCGGCATCCGGCAGTGCCGGCGCTGTGCTGCCAGAGTGAAAAGGATGCCAACCGGTATCTATGCGTCGTTAAAACCCTAGTTTTTCAGTAATCATAAAGGGTTACCGGCGATCTCAGGCTTTTGTCGCCTTTCGCGTCGGTCGTCTTGCCGTCGAGATCTGCCACTGATTTGAACTGAGATATGGACACAAGGCCGAGCCGATCGGCAACTCACTATATCCAACGGCTCTTTCCTGAACGGATCTATAGCAGATCACCTGCCTTTTCAGTGCCTTTGAAAGCTTTGTTGACTCGCTTGCCATACGTGAATTCGACGAAGACTGGTAAGTCTGCAGCGGCAAGTCGCTTCAACAGCTCCTTATAGATAAGCTTTCGAAAGTGCTCTACGGACCCAGTTGTCTCTCATCAGATTCTTATAGACTATAAGAATTATCATGAGAGTTCAGACTATTGATTCCCGTAATACACTCATTTTTTCTCATGACATGAAGCGAGAACAGGAATAATGTGAGCGGCTGTTGGGTTGCAAATCTTCTGGGGAGCACGAAAGTGTCCGACAGTGCTAAAACTAAGCGCCGTATGGGGCGCAATGCACCAACTGTGATCATAATCGAACATTCTACACTGGCACGCACCACCGTGGTGAAGCTGCTTGAGCATGAGCTCGCCGGGTGGAACTTTATCGATTTGATCTCGACTGAGAGTCTCGACAGGGCTCTTGGAGCTGAGGTGCGTTTGATTGCATTGGATTTGGCCGGCAGAAGCATTGAGAGCATCAGCCTGCGCGATGACCTTGCGGCAATTGCCGCACGTTTTCCTGAGGCTCCTGTCACGTTGCTCTCAAGTACGGATGACGTCTTCATAGCCCGTCAGGCGCTCACGATGGGTATCCGTGGCCTCTTCTCGACTTCACTCGGTATTGACATCGCTCTTGCTGGTCTCCGTCTTGTCCTGGCAGGAGGAACATTTTTCCCGCAGCTGCTGGGAGCCGCTACGAATGGCCCACAGCAGTATATTCCGGCCAGGAACGAGGCCGAGAAAAGCCTGGATGACAGGATGCAGTATCTGGCGATTGCCGACTTCACCCCCCGCGAGGCGGATGTGCTGGCAGAGTTGCAAAGTGGCTGCTCGAACAAGGTCATTGCGGGAAAGCTCAATTTGTCGGGGCATACGGTGAAGATGCATCTGCAGCACATCATGCGCAAGCTGCAGGCACAGAACCGCACCGAGGTGGTTGCTCGCCTGGTTCAAAGAGCCGCCGGCGGGCATGACGTCGCCCCGAGTTAGGCGATATTCCCGTAGCGGGGATATTCAGCTGCCTGTCCGGACATTGGTTCCAAGAGCGGGAACTCTGTCATCGCTGCTTGCACCAACAGCGCGGTGCCAATGGGTTCCAGCCTTCAGCCTGAGCTTCGGCGGCGGTCGAGGAACAGCAGCCAGGCCGTCCCGGTAAGCCCAGAGAGAGCGCCGACGACCGCCGTGCCGGAATAGCTGGTGATAGCGGTTCCGGCCGCAAAGAGCACGGCGCTCAGTCCGGCGCTGAGGAAGATGTTGACCGAGATCAGCGCGCTGCCAAGACCTGGCCGCTCAGCTATCAGATCCTGAAGATAGGTGATCGGGACGGAGATCAGCGAGGCTGCGCCTATGCCGCTGATGATGGTGAGGGCGTAGACATGCCAGGGTTGATCGGCAAAAGCCAGAAGCATCAGATAGATCGCATAGATCAATGCTCCAACGGCAAGAGCTGTGAGCTGGCTGACAATGCGCAGCATGCGTGACCATACGATAATGAAGACCACTTCCAGGAGTGCGACGATCCCCACGAGAATGCCGATATCGGCGACCGTGCCGTGGGCGGCACCGGTGACGACGAGGGGAAATATTGCGTCGTTGACATGCAGCGTGCTGCTGATCAGCGCGATCGCCATCACCCGACTGAATATCTTCGGAGAGATCACCTGGCCGAGAGCGGCGAGATAGGAGAGATGGTGCGTGGCAGCTCGGTCGGTGCCGCTTTGTCGCGGTAGCAGGATGCCGATGAGGCCGACACAGACCAGACAGGATATGCAGGCAAACAGATAGGCCGGCAACATGGACGGCGAGGAGGAGAGCAGAACGCCCGTAAATCCCGGAACGAGCACCCAGGAAAGCGAAATCATCGCCCGTGTCCCGGAATTGACGGTCGCAATCTCGCCAGGCGCCATTCCTCTGGCCGCCGCGCGCACATTGGCAAAGAGCAACGAGTTCAGCGATCCATAGACCGGCAGCAGCAGGAGAGCGCTGAGAACAAAGATTTCCCGGGTCGGGAAAAAATAGACCGCACCATAGCCGAGAATGCCGAATGTCGCGGCAACGAGCATCATCGTGCGGTATTCGCCGAGCCGATCGGCAAGATTGCCGAAAAGAATGCTGACGATCACGTTGACGGCCGCTGCGGCAAAAATCAGCGCGGAGTAGACCCCGTTCGACAGGCCGAGTTCAACGATACCGACCACGGATCGATAAGGGTTTGTCGTCGCGCCGGCAAAACCGAACGTGAAGATGGCAATCATGCTCACCCGGATTGCAGGATTGCGGAAGACATCGGGGATCAGGCGGTTCATCGTCATCATCAGCAATGGTTTGGAGCGCATCTGCGAAGACGAGCAAAATTCCCGTCCTTGCAAGAATCGCCGTGGGTCAATGTCAGGCGCGCCAGCGGGGAGGGGCGCATTGGCCGTTTAGCCGAATTTCCTATTGAATGGAAAGGTCAGGCCGGTCGCGCCCGACATTTGCCAGGGGCGTCCACTGTCGGATCAATGACCGTGGCGCCGACTGCCTCTCGATTACCATATTAAAGCGTTGGGCTTAGCGGCACGATCGCAGCAAACCGAGCCCAGTCCTTCGATGCCCTCGGCGTCCAGGCGGCTTCGGCAATGGCAGGCAGGCGGGGAAACGCCAGCCGGTTGAAATAGCCGCGCGACAGGAAGTGCTCCGACCAGATGCAGGCCTGGACACCTTTCAGCTTGTGCTTCAATTCCTCCGGGAATTCGCCTGCAGCTTCATAGGCATATGTGTGAGCCGGCGGCACGGTGCCTGCCCAGCTCGCACCCGGTTCCTGGAAGGCTTCCGCCTGTACCATGTCGAGATAATAGGCCTGGCCCGGCGTCATGACGACATCATAACCCTGTTCAGCAAGTTCGATACCGACCTGCGGATTTTCCCAGGCCATCAGCAGGCTGTCCTTCGCGGCAACTCCGCCGCCATGAGCGACCTCGTTCCAGCCCGCAAGCTTGCGACCGCGCTTGTCAAGCATCGTCTTGATCTGCTTCAGGAAATAGGACTGAAGACCGAACGTGCCGGAAATGCCTTGTTCCGCCATCAGCTTCCTGGCAAGCGGCGAGGCGAGCCAGGAGCCGTTCGCCACTTCGTCGCCACCGATATGGATGTAAGTCGAGGGAAAGAGTTCGACCATTTCGTCGAAGACCTTTTCCAGGAATTCGTAGGTCAGCGGCACTGCCGGGTTCAGCGCATTGTTCGGGTAGCCTTGGACGGAATGGTAGCTTTCCGGTGCCTCCTGTCCATCAGTCAGATCGGGCAAGGCAATCAGGGTCGCCGCATTGTGGCCGGGAATGTCGATCTCGGGAACCACCTCGACGTTGAGGGAGCTCGCATGCGCGACGATGTCTCTGACATCGTCCTGCGAATAGAAGCCGCCGACCGGCTCGGCTCCATTGCCGAGTTGTGGCAGCAGCGGCTCGTCCGGACCTCGCAACACGCCTGATGTCGTCAGCTGCGGATAGGCCTTGATTTCCAGCCGCCAGGCCTCGTCATCTGTCAGATGCCAGTGGAAGATGTTGAGCTTGAACCAGGCAAGAATGTCGATCAGCCGCTTGACGTCGTCAACCGGATAAAACTGCCTGGAAACGTCGAGATGGCAGCCGCGCCAGCTATAGCGGGGGTGATCGGAAATCGTCCCCGAAACAGGGAAGCGGAATTTGCCCTTGGTGACGCGCGCGCCGTTCAGCATCTGCGCGAGCGAGGTCAATCCGTACTGGCGCCCGGCGGAACCGGAATAGGAAAGTGTCACGCGATCGGCCGCGAACGTCAGCCGATAGGCTTCGGCGTCGAGCAAGGCGTCCTTGTTGAAGGTGAGAGCGCGGCCTTGCTGCGAGGCAACCAGATTGAAAACCGAATGATCGCTTTCGAAAAGTCGGCGCGTCAGGGAAATGCATGTTGATATCGCCGACAATTCGTCTGCGCTGGCGCCCTCCGGATAAAGGATGACCGGAAAACTATCGCCCGGCTTCGCATCGATCTCGGCCGGCCATGGCTGCAAGGCAAAGGGCAGGTCGAGCCGGCCTTCAGGCAGGAGCGCAGGCGGAGGCTCGCTCACTCGGCCTTCGAGAAGTAGATCGGAAACTGCAACCGGCACATGCTTTCCGGATGACAGCGTCAGATAGGCGGACTTGGCGCCGTCAGTGCAATGGCGCGCTGGGCGATGCAAGCCGGCGACGGTGAAGGTCCAGCTTTCACCGGCGGCGAGGGCCAACCCGGCCGGCGGCTCGAATTCGTGAAAATTGGCGTTGCGTCTCAGAAACGTGGCATTGCCGCACGCCGTGGCATCGATGACCCGGGTGAGGGAGGTGTAGACAAGCTTGAAACCGGAAAGTGCCGCGCCGGAGAGATTGAAAAGCGTGAAGGTGAACGCGCCATGCGGCCCGCCACCAGGGTTCCAGCTGCTTTCCAGGCGATAGTCGGCCGGCTTCATATCTCGTTCCTCTTGTTGTCTATTTCGATTTCAATAGTGCTCGGACTGGGAAAACGTGCGGGCAAGCTCGGCCTGGCCAGCTGTCAGGCCGCAGTCGACCGGCAGGCAGACGCCAGTGATCGCTGCAGCCTGCGGCCCAGCCAGGAAGGCGACGGCATTGGCGACGTCCTTCGGATCGACCACGCGCTGCAGCGGATACCAGCGGCGGGCATCCTCGAAGACATTAGGATTGGCAGCGGCACGGACTTCCCATGCCTGCGTCTTTACCGTTCCGGGAGCAACGGCGTTCGCGCGGATGCCGAATTTTCCGTATTCGACGGCGACCAGCCGGGTGAAATGCAGAAGTCCGGCTTTGGCCGCGCTGTAAGCCGGATGGCCAAACACATTCATGCCGTTGACCGAGGCAATGTTGACCATTGAGCCTCGCGACGCCTTCAACTGGTCTTCGACAGCCCGAAAGCAGAGAAATGCCGCTTCGAGGTTGAGCGCATTGTCGGCACGCCAGATCTCCGGCGTCGTATCATGCAGGCTGACGGCGCGGGCTGCACCCGCATTGTTGACGAGGGTACGAAGACTGCCGAGCTCCGCCGCACGCCCGGCGAGAGACGCAACGCTTGTCTCGCTGGTCACGTCGCATTCGATGGGGACGAAGCGGTCGGATGGTCCAAGTTTGCTGGCAACGGCTGCTGCACTGACGAGATCGATATCAGCAAGCAGAACGACATCATGATCGACGGCCAGTCGATCGGCAATCGCCGCGCCGATATCACCTGCTGCTCCCGTCACGATGGCCACCGATTGCGTCATTGTCGCTCCCTCTTGTTGATCAGTCCCCAAGTAGCTGCTTGTCGTCGCCATCGCGGTGTGCAACCAGCTGCTGCTTGATGCGTCTCAGCGTCGTCATCGCCCTCGGTTGGATGGCATAGGCGACAAGGCTCGCCAGGATATCGACGGTTGCGATGTAAGCGATACGCGTCGATGTCGGGCGGAAGATGTTGGTCCCTTCCGGAAGATCGATCGGCACGACGATCTCGGCGGCTCTGGCGACCGGACTGTCGGATTGCGTCAGCGCAATGGTCCTGACCTTGGCCTCGCGTGCCAAAGCAAAAGCCCGCACCAGCTCGGCATTGCGGCCGGAAAAGGACGAGCCAATGATCACATCGCCAGCCTTCGCCGCCGCCGCCATCATCAGCTGCATACTGTGGTCGGAACTGGAGGTGATCCTGAGGCCAAGCCGAAAGAGCCGATTCTGCAGCTCGTCGGCAATCATCGACGAGTTGCCGCCCGATCCGAAGGCATAGATCATCTCCGCCTTGGCGATCTGCGCGACCGCAGCTTCGATCGCGGTGAGGTCCAGTGAGCGATGCAACAGGAAAAGGGCATTCTGCGCCTTGGTAATGATATCCTGAGCGACATCGGCCGGATCGCTGCTCTTTGATTCCGGCTTCAGATAACGCACGCCGACATGGGCGGTGCGGGCAAGCTGCACCTTGAAATCGGAAAAGCTGTCGCAGCCGAGGCGGCGGCAGAAACGCGTCACCGTCGGTGGCGAGACTTCCGCGCGTTCGGCAAGCTCGATGATCGAGGCATTCACCGCAAATTCGAAATCGTTCACGATGATATCGGCGATACGGGCCTCGGAGGCGGAGAGCCGGCTCTTGTCTTCCTGCAATGTGGAAAAGATATCCAAGCCGGTCCTCCCGCCGATCCGTCAGTCAACTCTTCTTCTTGTAGGCAACGCAATCGATCTCGACCTTGCAATCCACCATCATGGACGATTGGACGCAGGCGCGGGCCGGCGGATGTGCGCCGAAATAATCCTGATAGATCTTGTTGAAGGTCCAGAAGTCGCGCGGATCGTCCAGCCAGACGCCGACGCGCACAACATCCTCCACGCCGTATCCGGCTTCATCGAGAATGGCGAGCACGTTGGCGATCGTCTTGTGCGTCTGGGCAACGATATTGCCGTCGATGATCTCGCCGTTTTCCATCGCCACCTGGCCGGAAACATAGAGCCAGCCATCGGCTTCGACCGCGCGCGCAAAAGGCAGCGGCTTGCCGCCAGCGCCGGTCTGAACAGTGCCATATCGCTTGATGGACATGCTGGGATCCCTGCAAATTATTTTCTTGATAAGTTGACAAGGGACCATAGAAAGCAGATTTTGACCAGTGAAAAACGCCATTTATGAAAAGAATTTAAATCGGGGGCGAACATGCGTGATCCTTTCAAGAATCCTTTCGCGTCCTCCGACGCCGCACGGCACGCCATCTGGGAGATGCTCGTGCCCCGCGACATCGATGCCTTTCTGACTGCCGACTGGTCGATGGTCCAAGACGATTTCGTCGAGGAAGGCTTCATCGGCATCGATGGCCGCAAAGAGGTCAGCCCTGACAAATGGCGCCTGGCATTCCCCACACTCAATGCCTATCGCGATGAGTGGCTGAGGCAGGCAAAGGATTTTGCGACGCAGAGCTTTGCCGAGGATACGCGTACGGCGATCTTCACCACCACGACGCTCGAAGACATCGAGATCGAGGGTGACATGGCGCTTGTCCGCAAGAAGTTCGATGGGGGCCTGACGAAGAGTGATGGCACTCGCGATATCATGCAGTGGCAGACGCTCTATTATTGCAGGCTCCACGAGGGACGGTGGAAGATCTGCGGATTTACCGGCTACCTGCCGAACCCGATGGGTTGAAGCAGGGCCGCAAAACAAGGCCAAATCACTTGCGCATTTTCACGGCAGCACTGGCGACCGAAACCAATACGTTTTCCCCGATCTGCGTGGATCGCCGCGCTTTCGAAGCCTCTCTCTATGCGCCGCCCGGCCAGCATCCGGAGACGCCCACGCTCTGCACTGCGCCGATCACCGTCGGCCGCCGTGTCACCGCTGAAAAGGGCTGGGAGCTGATCGAAGGCACGGCAGCATGGGCCGATCCGGCCGGCCTCGTCAATCGCCAGGCCTATGAGGGGTTGCGCGACGAAATCCTCGGCCAGCTCCGTGCCGCAATGCCCGTCGATGCCGTTGTGATGGGCCTGCATGGGGCGATGGTGGCTGCGGGATATGAGGACACGGAGGGCGACCTCCTGACCCGCATGCGCGACATCGTCGGGCCTGATGTCCTGATCTGCGCCGAACTCGACCCGCATAGCCATCTGACCCGGAAGCGCATCGACGCGCTGAATTTCGCCGTCTATTTCAAGGAATTCCCGCATACGGATTTTGTTGATCGCGCCGAGGATCTCTGGCGTATCGCCGTCGATGCGCTTGAGGGCAGGGTCAAGCCGGTCAATTCCGTTTTCGATTGCCGGATGATCGATGTCTTTCCGACCTCGCGCGATCCAATGCGCTCCTTCGTCGATAAGATCATGCGGATCGAGAAGGAAGATCCTGAAATCCTGTCGATCTCCGTGGTCCACGGCTTCATGGTCGGCGATGTGCCGGAGATGGGGACCAAGCTGCTTGTCGTCACCGACAACAATCCGCAAAAGGGTGCGGCTCTGGCGCGCGAGCTCGGCATGGAGCTGTTTTCAAAGCGCGGCACCTTCATGGTGCCGCAGATCGACGAAAAGGAAGCCGTCTCCCGGGCGATGGCTGCCAAAGCCTGGCCGGTCGTCATCGCCGATGTCTGGGACAATCCGGGCGGTGGGACCGCCGGCGATGCCACCGTCATTCTCGAGGAGCTTCTGGCCCGCGGTGTAACAAGTGCTGCTGTTGGCACGATCTGGGATCCGGTCGCCGTTCAGATCTGTTTTGCCGCAGGCGAGGGGGCTGAAATCCTGCTGCGCTTCGGCGCGAAATCGGCACCCGGAACCGGCAATCCTGTCGACGGCATGGTGAGGGTCGTCAAACTGGTGAAGAACGCCGAGATGCAGTTCGGCGAGAGCCTCGCACCCTTCGGTGATGCGGCGCATATCGTGCTTGATGGTATCGACATCATCCTGAACTCGACGCGGGCGCAGAGCTTCGATCCGAGCCTGTTTTCAGTAATGGGCATCGATCCGACCAAGAAGAAGATTTTGGTGATCAAGTCCACCAACCATTTCTTCGCATCCTTCTCGAAGATCGCCGCCGAAATCCTGTACTGTTCTGCAGGAACCCCTTATCCGAACAATCCGGCGACAACCAACTATCGCCGTGCACCGAAGACCATCTGGCCGATCGTGGCCGATCCTCATGGAACCGAACGCGGAGCTGCCTGAGATGCATGACAACCGGTTTGCCGTCGTCGCGAAGGCTGGAGACAGGATCGCTGATCTTTCCACGCCGCGCCCGATCATCGACGAAGACAGGCTGGCTGCCAACATATCAAGGGTTCAGTCCTACATGGACGAGCACGGGCTGAATTTCCGCCCGCATATCAAGACGCACAAGATACCTGCACTTGCCACCGCCCAGGTCGCGGCCGGGGCCAAGGGGATCAACTGCCAGAAAGTGACGGAAGCCGAGGTCTTTGCCGAAGCCGGTTTCGAAGACATCCTGATCACTTTCAATATTATCGGGGCCCCGAAGCTTGAACGGCTCGCTGTTTTGAACGATCGCATTTCTGGTCTCAAGGTCGTCGCCGACAGCCAAGTCACGGCCGACGGGCTCTCTGCACATTTTTCCGGCCGCAAGCCGCTCACCGTCCTCGTTGAATGCGACACCGGCGGCGCGCGCTGCGGTGTGCAGACGCCGGAGCAGGCGGCCTCGCTGGCAAAATATATCGCTGCAGCCGACGGGCTGGCATTTGGTGGCATTCTCACCTATCCGAAGCCGCAGTCGGCCGATGCCGTCGAAGCTTTCATCCAGTCTACGTTGAAGCAATTGGCGGCGGAGGGGATCGCCTGTCCGATCGTCAGCAATGGCGGCACGCCCAGCCTGTTTCAGGCGCATCTGGTCAAGTCGGTGACGGAGCATCGGGCCGGGACCTATATCTATAATGACCGTCAGATGATCCGGATGGGACATTGCGCGCAGGACGATTGTGCAATGCATGTCCTGGCGACTGTAGTGTCGCGGCCGAATGCAGACCGCGCCGTGATTGATGCAGGCTCGAAGGCGCTCACCTCCGATCTTCAGGGCTTTACCGATTTCGGCCTCGTCGTCGGATATCCCGAGGCGAGGATAACCAGCCTGTCGGAAGAACACGGCGTCATCGACCTTTCGGCCTGCACCGGTCAACGGCCCCAGATCGGCGAAAAGCTCTTCATCATCCCGAACCATACATGCGTGGTTTCGAACCTGTTCGATACGATGGTTTTTCATCGCAACGGGATCGTCACGCGCGTCGAGGACGTCGCCGCGCGGGGTCTCGTCTGGTAAGCCAATCGGCCGTTCAGGCTGTTGCTGGGGCCAACAGGTTCATATCGATATCGGTGAGTTCGACACGACGTTCGAACGCGACCCCTTCCGCATCGAAGAGATGGCAATCGGCAGCATTGATGCCGACGGCAACCGGCAAGTCCGCGCGGATGCCGACACTACCGGGCAGCATGGCGCAGAAGTTTTCCGTTTCGCTGCCGAGTGCCGCATAGGCCACGGTATTGGCCCCAAGCCGTTCGATAACGCTGGGTGTAACGGTCAGCGAAATCTCACCGGAACCAAGCTGGATATGCTCGGGCCGGATACCGAGCGTCATCATCTTGCCGACCATGCCGTCTCGCGGCTTTATCGGCAGGGTCGCCGTTTGGCCGCGATAGTCGACGGTCGCTCCCGCCTCGCTTGCGGACGTGCAGGTCACGGGCAGGAAATTCATTTTCGGATTGCCGATGAAGCCGGCGACGAACTGGTTGGCTGGCTTATGGTAGAGCTCAAGCGGCGCGCCGGTCTGTGAAATATTGCCGGCATCCAGCACGACGATGCGGTCGGCCATTGTCATGGCTTCCACCTGGTCGTGCGTCACATAGATCATCGTCGCCTTCAGCTGCCGGTGCAGCTTGGCAAGTTCGATGCGCATGTCGGCGCGGAGGGCGGCATCAAGGTTGGAAAGAGGCTCGTCGAACAGGAAGATCTTAGGTTCGCGAACGATGGCGCGGCCGATTGCGACGCGCTGGCGCTGTCCGCCGGAGAGCATGCCGGGCTTCTGCTGCAGCCGCGTTTCGAGATGCAGGATGCGTGCGGCATTCTCGACCTTGGTCTTGAGCTTTTCCTCCTCCATCCGCTCGACACGAAGAGGGAAGGCGATGTTCTCGAAAACAGTCATATGCGGATAGAGCGCGTAAGACTGGAAGACCATGGCGATGCCGCGCTTGACCGGTGGCAGGTCGTTGACCCTGACGCCATTGATGATGATGTCGCCTTTGCTCGTTGCGTCGAGACCTGCGATCATGCGCAGGAGGGTGGACTTGCCGCATCCCGAAGGCCCGACGAAGACGACGAACTCGCCGTCCCGGACATCGAGTTCGACGCCCTTGAGAACTTCGTAGTCGCCATAGAATTTTTGAACCTTGTTGAGCTGAAGCTGTCCCAAAAATCTGTCTCCGGTCCCGGCCTGAATACGCAAGAGTTTGGTCGGTGAGGATCGCAGATCGTCGACCTGCGATCCTCGACATCGGTTTACTTGAAGGCTTCGATCTCGCCGGCAGCCTTCTTCAGAGCTGCCTCAGGCTCGGCCTTGCCGGTGACGACGGACTGGATCATCTCGATCATCGAGTTCTGGAAGCCCTTATAGTCGGTGAAGAGCGGCTCGGGACCACCATAGCTGATGCCCTCGATGAAGGGTTTCCAGAAGGGATCCTTGGCAACGAATTCGTCGACCTTTGCAGACGGACGCAGCGGGGTAAGGCCTGCGCCGCCCTGCAGCTCGTATTCGCCCTGGATGTCAGGTGAGGTAATGTACTTGGCGAATTCTGTCGCCTTGTCCTCGACACCAGAGCCCTTGAAGATCGCAAGGCTGTCGGTGATGAGAAGCGTGCCTGCGCCCTTGGCATCCGGACCAAGCGGCAGCGTGGTGACGCCCCAGTTGATCTTCGTGTCTTTCAGGCGATAGGCGGCTCCGGAGCCCGCCTGGATCATCGCGACCTTGCCATCGAGGAAGATGGCGCGGACTTCGTTCTGCTCATAGGCTGTCGGGCCTTCTTCGGCAGAGGCCGAAATATCCTTATAGGCCTTCAGCGCGGCAAGGATCTGGGGGCTGTCGAGCGTGATCTTGCCTTCGGCATCGGTGACCGCACCGTTATTGGTATAAACCCAATGCATGAACTGGTGCATCGTGTTGTCAAAGGTCTTGGCGGAAAGACCAAAGCCCGGAATGCCGGTCTTTTCCTTGATGGTCTTTGCCATCTGGATTTCTTCAGCCCAAGTCTTCGGCGGCGTCTCGGGATCGAGGCCGGCCTGCTTAAAGAGGTCCTTGTTCCAGTATAGCGCCTTGGTGGAGAAAGCGATCGGAACGCCCCACTGATTGCCGTCGAAAGTGACCGTGTCGACGATATGCGGGTAATAGCCCTTCTTCTCGTCATCGGTCATCGGAACGGGAACGATAAGGTCGTTCTGTGCGAACTCCTTCAGCGTGCGCGACCCGACATAAGCCATGGCGACCGGCGTGCCGGCGGCAGCCAGCGTCGTTGCCTTGTCCTGGCACTGCGCCCAGCCGACGACTTCCGGCGTAACCTTCCAGCCGGCGTTCTTGGATTCCCATTCCTTGATGTATTTGGTGTGGATCGGGTCGATCGTGTCGCCGCAATAGATCCAGCTGATTTCCTTGTCGGCTGCCTGGGCCGTGACCGCAGTCAACGCCGTCGAACCAAGCAGGGCGAGCGCCATAAGGCCTGTCTTGATGGTAATGCTCACGTCGTTACTCCCATTCTCGTTGTTAGCTGTTCACTCTTTATTGTTGGTCTTATTGTTTCACCGCACCGGCGGTCAGGCCGCCGACGAGATAGCGCTGAAGGAAGAAGATGACGATCATCGCCGGCGCGATGCCGACGAAGGAGGCCGCCATCAGTTCGTTCCAGATGACCTCCTGCTTGCCGAAGTAAGCAAAGAGTCCCACCGGCAGGGGCATGTATTCAGTCTTCGAGTTGAAGGTCAGCGCGAAGATGAACTGCTGCGCATAGGCACCGATGAAGGTGGTGATCGCGACGACGATAATCCCCGGCATCGCAATGGGCAGAATGACGCGGCGCAGCGTATAGAAATAGCTGGCGCCATCCATGTAGGCCGCTTCGTTGAGTTCTTGGGGAATGCGGATCATGTAGGTGCGCAGCAGCCAGATCGCCGACGGGATAAGGAAGGCGACGCCCGGCACGATCATCGCAAGATAGGTGTTCAGAACACCGATGCTGCGCATCAGGCGAAAGAGCGGGATGAGCAGGACGGCACCGGAGAACATGTTAACCGTCAGGAAGGCGCCGAGCAGGATGCCCATGCCCCTGAACTCGAATTTCGCAAAGGCATAGGATGCCGGAATGACGAGGCAGAGCACGATGACGGTGACGATGATCGAGATGAAGAACGAGTTGAAGATGTAGCGACCGAAGCCCGGCACGCTGATCCACATCGTCCGGTAAGCTTCGAACGAGCCGTTTTCCGGCCAGAAGCGGTAGGGCGAGGAAAACAGCTGGCTGAGCGGCTTCAGCGACACCAGGAAGCCTTCGACGAAGGGCGACAGCACGAAGAACAGGAAGATCGCTATGCCGCAATAGATGAGGATGATTTCCCACCAGCTGTAGCGATCGATCATGGGACGGCTGCTCATGCGCGCTTCTCCGGGTTCAGGCGGCGGGTGACACGGAAATAGGCGAAGCAGAAGAGCGACAGGAAAATGCAGATCAGCACCGCACGCGCTGCCCCTTCGCCATATTTCTTCGAGCCGATAGCCGTCTGATAGGTATCGATGATCATCGTCGTCGTTTCGCCGCTCGGACCACCCTGCGTCAGGATCCAGATAATGTCGAAGGAATTGAAGGTCGCAATCAGCGACAGCATCGACATTGTGATAATGGCGGGAACCATGAGCGGCAGTGTGATGCGGCGGAAACGGTACCAGCGGCCGGCGCCGTCGGTCCATGCTGCTTCGTAGAGATCCTTCGGGATCGACTGGATTGCAGCGAGGAAGTAGATCGTCACCAGCGGCACGCCGATCCAGACGTCAGTGACGATCGTCGCCCAGAAGGCAGTGCTGCCATAGGCGAGGAAGGCTACCGGGCCATCGACGAGGCCGAAGCGCTGCAGCAGCCCGGAAATCATTCCGAACTGGCCATTATACATCCAGCCCCACATGAAGATGCCGATAGCCATCGGCACGATCCACGGCGGCATGGTCAGCAGTCGAAACAGCGACCGGCCGGGTACGGCAGCATTCAACATTGCGGCACCGAACGTGCCGATGATCATCTTCAGGGCGACCGAAAAGAAGGTCCAGATGAAGGTTCGCAGAATGACTTCCGCGAACGTGTTGTTGAAGATCTTCTCGTAATTGGCCCAGCCGACCCAGTTCGTCACCTTACGCAGCGATGCATCCGTAAACGACAGGATGAACGTATCGACCAGCGGATAGGCGACGATCGCGAGCACGTAAAGGACAGCTGGAAGGAGAAGGATCCAGGCGAAGATGACGGCACTTTTCTGAGCACTCATCTTGCCGGTCTCCTCAGGCCGCTCTGGAGTGTAGCGCCTCGTCGAACCGGTCCCAGATGGGACGAAGGTCGATTACGGCCTTCTTCATGCGGGCTTCATCCATGGCGAGCGCCAGGATGCCTGCCTCCAATGCGTTCAGCGTGGAGACCGGGAGTTCCGACCCGGTGCGCACGCTTTGCAGAATATCGGCTGCCATCTGCTCGTCTGCGCCATAATGCTGCGACAGTTCGGTCGCGGCATATTTGTTTTCGACGATCTTGTTGCCGGTCAACTGCTCATGAACGTCAAGATAGCCGCGGACAAAATCGCCTTCTGCCATGCCGCGCGAGCCCATGATGGCGAAGCGGCGGAACTGGTCGGGAACATTCAGGTTGGTGTGGAAATTCATTCCGACGCCATTGGCGTATTCGACGATCGCCACCTGGTAATCGATAATGTCGGCATCGCTGTCGAACACCTTGTCCGAGCCCATCCAGCCGCTCGGCTTGCGGTGGAAGAGTTCCAGATCGTTGATTCCTTCGCGCGCCGGGTCGTTGGCGGGGATAAAGCTCTTGCGGCCGCCGAAGCTTGCAACACGTTCGGGCCGGGCGCCGACCACACCATTATAAAGGTCTAGGTCGTGGCAGCATTTCTCCAGCATGAAGCTGCCGGAATAGCGCTCGTAGCGGCGCCAGTCGCGCATGAAGAAGGCGCCGTGATAGGGCTCGATATGTTCGGAGGCTTCGATGGAGACGATTTGGCCGAGCTTGCCGTCGGCCTGGATGGCGCGCAGATCCTTGTAAAGAGGCGAGTAGCGCAGCACGAGACCAACCATCAGCCTTTCATGGCCGAACTTTGCCATCAGGTGGGCAAGTTCGATGCTCTCGGCGATCGTGGTGACGATCGGCTTTTCGCAGAAGACCTTGAGGCCTGCCTCAAGGCCGAGGCGAATATGATCGAGATGCATGTGGTTGGGAGAGCCGATCATCAGGAGATCGAGCTTTTCGGAAGCGAGGAGCTCCTGCGGCGAACCATAGGCCGTGCCGGCAGAGACGCCGTTTTCCGTCAGTCCGGGAAGCCCCGCAGGGTCCGGATCGACATAACCGACAATCTCGAAGCTGCTGTCGATAGCCTTGAAGACATAGCCAAGATAGCCGAGCCGGAATCCCAGCCCAATGATTCCCACTTTCATGCTAAAGTCGTTCCCAATTTCGTAATTTATTTTCTTCAGGTTGGGACAAAAATCAGGGGCCGTCAACCGAAAACGGGGCTGAAGACGAATTGATGAAATTAATTTTCATCAAGCCCGATATGACCGCGGCTTGCGGTTGAAGCGCAAGCCGGGGTGCGACCGATCGATGCGATGGCGGCCAATCCGTGCCGAGCGGTCCGGCGGGATGCCTTGCAGGAAACAGGATATCGGCCGCGTTGACAGCGCTTGTGGGTGGCGTGCGCAGGCGTCGATGTCTCCATCGCCGGCAAGGCAGTACCATCTGTTTCCCGTCGGGCTTTTCGTCATCAGACCCCAAACCAAACTCGCTTGCCTTTCTCATCAGGACGCTAGGTTTGTCTTGATTGTTTCACGCTCTTTTGGGGAGGCCTCATGTCCGGTTCCGATGATCTAACGCTCCAGGTCGCCAACATGCGTCCGCAGGATGCTGGAGCAAGCATAGCGCGGCTGCCAACCGCAGCGATGAGCAAGCTCGGGCTTTCGGAGGGCGATCTGGTCGAACTGATTGGTAAGCGCCATACGGCCGCACTCGCAGTCCGGCCCTATCCGGAAGACGAGGGACTGAACATCATCCGGCTAGATGGTCTCCAGCGTGTGAATGCGGGTGCCACGAGCGGCGATCATATCGAAATTCGCAAAGCGGACGCGCGTCCAGCAACCCGGATCGTCCTTGCGCCGGCTCAGAAAAACATGGTGCTTCAAGGCTCGGGCGACGCGCTCCTGCGGACTTTCATGTATCGCCCCATGGTGGCAGGTGATGTGATTTCGACGTCGGTGCAACAGCGCAGCCGCGATCCTCAGTTGCTTCAGGCCTATGGCCTTCAAGAAATCAGGCTGGTCGTCGTATCCACACAGCCGCGCGGCATCGTGCAGGTTACCGAAGACACGGCTATCGAGCTTCGTCCACAGTTCGAGGAACCCAGAGAAGCTCGACGAGCCGACGTGACCTACGACGATATCGGTGGTCTTGGATCCTCTGTCGAGCAGGTTCGCGAGATGGTCGAGCTTCCACTTCGTCATCCCGAACTCTTTCAGCGCCTGGGCATCGATCCACCGAAGGGAGTTCTTCTCTACGGACCTCCCGGGACGGGTAAAACACTTCTGGCCCGCGCAGTGGCAAACGAGACGGAAGCGAACTTCTACCATATCGCTGGCCCAGAGATTATGGGCAGCAAGTACGGTGAATCCGAAGAGCGTCTGCGGCAGGTTTTCCAGGAAGCCTCGCAAAACGCACCTTCCATTATATTCATTGACGAGATTGATTCGATTGCGCCAAAGAGGGAGCAGGTAACGGGGGAGGTCGAGCGCCGGATCGTCGCTCAGTTGCTCACTCTCATGGACGGCCTTGAGCCGAGACAGAACATCGTCGTTATCGGTGCCACCAACCGGCGCGATGCAATCGACGAGGCCCTTCGACGCCCGGGGCGTTTCGACCGCGAAATCGTGATTGGCGTGCCTGATCAGAATGGCCGGCGGGAGGTTCTAGCGATCCATACGCGCGGCATGCCTCTGGCTGAAGGCGCCGATTTGGACGAAATAGCGCGGACGACCTACGGCTTTGTTGGTGCCGACTTGGGAGCACTCGTGCGTGAGGCTGCCATGGATGCACTTCGTCGCGTCCTGCCGGACATCAATCTCAAGGAGGGTATCCCCGCAGAAGTTCTGGAAAAACTCACAGTCTCCCAGGATGACTTCAATTCAGCGATGAAGCGGATCCAGCCGTCTGCACTGCGCGAAATCATGATTCAGGCGCCAAATGTGCGCTGGGACGATGTCGGGGGGCTCGACGATGCGCAGCTGAAACTTAAAGAAGGAGTGGAATTACCCCTGCGGTCGCCACAGTCATTCAAGCGGATGGGAATTCGGCCAGCTAAGGGCTTCCTGCTTTTCGGGCCTCCTGGAACCGGCAAAACGCTGCTCGCAAAGGCAGTCGCTCGTGAAGCCGAGGCGAATTTTGTCGCCACGAAGTCCTCTGACCTCCTGTCCAAATGGTACGGTGAATCCGAACAGCAAGTCTCGCGGCTTTTTGAGCGTGCCCGTCAAGTCGCGCCGACTGTCATCTTCATCGACGAGATTGATTCCCTGGCACCGGCCAGAGGCGGCGGACTTGGCGAACCCGCCGTCACCGAAAGAGTTGTCAACACGCTGTTGGCTGAAATGGACGGTTTGGAGGACATGCAAGGCGTGGTCGTGATGGGGGCGACGAACCGGCCTAACCTGCTCGACCCCGCACTCCTTCGGCCAGGGCGTTTCGACGAGCTTGTCTATGTTCCGGTGCCGGACTTGACTGGGCGTCGTAAGATCCTGGGTATCCATACGCGGAAAATGCCACTGGCCGATGATGTCAGTTTGGATGACCTCGCTGAGAAAACGGAGCGGTTTACCGGCGCGGACCTGGAAGACCTGACCCGCCGAGCCGGGCTTATCGCACTCAGGCAATCGATCGACGCGTCAACGGTCTCGAAGGAAGACTTTGCCATGGCTCTCCAAGAGGTCCGTCCGTCCGTAACGCCCGAAGTCGAACGGGAATACGAGGACATGCTGCGGACCCTGAGGCAGGAGAATCCGCAGAAGATGCAGATCGGTTTCACGCCTTTGCGCCTTGCGAAGTAACGCAAAGCAAAAAGACCATCATAATCGCGCTCAGCTTTGGCGATGGCGGCGCGACTATTTGCGACCGCATCTTGCTATTCTCCAGCGGCACGGGAAGACCTTCAACGCTGGCGTTTGGCAGCGGTCGCATTAATCGTCGTCCGGTTCTCATGAAAAACAGGAGCCCTTGACAACCGCTAGCGGGGATCGGGGCTAACTCCCGACAGCCAGAGTATGAAGAGCAGGGGCGGGTGGGTGCAAGCCACATCACCAATCAGGATAGCGTTGCCGATCGTCCAGAGCCCGGTAGAGTACAAGGGAGTGGAGTTCAAATTCCCTCGACGCTGCGGGTCGATGCGGCCGTACCGGTCTCGTTCCAGTCGTCACCCAGCCGGCAAAGAGTAACGTTTCGTGCATGGCTTTTGCAGACAACCAAAGGATAAGCCAATGACTCTTAAGGATATTCTGCCAAGCCGGCTCGGCTTCGGCGCAGCCCCTCTCGGCAATATGTTCCGCGATATTCCCGAACAGGAAGCAATCGCCACCGTGGAAGCCGCCTGGAGTGACGGTATACGCTACTACGACAATGCCCCCTTTTACGGCGCCGGCCTTGCGGAGATCCGCATGGGCGAAGCACTGGCGAACAAGCCTCGCGACCAATATGTGATCAGTACCAAGGTCGGTCGCATCATTCTCGACGAGATTGAGGATGTCAGCGCCCGGGATCTCGGCGAAAAAGGCGAGGTCTTCAAATACGGCCGCCCCAACAAGATCATCAACGACTACTCGGAAGACGCCACCCTTCGCTCGATCGAGGACAGCCTGAAGCGGCTGAACACTGACCGCATCGAACTCGCCTTCGTTCATGACGTCGCCCAGGATTTTTACGGCGACGAATGGCTCGGCGTTTTCGAAAGCGCGCGTAAAGGAGCCTTCAAGGCACTCGATCGGCTGCGCGACGAAGGTGTGATAAAGGCCTGGGGCCTCGGCGTTAACCGTGTAGAGCCCATTGAATTGCTGCTGGCGCTGGACGGGCCGCGCCCGGATGGCTTCCTGCTTGCCGGCCGCTACACGCTGCTCGACCACGAGCGCGCGCTTCAGCGCGTCATGCCCCAAGTCTCCGAAAGGGGTCTCGGCATTGTCGTCGGCGGTCCCTACAGTTCAGGCGCGCTCGTAGGTGGGCCGAATTTCGAATACGCCCCCGCAACACCTGCGATCCTCGACAAAGTCGCGCGCATCAAGGCTATCGCCGATCGCCACGGCGTAAGCATGAAGGCAGCCGGCCTTCAATTCGCACTCGCAAACCCCGCAGTCGCCGCCGTCATTCCCGGCGCAAGCAAGCCCGACCGCATCGCCGAGGATCGCGCCGCGCTCGAAGAAGTCATCCCGCACGACTTCTGGCGTGAGATCCGTCACGCCGGTCTCGTTCACCCCGAAGCACCGTTTCCCTTTCTGGAGTAAGGGCAGGCGATAAAGACTGGTGCTGGCCTGTGCATCCGAAGGCACGGCTTAGGCCGTTTGGTTCCATAATGTTGATTATGCGATTTTGACGTGGAGCCGGGTGGGTTCAGCATGAACTCACCCGTTAAAGTGTCGTGCGCGACCCGACAGTGTTGGCCGGCCAAGCAAACGACCGTGGCTATTCAAAGAGAATGAGGCTTGCCGGAGTCGGCGGTAACGGCCTGACCTTGACGCCGGTAAGGCCGGCCAGTCTTGCCATCTCAGTCAGCTCACTTTGCGTATAGGCCTGGCCCGCCGGCGTGCCGGCGAGCATCTCCCAGGAGAAGGCCGCGGGAAAAGGCGGCGACACGCCGTCTTCGTTCGGCACGAAATCGACCGCGACGATTCGGCCTTGTTCTGCAAGGCTCGCAATGATCCTTCGCAGCAGTTGGGCGCAGGTCGGCAAATCGAAGTGGTGCAGAAAATTCGGAAGCAGCACGAGATCGTAATCCGTGCCCCACTCCACATCGAAGGCACTGCCGGCGATCGTCCGGTATCGGTCAGCCACGCCAGCCTGTTGCGCATTCTGCCGCGACAGTTCCAATACGGCAGCCCAGTCGACGGCGACGATCTCCGCCGACGGAATGGCCTTCGCAATTTCGATGCCGAAAACGCCTGGACCTGCGGCGATGTCCAACACCTTTTTGGGAGACCTCGGCCAGCCGGAGATTGCGCCAGCCAGCACTTTGGCGCTAAGCCCGGTAAATGAGCCCATGCCGCGGGCAAACTTCACCCAGACAGGGTTATCTGCCGACATGTTCGCAAGCCCGGCCGAGCCGCCGTTTCGCACGATGGCGGCTGGATCGCGCAGAAAATTATCCAGTACTTCGGGCGCGGCGACGAACTCGACCGCAGAGCCCATATAGGCAGGCGAATTGCGATCGAGGAACATCTTGGTCGACGGCGTCATTCGGTACTGTCCGCTCTCCTTTGTCAGGAAGCCATGAACCACAAGATAGTCGCAGAGGATGCGCACCCCGCGCTCCGAGGCGCCTATTGCCGACGCCAGAAGCGCCGCCGTCTTGCCCTCGCCGATATGCGTAAAGAGATCGAGCTCGATGGCCGCCCTGATCGCTGCCGTCTTTCGGCAGGCAAACAGTGCCTCGACCACGAGCTCGGGCGATACTGCGCCAGCATGGGCGTCCGCAACATTTGTTTCCATGGAATCCCCCGAGCCTCGAGTGATCTTGTCTCGTGATGCCAGCCGCAGAAATTATGCGTATATTCGCGCCTTCTACAATACATATTGCGCTAACCCTATCGGGTGACTGCGCGCTCCATCTTGCACGGACAACTCCCCGAGCGTCGGGTCGGCTGTCTCGCCTCAAAGAACTCGCTAGAGACACGAAATAGGGTCTCTCCGGCCGCGCTATGGAGCTCGGCAGCCTCGATCGGTGCCGCCAGCTTTCCTCTCGTTAACGACGACAATCCCTATGCAGCGGTGGCGACAAACATTGCAAAGGCGGCAGGCCGTCTCCGAGGCCCGCGTTGCGCGCCCGCGTACAACACGGACTCGTTGATCCGGTACGATGCAGCTTGTGGCCGTGGAGAACCCTTCATTGGACGAAAGGCCAGGCGACCCAACCGTATTTTGTTTCGGCGCCCTCTCCCCGCCCCTCCCGAGATCTAGATGCCGCGCCGCAAGCACGCAGGCCGAGATCGCTCTGTTACAGCGAACGAGACCGATTTTTGAAGGGCATCGTTACTGACACTTTCGCGCAATAGCTAAAAAGCCTCTCCAATCAAAGAGTAACGCTAAGAGGCTATCGGACTGATGACACGTCATCATTCAGAATGCCGCGGCAGCATCATCTGCATGTCTGATCCGAAAAGCGGACAAACGACAATGAAGCGTATCGGAACATTCGGGAGCGCCTGGAGGGTGACCGAAGGCGTACAACATTCCTTTGACGCTGCTTTGACGCCAGGGTGTTACGGCCGGTCTGCGAAGTTACGCGGAGGGATTTCAGCCAGTTATGCTTCAGTTCAATCATCGCCAGGTCACCCGTATACCTTTCGAAATGCCGATTTCTCTTGTCGGTTGCTTGCCAGACGCCTCAGTTGTGACAGAGTGGACTCCGGATGCTAGATCTTCGGGCTGCCACACGAGCGTACCGGAGCCAACGGGGGCGGGGCCGGTGGATCGCATGAACAAGGAGCAAAATCCGTTTCGGATGTTCCTGCTCGGGCCATTTGCCCTGGTGGACGCCGCAGGACGGTCGGTTACTCCGAAATCCAAAAAAGCCCAGGCCCTTTTGGCAATGCTTGCGTTGTCAGCCCGTGGTTCGCGCTCGAGGATCTGGCTCAGGGACAAACTGTGGAGTGATCGTTCTGACGACCAGGCCGCAGCGAGTCTGCGTCAGGCCCTACTGGACATCCACAAGACTCTGGGACCGGCTCGTAATCTCCTGGTAGCCGACAAGAATACCGTTTGGCTGGATATGGACCGGCTTGTCCTTGACACTGACGTGTTGGTTCGGACGGAGCGATCGGCTGATCAAATCACTGACGAATTGCTCGAAGGCATCGACATCCGCGATCCGGAATTCGAGGACTGGCTTACGCTTGAACGGCAGAACTGGTATCGCCGCCTCGATGAAGGCCAGGTCCATGATGTATTCGAGCCCCGTCAAGAACCGAACCGTGATATCGCCAGACATTCCACGCTGCTGCCCCTTACAGCATCCCGAGATGCGCCAAGACAAGGCAAAGCCGTGGAGACTGGCGGCAGCGAGACGTATCGCCGGCGAGGCGACGGCGGCTGGCGATGGGTCATGGCTCTTCAGTCCCCCATCGTGATAGGTGCCGGAGATGGCGGACAAATTGCTGCCACGCGGTTCCAGAATCTCATTGCAAAAGCCGTCACCGATGGGCTCGCCATTGGCGTCACCGACCTCTCTTTTACTTTGCCGGATATTGAGGAGAGCGAGGGGCAGATCAGCCTTCCGATGTCCCTTCAGCTTCGGCTAACGTTTGACGGTAGCATGGTGCTCGTCGAACTGGTGATGAAGCACCTGATCAACAACCGTATTCATTGGCTCGGCAGTCAGGCAATGAGCCGCACGCAATTCGAGCGCGGCGAGTTCGGCATCGCCGCTGCACTGATCAGCCAGGCCGTCGATCAACTGGCCTATTTCCAGGAGACCCAGTCGAACGACAATCGATTGTCGCAGGATGGGCTGCTGATCGACGCCGTCAATGCGATCTTTCGCCTGTCGCGTGACGACCTCGCTAACGCCGAGCAACGCCTCGAAGAACAGATCCAGCATGAACCACGGTCATCGACTTTTGCGTGGTTGTCCTTCATCCGAACGTTCCAGGTCGGCCAACGGTTCAACGCGCTTGATGCGCATCTGATTGAGGAAGCCCAGTCCTACGCGCGCAAGGCGTTGGAAATCGATCCGCACAATTCCGTATCGCTCGCGCTTGTCGGCCATGTCCACTCGTTCCTTTTCGGCGAGTATGATTACGCAGCCAACTTGTTCGAAAAATCGATCCGTCTGAACCCGGCCCTGCCGCTCAGTTGGGATCTCTACGCGATGCTCCACTGCTATGCAGGCCAGCCGGACAAGGCCATGGCTATGGCGCGTTGGGTGCAAGAACTCGGCGTCTACAGCCCACACAAATACTACTTTGACACGACGAAATGCATAGCAGCAGCACTTGCCGGTGATCACGCAGCGGCCATAGCTGCCGGCGAAGAGGCCTTGCGGGCACGGCCGAAGTTCAACAGCCTGCTACGCTACCTCGCCTCAAGTCATGCGCACCTCGATGATCTCGGCGGCGCACGCCACTATCTGCAGCGACTTGCGGCAGTCGAGGACGGCTTCTCCATCAACGCCTTCCGAGCTAGCGGCTATCCGCTCCTTAATACAGGCGGCGGCCAGATCTTGATCGACGGTTTGGTGAAGGCCGGCGCCAAGCTGCGCTGAACCCCGGATAATTTTTCTGAACTTTGCACAAGGAGGCTGCAATGGAAGCGGAAATAACCCCAGAGCCACAATCAAAAATTGTCTTATTCCTCAATCACTACAAATTCAAGATTGAGCCGGATGCGGTTCTTCCATGTGAACCGAGGGAGGACGAAGGGACGGCTCCTGTCGCTGGTGTACTGCCGATTGCCCCGACAGCAACCTCCGAAACTGCACTTACGCTCAACACGGGCCAGGAGGAATCGCCCGATGCAGGTCCCATGATGGCGACGATGGCCGCCGCCTCGGTCCTCAACAAGAGCGTGGCGAACAAGTCCGTGCTCAACAAGGCGTCGCTGAACAAAAACAAGAATAAAAATAAAAATAAGAACAAGAACAAGTCGACGATGGATGGCGCCAGCCTCGGCGTGTCGCAGCTTATCCCCGCCTTCGAATTGCGGCGGCTGCACCAGCAACCGTCACGCAACGCCTATACCGCAGCGCGACGTTTTACGTGGGAGATGCTGGATATATTGCCGCCGCCCGGCCCGGATTATACCCGTCTCGAAACGACGGTGCTGCTCTCGATGCAGCGACGCGACCGTGAACGTGTGCGGCGACTGCCCGACATCCAGCTCGAGTCGACGATCTCGGTCTCGGAATTCACGCGAGCATTGTACATCGAGGATCTTGGCGGTTACGAGCAGACGGAAGGACTTTTCCAGGCGATCCTGACGGCCTGCGAATATGTCGGGCTGATTTACAAGAGCAAGTTCAACCGGCAGCGGCCAAATCAGTTCGAGCCCATGCTGCGGCCATTGCTGGCCGTGCCGGTGCATGAATCCTATCCCAGCAACCACGCCTTCCAGTGCTTTTCGATCGCTTTCGCGTTCTCGACGATCCTACCGGAACATCCGGCCACCGACGAGCTTGCCCGCATTGCCCAGAACGTCGCAGAGAACCGCGAATGGGCTGGTCTCCATTATCCGAGTGACACGCAGGCCGGTCGCGATCTCGCCCGCCGCTTCGCTCCCTACCTCCACGATGCCTTCGGTCCTTTGTTCCAGGCCGTGCACCACGAATGGGTCTGAATTCGCCAGCTGCTCAACAGGGGTAAAACCATGACGGATCAATCGCAAATGCCTGAGCTCACGCCGATAAACTACTATTATCTCTGGCACTTGACCGCGCTTGGCGTGGTCGACGCCGAATATGGATCGCCTCCGCTTGTTCCACCCATGCCCGATGAGAGCGCGGCACGCGCGCTGCCCGATCCCATCATCACCGGTACGGTCTGGGATGATATCGCCTCTGCCGGCCCGTTGCGACCCGCTCGCGTTGCTTTGATCGATGTGGGTGTATCTGCGGATCATCCCAATCTTGCGACACGGCTCGACCGGGAGGCGTCAATCGACTTGACGACGCATCGCTACGGCGCACGCATTCTCGAAATTCTCGATACGACCAGCTCATTTGACCGAGAAGAAAAGCATGCCTTCTTTGCCGGACTCAACATCGCTCCGCTCGGAAATATCGGCCTTTCAAACGACGATGGAGATTATCTCAGTGATCTCGTTGCCGAATATGCCGCATCGGAGGGCGTTTTGCGGCGGCTCTACAATCCGGAATCGCTTTTTGCATCGCATGGTACCTGCTGTGCGGGGCTGATCGTCGGCGAACCCGCCGTTGTTTCGGAAGAAGGTACGCCCGCTCTTCCGCCGGAAGGAGCTTTTTACGGCGATGGCGAGGAGTTGCGCACGAGCGGCAACCGTAATGTCATCCCTTATTTCGGGGTTGACCCTTTCTCTAGGCTCATCTCGATCAGAACGTCCTTCGAAGACGATGTCAGGCAGTTCATTGCTGCCTTTCTCTATGCCTATCATCAGAAGGCGGACGTGATCGTCCTACCGCGTGGCCTGCCGGACCCGATACGCGGTGTGGTCGATCCAAAGAACGAGTTGAAGGCCGATCTGGAACTCTGGAAGAACCAGGATGCCGCCAATCTCTTCACGCGCATTGCCTTCGCCGACCTGGGTGCGCCCGAACTGGAGCCAAAGGCATCGCAGAAAGGCTCCAATCCCGACCGCCCTTGGCACATCCTCAAACAGCTCATCCTCGCTATCAGTCGCCAGATCCCTATCGTCTGTGCCGCAGGAAACAGTGCGGAAAGTCAGCTGATCTACCCGGCAAATCTCGCCGCCGACAATAACGGCATCATCGCCGTGGGGGCCGTTACTGTCGAAGGTTTCCGTTCGGGCTACAGCAATTATGGCGAAGGATTGACGGTGGTCTGCCCCTCCAACGACGGTGAGGTCTTCAACCGGCATCAGTTGCGCCTCGACCGGCTTTCTCCGTTTGCCGCACAGCACGACTACAACACCCCTCGGAGCCGGGAATACTACTATTCACACTTCTCGCTGCTGACGACGGACCTGTCGGGAATTTTTGGCTATGATCAAGGCTCGGATCCATGGTCGGCCATCGTGCCCTTCGGAACCAACCCGGGCATCGGGGGTGGATACTACACGAGCTTCGGCGGCACTTCCGGCGCGTCGGCACAAGTGGGCGGGCTCTGCGCGCTGATACAGCGGGCTTACAAGAGCCGCCACAACGCTGCTGACCGCCTCTCGGGGCCTCGTGTGAAGTCCATTCTGAAAGCAGCATCCCGCCTGGATGCCGTTGTCGCGCCCGGAACAAGAAAACTAACGGCAGATTGCATGAACGCCGAAGGTGAAGACGCCATCGATATGGCCTTTTTCTTCGGGTCGGGCCTGCCGAATGCGCGAACCGCGGTACAGTCAGCCCTCGCCATCTGAATCCCGGTAGGTGACCTTCAAAAATCCAAGCCCCCTTTATCACGGGGGCTTTTTCTTTGTTTACGCGCTTTTTACGGATTTTTAACGCCGAACTGGCGGGCGGATGACGCCCTTGAGCAATAGTGCGTCACAGAAAACGACGCTCACCGCTCCGATGGGACAAAGCCAGCCCGACACGGAGCATTTTCGCCCAAGATGAAATCTTGGTCTGGCTGAGGATAAACCCAAGGAGGCTGTCAATGTCCGCGTCCCGCATTCAACAAGTGGCAGATGAGGCGCGCCATGTGCTCAAGGCCAATCCCCTGATGGCAAGCACCGTCTCCTTGCGACGCATCGCAACGCGCAATCTTTCGAAGCGACGCTTCCGATATGGTCGCGCGCTCGCGGCAGCGTCGAAGCTCGCCGGCTGCTCGACCGGTACAGAGGCGCTGTCAGCCTATTTCCCCGGCCTGGCGGATGGCGGATACACTCGCTTGCTGGAGCTTCCAGCAGCCATTGCCGGACCGGTCAATTCCGACCCCTATCGCTCATCCGTGCTCGCAGCCTGGATGGGTGGGCTCACACGAAGTGTGGAATGGCAGGCCGACGGCCCCGATGCCCGGGCCGTCAGCGACTATCTGCAGACGGATATGATCGCATCGGATCTTGAACTCGAACGTCAGCCGGCGCGCCGGCTCTCCTGTGGCATCGGCCTTGTCCCCTTGGAAAGTCCGGCACGAAGCCGCGTGATGCAATCCCTCCTCCACCAATGCATGCAGGACGATCCAGGTCTCGACCGCATCGTCACCGGCGAGGAGGAGCTGGACCAAATCGCCGGCCATATGGAGAGGGTCTTCGCGCTGATCGCGAAATTGGACATGTACGGGCATCAGCGTCTGATCGACAGCCTGCATACGCTTTACGTTGGCGTGCGGCGCGAACCGGCCTGTTCGGTATCGAGTTCGACTGAATTGCCCGGTAGCGTCATCATCGCCATTTCCAGAGAACGTTTGCGGGACGGTGATCATGCCGAGACCGCAGCCCAATTGCTTCACGAGGCCGGGCATGTCCTGCTAGGGCTGTATACGGCCTCGGCGGCAGCATGCCTGCCTGACGAATTCGAGTATGTTTCCCCGTACAAGAACGACCTACAGACGCTCGAAAGCATCCTGCATACGGCCTACACCATTCCCTGGGAGTGCGCCTTCCGCATGGCATGTCTTTCCGCCGAAGCGGATCCTGAGCGCCGCGCCCGAAAGGCTGCATCCATAATAGCCTATGCCGCGCGGCAAGTCCCGCTCATCGATATCGCTCGAAATGGAATAGAGCGTCTCGGCGGCGATGTCCTCCTCGACCTCCCAGACATCGCCGCCATACCTTCGTGGAGCGGCCGCATCCAGTTTCTCGTCAACAGGCTGCTTGCAGAAGAGCCCATAGCGCACCGCCAAGCCCATTTTGCAGAACGCCAGCAAATTCTCGATCGCCAAGCCTGGGACATCGGACAGATGCTCTTGCGCGGCAAGGAGCCGATTGACCCTCGAATGGGCCGGCGACAGATCGACGACAGCGGCGACAATGTCTTCCTCTGGTACGACGGCAAATTCCATGTGGTCCCCAAAGCGGCAGACCATGCGATGGGCAAGAATTGCAGTCCTCGCGCCGAGACGATCGACGCAACTGCGAAAAGCGAGATGGAGGTGATGTGATGGCCCATCATCGGTCCAAACAGCTGCAAGCGGTTGCCACGGCGCGCGTCGATTTCCCCAACCTCTTCGCCCACAGTGTTGGGCGGGGCGGCAGAGGGGCTCTGTTTCCCGGCATTAGTGCTGATGCTGCCGAGCAACAGGGCCCCAATGTCATCAAGCCTGCATTTGCCGTCTCGCCGAACCCTTCCGACATGAGGGCGCAGGATGAACATGTCCTGGCCACAGACAATCGTCTTGGCTCCCTCCCGGCGCCTCGCTGCCTCCAGCAGATTTGCGACATCGACTTCGTCATCGTCGGATGCGGCGGCCTAGGCTCGCAGATTGCTATCGAGCTTGCGACCCTTGGCGCGCATCGTTTCCTTCTCATGGATGCCGATCGTGTCGATGAGATCAACGTGGGCCATCTCCCGTGGGCGAGCCGGGATGATCTCGGCTGGTTGAAGACGGAAAAGTTGTCGAGCTATCTGGCTGCACGCTTTTCGGCCAATGTCTTGGCGCTGCCGGAATTTGCGCAAGGGACCGCGGCACTCCGGTTGATCGCGGACTACGCGCAGAATCCGTTCATCGTTCTCGCGGGCGACGATCCGCGTCAGGCCGAAGTCCTGACGGCCGCCCTCGCATCAACAGCCGGGCTGCCACCCCATTTGCATGTCGACTGCCCCGACACCCGTTGCAAACCAGGCCCCTCGATCGCTCTGCCAGCGGATGCAGGCCCGGTCTGCGATTGCGACGCCCGTGTCGCAATCGGGCACCGCTCTTTTGCCATGCGGGCAGCGGCCAGTAACACATCCTTCGCTCGCCTTGTCGTCTCGGCGATTGTTCAGGAATGTCTTCCGAAACACGCCCCGCCGCGTGGACGCAGTTGGATATTGGACTTCAAAGGCTCGCAGTGCGAGCTCCGTTCGCTTTCCAGGCGCCTCGCATCCACAAGTCCTTCTTCCACCACGAGAGACACTGATATGGATTATGCCGAACGCTCGAAAGCCGCCCTTCCGGCTGCGACAGGTTCGCAAGCAGCATCGCTCGCGCAGCACTCGGTCATAGGCTACGCCAGCGAGACTGCCGGAAAGGACGAGGAGCTGACAATATCAGAAGTTCTTCGTGATCCGTTGATCGCTGCCGTAATGCGCGCCGATGGCGTGACGTCAGAAGAATTCAGGCGGCTCCTCGAGACGGTGGCTCGCCGGCTGGAAATCAATCTGGCCAACTCTTTCGACACCGATGGGAAGAAACAGGCCGTCAGGACGCCTGCGCCGCCCAATCGAGGGGATCATATGTGACATGTTTGCCGAAACGCCGCCGAAGTTGGTTGACGAGCCTGTGTCGTCAATCCGGTCCCAAACCATGGGCTTGGCAATGGCGTTGGCTTTCCAACGGAGTTCAGGGCAATGAGATGCGATATATCAAGAAGGTTTCCGACGATTGTTCTTGTTTCCGCACAAGGCGAAGATCGTAAAGTGATCCGTACCGCACACGAGGCTGCACAATTGTTGCTGAAGGATTGGCCCATCGACGATGGTGAGGAATTCTTTGCGGCGGTGAGAATTTGTCTGAAGGTGCTGACCGGACACGCCGAACCCGATGCCGTGCATGAGGCGATCATTCGCGCCGCACATGAAGCGGGTATTACAGCGGTCACGACCGATCCACACCTGGGTATCTTCAGGATCTATCCTGGCAGCGAGGCCTGCAGCGCAAGCGCCTATCCCAATCCCGCTGCCATTGATCCGCTTCGCCTATCGCCATCAGCGCGCCGGAGGCGGCAACGAAAATGGTCGGGGCGATCCAGAAAGGCATCAAGCGCGGATGTCGAGAAGGCGTCGGGGTGCTTCAAGTGAGGGCACGCCGTTTGCGCTGAAGGCGAACCAACCTCGACCTGCGTAAGGCCGATCAACCCAATCAGAGGCTGGCGTGTCCATGTAACCGTCAGCGATAGAATAGCTAAGGGACCGTCATGTCGAACAAGGAAGCAGATCGAAGACTGTTCGATCGGATCTGGGCTCTTGGGGCCGAAGCAGTGAGAGACAAGCGCGTTACCGCGCTGACCTATGTCACACTCAGTACGCCTAGCCTGGAAGAGTACCAGAATAGCCGAGGCGCGCGGATGTCGGACTTGATCAAGGTTGTCCAGCTCGGGATACTTCACCTTCGCGAAAAAGGCGAATTTAATCAATCTTGAGCAATGACGATGCCTGCTTTGACAGAGGTCGCGCCTGCGGCCCTCATTCAAGCTGCCTAAATCCCTGACCAGCAGACAGGCAGTGAGTAGCGCGTTTTATAGCGGGCGGCTCTTAGCTTGACACAAATCATAGTGGTGGCTCGGTAGGACGCCGGGAGCATGACACCCGGGCGCTGAATGCGCCACCCTCTCGTGAATTACGTCGACATCTGCCGCACCTGTCTTACAACGGTTGACGTAAGCCTTCACAGAACCCGCCGCTCTTATCCGAGTTGCGCAATCAAGTTCCCCCTCAAAAAGCACAGGCTGGCACGTACGACGGACGTTCGGCACCGATAGTTTCGCTCAATTGTTTCCGAATTGCTCTTGCAAAATTATCGATAAAAATATTTTCTATCCATAATTTGAATCGGAGGGACGGAAAAAGTGGAAAAAAGCGATCAAACTTCTGAATTTTTGATGATTTCTGCATCGCGCCCATCAGGCATCTCGCTGGACGACGCCAAAATAATCTATAATTTGCCGTTTAGCGATCTGCTCTTCCGTGCCCAAACCATTCACCGCGCACATTTCGACCCCAACGCCGTGCAGATGAGCCGTCTTTTGTCGATCAAGACGGGTGGATGCGCTGAGGATTGCGGGTATTGCAGTCAGTCCGCCCACTACCCGACCGGCCTGAAGGCCTCGAAGCTGATGGAAGTCGAGCGCGTTCTCACCGAGGCGCGTAAAGCCAAGGATGCGGGGGCGACCCGCTACTGTATGGGGGCGGCCTGGCGCAGCCCGAAGGACCGCGACATGGACACGCTGGTCGCCATGGTCGAGGGTGTGAAAGCGCTCGGTATGGAAAGCTGCATGACGCTCGGCATGTTGACTGAGCGTCAGGCAGGCGAACTCGCGGAAGCTGGCCTCGACTACTACAACCATAACATCGACACGTCCGAGCGCTTCTATTCGGAGATCATCACCACCCGAAGCTTTGAAGATCGGCTCGATACGCTGGAAACGGTGCGCATGGCCGGCATCAAGGTGTGTGCCGGGGGGATCCTGGGCATGGGCGAGACGGTCGATGACCGGATCTCCATGCTGCTGACGCTGGCAAACCTGCCCGTGCCGCCGGAAAGCGTGCCGATCAACCAGCTCATCCCCATTCCCGGTTCGAAGCTGGCAGACGCGGAACCTGTCGATCCGATCGATTTCGTGCGAACGATCGCACTCGCGCGCATCCTGATGCCAGCCTCGCATCTACGCCTTTCGGCCGGACGCACCGAGATGAGCGACGAGATGCAGGCGCTCTGTTTCTTCGCGGGCGCCAACTCCATCTTTGTTGGCGACACGCTGCTGACCGCAGACAATCCCGGCGACGATCACGACACGGCGCTCTTCCGCCGTCTCGGCCTTTCTCCGATGCCGCTGGAGCCGGCGGTGTGACGGCGATACTTTCGGACTATACCGCCACGCTGGAGGGCCTGCGGCGCAAGGCGCGGCTGCGCAGCCTGGCGCCGCAGCGTGGCATGGACTTTACCTCGAACGATTTTCTTGCACTTGCGGGCGCCCCGCGCCTCAAGGCGGCGATCATGGCGGCGATGGAAAGGGGCGTTCCGCCGGGCGCAGGCGGATCGCGTCTGCTGCGTGGCAACCATTCCGAACACGAGGCGCTGGAAGTGGAAGCCGCCGAGTTTTTCAGCACGGAACGCGTGCTTTATTTCGGCAGCGGCTACGCCGCCAATTCCGCACTTTTCTCGACCTTGCCCCGGCGCGAAGATCTGATTGTGCACGATGCCCTCATTCATGCGAGCGCCCATGAGGGCCTTGCAGCGAGCAAGGCAGCGTCCGTCAGCGCCGAACACAACGATGCAAACACCTTCGATGAGGCGATCCGAAACTGGCGCCGGAAGGGCGGCAGGGGGCGTCCCTGGATTGCGGTCGAGAGCCTCTATTCCATGGACGGCGACAGAGCGCCGCTCGCCGCCCTCGCCGATATTGCCGAACGCCACGAGGGCTTCCTGGTAATCGACGAGGCCCATGCCACCGGCGTTTTCGGCAGAAACGGCAGAGGATTGGCGACGGGGTTGGAAGGCCGAGACAACGTGCTTGCCCTGCATACTTGCGGCAAGGCGCTGGGCGTTTCCGGAGCCCTGCTTGCGGTCCCCCGCGTGCTTGCCGACTATCTCGTCAATCGTGCCCGCGCCTTCATCTATTCCACCGCCCCCTCACCTCTCATGGCGGCGGGCGTGCGCGAGGCCTTGCGCATGCTCGATGACGAACCCGGGCGTCGCGAGGCCCTCGAACGCTTGGTCGCTTTTGTCGGCCATGGATTGAGAAGCCGATTCGGCATGGAACCGAGCGGCTCGCAGATCCAGCCGGTCGTTATCGGCGACAACGCGCGTGCGCTACGAATTGCCGACACTCTTCAGGCTCAGGGGTTCGACATCCGCGCGATCCGTCCGCCAACCGTCCCGGAAGGTACGGCGCGCCTGCGCCTCTCGATTACGCTCAATGTCGGTCAGGAGCAGATTGAGAGCATGCTGGATTGCCTTGCCGACGCCATGGAGAAACACAGGAAATGACCGCCCGTTTCGTGATAACCGGCACGGATACCGGGATCGGCAAAACCGTGTTCGCCGCGGCGCTAGCGGGTGCACTCAACGCCCGATACTGGAAGCCCGTGCAATCCGGACTGGAGGACGAGACGGACAGCGACACCGTCGTCCGGCTGAGCGGCCTGCCGTCCGACCATATCCTGCCGGAGACCTATCGGCTTTCCACCCCGGTCTCGCCGCATCTTTCGGCGCGCCTCGATGGTGTCGAGATAGACGCTGCCAGGCTTGAGCCTCCGGAATGCGACGGTCCGTTGATTATCGAGGGGGCTGGTGGCCTGCTGGTCCCACTCACGAAAGAAACGGTCTTTGCCGATGTCTTCGCCCGCTGGCGCATTCCCGTCATTCTCTGTGCGCGAACGTCGCTCGGCACCATCAATCATACGCTCCTGTCCATCGAGGCGCTGCGCAGCCGTGACATTCCCATTTTTGGTGTCGCTTTCATCGGACCGGAAAATGCCGACAGCCAGGCGACCATCGCCACTATCGGGCAAGTTAAGGCGCTGGGGCGATTGCCGCTGCTGGAAAACTTGACTGCTGAAACACTGCGCCGCGCCTTTCACGAGCACTTCGACATTGCCTCCCTGATGGAGGCACGCGCGTGACCCCCTCGCCCGTCTGGCATCCCTTCACACAGCATGCCCTGGAACCGCCGATGAAGCGCATCGTCGCGACCGAAGGCGCATATCTGTTCGACGAGGACGGCAACCGCATACTCGACGCGATCTCGTCATGGTGGGTGATAACTCATGGCCATCGCCATCCCGCCATCATGGCAGGAATCCGCGAGGCGACAGAAGCCTACGACCAGATCATCTTCGCCGAATTTACCCATGAACCCGCAGAACTTCTCGCTGAACGCCTGCTCGCCTTCGCACCCTCTGGATTGAAACACGTCTTCTATTCGGACAGCGGGTCGACGGCCGTCGAGGTGGCGATCAAGATGGCGCTCGGCACGTTCCACAATCGCGGCATTGCGCGTGATCGCATCGTCGTGATGGAACATGGCTACCATGGCGACACGATCGGCGCGATGTCCGCCGGAGAGCGCGGCGTGTTCAACGCCCCCTTCGAGCCGCTGCTCTTCGGCGTCGACCGCCTCCCCTTTCCCGAACCCGGTCGGGAGCAGAAAACGCTCGATGCGTTCGAAACCATCTGCCGTTCGGGAAAAGTCGCCGCTATCCTGATCGAACCGTTGGTGCTCGGCGCCGGCGGGATGAAATTCTACGGGAGCGCGGTCCTCTCCGCCTTGAAGGAAATCGCCGGCCGGCACGGCTGCCTGTTCATTGCCGATGAGGTCATGACCGGCTGGGGTCGCACCGGAACGCGTTTTGCCTGCGAACAGGCGGGCGTGGCGCCCGATATCCTCTGCACATCGAAGGGTCTGACCGGAGGCACCCTGCCGCTGGCAGCCACCCTTTGCACCGCCGAGATTTTCGAGGCTCATCTGTCTCGCGATCGGCGCAAGACCTTTTTCCATTCGAGCTCCTATACCGCTAACGCAATCGCCTGTGCGGCGGCTGTCGCCAATCTGCAGGTCTGGCACGATGAACCGGTGGAAACCCGGATTACCGAACTTGCTGTGCTGCACGCCAAGCATCTGCAGCGCTTCCAGACCGACGCGAGATTTGTAAACGTCAGGCAATGCGGGACGATCGCCGCCCTTGATCTTGCTGTGCCGTCCGGCGGCTATCTCGCCGAAGTGGGGCCGCGCCTGCGCAGGCTGTTTCGCGAACGAGGGCTGCTTCTGCGCCCGCTCGGAAACGTCATCTATCTGATGCCACCCTATTGCACGAGCGCCGAGGATATCGCTGTCGCCTATGACGCGATCGATGAAGTCGCCTCGCTCGTTCTCGAGGAAACTGTGTCGTGACGCCCCTCTCCTCCCGGCTCGCCGGATTCGGTCACGCAGTTCCATCCCGCATTGTCCACAATGCGGAAATCGAAAGCCGGCTCGGCCTTGAGGAGGGCTGGATCGAAAGGCGCACCGGCATCCGATCCCGCCATTGGGCAACCGATGGGGATACATTGAGCGGCCTTGCCGCCGAAGCCGGGAAAATGGCCCTTGAGGATGCTGCGATTGCGCCGGGCGAGATCGCCATGATCCTGCTCGCCACCTCGACGCCGGACCATCTCTTGCCGCCCTCGGCGCCGCTGCTGGCACACAAGCTCGGTTTAAAAAATTCCGGAGCCATCGATCTTGCCGGAGCCTGCTCCGGCTTTCTCTACGCGCTGACACTGGCAGACGGCTTCGTGCGAGCACATGGCCGAGCAGTGCTGGTCGTGGCCGCCAATATTCTCAGCCGCCGCATCAACCCGGCGGAACGCGCCAGCGCCGTTCTGTTTGCCGATGGCGCCGGCGCGGTCGTGCTTGTCCCATGCAGCAACGGTCAAAGCGGCCTCAAGGCAGCCGTCCTGGCTTCGGATGGGAGTGGCTATGATCTCATCACCATACCGTCCGGCGGCAGTAACAGGCCCTTCTCTTCCGAAACCGCAGCAGACCAGGTGCTGATGACGATGCGCGATGGGCGCGAGGTCTTCTCGCGTGCTGTCGAATTGATGACACGCACCTCGCGCCAGGCGATCAACGAGGCCACCGCAACGATCTCCACCATCGATCGCTTCATTCCGCACCAGGCCAATGCCCGCCTCTGCGACGCGGTTCGCCACAATCTCGAATTGGAAGAAAGCAAGCTTGTGAGCACGATTGCGGAATTCGGCAACTCTTCGGCTGCGACCATTCCGCTCTCCCTTTCAGTTGAGAATCGCCGCAAACCATTCAAACCCGGAGAGCGCCTTCTCATGGCCGCCGCCGGTGCGGGCCTGGCGGGTGGGGCTGTCGTCCTTGCGGTCTGAACCGCGCGGTGAAGATGCACACCTGTATTGAAGCCGATGATCGTTCGAGGAGCGACAGGGCTAGCAGAGGCCCGTCTCACGGGTTGCCCGCTCGAGCCCTTCACGAAAATCGGGGTGGGCCAGGCCAATCAGTGCGCTCGCCCGCTCGGCGACGGACTTACCCTTCAGGTTCGCCCATCCATATTCCGTAACGACGATATGGGTGTCGTTGCGCGATGTCGTCACCGGTCCGGTCAGCGTCGGAACGATACGCGAAAGCGTGCCATTCGCCGCAGTTGAATGACAGGCGATGATCGATCGTCCCCCGCGAGAGGCATAAGCACCGCGCACGAAATCAACCTGGCCGCCGGACGCACTGAATTGCCGTCCGTTCACGAACTCGGAATTGCACGCGCCGTTCAAATCGATCTGTAGCGTCGCGTTGACCGATACGACCCGATCATTCCGTGCGATGACGAAGGGATTGTTCACGTAATCGACCGGATAGGCCTCGACTGACGGATTGTTGTCCAGGAAGTCGTAAAGCGCCTGATCTCCCAGTGCGAAGGTGAATATGGACCGCCCGGCATGTGTCTGCTTGCGACTGTTGTCGACCACGCCCACTTTGACCAGGCTGGCAAGACCCGGCGTCATCATTTCCGTATGGATGCCAAGGTGGCGATGTCGAGAAAGTCCCGAGCATACGGCATCGGGAAGAGCTCCAATGCCCATCTGCAGGCAATCGCCATCGTCCACCAGACCAGCAATGATCGCTCCGATGGCGTCGTCGACCTCGTTGCGAGGGGCGGCGGGCAATATCGGCAGGCTGATGTTGTTTTCAACAAGTGCCGTCGCGCTTGATACGGGGATCATGCAATCGCCGCGCACGTAAGGCATATTGCTATTGACTTCGAGGATCAGGCGAAGTCCGGGTTTTCGCGATATTGTCAGGGCATAATCGGTGCTGGCGCCAAGGCTGAAATTGCCATCTTCATCCATCCGAGAAACGGTTGCAATCAACGTATCCACGCCGACATGCTCGATCATGGAGCGTGGCACCTGACTGAAATGACACGGCACCAGATCGACGGCGGGCAACGCCTCCGCCAATCTCCTCTTGTCGAGCGCACGCTCGACGCCCGAATGAAAGTAACTCATCGGGACGATCAGGTCACGCAATTCGAAATCGAATACGCTTTTGCCGGCGACGCCGGCGCAAAGCAGATAGTAGAGGCGCACATCCTCGACTGCTCGTGCACGAGCGCGCTCGGCAAGTGCTGCCAGGAGTGCGGGTGGCTGACCGGCGGCGAGCGGCATCGCGACCTTCGCCCCGGACGGGATCATCGTGACCGCCGTCTCCGCAGATGTCAGCAGCGTGCGATATTGCCTCTCATGGATCGTGGTCATTGGGCCCTCCTCCCAGTCCACGCAGCGCGCACGGTTTGAACGCGCACCTCCGCCAAGCCACTATGCGCATTCTACGTCACCAAGGCGAGAGCCTTCATCGCATGGTAATGCCGATTTACATGGTCCAAGCTGTGCGAAGCACCACATGAAACTGACACAAGCCAAAGCCGAACGATAGTGGCGACGTGCGGCTCCTCATTGTTTTAGGCCTACCAATTTCGGGAGCGGCGCGTTCGCACGACAGTCTTGACTAGGACTCCAGCGCCACCGCTTCGGAGAGCTTTTCAGATCCTTTTGATCTTGCGCTGCAATTGGCCTCGCTCGACGATGTCGCGCTCGGCCTGTGGGGCAATTCTGAAGATGACACCTTCATAAACTGCCCCATTGGGAACGACCGAACGCGTCAGGATGCCATCGCATAATGCCGATTTTCTGAGGCGCGAGCGCTGCTTGTCCGGAACCGGTACAGCAATTCCGCGAGGTTCTCCGTTTCCTGTGTCAGGCTCTGAGCTGCGGCCGTGGTTTGTTCCACCATCGCCGCATTTTGCTGTGTCACCTTATCCATCTGGTCGCCGGCGGCCGAGACCTCGCGCAGGCTTGTGGCCTGCTCGCGGGCAGCCGCCGCGATCTCCGCAACCGTCGCATTCATCGCAGTCACCTGCTCGACGATCTGTTCGAGCGAGACACCGGATTCGCCGACCAGTTCGACGCCGGTCTTGACCTGCGTCGAGGAGGTGGAGATCAGTTCCTTGATCTCCCTTGCCGCGTTGGCCGAGCGCTGGGCGAGCTCGCGCACTTCCTGGGCGACGACAGCAAAGCCCTTGCCGGCTTCACCGGCGCGCGCGGCTTCAACGCCAGCATTCAGCGCCAGGAGGTTGGTCTGGAAGGCGATCTCGTCGATGACGCCAATAATGTTGCCGATCTTCGACGAGGAGTTCTGGATTTCCGTCATTGCCGCGATGGCGCGAGAGACGATCTGACCACCCTTTTCCGCGTTGGTGCGGGCGGTTGCCACGACAGACTGGGCGCGGCTGGCGCCTTCCGCCGTTCCGTTGAGGCCGCGGGTGACGTCGCCGAGCGCCGCAACCGTCTCCTCCAGCGAAGCGGCCTGCTGCTCGGTGCGGCGGGCGAGGTCGTTGGAGGCGGTGGAGATTTCCGCAAGGCCCGACCGGATGGTCGTGACCGCGCGAATAACGGCGTCGATTGCTTCTTCCAGGCTTGCGACCGAGTTGTTGAAGTGATCGCGGATCCCGACATAGCGGTGGTCGACTTCGCCAACACGGACGGAGAGATCGCCCTTCGAGAGCGCATCCAGGCCGACCGAAATCTGACGGAAGGCATGCTCCATCACATGGGCATCGCTGAGGCGCTCCGCTTCCTGGCGTAGCCTCTCTTCTTCGGCTGCTAGGCGCGCGCGCTCGGCATTGGCTTCGGCGATCAGCTTGGCGCGACCGGTCTCCTGGAAGACCTTCAGCGAGCGCGCCATGGCACCGAGCTCGTGACGATGCTCGACGCCCTTGATCACGATGGTCTCGTCGCCGCGGGCAAGCCGCTCCATGGACTGCGCCATGCCGCGAACGGCAGAGGAAACCAGGCGGCCGACGAAATAGGAGAGCAGGAGGCCGATGACGATCAACAACCCGCTGATGACCAGCGTCGTGCTGGTCGCGGCAGCGACCGTTGCTTCGACCGAACCGTCCAGGTTCTTCTGCGCGCCGGTCACGGTTACCTGCAGATCCTTGAACGCGCTCGAAATCTTCGGTGCGAGTACGCTGAGCTGCGTCTGACGGATATTGCCGGATGCCTGCAATACTTCCTTCATATCGCCGAGACGGGCTGTGTAATTCTGCATGAGCTGGCCGGCGCCCATCAGGCGTTTCTTCTGCAGCTCGTTCTTGGCAGCCTTGGCTGCGGCATCATTGAGCGCCACCGCTTCGGCGAGCGCTGCCTGCGCCGCATCATAGGCGGCAAAGTCGTTCGAATGCACGAAGCGTTCAGAGAAATAGAGGCTGCGGTTCAAGGCTTCCAGCGTCGCCGCCGTCATGTGCAGCAGAGCCACGTCGTTCTGGCGCCAGGCGCTGCGCATCACATCGTTGAGCGCGATGCTGGTCCAGGGACCGAACTCGGTGACCTTGGAGATCAGCAAATCGCGGCGCGCCTGAAGGGACACGATCTGTTCGAACGCCTTGCCGTAGGCCGTAATGTCCTGACGGATTGCCGCAAGGCCGGATTGCAGGTCCTTGTTGCCGGCAAACCGTGGGTCGTCCGCCTCGAACGCTTTGACGCCGGCGCGGAAGCTGTCGACGACGGCCTGCGTCGGCGTGGAGCGGAAGGCCTCGGCCGACATCTGGATCTCGTGCAGTTGGTCGCTGTAGTCCGAGATCGCCAGGCTCTGACCAGCTGTGGCGCGATAGGAAGCGAAGATGCCGGCAAGACCGCTCATGCCGGAGATGGCGCTGACGGTGAGAAGGCTCATCAGCAGGATCAGCGGCACGAAGCCCGAGGTGATCTGCGCGCGAATGCCGAATTTATTCCAGAAATGCAACATGATAGGCCTCTTATGCTCACTGGCTCTTCGGCAGATATTTGGCGATGTTTTCAGGTGTCACGAGCTCGAAGGGAACGTTGTTTTCCCGGGGCACCTTCTCCTTGTTGGCGAGCTTGACCGCAGCGTCGACCGCAGTAGCCCCCTGCCCGATGGCGCTCTGGAGAATGGTGACGTCAAGATCGCCGGCCTCCATCGCCGCGAGCGCATCGTCCGTCGCGTCGACGCCGGCGACGACGACGTCCTTCATCGGCATGCCAGCCTTCTTCATCGCGTGGATCGCGCCAAGCGCCATCTCGTCGTTGTTGGCGATAACGGCGTCGAACTTGACGCCGGCGGCCAGCCATTCCTGCATCTGCTGGTCCGCATAATCGTGCGACCAATAGGCCGCCTGCCGCTCGACGATTTCGAGGCCCTTGCATTCCGGCGTGGCGATGACGTCAGATATGTCCTGGGTGCGGGCGCGAGCCGCCGCATGGAAGGGTTCGCCCATCAGCACGACGACGCGGCCCTTGCCCTCGAGGAGGGCGCAAACCTGCTTCGTCTCCAGCGTTCCCGACTCCTTCTCGTTGGAAGCGACCACTACCTGATTTTCCGGCAGATCGAGCAGGTTGGAGGGAACATTGTTGATGTAAACAAGCGGAATGCCGGCATCCGCCGCCATCTTCGTCATCTGCGGACCGAGGTCGCCATCGGAGACCGCAAGGATGATCGCGTCGACTTTGTCGGCAATGAGCTTCTGGACCTGCTTCTTCTGCAGCTCATTGTCGCCCTTGGCGTTTTCGGTAACGAGCTTCAGTCCTGATATCGTCTGCCCGTGGCTAACGACGCCGTTCAGCAGCAGCGTTCTGAATTTGTCGAGGTCAGACATCGAGATGCCGATTGTCTGGGCGCTGGCGGCGGAGATCGACATCGCCAAGGTTATGGATGCGAGCGTGGCAGTCTTCACTAAATTCCCTCCGCGATTTGAATTGAGCCGGATCGTTACAAATCTTGGTAAATTTTACCTTTCATTCGCAGAGGGTTGGCCAAGGAATTTAACGGTTAAGATGATTGGCTTCAGGTTCGCAAACAGGGCCATATACGCAAACAGGACAGACCGAGCCGCGTTTGCCGGAAGCTCCGCCTCTGAGAAGCAGGCCGGCCGTCATGTCACGACACAGATCGCCGAAAACCTGAACGATGCGGCTTCTACGCTTTCGCGTTCGCGGGGAACTTCGCATCCAGCCGCCGTGTACTGGGGACAGCGTGGCTCAATACTGCGTGAAATCACCTGATTCTGACTGAAGCAGCGTCAGAGGATAGCGCGCAGGATGATGGACCAGCGCTGTCAGGTTGACCGGGCGGTTGCGATCGTCGAAAGCGATCTGGTCCACGGTGAGAACCGCGGCTGGCGGCGGCAGCTCGAGCATCACAGCCTCCTGATCCGTTGCAAGGCGCGCGCTCAGCGTTGTCTGCCCGCGCTTCGGATGAATCCCATAGCGCTCGCGAAGCTCGGCATAGAGCGACCGGTTGGCAACGGCCCAGTCGAGATCGAGCAGGCCCGGAACGCGTGAAGCCGGTATCCAATCGGTCTGGACGACGGCAGGTATGTTGTCGAGAAGACGAAGCCTCGACAAGAGAACCACTTCGGCGCCAGGCGCCAGGAACAGCGGACGGCTTACCTCAAGCGGCGCATGCACGATGCTCGCCTCGATCAGCTGATGGCCAGGACTTCGCCCGTTCGCTATCGCGATGCTGGTGAAGCTTTTCAGAACCTGCAGTTCGAAGCCGCCGCCACGCTCGGCGACGTAGAGTCCTTTTCCAGGCTGGCTGTGTATCACGCCCTGCTGAATCAATTCGCGGACGGCATGGCGCACCGTGATCCGGCTGACATTGTAGAGATCGACAAGTTCCCGTTCTGACGGCAGCTTGCCGCGCAGCGGCAGTTTGCCATCGCGGATGGACGCCAGAAGTGCTTCGTAGACCTGCCTGTGCAAGGGGCGAGGATCGTTGCGGTCGATGCCGCCCTGTGGCGCGATGAATGATGCCGGCGCTTGCTGCATCTTTGAATCCGATCCTGTGCTGTGTGGAGCACTCTTGCCGTTTTGTATCTTCGACGCAACCGCCGGCAGAGTCCATGTTGACATGACTGGTCATAACCAGTCCTATTGGAAGCAAGGAGACAAAGAGCTCCGCATAATGCCGAAGCGTTATCAACGAAGGGAACAATCGATGCTGAAGAAAAGCCTTGCCGCATTCGCGATATCTGCAGCCCTCTGGGGTAGCAGCGCACATGCCGAAACCATTTCCGTGTTTTGCTCGCCGACGGAATTCGAGCTCTGCACGAACGTTGCCAATGCCTGGAAGGAAAAGACGGGCAATGAGGCCAAGATCAACAAGATGCCCGCGCTTCTCGACGACGCGATCCCAATCTATCAGCAGCTGCTCGCCGCCAAATCCAAGGACGTCGACGTTCTTTTCCTCGATGTGATCTGGCTCGGCATGTTCAAGAGCAACCTGCTCGACCTCAAGACAATGATCCCGCAGGCAGACCAGGATAAGCATTTCGCCTCGACACTCAACGCGGCCAAACTCGACGGCAATCTCATTGCTATGCCGGCCTATATGGACGTCGGGCTCATGTTCTACCGCAAAGACCTGCTCGAAAAATACGGCAAGGCGGCGCCGAAGACCTGGGACGAGCTGGCTGCCACCGCCAAGGAAATTCAGGACAAGGAGAGGGCTGCGGGTTCGGCCGACATGTGGGGCTATGCCTGGCAGGCCAAGAGCTATGAGGGCCTGACCTGCGACGCAATCGAACTTGTTGCTTCCAACGGCGGCGGCACTATCATTTCCGACGATGGAAAGGTGACCATCGACAACCCGCAGGCTGCCGCAGCGCTCGAAAAGGCGAAGGGCTGGATCGGCTCGATCAGCCCCGAGGGTGTCCTCAACTATGATGAGGAGCAGTCGCGCGCCGTCTTCGAATCCGGCAACGCGGTCTTCCACCGCAATTGGCCTTATGTCTGGGGCACCTCACATGAAAAGGGGAGCAATGTTGTCGACAAGGTCGGCGTGATGCCCCTCCCGGTCGGCAAGGAAGGCGAAAAGTCGAGCGGATGCCTTGGCCCGATGTACTACGGCGTCAACAAATACAGCGCCAAGCCCGAGGTCGCGGCCGACTTTGTGAACTTCATCACCGGCCCGGACATGCAGAAGATGCGTGCGCTGAAGGCGGCGCTCAATCCGTCGATCCAGGCGCTTTATAGCGATCCGGAAGTCCTCGAGAAGATACCCTTCCTCAAGGATAACCAGCAGGCTTTTGCCGATAGCGCCGTGCGCCCGTCCGGCTACACCGGTACCAGCTACAACCGCGTGTCGCAGGCTTTCTACCGCTCGGTTCACGACATGCTTTCCGGCGGTGCCGAGGTCAAGTCCAGCCTGACGTCGCTGGCCGGTCGACTTGAGAAACTCAAGGAAAGCCGCTGACGCTCTTCGGATCTCCGGCGGCGGGAATGACCCGCTGCCGGAACGCGTCGCTGCCTCGCCATCGAATAGGGTGGCGAGCCCTCTGCCGTCTCATACCCCCAGGTGAACAATGGCATCGGTTTCGCTCGAATCCGTTTCGAAGAATTTTGGTACGCATACTGTTATCCAGAATGTCGACCTGCAGATCATCGACGGCGAGTTTGTCGTTTTCGTCGGTCCCTCCGGTTGCGGCAAGTCAACGCTTCTTCGCATCGTCGCCGGCCTGATTTCCGCGTCGAATGGCGTGGTGAGGATCGGTGGCGACGACGTGACTGATGTGCCCGCCTCCCAGAGAGGCGTAGCGTTCGTCTTCCAGTCTTACGCGCTCTATCCGCATATGAATGTTGCGCGGAATATCGGCTTCGCGCTTGAGACCCTCGGCATGAACAGGGCCGCGATCAGCGAGAAAGTGCGGTCGGTCGCACGGATGCTGAAGGTCGATCATCTGCTCGAACGCCGGCCCCGCGAGTTGTCTGGCGGGCAGCGCCAGCGCGTTGCGATCGGCCGAGCCTTGGTGCGCCAGCCCGAAATCTTCCTCTTCGATGAGCCGCTGTCCAATCTCGATTCGGATCTGCGTATGGAGATGCGCATGGAGATCGCCAAGCTCCACGACGATCTGAAGACGACGATGATCTATGTCACCCATGACCAATCGGAAGCAATGACGCTTGCCGACCGGATCGTCGTTCTCAATCACGGACGTATTGAGCAGGTCGGCACGCCGAAGGAACTCTACCACAGCCCCGACAACCGGTTTGTCGCAGGCTTCATCGGCAGCCCCCGGATGAACTTCCTGCCCGTTCAGATAGCTTCAGCCAAGGTGACCGGCCCGGGCGGCCTCGTTATCGATGCAGGCCCCGAGGGCCAAACTATCGCCGAAATCGGCATACGGTCGGAGGCGATCCAGCTAGTGAACGCTGGAGACGGACGAATGACCTGCGTGCTCGAACGTATCGAGGATCTTGGCCATGAGCATTTTGCCTATTGCCGCATCAACGGCGACGTCATCTGGGTCATCCGCGTCAATGTCGAGCCGCCGAGGGAACTGATCGGCACGGAGGTCGGCCTGAATTTCCGGGATACTGCGATCTTTGCCTTCGCTGCCGATGGAAAACGCCTCATTCTCAACCGCCAGGCCGGCGTGATCGAAGGAGCACGGCAATGAGTGCCCGGCTTGCCCGCCGCGACCATCGTGCGGCCTGGCTGTTTCTGCTGCCGGTTATCATCGTCATGCTGGTCGTCGCACTCTGGCCGCTCGGCCGCACCTTCTTCTTCGCCTTCACCGATGCCTATCTTGACGACCCCTCCGTCTATTCAATGACGGGAATCGATAACTTCCTTGAGGTCATCAACGACCGCAGCTGGTGGATTGCCGTCAAGAACACGCTGATCTTCACGGTGATCTCGGTCGCGATCGAGACTGTTCTCGGCATGGCGATCGCGCTCCTCGTCAATGAAGCCATTCCCGGCCGCGGGCTGGCGCGCGCCGCCATCCTCGTGCCCTGGGCGATCCCGGTCGTCGTCTCGACGAAGATCTGGGAATGGATGCTCAACGACCAGTTCGGCGTTATCAACAAGCTCCTCATCGGGCTTGGCCTCATCGATCATGGCATTCCCTGGACGGCGAGCGGATCGCTCCTTATGGGCGTCGTGATCTTTGTCGACGTGTGGATGACGACCCCGTTCATGGTTCTGCTCATCCTTGCAGGCCTGCAGCTGATATCATCAGAGATATTCGAGGCAGCGGAGGTCGATGGCATTCCGGCATGGAAGCGTTTCTGGTCGATCACCCTGCCGATGCTGCGCCCGGCAATCGGCGTAGCGGTCCTCTTCCGCGCCCTCGATGCGCTCAGGATGTTCGACCTTGCCTATGTGATGGCGGCGAGCAACGAGAGCGTCATGACCGTCTCCATCTACGCGCGCGACCGGCTGATCAGCTTCCAGGAGCTCGGCATCGGCTCAGCGGCATCGACCTGGGTCTTCCTGCTCGTCGCGCTTGTCGCCATCATCATCATCGGGGTCCTTCGCCTCGACAGAGCCGCGGGGACCTGAGCGACATGGCCGATGCAATCATCCCGAAGACCGTCCGCAGGCCTGCCTCCTACTTCCGGATGCGGCGCCGTGTCGTGCGAAGCCTGCAGATCCTGGCCCTCCTGCTCGTCCTGTTCTACACGTTGTTTCCCTATTACTGGGCCTTCGTTTCCTCGACGAAGCAGGGTTCGGCACTCTATCAATCGGCGCTGATGCCGGCGTTCGACTTCACCTACTATCGCCAGTTGCTCGACAATCCCGTTTTCATGGGCTCGCTGCTGAACTCGGCCTATGTCGCGGTTTCAACCACGTTCCTGTCGCTCGTCATCGGGCTCAGCGCCGCTTATGCGCTGGGGCGCATCGACTTTCCGCAACGGCGCACCATACTGATGATCGTGCTGATGATCTCGATCTTCCCGCAGGTCGTCGTTCTCTCCGGCATGTTCGAGCTGATCAACTGGATGGGCCTGTTCAACCGGCCAAGCGCGCTCGTCCTCACCTACCTCCTGTCGACCGTGCCCTTCACGACCTGGATCCTGACCACGTTCATCCGCGAGTTTCCGCGGGAACTCGAAGAGGCCGCGATCATCGACGGCTGCTCACATTTCAGAATTCTGATGAAGATCCTGTTGCCGCTCATGGGACCTTCGCTTGCCAGCACCGGCATTCTTGCCTTCATTCTGGCTTGGAACGAGTTCCTCTTCGCGTTGACCTTCACCCTGACGGACGAGAACCGGACCGTGCCGGTTGCGATCGGCCTGATCGCCGGCAATAGCCGGTACGAATATCCGTTCGGTCAGATCATGGCCGCGTCCGTTACCGTAACGCTGCCGCTGATCATCGTCGTATTGATCTTCCAGAGACGTATCGTTGCCGGCCTGACGGCAGGCGCCATCAAGGGCTGACAAAGGACTAAACCATGGACATGCTGGTAAAACTCTACGAGCTGAAGGCCGATCCTGCGCTCGATAAACGCATCGCCGAACAGGGTATCACCATCCGGCGTGTCCTTGCGCCGGAATTGAGCGCTCTGACGGCTTGGATCGAGCCGCGCTTCGGATCCGGCTGGGTCGCGGAAGCGACGGTTGCGACCATGCGCCAGCCGCCCACTTGCTTCATCGCAATCCAGAACGACGAACTCATCGGCTTTGCCTGCCACGACGCAACCGCCAAGGGCTTTTTCGGGCCGACCGGCGTCGATACGGCCGCCCGCGGCAAAGGTGTCGGCCACATTCTGCTGCTGACCACGCTTCTCGATATGTACGCGCACGGCTACGCCTACGGGGTAATCGGGGGCGCTGGCCCGATGGAGTTCTACCGTCGAAGCGTCGGGGCAATCCCGATCGAAGGCTCGGACCCCGGCATCTATCGCGGCATGCTGCCGCTTGCCCAGCCGAGAGGCATTTCGGAATCGGGCCACTAAGTCTGATCGTGACAGATGTAAAAGCTCACGGAGACGTGTCGCTCGATCATCGTCTCCAGTGCTGTGGTCACGGCACCTGAGACGATGCTCACTTCAATTGAGAGACGCCTTGGCAACCGAAATAGGCATGCCGGCGGCTTTCAACCCAGCAAGGAAACGCTCCTGGTCTTCGGTCCGGGCGAGCCGCTTGGCGACTTCGCGCCCGACATTCGGGATAAGTGCGGGTGACCGGAGCTGGATCCAATCGAGTTGCTCCTTTGCCTCAGCCGTTTTCCCAAGGGTCCCGAGGATGGAGAGCAAGACGAGGCGATGCATCGGGTTGTAGTTCAGATCCGACATGCGCGACCAAAGTTCCGCGGCTTGCGTGTCACCCCGCATGAACGCACAGAGCGCCATCCCGACTTCGTAATAGCCACGTGGCCCGGCGTTCCTGTTGATGGCCTCGGAAATCAATTCACAGCCTCTGCTCCATTCTCCCGACATCGACAGACGCAAGCCATATTCCCCCGCCACTTCCGTGTCGTTCGGATTGCTGGCATAGGCCGCTTCGCCGGCGCGCAGGGCCGCAACCATGTCATTGCTGAAAAAGTCGGCGAGCATCAACGCCTGAAGGGCGCGCGCATTCTTCTGGTCGAGTTGTACGGCGCGTTCGGCAAGCTCCTTTGCAAGATTGAGTGTGGCGGCGGTCGGATTGGTGTTCAACTGGTACGGAAAGCGGAACTCGTCGAGATGGACCAGCGAGAGGAAGGCGGCAACATTGGAATCATCGGGCGTCTTCTCGATGGCCCGCTGCAGGCAAGACTTCGCAACATCATGGGTCTTCACGGTCATCTCGCTGCGATAGCTATAGTAGGAGAGAATGCAGGAAAAGGCGTCCGAGCCCCCAGCGATGCTGGCAGTGTCTGTCGTAAATATGACGCCGAACGGCCGTGCCACCGCCGTCGCGATATGTTCCGCAAGACTCGCCTGGGTTTTCAGGATGCCCTGCACTTTCATGTCGGCATCGTAATTGTTGGCCCAGATGACCACTCCATCCACCCGTCGCACGAGCCTGGCAGTTGAGCGCAGGGTGCTGCCTTCCAACCGCACGCTTCCCTGGAGAGCATAGAGCGGCTGCGGTGACGCCTGGCCTTCTCGATTGCGTGGCGGCGGAGCGACCACGACAATATCGTTGAAGGGGACGAGTTTTTCGATGATGTCGTCGGTGATGCCACGAGAGATATCGGATGCATGTCCGTCATCAGAGGCACTTTCAAAATGCTCGACAACGATGGTTGGTCGATTGGTTACCCCCCTCGCCGCTTTGGTGTTCGTGTCGAACGGGCTGACATGTTCGAGCATCACAGCCACAGAGGCGAGGACGATCCCGACACCCCCCGCAATCAGCCAATATCGGGAGCGCGACAGATGCCTGCTCGCTGCGGCCGGGCTGGTCGTGTTCCTGATGACGTTGACTCGCCCGGCGTCATCTCCTCCCGATAAAGGCTGAGGTTCTTGTCCGAAGCTTGAGACATCCGCATCCTCGATATCCTGTCTCACATCGAAGACCGGTACGTAGCCCCCACGGGGAACCGTGATGACGATCCGGTCAGCGCTGCCGGCGGTCAGATAATAATGCTCCAGTTCCCGCCTCAGCCGCCCGGCTTCGATGCGGACACATGGATCCTGCTGGGCATCGAAGTTCGCATCCCTGCCGAAAACCGCCTGGGCGATGGTAAAGGCCTTCAGATAATCGCGACGGCCCGCAAGTGTCTCGTTTACGACAAATTCAAGGAATCGCCCCGCCCGCTCGGGAAGTCGAAACTCCGGACTGGATAGGATGCGCTCAAGTTGCTGCAGCACCTCCTCCTGAGACGGTGCGCTGCCGCAAGCCCTGTCAATGCCTGCATTTGTCATCGGCGCCCTCGAATCCGATTGATCACAACCTGCAGTATGCTGCCACCGACGATAATCCCATGTCGTCACCGCGGCAACGTGATTTAATAGAAAAGGCTAATTTAACGGAAGGATTTCAAGAATCGACCGTATGACGTCAAGGTTACTGCAGGCGGTCATCGGTCGGCGTAAGATACCGTATCCTACCGCAATGGACGTGTATTTTACTGCCCTCGTCCCCGCGCGCGCTCTATCATCATCCTCATTCTGGAGGAGGCGGCGATGACATCACCTGAGACGTCCACATCCCAATCTATGACAAGCGCAGAGGACCTGCGCAAACGTGCTCTGGAACTCCAGCTTCTGGAAATGGAGCGCAACGAAAAGATCAAATCACGTGAAGCAAAGAAACATGCCGATTTCGTAGAGGATTTCTTCCGCAAACAGATCGGAGAAACGGAACGCGCCGTCATTAAACGGCTGGTGATGAAAGCGGCGGCGGACGGCAAGTACGAGGCGCTGATATACAGTTTTCCATCGACATTCTGCAGTGATAGCGGCCGCGCCATTAATAACAACCTGCCCGGCTGGCAGAAGACGCTGCAGGGTAAAGCAAAAGAACTTCTCGAACTGTTCGAGGAGGTCGCCAAGCCGCAGGGTTATGGCCTCAAGGCGATGATCATCAATTTTCCCGACGGCATGCCCGGAGATGTGGGTTTCTTTCTCACTTGGGAACCGCCTCTCGACTGACCCGTAACAGCAGGCATGAGCGAAGGAATATCGGATTGAAAGCGACCGAGATCGAGCGAAAGTTCCTGGTCCGCAACGATAGCTGGCGCGCTTGCGCCGGCGCCCCGCATCTGCTGCAGCAGGCCTACCTTTGCCGGCGCGATCAAAACCCTGTCCGTGTCCGCCTGATCGATGGCTGCTCTGCACGTCTAACGATCAAATTTCGAACGCCGGGCCTTGCCCGAGAGGAATATGAGTATGAGATTCCGGTCGATGAGGCCCGGGATCTCCTGCTCCATGCGGGAGGCCGCGTCATCGAAAAGACCCGCTACCGTGTTCTCCATGATGGCAAGAGCTGGGATGTGGATGTCTTTGCCGGCGCCTATGAGGGACTGACGCTCGCCGAGATCGAAATGGCGAGCGAGGATGAGCAACCGAACCTGCCGCAATGGCTGGGTCGCGAGGTCACGGGCAGGAAGCGATACTCCAACCGCGCCATGGCAGCTGCCTTGCGCTTTTCGCCGGCAGCGTCGAACGCCGCCGGCTGAACTTCTATTCGCTTACCACGGTCCAGCTTGCGTCCGGGTTGAAATCCTTGATCGCTGCTGCGCGCTCTTCCGTTTTGGGGCCCAGATCACGCTGGTAGATGATGTTGGCGCCATTGATCACGAATGTCTGCACGCCCGTGACCCTGTATTTGACCGGCCAGGCAATCAGTGCAAAGCCGCCGGTCATATAACCGTTGATGATGTAGCTTTGCTTGCCCCCGAGCACGTTGTCACCCTGAGACGTCAGAATGCGGTAGCGATAGCCGAAATAGCCCTCCCCGCGCTTGGCGGCACCGAAAGCGGCGGTCTCGACGAGCGCGCTTGCCGGACTTTCCTCGGGATAGACGTTCGGATCCCAGTACAGGCCGTCAAGCTTGCCGGGACTGCTGATCAATTTCTTCGCGAATTCATAAATGCCATCGCCATCGCGGTCCTCGGATGCATATTGGTATTGGGCCGCGACATATTCGTGCATCGTGTCGATGGTGGCGAGTTCGTTTTCACCGATACGACGATTGGTAATCTCTTCGAGGCCGCGTTCGGTGTCAAAGGACCATTTGCCGTCCTTGTCTTCGGTCACCGGAAACGGCAGCGGCCAGAGCCGATCGCCGATCGCAACAATCTTTTTGCCGTCGAAATCCCGCAGGATCGCCTGCCGTTCCGCGCCCTCGCGGATCAATCCGTAAGCGATCACCGCCTCGTTGCTGGAACGCAGCTTGTCCGCCTTTAGGCCAAGCAGAGCTGCGAGATCTTCGATATTGCCGGAACCGAGCACCGATTTCAGTTTGTCGAGCGCAAGCTCCGGCGTGTCGAATTTCGGTGAGGGGGTTGCCGCCACATATCCGGCGAGATCTGTCTGTACTTGCGAAAGCGCCGGCGCAGCCGGCATTGCGCAAAGCGCCGCCGCGAACATGAGCGGAATTACGGTCGATTGGCGTCTCATGATGTAACTCCCTGAGCTGAAAAAAGGTCTCACCGCCGTCTGCCGCCACCACCACCGCCACGCCCGCCGCCGCCCTGCGGGCGAGGCCGATGCTGTGCGGGGCGAGCGGACTGACGATGGGCGCCCATGCTCTGCGATCCTCGTTTCGAGGCGACAGCTTCGCGCCGGCCGGACTGGACATTCCCAAGTGCGCTCGGTTGACGCCCCCGATTGTCGGGCCTGGCGGCCATCTGCGGTTTATTGGGCCTGTTGGCGGATCTCTGCGCGGGTTTGGACGGGCGATTGGCCGCCTTCTGAGGACGTGCCTCCGGCCGGCCAGCTGCAGGCCGATTTCCTGCGGTTGGTCGATTTCCTGCTGATGGGCGATCCCCTGCCGATGGCCGGTTTCCTGCCGCTGGGCGATCCTTCAGGCCCTGTGCCGTGCTCTTGCGGATATCGTCCGCACGCACTGAATTGGCGCGATTACCGGGCCTCTGGGCAGCCTGAATATCGTTTGCCCTGTTGCGCAGCTGGTTGCGATTGTCAGCCTGCAGGCCGGACTTGATCGCCGAACGGTCCAGCTTCGAAAGCTGGTCCTTGCCGATGCTCAATTTGCTGCGGTCGACGTTGCTCCAGTCGACATCATTCCACTTGAGCTTTCCATTGAAGTTGCGGTCGTTCAGGCAGTTGTTACAGTCGATATCGATATCGCCACCCCAGCGGCCGCCCCAGACACCCCAGTCATCCCAGTTGACGACAGCCGCCCAGGCGAGGCCGGTCACGGCGCCAGCAAAGAACGCGGCCCCAGGGTAATAATAGTTGTCGTAATAATTGGGATAATAGGAGATCGGCGCCGAGGTATAACCCGGTTCGTAGAGCATTTCCGGCGGATATTGCGGGATATAGATCTTTTCCGGATCCGTCGGCCGGATGATGATATTGTCGTTTTCGGTTACGACCGTCACCTTGTCATCCGTCTTGATGATGTTCTTTTCAACCGCCTCATCGCGAAGCTGCTGGATGGCAATCAGGACGTCCTTCTGCTGATTGGTGAGCGCATCGGCGAGCGATTGGGTCCAGTCGAGATCCTCGCTCATCATCTTGACGACGTCAGGGTAATTGAGCAGGGAAACGACGCTGCCGTCCCAATCACTCTTGGGCTTGAGATCGGAATTCTTCTTTTTTGCTTCCAGGAAGCGCTGCGCCTCGATGATCTGGAGAGGAAAGAGTGAGGCGGCGGAAATTGCTGCGACCAGTTCATCCGGATAGAGAGCGATCCGCGCCACAAGCACTTCGAGCTCGTCCTCCGACAGAAGCGTAGCCGCCGGTTGCTCGGGAGCAGCCTGCGCAGGCGCCGCCGCAGCAGGGGCCGGGGCTTGCGTCTGGGCTCGTGCCGGTAACGTCGGCTGCAGCGCAATGATTGCCAACGCCGATAACCCACCAAGCAGTTTGTGGGACAATGCTTTCATCACGCACGTACCTCCCTTGGACAATTGAATGACAGATACGCTTACGGAAATTTCGGGCCGGTCTGCGGGGACCGCCTGAGCATTACGATTTTCGATTGGGCGATCGCCTCCCCCATCTCTTTCAACAGGGCATCGACGAGACCCGCATATTCCAGTCGCCGCGCCTCCCGAACAGCCTCCGGTAGCCTCTCGACATGCGCTAGAGCCTGCGCCGCAGCGGTGAGATCCTCACACATGCTGTGAAATGGCTCATTGATATAGAAAAGTCGCTGCACCAGCCGCTTCTGGTCGGGAAAATAAGTCTCAGCCGTCTCGAGGGCGGACAAATATGTCGAACCTTGTTCTCCCGACACCATCCCCGCCCCCGCCATCAAACTGCGCTAAGCAGATGAGGAAACTATATAACAGGGCGATCGGCAGCAGACGTAAAATACACGATCCTACGTTAGCCGGCTTTTGAAAAACCGCGGCAGTCCCGAGTGGCAATGCCGGCATGACCGCTGTTGCTCTGATCCCGCCCTTTTGCTCTCACGTGGAGATGGTCCCCACAAACGGCAGAGTTTCCAACGCTTCAATAGAGCTTACGCGATGCTACGGGCCTCAGCATGAAAACAGGCCTAATATTCTGCCCTCGACAGCGATCAAACGGCTCGGCAAGGCCAGCCCGAAGGGAGCGACCGTGTTTCTCGACTATTTTGCCTTGGGCGTCCTTGTCTTTGTCTTCGTCACCCTTTTCTACGCGGTGATCGCAATCCACGACATTCCTCACCTCATGGCCAAAGCGCGCAATCATCCGCATCAGGACGCCATCCATGTTGCCGGATGGGTCAGCCTCTTCACCCTCCATGCAATCTGGCCGTTCCTGTTCATCTGGGCCACCCTCTACCGCGAGGATCGCGGTTGGGGCATTCGCACGGATGGAAAGCTGTCGGCGGAAGCAGAAGCGAATGCAGAAATTGCCCGTCTTCATGCCCGGATTGCCGACCTCGAAGCGCATACGCCGGAGAGGGAGACCGCCTGATGGAACTACTCCTCATCCTGACTTATGCCGCGATCTGCTGGACGATCTTCAAGCTATTCAGGATCCCGGTAAATCAGTGGTCACTCGCAACCGCCGTCCTTGGCGGGATATTCATCATCTCGGGCCTTGTGCTTCTGATGAGCTACAATCATCCCTATTCGAGCGATGGGCGCATCTATTTCACGTCGGCTCCGGTCATCCCCGTCGTCGGAGGCCAGGTCGTCGACGTTCCGGTCACTGCGAACGCGCCGCTAAAGAAAGGCGACATCCTTTTCCGCATCGACCCCCGGCCATATCAGTTTGCAGTCGACCAAAAGACGGCAGCGCTTGCTGAAGCCAAGCAATCCGTCCTGCAACTGAAAGCCGCTCTCGACGCCGCCAATGCGGCAGTCACGGGGGCCGAAGCCTCGCGGGACAGATCCTTGCAGGCCTTTGAAAAGTTCCAGGCGTCGAACGAGAATTCGAAATCGAGTGGCCGAGGCGCCGTCTATTCTGAACTCGAGGTCGAGAACCGGCGCGGCATCTATCTTACCGCGGAGGCAGCGGTCGATACGGCACGTGCGCAAGCGACACAAGCAAAGCTTGCTTATGAATCCGAGATCAACGGCACGAACCCGACGGTCGCGAGGCTGCAGGCCGAGCTGAACAACGCCGAATACGAACTCGACCAGACGACCGTACGGGCGCCGTCTGACGGGTATGTTACGCAGGTCTTCCTGCGCCCAGGCATGATGGCCAATCCCCTGCCCCTACGCCCGGTCATGGTCTTTATCAACAGTGAGGACCGCATGCTGGCGGCAGCCTTCATCCAGAACTCGCTGCAACGTGTCCGCGTCGGTGATGATGCCGAGGTCTCCTTCAAGGCTGTGCCCGGCAAAATATTCAAGGCACGGGTGGCGGAGGTCATCGATGTGATGGCCCAGGGCCAATTGCAACCGAGCGGTGCGCTGATCGACCCGCAATCGCCCGAACGAACATCGCCCGGTCAGACCTTGGCCCGCATCGAGCTGCTCGAGAACACCGATCAGTATCAACTGCCCGGCGGCGTTGTCGCTGAGGTCGCGGTCTACACACATTATTGGCATCACGTCGCCCTCCTCCGCAAGGTGCTGCTGCGCATGAGCAGCTGGATGAACTACGTGTTCCTCGAACATTGAAGCAAAGGGTGGCGCCGACCCGGCGGTGCAAGCAAAAGCAAGGCACCGCGGGAGTAACGGCGACAGGATAAGGAGCCGGAATTGATAGGCAGTCTTCCTATGTTGCGGGGCCTGGCCGGTTTCAACAAGGCCTGGTTCCGGAGTGATATCCCGGCCGGGCTGTCGATCGCCGCCGTCGGTCTGCCGAGCGCTATCGCCTATCCCGCCATCGCGGGATTGCCGCCGGAGACAGGCATCTATGCCAGTATTGTCGCGCCGGTCGCCTATGCGATTTTCGGGCCTTCCCGGCTCCTGATCGTCGGGCCCGATGCTGCGACGATGACCGTGCTGGCAGCGGCGATGGGCACCATCATTGCTGCCGCACCGGCGGGAGGCGATGTCGATCGGGTTGCGGTCGCTTCGGCGCTTGCGCTGGGGGTCGGCATTTGCTGCTTAGCAGCAAAATTGCTGCGGCTCGGCGTTCTCGCGAGCTTTCTGTCCCGCCCCATCCTGGTCGGGTTCTTTGCCGGCGTCTCTCTCTCCATCCTGATCGGACAGATCGGTCGGTTTACAGGCGTAAAAATCGAATCCGACGGGTTGGTCTCGCCGCTTGTCGAGATCTTTGCCAAGAGCAGTCTGATTCACTGGCCTTCGCTTATCCTCGGCACTGCCATGTTCGCGTTGCTCTGGACCGTCCGTGGCTTCAATCTGAAAATCCCCGGTCCCGTCCTGGTCGTCGTTATCTCAGTTATCCTTTCGGCGCTCTTCGATTTTCGTGGTCGGGGTATTGCCGTCGTTGGCGACCTGCCAAGCGGGTTGCCGAGTTTTTCCCTGCCGGCTTTCTATCAGATGCCTCTCGACAAACTCATGATCGGCTCGGTCACGATCTTCCTCGTCAGCTTCGGCGCCGGTATCGTGACGGCACGCAGCTTTGGATCGCGGACCGGCGAAGAGGTCGATGCCAATCAGGAGCTGATCGGGCTTGGTGCTGCCAATATCGCCCCGGGCCTTTTCGGCTCGTTTCCGATCAGCGCATCGGATTCCCGTACCGCCATAAACCTGTCGACGGGCGGCGTTTCGCAGCTCGCCGGGCTCGTTTCGGCGGCGACGCTGGTCGCCGCACTGGTTTTCCTGCATGGCGCGTTGCGGATTCTCCCGATCCCTGCACTTGCGGCCATTCTCGTGGCGGCGGCCATCAGCCTGATCGATATTCGCGAGCTCAAGAAAATCTGGCGCATCAGCCGCATGGAGTTCGTCTTTGCGCTGATCGCCATGTGGGGAGCCATCAGTTTCGGCGTCCTCAACGGCGTGATCGTCGCCGTCGGCGCGACCTTCGTCTATCTGCTGCGCCAGACCATGTTTCCGCGCGACGGCCTGCTTGGCCGCATCGAAGGTCGGCATGGCTTCTTTGACCTTCAGCGCTACCCGGAGGCACGCCCCGTTCCGGGCGCCGCCGTCTTCGCAGTTCAGGGCAGTATCCTGTTTTACAACGCCGACTATGTGCGCATCCGGCTGATGTCGGTCGCAAAGGAACTTCCCGCCGACACCAAATGCCTGGTGCTCGATGCCAGCGCCATCACGCAAATCGACAGCACCGGCGCCACCGCACTCGAGGCCGTGGCGGAATTGCTTGTGAAGCGAAACATCATCTTTGCGTTCGCCGATCTCAGCGATGAAAGCCGCGCCATTCTCGAGCGGGCCGGGATCATCAAGACAGTCGGCGCCGAGAATATTTTCAATGGCAGAGAAGAGGCGCTGCGAACGCTGATCGGCGATATCGACCAGATCGGCAATGCCGCAACGGCAAGCGCTGCCCCGTGATGACAGAAGGAGGGAGAGACATGGACGAGAATTACGAGCCGCAACTCGCCGATGGCGAGGAGCCCCGCACCGGCAAGGGCAAGAAGAAAAAGAAGTCATGGGATTACGAGAAGGAGATCAGCCGCCTGCAGGTGGAATTGGCCCATCTGCAAGCCTGGGTCAAAAAATCCGGCGCACGGATCGTCATCGTCTTCGAAGGACGTGATGCTGCCGGCAAGGGCGGGATGATCAAGCGCATAACGGAAAGGGTCAGCCCGCGCGTCTTCCGGGTGATCGCCCTGCCCGCGCCGACCGACCGCGAGAAATCGCAGATCTACATGCAGCGCTACATCGCCCATCTGCCGGCCGCCGGCGAAATCGTGATCTTCGATCGCAGCTGGTATAACCGTGCCGGAGTCGATCGGGTCATGGGCTTCGCCAGCGACAAGAAGGCACAGCGCTTCCTTGAGCTCGCACCGCGGTTCGAGGCCGCCATCGTCGAAAGCGGCGTCATCCTGCTCAAATATTTCCTGACGGTCAGCGAAGAAGAGCAGGAACGGCGTTTCAGACGCCGGATCGACGATCCTCTGCGGCAATGGAAACTTAGCCCAATGGATGTCGAATCCTACCAACGCTGGTGGGACTATACGCGCGTCTATGACGAGATGCTGCGGATGACCGACAGCAATCACGCGCCGTGGTGGATCGTGCCTTCGGATGACAAGAAGCGGGCGCGGGTCAACTGCATCTCGCACATTCTGCAATCGATCCCTTATGAGCGTGTGAAATTCGAGGCGCCGGATCTTGGGAAGCGCCAAAAGCGCCCGTCGGCCTATGTCGAGGATCGCGCAATCCGGCATGTAGTGCCCGACACAACGTCATGACGATGGGTCCGGCTCTACATGCCGGGGATGGATGCAGCCATGGAGCAGGTCAATGATACGGCCCCGCAACCGAGCGGTGCGGGGCAATTTTCGATCGAGGCGCGCGTCAGCGATCTCGTTCGCTTGGGCATTATAGGGCTTTTTGCCTATTGGACACTGGAGCTTATCGCTCCCTTCGCGCTGATCGTCATCTGGTCGGCTATCCTTGCGGTGGCGCTGTTTCCGATGTTCGATGCTCTCTCGCGGCTGATCGGCAACAGGCCGGTAATCGCGTCGATCGTCATCGTCGTCAGTTGCCTCGTCCTGATCATTGCCCCGCTTGCCCTCGTCGCCGTCAATTTCGCCGACACTGTGCAGGCGTTGATCGGCAAGTTGCGGACTGAAGACTTCACCTTGCCTGCCGCCCCGGCTGCCATCAAGGAATGGCCCGTCATCGGCGAGCGCATCTATAATACATGGAACCAGATTGCCGGCGACCTGGCTTCTACCGTCATCAAGTTTCAAGCACCTATCCGCGAAGTGATGGGCGTCATCGTGGCAAAGCTCGCTTCGGTCGGCGGCGGTGTCTTGAGTTTCGTTGCCTCGATCCTGCTTTCCGGCCTGTTTCTGACGCGGGCCACGCCACTTGCTGCGGCAGTGCAGCTGCTGGCAAACCGGATCGGCGGCGAAAAAGGCGTCGGCTTTGCCCGGCTTGCCGGAAGTACGGTGCGGAATGTTTCGCGCGGCGTCATTGGCGTCGCCTTCCTGCAGACGCTGCTTTGCGGTTTGTGCTTTGCCTTTTTCGACATCCCCGCACGCGGTGCGCTGACCTTTGCCGTCTTCATGCTCTGCGTGATGCAATTGGGTCCTGGGCTGGTGCTTCTGCCCATGATCGTTTGGGCCTGGTTTTCCTGGTCCTATGGCACCGCACTTATCTTTACCTGCCTGGCGATACCGATCACGGTGGTCGACAATGTCCTGAAGCCCATATTGATGTCGCGCGGTCTCTCGACCCCGATGCTCGTGATCCTGATCGGGGTCATCGGCGGTACGCTATCACACGGGCTTCTCGGGTTGTTCCTGGGGCCCGTAGTTCTCAGCGTCTTTTACGAATTGCTGCGAGCCTGGGCCTGGCCAGCGGCAGCGTCAACCGGATCCGAGCATGAACTCGCTGCCGGCTTCGACGGGCAGGTTCAGCGGTCGGTGCAGTAGACGAGAACCTCCTGCTCTATTTCAAGGCAGAGCTGCTCATATTCCGTAATCAGCCTGTCTTCACGCGGGCGCTGATTGCGGAACCGATCCAGTGCATCGACGGCAAGATCGTAGGCTTCAAACATTTCACCAAGTGTCTCGCTGGCGATGCCAGAAAGACGATGACGAATATCAGGCAGTCGGAGCATCAATTTCCTTCGTCCACGCTCTCGGCTCATAAGGCAGCTCCGTATATTTGCGCACCCCCGCAAATCGTACGAACTCAGGGGAACGCCGGCCGTTCCCGATTGGTTACCGAAAATTTATTCGTAAGAATGGTTCCGTTGGATCACATTACAAGAGAACGAATTGCGCTCTGCACAGTGCGGCGTAAACGAAGAGGGCATCAGGGCTCCCAATCGTCAGCGTTCAAGGCCTTTACAGTGACTGCGGCGACAATGCCGGTCAGCACAATTCCTGCGAAGCCGATGACCAACGACAATATCCGCGCCGAAACATGTTTGGGAGTAAAATCGCCGTAGCCGATGGTCAGGCCCGTCACGAACGTGAAATAGAGAGCCTCATCGAGGCGCCAGTCTTCGATGCGCCAGATTGCAAGCCCGCATCCGATCATCACAAGGACCACCCCTGATACGATTGGCCAGATCACGCGAAGCTGCCTTACCAGTGTGGTGAAGAACAGACGCCGCATTTGTCGATGGGTCAATTCACGACCAGGTTTCATTGGCATATTTGCCTCCGCCGGCCCGCATCACGATGTCTGATCGGGCAGAACATAAAGCGTCATGGCAAAGATCATGTAGACCATCAGCACCAGCATGCCGATGAACCATGCCGAACGCCCGCTATTGGTGACGAACATTGCCGTGATCGTGGCCAAGAAAACCATGACCACGACGCCGGGCGCAAATTGCAGATCCATCGGTGTCGGACCGATCAAATAGCTCAAGAGGACCAGCACGGGCGCGACGAAGAGCGCGATCTGCGACGCGCTTCCAAGTGCAATGCCCACACTCAGGTCGAGCCGATTCTTGCGCGCACCGGAAAAGGCCGAAGCCATTTCGGCAGCACCGCCGACCAGCGCAACGACGATGAAGCCGACAAAGGCTTGCGTCATCCCGAAAACCTTGGCGGCCTCTTGCACCGACTCGACGAAGATCTCGCTGACGAGCGCGACCAGCACTGTGACACCAGCAAGCGTGGCCAGGGCCATGCCGATCGGCCACGGCGGCTCTTCGGCGTCATGGGCTTGCTCGGCTGCGGCGAAAGCGTCGCGATGTGTTTTGAGCGTGAACAGCAGGCCCAGCGCGTATCCGACAATAAGCAGGATCGCCAGGCCGAAGCTGAGCTTGTGGATGACGGCCGTCGCTGATGCAGAATCCATGGAAGCAACTGCCGATGGCATCAGCAGACCGATCGTGGCGAGGAAGAGCAAGCCCGCCTGGAGGCGGGCATTGGCGCGGTTGAACTCCTGCGTGTGATGTTTGAGGCCACCGAGCAGAAACGACGCTCCCAGCATGAATAGGGTGTTCGTGACGATCGCACCGGCGACGGATGATTTTACGAGCGTGTATTGCCCGGCGCGAAGGGCAGTCAGCGCTATGACGAGCTCCGTCAGGTTTCCAAGCGTCGCGTTGAGCAACCCGCCGGCAGCATCGCCCGTCTTTGCCGCTACGGATTCAGTCGCGTGACTGAGGAGACCCGCGAGCGGTATCACCGCAAACACAGAGAGGATGAACAGCAGCGTGTGCGCCTCGGGGGCAACGCTCGCAGCGACAAAGACGACCGGCACTGCGACGAGCAGCCACAGCATCGGGTTGTGACGAATTTCTTTCCAAAGGAGGCTCACCCCACCACTCCCATCCGTTTCGCTGCATCCATATTTCTTGCTGCGGCATGCAGACGGGTTGCAGGTCGACGGACCTGCTCCGGAGCGTGCCGCCTTCATTTTCGACGGCCGTATTTCCCACCGATCGCGGTGTTATTCTGGCAGCGCCGTCTGCTGGAAGAATGTCACCGTTGCTTCATCCGGTGGCCCGAACCAGGTGGTGAAGAAGGTTCGGAAATCCTGCGCCGCATAGGTCTGGCTCAAGGCACGATCGACAGCGAGACGGAAGTCCTCGTCGCCGCGTGCCAGTTCGAGACCGAGCGGCTCGTAGGTGAAATGGCGCTGCAGGACGATGAGATTGCCGGAATTGTCGCTGCGGGCGGCAGCATCCATGAGGACCGGCATATCACCGAAGAGCACCGCCGAACTGCCGTCCAGCACACGTTCGATACCCTGCTGATAGTTGTTGACGGGCGTTGCGGTCGCCGCGAGCTGGAAGGTCTTGATCCTGTCGGTCAACCAGCTTTCACTCGTCGTGCCGGCGATCGAAGAGAATGTCTTGTGTTCCAGGATCGTGCGGGCCGGCGAACCGCGCCAGACGGGTCGGCTTGTCGGTTCGCCATATTGCAACACCTCCCGGAGCGCCAGCGGAGAACTGGTGCTGAGCAATGCGCCGGTGCCGCTCGGGAAGATCGGGATCGAGAACGAGACAAGTTTGCGGCGCGTCAAGGTCACCGGCTCCGCACCGCAGACAAGATCGGCTGCACCGCTCTCGATCGCCGTGGTCTTGGCATCGCCGGACAGGGGAACCCATTCGACATCGAGCTTCGACAGGTTCAGCTGTGCTCTTAGACTGTCGGCAATCTTGTTGCAAAGAGCGACGGCATAACCATCCGGCCTGCCCTGCTCCGAATTGAAGGAAAAGGGCCTGGCATCCGGATCGTAGCCGAGCTTGAGCGCGGTGCTCGTCTTGACGCGATCGAGCGTCTGGGCTTGCGCGGGCGCGATGAGCGCCGATGCCGCCATTGTAGCGAGGACGGAGGCGGCGATCACCGCCCGGCGACCATTTCTCTTTGACATGATTGGTCCTCCCTCTGTTATTCGGCCGGAGCCCGGTTCACGCCGCCGGAAAAGCGCGGGGCGATCAGGCCGTAGATGATGAAACCGATGCCTGTGACGATCATGCCGCCGAGCACTGCATCCTTGCCGGAGGCGTAGATGGCGAAGACGCTATAGGCCATGCCGATAAGCGCGATCGTGGCATTCAGCTTGTATTTCGCCGGCGGCACGCGGGCGGCCTTCATCATGACGAACAGCGCAGACAGCGAGATGATGTAAGGCAGCACATTGGTGACGACAGCGAGATTGACCAGTGCGGAGAACTGTTCGCTCAGCGTCGGCGATATGGTCATCAGGGCAAGGCAGGTCTGCACGATGCCGAGAATGATCATCCCCCGCACCGGTGCACCCATCTCGTTGACCCGCGAGAAAATGGACGGGAACATCCGCTCGTCGGCGGCGGTCTTCGCCGTCTGGGCAATCGTGAACTGCCAGCCGAGCAGCGAACCGAGGCAGGCGAGCACCGCAAGCGCCATGATGATCGAACCAACAGTCGGGTTGAACATGGTGGCATAGGCGAGCGCGAACGGCCCGGTGGAGGTCGCGAGATCCGCATTCGGCACGATGCCCTGAATGACCGTCGTCGACAGGATGTAGATGACGGCTGCACCGAGCGTCCCGAACATGCAGGCGAGCGGCACATCGCGCTTGGGATTTTCGACGGCATCGGAATTCTGTGCGGCTGATTCCATGCCGAGGAAGGCCCAGAGGGTCAACGAGATGCTCGATCCCATCCCTTGCGCAAGCGATAGTCCTTTCGGGTTCCAGGCGGCCGCGAACGTGCTGGAGCCGAACCACAGCCAGCCGATGATCGACAGCAATCCGACGGGAAGGATGACGCCCCAGACCGTGATCGACCCGATGCGGCCGGTGATGCGCGGTCCGCCGAAATTGGCGGCCGTGGTCAGCCACAGAAGGACGATCAGCGCCAGGCAGGTCATGATGGGGGTCGAGGTCAGAGCCGGAAAGAAGCCGGCGAGATAACCAACAGCCGAAATGCCGATCGCCACGTTGCCGACGGCAAGCGACAGGAAATACAGGAAGAACACCATGAAATAGCCGTCCTTCCCATAGGCATCTTCCGCATAGGCGGACATGCCGCCGGGGCGCTGGTTGAACAGCCCGGCCTGGGCAAAGCCATAGGCGATCGCCATCGAGCCGACGGCGGTCACGAGCCAGGATAGCAGCGAGATCGCACCGACCTGGGCCATGTTGGCGGGAAGCATGATGATGCCCGAGCCCATCATGTTGACGGCGACGATGAAGGTGAGCTGCACAAGGTTCATCTTCTTCTTGGCCGTGGTCTCGGCCGCGAGATGCATCGTGTTATCGGTCATGACGAAATCCTCCCTACCCGCTACTCGCGCACGACATATGTGTGGAATTTGATCCGCCCATCGATCCGCTCCTGGAACACGCCCTGGACCTCGTAGTTGAAGCCCGGGAAGCGATTGAAGGATTCCTCGAAGGCCAGGAAATAGTCGCGCATCGGCCGCGCCCGATCGTCCCAGCGCTCGCCGGGCACGATCACGCCGATACCGGGCGGATAGATCAGCGCCAGCGTCGCGGAGATCCGGCCGGCGGCTTCCGTCAGCGGTACGTAATCGACATTGTTGGCGACCAGCGCTTCATAGGCTTGCTTGGGCGCAATTGCGGGCTCCGGGAAGCTCTCGGAACGGAAGCACAGACGCTGCAGTTCCTTGACGCCGGCCTCGCGGTAGAAGGAATGCATCTCCCGGCAAACCTGGCGAACGGTATAGCCGGCATAGCGCTCGCGATTGGCCGCGTACACGGTCGGCAGCACCTCCTGCAGCGGCGCGTCGCGGTCCCAGAGGTTCTTGAACTTGACGAGCTTGGCGACCAGCGTGTTCAGCTTGCTTTCGTCTTCGGCAGGCGTCAGCAGGAAGAGCAGGCTGTTCAGATCGCATTTTTCCGGCACCACCCTCTGCTCGCGCAGATAATTGGCAACGACAGTCGCCGGGATGCCGAATTCGCGATATTCGCCGGTCTTCCGGTCAATACCAGGCGTGAGTATTGCGAGCTTGTTCGGATCGACCATGGTATAGCCCGGCGCATAGCCCGAATAACCATGCCACTTCGCCTGCGGATCGAACCGCCAGCATTGCTGCTCGCGTTTGAGCACATCGGTCGGGATATCTTCCCATCTGGTATCGGCGATGTCGCCGGTGTGCTTCGAGCCTGAAACCGAGACCTTGTCCGGGACGAAAGGATCGAAAAACCATTGTTCTTCGGGGCTTGCCGCCTTGCTCTCGTAGTGGTTGACGAAGCCGCGCAGCTTCTTGCGCACCTCGATGCCGAGTTCGATGCAGCGGTCCCACAGCATCTCGCCGGCCTTGCCCTCATGGACCTTGGCGTTGACATCGAGCGAGGCGAAAAGCGGATAGAAGGGTGAGGTCGAAACATGCATCAGCAGCGATTCATTGAAGCGCTTGTGTTCGACGAAGCGGCGCTGGCCGCTGATATGTTCGTCCCGCTTGTGGATCTGTGACGCCTGCGAGAAGCCTGCGCCCTGCTTGTGGACGGACTGGGTGGAAAACAGACCCGGCATGTCGGCACCGAGGTCCTTGAGGCGCATCGGGCTATGGCCATCAAAGAGCGGATGAAAGGCGTTATAGCCAATCCAGGCTTCGTCCCAGAGCACGTAATCGCAGAGATGGCCGATCTTCTCCATGACCTGCTGCACATTGTAGATCGTGCCGTCATAGGTCGCGAGCTGGATACAGGCGAGACGGAAAGGCCTCTCACCCTTCGCCCGGCTCTTGTCGGTGACCAGCGGGTGCTCCTCGATCTTCTGCCGCAGCCAGCCCTCGTCCCAGGCCGCCCAATCGACAGCACCGATCATGCCGAAGGAATTGCGGGCGGTCGGCAGATAGATCGGAATAGCGCCGGCTTGCACGAGAGCGCCCTGATGCAGGGACTTGTGATTGTTGCGGTCGAAGAGCACAAGATCGCCGCTGCGCAATACGGCATTGGCCACCACCTTGTTGGAGGTGCTCGTGCCGTTGAGGATGAAGTAGGTGCGATCCGCGCCGAAGATGCGCGCTGCCTGTTTCTGGGCTTCGACGGCGGGGCCTTCATGGATCAGCAGGTCGCCGAGATCGACATCGGCGTTGCAGAGGTCGTTTCGAAAAATGCTCTCGCCGAAATATTTGAAGAAAAGCTGCCCAGCCGGCGATTTCCGATAGAACTGGCCGCCCTGATGCCCCGGGCAATCGAAGGCGATATTGGCCTCGCCGTCATAGGCCATCATGCCGCCGAAGAAGGGCGGCAGCAGCGACTTGCCGTAATTGACCGCGCTGGAGACGATCTGCTTGGCATAGAAGGTCGGTGTCTGCTGGCCGAGATAGACGAAACCATCCACCTCACCGGCCATTTCCACGACATCCATGTCGGCAATCGTCAGCGTATCGGCCATAGCCCAGATCGGCGTGCGAAAACCGATCTCCCTGACGGAACGAAGGAAGCTGCGCGCCGCCGGCAGCTTGCCGCCCTCGACCGAGCCGATATAGGCGCCGACATCAGCATCCTCGGAGACATCGGCGGAATAATCGTCGCGCAACTCCACCTCGAATCCGTCAGCGGTGATCTGCGATACCAGCGCCTGTGCCTGAAAATTGTCGCGGTCGATGATCGCCACGATCTTCAGCATCTTGTGGAAGGGTATGGCGACCGTCGGAGACTTCACATCACGCGGGATCATTCCTGGCCCTCCCCTGCAATGCAATCGACAAGGTAGCGACGTCCGCCATCACCGGGCGCGAAGCGAAGGCCGTGAATATCGGTTTCGAAACCTGGGAACTTGCTGTCGAAGTCACGGGCGTAAAGCAGGTAATCCTGGATCGACTTGGTCGACTGGGTGATCCGCTCGCCCGGCATTATCAAGGGAATTCCCGGTGGATAGGGAACGATCATCACCGCGAGGATGCGGTTCATGAGATTGTCGATCTCGACGCTCTCGATCTTGCCCTTGACCAGCCGGTCGTAGGCATCGGCGGGCCGCAGGGCCATTTCCGGCAGGACCGTGTACATCTCGCGCTGCGCCTTCGGCACATCGTCCTTGCGATAGATTGCGTGGATCTGCTCGCAGAGATCTTTCAGTCCCATGCCGGCATAGGCTTCCGGATGGGCTGCGGCGAGCGCCGGCAGCGCCCGGGTCAGCGGCGCATTGGCGTCATAGAGATCCTTGAAATTGAGGAGTTCGGTGACGAGCGTGCTCCATTTGCCGCGGGTGATGCCCATCGAGAAAAGTACGAGGAAAGAATAGAGACCGGTCTTTTCGATCTCGATGCGCCGCGACGACAGGAACTTGGTGATGACGGCCGCCGGGATCCCGTGCTCGTCCATCACGCCGCTTGCCGAGAGGCCCGGCGACAGGATGGTGACCTTGATCGGATCGACCATGACATGATTTTCGGCAAGGCCGGTAAAACCATGCCAGGCATCATCGGGCTTCAGGACCCAGTCGGCATGGGTGTCACTCGGCGTCTGTTCGGCAACCGTCGGCTCCCAGACATCGAACCACCAGCTTCCGTCCGTCTGTTTCCTGACGGCATTCATCGCCCGGCGGAAGCTGATCGCCTCGTCGATCGTCTCCTGCACCAGCGCGCGGCCAGCCGGCTGCTCCATCATCGCGGCGGCGACATCGCAGGAGGCGATGATGCCATATTGCGGCGAGGTCGATGTGTGCATCATGAAGGCTTCGTTGAAGCGGGTGATGTCGAGACGCTTGTTCTCGGCATGCTGGATGTGGATCATCGATGCCTGCGACAGGGCGGCCAGCAGCTTGTGCGTCGAGTGCGTGGCGAAGGTGATGGCGTTCTGCGATCGGGCGGGCTGGTTCGACGAGATGCCGTGGAAGCCATCGTAGAATTCGTGGAAATTCGCATAGGCATACCAGGCTTCGTCGAAATGCAGCACTTCGACCGCATCCCCCAGCGACGCCTTGATGGCATCGACATTGTAGCAGAGCCCGTCATAGGTCGAATTAGTGATGACCATCAGCCGGACCTTGCCGCTGGTTTGCCCGGCAAAGGGACTGGCAGCAATCTTGCCGGCGATCGATTCAGGGGTGAACTGGTCCTTCGAGATCGGACCGATAATGCCGAGCCCATTGCGGGACGGCGTCAGATAGATGGGTGTCGCGCCCGTCATGATGAGCGAGTGCAGGATCGACTTGTGGCAGTTTCGGTCGCAGAGCACGAGATCGCCGCGCCCGACCATGCCGTGCCAGACGATCTTGTTGGCGGTCGACGTGCCGCCGACGACGAAAAGGGTCTCATCCGTGCCGAAGATGCGCGCCGCATTGCGCTCGCCCTCGGCGATCGGCCCGACATGATCGAGAAGCGAACCGACGCTGCCGACCGATACCGAAATATCCGATCGCAGCGTGTTTTCGCCGAAGAACGTATAGAAGAGCTGACCGACGGGGCTCTTGCGGAAGGCGACGCCGCCGCCATGGCCCGGTGTGTGCCAGGAATAGGCACCCTCCAGCGTATAATCCATCAGCGCCTTGAACATCGGCGGCGGCAGCCGGTCCAGATAGTTGCGGGCGGCCTGCGCGATGGCGCGGGCCATGAATTCCGCTGAATCTTCGAACAGCCGGAAGAAGGCATTGGCGTGCCGCAACACTGCGGCAGGTACATCTTCCGCGGTCGTGTCGTCGCCAAAGAGGAAGATCGGCAGACGGTCGTTTCTCTGCCGTTTGGCTGCCAGAACCTCGCCCAGCACCTGCCAGCGTGTCGCCTTGTCCTCGGTGCCATCAACGGAGACCAGCCAGCAGGATTCGGTGTTGAAGACATGGACCAGACGACGGGCGTCTTCATAGGACACGCCGGAGACGATCCGGAATCCTTCCTTCTCGATGGCGGCCGCCAGATCGCGCATACCGCGTCCGGCAGCACTCTTGCCATCAAAATCCTCGTCGATAACAGCGATAGGAAATGCCGTCTGGAATTCCATGCGTTCCTCCAGAAACCGAGGGGTCAAACGCTGCGGCCGCCATGCAGCCGTCTGCATCTCAGGTTGAAGGATGGTACATGACGGGTAGTGCAGCGTCGTTGATTGCAATCAACGTGACGGGAAGCATTTCACGGCGAAGGGGGAAGCCTCGTGCCGGGGCTATTCCGCCCATTCGTGATCGGCGGTGAAGGCAATGGTCAGCCAGCGATTGGCGCTTTCATCACCGATCGCATTGCCGATCTCGTCGCGCAGCGCGTCCCACTCCTCGATAGTTTTCGCGGGAAGCCCTTCGGGCACGATGAAGTAGAGTTCGATCTGCTTGGCGCGGCCGACCTGGGCGACATAGGCGCGGTGCGAGACGAAGCCGAGGCGGCGTACCGTGTCGGATGCGATGCGGTCCACGTGCTCTTGCAGATCGACAGGCGCGATCAGCAGGATTTCGGTCAGCGCTTTCCAGATCGTGCCGATCGGGAGTGGGATCATGACAAGACAGACGAGGATCAGGACCGCAGGGTCCATATAGCTGGCGACCCAGGCAACAGGTGTCGCCTGGACGGCCATGCCGATGAGAAATGCGATAAGCAGTGCAAGCGCGATGCCGCCCGACATGATCCAGGCCTTGATATCGAGCGAGATGAAATCGGATTTGATGCGGCGGTTGAACCGGATGCCGAGGACAGCCATGATGGCGCAGACGAGCACGGTTGCCGCGGAATAGGCGATCGCCATGCCAAAACGTAGTTCATGGCCGCCGTTCAGAATGCTGATGATCGCGCTGATCAATGCATAGACACCGACCGTCATCAGCAGGCAGCCATTGAGCATCAATACGATCGGCTCTAGATGCCAGAACCCCATGGTGAAGCGGTTTCGGATCCTGCCAGACTGGGCATCGCTCTGCGTCGACTTGATGATCAGGGTAGAAACCCAGAGTGCAAGCCCGGTCATCGCCGCATCGGCCAGCGAATAGACGCCGTCGAAGGCGATGGAGAATGAGCCGGACAGAATGCCGAAGACAACTCCGAGCACCGCGACCACAACGGTGGCTGCAATCGAGATCCTGAGAAACCCCTGCTCGCCCAACATCAACGTCACCTCCAGCACTGTGAGTAGCTGCTTTACCCTGATGTTGAAGGCTAAACCAGACCGACAGACTACGCATTGATCCGGATTGCGGGAGCCCGTTTTTGCAACGACAATCGCGGCTCGAAGGCGGTCCGAAGAGCCATCGGCTTCCGGAGGCCGGCTCACGGGAGGGATTTCATGACAACCTCGTCGAATGGCAAGAGCCTTGGACTTGGCGCCTGCACAGCCATCGTTGTTGGAAACATGGTTGGGTCCGGATTTTACCTTTCGCCGGCCGCGGTTGCACCCTACGGCAACCTTGCGATCATCGTCTGGATCCTCATGGGTGCCGGTGCGATCTGCCTCGGCCTCACCTTCGCGCGCCTGGCGAGGCTCGTGCCCGCCGTTGGTGGTCCCTATGCCTATACGCGGCTCGGTTACGGCGATTTCGCAGGCTTCCTCATCGCCTGGGGCTATTGGATTTCCATCTGGACATCGCTGCCCGTAATCGCGATTGCCTTTACCGGCGTGATGGTCGATCTCTTCCCTGCCCTCAGTAACCGCTTCACCGCGACTGTGCTGACGCTCGGCGTTATCTGGGCGATCGTGCTCGTCAATCTTCGCGGCGTCCACGCCGCTGGCCTCTTCGCGCAGGTCACGACCTATGCCAAGCTGCTCCCCTTCGGCGCCGTTGCCATTATCGGCCTTCTATATATCGACACATCGCATTTCGCCGAATTCAACCCGAGCGGCCAGCCGCTGCTGCAGTCATTTGCAACGCTGGCGCCTCTCACCATGTTCGCCTATCTGGGCTTGGAATCGGCGACAGTTCCTGCCGGCGACGTCGAAAATGCGGAGCGGACCATTCCGCGATCGACTGTACTTGGGATATCGATCGCCGCCGCGCTTTACGTGCTTGGCACTGTCGTGGTGATGGGCCTCTTGCCCCGCGAACAGCTCATCCATTCGGTCGCGCCCTTTTCCCAGGCGGCGGGGGTTATGTGGGGCCGGCCGGGCGAGCTGGCAATCTCGATCGCCGTGCTTGTGTCCTCGATCGGTGCGCTCAATGGCTGGACCCTTCTCATGGGGCAGGTTCCGATGGCGGCGGCCCGCGACGGTCTATTTCCGCCGCTTTTTGCCCGGCTCTCCTCGCGTGGCGTGCCTGCATGGGGCATGGTTATTTCAGCTCTTTTCGCAACGATCCTGGTGCTCGTTCAGGCACTTGGCTCAGAAGGCTTTGCCGCCGTCTATCGATTGATGGTGGGGCTGAGCACAATGGCCGCCGTCGTTCCCTATGCCTTCTGTTCGCTTGCCGGAACTCTTGTTGCCGGCGCGACGCTCGGGCGAATGCCAAGAGTAAGCGCGATCGAACTTATCGCCTTTGTCTTTGCGATCTTCACCCTCTACGGCTCCGGAGCAGAACCGGTGCTCTATGGCCTCGTGTTGCTGATGCTTGGTATTCCTGTCTATGTCTGGCAAAGACGAAACGCGGCCGAAGCGACAGACAAGGAGACGGCAGCAGCTGCAGCATCGCGCCCGGCCGTCTCGGGATAGTGTTTGTGTAGAGAGATTAGTGCCAGCTCAAGCCGTCAAAGCCGGTATTAATGAGTGTCCCGCGCTCGCCCCGGACCATTCCGCCGATGTCGGCAAGGGAACCGATTGCGGCTGTCTTGCCGTTTGCCCGTGCGAAATGGCAGGCGGCGTCCACTTTCGGCCCCATCGAGCCGGCGGGGAAGGAGAACTGGTTGAGATCATCAGGACGGGCGCGATGGATTGCCTTCTGAGACGGCTTGCCCCAGTCGATGCAGACGGCGTCGGCATCCGTTGCCATGATCAGCATGTCGGCGTTGAGATCCCGCGCCAGGAGCTCCGAGCAGAGATCCTTGTCGATGACGGCTTCGACACCGATCAGCTTCCTGTCGGCGCCTTTTTCATACATGGTCGGTATGCCGCCGCCACCTGCACAGATGACGATCGTCCGCTCTTCGAGTAGCCAGCGAACCGGACGGATCTCGAAGATGCGCTTCGGTATCGGCGAGGCCACGACGCGACGCCATTTCTCGCCATCCTGTTTGAATACCCATCCCTTTTCCGTGCGGATCCGATCCGCCTCGCCCTTGTCATAGACTGGTCCGACGAACTTGGTGGGGTTCTGGAAGCCGGGATCGGCGGCATCGACCTCCACCATGGTCAGAAGCGTCGCCAGGGGTTGCTCGAATGGCAGGAGATTGCCGAGTTCCTGCTCCAGCATGTAACCGATCATGCCTTCTGTCTCGGCACCGAGAACATCAAGCGGATAGGCCTCCTCGGGTTTATAGGCCGCTCCCTGGAGTGCCAGCAGCCCAACCTGTGGTCCATTGCCATGGGTTATGACAAGTTCATGTTCAGCCGCCAGGGGCGCGATCGCCTGGGCCGCGAGGCGCGCATTTCGCCTCTGGGTATCGGCAGTCATAGGCTCCCCGCGCCGGAGAAGCGCATTGCCGCCGAGTGCAATGACCACACGCATTCTAATCTCCCAAAGTAGCGACGAGCAGGGCCTTGATCGTGTGCAGGCGATTTTCCGCCTGCTCGAAGGCGACATTGGCCTCGGATTCGAAGACGTCATTGGTCACTTCGAGGCCGTTCTCCATGCCGTAATCTTCGGCGATCTGCTTGCCGAGCGTGGTTTCGGTGTCATGGAATGCGGGCAGGCAATGCATGAACTTGGTCTGCGGATTGCCGGTCGCTTTCATCAGCTCCTTGTTCACCTGGTAGGGAGTGAGCAGCTTGATGCGTTCGCGCCAGACATCCTTCGGCTCGCCCATCGAAACCCAGACATCGGTGTGGATGAAATCGACGTCCTTGACGGCCTCCTTGGGATCTTCGGTAACCAGCAGGCGCGCGCCCGAGGCCTGCTGCAGATCCTTGGCGATCTTCATATATTCTTCCGAAGGCCACAGTGATCTTGGGCCGCAGATGCGCACATCCATGCCGAGCAGGCAGCCGACGATCAAAAGCGAATGCCCCATATTCGAGCGTGTGTCACCGACATAAGCATATTTGATGGCAGCGATCGGCTTGTCGCTGTGTTCACGCATGGTCATGACGTCGGCAATCATCTGCGTCGGATGATATTCATCCGTCAGGCCGTTATAGACCGGCACTCCGGCATATTTTGCCAACGTCTCCACGCCCTTCTGCGCGGAACCGCGATACTCGATCGCATCATACATGCGCCCCAGCACCCGTGCCGTGTCCTTGAAAGATTCCTTGTGCCCGATCTGCGAGCCCGACGGATCGAGATAGGTGACATTGGCGCCCTGGTCCGAGCAGGCGACTTCGAAAGCGCATCTTGTCCGGGTCGAGGTCTTCTCGAAGATAAGGCAGATTTCCTTGCCCTTCAGGTGCTCCTGCTCGGTGCGGGCATATTTGGCCCGCTTCAGATCTCGGGCGAGATCAAGGAGATAGCGGAATTCCCGCGGCGTATAATCCTGCACGGTTAGAAGCGAGCGATTTCGCAGATTGAAGCTCATGGTCTTGCTCCGTCGGTCAGTTTTGTGAGTGAAAACGTCAATAAGCCGGATCGCGCCAGATGGGGCACGTCATGCAATGCCCGCCACCGCGGCCGCGGCCGAGTTCGGAACCTCGAATGGTGATGACCTCGACACCCGCCTTGCGCAGTAGCGTGTTGGTATAGGTATTCCGGTCGTAGGCGACGACGACACCGGGTTCGAGCGCGACGACGTTATTGCCATCGTCCCATTGCTCGCGTTCCGCCTGATAGGAATTGCCGCCTGTTTCGACCGTGCGTAATAGCGGCAGATCGAGCGCTTCGGCCACAACATCGAGCATCGGCTGGCTTTCGGGATGAATCTCGAATGTGCCGTCGTCGTCTACCGGATACATGCTGTAGCAGCGGATCTGGTCGACGACTTCCGCAAACAGCGTGACGATATCGCGATCGCAGAAGCTGAAGACCGTATCGAGATGCATTGCCGCGCGGCTCTTCGGCATCAGACAGCCGATCACCCGCTTTGCCGCCTTGTTCCTGAAGAGGGCCTGCGCCACCTGGCCGACGGCCTGATAGGTGGTGCGTTCGCCCATGCCGATCAGAACTGTGCCATTGCCGATCGGCATCACGTCACCACCCTCCATCGAGGCATTGGCGAACTGATTGTCGGAATCGCCCCACCAGATCCGGAAGTCGCCGCCGTGGAATATCGGGTGAAATTTATAGATCGCGCGTTGGATCAGCGTCTCGGCGCGTCTTGCCGGCCAGAACATCGGATTGCACGTTACCCCGCCATAAATCCAGCAGGAAGGGTCGCGCTGGAACAGGGTGTTGGGGATGGGCGGGATGACGAAATCGGTTTCCGGCAGGGCACTCAGCATCAGCGACTTCGCCCTGACATCAGGCAGATCGGAAATTGAAATGCCGCCGATCATGAAGGCGGCTAGCTGTGGGGCCGGCATCTCGTCGAGCCATGGCCGCATCGCCTCGGCGATCTGCGAGCCGAGCACGTTCGGGGTGACGCGTCGATCCAGCACGAAATCGCGTGCCTGCTTGTTGGAGAGCGCCTGGCCGAGCAGGTCATGGAGCTCGAGAACTTCGACCCCTCTTTCCTGCATCTTCAGGACAAAATCATAGTGATCCTTCTGGGCCTCATGCACCCACAAGACATCGTCGAAAAGAAGGTCATGGCAGTTTGCAGGCGTCAGGCGCTGATGGGCCAGAGATGGCTTGCAGACCATGACGGTTCTCAGTTTTCCGACCTCAGAATGAACACCGAAACCACGCATGCGGTCCTCCTTCCAGCCTTAGGATGGCGGCTGCGCCGCCGACCATTAAACACGTTCAGCCTGCTGGCAGCCTATTTGGGCAGGCAGGGGCATGTCATTGATTGCAGACAAGGTGCATTGCAGCATTTGCAACTCCCTGGCCTAGCCTCCAGAGAATGCAGTTCCATTCAATGAAGGTCGGACGTATCGCAACGCTGTATCGGCCACGAACGCCAATGGGTTGGATGAACGTCCAGCAACTCGCCGGTGAGCGCGTTAGCCCATCCGCCGGGCAGACGAAGGCAGGGAAAAACAAGGGCATGGACGCCTTCGTCGTCTATGACGGCGAGTTCTATATCCTCTTCGAACGGAGCTTCGACGACCAACCGCCACATCACCGAACCCTCCCCGACGATGAACGAGCGTCGACCAACAAGAGGCCCTGTTTCGGAATGCCGGTCACTCGGCCGGCGTGATTTTTCCTGCCAGCGCGCGGATGCCGCAACGACCTCCGCTATGTCCTGCCTTTTGATGGATTCGCGATCGCGCGGCTTCCTTCGCGGGAACCCTGCATGCTCGCTCATTCGATGTAGAACGTCAGGTTGCCGTTGCGGGCGCGCGTCACCCATTCGATCTGATTGGGTGTCAGTTTCTTGGCCTTCAGTTGCTGAACGAGCCATGAGTTGGAACGGATCGCCGTCCGGATTTCCTTGACGTGTTCAGCGCTGCCCGGCCTCGGCATTGCGCCGACTTCAACTGCGGTTCGAAAACTGACGATGGAAAACCGCTTGTCGTGATAGGTTCTGATGTGCTCCGGCAGGTTTTCGGCCCAATTCATGCGCCGGAATTCCTTGCGGCTCTGCTGCGCGCCAACAGGTGTCACCAACGACGCAGCGGTTGCAATAGCAATAGCAAGAGCAAACTTTCTCATCTTCCAGCTCCCTCAAATGGCTGTAAACCCATCGCGTCGCAGAGTAGCGGAACAGCGAGCCAGAGGCATTGAGCCGGATCAATGGAGATGAGGCCGCGCCAAAGCGCCGGCTCGCCGGTCCTTCAGCAGGTCCGGTTGCAGAAAAAGACCAATAGAGTCTACGCGATACTACACTGATCCCCCATCCAAAGATGGTAAACTCACGTCATTGTTGAGAAGGGAAGGCCGTCGAGGCCCTGGATTGCTTCTCAAAGGGCGGAGGAGACCATCATGTCCACCAAGATGGAGGCGCCGCAAGTTGCCGGATATCGTTCCTTTGTCCCGGGCGGGATGGGACGAACCTCGTTCAGCGGATCGCGATTAGCACGCCCTGACTCAGCGCCAAACCTGTCGGGGGAGGACGGACAACAGGCGATCTGGATCCGGCAACTCTACGAACTCATGCCCGACGCGGTGTTTTTCATGACCGCCAGCAATAGAATTTCGGCCTGTAACAGGGCTGCGGTGACTTTGTTCGGTTATGAGGAAGATGAATTGCTCGACCGCAAGATCGACTTCGTCTGGTCTTCAATGCCGGATATTCAGATCAAGGGACGCTGGGCGGACCAAGGCGTAGTGCGTGCGGGCCTGGCAACCACCAAGAGCGGCGTTCAGTTTCCAACTGCCCTGACCATCATCCGAGAAAAAGGCGAAAAAGAAACCTTCGCGGCTGCGATCTTTGAGGATTTCCGGACTGAACGCGGGACATTGCATCAGATTCAGGAGCTTCAATGTGAGCTGGCACGTCTCGCCAGGATAGTCGCCCTCGGAGAGATGACGGCAACGCTGGCACATGAACTCTCCCAGCCGCTGTCCTCGATCGCCGCCTACTCCGAGGGGTGTACGCGCCTTGTGACGAACGATGGCCGCCGGCACGGCGAGGAGCTTCGTGAAGCTCTGTCAGAGATTACACAGCACGCCTCGTGGGCAGGAACGATCGTCAAGAACATCCGGGACGCTGCAAAGCGCGGCGCCGGTGAGAAGCGGCCGGAGGCGATGCACGCGCTGATCCGCGAAGCGACAGCGCTTGGGCTCGCCGGATCAGCCCGGAAAGGCCTTCTAACCGATATACGGCTCGACGCGGAGCGGGATATCGTCGTCGCGGACCGCGTCCAGATCGTCCAGGTGCTGATGAATCTTCTTCACAATGCCGTCGAGGCGACCGATGGCATTGAGCAGCCAACCATCGCAATCCGAACCAGAACCGAGGACTTCTCGCTGGTCGTCGAGGTGTCCGATAATGGCTGCGGAATTGCCGCCGAGATCGAAGCGGCGCTGTTTCGTCCCTTTGTGACCAGTAAACCGCGCGGACTTGGCATGGGGCTGGCATTATCGAAACGTATCATCGAAGCGCATGGAGGCCGCATAGGCGCGCGCAAGGGAATACAGGGAGGCTCGGTCCTTTCGCTTTCGCTTCCGCTGGCGGAGACCACGATCAATGGCGAATGACCTTACGATCCATCTCGTCGACGACGAGGAGTCGCTCCGGCGCTCTCTGACGTTTTTACTGGTGTCGGCAGGCTTTGCCGTTCGTGCACATAGTTCTGCGAAGGCGTTCCTGGAACTTCTGCCGCTGTCCGGCCGAAGCTGTCTTGTCACTGATCTATGCATGCCTGACAGCAGCGGCATCGAATTGCTCCATCGCCTGCGACGCCTCGGCATAGACGTGCCGGCAATCGTCATTACCGGCCACGGCGATATTGCCGCGGCTGTACAGGCGATGAAGGCCGGGGCATTCGATTTCCTGGAAAAACCGTTGAAGGAAGACATGCTTGTTGCGGCCATCAACGGAGCGATGGACCAGAGGCGGACCAGCAGGATTCTACCTGATTCTGGCAGCGTCGCCACACGGCTCCGCCAGCTGACCGAGCGCGAATATCAGGTTCTGATCGGCGTCCTCGATGGGGCGCAGAACAAGATGATTGCGTATCAACTCGGCATCAGCTCGCGCACGGTGGAGGTCCACCGTGCCAATGTGATGGCAAAAATGGGGGCGCGCAATCTGGCAGAACTCATGCGTATGGCCATAACCATTGATGCTGCATCTCAACCACCTGAAACCGCGAAAGCTTTGCCCTTCAGCAGCTGGTCAACTTATACTCGGCAATCCTAAAGCAATTCTTGCAACCTCAGGCTTGTGCGGTATGATGCGTTAGAACTGACTTATATAGCTGCGTGTGATCTTTGTCGTAGGGGCGATCATGAGAAGCGCAAGGGTCAATGATTTCAGCAGTATTGAGCCGACAGCTGACGAGATTTGCCGACAGGTCGAACGAATCCTTACCAGTGAGGAATTTCACGCGCCGAAGCGTGGACGAAATTTCCTGGAATTCGTCGTCAACGAGACGCTTGCCGGTCGATCGGACTTCCTGAAGGCGTTTACAATAGCAAATGTAGTTTTTGGCCGGGAAGCTTCATTCGACCCGCAGAACGATCCAGTTGTCCGGATCGAGGCCGGCCGAATACGCAAGGCACTCGAGCGTTATTATCTCGTCGCAGGCCAGAGGGACAACGTCGTCATTACGGTGCCCAAAGGCGGATATGTGCCGCATTTCGAATATGCGCGGGCTGCGCAGGCTCCGGCTGAACCGGTCGAGATCTCGAAAGATCCCCGAAATGTAGAGCACGAAGATCAAGGACATTCGCTTGAGGAATCACGTCCTAGGGGATGGATAGCCCGCCTTGGTCTCGGAACTGTGGTGGCTGTCGTCCTTGCCCTTCTTCTCCTGGCCCTCACCTTCGCACTGTCTTGGCGTGATGTGCCAATCGCGGCATTGCCGACGGCACATCTGGAGCCAAGGGTGGTTGTCGATTTTTTTGCGGATGGCAACCCGGCTGACGACGGCTCCGATATCGCGCGTGGTCTGCGGGACGACATTATCGGGCAGCTCGCCCAGTTCGATGACATCATTGTCGTCGCAGATCCGCTCCGTGATGAGCATGTCGCAGCTGCCGCCTACCTGTTGCAGGGCAATGTCCAGATCGATGGAAGCAGGCTGCGAGCTGCCGCCAGGCTGGTGCGCCAAGCGGATGGAGCCGTCATCTGGGCCAATAATTTCGATGGGGATCTTCGAGATCAGAACAAGCTTGTGATTCAAGGCGATGTCGCGCGAAAAATCGCCGATGCAATTGCACAACCCTATGGCGTCATCTTTCAGACCGACAAGGATATGATAGCGCCCCCGGCACAGACGGAAGACCGGAGGGCCCACGAATGCACGCTTGCCTATTCCAGCTATCGTCAGACCATGACCGCGCAAAGCCACAGCGCGACACGCGAATGCTTGCAGCGAGCAACCCAGCGGTTCCCTGACAATGCGGTTTCCTGGGCGCTGCTGTCCATGATCTATCTCGACGAAATCAGGTACCGCCACAGGCTCGGCACGTCATCGTCATCGCAGCCTCTTGCGCTGGCGAGCGCTGCGGTGGAGCGAGCAGTATCACTCGCGCCGGGCAATCCCCATGTGCTGCAAGCGCAGATGCTGGTGAGCTTCTTCAGGGGAGATATCGACGACGCCCTGAAGGCGGGTACGGCAGCCTATGCTGCCGATCCCGATGACGTGGAAGTCGCGGGCGAGTATGGCCTTCGATTGGCGTTGTCGGGAAAATGGCAGTCGGGCTGCGAATTGTTGTCGATCGCCCTCAACAAGGGTGTCGGCACCAGAGGTTATTATGAAAACGGTCTGGCTCTGTGCGCGTTGATGAAGGGAGATATCGAAGAGGCGGAAAAGTGGTCGCGGAGGTCCGATGTCGATCACAATGTTCTGCATCGCCTTCTGCTGCTATCCATACTCGGAGCGGCCGGAAAGACGGACGAGGCCATTCTCGAACGGGATTGGCTCAATATCCACGCGCCAGCGTTGATGACGAATATCCGCCAGGAGGTCGCACTCCGTCTGCAACGACCGGAGGACCAGGAGCGCTTCCTGAACGGACTGCGCGCCTCGGGATTAGTCATCCCCCCTCTGCCCGCACAGTAGGGCCTAAGGATCGGCGCTTACGCCGCTCAGCCTGTGACTATTCGAAATCGCCATGGCGATTTGAGCGGCGATCTCGTCCTCGACGTCGAGAATAGTCTGGCCGCGCAGGTCTCGATCATATTGATTGGCCCAAATGACCGCGCCGTCGGAGGCGTTTATCAGGCGGACATGAAGATGAAGGATCGTGCCCTCGACGAGGGCGCTTCCTTGCAGGTTTAAATGCGAGCCTGTCACTTCTGGCCCGGAGCGGCTGGGGGCAAGCACGATTAGGCTTTCCACCCTCATAAACTTTGCGATCAACTGATCGGCCAATCCCTTTACGAAATCAGAGGCCTGCGTGCTGCCGCCGAGTGCGATAAAAGGTTCGATCGCGATCCTGACCTTGTTCTCCGACGTTGACGCGGCAGGCACCGGCAGCGCCTTTGGTGGGGAGAGATAGGCTTCAAGCGGACGAACAAGGGCGAGTACGGCCATTACCCCGAACAGTGCGGGGACCCCGATCGGCAACAGGAGATCACGATAGCTGACCGGCTGCCCCTGCCTCGGGGGCCGCCGTATGTTCTCGCGGTTTTGCGGAGCGGAAATTTCTCCTCCGTTCGAACGGTTTTCCTCGCTCGAAAAATGGGGCGCATACCCTCCTTTGGGCACGGTAATCCGGATTGGGTCATTGCTTCCGCTGACGAGATAATAGCGTTCGAGCGCGCGACGAATTCGTCCGGCCTCGATGCGGACGACGGGATCATTCTGTGCATCGAAGGAGGCATCGCGCCCAAAAACCGCTTGTGCAATCGTATAGGCCTTGAGCTGTTCGCTACGCCCTTCAAGTGTCTCTTCAACGATATATTGCAGGAATCGGCGTCCGCGCTCAGGGGCAAGGAATTCCGGACTGGCGAGTATAAGGTCAAGTTGCATACGCACGCTTGCAGGCTCATGAACTGCGCGGTTTTCCCCTCCCTCTTCCGACACCATTGAGACCTCCTGCGATACCGTCGTATCACTCTCATCAAGGGGGAATTGCGTTATACACCGGTTGGTAGCCCGGGGCTTCCGTAGCAATACGTAAGGGATACCTCGAATATCGGGGCGGGCAACGATTGCTTATGCTGCGATGTGGATGGGGGCGACGCAGATGCTTCAAAACCAAACGATCGTAAAGCACACGACAGTTTCGGGCCACCGCCATGGCGGACCAGCCGGAGCAATCAGGGATCAATCCATCCGGCTCAAGGCCGACGAGACGATCTATAGCGAGGGTGAACACGCGCTTGCGATCTACCAGGTCGAAGCAGGCGCGGTGCGGATTTACCGCCTCACGGCAAGCGGTCAGCGGTACATTCTATCCTTTTGCGGCAAGGGCGAATGGTTCGGGCTCGAGACGGGCAATGTACGAACCGATTTTGCAGAAGCCGTTTGCGAAACCTCTATCAAGCCCTTTCGCGCCAATCAGGACGCAGTCGTCCCCATAGACCTTCTTCACATTGCTTTGACGAACCTTGCAAAGGCACAGCACAAGCAACTCGTCATCACCGAGCAAAGTGCACTGAAGCGCGTCGCCGCCTTTGTTTACGAAACGGCCGATCGTCATCAGGGAGATTGCGAATTCGATATGATGATGTCGCGTAGCGATATCGCCGACTATCTCGGGCTGACGGTCGAGACAGTGGCCCGCTGCTTTACGAAATTACGCGAAAAACGCATTCTTTGCCTCAACGGAAAATTGCAACGCATTGTCCGAGTCCTCGATCGTGATGCGCTCGTCGCGCTGACGATCTAGATGCTGCGGATTTCGAAGATCGATCTTGAAAAAAGGGGTTGAACAATGACGCACGCATCCGATCGAGGATTGAACGCACCGGCCAAAGTGGTCCTCGCAAGCCTGATGGCACTAACTGCCCTTCCCCTCGCGACTGCTGAGGCGCAAACCCCATCTTTTGAACAATTTCCAATACTTATCCAATGCAAATACAAGGAAACCTACCACGCTTTCTACATATCGCGTATTTCAGAGGACGGTACCGCAACCTATGTGGCATCCGAACGCATGGGCGGTACGATCACCCTGGATGGTAAAGCGAAGGCAACCGGCGGCGCAGGCGGCGGTAGCTGCGTCGGCAAGACTTTGGCGGAGCTTCGCGCATCTCACCAAGCATATGATTTGAAACCCTGAAGCCGCCTTGAGTTCTCTCCGTCGCCAGAACGCTTCGGAGTGAGCCGGCTATGCCTGCAAGCTCACGTGGACATCAGACAAAGGGATCATGAAACGGCTCGGGAAACCGGGCCGTTTCCAGTTCGGGCGGTCCCGATCCTAACCGTGAAAAGTAAAATCGATTAGCAAGACCTTGGGATAGTTGACCTGGTGAGATCCGACTGATTTGGGAGAAGTGTACTTCGATCGAACGGATTTTTCGCTAGGGCGTCGTCTTGGCCATTTTGACCCTTAATACGGTGAGATTGTACGATGTCGGATTTCAACGCTGAGCTCCATGCCAGGCCTTCCATCTATTTTACCGGCCCGGCTTTCGTTGAGCATATAGCGCTCATGCCGTCTGCCCTCGTTGCCCTCCACGGAAGCCGCTATCTGCCCGAAGGCGATGATAGCGGCGATCCGCGAACACAGGTGGAGCACCACACCGAATTCGTCACCATCACGCGTGTCACCCAATTGAGCGCAGATACGGACACGTGGCCGCGATCCAGTCTTTTGGAAGACGACATTCCGGCTCTTGTAGACATGGACGCGCCGGCGCTCATATCTCGGGTCGGCATCCTGGTGCTCGGGCCTGCGCCGGCGGAGCTTGGGCTAACTCTCTCGAAATTCGGATTTCGCGATACCGCCGCGTCTTCAATTGGCGGAGGGGCGGCGCAGGTATGCTCCGATTTTCGTGTTCAGGATGACAAGACGAGCCGGATCCTTCTCTTCAACAAGGACTTGAATGCCTACCGCCTTGGCAGGATGGTGCGCAGAATCTACGAAATCGAAACATATCGCGCCATGGCGCTGCTTAGTCTCCCCGAGGCCCGACGGCTGGCTCCCTTGCTTGGGGATTATGACAAGAAGCTCGTCCAACTGACGAACCGAAATCAGACCACCCCGGCGACCGAACACAAGAAACTGCTTGACGAAATCTCCAGCCTATCCGCGCAGATTATCTCGGCGGCAGCAGAAACACGCAATCGTTTCGGCGCCACCGCCGCCTATGCAAAAATTGTCGAGGAGCGGATCGGCGAGCTACGCGAATCTCATGTTCCGGGTTTCCAGCGGTTTGGAGTTTTTGTTGCAAGGCGCTTCCGACCGGCCGTCCGAACCTGCGAAGCGACTGCTTTGCGTCTGGAGCAACTCTCCCACGCGACCATGCACCTGATCGACCTCCTGCAAACACGCATTCAGGTTGAAATCGAATACCAGAATGCCACCCAGATCCAGGCGATGGCTGATCGCGCCGCAACCCAGGTCAAGATCCAGCGGGCGGTAGAGGGCTTCTCCATCATCGCTATCAGCTATTATCTGCTAAGCCTGTTTAAGGTCGTTTTGGAAACCGTCGATCACGCAGGCTATCACGTCAGTCCGTTGGTGATGCTTGTGTCGATCCCGCTCGTTATCGGAGCTGTTGCCGTCGCCATCCTGCGCGTCAAACATGCGCTCTCGACAGAATGAGCCCCCGCTAAAAAGAAAGCGTCTTGTTAGAGTGGTTGTTCACCATTCGCCGAGAAGTCAAAGCCGGCTGGCGCACCGTCGGATGATTTATTGAGCAATTTCAGATAATGGCGGAAGCATCGATAATGAAATTGCCTCGGAGTAACATCGTGAAGTCTCGATTGTCGTCCAAGCTTATACTTTCAGCATTTGCGCTGCTCGCCAGCTCAACGCTGGCCCCTGCCGACGGCTGGCAAACCGACACGCAAGGCACGTCCAATTGGCATGTGTCGCCACCGGTCGGGCAGTGCAATGTCAGTCGGGCCAGGAACAGAGCAATACGCGCGGGTATTTACCGAAGCGAGATCGTCTATCGCGATGAGAACGTGCTGACCTTCAGGGGGCTGACGCTTGGCGGATACCGCAGGGAGATCACCTTCGGAAACGAGCCAAGCTGCCCGGAACTGGAGTCGAGGGACATTCCATAGGTCACCGGTAAGGCCATACAGTTAGATCCGGGCGCAACGAGAACAGGAAGAGCGTGGCGGCGCGTTAAATTTTATGCATCACCGCAGGATACTTTCGCATTTCGATCAATAATTAGGCATGAGTATGCACTTTTGCAGCTTTAAAGTAAGCGGCACATCGACCAGTCCTTACAAATCAAACACATAGATAATCTGGCATAGCGCTTGCTTCGATATGAGCAGAGTTGGTGGCTAGGGTTCCGGCGCTTTCGAAGGGCGTGACTGGTCCGAGAGCCACCACCGGCGGGGGAGAAATTCCGCCGGGTGCACGGCGGGACAAAAGCCCGGGAGACCTCGTAAGCCAAGGGATTGGCGGCACGATGGTCATTGCCGATCCCTTTTGAAGAAAAGCAAAAGGGGAATTTCAATGCAGACTTTTTCGAAGATCCTTTCCATCACCGCGCTTTCCGCTTCGCTGGCAATGGGCTTCAGCTCCTTCGCCAAGGCCGAACAGAAGACCGAATTCAAGGTCGCCTGGTCCATCTATGTCGGTTGGATGCCCTGGGGCTATGCGGCTGACCACGGCATCGTCAAGAAATGGGCCGACAAATACGGCATCAAGATCGATGTCACCCAGTTCAACGACTATGTGGAGTCGATGAACCAGTACACGGCAGGCGCCTTCGATGCCGTTACGCTGACCAACATGGATGGCTTGTCGATCCCGGCTGCCGGCGGCGTCGACACGACGGCTGTGATCGTGGGCGACTTCTCGAACGGCAATGACGCTGTCATCCTGAAGGACAAGGCGAGCCTGGCCGATATCAAGGGCCAGAACGTCAATCTCGTCGAATTCTCCGTCTCGCACTATCTGCTCGCCCGCGCACTCGAAAGCATCAAACTGACCGAGCGGGACGTGAAGGTAGTCAACACCTCCGACGCAGATATGGTCGCTGCCTATAAGACCGCCGATGTCTCCGCCGTCGTCACCTGGAACCCGCTGGTTTCCACCATCCTGGAAGATCCCACGGCCAAGAAAGTTTTCGACAGTTCGCAGGTGCCGGGCGAAATCATCGACCTGATGGTCGCCAATAGCGGCGTGCTCAAGGATAATCCGAACTTCGGCAAGGCGCTGGCCGGCATCTGGTACGAGACAGCCGCTCTTCTGCGTGCCGATACTGCCGAGGGCAAGGCAGCCCGTGAAGCAATGGGGTCTGCTTCGGGCACCGATCTCGCCGGTTTTGAAGCCCAGCTTGCCGCCACCAAGCTCTTCGACAAGCCCGCCGATGCAGTTGCCTTCACCGCTTCGCCGAACCTGCCGAAGACGATGGATCTGGTCCGTAACTTCCTCTTCGAGAAGGGCCTGCTCGGCAATGGTGCACCGTCTGCCGATGTCATCGGTATCGAAATGCCTGATGGCAAGGTGCTGGGCGATACCGGCAATGTGAAGCTGCGTTTCACCGAGACCTACATGAAGGCAGCCGCCGACAGTTCGCTCTGATCGCAACGGAGGCGCGGCTTAATCGCGTCTCCCCTTCTTCACCAGCGGAGCATTTCCCATGCGTTGGATCAACACGAGGCCAAGCCGGGGCGCACAGTTTGCCTTGATGCTGCTGCCCTTCGTGCTGCTCGCCCTTGCCTATGCCTTCGGCTCGGCTGCGCGACTGGCGGAGAACGCCAATGATAAGCTTCTGCCGAGCCTTGCGGGATTTGCCGATGCGATTAACCGTCTAGCCTTCGTCGCTGACCCGCGCACCGGCGAGTATCTGCTTTGGTCGGATACCGGTGCGAGCCTGATCCGCCTGCTATCCGGCCTCGGCATCTCCACGGCGATCGCGCTTGTCGTGGGCATGCTGATCGGCATGCTGCCCTATCTGAGGGCGTTGCTTGCCCCCTTCATCGCCGTGATCTCCATGGTGCCGCCGCTGGCGCTGCTGCCGATTCTCTTCATCGTCATGGGGCTCGGAGAAACCTCGAAGATCGCCCTCATCGTCATCGGCGTCGCGCCGACGATGGTCCGCGATCTGGCGCTGAAGGCGCTGGAACTGCCGCGCGAACAGATCGTCAAGGCCGAAACGCTTGGCGGCTCCTCGTGGCAGATCGGCCTACGGGTCGTGCTGCCGCAGATCCTGCCGCGTTTGATCACCTGCCTCAGACTGCAACTCGGCCCGGCCTGGCTGTTCCTCATCGCGGCCGAAGCGATCTCGTCGGATTCCGGTCTCGGCTACCGCATCTTCCTCGTCCGCCGCTATCTCTCGATGGATATCATCTTCCCCTATGTCGTCTGGATCACACTGCTTGCCGTGGTCATGAATGCACTGCTCGATCGCCTGCGCATCGCCGTCTTCCCCTGGTCGGAACTGGAGAAGCAGGCATGAGCGAATTGAAGATCGAAAAGGTCTGGAAGGAATATGGCGACCAGATCGTGCTGGAGGACGTGTCGCTGACCGTCGCCTCCCGTGCCTTTGTCGCCCTCGTCGGCCCGTCGGGTTGCGGCAAGACCACCTTTCTGCGCATGCTGCTCGGCCAGGAGCAGCCGACGAAAGGCAAGATCCTGCTCGACGGCGAGCCGCTGCCGCCGGAACCGGGACCGGATCGCGGCGTCGTTTTCCAACGCTATTCCGTCTTTCCGCATCTGACAGTGCTCGGCAATGTGCTGCTCGGCAAGGAATTGTCAGCCGCGCGCTACAAGGCCAAGCTCTTCGGCGCGACACGCCGCAACGCCATCGAGGAAGCGCGCCAGCTGATTTCAGAGGTCGGGCTCGCCGGTTCGGAAAGCAAATATCCAGCACAGCTTTCCGGCGGCATGCAGCAGCGCCTGGCGCTCGCCCAGGCGCTCATCATGAAGCCGAAAGTGCTGTTGCTCGACGAACCTTTCGGCGCACTCGACCCCGGCATCCGCGCAGAGATCCACACGTTGATGAAGCGGCTCTGGCACGAAACGCAGATGACCGTCGTCATGGTCACGCATGACATGCGCGAGGCCTTCACGCTCGCCAGCCGCGTCGTCGCCTTCGAGCGCCGCCGTGACCGGCCCGAAGAGAAAGAGCGCTACGGCGCCACCATTACCAAGGACATTTCCATCTGGCCGCCGCGCCTTGCCGGCCAGTCATCGATTTTCAGCCCCGACCGGGACGGCCCGGTCGCTTCCCTGGGGCATGGCCGGGACGACCTGGCACCATCAGGAGAGATGCTATGATGCATGTGAGACGCTCGCCCGAAGAGATCGCCGCCAATCGCGCGCGCTACGAGGAGCATCAGAAGAAGGGTCTGGAATTCGCGCCCAAGGCCCTGCCCGGCCCAAGCGCGCTGCCGGCACCGGCGATCGAAGCCGCCGCGATCATCCATCAGGAAACCATTCCCGGCGGCTGGTACTGGTCCACCAAACTTCTGCGCGGCGAGGCGATCCGGGTCGATCAGGCCGAGGGCAATTCAACGGTGGCGCTCGTCGCCTGGAATGCCGCCGATACGAGCGAACGGATCAACCTCGTCGATACAGCCAAGGTCCAGTGGACGACGGCGCTCGGCAAGGGACGTGTGATCTTTTCCGACATGGGCCGCGTCATGTTCTCGATGATTGAGGATAGTTCCGGTGCCCATGACTGCCTGATGGGAGGCTCGACGGCGGCCTCGAACGCAGCGAAATATCCCGGCGAAAAGACCCGCAACACCCGAGACAACCTTATCCTCGTTGCCGTCAAGCTCGGCCTCGACCGTCGCGATATTCCTGCTATCCTCAACCTCTTCGCGCCCGTGCGCCTTGCCGAGGCCGGCGGTTTCGGCTGGCAGGGCAAGCGTTCCAACAGCGGCGACTACGTCGAACTGCGTGCCGAGATGGACATGCTGGTCGGCTTTTCCAATTGCCCGCATCCGCTCGATCCGGACCCCATCTACCAACCGAAGCCCGTTGTCATCACCCGCTACAAGGCACCCGTGCCGGCTGCGGACGATCTTTGCAGCACGGCGACCGCCGAAGCCGTGCGCGGCTTCGAAAACAACACCTTGCTGCAGGCCTGAGGAGGAAACGATGTCCGATTTCATCCAGACCTCCGCTACCCGCAGCCCGCAGAACGCCGCTCAGGATCATTTCATTGCGGCCGAAGCCCCGTGGTCCGGCATCGTGCGCAAGGGCCAGACGATCCGCATCGAGGACAGTTTTGGCCAGCAGGCGATCGACACGCTCTTCTATCGTGCCGATGATTTCTCCGAGCGCTATTCCAATCAGGATACGATGCGCATGCAGGGTGCCGCCTATATCGGCATCGGCACGAAAATCATGTCGAACGAAGGCAATGTCATGCTGACCATGACGGCCGACAGCTGCGGCCGTCATGACACTTCGGCCGGTGCCTGCTCCTGCGAGAGCAACACGGTACGCTTCGGCCATGGCACCAAATATCTGCATGCCTGCCGCGACAATTTCGTACTCGAAGTCAGCAAGCACGGCATGGGCAAGCGCGATATCGTGCCGAACATCAATTTCTTCATGAACGTGCCGATCAAGCCGAATGGCGAGATGACGATCGTCGACGGCATTTCCGCGCCGGGCGACTATGTCGAACTCGTCGCCGAGATGGACGTGCTCTGCGTCATCTCCAACTGCCCGCAGATCAACAATCCCTGCAACGGCTTCGACCCGACGCCGATCCGGGTGCTGATCTGGGATGGCGAGGCCTGATCATGTTCAAGAAAGTCCTGATCGCCAACCGGGGCGAAATCGCCATCCGGGTCATCAAGACACTGCGACGAATGGGTATTGCGTCCGTCGCCGTCTATTCCGATGCCGACCGTTTCGCCAAGCCCGCCCTGATGGCCGATGAGGCTGTCCGCCTCGGGCCGGCGCCGGCGAGCGAAAGCTATCTCAATATCGATGCCGTGATTGCCGCCTGCAAGGCCACAGGAGCAGAGGCGGTTCATCCCGGCTACGGCTTCCTGTCGGAAAACATCGGTTTTGCCGAGCGCCTTGCCGCCGAAGGCATCGCCTTCATTGGCCCCCGTCCCGAACACCTCTCGGCCTTCGGCCTGAAACATACGGCGCGCGAACTCGCCAAGGTGAGCGGCGTGCCGCTGCTGCCCGGCACCGGCTTGCTTTCAAGCGCCGATGAAGCGCTCGCTGCAGCCGAAACGATCGGCTATCCCGTCATGCTCAAAAGCACGGCTGGCGGCGGTGGTATCGGCATGCAGCTCTGTGCCGATGCCGAAAGCCTGAAGGCGTCGTTCGAAAGCGTGCAGCGCACTGCGCGGGCGAGCTTTGGCGATGCGCGTGTCTATATCGAGCGTTTCGTGGCCGAAGCCCGCCATGTCGAAGTTCAGATCTTCGGCGACGGAAAAGGCAAGGTCATCGCGCTCGGCGAGCGCGACTGCTCGCTGCAGCGGCGGAACCAGAAGGTGGTCGAGGAGACCCCTGCCCCCGGCCTCTCAGCCGCCACGCGTGCGCGTTTGCACAAGGCAGCGGTCGATCTGGGTTCGGCGGTCTCCTACGAGTCCGCCGGTACCGTCGAATTCATCTACGATCCCATTCGCGAGGAGTTCTACTTCCTCGAGGTCAACACTCGTCTGCAAGTGGAACATCCTGTCACCGAAGCCGTGTTCGGCCTCGATCTCGTCGAATGGATGATCCGCCAGGCTGCGGGCGAAGCTGTGCTCTCGGGCGCGGAGGCTCTGCAGCAGAAGGGAGTGGCGATCGAAGTGCGCGTCTATGCCGAGATGCCGCATGCCGATTTCCGCCCGAGCGCTGGCCTGCTGACCGAAGTCGCCTTTCCCGAAGATGTGCGTATCGACGGCTGGATCGAGACGGGCACGGAAGTAACACCCTTCTACGACCCGATGCTCGCCAAGGTGATCGTCTCGGCCGAAGATCGACCGACGGCGATCGAAAAGCTCAAGTCGGCCCTTGCCGAAACATCGATATCAGGCATCGAGACCAATCTCGATTATCTGCGCGCCATTGCCGGCTCCGAGTTGCTTGCCAGCGGCAAGGTGGCAACGACGGCGCTGCGCGACTTTTCCTTCTTGCCCGATGTGATTGAGGTCATCGCACCCGGCGCCCAATCGAGCATCCAGGAACTGCCGGGCCGGCTTGGCCTCTGGCATGTTGGCGTGCCGCCGAGCGGGCCGATGGACGAGCGCTCGTTCCGCCATGCCAACCGTCTCGTCGGCAACGGTGATACGGTCGCAGCATTGGAACTGACGGTCTCAGGTCCAGTCCTGAAATTCCATACCGACACCGTGATCGCCCTTTCCGGCGCCAGGATGCCAATGAGCGTCGACGGCGAGAAACTGCCACATGATGAGGCGCTTACCATCCGCGCCGGCCAGACCCTCGTAATCAGCAGCATCGATGGACCTGGGCAGCGCGCTTACCTCGCCGTAGCAGGCGGTTTCGCCGCCCCGGTCGTGCTTGGCTCGCGGGCCACGTTCGGGCTCGGCCAGTTCGGCGGCAACGCCACCGGCACGCTGAAGACGGGCCATGTTTTGCATCTTGCCCGCCAGGCGGCCGCCAAAGCGTCGACACCGGCAACCGAAGCGGCAAAACTGACGCGCGAATGGGATGTCGGTGTCGTCTACGGTCCGCATGGTGCGCCCGACTTCTTCGAGGACGGTGATATCGAGACGCTGTTTTCGACGAGCTACGAGGTGCATTTCAACAGCGCCCGCACCGGCGTGCGCCTGATCGGTCCTGCGCCGAAATGGGCGCGCAGCGATGGTGGCGAAGCCGGCCTTCATCCGTCCAACCTGCATGACAACGCCTACGCGATCGGCGCGATCGATTTCACCGGCGACATGCCGATCATCCTCGGGCCGGACGGGCCGAGCCTCGGCGGTTTCGTTTGCCCGGCGGTGATCGCTCGCGACGAACAGTGGAAGATGGGCCAGTTCAAGCCGGGTGATCGCATCCGCTTCCATCCCGTTGCACGGCCGGACGATCCGATTGCCGGACCGGTCGTGCATCGTGCGAAGGAAGAGATGGGCTCGCCCGTTATTGGCAAGCGTGAAGACGGACCAGTCTCTGTCGTCTATCGCCGTCAGGGTGATGACAACCTGCTGGTCGAATATGGGCCGATGTCGCTCGATATCGCGCTGCGACTCAGGGTGCATCTTTTGATGCAAGCCGTGTCGCAAGTGCGTCTGCCCGGCATCATCGATCTCACGCCCGGCATCCGCTCACTGCAGATCCACTATGACGGTACATCGCTGACCCGCAAACGCCTGCTCGGCCTGCTGGCCGAGATCGAAGCGAGCCTGCCGGCGGCGCAGGACGTCAAGGTACCAAGCCGCATCGTGCATCTGCCGCTCTCCTGGAATGATCCGGATGCGGAACTTGCCATGCGCAAATATCAGGAACTCGTGCGACCGAATGCACCCTGGTGCCCGTCCAATATCGAGTTCATCCGCCGCATCAACGGCTTGGCGGACGAACAGGCGGTGCGCGATGTCGTTTTCGATGCAAGCTATCTCGTGCTCGGCCTCGGTGACGTCTATCTCGGCGCGCCGGTCGCCACTCCGGTCGATCCCCGCCATCGGCTGGTGACGACGAAATACAATCCCGCCCGCACCTGGACGCCCGAAAATGCCGTTGGTATCGGCGGGGCCTATATGTGCATCTACGGCATGGAAGGTCCCGGCGGTTACCAACTGTTCGGCCGCACCATCCAGGTCTGGAACACCTGGCGGCAGACACCGGTCTTTGCCAAGGACAAGCCGTGGCTGCTCGATTTCTTCGATCAGATCCGCTTCTTCCCGGTCAGCCATCAGGAGTTGGCGGAAGCCCGCGGCGCCTTCCCGCATGGTGGTTATCCCGTCCGCATTGAGGAGACGGAATTCTCCTACGCCGCCTATGAGCGGGAATTGCAGGCGAATGCATCTTCGATCGGAGCCTTCAAGACACGCCAGCAGGCCGCCTTCGATGCCGAGCGCCAGCGCTGGAAGGAAGCCGGACTCGACAGCTTTGTCACCGACGAAGGCACCGGCGAGAGCCCGGATGGGGACATTCCCGTGGGATGCTTTGGGGTTGCCAGCGCCGTGCCCGGCAATATCTGGAAACTGCTAGTCGAGCCGGGCGCACCGGTCGCAGCCGGAGATACGCTTGCCATCATCGAATCCATGAAAATGGAAATCAACGTCACCGCACATGCGCCAGGCCGCGTCCGCGACCTGCGTGCAGGCCCCGGACGAAACGTCAAAGCGGGCGATATCATTGTTGTTCTAGAGGAGTGCTGACCCATGCTGCCGACTATCCTTGATCTGACAAGCCTTCGCGCAGCCTATGAGGCCGGCCAGAGCCCGCTCGATATTATCGAAACGGTCATTGCCCGCAGGGCCGCCTCGAAGGATCCGGCAATCTTCATCACGCCAACACCTGATGACACGCTGCGGGCCGAAGCCCAGGCTCTGGTGGAGCGTGCGCCGCAGCCGAACAGCCTGCCGCTTTGGGGCATTCCTTTTGCCATCAAAGACAATATCGACGTGGCGGGACTGCCAACGACAGCCGCCTGCCCGGCCTTCACCTATCATCCCGAGAAGGATGCAACTGTCGTTGCTAGATTGCGGGCAGCCGGCGCGATCGTGATCGGAAAGACCAATCTCGACCAGTTTGCGACCGGTCTCAACGGCACGCGCTCACCCTATGGCGCGCCGCGTTCGGTCTTTGACGCCGACTATATTTCGGGCGGCTCGAGCTCCGGTTCGGCGGTGACGGTGGCCTCCGGGCTCGCCGCTTTCGCACTTGGTACCGACACGGCCGGTTCCGGCCGCGTGCCGGCCGCCTTCAACAATCTCGTCGGCATCAAGCCGACGCCGGGCCTGCTGCCAAATACGGGCGCGGTGCCTGCCTGCAAGAGCGTCGATTGCATCACGATCTTCGCGCCGACCGTTGGTGACGGGGTCGCGATCCGCAAGATCGCTGAGGGCTTTGATGCTGCCGATGCCTTTTCGCGGCGTGCCAAGCCCGCCACCCTGCCGGGCACGGGCCTGCGCGTCGGCGTTCTCGCAGGTGCGGAACGCGAGTTCTTCGGCGATACCGATGTTGAGGCGCTTTACGATCAGGCGATCGAGCGTCTGAAGGCACTCGGCGCTACTATCGTTCCGTTCGACTATGTTCCGTTCCGCGAGGCGGCTGCGCTTCTGTATGACGGCCCCTGGGTTGCCGAGCGTCTGGCAGCTGTCGAGGACTTTCTGGCCAGCAATGCCGCCGACTTCGATCCGACGGTTCGCAAGATCATCGAAGGTGCGAAAGGCAAGACAGCAGTTGAGGCTTTCAACGGCCGATACAAGCTCGAAGAGCTCAGGCGCAAGACGGAAGCCGAATGGGCAAAAGCGGATATCCTGTTGCTGCCGACGGCCCCGACGACCTACAAGGTTGCCGACATGCAGGCCGATCCGATCGTTCTCAACGGCCGACTGGGTCGCTATACGAATTTCGTCAACCTGCTCGATTGCGCGGCCATCGCCGTCCCTGCTGGCTTCGGCAGCAATGGTCTGCCTGGTGGCGTGACGCTGATTGCGCCGGCTTTCGCCGATGATGCGCTGGCCCCGCTTGCCGACGCACTACATCGTGCTGCTGCTGCCGGCATGGGGATTGATCGCGGTGCGGCCGTCCCCGAGCCGAGCCGTGTCGCCTTGCCGTCAGACAATACCATCGCCATCGCGGTGGTCGGTGCGCATCTGACGGGCATGCCGCTCAATCACGAGCTGACAACATTGGGCGGCACGTTGGTAAAGGCCTGCCGCACCGCAGGCGATTATCGCCTTTTCGTGCTGCCGAATACCGTGCCCCAAAAGCCCGGCCTCGTTCGCGAACCGGGCTATGACGGGCGTGGACTGGAGATTGAGGTCTGGGCGCTGCCACCTGATGGATTCGGCCGTTTTGTCGCCAAGATCCCCGCTCCGCTGGGTATCGGCAAGGTCACGCTGGAGGACGGATCGAGCGTATCGTGCTTCCTCTGCGAATCCCATGCGGTGAAGAACGCAGAAGAGATCACTGCACTCGGCGGCTGGCGCGGCTATATGCGCCGCACGTCTGCCGCCTGACCCGGTGGGCGCGGCAATGAGATTCATACTTCGATTGCTGATGAATGGACTGGTTGCGCGGACGAACGCAATACAGGGACGACCGATACAAACCGCCAGCCGCAACGATGATGGACCCCGCGCCGGCGGCCAACATCGTTAGTCCGGGTCCCAAGACACGCAGTCGGCGCGAGAGATGGCGCCTACTCTCCATTCCCTGCAATGCGACGGCCGGCGGCGCACGCGAGCCGATCGGCCTGACGATGGCGTTCGTGGAAACATCCCTCTGTTTGCGTCAATCTAGCTCAACCGGGCTGATCAGTCCGGCCACGCGTAAATCGCTGCTGGGCGAGCGACGCCCTTGAGCGGAAACGTGCCCGCTTTCTCGAAGCGACCCGGCGCCTGAACGACGAAATCGGCGGATGCCAGCAGGCTATAGCCGATCTCGTCGGCCAGCTTCTCCATGCGTGCCGCCTCGTTGACCGCTCTGCCAATGGCAGTGAAGTCAAGCCGACGGACCGCGCCGACATTCCCGTAGAACACTTCGCCGACGTGAAGGACGATATCGACGAGAAGCTCCGGCTCTCCCGCATCTGCTCGCCTGCGATTGACATCAGCATTGGCGCCCATGGCTGCTCGCGCCGCCGACAGAGCGCGGCCGCATGCCTCGGCCGGGTTGTCGATATCGGCAGGGAATATGGCAAGCAGACTGTCGCCCATGAACTTCAGTATCTCACCGCCCTCCTGCTCGACCGGAGCGCCGATCGCCTGGAAGTGCTCATTGAGCCAGGCAACGATGCGTTCGGGTTGATGCTTTTCATTGAGCGAAGTGAAGTTCTTGAGATCGGCAAGCAGGATTGCGGCATAGATCGCGGTCCCGTCGCCGCGCCTGATATGACCGTTGAGGATACGCCCGCTGGTCCGTGCGCCCGTATAAACAGCCAGAACATCGCTCGCAATCCGTGTGGTCGCGATGCGGCAGCACGCGAGTGACAACGCCGGCACCAATCTATCCAGATCTGCAATCAACCTGTCCGAAAAGCCGTCGGGGTCATCAACGGCGATCGAGAAACTGACGCCCGCCAATGCCGTATCGCCAGGGAATGAAACGAGCTTCATCAGATAATCGGTGGCTCCGAGTTCAGCCAACTCTGTCAGCAACGGAATCGGCGGAGCATCCGATCCCGGCGGCAATCGCCATCGGGCATATTGCAGATTGTTTTCCAAGAGGTAGAAGATGGGAGAGCGCCGGAACAATTCCTGCCCCGCTTCATCATGCCCTTGAACTTCCGTCGAGAAGCCGGAAGACCGATACCAGGCGACCGAAAATCCCCGCTGCAGAGGATCGATCGACGGCATCGCTATAGACGCACGCAGGATCGGATATCCGAGATCCGTCAGTCGTTCTACGACGCCCTGCAAAATGGTCTCGATGGAGTCCGCCGATAGTCCTTCGGCAATGATCCAGTCGATCAGGTCTTGCAAACGCGGCATAGTCACGGTCCCTCTGGCCTCCAGATTTGATGGAGGTCTGTCGTTCTACCGCAATTTCGTCCGCGGTCCATCGCGGCAGCAGATAAGCTCCGTTGCAAAAATCTTCAACGCTCGCATTAGTCGATGGAACAAAATCGGCGCTGCTGCGTATCCTCTCACTGGGACGCACAAAACCTGTTATCGCTCTAACAAGAAGCACAACCCCACTTCGAGGAAGGAAAGGAATGTGTCTATGACCGCACGGATTGCTGAAGTTGTGCCGCATGACGATCACGTGGTTACGGCCAAAGAGGCCCTTGAGGGACTATATCTTAGGCTTGAAATGGAGGCGGAGGTTCGGCTCGTTGCCGCGGCATTGCGCGCGGGTTGGACGGCGGACGAAGCGCTTGACGCGATCGACCAGCTTCGAGCCGACGATACGAAGCACTGAGCGCTCCCGGCGCCGCCAATTTGCAGTCCGTGGCAGCGATGAAAGCTGGCAGCCGCGGCCTACAAGCGTTATCAGACGGCGACCAGATGTCCCGGCGATACCTCGCGATAGTCGAGCGGTTTGATATTGTAATCGATTGGGCGGATCGGGCTCTTGATCTCGTCATTGGCGACGGCCCGCTTCTCGCGGCGGCGATCAGGGTCGGGAACCGGTACTGCCGCCATCAGCTTTTTTGTGTAGGCATGCTGCGGGTTGCCGAAAACGGCCGCCCGCGGGCCGATTTCGACGATTTCACCGAGATACATGACGGCGACGCGATGACTGACACGTTCGACGACGGCCATGTCATGAGAAATAAACAGGAATGCAAGGTTGAGGCTCTGCTGCAGGTCCAGCATCAGATTGATGACCTGCGCTTTGATCGAGACATCCAGTGCCGAAACACTTTCATCCGCCACGATGACCTTCGGCTCTAGTGCGAGTGCACGCGCAATACAGATGCGCTGGCGCTGTCCGCCAGAAAATTCATGCGGGAAGCGTGAGCCCATGTCGGGCGTCAGGCCGACTTTGACGAGGAGGTCTGCGACGCGCTCCCTTGCCTGTTTTGCGGTCCCCATCCTGTGTTCCAGATAAGGCTCGGCAATGGCGTCGCCGACGCGAATGCGCGGATTGAGGCTGGCGAAGGGGTCCTGGAAGATCATCTGCACGGTTTTGCGCATCTCGCGCATGCCCGCCTTATCGAGCGCCAAGACGTCCTTGCCGTCGGCGATGACGGAACCGCTCTGAGCATCGATCAAACGCATGATCGCACGCCCGGTCGTGGATTTGCCGCAGCCGGACTCGCCGACAAGGGACAGTGTCTCGCCGGCATGAAGGTCGAAGGAGACGTTCTCGACCGCATGGACGCGACCAGTCAACTTGCCGAACATGCCGGAATGAATGTCGAAGCGTTTGGTGAGGTTCTTCACCTCGAGCACCGGGCGGGCAGCCGCGGCGACCGTATCGGCGGTCTCGACCGGAATGTCTGATTCTCCCGTTGCCGTATTGACGACGGGAAAGCGAAGCGGCCGCTCATAACCCTGCATGGAACCGAGTACCGGCACGGCCGACAGAAGCGCTCTGGTATAGGGATGTTTGCCGCGATGGAAGATATCGGCGGTCGCTCCCGTCTCCACCTGTTCGCCGCGATACATGACGACAGTCCGGTCGGCGATCTCGGCCACGACACCCATGTCATGCGTGATAAAGAGAACCGAGGTCCCCTCTTCCTCCTGCAGCATCTTGATCAGATCGAGGATCTGGCCCTGGATCGTCACGTCGAGCGCCGTCGTCGGCTCGTCGGCAATCAAAAGCTTCGGCCTCGAGGCAAGCGCCATGGCGATCATGACGCGCTGGCGCATGCCGCCGGAGAAGCGATGGGGATATTCGTCGAAGCGCGAGGCTGCCGAAGGAATACGCACCTTTTCGAGCAGGCGAACGGTCTCCGCACGCGCTTCGGCCTTCGACATCGACCGGTGGCAGAGCAAGGCCTCGGAAATCTGGTCGCCGATCGTGAAGAGCGGATTGAGGCTCGTCATCGGCTCCTGGAAGATCATCGCGACGTCATTGCCGCGGACCTTGCGCATCTGGTCCTCTGGCAGGGCGAGAAGATCACGCCCGCCAAGCATGATCCTGCCTTCAATGCGGCTCGAATCCGCCTGCAGCAGCCGCATGATCGACAGAGAGGTCACGCTCTTGCCGGAGCCGCTCTCGCCGACAATGGCAACCGTTTCGCCCGGAGCGACATCGAAGGATACGTTGCGAACGACGGGCTTCCAGGCGCCATCGACCAGAAACGATGTCGTCAGATTCTGGACGGAGAGAACGGGCTCTGCCGTTACGATGGATTGTGCCTGGATGCCTGTCATGATCGCTTCCTTAGTTTATCCCGATCTTTCTGATTAGTCGGGCCACTTCAGAACGCCTTCAAAGCGGCGCTTGCTGCGGTTTTCGATGGGCGTTGCGATGATCTCGTTGGAGGCACGTGCCTTGTCGAGTTCCTCGGCCAGACGGCTGGCAACCATCTTCTCCTGACCCGGATGCAGATTGCACGGATCAAGATAGAAGTAGCGGTGCTCGACTTCGTGGTCGCGCACGATGATCGGCGGAGAACCACGGCCGAGCGCATCGGCGAGGTCCCAGGCGGTGATATGGGCCTCATCGGTATCGATGATCACGCGCATGCGATCGAGCGGATTGCTGGTCGGATCCGGCTCGATCAATGCAGTTACGCCGGGGCGGCCATCGAGTGTCTGTTTCCAGAGGTTGAGATAGCTGGTTTCACGCTCACGGATGCCGGCATGGTCACGCTTTTCCCAGGCCTCAAGTGCTGCCATGACGCCGAAGATGCTTTCCTTGCCGACCTTCATGCCACGGCCGATGCCCATATTCTGCAGGAAGGCGTTGCGCACCAGTTCCTTCTTGCCGGCAACGATGCCCGAGGTCGGACCGCCCAGGAACTTGTGACCGGAATAGAGCGCCACATCGGCCCCCTGTTCCAGGAAAATGCGCAGGTCATATTCCGAGGCTGCGTCGACGATGACGGGAACGCCCTTTGCGTGGGCGATCTCGACGAATTCCTTGAGGTTCAGCAGACCATAATCCACGACATGGTGCGAAACCACATAGACGGCTGCCGCGGTCTTTTCGGTGATCGCATGCTCCATGTGGAAGCGGTGCGTAGAGGTTGCCTGACCAACCAGCACGACCTTGCCGCCGGCAAGGCGGATCGCCTGATCGACCGGCGCGCCATAGCTGACGACGTGGCCCATCTGGACGAGAACTTCGTTCTTCTCCGGAACGACATCCGGCAGCTTCTCGATGGCGAGAAGATTATTGCCGGTGATCGCGCCCGCGACAGCAAGCGATATGCCGGCCGAGCAGGAGGCAGTGACGAAACCCGCTTCGCCGCCGGTCAGCCGCGCAATGATCGCACTTGCCTTGCGCTGCAGATCGTTGATCTCGACGAACTGCGGCAGGATCGACGACATGGCGGCAATCGCCTCGGGGACGACGATCGAAGCGCCGAGGCTGGTCATCGTGCCGGAAACGTTGATGACTGGCCGAAGGCCGATCGATGTGCGGATGTCCTCAGACATGGATGTCTCCAATTTCAAACTGTTGGGCCCGAGCAATCATGCTCAGCCTCGTTAATCCCTGAGCGCGACGATAGCCTCGATTTCGACGGTGATATTTCCCGGCAGCGATCCGAACCCGACGGCCGAGCGCGCATGCTGCCCGATCTCCTCACCGAAGACATCGATCAAAAGATCCGAGCAACCGTTGATGACGGCGGGATGGTCGACAAAGTGCGGCACGGCATTGACCATGCCGAGCAGCTTGACGACACGCTTAACGCGGCCGAGATCGCCCAGCGCCTCGTGCATGACGGAAAGCAGATTGATGCCAGTGAGCCGTGCGTGCGTGTAGGCGGCTTCGATGCCGACCTCGGCGCCGACCTTGCCAGCATGCATGAAGCCGTCGGCCTCACGCGGCCCCTGCCCTGACAGGTAAAGCATGTTGCCCTCCTGCACGTGGGTGACGAAATTGGCGATCGGCGGCGGTGAAGCCGGAAGTTTTATGCCGAGCGCGGCAAGCCGCTCATAAGGCGACGTGCCGATAGTGCCGGCGGTGGCGGAAGACTGGTTCACGCGAACTCCTGTCATGCGATTATCTTTTATGCTTCGGTCTTACCGGTAGGAATAACCGTGGCTATGGCGCACCAGCTTGCGGGCGCGCGGCACATAACGGCTGGAGGTATAGGCCTCGTTGCCGATGACTGCATGCCGCGGCTCGAAGAGCTTCTTCAGGACCGACACGTCGCCATTGGAATCGGTGGCTTCGAGATCGGAATCGACGAGATCAAAAACGGTGAACTCGGCCTGAGCGCCAACCGAAAGGCGGCTGTCCATCGACAGCTTGATGACCGATGCCGGTGCATGGGTCACCGCATTGATCACCTTGTCAAAGGGCATGCCGACCGAGAGCAGCTTCGACATCGTCGTTGCCAGATCCCACACCGGGAAGTTCATCGAATGACCGTGCAGGTCGGTCGAGATCGAATACGGCAGGAGACCGCGGGCAATCGCTGCCTCCGCCACCTTGAAGGAGAAGGAAGCGCCGCCATGGCCAATGTCGAGGCGGATGCCTTCGGATGCGCAGCGTTCGGCAAGATTGAAGAGATCCTCGTCCTCCATGATGCTGGAGCCGGCCTTGCCGTTGAAGCAGTGGGTGACGACATCGCCGGGCCCAAGAATTTCCAGCACTTCGTCATAGAGCGCCGGCGGCTCGCCGACATGCACCATCATAGGCACCTTGAGGATCTTCGCGATCTTCTTGCCGAGCTTGACGGGCGTGACACCCCAGGAGCCGGTGATCACATGGCTGGCGCGCACCTTAATGCCGACGATGTGCTCACTGTTTTCGGCATAACATTCGAGGATGCGATCAAGGTCGATATCTCTGATGTCGCGCAGTTCCGCGACACGGTTACATGCGACCAGTCCGATGGAGCCGAGATTGAGGAAAGCCTTGATGCGTTCCTTCGACGGCTCGATGATATATTCACGGAAACCGTGGAAGTTGGCCTCACCGGCGGAACCGGCATCGACCAATGTCGTCACGCCCCGTTCGACGCCGCATTCGGACGGACGGATCGAGATATCGGTACCACCGTGCCAGATATGGACATGCAGGTCGACCCAGCCGGGCGAGACGAAGGCACCATTGCCGTCAACACGTGTTACGTCATCGGCCACGGCCAGGGACGGGCCGAGCCTGGCGATCTTGCCATCCGCATCGACCAGAATGTCTATCGCTCCTTCAGGCGTACCAGCACCAAAGCCAACGGGCTTTACGTTGGTGAGAAGGAGCGGCTTGCCCGCTGTTCCACCGGTCATTTAGAGGTCCTTTCGAAGTTTGGGATCGAGCATGTCGCGCAGACCGTCACCGACCATCTGGAGCGAAAGCACGGAGAGAATGATGGCGACGCCGGGAAACAGCGTCATCCAGTCGGCCTGCCCGATATATTGCCGGCCGGCGGCAATCATCGTGCCCCAGGTCGGAATTTCCGGGCTGACCCCGAGGCCAAGGAAAGACAGGCCGGCTTCGGCGAGCATGGCGCTCGCAAAGAGGAAGGTCGACTGCACCATGATCGGCGAGAGCAGGTTCCTCAGCACATGGCGCGTCATGATATGGAAGGTCGAAATACCGAGCGCCTGCGCCGCCTCGACATAGGGCAATTCGCGGATGACGAGGGTCGAGGCGCGGACGATGCGGGCAAGGCGCGGCGCATAGACAATCGACAGCGCGATGATGACGGTCGTCAGCGACGGGCCGAGAGCCGCAACAAGCGCAATCGCCAGCAGGATATCCGGGAAGGCCATCATCGCATCGATCAGACGGGCGATCGGCGTGTCGAGGTTTTTGAAAAATCCGGCAAGCAGCCCGAGCGTCACCCCGATCGCCGCCGAAAGTGCAACGACCGCGACGCCCACGAGCAGCGACAGGCGGCCGGCGAAAATGGTGCGCGACAGGACATCCCGGCCGAATTCGTCAGTCCCGAAGAAGTATGTGCCGCTCGGGGGTTTCAACCGGTTGACGATCGAAAGCTTGGACGGCGAATAGGGCGTCACCCATGGCGCCAGGATCGCCAGCAACACGAAAACCGTGAGGATGAGCAGGCCGAAGGCAACCGTCTTGCGCTTCAGAAGGCGGCGGATGAATTTACGGCCTTCGCTTTCGGCCGGTTTGATCGCGATATCCGTCATCAGTAGCGCACCCTCGGATCGACGAGCAGATAGAGCATGTCGATCGCAAAATTGATCAGGACGTAGAGGGCCGCAATCACCAGAAGCGCACCTTGAATGACCGGATAGTCCCGGCGCAGGACGGCTGACACGACGAGATTGCCCACACCCGGGAGACCGAAGACGGTCTCGGTCACCACCGCGCCTGAGATCAGCACCGCGGCGGTGAGACCGAGAACTGTAAGGATCGGGATCAACGCATTCTTCAGGGCATGCTTGAGGATGACCCGGCGTTCGATCAGGCCCTTGGCACGGGCGGTGCGGATGTAATCGTCGCCGAGCACATCGAGCATCGAGGCGCGGGTGAAGCGCAGGATGAGCGCCGAGGAGACGATGCCGAGCGCAAAAGCGGGCAGCGTCAGGTGATACATGCGATCGAGGAATGTCGATCCAGGTCCTCCATATCCGGAGACGGGAAACAGACCGAAACGCACGGCAAAAATCTGCATGAGGATGAGACCGAGCCAGAAGCTCGGAATGCTGGCGGCAAACATCGCAAGCGTCGTTGCCGCCTGATCGATGAAGGAGCCACGGCGATAGGCGGCATAGATGCCGATCGGAAGCGCGATGATGCCGGCGATAACAAGCGAGAAGATCGTCAAGAAGAAGGTCGGTTCAGCGCGATCGAGCAGCGCTGACGTCACCGGCATATTGAGGAAGATCGACTGCCCAAGATCACCCTTCAGCAACTGGCCGATATAATAGAGATATTGCACGCCGATCGACCGATCCAGACCAAGGTTGGCCCTGAGCTCTGCGATATCCTGCGACGTCGCATCGGGGCCGAGCATGACGGCGGCTGGATCACCGGGCGTGACGCGCACGATGACGAAGACGATCGTGACGACTAGGAACATCACGACGATCATGCCAAGCAGGCGCTGAAAAATGTAACGTATCATGAGGTCTGTCCCGGTGTCGGGCGGGCCGATGGAAAAAGGATACCGGCGCCAGTGCACCGATATCCCGTGATGGACAGTGTTACTTCTTGACCGATGCGTTCCAGAAGTACGGCCACGGAGCCGGGTCGACGCCTTCGAGCTTGGTCGATTTTGCTGATACGGCGTTGAAATCGCCGATCTTCATGTAGGGCACCTCGTCGTACATGGCCTTCTGAACATTGGCCCAAAGTGCCACACGCTTCTGCGGGTCGACTTCGGAGGTAAAGGCATCGACGACGGTCTTGCGGGCCGGCGTGTCCCACCAGCCAGGCGAGCTCGGAGACAACGAACCGATCAGCGCCGGCTCCGGCAGGAAGGGGCTATGAGTGATGTAGATATCCCAGAGCTTCGGATCGGTACGGCGCTGCGTCAGCGTCGCCCAGTCGACAACCTGCAGGTCGACGGCGAAACCGGCAGCCTTCAGATATTCGGCAGCAACCTGCGCCATCTTGTAATGGAATTCATACTGGCGGCTGGTCAGAATACGGATCGGCTCGCCATTGTAGCCGGCCGTTTTTGCTGCCGCGGCAGCGCCTTCGGAATCGGCGACATTATAATTGCCCTCGACACCGGCATCCGTATTCCAGCTGTAAGGCTTCGGATAGATATCGCCGTCGAGCGTGTAAAAATCCGTGCTGCCGAAAGCGGCGGCGAGCATGTCTTCCATGCTGAGCGCCTGGCGGATCGCCTTGCGGACCTCGACGTTCTTTGCAAGGCCTTCCTTCGTGTTGAAGACGAAGACCGGATAGCCGAAGGGCTTCAGGATGACCGGCTGCGAAGCGCTCGACGCCTTCAATTTGTCGAAGGATTCGACCGGGATCGAGTCGACGTAATCGTACTGGCCGGAAACGGCGGCTTCGACGCGGGTATTGGCATCAGGAACCGGCACGAAGCGGATCTCGTCGAGATACTGGTGGCGGGCGCCGCCATAACCGTCGCTCTCGCCATCCCGCGACTTATAGCCATCGAAACGGACGAGCTGGATATATTGGTCTGCCTTGCGCTCCTTCAGCATATAGGGGCCGGTGCCGATAAATTCCTTCATCGGTTCGTCCTGCTTTTCGGCGGGTATGATAATGGCGGCGGAGTTGTTGAAGGCGAGCAGCGAAGTCAGCGGCGCATAGGGCTGCTTCAGCGCGATCTTGACGGTCGCCGGATCCACCGCAGTAATGGAGTCGATGAAGCCTGCAACCTGCTTCCCGCGCGAGGCGATTTTCATCCAGCGGCCTAGCGAGGCAACGACGTCTTCCGAGGTCATGTCGGAGTTATCGTGAAACTTGATGCCGGTGCGCAGCTTGATCGTATAGGTCTTACCGTCCGCACTGATTTCCGGCAGGCTTTCAGCCAGAAGCGGCGTAACATTCCACTTCTTGTCGAAAGTGTAGAGCGTTTCGAAAATGTGCTGCGTGACGATACCGACGAGGTCGGCGGTCGAGGACATCGGGTCAAGCGTCGGCGGCTCGCCGATCGTCGCGACGTTGATCACGCCACCCTTTTCCTGAGCCATCAAAGTTGTTGGCAAAGCGACCAACGCCGTGCCGAGAAGGAATGCGACCAGTGTCTTCATTTCATGCTCCCGTTTTAATGTTCCACAATTATGTTATGTCGATTTTTATAATAGAATAGCGGCGCAAGTGGTCCTGTCAATCAGGAAAGTGGCTCCATCGTTGGAAATGAACAGATGCAAGCGACCGCGATCGTTTTCGATTTTCCAATGCTTGCGCGAATGCATCATCGAATTGTAATTATTGGTTGAAAAAGGAGAGCGATTTCTCGGATTTGAGAAGTAGGTTGCTCTGCCTGCGGCGGCATGGTCACCGGTTAGTGACGCACAACAAGAGCCCGTCACCAGTTGTTATTCGCCCGATAGGGCTACCTGCCTCCAGTTCTAGCGACGCGGAACATGGATAAGGCCGCGCCGGCTCGTTAGATGGAGCAAAAGGGCCTTAAAGTTTCAATCTAGAATTAAGTCCGATTTGGAAAGCATATCCTCGGTTTCTTTAACTACTTCGCATGAGGTAGACCACATCAGACTAAAGTCCGTGTTCTGCACCGCACAAAAAAGCTAAAACGCGACCGTGTTGCTTTTAGTCGAGGACATTGTAGGTGCGTTGAAAGCGGTCCTCCAAAACGGTCCATTAGATGGAGTTCACTCCGCTAGCGCTCCGACTGCATATCGAAGCGCAGCAACAAATCGAAGGAGACCTCCCTTATCTGGGGCAGATGAATCGTTGCGGCCTGCGCGACGACGCTTGTCTATGCTTTCCAGCCGGGGGATTTCTGTGCAGATTTACTACCATTATCGACATTATTCACAGTTCTTAACGCTAAATTCCCAAAATGGACCGGAGTTATTGACGATCTTAGATCGCAGCATTCGAATATAAGCAAAGCGAAACATTCGATCCGCAGGAGAAGTCATGAAGAAAGTGCTTGTAGCAGGCGGAGCCGGTTTTCTCGGATCCCATTTGTGCGATAGGCTTTTAAATCGCACCGACATCGAAAAGCTGGTCGTCGTTGACAATCTTTGGACCGGTCTTGAGGCCAATATTTCCCATATTAGGGATCCGCGCTTCCATTTCGTGCGATCGGACGTGGAAGAGCTTCAGACTTCGGACAAATTTGACGAAGTCTACCATCTTGCTTCTCCGGCCTCGCCGCCCTGGTACATGAAGGAACCCAAGAGAACCATTTCGGCAAATCTCATCGGAGCGTACCGTCTTCTGGACCTTCTGAAAAAGGGAGGCCGCTTCTGTTTCACCTCTTCCTCGGAAGTTTATGGTGATCCTCTCGTCTCGCCGCAGCCGGAATCTTACAAGGGCCAGGTCGATTGCACCGGGCCACGCTCATCCTATGACGAAAGCAAACGCTGCACCGAGTCCCTGCTGTTCGAAATGCAGCGTACGCAAGGGCTGGACGTCAAAATTGTTCGACCCTTCAACGTCTATGGACCAAGGACGCGGCCGGACGACGGCCGGGCCGTCTCCAACTTTGTAGCGCAGGCTCTCACAGGCCGCCCCATTACGGTGTTCGGAGATGGCTTGCAGTCCCGAAGCTGGGGTTATGTTGATGACATCATCGATGGTTTTGCGCGTTACTTCTGGATGAACGAAACGGGTTACAGAGGCCCGCTCAATGTCGGCAACGATCGGGAAATCTCCGTCCTCGAAGTAGCTCAATATGTCTCGCGCCTGATGGGCGGGATTCCGATCGTCTTCGAACCTTCGCCGCCGCATGATCCGACAAACAGACGGCCGGATTTGACGAATGCAAACTACGTGATGCCCGAATGGTCGTGCGCGATCAGCTACGAGGAAGGCGTCGCAAAAACTTTGGACTGGTTCAGGCAGGAGATGAAAATTACTGCCGCAGCGGCTGAGGCTGCTCAGTCTGACACGCGCCGGCTGGCCAAGGCAGGACGTTAACCAGTTCCCCGGCATCTGGCGCAGAGTGTGGTAATGAGTGACGCCGTCCCGCGTGACATGAAAGACAATGTCTTTCCTGTGCCCATCCAGTACCTGGATCTTTTGGATGACGTCCGTGCGGATGCGCGGGCGGTCGCTGCCGGCTTGGTCGTCTTCACCTCCGACGGCCTTCCCGTCGGTCAGGCCTTTATCAAAGGGCCAGAAGAACTGACCGAACTGGCAGCACACACCGTACTGCCAGAGACCACTGAACACGCCCGAACTGTAATGCAGACGCCAATCAGGAACCGCGACGTCAGCCTCCTGATCTGCACCAAGGACCGGCCGGATGAACTGGCCAGATGCCTCGCATCGATCCCGAACCAGTCTCTGCCGCCGGTTGAGGTCATCGTCGTCGACAACGCTTCAGCCGGCGACGGCACGCGCCGCGTCGTGGAGGCGGCCGGCGCGACTTATGTGCGGGAAGACAGAATAGGCCTGGACTTCGCCCGCAATGCCGCCGTCCGCGCGGCAAGTACCGAGTTCGTGGCCTTCACGGATGACGACGTTGTCCTGCATGAACGCTGGCTGGAAAACCTGATGAAGGCCTTTGACCGGCCCGAGATCGGATGCGTTACCGGCCTTGTCCTTCCCGGAGAGCTTTCCACGCCCGCGCAACTGATCTTCGAAACCCATTGGGGATTTGGCAGAGGCTATAAGCGCCTGGATTTCGGTCCGGACTTCTATCGCCAGAGCGCGCCATACGGGGCGCCTGCCTGGCTGATCGGTGCTGGCGCAAGCCAGGCGTTCCGCCGTCAGGTGTTCAACGATATCGGATTGTTCGACGTCCGGCTGGATATGGGCGCGGCGGGGTGCTCGGGCGATTCCGAACTCTGGAATCGACTTCTGCATCACGGTGGCACCTGCCGCTACGAGCCAACCGCGGTTTCCTGGCATTTCCATCGCAAGGAGATGAAAGGGCTCGCCAAGCAGATCCGCCAATATATGAGTGGCCATGTGGCTGCCTTGCTAGTCCAGTACCAGAACACCGGAAACCGGGGAAATCTGCGGCGCATCCTCGTCGCCCTGCCACGATACTATTTTCGAAAGTTGAGGAAACGGCTGCCCAAGGGAGCGACCTCGGACGACTTCTTTCTCAAGGAGGAAATGCTGGGATGCGTCAACGGCGCCTGGTATGTCCTGCGCCGCTGGAAGATGCCGGCATGGTAACAGTATCGAAGCCTGTCATATCGTTCCTGATCCCCGCATATAACGCGGCGGAAACTCTGGCCGACTGCTTGGGCAGCTTGCAGAGACAGTCGGTGTCAAACTGGCAGGCAGTGGTCGTCGACGACGGTTCGAAAGACGATACCTGGAATGTGCTCGAAGGCCTGGCGAAATCGGACAGCCGGATCCTGGTCCATCGTCAGGCGAATGCCGGCGCATCCGCAGCGCGCAACGCAGCCGCCCGTTTTGCGACTGCTCCTCTGCTGTGCATGCTCGACGCCGACGACTGGCTGGATCCTGCATTCATTCAGAACATGCTGCCGGTCACCGGCGATGGTCTGAAACCGGTCATTGCCTATTGCAGCTATCGCCGCGTCACACCAGACGGCCGAAAGCTAGGCGTCGAGACACCCCCCGATCTCACAGGAGACAGGGCAAAGCGGGAATTCTCGTCGTTCTGCGCTCTGGCGATTCATGCAGCGGTCCTTCCCAAGGACCTTTTCGTCCGCATGGGCGGTTTGGATGTCGAACTGCAGACTTGCGAGGAATGGGATCTCTGGCTCCGCATGGCATTTGCGGGAGCTGCGTTCCGACAGGTCGAGGGATGCTTTGCCTTCTATCGCATGAAGACCGGTTCTCTCTCCAGAAATCCGTTTAAAACGGTGAGGGATGCAATCCGCGTTACCACCAGGGCGCAAGAGCTGCGCTTGAAAGAGGGGCTTTCGCAGTCCGATGAGGACGCCCAATGGACCGCACCTGCTCTCGGTCAGTTGCGGATGCTTGCCTGGGCCGCTTCCGTCAGCCTGTGCACGGGAACCGATCTTGCCGAGCTGGCGAAACTTCTGCCCGAATTCCCCAACGCTTCCGGCTACGAGAGCTTCCTGGCCGAGGTGATATTGCACGGGTTGAAGGTCGGCCTGGCAGTTGAACGTGATTCCGATCTTGTCGCGTTGCTTGAGCGCTGGAAGCCAGCGTTCCTCGAGCTGGTACAATTGCTTGAGCGGCACTCTCTTCCCGGAACCGGACGCCGGATAGAAGAGCTCACCGTCTGGCCGATCTCTGCGGCTGACCGGTCTCGCTCCTTCGCGCTCGGCCATCTGCAGGTGGTGGCAACCGACATCGGCAAGTTAGCCTTGATCAGAAAGGCGGACGAGGCCGATACACTGCTGCTGCATCTCTATGCCGGTCGGCACCATGTCGGATTGCATGTCGCCGCCCTGTGGGGAGACTTATCCATCCGCGCCCAGGCCGATCTGATCATCAATGAACTAAAGACCGCAGATCGTTTGCCGACGCCTTTGACATTTTCCTATGCGCGCACCTGGGCAACTGGAGCCATCCGCAATGCGAGGGTTTTCAGCAAAATTATGAGGCAGCGTCGCGGACGGCGAAGGCAACTCAACCATCTCTTCAAAACGATCCAGGTAACCGCACTCGTCGGGCCGGCAGCGAACGCGCGAGAGGATGATGCAGGCTTGCCCGAGGCCAGCTCGCAGTCCAAGCATCCACTCGCCGTATCCGTGACCAGCGACGAGTCTCCTGAAGCGGAAGACAAGCAAGCGTATCTATCCGAATCTGCGACGAAGAAGGAATATTGGGAACGTTTTTTCGAGCGCCCGGACCCCTGGAATTATGTCTCAGCATACGAACAGGTCAAATACGAGCAAACGCTGAGCCTCATTCCTGATGGTGTTGGGAAGGCTCTGGAGCTCGCCTGCGCTGAAGGACTATTCACGATAAAACTCGCACAAAAGGTGGGTTTCGTGACGGCCGCCGACATTTCCAGCCGCGCGGTTGAAAGAGCAACCGAGAGATGCCGCGACCTTCCGAATGTGGAGCTTCGCGTCCTGGATTTCGTCGAAGGCGAACTTCCGCCCGAACAGGATCTCATCGTTTGCTCGGAGGTCCTCTACTTCATCGACGATGAAGCAAGCCTCGAACAAGTATGCCGGAAGATCGCCGCCGCCTTGAAACCGGGGGGCTGCCTTGTCACGGCACACGCCCATCTCCGGCGCGACGAGCCCGACAGAACCGGTTTCGACTGGGACAATCCGTTTGGCATGGGGACGATCAAGAAGGTCCTGTCAAACCTGCCTGATCTTGTGCTTGAGGAAACGATCGAGACCGAGCTTTACGCAATCCATCGGTTCGCAAAGCGCGCTACGGCAACGCCAGTCGTGCATATCGCGGCCCATGGCGTGCCTCTCGATGCGAACGTCGCCAAATACATTATCCGGGGACCGGCAGGCGTCGACCGCGAGGCTGCATGGGCAAACGAAGTCGTGACCTCGATTCCGGTGCTCATGTATCACAGGGTCGCACTTGACGGTCCGGACTCGCTCCGTCGCTTCCGGGTGGCTCCGGAAACTTTCCGTCAACAGATGCAGTTCCTCCGGCGGCAGGGCTATTATGCGCTGACGGCCGAGAGCCTGACCAATCTGTTGCGTCAGGGCAAACCTATCCAGGGCCGACCCGTCGTTCTGACCTTTGACGACGCCTATCTCGATTTTCTCACCGATGCCTTTCCGATTCTGGCGGAAAACGGGTTCAGTGCAGACGTCTTCGTGGTGACGGATAAGGTGGGCGGCAGGTCGGATTGGGATGCCCGCTACGGGGATACGGCACCGCTGATGTCCTGGGGCGATATCCAGAGCCTGCACCGACAAGGCATCCGCTTCGGGTCTCATCTCGCGTCTCACAGGCCGGCAAGTTCGCTTGATAACGCGACATTGCTCGACGAGGCGGCTCTCTCACGCGTTGCGCTGGAAAGCCGGCTCGGCGAGCCCGTGAGGTCTATCGCCCTACCCTTCGGCTCCACCGATTTCCGTGTTCCCGGCATCCTTGTTCGCGCAGGCTACGAGATCGGCTTTTCAACCAAGCCCGCGAGGACGAGCTTTGGCGACCACCCCTTGTCCCTGCCACGCCTCGAAGTTCGCGGCGACCTCCCTCTCAAGGCCTTTGCCGAAATGATGGGCCAACCCGACGCTTTCATCGGATAGCGCGCCATGAGTGTCGATCACCCCCCCTTGGTCACTGTTGTTATTCCGGCCTACAACGCTGCAAGGACGCTCGTAGACACACTTCGAAGCGTCTCAAGCCAGACCCACGAACGCCTGGAAATCCTCGTGGTCGATGATGGCTCGCAGGATGGGACCTACGAACTGGCAATCGATTATCGGCTCCAGGATTCACGCGTCAGGGTCCTGAGGCAGGAAAACGGCGGTGTGGCTCGCGCCCGCAACGCGGCAATCGGCGAAGCGATCGGCAGTTACATTGCCCCCATCGATGCCGACGATCTCTGGCATCCGCGCAAAATCGAATTGCAACTCCGGGCGCTCGCAAGCCTTCCCGACGGGCGCGGCGTCGCCTACAACTGGTATGCGGCCATCGACGCGAATGGCGTGATTTTCGCTCATTCGAGCCCGGTTTTGTACAAGGGCGACGTCTTCGAAATCATGATACGGGAAAATTTTATCGGTAACGGCAGCACGCCGCTGATGCCGCGTGCGGATGTCCTGGCATGTGGTGGCTACGATCCGTCGCTGCGCGATCAGGATGCCGAAGGATGCGAAGACCAGAAGCTTTATTTGGCGCTGGCCGAAAGGCTGCCTTTCACCCCAGTCCCTGATTTTCTGACGGGATACCGTTTCACTCAGGGGAACATGTCGAGCAATGCCTGTCGCATGCTGAGATCACATGCCCTGGTGATGGCAGAGGTAAAAAAACGCCATCCGCATCTTGCCGCCGCCGCCGCCACCGCGGAATTCGATACGGCGCGATGGTATTTCCATAAGGCGCTTTCCAGCAAAGACCACGATCAGCTCAGAAAGCTCGCGCCGATGATTGCTGGGCGGTTCCCCGTGAGGCTTGCTAGGCATGGGGCCAGCCTTGTCTGGCACTCAGCCAAACGCCGGGCACGACGATTGGCAAGACGCCTGACGGGGAAGCGCCCTGCCCCGCAGGCCGCAGATACAATGGCCGTTATCGCCCTCTCCGAGAATGGCACCTCATTCCATGCTCGTTTTGAAACGGAAGCTGTTGGTCAGAGCGGCGTCTTAGCCAAACCACGCGGGAATGGCTTATGACAACGCAGCAAGACTCCGTATCCACCAAGTCGGCCAGACCCTTCAATTTGGTCATCGCAGCTCGATTCCGTGAGCTCCTGAAACTCGTGCCGTCGCTTCGGCTGAAGACGTCGGTAATGGTCGTGATCGGTATCCTGAGCGGCCTGATGGAAATGGTCGGGATCACCTTTCTGGTGAGCCTCGTTTTTGTTCTCGGCCAGCAAAGCCCCTCAACCGGCGTTGCGATCCCTGGGCTTCCGGCATTCTTCGGTGGGTTTGAAGCTGCGATATCGAAATCGATGCTAGTCGCCATCCTCGTCTGCGCGATCATCCTCAGGATCGTTCTTGGCTTCGCCAATTCGATCATCGCGAGCGCCGTCAGCCATCAAATCAGCGGCAGCATCCGCCATCGTCTCTATTCAAAAATCCTGACGATCCCATTTCAACGCTTTCAGCGCTACGAACGCAGCGATCTGATGAATGTCATCGCAACGGAGTCCTATGCGGTCGCTTCGGCTCACGCGAGCTTGGTACGCCTGGGTATCAATCTCGGGACCATCATCATCTTCGGTACCGGGATGCTCGTGATGGCATGGCCGATCGCCGTGCTCGGCCTTATTTTCGGTGTGGTCCATAATCTGACCCTTGGCCTGTTTGCCGAGACCTATCGGCGCACAGGCGCGGCCGCCATCTCGGCGATGGAGGACCTGACCCAATTAACCTGGACCACATTGCAGACCGTAAAGGCAGTGAAAAGCTTCGGCCTGGAAAAGCGCCACGAAAGCAGTTTCGATGCCCTTTCAACAGATGTCGGGAAAACCTGGTCCCATTCCGACAAGATGGGTGCGATAACCTCGCTTTTGAGCGAGGCGCTGACATTCGGCGTAGTCCTGACGATCATTCTGTCTTCGCAATTTCTGCCGGTGGATTTCCGTGCATCCTTGTCGGCGACCATCCTCCTCTACAGGCTTCAACCATATATCAAGGAATTCGATTCCCAGATCCTTGGCCTGCATGCCCTGGAAGCCCCCTTGCAGAACGTTATGGCGGTAATTTCCGAGGCGGATGATGCGAGGCAGGTTGCCTGCGGAGAAAAGCTCAGACATCTGCAGCAGGAGATCGTTTTCCATGATGTTTCCTTCTCTTATGAAGGCAGCAGCGCTCCCGCCGTCAGCCATGTGAGCTTCTCCATCAAAACAGGAGAAACAACCGCACTGACGGGGCCAAGCGGCTCCGGCAAGACAACGATCCTCAACATGCTGCTCGATCTCATCCAGCCGAGCGAGGGGCGCATAACTCTCGATGGCCGGGATCTTTCAACCATCGAGCGACCGAGCTGGTTGCGACTGCTCTCCGTCTCGGGCCAGGACGTCGAGTTGATGGAAGGCACGGTTCTGGACAACATCCGGTTCCGCCGCGAAATTTCCGAGGAGGATGTCCGTTGGGCGGCGGATATGGCTTGCGCCACAGAATTCATCGAGAAACTGCCCGCCGGCTTCGACGAATGGCTGGGCGATGAGGCAATCAGGCTTTCTGGCGGCCAGCGGCAACGCATTGGCCTGGCGCGCGCACTCGCCGGTCGACCTGAAATATTGCTACTCGACGAAGCCACCAATGCGCTCGATGAGGCGACCGAAGCGCGGGTGCTTTCCCTCCTGCTTGGGGAATACCGGACTAGGACACTGATCATCGTCACTCACCGATCGTCTGTCGCCAGCCTGATGAAGCATCAGATCTGCCTCGTCCCGGCGGGGATATAAGGAAGAGCCGATGGACCGAGGTGATGCTTTTCACTCCACCCAACCGTTGGTTTCGGTGGTCATTCCAGCCTTCAACGCTTCCCGCTATATTGAGCGCACGCTTCGGTCCGCCATGGCCCAGACCTATGCTGCGCTGGAGATCATTGTTGTCGATGACGGCTCCACGGATGACACGGCAAAACTGGTTGAGCAGATAGCGATGACGGATTCACGGATCCGCCTCCTGTCCACACCAAACCATGGTGTCGCCGCCGCAAGAAATACTGGAATCGATGCATCATCAGGTCGATATGTGGCATTCCTCGATGCCGACGATCTCTGGCACTCGACGAAGATCGAGAAGCAGGTAGACGCTCTCATCCGCTTATCCCCGCGATGGGCCGCGGTCTATGTGCTGCATTATATCATCGATCAGGACGATGAGATCATCGGGCTCGGCGGCTCCAAGATCGCTAGGGGCTATATCTACGCCCGGCATCTGAATTTTAAATATGTAGGGAACGGAAGCGCGCTTCTCGTCCGGCGGGACGCTGCGCTTGAGATTGGCGGGTTTGATAGCTCATACGCTGCAGAAGATATCGGAGGCTGTGAAGACCTCGATTTCGAACTCAGGCTTGCCGCGCGTTATTGCATGGAAGTCGTCCCCGAACGCCTGGTGGGATACAGGAAATATCCCGGCAATATGTCGTCCAACCACGCGCGGATGGGTCGAGGTGTTTTGGAAGTGATCAAGCGCTCGATCATCGCAAATCCGCAGCTTCCGAGATACGCGGCCAGGAGTGCTATCGCGCTTACTCAAAAATATGCGTTCCGGCAGTACAGAAGGGCAAGGCACCTGCGTCTGTCCATCGTGACCGCCTGGGCGATTTTTCAAAACCCGCGGTTCATGCTCAGCTTCGCATGGCAGGCTTACCTGCTTGTAATGAAGCAACGCCGTGCTCCCAAGCCAGATATTGCGAATGGTCAGCGGCAATTGAAAAAATCGAAATTCGACGAGCAAATCTCGCTTTCGGTTGAAAGCCCCGAGGAGACCCCGCGATCACGCCACCATATGATGCGACTGACTGCGGCGGATGCCAAGCTCGGCTCAATCCGTGTGGGCGATGAGCACGTAGACATGCCCATCGCTGAAATCACCACGGGACCGCGTGACTTCTAATGCCCATCGGGCGGAACGTCGGCTTTGGGCGTGACATCCACGATGTTCTTGCGATGGAAGATGAAGAGGCCTGCCAGAACAATGATAACGGAGCCAATCAGAATCTGGCTGTCCGGCAATTCGCCGAAGAAAACATAGCCCAGCACGATTGCCCAGAGCAGCAGGCTGTATTGAAGCGGTGCAAGGAGGGAGGCCGGAGCGAGCTTCAGGGCGCGCGTGATCATCAAATGCGCGCTGCCCGCGACGACACCCAGCGCCAGCATCGCGATGAAGTCGAGGGAGGACATTGAACGCCAGTCGCCAATGCTCAGGATTAGACCGGTGACCAGGGCGCCGACTGTCTGCCATGTCACCAGCGTCGCATCGCTCGTTTGTCGCAACCGACGGCCGAGGATCAGTGTCAGCGCGAAGGACAGGCTGCCGATCAGACCGAAGATCGAGGGCCAGGATAACATTGCCGTTGAAGGTCTCAGGGCTACCAAGACCCCGACAAAGCCAATGATGACGGCTAACCAACGGCGCCAGCCGATCGTTTCGCCAAGGAAAAAATGCGACAGAGCGGCCACGTAGATAGGCCCGGCCATGTAGAAAGTCATGACGTCGGCGAGCGGAAGGTAGGCGACCGCGGCATAGAATAACGCAACATCCCCTGTCGTCAGGATGACTCGCAGGACCTGCAGAGGCACGCGCTCGACCTGAAACAACGTGCGAGGTCCTTGCCTGGCAATCATGGGAGCAAGGATGAGAAAGGAACCGAACGAACGTATCACCAGGACCTGACCGACCGCAAAGCTCGCCACCAGCCATTTGCCCATGGCGTCATTCAAGGAAAATAGGAGATCTCCGAGAAGCATCAGAAGCACGCCAAAGAGTACGGCGTTTCCTGCGGTGCGGCTGATGCTCAAATTCATGATTCGCCTCAATTGGTTAGGCATTCCGCCTGCCATAGAACTTCATCCTGGCGCCGTCGATCCTGGCAGACGATTTTCACGACAAATCTCTTATCATTCAGGGGAATTCGATGCCCTGTCCGGCACCGTCAACAGCATCGACGCCTGCGACACCGTCGTTAAAGTGATACTTTAAGAGCCGACGAAACAATCGGCATCAACTGTCGTCGCGATCACATTGAAAAGACTGCACACTTCTGCCCTTTCCCACATGATCGTCTTGTGGCAAAGGTGATATTCAACTCCTATAAAAGACACCATGAAGGCTATTTCAGGCACCAATCTCGAGCAGGCCAAGTCACACAACAGGCGTGTCGTGATCGAGGCTATCCGCACCAATGGTCCGCTGTCGCGCGCCGCAATCGCCCGCATGACAGCGCTGACGGCGCAGACGGTCTCGAACATCGTCGAGGAATTGCAGCGTTCCCACCTGCTCGTGCCCGCCAAAGCGCAGAAGCTTGCGCGCGGCCAACCGATCATCCCCTATTCGATCAACCCGCACGGTGCCTATTCCATCGGTCTCGAACTTGGCCGCCAGCGCGCCAGCGGTGTGCTGACTGATCTCTCCGGCGCCGTCTGTGCACGCATCGAGCGCCATGTCGAACATCCCGATCCCGAACAGGCCATGCCAGCCCTCGGGTCTATTGTCGAGGATCTGCAGCAGGCCTTCTCCTTCGACCGTAACAGGTTGCTTGGTGTCGGCATGGCCCTCCCCGGCCGCTATGCGGATGGCGGCGTCACCTCGCTCAGCCCGCTGAACCTGCCCGGCTGGCAGGACTTCCCGGTTGGCTACGAACTGGAACGGCGCGTCAAGGTCCCGGTGCTCGTCGAGAATGACGCGACGGCGGCGGCTATCGGCGAACGCCTGCATGGTGTCGCCCGCGGCTTCAGCAGCTTCGTCTATCTCTTCCTTGCGGGTGGCGGCGGCATCGGCGCCGGGATGTTTCTCGATGGACATCTCTACAAGGGCAGCCGTCACAATGCCGGCGAGATCGGCCACATCATCGTCGAGCCGCATGGCCGGCTCTGCAGCTGCGGCAAGCGCGGGTGTCTCGACCGTTACGTTTCGCCGACCGTCGCTTATGAGGTTATGGGCATAACCAACGCGGATGAGCTTTCGCCCGACGATCTCGACGCGTTAATCGCCAGCAGTGGCGATGGTCTCGATACATGGTTGGATCAGGCCGTGCAGCCGTTGCGACAGACTATCGATTTCCTCGAGCTTGCCTTCGATCCGCAGACAATTGTGCTCGGCGGCAGCATCTCGACCATCATGATGCGCCGGCTAGCCGCGCGGCTGGAGCCGTTGCACGTACCGATCGACCCCGCTGAAGAGAGAACCATTCCGCGTGTCATGATCGGCATGACCGGCAAGGATACCGCTATCCTCGGAGCGGCCGCCCTGCCGATCTTCTCGGAGACCAATCCGCGCTTCGACGTGTTGCAGAAGCCGGTCGGCTGATCTCCTCCTCGACCGAGAGGTGAAGATCAGCCGTCTCCGTTTCATCAATCGATCAAGACTGCTGCAGCCCGTAGAGCAGTGGCATCAGCCCTGCGAGTGCCTTGAAACGTTCCCAGGATTTCGCAGACGGCTTCGTCCAGCCCGTTTCGGCAAGTGCCGAAAGACGCGGGAAGACGAGCCGGTCAAAGACGGCACGATCCGTCATCGGCTCGGACCAGATGCAGGCCTGGATACCGCGAAGCTTCTGCTTCTGAGTTTCAGTCCAGCCGCCCACCGGATCGAACGTATAGATCTTTTCGGCATCCGAGGTGCCGGCCCAGCTCGCACCCGGCTCGTCCCAGTCCGGCCGCAGCGCCATGTCCAGATAATAGACCTGCCCGGGGCAGACGACGATCTCGTAACCTCGATTGGCAAGTTCGGCGGCAACTTCGACATTGCGCCAGCTGCAAAGATAGCTCTTCGATTTATCGATGACATCGCCATGCGCCGCTTCTTCCCAACCGCCGGTGATACAGCCCTTGGAAGCAAGGAAGCGCTGAACCCGCTCAAGAAACTCGGCCTGCAGGTAGGCTGCGCCAGAACCATGGATATCGTCGGCACCATGAGTATTGGTAATGACATTCAGGCGCTTCGCATGCGCATCGGCAACCTCGTCACCGGCGAGCGAACGCAGATTTGTGAGCGCTTCCGGTGAGCCTGACCAAGCGCCGAGCGGCACTTCGTCGGCACCGATGTGGATAGTCTTGAAGGGGAACAGCTCGATGAGTTCCAAGAAGATCGTTTCGATCACCTCATAGGTCTTTTCACGAGCGGGGTTGATGCAATTATCGGGGAAGCCCTGAACGGAATAGTAGCTACCGGCCTCCTGCGGATCTCGCAGCTCCGGTATGGCCTGCAGCATTGCGTAGCAGTGGCCGGGTATATCGATCTCCGGTACGATTTCGATGCCGAAGCCCTGGGCGTAAGCGACGATCTCGCGGATGGCGTCCTTGGTGTAATAGCCGCCTGTACGGGCCGGGCTGGAGCCGAGCAGCGGCGGCAGGGCAAGACCGTGGCCGCGCCACGCACCGATCTCGGTCAATGCCGGATATGCGTCGATCTCCACGCGCCAGGCCTCGTCATCGGAGAGGTGCCAGTGGAAGCGGTTGAGTTTGTTCCAGGCGAGTACCGCCATCAGTTTCTTGATTTCCGCCTCGCCGTAGAACTGACGAGCAACATCCAGATGCAGACCGCGCCAGGCCATCGATGGTTCATCGACAATTTCGCCTGAAGCCGGGAACTGGAAAGTCTGCGGATGCAGGCGCGCACCCCGCCAGATCTGGCCGAGGGTCACGAGGCCGTAGAGAAAGCCGGTCTGGCCATTTGCCTCGACGGTGATCGCCTCCTCTTCGAATGTCAGCCGGTATGCCTCGGGACTGAGACCGGCAGACTTCTTCAAGCTGACAGTTGCAGCCCCTTCCGCAGGCGAGCGGACGATACCTTCGACGGCAAAGAGATGGGAGACTAGGGTCTTGAAGCTATCAGCTGCAGCTATCGCATCCGCATCTTCAGCCTGCAGTGCAAAGCCTGCCGGCAAGGGTCGCCGTGAAGCGACAGCCACATGGTTCGGCCAGGGAATGATCGAAACCTGCACCGGCGCCATGGCCGGCACGGGGAAAATCTCCGCGCCACGCTTCAGGGGCGCATTGCTGGCAGATGACCGCGTAGGTTCGATCCCGAGCGAAACGGTGCTACCGTCGGCAAGAGCGAGATAGGCGCTGGTCGCACCATCCGTCCAATGGCGAAACTGCCAGCTCAGCGCGTGGACTGATATCGTCCAGGTCTCGCCCTTGCCGAGAACGTAACCTTCCGGCGGCTGGAATTCGGTGAAGTTCGACAACCTTTTCAAAACTGTTGCACCCTCCACGCGTCCAGCGGGATCGACCCGCCCCGGGCCACTGACGCAGAGCGAGAAGCCCGAGAGCGGCTCGGCAGCCAGATTCTTGAGCTGCAGGACATAGGAGAAATCCTTGCCGTCGGCTGGCGGATTCCAGAGAGTTTCGAGCCGCAGGGCCGGATGTCGCGGTTTGGACATGATTGCTTCTTTCTGTTCGATTGTCGTGATCAGCTCTTGAGCATGCCGGCATAAATGCCGGGAGCGGAATCGGGGATGGGAGTGGCGCCGACGGCTTTCTCGTAAAAGGCGGATGGGCCGACATCGCCGATGATCGCGTAACCATAGCCCATGGTCTTCAGGTCGTTGAGGCTGGCAAAGAGCAGCGCCCTGCCGACGCCGAGCCCCCGCATGCTTTCATCGACACCGGTCGGCCCGAAGAAATCGGGAGCGGTCGCCTCGTGGCAGGCAAAGCCGATGAGCTTGCCTTCACGCGTAGCGATGAAGCAGGTCGGCGGCTGGCGCGTCATCGCAACCGTTGCCTCGCTTGCCCACGCGTCGCCGAAATGCTCGCCGATCCAGCGGACAATCAGCTTCAGTTCGGGCGGCAGTGCCCGGCGGATAGTGACGCCCGCTTTTGCCATCGCGTCGGGTGATTTTGTGTCCTGCGGAAGAGTGGACAGGTTCACGAGATAATCCATTGGCGTATGTCCTGTTAGCTTTGGGCGCCGAGTGCGCGCATGAAATGATTGGGGCCGATCTGTTCGATCACCGTGGATTCCGGACGGCTGAGCGAACGGACGCGCTCTGCCTGCTCGAGGAAGCGTGCACTGCCGCCTGTCACGAAAGGGCGTCCGCCATCGGGCACCGCCGATAGCAGGAGCTGGGTATAGGGATGGCGGGGGTTGGAGAGCACTGTTTCTGTATCACCCCATTCGACCATTTGACCGGCAAACATCACGACGATCTCTTCGGCCACATGCGCCGCCGTTGCGATGTCATGGGTAATATAGAGCATCGCCAGTTCGTTCTCCCTCTTCACCCGGGCAAGCAGATCGAGAATGTCCTTGCGGATGGAAACATCGAGCATCGACGTCGGCTCGTCTGCAACCAGCACGCTCGGCGCGACCGCAAGCGCCCGGGCAATGTTGACGCGTTGCCGCTGGCCGCCGGAAAGCTCATGCGGAAATTTCTGCTTCGACACGGCCGGGTCCAGACCGACGCTCGTCAGCAATTCCGCAATGCCATCCTCAAGAGCTATCCGCGACGTGTCCTGGTTGTGAAGTTGCAGTGGCCGGGAAAGGTGATGACTGACCGTGAAGGCGGGGTTGAGTGACGAGAACGGATCCTGGAAGACCATCTGAACGTCCTTGCGATAGAGACGTTCATCCCTCGCCGTCCCCTGCGCGGTCAGATCCTGCTCGCGAAAGAATAGCTTGCCGCCGGTCGGCCGGTCGAGACGCGCGATGATACGGGCACAGGTCGTCTTGCCGCAGCCGGACTCGCCGACAAGCGCCAGTGCGCGGCCGGGATGGAGCGAGAAGGAAACGCCTTTCAGTGCATGCACCGGCCCGAATTGTCGCCTGATCTCTTCGATCCGTATGACGGGTGCGGCCGCGGACGGATGTGTCTCGGGCTTCATGCCAGTGCTCCTGAAAGATGGGGCGTGCTCGGAAGCTGGGGAATGGCGTTCCAGAGCTTGCGCGTATAATCATGCAACGGCGCCTGACTGACCTGGCTGACATCTCCGACCTCAACGAGTTCGCCCTTCAGCATGACGCCAATGCGCTGGCAGAGTTGCGCCATCAGATGCAGGTCATGGGTGATGAACAGTACCGAAAACCCGTAAGCTCGCTGCAGGTCGACGACCTGTTCGAGGATTTCGCGCTGCACGACGACATCGAGCGCCGTTGTCGGCTCGTCCATGATGATGAGCTCGGGCCTCAGGGCCAGGCAAATGGCGATGACAATGCGCTGTCGCATACCGCCCGAAAACTGATGCGGATAGTCGCTAATGCGCTGCGACGGTATGCCCACGAGCCGGAACATCTCCTCTCCGCGCGCCCGCGACTCCTGACGCGAGCAGCCGGTGTGCCTGTGAAGCACATCATGAAACTGCGCTTCGACCCGCATTAGCGGATTGAGTGAGTTCATCGCGCTCTGAAAGACCATACCGATGCGCTTCCAGCGGATCTTCTGCAGATCGCGCTCGGGCATCTTCAGGAGATCCTGCCCATCCATGCGGATGCTACCGCCGCTGATCCAGGCCGGGGCCTTGGACAGTCGCGTGATGGCATAGGCGATTGTGCTCTTGCCGCAGCCGGATTCGCCGGCAAGCCCGAAGATCTCGCCCTTGCCGATATTGAAGGAGACATCCTTGACGGCGCGGAACTCTCCCCTGTCGAGCAGGTAGTCGACATTGAGCTTTTCGATTTCCAGGAGATTGCTGGTCATCGGCGTGCCTCCAGTTCACGGTTGCGGGCACGGGTGAGCCGGAACCAGCGCGTCAGTGCCGGACCGGAGCGAAGCTGCGGATTGGCGATCTCGTCGAAGGTAAAGTTAAGCAGCGCAAGGCCGAGGCCGATCAGCGCGATGCCGATGGCCGGCACTCCGACGTCCCACCACGCGCCGACCATGATCGCCGATGCATTCTGGGCATTATAGAGCATCGTGCCCCAGGAAACTTTCAGTGGATCGCCGAAACCGAGATATTCGAGCGTCGTCTGTGCGACGATCGCGTAGATAATGCTGCCGACGAGGTTAATGCCGATCAGCGGCGTCAAGTTCGGCAGGATCTCGACGAAGATGATGCGCCATGCCGGTTCGCCGATCATTTTCGATGCGGTGACGAAATCGCGGTTGCGCAGCGCCATGGTCTGCGAGCGCGTCATGCGCGCGCCCCACGGCCAGGAGGTCAGTGCGATGATGGTCATGATCGTCATCGGCCCGACCGTGCCGGCAAAAGAGGCAAGCAGGATCAGAAGCGGCATGTTTGGTACGACCAGAACTGCGTTTGTCGCAAGGTCGAGCGCGGCGTCCGTCTTGCCTCCGGCGTAACCGGCGACGAGGCCGATCGCGGTGCCGATGACGGTGATGGCAATGCCCGTTGCAAAACCGACCGACAGCGAACTACGGGCACCCCAGACGAACTGGCGATAGACGTCGCGGCCCATTTTCGTCGTACCAAGCACATGCTCGATGGAAGGTGGCTGGTGCGAACGGCCGACACGTGCGCCCGGCTCGCCAGGGGCGATGACAGGGGCAAGCAATGCCATCAGCCAGAGGCCGACGACGATGATCAGGCCGGCGACGGCCTTCTTCTGACGAAGAATGGATCTGAGCGTGGCTCCCATTACACGGCATCCCGCAGCCTGGGGTCGATGAACCCGTAGATGATATCGACGAGGAAATTCGCGCCGAGCGTTGCGAGCGTCATCAGCAGGAGCTGGCCCTGGATGACCGGATAGTCGCGGGCGATGCTTGCGGTATAGAGCGTCAAGCCGAGCCCCGGATAGTTGAAGACGATTTCGGTGACGATCGAGCCACCGAAGACGGCGCCGAGCATCAGCGCGAGGTTCGTCAGGACCGGAAGCATGGCATTGCGCGCGCCATAGCCGAACATGACGCTCAGATGGCTGAGGCCCTTTGCCCGGCCCATTGTGACGTAATCCTCCCCAAGCACCGAGATCATCGACGAGCGCATTGTCGTCTGAAACTCCCCGATCAGGAACGGCGACAGCGTCAGCACCGGCATGATGGCGTGGATGAAGACGCTGCCAGCGAAAGTGAAGTTGAACCCGGGATCGAGGTTCGGATCATAGGCGTAGCCGACGGGCAACCACCGCAGCGACACACCGAACAAGAAGAGCGTCGTCAGACCCACGATGACAGGCGGCACCGAAATCATCACGACCGCGAGCGGAGAGACGATCGTGTCGAAACGTCCGCCTCGCCGCCAGGCGGAAATTGCACCCAGAACCACGCCGACGCTGAGCGAAAAAATGATGGCGGTGACGACAAGGAAAATCGTCCAGATTGTCGAGCGGCTGAGGACCTGGACAACTGTCTGAGGGTAATATTTGACGGAGACGCCGAGATCGAAGGTTGCAAGTCCCTTCAGATAGTCGACGAATTGCAGGAGCACCGGCTGATCGACTGCGCCAAAGCGCGCCTTGATCGCCTCGACGGCTGCAGGTGTCGCCCGCGGGCCGAGCTGCGCGACCATGGCATCGACGGGCGTCCCCGGCATAAGCCGGGGAAGTATGAAGTTCATCACGATGGCGAACGCCAGGGCGACTGCATAGACGCCAAGGCGCCGTCCGGAAACACGCATGTCCCTTGCCTCGCCGGTCTTATTGGACCGGCTTCAGGCGGAGCAGATGCATGAGGCGCATCCGGTTGTTATCGTGATCTTCCGGGTTCATGACCGGGTCCTTGTCGGTTACCCAGCCGATAAAGCGCTTGCTGGAGAACTGATACCAGGTCGGGCCATTGAAGACAGGCACGACGGGGAAATCTTCGGCCACCAGCAGCTGAATGTCGTTGAAGATCTTCTTGTGATCATCATCGGACGTCGCCTTCAGATATTGATCGAAGAGCGCGTCGAGTTTCGGGTTAGAATAGCGCGAGGGAGCACCTGTGACGCGGCCGGCATAAGCCGTCGACAGGCTTTGGTAATAGCCGCGGAATGGAGTCGCCCCATCGGCACGCGAGTTCATAACGACCTCGAAACTACCGTCGAGAATCTGCTTGCGCCACTGTTCGTATTCCGGTGTCGTGACCGAAGCATTGATGCCGGCTGCGCGCAGGCCTTCGACGGCGATCTGCACGGCATCGATCCAGTCTGTCCAGCCATTGGGAACGATGATCGGGAAATTGATCGGCTTGCCGCTCGGCGTCGTACGAAAGCCGTCCGAACCCTTCTTGTAGCCTGCGTCGTCGAGGATCTTGCTGGCCTTCTCGGTATCAAAACCCATGAAGGCATCCTTGTCGCCTTCGGCAGCCTTGTTGCGCCAGCCTTCAAAGCGGGGCGGCAGGCCGGAGGCATGTTCGTTGACGACGGGATAGCCGAAGCCGGCAATGTCGACCATCGACTTACGGTCCATGGCGAGGCTGAAGGCGTGACGGAAGTTCAGATCCTTGTAGGCTTCCAGATTGCCCTCGTCCTTGCTCTTGAAGTTCATCTGGAAGGCGACGGTTTCAGCCGGTGGCTGCCAGTAGCCGTTGTGATCGGCGTCGAGCGCCACGAAGGTCTTGTCGATCTCGGGGATGAAAGAGCCGATCCAATCCATATTGCCTTCCGGCAGGATCGCGAGCATCTGGTCGTTGCCGGAAATCTGCGGCAGTCGCAGGCAATCGACATGCAACGAAGCGGCATCCCAGTAGTTCGGGTTACGGCACTGTTCATAAACCTGCGGCGTGAACCGGCGCACTTCCGTCATCGGACCGGAACCGATCGGCTTCTCATTCTTGAAAGCAACCGGATCTGAAACATCCTTCCAGACATGTTGGGGAACGACGGCAAGATCGGCAAGCGATTCCGGGAAGTCGGAATTGACGGCCTTGAGCTTGATCGTCACCTCCGTCGGCGACGGCGCCTCGACGGATGCAACGGTCTCGCCGACACCAACCGTGTCGAGCGCGGCATTCTTCAGCATCAGATCGATTGTGTACTTGACGTCAGCTGAGGTCAGCGGCTGTCCATCAGACCATTTCGCGCCGGGCCGCAATTCATAGGTGATCGACATCATATCGTCGGAAAACTTGTAGCTTGTCGCCAAGCGCCAGACCGGCTTGCCGCCATCCTGCGCGTTGAAGATGACCAGCGGCTCATAGATGAAATCCATGGTGCTCTGCCGACGACCGGCAAGATCGAACGGATTGAAGTTTTGCACCCAGCTCGACTGCTCTTCGATATGCATCGTCAGCACGGATTCGGCAGCCGAAGCAGCCGATATACCAAAGGTCATCACCACCGTCAGGGCGGTGGCCGCGGCCCAGGCGGCGCGCGCAGAAACACTGCGGATTACGCTCTTATCCAGTCCCATTTTTTCGTTCCCTTAGTTGTTATTTTTTGATTCAATCAAATTGATTTAATCAAGCTAACGCAAGGTTTCCGATCCGGTCAATCGGGTGGAAACTAAAAATTTCGGCTTCCTGGAAACTGAATTCTTCTGTGCTTGATACACATCGCGGCAAACGGCTCAACAACTGTGGCACGGCCTGACAAATCAAATTGTCATACTTATTGTGCGTCGCGAAAAGTCTCGCGCAAGCGTCACCGATCATTCTGGATCTGTTGAAATGTGAATATTTGATCCAGCTATATTGAAGCCATGACGGCCCGCTTTTCAGTACCCTCTAGCCGTCCAGCACCCGCTGGACGGCTATTTCCACCGATCATCAGTTCGGATCAGCTTCCTAAAATCCTACCGGAAAACCTTCGAACGGTTTGATTTCCTTGAGAACAAACGTGGTCTGCATTTCCTTGATGCGCGGTAGGCGGCGCACGACCGACATGGCGAAATCAGCATAGGAATCGAGATCAGCCGAGACTACCTGCAATAGAAAATCCGAATCTCCGGCAATGCTGTAGCAGGCGACGACCTCCTGTAGCCGTGCAACCTCGGCGGCAAAGGCGTCCGCCTCTGCCTCGTTGTGACCATCTATCTTCACTCGGATGAAGGCAAGGACGCCGAGCCCGAGTTTGCGCCGGTTGAGATCGGCCTTGTAACCCCGGATCACACCTGCCTCTTCAAGCTGGCGCACCTTTCGCCAGCAAGGGGATGTGGACATGCCGACACGCTCGGACAATTCCTGATTTGTCAGTCGTCCCTCGGCCTGCAGGCTCGAAAGGATTTTCAGTTCAACCGGCTCAAATGTCGTCATGGGAAGCATCTACCTACAAATTGCACAAAGCAGGTCGATCCTACCAAGTTTCGGCCAAGGACAGCAATATCAGACAGGATTGTTCTGCTGCGATCACTTAGGCTGTCGCCATCGTAATCTCAGGTCTTTCAGATGCTCTCCGATATCCGCATTGCCATTGTCGTCGACCCCAAACTCCCGTCCGCTCTCATTGCAAATACAGTCAGCGCCATCGGCATTGGCGTAGGCGCCAAAATGCCGCTCCTTGGCGCCGAGAGGCTCAGCGACCGTGCTGGCAGGGCCACCGATATCGTCTCCAATCGACCGGTGCCGATCCTGCAGGCCGATGGCGAGACGATCCGACAGATCCTGTTGAAGGCGCTGAACCAGCCGGAGGAACACGCCATCGTACCGTTTCCTGGTTTTGCCCGGTCACTGCACGACTATACTGACTACCAGCGTCAGTTCCCGAACAGGGACTTGAGCGATGAGGAGATCGATGGACTGGGTCTTGCCGGACCGGCTAAATGGGTAAGGTCGCTGACCGGCTCCCTGAAATTGCTGCGGTAAATTGCCGGGCATACACAAGTGCAGGTTTTGTTGTCGCCGCGACATGTTTGGTGGTGCAAAGCAAGATTTCATTCGATAACCAAGGCCCACCGGTTAGGAGTGGATCATGGGCGCCCTTCGAGTTCTTGGCAGGCAATCATCCATCAATGTTCGTAAGGTGCTGTGGACCTGCGAAGAGATCGGCATCGACTATGTGCAGGAAGATTGGGGAACGGGATTTGCCTCGACCAGCACACCGGAATTCCTTGCGCTTAATCCGAATGGTCTCGTGCCGGTCATCGACAGCGATGACGGCATCCTGTGGGAGTCCAATACGATCTGCCGTTATCTTGCGTCCAAGAATGGCCGCGACGATCTCCTGCCACCCTCCCCATGGAGACGGGCGCTCGTCGAACGATGGATGGATTGGCAAGCGACGGAGCTCAACAGTGCCTGGCGCGGTGCATTCCAGGGCCTTGTGCGCAAGGACCTCGCCTATTCCGACCCCTCCGTCATTGCCGACAGCGCCAGGAACTGGAATCGCAAGATGGAAATCCTGGAGAACACCCTCGCGACGACGGCACCTTTCGTAGCGGGAGACGAATTCACGCTGGCCGACATCCTGATCGGCCTTTCGGTCAACAGATGGTTTCACACGCCCATCGAACGACCCAGCTTACCGGCGGTTACAGCCTATTTCGAGCGCCTCAGCGAACGGCCGTCCTTCCGGCGAGGCGGTTACGACATGTTCCCGTAGATATCGGGCATCCGACTATTGTTGTTTGGGCGCAGGTGCCTGTTGGGGTGTGTCGCCCGGTCGAATGACCGGCATGTCCCCGGTTGGAGGGGCCGGTTCAACCATCCCGCGATCGCCCGTCGGCGGAGGCGTCAATACGCCTTTGCAGCGAGATATCTTGCTTTCCGATCCCCCATTCTCCGTCTGCCGATCCGTCTCGACTGACGACGGGTTATCGGCCTGACATCCCGGTTGTTGTTCCTTGCTGCCGGCTTGGCTCATGGCAGCATGGGGAGCGGCGATGAAAAGCCCGAAGGCAAGCCCAAACAAGAATGGCTTACAGGAAAGGCGATGCATCGTCTGCCTGGCCAACGGTACTTGCCGCAAAGTCCACATCGGTGTCACTCCCGGTTCCCCCGACCTGCGTTGATCTGCAGGCAGGTCATCGCTTCCCTTCGCGAACGCGAATGCCTGGCTTGCCAATCGGCATCAGTCGGGGATCGTTGATGCCCGGCCTTATGGCATCTTGCTCGCTCGACCCCTTGATAGGCGGGCCGCGTCCGACCTTGTTTTCCGGGGCGCCTGGAGGTGTTTCCAAATGTTCGCGATGTTGCTTGTCGAGTTTGGTCATAACCGGCCTCATTGCATCCGATCAATCGTGTGTCTCGCCAGGTATCCCGGGGCAGTTTTTCGCGCATGAGCGCGGATTGGTATCGCCAACGCCAGGGCGAAAAAGCTACAGTGAGCACCTATTTTGCCGGACACCGTCTTGCGATTGACGCTCGTTATGTTCAGTCCAACCAGCACGAACTTCGAAAGTTCCGGACAGAGAGAGGATTCGACCCTCGGAATCTCCGCACACAAGCGCTACGTCGTTTCTGGTGTGACCATAGAAAAAGGGTGAAGCCGTGCAAACGGACCTGCAGAAAGACATGACGGATTGGTTCCGGTCGCTCGAGCCTGTCGATCCGCTTGAGATGACCGGGCTTTGGAGAGGCGCAGGCATTCCGTCGGGGCATCCACTGGACGGCGTTCTCGAGAATTTGCGATGGTTCGGCAAGCGCTTTCACCCCGACAGGCGAGCGGACGCCCTGCTCTTTCAGTGGCTTCCCGGGAGGCTTGTGGCCGTTGATCCACGCTTCGTTCCTCTCGGGCTTGCAATCAGGCTTGCGCCGTTGGGACGGACGTCCCTTGCCCGAAGCCTGTTTTCGCTTCTGCACAAGGCGTTCCGCGCGCGGGGCACGACAGCAGCCCTGGAAGTTCGGGCATTCGAGCACGTCGCAAGCGCTGCAATGGTTTACGACAGGCAACCGATCGTCGACCATTTCAGACGGGTGAACGATAACACGCTGGCTGGGATGATGTGCGTGCGCGACGACGAAAGGCGGTTCTTCTTCAAACTCACCAGGATCGATGCGCAGGCCTAGAACGACGTTGAAAACAATCGCATTGGCAACTACGGCAGCTTCAGTTGCGAGCAATAGTTTCGCGGCTGATGCAGATCGTGGTGCGAGAATTTTTCGGGCCTGTTCTTCATGCCACATTGTCGATGACACCAGAAGTACATTTGGCCCCTCTCTGAAGGGTGTCGTGGGAAGGCGGGCAGCTGGCCTAGACGACTACGCCTACTCCCCTGCCTTGAAGAAAGCCGGCGAAGAGGGGCTCGTGTGGAACGAGCATGAACTTGCCGAATTTTTGGCAGCGCCGAACAGAAAAGTCCCGGGAACAAAGATGCGCTTCTGGGGATTGTGGAGCTTCGAAGTCGACGATCTCATCGCCTTTCTAAAGGCAAATCCGTAGATCACCCGTCATCTGCATAGGCCTGACGGCAACCATAATTCTCAAGACGATCACTCACGACGCCCTTGCTGGGAGAGATCTTCCCCCTAAAATAATTGAGGACACCGCGTCGTGGCCTCAATCGGCGCAGACCAATTTTGGGAGAAAACGATGCAGGAAGCCCTCGTTGTTCGCCGCGAAACGCATCTTTCTGCGCCGCCTGCGGCAGTGTTCGCCCTGCTGACGGATCCGGAAAAGATCCTCCGCTGGATGGGAACAGAGGCGGATATCGAGCCCCAGCCCGGAGGGCTTTATCTCGTCAACGTGACCGGTGCGCGTTTCGCGCGCGGATCGTTCCGTGAAGTGGTGCCGGTCCACCGCCTGGCCTACAGCTTCGGCTGGGATGGCAGCGACGTGGTGCCACCGGGGTCGAGCCTCGTCGAGATCGATCTGATCGAACAGCCTGATGGGACGCTCCTCCGTCTGACGCATACCGGCTTGCCCAATGTCGAGCAATGCGCCGGCCATGCCGAGGGCTGGGCTCACTACCTTGGCCGCCTGGAAGCAGTGACGGCGGGACGCGACCCGGGACCGGATATCTTTCACGGCAGGAAGTGACCAAGCTTATCATTTGAACGGGAAGCCAGGTTCACGAAGAAAGCGCGTCCGACTGTGGCAGTCGTCTGGCTGACATCAGGCGGGCGCTATGGCATGATCGAGGGATGGATTTGCCCGCCCACCTCGCCTGGCTGGTCGATGAGGCCAGTGCCTCGTCCAGCCCCGAACAATTCATAGCCGAGCTTGGCCGCCAGTTGCTTGCAGACGGTCTGCCACTTGCGGGCGGGGCTCTCACTCTTTCCATTCCGCATCCAATCATTGCGCGCCGGACCTGGTTGTGGAGGGCAGGAACCGGCGCCGTCATCGAGGCACTCGATTTTGCCGGCAGCTCGCTCAACAAGGCTGCGGGCGAGTGGCTTGCCGGACTTGGACCAACATACGAAGGAAAGATCGGTCGCGGCTCTGACAATCCGATAATGGGCTGGGCCGGATCCCACTCGTTCACCCCGTCCGAGACCGAGCGGCTGGATGAAGCCGCACGTTTTGCAGCGGCACCCTTAGCGGCACTAACCGCCCGTACAGCTCTGACAACCCTTCTTGAAGCTTATCTCGGCAAACGCAGTGCCGCACAGGTACAGGCCGGGGCGCTCGGCCGCAACAATGGTGAAACCATTCGCGCCGCTTTGCTCTGTGCTGACCTCCGCGATTTCACGGCGCTCTCGGAAGCGACCGACCCCTCCCTCATGATCGCCACCCTCGACGCGTGGTTCGATCGTATTGCGGGTGCAGTGCATGCTTTCGGGGGCGAGGTGCTGAAGTTCATCGGGGACGGAGTTCTGGCGATCTTTCCCGTTACCGGAACGCCCGCTGAGGCCTGCGAAGCATCTCTGCGCGCTGTCGCTGCCGCCCGTGCAGGCATGGTCCATCTCGACGCCACACGGCAAGCACAGGGCCTGGTCCCGTTGCCCTTCGGCGTGGCGCTGCATTTCGGCGAAATGCTCTGGGGCAATATCGGTGCTGCCGACCGGCTGGATTTTACGGCCATCGGCCCCGCAGTCAATCTGGTCAGCCGGCTGGAAGGGCTCTGCAAGTCCCTTGGTCATCGTGTGCTGATATCAGGTGCGCTCGCGGCAGAGACGACAACGCGGCTGGTTCCACTGGGTGAACACCGATTGCGCGGCATCGCTGATCCCTGCACCGTCTTCACCCTGCCGACGGATTGAACGAGACTGGTCGCGACAATCGCCGGGGCAGTGACACCAGTCAGACTGCCCCGACAACGAGTTTTACTTGGCCGCCAGCAGATATCCTTCGTTCAGATCATCAACTGCCGCGCCGTTGATGGTCACGGAGCAGCGATCCGAGTCCACCTTCGAAACGGAAACCTGATATTTCCCGCTCGGCAGATCGAGTTCGGCGGAGAAGCCGTCCCATCCGGCCGGCAGGACAGGCTTGACGTGCAGTCGGCCATTCTCCGAGCGGATGCCGAGGATGCCCTCGACGGCCACACGGTAGAGCCAGCCGGCCGAACCCGTGTACCAGCTCCAGCCGCCACGTCCCTTGAGAGCACCTTCGCCATAGACGTCGCCGGCGATCACATAGGGCTCGATGCGATAGACGTCTGCAGACGACTTATCGAGCGAATGATTGATCGGATTCAGCATCTCGAAAGCGCGCCAGGCGTCCTCGGCCCGCCCCATGCGGGCGAGAGCGAGCACGGCCCAGGTGGCGGCATGGGTATACTGGCCACCGTTTTCGCGAACACCGGGCGGATAGGCCCTGATCACGCCGGGATCGTTGACCGGCTTGACGAAAGGCGGCGTCAGCAGGCGGATGAACTTGCCCTCCTCATCGACGAGCTTGTCGAGGACGGCCTTCATCGCCATGTCGCTGCGTTCCGGATTGCCCTCGCCTGACAGCACGCTCCAGGACTGGGCGATCGAATCGATCTTGTCCTCCTCGGATTGGCTGGAGCCGAGCGGCGCGCCGTTGTCGTAATAGCCACGGCGGTAATATTCGCCGTCCCACCCCGCCGTTTCGATCGCGCTCTTGAGCTTCTCCAGATGTGTGGTCCAGTGGCTGACACGTTGCGTATCGCCACGAGCTTCGGCATAGGCAATGAAGCGGCGTAGCGTGCCGGCCAGGAACCATCCAAGCCAGACGCTTTCGCCACGGCCGGCCATGCCCACCCGGTCCATCTTGTCACACCAGTCGCCGCTCATCATCAGCGGCAAGCCGTTGACGCCGGTGCGTTTGATCGCAAGATCCAGCCCGAGGGCCGCATGCTCGTAGAGCGATGCGGTATTGTCGGAAACACGCGGCTGGATGAAAGCATCGTACTGACCGGGGCTGAGCTGCGCGCCCTCGACGAAGGGCAGCATCTCGTCCATGATCGCGCCGTCGCCTGTCGCCGTGCAATACTGATCGACGGCATAGGCAAGCCAGACCGGATCGTCGGAGATGTTCGTGCGAACGCCGGCGCCGCTGTCTGCCAGCCACCAATGCTGGAAGTCGCCTTCCGGAAACTGGCGCCGGCCGGTGTTGAGGATCTGCTTTCGGGCGATTTCCGGCGAATGCAGAAGGAAGGCCAGCGAATCCTGCAACTGGTCGCGCAGGTTCCACGCGCCGCTCGACTGATAGAAGGCGGTGCGAGCCATGATACGGCAGCCGTAGGTCTGATAGGGCAGCCAGCTGTTGACCATGAAGTCGAGACGCTGATCCGGTGTCGAAACACGCGTCTTGCCGGTGAACTTCTTCCAGAAATCGCGGGTCTGACCGAGAATTTCTTGGAAGCCTGTGGTGCGGATCTCGGCAATCAGAGCAGCCGCGTCCTCCTGAGAGGCGGCATCGCCCATATAGAAGCAGATGTCGCGCACTTCGCCAGGCCCGATCGTCAGATCGAAGGCCATAGCGGCTGCCGGATCACCATCGAGATCCAAAGCGTTTGAGAGACGCGAGCCCGCAGAAACGGTGCGCGGCTGCTGGATCGTTCCGTGCCGGCCGATGAATTCGCGGCGGCTGGTCGAAACGCTCGACGGCGATTCGCTTGCCGCAAATGCGGCGACACGCGTGCCGAAGTTCACGCTGAACGGATTATTCGCGAAGACCGCCCCACTCGCACTGTCGAAGTTCGAGATAATGAAGGGCTTGCTCTTCGTCGGGTTGTTGCCGAGGATCCATTCGGCATAACCATAGAGACGCAGCTTGCGCGTCTCACCCGCTTCGTTGCGGATGCGCAGCTGCGTCAGCTTGACCGACTTCTGCATATGCAGGGTCTGCGTAACCTCCAGGGCGATTTCGTCCTGAACCGTCGAGAACACCGAGTAGCCGAGGCCATGACGGGCCTCGAAGCGCGTGTCGGAACGCTGCGCCAGCGACGCATAGGGCACGATGACCGAACCGCGATCGAGATCCTTCAGGTAGAAGGCCTCGCCCGGCCGGTTGGTGACCATGTCGTTGGTCCAGGGTGTCAGCTGATGGTCGCGCGAGTTCTGGCTCCAGGTGAAGGCGGCGCCTTCGGCCGAGACATGGAAGCCGAAACTGTCATTGGCCATGATGTTGACCCACGGATGCGGCGTCTGTTCGCCGCCCGAGAGGCGCACGACATATTCGCTGCCATCGGCCGCAAAGCCGCCGTAGCCGTTCCAGAAGGCGAGATCGCTGCCATCGGCCGAGGTCGCATCGCCTGCGTTGCGAACCATCCTCGGAACGAGGGTGGAATCGCCCCACTGACCGAGCAGCGCCGGGGAGCCGGCAACGGAGCGGGCCTTCTGCACCTGGTCGATCAGGCTGCCGTCGCGGCCGCGCAACACGACACGCGAGGCGGCAATGATGGCATCATAGGCTTCCGGCGTCGTCAAATCCTTGCGCAACACGTAGATGTTGCGCTGGATGCCGGCAATCTCGCTGGCGTGACGCGCGGCGTCACAAAGCTGGTCGATCGTACGCTGCATCTCGCCAGCCGCCTCACCGGCGCGCTCATTGAAGATAACGAGATCGACCTCGACGCCGCGGGCCTGCAGGAGGCCCTGGGCGCGCAGCAGTTCCTTGACAAGATCGGTGCCGAGCTCATCAGTGATGCGCAGCGTCATCAGTGGTGTGTCGCCGGAGAGCGTTGCGCCCCAGAGCACGGACTGCGACTTGAGGCCCTCCCGAACCAGCTTGCTGTCGGCGCGCAGCGCCATGTCGGGATAGATGATGTAGCGGGCAAACCGCTGATAGGCGGCCGCTTCCTTCGAGTTGACGCCAATCTGGCGCAACTGGCTCTGCGTTCTCGTCCAGGCCTGGACGAGGCCCTGGGCAAAGCTCTCCGGCTGGCGATAGTGCTCGAGCGCCGCTTCGAGTTCGGCGCGTTCGCCTGCAGCAACGGTCCAGAAGGTCACGCTGACCTTCTCGCCGGCAGGCACGCGAAGCGTACGGCGCAGCGACACGCAGGCGTCCATGGTGAAACCGTCCGTGCCTGACAGCTTGGCATCGGCATCGAAAGCCGCAGCTTCGGTCAAGGTCCGGCCACGACCGAGGAAGCGCATGCGGTCAGTCTCATATTGCGTCGGACCGTTTTCGCCTGAGGTATCAACGATAAGCTGCGCGATGGCGACATCGGGATCGGTCAGGCCACGCTTCTGGCGCTCGACGACGATCGCGTCGCCGGCCGCGGCAATTTCGGTCTTCAGGAACATGCGGGCAAAGACCGGGTGGCCCGTATCGACGATATCGAGTGTCGCGACCGGCTCCATATAGGAGGTCACCTCGATCACGCGATCTTCCGTGCCGGTATTGGTGATCGTCAGACGGCGGCCTTCCGCATCGTGATCGCTCGCGACGAAGACCTCCATCTCGCTCGTCAGTTCACCGACGGTCTTGACGAATTCGGCCTTGTCGTCGCTGAAGCTGACGCGCACGTGCTCGTTGGCAATCGAGCGCGGCTCGGCGGTCGCGGACCACCACTCGTTCGATGCGGTGTCGCGCAGGAAGATGAAGGAACCCCAGCGATCCTCGGTCGGATCGGCCCGCCAGCGGTTGACGGAGAGGTTCTTCCAGCGGCTATAGCCGGATCCTGTCGCCGTCAGCATGGTCGAATAGCGACCGTTGGAGAGCAGCAGCAATTCGCGTTCGCGCGACGCCGGGTCTTCCAGGCGGCGCACTTCCGGGCGCATGAGATCGCCCTGGATGGTGGCAGGCGCATCGGTTTCGTGCTTGGCCGCCATGACGGGGATGTCGCGCGGTGCCTTTTCCTGCAGCAGCAGCTCCGCTGCTTCGATGACCGGATCGGCGTGGAAGAGTTCGCGCAGCATGCCGTCGAAGGCGACGTTGGCAACGGCCGCAATCGACATGCCGTGATGGTGCGCATAGTAGTTGTAGACCACAGCGCACTGCTTGCCCTCAGGCACGCGGTTCGGCGTGAAGTCCACGGCATCATGGAAACCATACATGCCGAGCGCGCCGACGGCCCGCAGCCTGTTGAGGTTTTCGAGTGCTGCGACCGGATTGTATTGGCTCGCCAGCAGCGAAGCGTAAGGGGCGATGACGGCATTCTGGCCGAGACCGCGCTTCAGACCGAGCGTCGGCACGCCAAAATTGCTGTACTGATAGTTCATCTGGTGGTCGCGAGCATTGAAGGCCGCTTCCGAGATGCCCCAGGGGGTGCCGAGCTTGCGGGCATAATTCATCTGTTCGAGAACGATCAGATTGTTGGTCTGGTTGAGAATACCACCGCTGCGCTCCTGCATGACGAGCGGCGGCATCAGATATTCGAACATCGAGCCGGACCAGGAGACGAGCGCCCCGCGCGGGCCGACAGGCACGACGTGACGGCCGAGCTTGTACCAGTGCTCCGTCGGAAGATCGCCCTTGGCGACGGAAAACAGGCTGGTCAGGCGCGCTTCCGAAGCAAGAAGGTCGTAGCAGGCCGCATCGACTTCTTCCGTCTCCACCCGGAAGCCGATCGACAGGAGCCGACGCTCGGGGCGATAGAGGAAGCTGAAATCCATGTCGAAGGCGATTTCGCGGGCACGGTTGCCGACGCGCGTCAGCCTTTCGCTGATGACATCCACCTGCGCAGGATCGAAGGCTTTATCCACCTGATGAAGCTCGCAGGTTGCCACGAGCTTCTCGGCCCAATGAACAACCTCGTCACTCTGCGCCGTCTTGACCTCCCGGTCGAGGCTGCCGGCGAGTTCGCGAATTTCCCGCGCCTGTCCGGCGAACCGCTCGATCAGGCCCGATGAGAACTCCTTCTCGCGTTTGCCGGTGGCAACCGCAGCTTCGAGGTCGGCGATCCGGCCATCCAGACGATCGTGAAGGGATCGGACAGACCTGTCTGCTTCCCGAAGCTCGTTCAACACCTCGCGAAGAATGGCCGCTACATCGCCGATGCCATCGAGGTCAGTGTGAATATGGGCAAGCGGCGACTGCGCCCAGATGCGGCAAGCTGACGATACTGCAATCAGATGGCCGGCAAAGTTGCCGCTGTCGACCGATGATACATATCGCCGGCCAAGCGGCTTCAGGGTGTCTGTATGATACCAGTTGAAGAGATGGCCGCGATATTTCTCGAGCCTGTCGACGGTTTCGATCGTCTGTTCGATACGCTTGACCGCGTCTTCAAAGGAAATCCAGCCGAAACGACGCGCCGAAATCACCGAGAGCAGGTAGACGCCGATATTGGTCGGCGAGGTGCGCATGGCCACGACGGCATGCGGTGTTTGCTGGACATTGTCTGGAGGCAGGTAATGCTGGCCGGGAACCACGAAGTGGTCGAAATAGCGCCAGGTACGCCTTGCGATCTTGCGCAATTCGTTGCGGACAGTCTCCGGCACATCGAGCCGGTCTTCGGTTTCCGCCGTCTGGCTGACCGTCCAGGCGATAGCCGGCGAGAGCGCCCACAGAATGACAAAGGGAAGACCGACCATCCAGGCGCTGTCGCCGGAGGAAATGACGAAAAGCAATGCCAGGATGGCAAGCACTGGAGCCCGCCACATGACCTTGTAGTGGCCGAGGATGGTCGTCTGCGCCATGGCCTGGGCGCTCGCGGCCGTACGCCACTGCAGCATCAGCTTGCGGCTGACGAACAGTCGGTAGAGCGAGCGGATGATGGCGTCGGCCATCACACAGGCAATGTCGGCGATGAAGACGATGCGCATCGCCACCTGGGCGTTGGCATTCTCGATGTCTTTCCAGACCGTATGCAGGTGCGCCTGAAGGATGATGTCGCTGGTGCGCGGGATGATACCATTGATCAGCGACAGGGTCGGCGCAACGAACAGGCTGAAGATCAGCAGGATCTGCCAGATGAGCGCACCAAGCGGGTCCATCCAGTACCAGCCGAGAACCGATGCCAGGAACCAGGCGATCGGGGTCAGCGAGCGGCGAAGATTGTCGAACATCTTCCAGCAGCCGAGCGCAGTCACGCCACGGCGATCATCGAAGATATAGGGAAGAAGTTGCCAGTCGCCGCGGGCCCAGCGATGCTGGCGCGAGACTTCCACCTCATAACGGATCGGAAAATCCTCGACCAGTTCGCAGTCCGTCACGAGTGCGCAGCGCGCCATCGAACCTTCGAGCAGGTCGTGGCTCAGAACGGAGTTTTCCTTGATCCGGCCCTTCAGCGACGCCTCGAAAGCATCGACGTGATAGAGCCCCTTGCCGGTAAACGTGCCTTCGCCGGTAATGTCCTGATAAACGTCAGAGACGGCAAAGACGTAAGGGTCGAGACCGCGATTGACCGAGAAGACGCGCTGGAAGGTCGATGCATCCTTGCCTGTCGTCAGCGACGGCGTCACGCGGGGCTGGAGCACGCCGTAACCATCGACGACACGCTGTTTCTTTTCGTCGAAGACAGGGCGGTTGATCGGATGATGGAGCTTGCCGACAAGCTTGGTCACCGTATCGCGGACGATACGAGTGTCACTGTCGAGCGTCATCACATATTTCACGTCCTGCGGCACGACATCGGCGCCCGGCAGGAAACTCGTATTCGGCTCGCCACGCAGCAGCATATTGAGTTCGTGCAGCTTGCCGCGCTTGCGCTCCCAGCCCATCCAGGCGCCTTCGGCGGGATTATATTGGCGGCGGCGATGCAGGAGGTAGAAGCGCTGCTTGCCGTCTTCGGCGTAACGTGCCTCCAGATTGGCAATCTTGCTCAACGCATAGTCGAGCACTTCCAGATCGCGGGCGTTCTGTTCTTCTTGTGCATCCGGCCAGTCGCTCAAAAGCGCGTAGTAGATCTCACCGCGCGCATTGGCGAGGTAATGAACTTCGAGGTTCCGAACGAGTTCATCGACATGTTCGCGCTTGCCGATCAGGCAGGGAATCGTGACGAGCGTGCGGGCTTCCGCCGGCAGGCCCTTCTTGAATTCGTAGCCGACGAGGCGGTCGGGCGTGATGAAGAAGGTGGCGAAGAAGTTGAAGAGGCCGGTCGCTCCCTCGGAAGCCGGAAGCGCAAACATCAGCAGCAGCACGATCGTCGCAAAAAGCGGCATGCCGGCGTCAACGAAAATGGCATCGGTGATGACCAGTGCCAGCAGCGTCAGCAGCAGAACCGGTACGGCGATCGCCAGCCAGTTGAGCTTGCGGATCACGCGCATGAAGCGCAAGCCGAGCGGTGGCCGGAAGCCGATCTCGGTTTCGAGCGCCGGACGTCCATTGCCGACGAAATAATAGCCGACATTGCCGGCTGAAGCCGAACGGTCCTGGCTGTCGGCCTTCGCGCGCTCAGCCAGGTGCACGGCCGCCTCGGCGATATCCATTTCCGTCTTGTCGGAGCGCTTTGCGAGCTTTTCGATCTGGCGGCGATAGCTGTTGCGGGAACCGGAATCGAGCTCGGCATAATCCGTCTGCTGCCAGAGCAGCTTGTCGATGGTGCTGACCTCTTCGACCCATTCGGACCAGTCGGTATCGTTGATCTCGCGCAGGCTCTTGATGATACTGCCCATCAGGGCATTGGCCGCGCCAAGACGAGTCTGTTCCGCCGACATCACGGCTTCGGCGTCGGTCCCCTTTGCGGCAAGCTTGCTCTCAAGCCAGCTCAGCGCGGATTCGGTCGGCTCGAGCGCATTGCGCAGGCGATAATGCAGCTGGGTGACGAAGGTCGTATCGTCGAGGCTGGCAGCCAGCGTCTCCAGATGATCGGCCGCGCCTGCGTCGCCGAGCGCGATCGCCTGGGTCGCCGCGGCATTGGCGCTTGCCCGCATCAGGCGGCTCTTGTCGATATGAGACGCGACGCGGCGAAGGTTGTCGATCAGCACATAGCGGACGAGCGACGGTAGCGCCCAGAGTTCGCCGATGCGCAGCGTTTCCTTATCTTGGAACCCTTCCGTGACGGCTGCCATGCCGGCATTGCTGATATTGCTGTGGGCATGCGCCATGTAGAGCCAGGCGAGCGCCAGCGTGCGCGGCACTTCCGTCCCGTCGAGCGTAATCTTGCGCAGCTCGCGATAGAACTTCTTCGGAAAGTCGCGACGGACTTCCTGGATCGCCTCTTCGACGATGTAGTGATTGTCGAGCAGCCATTCGGTGGCGGGCGTAATGCTCTCGCCGGCATCGACGTCAGCGGCAGCGGCGCGGTAGACCCTCAGGATCTCGGCCTCATTCTCCCGGTGGCGCTGGAAGAAATCAAAATTCTTGAAATTCGTTACATCAAGGGCGCGGCTTTCCGCAAACTGCGCAGCCCTGGCCCTCAGCTGGTCGTTCGACAGGAGCGGCGCGCGAATGCCGAAATCAGGATCCGCGGACGATGCTTGAACATGCACGCTCGTAGCACCCATAACATTTTGAGAGGTCATAGTGTTTTCTCTTCTACTGGGTTCGTGTCCAACGAATGCATTCTTGCGGAACTGGATGCGAGCAGGAGCACGAGCGTTTCGAATTAGGCATCTTCATCGCTTTTGAAAGGGAGTTTACATTCAAACTGGGATTGTTCGAAATGGCGGATAGCGGTCAATAGCGACCACAAAATGAACAGGCGATTAATCGGGTTGCTCGCCGGATAAAATGGCCTCGCCAGGGATCGGCAACCTGCCGAAAAGGCGAACTCCTCGCCTGACAAGCGGCTGCCATCTCCGTCCAATTTATGGTGTCAAGACGGTCTTTATAACGAAAGCGACCAGGCGAAGCCTAAGCTGGCTTCGCCTGGTCGCGAATCTGGAGGTGCTGGATCGGACGGCCGAGCAGATAGCTTCAGGCGGCCAGCGCCTCATCGGTCGGTCCGAAGAATTCGTAGTGAATGCGATCGCGCGAAACGCCAAGGCCCAGCAGCTCACCGACTATTGCCCTCAGAAACGGCTTCGGTCCGCAGAGATAGAAATTGGCCGTTTCAATCGGCGTATTTGCGGCCAGCCATTTCCCGGTAACGAAACCATCCTCGTCATGAGAATAGCCCGCGGCATCCTGAGCCGTCGGTTCACTGTAGAAGGTGCTGACCGATACCCGGCCGTGGCTTTGCGCAAGGGAGCGGACGTGCTTGTCCATCGCATGCGTCGAGCTGTTGAGCGCGCCGTGTACGAAATGCGCTTCGACTTCGGGATAATCGGCAGCGATCGCTTCCAGCATGCTGACCATGGGCGTAAGACCCACGCCGCCGGACAGCAGAACCATTTCGCTGGTCGGCTCTTCGGGCAGGTAGAAATCTCCGGCAGGCGGAGTGACTTTCAAGATCGCCCCCACCTCGACATTATCGTGCAGATAGCGCGACGCGCCCTTGCCGTTTTCTTCCCGCTTGACCGATATGCGGTAGAAATCCTGGTTCGGGCCGGATGAGATGGAATAGTTCCGCTTCATCTTGACGCCTTCGGGAAGGCTGAAATCGAAGGTCAGGTACTGGCCGGCACGATGCAAGGCCACCGTTTTTCCGTCGACAGGACGCAGGACAAAGGAGGTCACGACGTCGCTTTCCTTGATTTTTTCGGCAACCCTGAATTCGCGCCATCCGTTCCAGCCGCCTGCCCGCTTTTCGAGTTCGGCTCGTATCTGCTCCTCTCTTTCGATCAGAGTGTCGGCAAGGAACCAGTAGGCTTCACCCCAGGCATCGATAAGTTCCTCGGATGCTGCTTCGCCCAGGACTTCACGAATTGCCGCCAGCAACGATTTGGCGACGTAGGGATAGTGCTCGGCGAGGATATGAAAACCGATGTGCTTGTGGGCGATCCGTTCGATGACGGGCACGAGCGGTGCGAGGTTGTCGATATTCTGTGCATAGCCGACGATTGCCGCCGCCAGTGCATGAACCTGAGAACCATTCTCACCGTGATTGGCCTGATTGAACAGCGCCTTGATGTGCTCATCCTTGAAGAGCAGCCCGTACATTGTTTTCGTGATGTCGCTTGCATGGGCGGCGACCGCCGGGGCGCTCTGCTTCACCAGTTCGATGGTGCGCGGCGAAAGTGGCTTAGGCATATTCTTTCCTTTCAATGCTATCAGTGTGGAGAGGATCGCGATCGAAGAATTCGATCTGAAATTGAACCGGGCCGTGGAGCTCCAGATGATGCTCGACCTCAGGCAGGACCCGGCCGATACAATCGGGGCTCAAGGAGGTCACGGTCTGCCCTGTCACCAGACGCACGCCGCCCCTCAGAACGCGGATGAGCGCCCAAGCGCCGGACTTGAGCCGATGGCTTTCGAGAAGCGCCGTCGGTACAGTCGTTTCATCGAAGATCTTTGTCGTCTTGTACGGCGTCAGCGCCAGCACTGCATCTGGGGCCCGTAATTCAAGCACCTCCCCAGTCAGCGCCAGGTTCAGGCGCGAGGCAATCCGCCCCGCCTTGATTTGCATCTCCTGCGCAACCGAAGGCGGCAACATCTCGTTCGTTGTCTCGTGCCATATCGCAAGCCAGCGTTCGAACATCGCGGGCTCTATCCTGTCGGCATGGATCAGGTGCATCGCGACGGGATTGCCCTTGTATTTGCCTGATGTCAGCATCAGCGAAGACCAGAAGTCGGTTAGTCGCTGCAAATGCTCCGGCCAATCCGCAACCACGGCGAAAACCGGGCCAAGCATCGGATCACGCCGGACCTTTTCGTAAAACCGCTCCAGTACCGGGAGGATCTGCCCCTCTTCCAATTTGGCCGTATCCATCGCGTTGCTCCATAATCATGCATCTTGAATGCATGTATACGATGCCGATAAAAGATGCTATTGGAATGCATCATTTCTTTTCGGGCGTTTTGACGCAGGTGCGATGAAGCTCACACGCTACACAGACTATGCGATCCGCGTGATGATTTACCTTGGATCACATGAGGGAGAGATCTGTTCGATCAGACAGGTCGCCGACGCATATAACATCTCCCAGAACCACCTGATGAAAGTCGTTCAGGATCTCGCCAAAGCCGGGTTCGTGGAATCGATCAGAGGCAGAAATGGCGGGATCCGGCTCGATCGTCCGGCGGCCTCCATCAATCTTGGCAGTTTGCTCCGACATACCGAAGGTCTGGACAATATTCTCGAGTGCTCTTCCTGCTCCATCAGACAAGGCTGCGGCATGCCCCCTATCCTGCGGGAAGCGACGGCCGCTTTTGTCGGGGTCTTCGATCGCTATAGCGTTGCCGACATTATAGAGCGGAAAGACGTCTTAAGAACGCTCTTTGCCGCGGCATAGGCTGCAGACCGCAGAAAGGCTGTAGCGTTCAGGTGCTTCCGCGCATCTCGACATGCGGTTCGATCAGCACGTGACGAGCCTCTTCGCGGCCATCAATCCTGCTGAGCAATACCTCGGCAGCGGTTCTGCCCAGTTCGGCGGCGTTCTGGTCCACGCTGGTCAGGCCGACGAGCGGTATGACCGCCATCGGCGAGTTGTCGTAGCCGATAATCGCAAGATCTTCCGGAACCCGTATACCGCTCATGCGCGCGGCATTGATGAGCGGCACGGCATCAAGATCCGACCAGACGAAGACCGCGCGCGGGCGGTCCTTCAAGGCCAGGAAATCATTGATCGCGGCGCGGCGGTCGGCTCCCACCAGAGGCAGACGGATGATGCGAGCCGCCAGACCCGCCGCCTTCATGCCGTCAAGATAACCGTTCTCGCGCTGGAGGGCGACGATGGTCGGCGGTGAATCAGCGAGCTCATAGCTCAGCATCGCGATGTTCTCGTAGCCCGACTGCAATGCCGCTTCCACGGCCAAAGTTGCACCTTTGCGATCATCGGAATTAACGGTGTCATAGGTCTGGGCGTGCAGCTCGTGATGAGCAATAACGACGATCGGGATCTGACGTGCATAGCGCTCCAGTACCTTGCCCGATATGCGAGGCGCGATGATCAGTACGCCATCCATGCGGTTGTCGATCATCGACTCGATCATCGATGCCTCGATCGGGCTCGTGGAACGACCAATCCCGATCAGCGCCTTGAAACCGTTTTCGGCCAGCGTGGCATTCGCCTCCTCGATGACCCCGGCCAGGAACGGGTTCGACAATTCGATGACCAGCACACCGACTGTCTGCGTGCGGCCGCGCATGGCGCGCGCTGCCACTGAAGGTCGGTAATTCAGCTTCTCGATCGAGGTCTCGACCTTTGTTCGCAAGACTTCGCTAACGCCGTAGGCATTGCGCAGAACCTTCGACACCGCAGCGACGGAGACACCGGCATCCTGCGCCACGTCCCGGATGGTGATCCTATCCCTCGTCACGTTAACGGCCTGATTTTTCATTCCAAAATGCCTTACTCTCAAGTTTGGGGAAAACTATACGCACAAAAGCTCTTGCGCGGCAATCGATAGTGTAGAATGATATACATAGAACGATACACACGGAGCAACCGCCGGAGGAATTGGCGGTTGAGGGAGGTTCTCAATGAAGACTGTTTCGGCCCACGGCATCGCCGGGGAGGACGGCCTTGCCGGTTCTGCTTTCCGGTTCACGGCGTCAATGATCGGCCCGTCCTGCGACGGTGGCCAGGCAACATCGGGCACGTTTGTGTCGCGTGAATTCGCACTCGACGCCGTTCCTGCCGAAACAACGCTGCGTATCTCCGCGCTCGGCCTCTATCGTGCCTTCATCAACGGACAGCGCGTGGGCGATGACCTTCTGACGCCCGGATGGACCTGTTATGATGACCGGATCGCCTATCAGGCCTATGATGTCGCGAAACTCCTGCAGCCCGGCGACAATCGCATCGAGATCTGGCTCGGCGACGGCTGGTATCGCAGCCAACTGATGTGGGCGTCCAATCCGATCATCAATTGCTGGGGCGAGCAGACGGGGGCGATCGCAGAATTAAGCGCGGGCGGCGAAGCGCTCCTTAAAACCGACGACAGCTGGAAGAGCGGCTTCACTCCCGTTACGCGCAACGGGATCTATTATGGCGAAGATTATGACGCCCGCATCCGCCCGCGGGACAGCCACGGTATCGATGTTCTCTCATTCGACAAGGCTTTGCTCGTTCCGCATGAGACCGGCGCAGTCAAGGAACTGCCCGGCCTCGCTCCTGTCGATCGCTGGACCGAGAGCGACGGCCGGATCGTCTATGATTTCGGGCAGAATGCGGGCGCCTATATAAGGCTGCGGCTCGAAGGTACTGCCGGAGCGCAGGTGCGCGTCGAGCATTCCGAAGTGCTCGGCGCTGACCGCTTTTTCGACAATCGCAATTACCGCAGCGCGCGTGCCGAGCTGATCTATACGCTGTCGGGTGAAGGCGAAGAGGAATATGCGCCGCTCTTCACTTTTATGGGCTTTCGCTATGCACGCATTACCGTCACCGGCCAGGCCGAAGTGATCGCGGTCACCATGGTCCCGGTAACCTCGGTGCCGACAAGCGCCGGCGGTTTCACATCAGGCATTGCCGCCGTCAACAAGCTCGTCGACAACACCATCTGGTCGCAGCGCTCCAATTTTATCGAAGTGCCCACCGATTGCCCGCAGCGCGACGAACGCCTCGGCTGGACCGGCGATGCGCAGGTCTTCGCCGGAGCGTCCTGCTGGCTTGCCGACAGCCAGTCCTTCCTCAAGAAATATCTTCGCGATGTGATCCACGACCAGCGCGCCAATGGCGCCGTTTCGCATTTTTCACCCGATCCCACTCGATTACACCCGATCGACGGACGGGGCGACTGGGCTGGCTCGACCGGCTGGGGCGACGCGATTGTCATCATTCCCTGGCAGCTCTACCTGCATTACGGCGATGGCGCAGTGCTGGAAGAATGCTTCCCGGCGATGCTGGGCTGGCTCGAGTATCTCTGGGGAATTTCGGACGGACCGATCATACGCCCGCCCGCCGTCTGGGGCGAGCATGGCTTTACCTTCGGTGACTGGCTCCAGCCGGTTGGCGACAACAGGAAGCCACGGCCGACCGTAGCGGATGATTGCGCAGCCACCCTCTACCATTTCATTTCAACGCAGCTGACAGCAAAAATCGCCCACATTCTCGGAGAGACTGGCGAGGCCGCTCGGCTGGAAAAGCGTGCCGCCGAGATCAGGGCAGCATTCAGGAACGAGTTCTTTTCGCCCTCCGGCCGCATTGCCCATAACGACCAGACATCCTGGTCTCTGGCGTTCCTCCATGGCCTTGTCCCACCCGAATATGAGGAAGCCGCTCGCGGCTATTTCCGCAGAGTGGCAGAAGAGACCGACGGCGTCATCGGTACCGGATTCATTGGTACCCCTGCCCTGCTGCCGGCGCTAACGCGGCTCGGCATGCTGGATCTTGCCGAAAAGATGTTCCTCAACCGGAAGGTCCCAGGCTGGCTTTATCAGGTCGAACGCGGCGCGACATCGATCTGGGAACGATGGGATGCGCTTGCCGAGGACGGCACGATCTATGATCCCGATATGAACAGCTATAACCACTATGCCTACGGCGCGGTGTGCCAATGGCTCTTCGAAGATGTTGCCGGCATCAAGCCGCTGGAAGACAAGCCCGGCTTCGAGGAAGTGGCCTTCGACCCCGCGATTCTGCCTGCTCTCTCGCCGGTTTCGGCCTGGCATGACACGCGCTTCGGTCGCATCGAAGCTGGATGGACCCTGGAGGAGGGAACCGTCACATGCCGCCTGGTGCTGCCGCAGGGCGTGACCGCGCGTCTGCAAGGGAGAGGCGATCGCAAGTCGCTGCAGGCAAATGGCGCCCCGATCGAGCAAGGTGAGGAGACCAGGCTCGATGCAGGAGAACATACGATTACGTTTTCCATCTGATGCGATTGCCCGCGGGTTTTCGATCCGCGGGCAATCAGCCCAACGCATTCCGGTCTTCAAGAGGAGGAAATGACTATGCGAATGACGAAGTGCAGCATCCTTGCAGCCAGCATCATGGCTCTTGCCGCTGGAGTGGCACATGCAGATGTGACCCTCAGCGTGCTGATCGATACCAATCCGGAATCCATTGCCTCGTTCGATGCCGTTTCCAAAGCCTATATGGAAAAGCATCCGGACGTCACATTCGACGTCGAACAGCGTGCCGGTGGCTCTGAGGGTGATAACATCATCAAGACCCGGCTTGCTACGGGCGAAATGGCTGATATTTTTCAGTATAATAGCGGTTCACTCTTCCAGGCATTGAAGCCGCAGGAGACGATCGCAGATCTTTCCGACCTTCCGTCTGAAGCCGGCATTCTCGACAGTTTCAAGAAGGTCGTCACCAGCCCCGACGGCCACGTTCGCGGCCTTCCTTTTGGTCCCGCCATGGGCGGCGGCATCTTCTATAATAGAAAGATCTACGCCGATCTCGGCCTCACCCCGCCGAAGACCTGGGCGGAGTTCATGAGCAACAACGAGAAGATCAAGACAGCCGGCAAGGTAGCCGTGGCCCAGACTTACGGCACGACCTGGACGTCGCAGCTCTTCGTGCTGGCGGATTTCTATAACGTTCAGGCCGAGGTTCCGAACTTCGCGGGCGACTACACCGCCAACAAGATCAAATATGCCACCACACCTGCCGCATTGCGCGGTTTCGAACATCTCGAGGAGGTTGCGAAAGGCGGGTTCCTCAATGCGGACTTCGGCGCGGCCACCTTTGACGACGGTATGCGGATGGTGGCCACGGGAGAAGCCGCGCACTATCCGAATCTCACCTTCGGCATCGGCACCATCCAGCAGAATTTCCCTGACAACCTGAAGGACCTGGGCTTCTTTGCCCAACCCGGGACGGACGCTGCCAAGAACGGCCTGACCGTCTGGATGCCCTCGGCGCTCTATGCTTCCGCCAAGTCCGAAAACCTGGAAGAGGCCAAGAAATTCCTTGATTTCGTCGGCTCCAAGGAAGCCTGCGATCTGATGGCGAAAGCCGTTCCCTCAGGTCCTTATCTCGTCAAGGGATGCGAACTTCCGAAGGATATTCCGCCGGTCGTTTCCGACATGCTGCCCTACTTCAATGCTGACGGGCACAATGGTCCGGCACTCGAATTCCTGTCGCCGGTGAAGGGACCGGCGCTTGAGCAGATTACCGTCGAGGTCGGGACCGGCATACGCTCTGCCAAGGACGCAGCCGCTCTCTACGATCAGGATGTCGAGAAGCAGGCCAAGCAGCTTGGCCTGCCGAACTGGTAACCTTCCAGCCGCTCCCCCGCTCACCGCGTCGAGCTCTGAGTGGGGGACGCTTCACGGTGTCCGCATGACAACACGCAAGTCGCCTTATCCCTATTGGTTCGTACTGCCGGCGGCGGTGATATTCACCGTCCTCTTCCTGGTGCCAACGATCGCATCGTTCTGGTTCAGTCTCACACGTTGGGATCTCTTCACCACGCAGTTTATCGGTCTCGAGAACTACCGGCAGTTCTTCCGCGAGCCCTTCCTGATCCAGGGCCTGGTCAACACCATCATCTACGCGGTTCTGACGTCGGGCACGAAAACCGTCCTCGGTCTCCTCCTCGCAGTGCTGTTGACCTCAGGCCTGTGGGGACAAGGTCTGCTGCGCACCGTGATCTTCTTTCCGGTTCTCGTCTCGACGATCGGCGTCGGCATCACCTTCTCGGTGCTCATGCATCCGACCCGCGGGCTGATCAATGTCGCGCTTGCAGCCATTGGCATCCACGGCCCCGGCTGGCTGACCGATCCGGCTCTTGCGCTCTACTCCATCGTCTTCGTCGATCTCTGGAAAGGCATCGGCCTTGCGACCGTGATCTATATTGCCGGGCTCGCCTCAATCAGCCCGGACTATTATGAAGCCGCCCGTATCGATGGCGCGACCCGTACGCAGATGTTTTTCCGTGTCACGGTCCCGCTGGTGCGGCCCGCCACAGTGACGGTCGTGACGCTCTCGCTGATCGGCGGGCTCAGAAGTTTCGACCTGATATGGGCAATGACCCGCGGCGGGCCGGGCTTTTCCTCTGATGTTCTCGCAAGCGTCATCTACAAACAATACCAGGCAGGCTTCTATGGCCTTTCGACGGCCGGTAACGTGATCCTCTTCCTGCTCATCGGCCTCATCGTCCTGCCACTGACGGCCTGGTTCAATCGCAAGGAGGTGGATCTATGAGCCGCCGCCAGCTTTATACCGGGATTGCGGCACTGGCCGCCTGCAGCGTGATCTTCGTGCTGCCTTTCCTCTTCATCTTCGTAACGGCGGCCAAGACGAAACAGGATGCGGCTGCGCTGAAATTCAGCTGGCCGGCCGAGTGGCAGCTCTGGCAGAATTTCATGGAGGTCGTGCAGACCCGCAACTACATGCTGCTGCTCGCCTATTTCAATTCGACCGTTATCACCGTGGCGGCCGTCAGCCTGCTGGTATTGTTCGGCGCGATGGTCGGCTACGTGCTGCAGCGCCGCCCCTCGCGTTGGAATACGGTCATTTATGGATGTGTGCTCGCCGGCCTGATGATCCCGCCGGCCATTGTTCCGACCATCTGGGTACTGCAGCTGCTCGGCCTCTTCAAGACACTGTCGGGCATGGTGCTCATCCAGGTCGCCTATGGCCTCGGCTTCACGGTTCTGCTGTTTCGCAGCTTCATCGCAACCATTCCGCGGGATCTCGATGAGGCAGCGATCATCGACGGGGCAAAGCCGTTCCAAATCTTCTTTCGCGTCATTCTGCCACTTTTGAAGCCCGTCACCGTGACTGTCATTGTCGTCCAGTCTATTGCCATCTTCAATGATTTCACCAACCCGCTCTACTATCTGCCGGGCCGCGAGAACGTGACTGTGCAGCTGACGCTTTATAACTTCCAGGGCCAGTTCCAGACCCAGTTCAACCTGCTGTTCATGAACATCCTCCTGGTAACCATTCCGCCCCTGATCGTCTTCATCTTCTTCAACCGCCAGATCGTTGCAGGCATGACTGCCGGCGCAGTCAAGGGATAGGCCATGACATCAGTTGTTCTCGAAAGTGTCCGCAAGAATTTTGGCAGCCTGGAAGTCATGAAGGGCATTGATCTCACTGTTGAGCCGGGTGAGTTCTGCGTCTTCGTCGGCCCGTCCGGCTGTGGGAAATCGACGCTGCTCCGCATCATCTCGGGATTGGAGACGACAACATCGGGGCAGGTCTTCATCGACGGCAAGGACGTGACCGATGCCGAGCCATCCGAGCGCGGTATCGCCATGGTCTTCCAGTCCTATGCCCTCTACCCGCATCTGACCGTGGCGGAAAATATCGGCTTCGGCCTGTCGCTTGCCAGGCGCCCAAAGGCGGAAATCACCGAAAGGGTGAAGCAGACCGCCGATATCCTGCAGCTTTCGCATCTGCTCGATCGCAAACCAAGGGCGCTTTCGGGTGGACAACGGCAACGCGTCGCAATCGGCAGGGCGATCATCCGCAACCCCAAGGTCTTCCTGTTCGACGAGCCGCTTTCGAACCTCGACGCGTCGCTGCGTTCGCAGATGCGCATCGAGTTGACCGAGCTTCATGCCAAGCTCGGTGCCACGATGATCTACGTCACCCATGACCAGGTCGAGGCGATGACGATGGCCGACAAGATCGTCGTTCTGAACGGCGGCCAGATCGAGCAGGTCGGGACGCCGATGACGCTCTATAACAATCCGGCGAGCCCCTTCGTTGCCGGCTTCATTGGCTCTCCGAAGATGAACCTGTTCGACGGAGAGATCGCTGCGCGGGAGAATTGCCGGACCTACGGTATCCGGCCGGAGCATATCGCGCTCTCATCGATCGAAGGAAAGTGGCAGGGCAAGGTACGCCACATCGAGCGGCTCGGTGCCGACACGGTAGTCTATCTCGATGTACCGGAATTGCAGACGCTTGTCGTACGAACGGATGGCGACCGGCCGATCAAGATCGGAGAAATGCAATTCGCCTCGCCACTCGCCGAGAAGGAACACAGGTTCTCCTGATCTTACCGGACGATACGAAAGTCGCTCGGCACCTCGTCGAGCGCGGCCTCCTCTGTTTTCACCTCCGATACGGAGGAACCGGCGGGACCGCTCCAGAAACGCTCAAGCATGGAACCGGTGGCGGCTGGAGAGCCGACAATCAGAGCGCTGACCGAGCCGTCGGCCTCATTCCGCACCCAGCCGGTCAAGCCGAGCTGCAGGGCCTGACCGCGGGCCCAGGCGCGATAACCGACGCCCTGCACCCCGCCGGTAATGCGTACACGAAAAGCATCCTGGCTGGTTGTCATTTTGAAGTCCTCTCTGACATCCGGGTAGTCATTCCAGGCTGTCGCTCGTTCCAATCGCGCAAACGGTTCCGAGAGGCAGATCGAACGGCATCTCAACCGGCGACGGAGATGTTTCCTATCACTGAGCGTATATCGCGCCGGAAGTCGGATGGGGACATGCCGGCAATATTCCGGAACGACTTGTTGAATGCACTGATCGACCCGAACCCACTATCCATCGCGATCTGAAGCACATTCGAGCCCTCGCCCATCAACTGTGCCTGGGCATGCGAAAGACGCAGCAGATTGAGATATTTGCTGATCGTCATGCCGGTCGTTTTCTTGAACAGGTTCATCGCATATTTCGGATGGAGCTCGACCGCGCGGGCAATCTCGACCGTATCGATATCCTGCAGGAAATTGCTCGCGATGAAGTCGCACATGCGAGCAACGCTGCGGGACAAATGTGCGTTGGGCTGCTCAAGTTCGTCGGCGCTATCGTCGGGCGTCATTGAGTAGGAATCCAAGGCAATCCGCTCGATGCGGAGAAGCAATTCGTCAACGGCATGCTGCGTTTTCCGCGGGTCGCCGGACCTGGCATAGTCATACCAACGCGGAAAATTTGCCTCGTCGGCCGCATCGGTCGCAGATGTCAGCAGGATCTCCCCCTTCATCAGACGGGTGCCTATGGTCGGAGGCAGGCGCATCTTGAAGAAATAAACGAGCGGCAAATGCGCGCCGGCATAGAGAGAATCATCTGAGGATTCGTCCATCTGATGCGGCTGCCCGCCCCAGAACAGGCACATCTGACCGGCCTTGAGGCTGACTTCATGGCCATTCATGCGGTAGTGAACGTCGCCACGCATGATATAATTGACCTCGACCTGCGCATGCCAGTGCGGCATCGCCATGACCGGCGGATGGGCGTAAAACATCTGAAGCGCCATCGGCATGCCTTCAATGGTGCTCGCACCAGGCTGGTAAACAGGTTTGCCGACGACCTTACTTTCCGCCAATTCGATATTCCCTTTTTATGAGACAGCCGTTTCCGCCGCGTTAGATTAGCCCTGTTCGCTCAGCGACAGCAATTGAAAAGGGAGGATTTTCATGCGCTCTAAACTCATAACGGCAACGACAGCGCTCGTGCTGCTTGCATCCGGATCTGCCTATGCGCAATCCGCTACGCTTACCATCTGGAGCTGGAACGTCGCAGCTTCCGCTCTCAAATCGACGATCGAGGGCTTCAACAAGCAGTTCCCCGACATCAAGGTCGATGTCCAGGATCTCGGCAACCAGCAGGTCTTCGACAAGACGCTCGCCGCCTGCGCCGCCGGCGGCGACGGCCTTCCCGATATCGTGACGATCGAGAACTTCGAGGCGGAAATCTTCTGGAGCCGTTTCCCGGATTGCTTCGCCAATCTGAAGGATCTCGGCTACAACGCCGACATGCAGTCGAAATTCCCCGATTTCAAGCGCACAGAGCTTGAGATCGGCGATGTCGCCTATGCCATGCCGTGGGATTCCGGTCCGGTCACCGTCTTCTATCGTCGCGATTACTACGAAAAGGCCGGTGTCGATCCGAAGTCGATTGCAACCTGGGACGATTTCATTGCCGCCGGCAAGAAGATCTCGGCAGCCAATCCCGGCGTCGTGATGGGCCAGGCCGATTTCAACGGCGACAGCGAATGGTTCCGCATGCTCGCCAACGAACAGGGCTGCGGCTATTTCTCGACCGACGGCCAATCGATCACCGTCAACCAGCCGGCTTGCGTCCAGACGCTGGAAAAAGTCAAGGCGATGAAGGATGCCGGCACGCTGACGGCAGCAAACTGGGACGAAAAGATCTCCTCCAACACCGCCGGCAAAGTCGCAAGCCAGGTCTTCGGCGGCTGGTATGAAGGCACGATCCGTTCCGGCTCTCCCGATCTGTCGGGCAAGTGGGGTGTCTACGCCATGCCCGGCATGAGCGCGGACAGCCCGCATGCTGCCAACCTCGGCGGCTCCTCGCTCGCCATCAATGCCAATTCGCAGAACAAGGAAGCAGCCTTCAAGTATCTGACCTACGCACTCACCACCAATGAGGGCCAGGTCACGATGCTGAAGTCGTTCGGCCTCGTGCCGTCGCTGCTGTCGGCCGTGCAGGATCCCTTCGTCAACGAGCCACAGCCCTATTGGGGCGGCCAGAAGATCTGGGCCGACATCCTCGCTACCCTGCCGAAGATCGTGCCGAGCCGCGGCACGGCCTTCCAGACTGACGCGGATGCAATCTACAAGACGACGCAGACGAAGTATTTCGCCGGCGGCTATCCCGATGCGAAGGCGGCTCTCGACGACGCCGCCAAACAGATCGCCTCGGCGACGGGTCTTCCGATCGCTCAATGAATGGCAAGCCGGGCGCCGAAGCGCCCGGCCTCGCCTGCCGCGGGAGGCGGCAGGCACATTCGTTTCGGTAAGGAGGTACCATGCCGATCAGAAACCGGAGCGCCTACGCGTTCCTTGCGCCCTATCTTCTGGTCTTTGCCGCGTTCTGGCTCTGGCCGATCATCAATTCATTTCTGATCTCGTTCCAGAATACGCGCATCAATCCGTGGAAATTCAGCCTGCAGGCCAATTGGGGGCGCCTCTTTAGCGACCCGGCCTTCTATAACGCCGTCTATAATACGCTTATCATCCTGGTCATCCAGGTGCCGGTCATGATTACGCTGGCAACCATCATGGCCGTGCTGCTCAATTCGCCGCTTCTGAAAGCGCGCGCCCTGTTCCGTTTCGCCTTTTTTGCGCCGGTTGTAGTTGGCGAGGTCGCCTATGCAGCGGTGTTCAGGCTGATGTTCAATCTCGATTTCGGCATCATCAACAAGCTGATCGGCGCAGCAGGTCTTGCCCCCGTTTCCTGGTTCGACAATGCCAATGCCGCCATGATCGTCATCATTATCGCCGTTACCTGGCGATGGGCGGGTTACAACGCCATCATCATTCTGGCTGGCCTGCAATCGATCCCAGAGGATGTCTATGAGGCGGCGACGCTCGATCGCGTCAGCAAGCTGCAGCAATTCTTCCACATCACCCTGCCCCTCCTGAAGCCGATCATCCTGTTCTGCGTGGTCTTGTCGGTCATCGGCACGATGCAACTCTTCGCCGAGCCCTTCCTGATCACCAATCGCGGTGGTCCAGGCGGCGGCACCGAGACACTGGGCCTGCTCCTCTATCGCCAGGGCTTCACCTCGCTGAATTTCGGCTACGCTTCGGCAATTGCCTATACGATGGCAGCACTCGCAGTGGCGATCTCGCTTCTCAATCTCTGGGTCGGGAGGGAACCGAAATGAGATCCAAATCGCAATCGCTTCTCGTGCGCAAGATTGCCCTGCACGCTTTCCTGCTGCCACTGGCGATCATCTGGCTCTTTCCGCTCTGGATGATGTTCGTCTTCTCGACTATGCCGGATTACGGCATTTTCAGCCCGCAGATCGTACTCTGGCCCTCGACCAATTTTGTCGCGAACTTCCAGAACCTGCAGGCGGACACGAACTTCATCGGCGCCATGATGATCTCAATCGTCGTCGCCACCGTCTATACCGTCCTGTCAGTGATGCTGACCTCCATGGCCGGCTGGGCGCTCGCCCGCTACCGCTTCGTCGGCCGTTCGCTTGTCATCGCCATCATCCTTGGCACGATCACGCTTCCCTATTTCGTCGTGGTCATTCCACAATTCATCATGGTGGCGCGCGAGTTCAAGCTCGCCAACACCTGGATCGCACTCATCGTGCCGCCGCTCTTTAATTCGCTCGGCGTGCTCTTCATGCGGCAATCCTTTTCCATGATGCCGAATGATCTTTTCGATGCGGCCCGCGTCGAGGGCGTCAAGGAGTGGCAGATCTTCCTGCGCATTGCATTGCCGCTGGCGCGCCCGACCATGGCGGCACTCGCGATCATCCTCTTCCTCGCCTCTTGGAACAATTATCTCTGGCCGCTGCTGATCAATTCGAAGCCGGGCATGATGACGGCTCCTGTGGCACTCGGTGTGCTGATCGGCCTCACCAAGGTTTCCTGGGGCGGCATCATGGCGGGTGCGGTGCTTCTGACGGCACCGATACTCGTCGTCTTCGTGGCTCTGCAGCGTCACTTCATCGCTGGCATTGCGGCCGGCGCAATCAAATAATCGAGGGGCCTATGGCAGAGCTTTCACTCAACAATATCGTCAAGCGCTACGGCGCGCTTGAAATCATTCACGGCGCCGACCTCGCCGTGAAGGACGGCGAGTTCGTCGTCTTCGTCGGCCCCTCCGGCTGTGGCAAGTCCACGCTCTTGCGCATGATCGCCGGCCTTGAGGATATTACCGGCGGTGAACTGAAGATCGGCGGCCGTGTTGTCAACGACGTCGAGCCGGCCGACCGTGGCATCGCCATGGTCTTCCAATCCTACGCGCTCTATCCGCATCTGACCGTCGAGGAGAACCTGAGCTTCGGCCTGCGTATGAATGGCAATCCGAAGGCAGATACCGAACGGCGTGTGCGCCATGTCGCAGAGATCCTGCAGATTACTGAACTGATGAAGCGCCGGCCGAAGCAGCTATCCGGCGGCCAGCGGCAGCGCGTGGCGATCGGCCGGGCCATCGTGCGCGAACCACAGGTCTTCCTGTTCGACGAGCCGTTATCGAACCTCGACGCGGAACTGCGGGTGCAGATGCGCGTCGAGATCTCCAGGCTGCACAAGCAGCTCGGCACGACGATGATCTATGTGACACACGACCAGACGGAGGCAATGACGCTCGCCGACAAGATTGTCGTTCTGCGCGCCGGCAATATCGAACAGATCGGCGCGCCGCTCGATCTCTATGACGATCCGGCTAACCAGTTCGTCGCCGGCTTCGTCGGCTCGCCGAAAATGAATTTCCTCAAGGCCGAGGTCGCCGAGATACAGGCAGGCAAGGCGACAGTCGTGCTTGCAGACGACAGAATGGTGCGCCTCGAGGTACCCTTGCACGACCCGTCCATCACATCGGGGACTTCAGTCACACTCGGCATTCGGCCGGAGCATTTCGGTGAGGCAGCTCGGGGCGAATCGGATCTGACGGTTGCCGTCGATGTCGCCGAGCACCTCGGCAACACCAGCTACATCTACGCAAATTTCGGCGGCGACCAGCTCATCATAGAACAGCCAGAATCCCGCAACCTCGGCAAGACCGAGCGGCTGACGGTGTCGCTGTCCGCCGCCCGCACCTTCCTGTTCGATACCGCCGGCAAGCGGCTTCGATAACGTGATCCCAAGACTGAAATACGAAAGAGGATAGTCATGACTTCAGATAATCCGATCCGCTGGGGCATTATCGGCCCCGGCACTATCGCCCGCACCTTTGCCGATGGCGTCGCGCATTCACGCACCGGCAAGCTGGTGGCCATCGCGACCCGCAACCCCGATAAGCCGGGCCTCGCCGACGGCTTTCCTGGCGCGCGTATCGTCAATGGTTACGAAGCACTGCTAGGGGACAACGAAGTCGACGCGATCTATATCGCCACGCCGCATACCGGCCACGCCGAATGGGCCATCAAGGCGATCCGCGCCGGCAAGCATGTGCTGGTCGAAAAGCCGATCGCTCTCTCAGCCTATGATGCCGAGGCGATCTACTATGAGGCGAAAAAGGCCGGCGTCTTTGCCGGTGAAGCCTTCATGTATCGCGTCCATCCGCAGACCGAAAAGCTGGTAGAACTTGTCAAGAGCGGCGTGATCGGCGAAATCCGCATCATCCGCTCGAGCTTCGGCTTCAGCATGGGGACATACAGGCCGGAACACCGCCTGTTTGCCAATGAAACGGCTGGCGGCGGCATTCTGGATGTCGGGGGCTATCCCGTTTCCATGGCCCGGCTGATCGCGGGTGCGGCGGCGGACAAACCCTTCCTCGATCCGGAAAAGGTTTCGGGTGTGGCCCATCTCGGCCAGTCCGGTGTCGATGAATGGGCGTCGGCCGTACTCAAATTCCCCAACGAAATCATAGCCGAGGTCTCATGCTCGATCATGGCGCAGCAGGACAATGTGCTGCGCATCATTGGCTCGCAGGGCCGTATCGAGGTGAAGGATTTCTGGTTCGCCTCCGGTCACAAGGGCGGGGTCGGCAAGATCGAGATCTTCAAGAATGGCGAGCAGGAAACAATCGAAGTCAAGGAAGACCGCTGGCTTTACTCCTTCGAAGCGGATGCTGCCGGTGACGCGATCCGCGCCGGCGAGAAGGAATTCCGCTCACCCGGCATGAGCTGGGCGGACTCGATCAACAATCTGAAGGTGCTCGACCAATGGCGCGCTTCGGTTGGCCTCGAATATGGTGTCGAGAAAGCCGCCAAGCGCACCGTGAACATTGCCGGCGACGCCGTCCGGCGCGGCAACTCCATTCCGCAGCGCCAGATCCCCGGCATTTCCAAGCCCGCTTCGGTCGTCACCCTCGGTTTCGAATTCTTCCCGAGTTTCGCAGCCGCCTCCCTGACGCTCGACACCTTTTATGAAGCCGGTGGCAATGTCTTCGATACGGCCTTCGTCTATGGCGGCGGCAAGACGGAGAGCATTTTTGGCGACTGGCATACAAGCCGGCAGGTACCACGCGAGGAGATCGTGCTAATCGGCAAGGGCGCCCATTCGCCGCTCTGCTATCCTGATGTCATCAGCAAGCAGCTCGACCAGTCTCTCAACCGCCTGAAGACCGATTATGTCGATATCTACTTCATGCATCGCGACAATACCGATGTACCTGTCGGTGAATTCGTCGATGCCATGGATGCCGAGGTCAAGCGCGGCCGCATCCGCGGCATCTTCGGCGGCTCGAACTGGACGCGCGAGCGTTTCGACGAAGCGATTGCCTATGCGAGAAAGAACGGCAAGGCAGCGCCCGCCGCCCTTTCCAACAACTTCTCGCTTGCCGAAATGCTCGATCCGATCTGGGCCGGCTGCGTTGCCGCTTCCGATGACGAGTGGAAAAATTGGCTGAACGAAAAGCAGATCCCGAACTTTGCCTGGTCGAGCCAGGGCCGCGGTTTCTTCACCGACCGGGCCGGCCGCGACAAGCGTGACGACGAGGAGATCGTGCGCTGCTGGTATTCGGATCGCAATTTCGAACGGCGTGACCGCGCGATCGCGCTTGCCAAGGAGCTTGGCCGGCATCCGATCCATATCGCACTTGCCTATGTCATCGCCAAACCCTTCCCGGTCATTCCGCTGATCGGGCCGCGCACGATCGCAGAACTGGAAGACAGCCTTTCGGCGTTGGACATCAAGCTGACGCCCGAACAGGTGAAATGGCTGGAAGCCTGATACCCTCTTACGGAGAACGCGTTACGATAAGCGGCAGGCCTCAGCGCCTGCCGCTTTTCTGTTGCGCGACGGCGCACGGGCCAACGACAACTAATCCGTCAGTGTTGCATTCTCGCCATTGCCCTCAACCATAGGTCATCTAGTGTGTGCCCGCACCAGGGAGCAAGGCAATGACGCGAACGGTTTGGCCGAAAGAAGTCCTGACGTCGGAGACGATGAATTTTCTCGACGGCATTCACCAGGAATGGTGTGCGGCCGCGCGTTGCGGCCGTAGCAGCAATCTCGGAATGGCAAAGGCGAAAGCGCTGGTCGACTGGTTCGAATTCGGTGTGCGCGACCGCGGTGAATTGCTCGGCCTGCTGTCGGAAGATTTTTCTGGCGCCGCCTGATGGCCCCACTTGTTTTTGCCGTATCGGCGCTACCTCCCTCAGAACGGTACCATGAGGAGACGCGCTTGCGTAAACATCTAGTATTATTCGGCATTATCCTGTTTCCAGCGGCAGCCTTCGCGCAATCTCCGGATCTGGAGGCGACATGTCAGTCAGTCGCAAAAGGCTTCTTCATGAGCGATCAGCTTTTGATCGGCACCGTTCAATCTTTCCCGGAACTCAAGCCACCGGGCGTCCGCATGACCTATTCGACGCGACCGGGGACCGCACCGGGAGAGATGACCGACGAGTTCGAGTGCGAATTCGACAAAGCCGACAAGCCGCATCATCTCGCGCGGTTCTGCGTGTCGAATACCTGTTATTCGCCGAGTGAAGATGATGCCGATCGAAAGCGCCGCTTCGAGGAAGCGCGAATTCTACTGGAGCGAACCGAGAAGTAATCTACCTATGCGCGACTAGCGGCGCGTATGAATGTCTCCGCTCTCACCGGCGCCTTGGAGCAAAGCAGCATCGTCGCGATCGTCCTCATCGATCAATTCCTGCATCGTCTCGTGTTCGTCATCGTCGCTGAATTCGTCGGATGCCTGCAGCCAATGCCGAAGTGCCGCTCCTTCCGGTCGGCCCTCCTGCTCCCAAATCTCGTAGGCGCGCTGCCGAATTGCTTCTTCTTTGTCCCTAGCCATTCTGTTACCTCCAACCGCTCCGGCGTCTTCTCGTCAGTGAGCAACGCCGGTGATCGGATCGACGATCGGCCGCTCGCTTTCATCCCTTGCGCCTGGCGGCTGGATCGTCAGCGGGGCAATGGACTCCCTGTCTGCACGATCCGGAGTTTCCGCAATCGGTCCGACATCCCTCGGACGGCGTTGTTCGGCTTTGGCGTTGGTGTCCTTCGTGCCCATGACGCATCTCCTTTTTCAGAAAACACCGGCATTCGTTCGAGGTTCCACCGCAGAGTTCAAATGAGGGTCTTGCCAGGCCGCTCCGACCGACTGGCAGGAGCGTTATGGCGAAGCCGAGGATTTTCTCGGCTATCAGAACTTTTCGGTCGTATCGGCCTTGCCCATGACCCAGTAACCTGAGGCCTTGATCCAGCTCAGCGGATAGCCGCGTTCTTCCACGAGATAAGCACGGATTGCCCGCACCACCGACGCCTCTGCTGCAATCCAGACGAATGTCTGGGGAAGGATGTCGATCCCGGCCAGAGCAGCAATCAGCGGTTCGGCATTCGTTGCATCGGAAAGAGGACGGTAAATCCAGCGGATCGTGAGTGCCGCTGATGTCTGGAAGGATTGCTGTTCTCCGGAATCTGCGACCGCGGCGATTGCCGTTACGGTTGTGTCGGCACCGCTCTCTTCGATCCTCCGGCCGATGGCGGGCAGCGCCGTCTCATCGCCGATCAGAAACCATCTCTTCACGCTGCCGGCAACCACGGCAGAGCCGCGCGGGCCACCGATCTCAAGAGGCGTGCCGGGCTGGGCCTCGATCGCCCATTGCGTGGCCGGACCCGCCTCGTGCAGGGCGAAGTCGATTGTCAGGCTGCGGGCGGCGTTATCATAGCTGCGCGGCGTGTAGTCCCGACGTTCCTCGGTGCCGTGGACGCCGGGCACGATGATCTTGATGTGATCATCAGGTGCAAGGCTGGTGAAATCGGCAAGATCATCGCCTTTCAGCACGATGCGCCGCATGCCGGGCGTGATATCGGCCACGCTCTCGACAATCAGCGAACGGCGGCGCAATTCATGGCGCACCCGCTCGATAGCAGGTGCTGGAAACGGGTGGTGTGTGGATTGGTTGCTATCCATTGTGTCCTTCCGGGGCTTCGGGAAACGATCCGCAGGACACAGTCGCGCAGATCGAAGCCGCAAAGTCGTTCGATCATACGCGTTGAGTGACGTTAACGCTTACGTGGCCGGATCATCTTCGGCCAATAACGATCCCTGTTTAGCGAAGGCAAAAACGGGACGCAATAAAAACTTGAGTTTCACGCTCCATTTTTGCATGATCCACACGTCAGATTCGACCCACAACCCTAAATCTCTCGGATGCACGATTTTCACACGCGATCGGTATGGTTCTTGCAACGTTACCAATATCCTTACGTTGGGGAGACCAAGTGTAATGGAATGGAACACATACGAACGCTTTCCCCCACTGGTGCTGATGCTGGGTGGCCGGGAAAAATACAGGGTCCTCAGAACTTTGAGAGACGCTGCTGAGGTTTTGATAGCGGACTGGCCGTCCGAGGACGGTGAGGAATATGTCGTGGCCGTCAAGGCCTGCGTCGATGCGATCACGGGACAGATCGATGTCGGTGAACTGCAGGACGCCATTCGCCGTGCGGCGGCTGAAGCCGGCATTGCGATCTTGACGGTCGTGCACTGAAACCCGTCGCCCGTGGCCAAGGCTGCGGGCTGACAAAGGAAGCTTGCCGTCTCGCCCGAAAACCGCGACGATGCTGTCAGGCAAGGTTTGGCGATGATGAGATGGGCATAGGCCTGACGGCAACGGCGCTGGTTTCTGCCGTGTGGGTTATCATGGCGTCCGCGGTCAGCGCGGCCGAGCCATCCGTTCCCGAACCGGCTTGCCTTTACCGGGGCAACGCCGAGGACGGGCAGACGCTCTGCATTCGAAAAGATCACTTTAATGCCGATCTCTGCGCCGTCATGGACCGTTTCGCAGCAACCCATAACATTCCGCCTGCCTTCTTTGCCCGGTTGATCTGGCGCGAAAGCCTGTTCCGCCCGGAAGCGGTTAGTCCGAAGGGTGCCGAGGGCATCGCGCAATTCATGCCCGGCACAGCCCGAATGCGAGCGCTGGAAAACAGCTTCGATGTCGTCCAGGCGCTCAAAGCGTCATCCGCCTACCTTGACGAACTCAGGCTTCGTTTCGGCAATCTCGGACTTGCCGCTGCCGCCTACAATGCCGGAGAATCCGGCCTCAGCCGGTTTCTTTCCTCCGGCCGCCTGCCGATCGAGACCCGCGACTATGTGTTCGCAATTACCGGACAGACCGTCGAGACCTGGCGGGACAGCCCTCCGGAGGCCGCTGCGCCTGAGCTGCGCGACGGGATGGCGTTCCGCGAGGCATGTGTGGCGCTTGCCGAGACGCGGCAGATGAACGAGCCGGTCCTGACGGGATCGGCCGACTGGGCGCCATGGGGCGTACAGCTTGCCGCCCATTACAACCCGTCCGTGGCTGACCGGCTCTTCACCATATCGCTGGCAAAGCTTCCGGAACCGCTGAACGCCGAACGCGCCCTGATCGTGCGCCAGAGGGGCGGAAACTTCGGCTATCGTCCACGCTATGCCGCGAGAATCGGTCGGGAGACACGAGCCGAAGCGACCAAGCTTTGCAGCACGATCCGCTCGGCCGGTGTTGCCTGCACAGTCTTCCGGAATCGCTGATCCGAAGCACATTACAGCTCGCCCCTATCCGACAGTTTAGTGCCGACCTACCGCCAGGCTTGCTAAGTTGGTGAGATTACGCATCAAGGGGATTGAAATGATCAGACCTGTCGAAACTGCCAACAAGCATAACAGGACAGATACATCCGCACAGGAGCAGGACGAATATCTCGAGGAATCGCTCGAGGAAACATTCCCGGCAAGCGATCCGATCGCACCCGGTCGCCCGTCGCGGCAACCGCCAAAGGATGTCCCTCCAACTGACAGGACGTGATCGACAACCACCAGTATCGGTCCAGGAGCCAGCCGCTTCCAAGCCAAAAAATGAGTGCATCCCCAGTTGCTGCAATGCAGCCTGCGACTGCACGGATCGTGCATGATGCCTGCAAAGCACTGAGCTTGTTGAGACTATTGGGGAGTGTGCTATCGCCCGAAAACAATAAGGCGTCTGCCGGGGGAGGAGATCCAGCAGACGCCCTTATCACGCGTGGCGACGGGAGGAGGATGCCGCCACGTAGACGCTGGCTCGGGAGGAGGTGAGCCGCGTCTCGGACAAAGCGACGAGGGAGGAGTTTCATCGCTTCGTTGAGTTTGAATATAGGCCGATCGCTGCCGGCCTTCTAGGCATATATTTGCAAAGCTGCCATGCGCTATGCGTTAGAAGAAGAGCTTATATGATACAAAAACGCGCCCGCCTTCATCCGGCGAGCGCGTTTGACATCAATCGAAAACTGGGTCTTAGCGGCCAGTAGCCGCGCGTGCGACGTCACGAATATCGCCACGAGCGATACCCAGGTCGTTCAGTTCACGGCTCGACATACGACCAAGCTCAGCAACCGTTTGACGATACTTGCGCCAGTTATTGAAGGTGCGTGCGATGCTCATTACAATCCCCTTTCCGTGGGTCCAGCGACAGCTGCCAGGTATCGGCGCTTCGTTCGCTTTGATGAGACATATATAATATGGGGCCGCGAAAATGAGTAGCGTTCAGACTACAGCTCACCCATGCATAAAACGCATAGATAGGCAGCCCATTGGCTGCTTATGAGGCAGTTTCCTATCCATGAGTATAGTTGAAGGAGGCCCGCCGAAACCCCACGTGATCTCACGATCCTTCAAAGCCGCTCAGGGGCAAATCGATGTCTAGCTCAGTCTGCGAAACCTACCCCGGAATATGCAGTAAATCCCGCCTCGCATACCCACGTCCTCTCCGCCTGCACCATCCCGCAAACGACAATATAAAAAATGCGATCCGGCCATCTGTTGTCACTCTAACGACCAGCCTTCCAGTATTCCCGGCCAACCCGATATCTGCCCTGGAAGTCGGATCGGCGATTTCAATGCTGGGGCTGCTTGTCTTCGCCGCTCATGAGGAGATCGTGGCCATCGGCCCCGCGGTCGCTTCCGCTCTCGAACAGTTTTTTGCAAACGCACCCGCCGCCCTCTGGTAGCCGCAACATCACGTCCTGTTGCAAAGCTCGTCAGCATTACCCAAGTGCAGGCAGGTAGCGCTGGATATGACCGATGCTCTTTGAAGATTCACGGCTGACAATTGGTGTCGTACTCCCCATGCAGGAGCGAGAACGGCACGACATCGACTTCGGCCTTCAGCTGGAGCTTGCCCGTCGCGCCGACGAACTTGGCTTCTCCGCAATCTGGGTCCGCGACGTCCCCTTGAACAGTCCCACCTATCCGGATCCCGTCGGTCATTCCGATCCGTGGGTATTGCTTGGTGCACTGGCGGCATCTACCCGCTCGATCGCGTTAGCGACCGGTGCGATCGTCCTGCCCTTGCGTCATCCGCTTCATATCGCCAAAGCGGCCCTGTCGATGGAAGTGCTGTCATCGGGCAGGTTCGTTCTCGGACTTGGCTCCGGCGACCGTCCGTCAGAATTTGCGGCATTCGACCGCAATGTCGACGACCGGCGCGAATTGTTTCGATCCAACTGGGCAGCACTCAGCGATGCGCTTGAGGGTCATGCTGGCTCACGGACCGGCGAGGACCAGTTCGAGATCCGCCCGCGCAGCGGGCGGCGCGTGCCGCTGGTGGCCGTCGGTTCGTCCTCGCAATCGCTCGAATGGATCGCCAGAAACGCCGGCGCCTGGATGACCTACCACCGCCCCCTTAGCGCGCAGAAGGATCGGATAGCGCTGTGGCATGGAGCGGTGCAGCGCACGACCACCGAATTCCGCGGTATGGGTCAGGCGATGGCCCTCGATCTTGTGGATGCCTCATCAGACCATGTTGACGAGATCGCACTCGGATATCGAACCGGACCAGAAGGATTGCTCGCCGCACTCCGAGCCCTGCGCAATCTCGGCGTTCACCACGTCGCTTTCAACCTGCTGGTCAATGGGCGCAAGGCTCTCACAGATCTCGAGACTATCGCACGGGAGGTTCTGCCGCGGCTGAACCAGGCCACAGAACTGCAGGCGTCGCGATGATCTGCGGAGTGAGCGGCTAGCGATCGAAGAAATTCTGCCAAAGCTTTTCGCCAACAAGGCAGTCCGTTGTCGGCTGGTTCATGGCAATTCTGCGGATCTGTACCGGCGGCTCGAGTCCGCTTATTTCCCAGACGAGCTTCCGGCGGACGGCAATGGCGAAATCCTCGATCTTGTGGACCGGCAGAACGAAGGAGCCGGGGCCGCCGATCACGCAATCACCGTAATATTTGTCGAGCCCTTCGGGCACGTCAGATGGCCGCAACATTATGGCCAGTCCATTGATGATGATGCCCGCCTTCAGAGCAGCATCGCGTGCAGGTGTGACGGGATCGCCGGAATTGTTGGGACCGTCGCCGGAAACGTCGATCACCTCACGATTTCCCTTATAGGGGCTCGCCGCAAGCATCGTTGCGCCTTGAACGATCGCTGCGGATATGGATGTGCGGCGCTGGGTGGCAATCGGCCGCGCCTCCAGTTTGTCGGCAAAATCCATCGCATCCTTTTCCGTCTCGATCACCTGCCAGTCGATAACGGAACCGGGCACGACATACCCGGCCCATTCAAAATAGCTGACGGCGATCCGCCCGGTCAGCCCTCCTTTCACAGCGTCGAGGAACTCCTTATGCCGCAGCGCCTCGACATAGCCCTCGCGCTGGATGCGGACCTCTTCATAGTCCATCGAGCGCGACGTATCGACGGCCAGCACCAACTCGACGTCGACTTCGTTTTGGCTTGATTGCGCGATCGTGGCGGCAGCGCCGGACAGGCTCGCGAGCATCGCAAGTGTCGTCAGCATCATCACTTCCCATCACTGCGTTATGTCGAGAACTCTAACATAGCCTGGCGTGGCCGCGACTGCCGCCAGATTGCATCCTGTCAATTTTCAGTGATGTCGGGTGCCATGCGATAATCGAGCAGTATCTGAGGAGTCATGTCTCCGCAATCGGCTTCACCACTTGTGAAGAACTCATAGCCATTCTGCGGGACACTTGGCGATTCGCCCAGCAATGACGGAGATAGCATGCCGCTTCTGCAGTTTCCCGCCGACCGACGCACAGCCGATATCAGACGCTGTGCAGAGGCCCTTCAGAACCTTCACGGCGAGGCCGCCAACCGCTTCTGGCGGACGGAGATGGCCGGGTTCGCAGCCAATCTGAGAGAACAGGGCTGCAGCGATGCTGAACTCTCGCGGCAGGCCGCCCTGTTCATGGATGCGATACAGATGGAGCTTCAGGTCGTCTACGATGCAGCGGCAGAGCGATAAAAAGCACTATTTGGGAATGCGGTTGTAGAACGATTGCGGGTCGTAGACGCACTCGTAGTCGAGGACGCACATTTCCCCGTTAGCTGCGCGCACTCTGGCCACGCTGTATTTGTCGCCCAACTGGCATCGCGCCGGCGGGGAACGGAAGCTCCGGCCTCCAAGGCCCATGCGAACGAACACGGCCTTTTTCTGCTGGATAATTTGTGCAAGCTCGCGGCAGGAATGGTCGCGCGCGTTGACCTCTACGGCGTCCAGCGCAAAGGCAGCCGTAGGGAGCAAGAGGGCAGCCGCTAAAATCAAACTTCTCATAAGACCTCCTGATGCGGGCGGGTTGGCTACAGCACCTGCGGGCTTCAATCACAAAAGCAGGCGCCTATGTCGCGCCATAAAGGTAGGATTTGGGCGGATGGCAAACCAGATCTATCCATCCACATCGAAGACGTGCCGGCTCAGATCTTGCCGCGCGTCGCAAAGACCAACGTCTTCAGTTGTTCCTCGTCGTGAACGCCCTGGCGGTAGAGTTCGATGATGATGGCAGCCGACCGGCTCACTTCCTCATCGTCATCAGCAAGCCCGAATTCGGCCTTCACAATATCCAGCACTTTCTGGCATGTGGCGAGATCATCCGACGTCAACGCTTCGTCGCGAGGTTTGATATGGCGGCTGATCATGATGCGTTCCCATGTTGGACCTGACACGTCGTCAATAAAGACATTTCTACCGCGCTTCGATCGAGAGTGACAAATAGCCGGCGTCAAAGCCGGCAATCTTCTGCAGCTTGTCCCAGTCGATGATGGTAATCACTCTGCCCTCCCAGGTGAAGGCCTTCTCCTTCCGCAGCGATTGCAGCGTCTTGTTCAGATGGACGAGGGAAACGCCCAGAACATCCGCCATGGCGTTCTGTGTCAATGGCAGCTGAAAGCTCGGCCCATTCGTCCTGTGTACCGTTCGCAACCGAACATAGAGCTCGCAGATAAGATGGGCGATATGCGCCTTCTTCGAGCGACGGCCCATCGCAACAATCCATTCGCGGTGCACCGCGCCGTCGACAAGCGTATCAAGCCATAGCAGCCTTGTCAGATGCGGATTGGTCTCGGTTATCGCCTTGAGTTCCTGGTGATCCACCGATGCAACACGGCAATTCGAAATCGCGAGAATGCCGTGGTCCATGACCTTCAGCGGAAAGGCATGAAGATCAACGAAATCGCCGGCTACTTGCAGCGCGGTGATCTGCCGGGTGCCGTCCTCCAGAACTTTGTACCTGGCGGCAAATCCGTCGAGCAGCAGCGTGGAATGATTGGGTCGGCTTCCTTCGGAGACGAGGTCTTCGCCCGCGGCCACGGATCTTTCGCGACCGAAAATAGAGCGCAAGAGCTCGATTTCGGCAGCAGAGAGGACATCGTGACTTTCAAGATTGAGAAGGAGCGGCTCGATCACGAACGGCTCCCGCTATCTAAGGCGGCGACTGAAAACAGATTATATTCCAACAGGGTAGAAAAAGGGAACAAATTCGAGAGCCGGCACTTCATGGTGAAATATTCTGATGGTGGGAGCAGATGGCCCGATATTTTTTTGACCTTCACAATGGTGACGGCCCGATCCGGGACAATGAGGGAACGGAACTTGCGTCGCGAGCTGAGGTAGTCAGGGAAATGGCACGAATCCTGGTGGATATCGCACGTGATGAACTGCCAGCCGGAGAGAGAACGATCATATCATTGACGGTCCGGTCCGAAGGGCGGCCAATTTCCGTTGCAAGCCTCGCCTTTTCAAACGAATGGCTGGATTGACCCCACCCGGAATCAAACCGGGTAGCCGGTGAATAACTGATCGAACGTGCCAAACTTGCGCCCCTGACATGACATGCAAGACGATGCATGCGGCAGGACCATAGCTGGCAGTCTATTTGCCAGCATTTAAATTTGACACAACCGACCACCGCTTCGAGATGTCAGTTGAACGACTTGCGATATCCCTGGACCGTCTTCGCAAGACAGTATTGCCTCCTGTCCCGCCGAAATGCGCGAGGGCATTTTCGGATATCGCCGGCCTTGTGAACGGCAAGGCCGCCCCCCGAGAGAGAAGGTATATTCGGCGACCTACTTTGCTGCAGTCACACGCCAGACGGTGTTGCCAACATCATCGGCAATCAGCAGCCCGCCGGATCTGTCGACGGCAAGACCGACGGGCCTGCCATGTGCCTGGTCCTCCCCTTGAAGAAAGCCGGTGACGATGTCCTGCGGATTGCCGCTCGGCTTACCATTCTGGAAAGGCACGAAAACGACCTTGTAGCCATTGAATGCGTGGCGGTTCCAGCTTCCATGCTCGCCGACGAAAGCACCGCCTCGATATTCGGCCGGCAGGTTGTCAGCCGTATAAAAGGTCATGCCGAGCGGTGCGACATGCGAGCTCAGTGAATAATCGGGGGCAATCGCCTTCGCCACGAGATCTGGCCTCTGCGGCATGACACGCGGATCGATATTCTGGCCGTAATAGCTGTATGGCCAACCATAGAAGCCGCCATCCCTGACCGATGTCATGTAATCGGGAACAAGATTGGGGCCAAGTTCATCCCTTTCGTTGACGACCGTCCAGAGCATATGGGTCTGTGGCTCCCAACTGAGGCCATTGGGATTGCGCAGCCCATCGGCAAATATCCTGAATCTGCCCGTCTGGCGGTCGACCTGCAGAATGGCGGCGCGGTTCTTCTCTGCCTCGATGCCATTTTCAGTGATATTGCTGTTCGAACCAACGCCGACATAGAGCGTGTTGCCGTCTTCGCTGGCGACGAGGCTCTTGGTCCAGTGATGGTCGATCGGCCCGCCGGGGAGCTCGGTCAGCACGACGCCGGGTTCGGTGATCTTCGTCTCGCCTTGCTGATAGGGATAACGCCTGATGGCATCGGTATCGGCGACATAGAGATCGTTGCCGACGAGGGCCACGCCAAAGGGCGAATTGAGATGGTCGAGGAAGATGTCCTTGACCTCGGCGATACCATCTCCATCGGCGTCGCGCAGCAGCGTAATGCGATTGCTGCCCTCGTTGCTGGAACCACCGCCCGAGGTCGCCATGGATTCGATCCAGCCCATGATAAGATCCTTGGGCCGCTTGATCGATGCAGCCGGAGGCGCAATGGACTCGACTGCCAGGACATCACCATTCGGCAGCACATAGACCGAGCGCGGATGCTTCAGATCCGTTGCCAGCGCCTTGATCTGCAGCCCGTCCGCGACCTTCGGCGTTTCGCCTTCCTTCCATCCGATGACCGAAGCGACATGCATCGGTGGGACGAGATATTGCGACTGCTCCGGCAGCTTTGGACCTGGGCCGATTTCGCTCGTCGGATTCGGTTCATTGTCACTGCAGGCCGTAAGAAGGCAGCTGCCGCACATAAGAAACAAGGCCAAAGCGCCGGAACAGGAAGGGGCAAGAGACCGGGTCATCATTCGAGCCCTCCGATGCGCTGGCGCAGAACAACCCAGCCGAGACAGGCATTGATGACGATCAGCGCGGTTGCAGCGACCGACAGCATCAGCCCTGTCGGCACGACGGATGTCCAGGCATCGCGACTGTGAATGAAGGCGTTGAACAGCGAAACCAGGAAAGCTGCGATGTTGCCGATGACATAAAGCCATCCCACACCGCGTAGCGGCAGCCGGCCGATGAAGATGTCAACCAGCGCAGCGAGGGCGGCCAGTCCACCGAGCAACAGTCCCGATGCCAGGAGCCAGGCGGAAAAATTGGTCCACATCATCTCTGCCGTTCGCCAATAGGTGATGTCCGTCAGCAGAGCCCCGATAAAGCAGCCGGCTGAAAAATGAAGCGGGATCGAGCGTAGAGGAGGCGCCACGATCGAGATGTAGGCGCGTGTGGTCGAATAGGTCATGTTCTTGATCCATAGAGGTCGCCCGGCGTTGGCTTAACCTTCGCCACCTGGAATTGTTCCTCAGCTACAGTTGCTCTAGGAAGTCTTGCGGCATTTTGACCGGAACCGAAGCCGATGATCCGGCGTTGGTTTCAGGTTTTCATAATGAAAGACATTGCCGTGCCCCAGAACCAGCGCGCCGCCGCCGGGCAAGATCAGTCCTCCGGTCCTGCAAAAAACGAAGCACCGGACCAGGAGGTCAAGAACGAAACGGAAGATGAGAAGCGTCCCTCCATCATCCGGCGCCATCCGATAGCGACCATACTTGTCGTTCTTGCCCTGATCGTTCTTGCTGCCGTCGGCTATTTCATCTGGCTCATCTATTTTCATCCCTACGAAACGACGGACGATGCCTTTGTCGATGCCCGCAGCTTCTCGGTCGCTGCCAAGGTATCGGGTTATGTCTCGGATGTTCCCGTCTCCGATAACAAGCATGTCGACGCCGGCGCGATCATCGCCAAGATCGACCCCCGCGACTATCAGATCGCACTGGATCAGGCCCACGGCCAGGTCGGTGTCGCAAAGGCAGCGATCTCCAACGCCGAAGCGCAGATTGCAGCGGCAGCCGCAGCGATCGACGAGGCCAAGGCACAGCAAACCTCCGCAGAAGCAGCCCTTCAATATGCAGAGGATGAAAACGACCGGCAGCAGCAGCTGGTCAAAAGCGGCGCCGGCTCGGAACAGGCCGCACAGCAAGCAGCATCAACATTGAGGCAAAACAGAGCAAGTACCGCTCAAGCGCAGGCAAGCGTCACCTCGGCCGTCAAGAACAAGGCAGCTGCCGAAGCGCAACGGGCCAGCGCCGTCGCCAATCTGCATCAGGCGGAAGCCCAGGTTGAAGCGGCCGAACAGAATCTGAGCTACACGACGATCACGGCCGCGCAGCCCGGCCGTGTCGTCAAGCTCAGTGGCTCGAAAGGGCAATATGTCCAGGCTGGGCAGGCAGTCTCCATGTTCGTGCCCGACGAGATCTGGGTGACGGCCAATTTCAAGGAAACCCAGCTGACGGACATGCGGCCGGGCCAGCCCGTCGATGTTACGATCGACGCCTATCCAGATCATGTGCTTCGCGGCCGTGTCGATTCCGTCCAGCCCGGTTCGGGCACTGCCTTTTCACTGCTTCCGGCTGAAAACGCCACCGGCAACTATGTCAAGGTCACACAGCGCGTGCCCGTCAAGATCGTCGTCGACAACTGGCCGAAGGACGTGGCCATCGGTCCCGGCATGTCCGTGGTGCCAACGGTAACCGTGCGTCCGAGGAACTGACATGACCGATGCCACGACAGCCGATGGCACGCCGGCATCTGGTGCCAGGATCGCCAATCCGTGGCTGATCGCGCTCGTCGTTTCGCTCGCGACCTTCATGGAAGTTCTGGATACGACGATTGCCAATGTGGCGCTGCGCTACATCTCCGGCGGCCTTGCCGTCAGCGCCGATGAAGCGTCATGGGTCGTCACCACCTATCTCGTTTCCAACGCCATCATTCTCGTCGCCAGCAGCTTCATTGCCAAGCGTTACGGGAGACGGCGCTTCTATCTTCTGTGCCTTGCGACCTTCACCATTGCCTCTCTCTGCTGCGGCCTCGCCTGGAACCTGCAATCCCTGCTGATCTTTCGCATGATCCAAGGCTTCGCAGGCGGCGGCATGGTGCCGATCTCCCAGTCGATCCTCGCCGATTCCTTCCCGCCATCGAAGCGCAGCCAGGCATTTGCACTCTTCGGCGTTGCCGTTGTCGTAGCTCCCGTCGTCGGCCCGACGCTCGGCGGCTACCTCTCGGACAATTTCTCCTGGCACTGGTGCTTCCTGATCAATGGACCCGTCGGCCTCTTTGCGTTCATCCTCGTCTATTTCCTCGTGGACGAACCGGACTCGCTGCGTCAGGAGCGCGCGCGGATGCGCCGGAAGGGCGTGCGCTTCGATATTGTCGGCTTCCTGCTGGTCGCGACCTTTCTCGGCGCGCTCGAATTGGTTCTCGACCGTGGCCAGACGGAAGACTGGTTCGACTCGAACTTCATCATCGGTGCGACGGCAATCTGCATCGCAGCTCTTCTTCTTGCGATCCCATGGCTGATGAAAGCGACCAGTCCCGTCGTCGACCTGCGCTTGCTGGCAAGCCGGCAATTCGGTTCCTGCTTCATCGTCATGCTGGCAACGGGCGCGATCCTGATCGCCACAACCCAGTTCATTCCGCAGGTCCTGCAGCAGAATTTCGGCTATACAGCGACCTGGGCCGGGCTTGCGCTCTCGCCCGGCGGCCTGGTCACGATGTTCATGATGTTCGTGGCCGGCCGGATCTCCAACAAGGTCCAGCCGAAATATCTGATCGCGATCGGCACGGCGATCATTGCAGCTGCAATGTATGACATGACGCGCCTCAATGCCGATTTGAACTTCGGTTTTTTCGTCTGGTCGCGCATCTATCTCGGCTTCGGCCTTCCGCTGATCTTCATTCCCATGACCGCAGCTTCCTATGACGGCCTCAGGCCGGACCAGACCGACCAGGCATCGGCCCTCATCAATGCGGCGCGCAATACCGGCGGCTCTATTGGTGTTTCAATCGCATCCAACGTGCTTGCCCATCGTGAACAATGGCATCAAAGCCGGTTGGTCGAGCACATCATCCCCTCCGACCCCGCCTACAATCATGCGCTGCAGGGGGCGACCCAATATTTTGCCGACAGAGGAAACGGAGCGATCGATGCACAATCACAGGCCCTAGGCTGGATCGGCCAACAGGTGCAGATCCAGGCAAGTTATCTTGCCTATATCGACGTCTTTCACACGTTAATGTGGCTGTCGCTAGCAGTTTTGCCGCTCGCCTTCATTCTGCGCAAGATCGACCTCGGTGAGGGCTCAAGCCATCCCAGCGGGCACTGATCCGCCCGACATCAACAAGCTCGTGTATATCCCCTAATCTGGGGGTTCATTCGAATCACCGCATGTACTATGTATGCGACGTGATATTCACACGAGACAGGTACTGATGACCCCAGAAATGTCCGGCTTTGAATGCACCCGCGGCAATGCCGTTTCCGGCAAGCTGAAGCTTTCAAGCAAACTGCCCTATTTCATCGTTGCAGGACTTGCTGTGGCTGTATGGGCAAACTCCAGCGAACGACCGCATGATACGGAAGTTGCAGCGAAGAAAGCCGCGACGGCTTCGCTCGCTCAATAAGCATCGCGATGGCTCGGCCGACGCACATGGCCGCCGAGAGCATTCAGATTTGCCGCTGATAAATCATGGCCAAGCAGGATCCCGCAGTGGATAGCTGCGGGACCTGACCCAAATGCGACATCAAATTCTGATGCCGCTGGTCTCATCAAAGAGATGCACCTGTACCGGATCGACAGTGACGCCGATCGTCTGGCCCGGCTGAACCGATCCTCTGCCCGTTTCGACGATCGTCATTTCGGGTGTCGTAGCCGCGGTGATGAAGGTCGATGAGCCCGTGGATTCAACGACCGCGACCGGCACGTCAAAGCTCCCCTGCCCCTGATTGGTGATGCCGATATGCTCAGGCCGGATGCCGGCGGTGACCTTGCGGCCCGGCTGGATCTGATGATCGATGGCAATCTGCTGCCTGACCGAGCCGAGATCGAGCGTCAGGCTTTTTCCATCCTCGCCGGCCACGGCCGGAATGAAGTTCATCGCAGGTGAACCAATGAAACCTGCGACGAATTTGTTGGCAGGCCGGTCATAGAGATCAAGCGGACGGCCCTGTTGTTCGATGATGCCGTCGCGCATGACGACGACGTGATCGGCCATGGTCATCGCTTCGATCTGGTCATGCGTTACATAGACCGAGGTCGCGTGCAGACGATCGTGCAGCGCGCGGATTTCCTTGCGCATATGGACGCGCAGCGCCGCATCGAGGTTTGACAGGGGCTCATCGAAAAGGAAAGCCTTCGGGTGGCGGATGATGGCACGGCTCATGGCAACGCGCTGGCGCTGACCGCCGGAAAGCTCACGCGGATAGCGCTTCAGCAGATGCGAAAGGCCTGTGGTGGCAGCGACCTCCTCGGCCGCCTTCTTCGCCTCCGCCTTTGCAACGCCACGCATGCGCAGGCTGTAGGTGAGGTTTTCCTCAACGGTCATATGCGGATAAAGCGCATAGGACTGGAATACCATGGCAACATCGCGTTTACGCGGCGGCACTCCGTTCATCATCTCGCCGGCAATCTTCAGGCTGCCATCGGAAATGGTCTCCAGTCCGGCGAGCGAACGCAGCAGGGTCGACTTGCCGCAGCCGGAAGGGCCAACGAGTGCAACGAAGGTGCCCTTGGCGATGGAAAGGTCGATATTCTTCAAGGCATGGAAGGCGCCGTAATATTTGTTGACGCCGGCAAGCTCGATCTGTGGGGTCATTTGAGGGCTCCCGAAGTGAGGCCGGATACGATGCGGCGCTGCAAGAGAACGAAGATGGCAAGGATCGGCGTCACATACATCGTGGCGTAGGCCATGATGTTGTTCCATTCATTGGTATTCGGCCCCATGAAGGAATTGAGCCCGACGCTTGCCGGCTGAAGCTCGGCGGCCTGGATCATCGACTTGGAATAGACGAACTCGCCGAAGGCCTGCATGAAGATGAGGATAGCGCTGACCAAAATGCCGTTGCGGGCAAGCGGCAGCACGATATTGAAGAAGGCGCCGACACGCGAATTGCCGTCGACGAGCGCCGCCTCTTCGAGCTCCATCGGGACCGCCATGAACGTGGCGCGCACCAGTACCACGAAGAACGGCATGCTTTTTGCGGCAATGGCGATGATGACGGCAAGCCGCGGATAATTCAGCATGCCGATCTGCGAGAAACCGACAAAGATCGGCGTGATCATCAGCGAAGCCGGCAGAACCTGCAGCATGAGAATAAGAAAGAGGCCGATATCCACCCAGATGTTGCGGTAGCGCGCCAGCACATAGGCGCAGCCGACGCCGAGCACCGTGATGATAACGACAGCGCCAATCGCGATCACCAGCGAGTTCCAGAGATAGAGCCCCATGTTCCGGCTTTCCCAGACATAGGTATAGGTGCCCCATTGCGGCGAGGCCGGCCAAAAGCTCGGGGGTGTGGCGAACATCTCCGAACCGCTCTTCAGCGCGGTGATGTACATCCAATAGAGTGGGAAAAGATAGATCGCCGCCATGGTGATGGCGATCACGAGCATCAATCGATTGCGTGCAGTCTCGCTCATCCGCGCACCTCATGGCGGGTCGAGCGCACGTAGACGACAGAGGCGAACATCACGAAGACGATCATGATGACGGAAATGGTCGCGCCCTTGGCGAAATCGTATTGGCGGAAAGACAAATCCCAGGCCCAGTATTGCGTGACGTTGGAGGAATTGTTTGGTCCGCCTGAAGTGATGGCGGCAAAGAGGTCGAACTGCTGCAGCGTGAAGATCAGGCCGAGCGAAATGATGGCGCCAATCGTCGAGCGCATCATCGGCAGCGTGATCGTCCAGAAGCGCTGCCAGGCCGTGGCGCCATCAAGTTCGGCGGCTTCATAAAGATCACCCGGGATACCGGAGAGACCGACGGACAGCAGAATCATGTTGAAGGATGTGCCGAGCCAGATATTGGCGATGATGACGGCGTAGAGCGAATAGTGCGGGTCCGAGCGCCAGAAGATGTTGCCGGAGATTATGCCACTGTCCTTCAGAATGAAGTTCAGCACACCGAAATCGCCCGACAGGATCCAGTTCCAGATCGCACCGACGACGAGGCCAGGCATGACCCAGGAGACAAGAAAGAGGCCGCGCAGCCAGGAGGCGCCTGGGAAATTGACCCAGAAGAACAGTGCCAGACCGAAGCCTATCAAGAACTGGCCGGCGATCGAACCGACGACGAAGATCGCCGTATTGTAGAGGATCGGCAGCGTTTCAGGCTGTGCAAAGAGGTCCACGTAGTTCTTGAAACCCACCCAGGGGCGCGAGAAGGTACCGAGGCTGAACATGTCAACCTCCTGAAAGCTCATCACCACATTGTAAATGAGCGGCAGGCCTGCCATCAGGAACAGAAAGCCGAGCGGAAAGGCGACGAGCACGATATCGAAACCGCGGCCATCCCTGACGCTGGAAAGGATCCTTCTCATGGGTCCTCCATTGCTCCGAACGGGGCTGCCCGACGCTTTCGCGGGAGACAGCCCCTGCCGGGAGGAAAAGATGGATGGCCGGTGGCCATCCGGTGATAGTTAGCCGAGCACTGCCTTGATCTTGTCGGCAGCCTGATCAAGCGCGTCCTTCGGGCTCATCTGGCCGGTGAGTGCGGCCTGAATGGCGTCCTGGATCGCCTTGGAAATCTTCGGCCACTGCGGATGCGGGCCGCGGGGCTTGGCGTATTTCAGCTGTTCGAGGAAGACCTTGAGGGCAGCATCCTTCAACGGCTGGCCGGTCTCGGGGATCGAGATGTCGGAACGGGCCGGAAGCTGGCCGAAGTTCTTGAACATCTTGTCGTCCTGCGACGCGAAATATTCGAGCGCCTTGAAGGCTTCAGCCGGATGTTTGCTCGTCGAGAAAACCGCCCAGTTGAAGTCGCCCATGGCCGAGGAACGCTCAGCACCTTCTTTCGGGACCGGCAGCAGAGTGACACCCCAGTCGAACTTGGCCTCCTTCGTCATACGGTCCAGCTCCCACGGACCGGAAATCGCCATGGCGGCGTTGCCGGAATTGAAAGTGCCGGTCGAATCCCACTGGCCACGGGTCAGCGTATCCGGAGAAGCAAGCTTCTCGTCCATGATCGTCTTCCAGACTTCAAGCGCCTTGACCGCACCGTCGGAATTGATGTGTTCATAACTGCCGCCGCCCATCTGCGCCCAGGGCAGGAACTGGAAGGTGCCTTCCTCATTGGCCTTGGCCGAGAAGGCGAGACCATAGACGTTCTTAGCCGGATCCGTCAGCTTGCGGGCATCTTCGACAAGTTCGTCCCAGGTCTGCGGCGGCTTGTTCGGATCAAGGCCTTTCGCCTTGAACATGTCCTTGTTGTAGTAAAGCGCGATCGTGTTCGTTGCCTTCGGCACACCGAAATATTTGCCGTCCCACTCGACCGACTTCAGCGGTCCGGGGAAGTAGTTTTCGGGCTTGATGACCTTGGAATTCTTGATCATATCGGTCAGATCAAGGAAGGCGCCGCGCGATGAAAATAGCGCGTGCTCGGGATTGTCGACGGCGATGATGTCGGGAGCCTGGCCGGTAGCATAGGCGCGCATCGCTTCCGTAACGACGTCGTCGAACTGGATCAGGCGATATTCGATGGTAATGCCATTGTGCTGGTCATTGAATTCCTTGACCAGGTTCGGCGCCGGCTGGATGTCCTTGTCGAGCGACCACAGCGTTAGCTTGACGTCTTCCGCCTTGGCGGAAAGTCCGAAGAGCGAAACGCCAGCAAGCGCCAGCGCACCCAGAACTGCAAATTTGCGGATAGCCATAGTTCTCCTCCTTTGTGGTTATCCCTTGAAATGGCCGGCATGTCCTCCGTGCCGGCCATGTTTCCTCACACCGGATCGATGACGAAATCGCCGCCCCGGGCATGTTTCAGATGATTGAGCGCATAGACCTGACCGGTCATTTCGAGCGCATCACGATAGACCGGGTCATGCCAGCCTTCGATATCGATGGAACCGGACCAGCCGGCGAGCCTCAGCTCGGAAATGATGTCTGTCCAGTTGCTGTCGCCGAAGCCCGGCGTGCGCATGAAGACGAACTTCTCCTTGCCGAAAATACCGTGTTCCTTGATCACATCCCAGCGGATGGTCGCATCCTTGCCGTGGACGTGGAAGATCTTGCTCGCCCACTTGCGGATCTGCGGCAGCGGCTCGATCAGATAGACCATCTGATGGCACGGCTCCCATTCGAGGCCGATATTGTCGTCGGGCGTCTCGTTGAAGATCAGTTCCCAGGCATCGGGGTTATGGGCAATGTTCCAGTCGCCGGTCGCCCAGTTGCCGTCCATGGCGCAATTTTCGAAAGCGATCTTGATGCCCTTGTCGGCAGCGCGCTTGGCGAGCTCGCTCCAGATCTGCTTGTAGCGCGGCAGACTTTCGGTCAGCGGCTTGTTGCGGATGCGGCCGGTAAAACCGGCAACGCAGGTGGCGCCGAAGTGATGGGCGTTATCGATGCAATCCTTCCAGCCCTGCAGCGTCTGCAGGTCGATATCGGTCTCCTCGAGCGGATTGCCGAACATGCCGAGCGTCGAAATGGTGATGTCGCGATCACCGATTGCGTCGACGCTACGCTTGCCGAGTTCGGCGAGATCCTGGCCATTGGTGGTCTGCCAGAAGAAAGGCTCGAAGCTTTCGAAACCCATATCGGCGATCTGGGCAATGCGCTTGTCGGCGCCGCCCTTGGAGGCGCTGACCATGGTACCGATGCGAATGGCTTTGGCGGGGTTGCTCACGTCATCTATCCTTATGCTGAAATTTCGACGCGACGTCCGGTCTTGGCGCTTTCGATCGCACCGAAGACCATGGCGAGGCTTCTGATATTGTCGGAACTGGCCGTCTCCGGCCGCTTGCCGGTGCGGATCGCCTCGACGAAGCTGGCGATCACGCTGGCATGGCCATGCGTTTCTTCCTCGCGCTCGGGTGCGGGAACCTCCACAGGCGAAAAGCCGTGAAGCAGGCCCGTCTCATTGCCGGAGGTAGCCGCCTTGAACCCGTCCTCGCCATCCCAGGTCAGCATGCCCCTGGAACCGACGATCCGCCACTGGCTTTCCCAGCTCGTGCGCTCACCCTCGGCACACCAGGAGCCGCGATAGGTGAAGACGACATCGTCGGAGAATTCGAAAGTGGCATTGGCCGAGGCACCATGGCGATACCAGGACCCTCTGGGATTACGCTCAACGCAATAGACGGCGAGCGGCTTTTTGCCGGCCACATAGCGTGCAGCATCGAATGTGTGGATCGCCATGTCCAGCAGCAGGACATTGTCCATCTCTTCGCGGAAGCCACCGAAATGCGGGGCGATGAAGAAGTCACAATGAATGCCGGTCAACTCGCCGATCGCCCCGCTCTCGACGAAGCGACGCAGGCGGCGCACACCGGATATGAAACGGCGGTTCTGAATGATCGCATGGATCTTGCCGGTCTCGGCGGCAAGGTCGATGAGTGCTGCACCTTCAGCAAGCGAGGTCGCCATCGGCTTTTCACTCAGCACATGGCAACCGGCCTTCATGGCCGTCGAGACGACGTTGAAACGAGCGGTCGGGATAACGACATCGAAAACGATGTCTGCTTTGGTTTCGGCGATGACGGCGGCGAGATCGGTGCCTATGCGAGCCGCGCTCAAGCCGAATTCCTCGGCGAGCTTCTCAGCGGCAGCCGGATTGACGTCGACAAGGCCGACGACTTGGATTGCCTCGGCAAGGTCGGGCGTTTCCTTGATAGCACGCAGCCAGCCTTTGGACATAGCTCCGCACCCGCACAGAATGGCATTCAATTTCACGATTTCCTCCAGCGGTGCGCTTCAGATTTCCTCCCGAAACGCCTTCCGTAAACGTTTACGATACTAAGCGGAAACGTTTACTGCTGTCAATGCCGGCACGGTTTGTCTGATTGCTGCGGAAAATCACAATGCGAACGGGCGCTTAGGCAAAAGCTTCGGCAATGCAGCAACAAATTTTTTTTCGGACCGCGCAAAAATACAGTCCGCCGTCACGGCAAATGCTTTCCGTAAACGTTTTCCCATGGCAATAAGATCAGAGGATCCGCCTACCGGAAGAAAGTTTGCAGATGAAGGGTATCCGCCAGCTCGCCGAACATCTCGATATATCGATCGGGACGGTTTCGCGTGCGCTGAACGGCAAGGCCGATGTCAACGAGGAGACCCGCAAGCGCGTGCTGGCCGCCGCCGAAGAATTCGGTTACGTGGCCAATCAATCCGGCCGCAGCCTTCGTCAGGGAACGACCAACGTCATCGGCCTGATGATTGAATCCAGCAAGGAGACGGTCGAAAACAGCGACAACTTCTTCCTCGGCGTCACCGGCGGGCTCCAAAGCGTGTTGTCGCGGCATAAACTCGATCTCGTCATGCTCCCCTGCCCCAGCGACGAGGATCCCTACGAGTATCTTAAGCGTATGGTGGCGCGCCGTGTCGTCGATGCCATGATTATCTCCGCAACTCAACGCATCGACAAACGTATCGATTTGCTCGTCAAGGCGAAGATCCCCTTCGTCGCACTTGGTCGCAGCTCTTCCGGCGGCGGCAACTTCACCTGGATCGACCTTGATTTCGAAGGTGTTGCGACCTGCGCCGTCGACCGGCTCGTCGGCAAGGGGCATCGCCGCATTGCGATTGCCGCACCGTCAGGGGAGATCAATCTCGGCTATATCTTTGTCGATGCCTACCGGAAGGCCCTGGAGAAGCATGGTATCGGCTATGATCCGAAGCTGGTGATCCGCGTGAAGTCCAGTGAACAGGGCGGGTATCAAGCCGGCGACGAACTGTTGCGGATCGAGGACAAGCCCACAGCGATCATTTTGATCTACGAACTGATGGCGATCGGCCTCTACCGCCGCCTTGTCGAAGCCGGCATCGTCCCCGGCCGCGATCTCGCTGTTATCGGCTTCCGCGAGGAACCCCGCGCCAGATTCCTGCAGCCGACACTCACCTGCTTCCGCATGTCGCTGCCTGACCTCGGTGCGGCACTTGCCGAAACCTTGCTTGCGGGAATGCCTGCCTATTCGGAAACCTACAGCAACGGAGTGCGTAACCGCATCTGGCCGCTGGAACTTGTGCCCGCGGAAAGTGACGCCTTTTTGATGGAGCCCAGAACGTGACGCAATGGGCGTCACGCCATCCATGTTCGTGATACGAAACCAACGGCTCGGCTAAGAACCGTCTGTCTGGCTGGTTTTACGGTGCAGCAGATCCAATCAGAGTTCGTACCATACGCGGGGGTTATCGCCTGACTGGATCATCAGCCAGCGAAGATCCGTATCCTTCCAGCCCTTGATCGCATTCGTGCGGTTGTCGAGCACCAGATCGCCCTGATCGGTCTTGACAACCAGAACCGCGTGTCCTTCACCGTAAGGCGTCTTCGTCACCGCAATCCGCAGTGCCTTCGGCGACCAGCCCATCGCAATAAGATGATCACGCTTCGTCAGCGCGAAATCCTCGCAGTCACCCGATTTCACGTTCACCTGCCAGACATCGCCCTGATCCTGGCTGTCGTTCACCGGGCGGATCGAACGGTTGACCGAGGCATTGACCGATCGAAGCTGCTTGTTCGCGAATTCATTCAGCGAAATTTCCGAAGCTCCACCGCGTGCCTCGCATTCACTGGGGTTTTGCGCGCAGAACATCACATGGGCGAAAGGTGCCGTAGTCCGGCGCTTTTCGGAAATATAGCTGAATGCCGGCGCGGCCTTCAATCCGCGGGCAATACCGGCAGGACCGGCGGCCTGCGCGGTCTGAACCGCAAACAGAGATGCAAGCGTCACCGCAGTAACCAGCGCGTGCTTAAACATTTTCTTACCCCGTTTCGACGACCGCATTGCGGTCGAATGTCCATGCCGGTTGAAATCCGGCTTCCATTGATCGAAGCTCTATCCAGCTTCAGCCAACGGCGGGAACATACGGAGGCAGGGCTCTCGATCCGTTTAAATGGCCGCCATGATGAAGAACGGAATAAGAAGCCGCTTTGCGCGCTTTGACGTATAGGTCGACAGCGACCCCTTCAGTTTGTGAGCGCCGACATAGACGAAGACATAACCACTCAGGAACATGAAGAGCGGCATGTGGAAAGCGTAGATCGCCTTACGCAGACCAATAGCCCATACAGGGAAAGCTGCATCATAGGTATGTCCCCAAACGACAAGGATGATAGCCAATCCTTTGAGGCGTTCGATATCACCCAGCCATTTACGCTGAGGCCTTGCCATGGGCTGGGGAGCTGAATCCATTTGCGACGTGTTCGCCGCGTCTTCTTGCTGGGACATATGATCTCTATTTAACATTTGAGATAAAGGCGGGCGTCATCGGGAATATCACGCTGTCAGCTACCTGCAAAGCATAAAGCACCGCAGCGTTCGACCAGCCGGACCCGTGGACAGAAGCCCGACCACCCTTCACCGGCGCATTCGATCACGGCCGAACTGAAGCTCTCTGTCACCAGGCATCGGACTTAGAGACCCCCGCCCTTCTCTGTCACGAAAACTTCGCACAGCCTTCAACAAACTGTCTCGTCTGCGCGCTATCCGTCGCCAAAACGAAGTGCAATTTTTTTTGCAGAGGCGAAAATTATGTCAAACAAATTGCAGAATACGGCCGCCGTCAGCCTTGTCGCTCTGATGTCCATGATCGGTTCGGCGCATGCCGATACGACCGTGAAGTTCTGGCACAGCTTCAGCAAATCGTCCGGCGAAGCGCTCAACAAGATCATCACCAATTTTGAAGCCGCCAATCCCGGTATTCATATCGAGGGCGAGTTTGTGGGCGATTACAATGATATCGTCGCCAAGCTGCAGGCCGCCATTCCGGCCAAACGCGCGCCTGATGCCGTCATCATGGAAGTCACCCGCTACGGCCTCTTTGCCGACCGCGGCGCCCTGACCGACCTGACACCCTATTTCAACGCCGACCCGCTGAAGGACGACCTCTACGACTACGCACGTGAGGTCGGCGTCTATAACGGCAAGAACTACATCGTGCCGTTCAACTCCTCCACGCCGGTCCTCTATTACAACAAGGACATCCTGGCACGCGCCGGCTTCACGACAGAGCCGCCGCTGAAGACTTTCGCAGATATTCTTGCCGTTTCGAAGACAATCACCGAGAAGCTCGGCTCGGAAGGCATCACCGGCATTGCAGCCCCTGGCCAGTTTGCGCGCTGGGGTCTCGTCATGTCCAATGACAGCGAGCTCATCGATTCCAAGACCAACGATGTCCTGCTCGACTCGCCCAATACGATCGAAGCCTATCAGTGGATGGCCTCGCTCGTACATGACCAGAAGGTCGCCTCCCCGGATAGCGTCACCGATGAAGATGTCGGCCGCGACGCTTTCTTCGCCGGCAAGGTTGGCATCTCCCTGAATTCGACCGGCGATTACGGCGGTGCCAAGAAGGCGCTCGGTGACAAGCTGGAAGTGCGTCCGATGCCCTGCAACAAGGTCTGCTCGGTTCCGATCGGCGGCGCCGGTATCGGTATCCTCTCAACCTCTTCGAAGGATGTTCAGGACGCCGCTTACAAGTTCATCAGCTACGCTGCTTCGCCGGAAGCCAATTCCATCTGGTTTGCCGCAACCGGCTACCTGCCGATCAACAAGAAGAGCGCCGCCCAGCCGGCTGCCATCGAAGCGCTTGCCAAGAAGCAGGGCATCGACGTCGCCATCAAGCAGCTTGATTTCGCTCATGGCCGTGCCCGTCCGCCCGTCGTCACCTGGATGCGTTCGACCGAATACAAGATGTGGGAAGCCATGGCGCTCGGCCAGCGCGATGTCACGGAAACGATGAAGGATTTTGCCGCGCAGACGCGCGAAGAAGCCAAGCGTTCCAGCAACTGAGCCTCTCACTTCAGCAATACGGCGGGTTCTTGAACGGCCCGTCGTCTCAACTGTTCCGGTCCCATGCTGCGCAAACTCACACCCTATCTTCTCGTCGCACCGTTGATGATCTTCATCACGGTCTTCACCTACATTCCCGTCATCACCAGCGTGAACCTCAGTTTCCGGCACTGGGACTTCCTGTCGCCGACTATGCCTTTCGTCGGTTTTGAGAATTACCGCCTGCTTTTGAACTCCCGCGACTTCTGGAATTCCTTGCAGGTAACCGCGATCTTTGCGCTGTTTTCGGTGCCGATCCGGCTGGCGCTCGCGCTTGCCGTTGCAAGCTATCTCGTGCGCGAAACCCTGCCCTCACGGCTCCTGCGCGGAGCGCTGTTTCTGCCTTCCGTAACCTCCACAGTCTCGATCGCCGTTGTTTTCTCCTGGGTCTTCGCCACCGATTACGGCATGGTCAATGCGGCGCTGACCTCGCTCGGCCTCGGCAAGGTGCAATGGCTCCAGGATCCGCAACTCGCGCTCTGGGTGCTGATAGTAGTCAACACATGGAAGCAGCTCGGCTACGATATCGTGATCTATATCGCCGGCCTGCAGGCGGTGCCGCAGGAACTTTATGATGCTGCCGCCGTGGATGGCGGCCGCCGCTTTCATGTCTTCCGGCGCGTGACCGTGCCCCTGGTCATGCCGACCACCTATTTCCTGCTGGTGATTTCGGTGATCGAGGCCTTTCAGGTCTTCACCATCGTCAACATCATGACCCGCGGCGGCCCGGCGGGTGCGACCGATATGCTGGTCAATCTGCTCTACCGCGTCGGTTTTACCCTTTTCGATATCGGCAGGGGATCGGCGCTCGCCGTCCTGCTCTTCATCTTCCTGATCGTGCTCGCACTGATCAAATCCTTCGTCATCGGCCGGAGGGTTCACTATGAGGCTTAAGAACCGTCTTGTGACCGGGCTCGCGCTTGTTGCCGGCCTGATCTTCCTGTCGCCCGTACTCTATTCGATCTGGATGTCCTTCGAGACAGCGCAGTCCTATTACACGGGCCAATACGAGTTCACGCTGGACAACTATGTCCGGGCCGTCGCCGAATACAATTTCGCGCGCTACCTGCTGAACAGCATCATCGTGTCGGGCCTGGTAACGCTGCTCGGCATTACGGTCGCAACCATGGCAGCCTTTGCCTTCGCGCGCTACCAGTTCCGCGGCGGCAACCTGCTCTTTGGCGCGACCGTCGCTACGCTGATGATCCCGAGCCATATCAGCCTGATCCCGAACTACCTGACACTCGCCAAGGCCGGCCTGCTCGATACTTATGCCGGTCTCATCCTGCCCGCGATCTCGAATGGCTTTGCCGCCTTCTTCCTGCGTCAATATATCAAGGGCATCCCGAAAGCGCTGGACGAGGCCGCCTATATGGACGGCGCAACACCGCTGCAGGTGCTGTGGCGCGTGATCGTGCCGATCGCGAAGCCCGCCATCTTTTCCATGGGGCTCTACATATTCATTAGTGAGTGGAACAACTACATCTGGCCGCTCGTCGCCGTTGGCAAGGAAGACCTCTACACGCTGCAGATCGGTCTTGCTCGCCTTTATCGCATCAATCCCGGTGAAGGTCTGGTCGATTGGCCACTCGTCATGGCGGCCTGCACCCTCAGCATGCTGCCCGTACTGCTCGGTTTCCTGCTGGTCGAGCGACATCTCGTGCGCGGCATTACGCTCGGCGCGGTCAAATAATCATGAACAAGGACAAGCATAGAATGACACGCATCGCTTCGCATCGCGGCGGCACTCTGGAATTCGGCGACAGCACGCCGCACGGTTTTGCCGCGACGGCAAGAATGGCGCTGGAAGAAGTCGAGTTCGACGTCCATCCGACAGCCGATGGCGCAATCATGGTTCATCACGACGCTACTCTTGACGGAACGACGGACCGCAGCGGCGTGATCGCGGCGATGAGCGAGGCGGAGGTTCGCGCCGCCGTCATCAATTACGGTGCCGGCGGACATCCGATCTCGCTTGCCGAACTCTGCGCCCTCTATGCCGACAGCACGGTTGACTTCCGCTGCGAGATCAAGCCGGGGGTCGACGGTCGCCCCTATGAGAATTTCGTACCGCATGTCGTAGAGACCCTCGCCCGCCACGGTATGCTCGAGAGGACGATCTTCTCCTCCTTTCTGGTGGAATCGCAGGATGCGCTTTCAGCGGCAACCAGCCGGCCGAAACTCTGGCTCGTCAGCCCGCCGGTGCTGCGTCAGCTCGGGGCCGCAGCTGTTATCGAAGTCGCGAAGTCTCATAATATCCCGGAAATCGGCGTCCACGTAGACACCGCCGATACGGCACTGATGGCTGAAATTGAAGCCGCAGGGCTCGATTTTGGTTGCTGGGCGGCCCATTCGGCCAGGCAGATCGAAAAGGTGCTGGCACTTGGCGTGAAAGTCTTCACGACAGACCGCCCAAGCCTTGCCATCGCCATACGTAATCGCTTCGAGGCGGAGACTGCGCAATGAGCGGGATCGTCGTACGCGATATCAGAAAATCCTACGTCGGCGGCCCGCAAGTCCTGCATGGCGTCTCCATGGATATCAAGTCCGGCGAATTCATCGTTATCGTCGGCCCTTCCGGTTGCGGCAAGTCTACCCTGCTGCGCCTCATCGCAGGGCTTGAGCGATGCGATGAGGGCGAAATCGAAATCGGCGGCCGTCGTGCTAACGATCTCGCGCCGCAAGATCGCGACATCGCCATGATCTTCCAGAACTACGCGCTCTATCCCCATATGACAGTGCGCGAGAATATTGCCTTCGGCCTGGAACTGCGCGGCATGCCGAAAGCCGAGCGCAATGCGCGGGCTCAAGATGTGGCAAAGACGTTGCAGCTCGAAGCCTATCTCGATCGCAAGCCGGGTGCCCTTTCCGGCGGTCAGCGTCAACGTGTGGCGATGGGCCGGGCCATGGCGCGCAACAGTTCCATCTTCCTGATGGACGAGCCGCTCTCGAACCTCGACAACGCGCTGCGGGTCGCCATGCGCACCGAAATCAAGGAGTTGCATCGCCAGGTCGGTGCGACAATCGTTTATGTCACGCATGACCAGACCGAGGCGCTTTCACTGGCCGACAGGATCGCGGTGATGAAGGATGGTAATCTCCTGCAGTTCGACACGCCGGAGGCAATCTATGACCAGCCGCAGAACCGCTTTGTCGCAGGCTTCCTGGGTGTGCCCGCGATGAATTTCATGCCTGTCGAGCATCTTCCGGGCTGGCGGGGCCGACCGGGCCTGACCGCCGGACTAAGGCCCGAATCCATGACAATCCGCGCCGAGGAACCTGCGGAGCCTGCCCTGCCCGTCCGGCTCATGCTGTCGGAAATGACAGGGTCTGATATCATCCTGCATTGTGAGAGCCCGGCCGGACGTATCACACTTACCAGTCCGCGCAAGGATGTACCGCGCCATTCCGACAACTTCTGGGTCATGTGCGACCTTGACCAGGCCGTGTTTTTCGATAACCAGAGCGGGAGCCGCGTCGATCTTTCAGCCGGAGATCGTTGAATTTAGGCGCCGCTGATCGTTCCGGTTTGGAAAAGCGCAAGAAGTGATGCAATGGAAAGACAAAACGAGATTCCGCAACTTCTCGGCGATCTTATCAGCCGCAACTCGACGAAGCTGACCGAGGCCGATACGCGCCTTCTCGACGTGATGATGCAGGATCCTATCCGCGCGGCGATGGAAAACGGCAAAACGGTCTCCTTCCGCGCCGGAGTACATCCGGCCTCGGCGGTGCGGCTGGCACGCCGCCTTGGCTTTAAAGGCTATCCGGAATTCCGGACCTTTCTGCAGGCGAATCTCATCGAAGGCGGCGGCGATTTTGAAAGCCCGGCCGCCCGCATGGCCGCCCGTCTCGTCCGGGCGGAGGACGGCGGCGTGCTTTCCTCCGTTCTCGACAGCGAGATCACTGCGCTCCAGCAGGTGCGCAACGCTGTTGCCGACGCCGATATCAGAGGTTTTTCCGAAGTGCTGCGCGATTGCCGGCGTGTCTTCGTGTTCGGGCGTGGGCATTCTGCCGCCCTCGCCTCGCTCATCGCGCTGAGGCTCAATCGCTCGGGCTATCCGTCAGTCGATCTCGCCAGTCAGATGCATCTGATCGCCGAAGTGCTGGCTACGTTGGAAACCGGCGATGTCGTCTGGCTGCTTGCCTTCCGCAAGGCCTCGCCCCTCATCCACCAGATCCGAAAGATCGCAGCCGAAAGAGGTGCCAGGGTGCTGGCGCTGACCGATCTGCTCAGTATCCGCATCGATCCGGCACCCGACAGGCAGATTTCGGTTTCCCGCGGCGACGCCGGCGAATCCCAATCTCTCGTCGTTCCCATGACAATCGCCAACGCGATCATTCTCGACTTGGCCGCGATCGATGACGGCCACTCGCTGCGGGCGCTTGGGGCCTTCAAGGCCTTCCGCGCCGACTGTGGTCTCTCACCGGTGATCCTGTAAGGCCAGAAATCCGCCACCGTGAGGAACATGAGATTTTCCGGGAGACATCTCAGCCTCCCGGATAAATCAGCTCGAACCTCAAGCCGCCCGGGCGGCCTTGGCGGGGATCTCGACGTCGATTTCGAGGATTGAGACGTTCTCGCCGCGATCGATCCTGATCTGCAGGCGATCGCCTTCGATTTCGACATGCTTGGCGATCACAGCAAGGATCTCTTCTCGAAGGATCGAAACGAGATCCGATCCAGGAGAGATTCGTTCATGTGCCAAAAGCAGTTGCAGGCGTTCGCGCGCAACCGGCGCGGTTTTCCTCTTCTGAAAGAAATCGAATACGCTCATGCTGCCCTCCGTCCGAAGATCTTGCCAAACAGACCACGCTTCTCGCCGGGGATCGAAACCGGAAGAACTTCGCCATTAAGGCGACGGACCGCTTCGAAATAGGCCCTGGCCGGCGCACTGCTCTGATCTGCAAGCGTCACCGGAGCGCCAAGGTTGGACGCACGCAACACATCCATGCTTTCCGGGATGATACCGAGCAGCGGGATCGACAGGATCTCGAGCACGTCATCCACCTTCAGCATGTCGCCACGTTCGGCACGGGTGACATCGTAGCGGGTGAGAAGCAGATGCTTTTCGATGCGCTCGCCGCGCTCCGCCTTTTCCGTCTTGGCATCCAGAAGACCGATGATGCGATCGGAATCGCGTACCGAGGAAACTTCCGGATTGGTGACGATCACGGCGATATCCGCGTGCCGCATCGCAAGCGTTGCACCACGTTCGATACCGGCCGGGCTGTCGCAGATGACCCAGTCGAAATGCTTCTTAAGCTCGGTGATGACGCGCTCGACGCCTTCTTCGGTGAGGCAGTCCTTGTCGCGGGTCTGGGACGCCGGCAGCAGGAACAGCGTTTCGAGGCGCTTGTCACGGATCAGCGCCTGGGTCAGCTTGGCGTCGCCCTGAATGACATTGATCATGTCATAGACGACCCTGCGCTCGGCGCCCATGACGAGATCGAGGTTGCGAAGGCCAACGTCGAAATCGACGACCACGACCTTCTCGTTTCTTTGCGCCAGCGCGGCCCCCAACGCTGCAGTCGAGGTTGTCTTGCCAACGCCACCCTTACCCGAGGTTACAACAATGACCTTTCCCATATCCCTCTCCTGTTTGAACCATTCACCCGTTAAATCAGTCGCGACGCCATGATCGCATCATTCTCAAGCCATAATTGCGCAGCCTGGCCACGCAGATCCGCCGGCAGATCGTCGGCGGTCTTGTAGATCCCGTCGATTGCCAGAAGCTCGGCCTCCAGCTTGCGGCAGAAGATTCGCGCCGCTGAATTGCCGATCGACCCGGCGAGTGCACGTCCGCGAAGCGCGCCATAAACGTGGATCGAACCACCAGCGATAACTTCAGCGCCTGAAGCGATGGATCCGATGACCGTTACATCCCCTTCGGGAAAAACAATCGACTGACCGGAGCGCACTGGCTCATGCAGTACAAGCGAAGACGGAGCTGCACGAACAACCGGCGCAACGACTTCTCGCACTTCGGCCGGCTGCGCCTTGTTCGGTTTCCGCGCCTCGGTCTCCGCGCCAGCGGTAGGCATCTCCACATCAGCGGCCGGCCGCCCACCAACCATGCCCGGCGGCATGCTGGCGTCGAGCTGCGATGGTCGCGCGCCTTCAATACCCATCACTCTGACGCCGCGCTCGCCGAGAGCCGCAACCATTCCCTTGAGGGCGGCACGATCCAGCGCGAGTTCACTGACATCCAGAACAACCGGCCTGCCGAGGAAGAAACCAGCTGATCGCGCAGCGAGGTCGTCGAGACGTACGAGCCAATCCTCGAACGGCAAATCAGGTGTCAGCACGACCGCAAGAAACGATCTGCCTTTGATGCGAATGGAGCGCGCTTCGGTTAACACGTTAGTAAACTTGGTTAATTTCGGTTTAAAAGCTTTAGCTGCTTCATGGTTAACAAATCGTTAACGCAGGGCTGATGGAGCCAAAAAATGGCTCCCTGAAACGGTAGCGAACAATCCACTGAACGTCGCACCTCATGCGGGTTATATTTCAGCCTTTTGCCTGAAAAATCAGGGCCTTGTTTGATTTGAGGGGCAATAGAGGCCGGAAAGCCTTCGGTCGATTGAGAGCCATGCTCTTGCTAAGATCGCATGTTCGCTCGCAGAGTATCGCCGCCTGTATGACGGACTCACATCAAGGGGACGCGGAGAAGAAATGACCAGCTTTTTGATTACGGGACCGGAAACGGCAAGTTTCACCATCCTCCTTGCCCATGGTGCAGGCGGAGCGATGGATTCTGCGTCGATGACCGGTCTAGCGAAAGCGCTCGCAGACGGCGGCTTCAAGGTGGCGCGATTCGAGTTTGCCTATATGGCCCAGCGTCGCCAGACCGGAGCGGTAAAGCCGCCTCCTCGTGCAGACCATCTGCTCGGCGAATATCGTGCGGCGATCGATGAACTCAATGCCGGCAACCTGATCATCGGGGGCAAGTCGATGGGCGGTCGTGTCGCTAGCATGATCGCAGACGAGAGTTTGGCGGCGAAGAAAATCCGGGGGCTGCTTTGCCTCGGATATCCGTTTCATCCGCCGGGAAAGCCGGACCAACTTCGCACCGCGCATCTGGAAAGCCTGCAAACGCCCACGCTGATCTGCCAGGGAACACGTGACCCCTTTGGATCAAGAGAAGAGGTCGCAACCTATTCGCTCTCCCATCAGATCGATCTGCTCTGGCTGGAAGATGGCGACCACGACCTCAAGCCACGGAAGAAGATCTCAGGCTATTCCGCTGGCGACCACATGCAAAAACTATCCGCATATGCAGCGGCCTGGGCAAAACGGTTATAGTAGTCGGGAAATACGCGCATAACGCGATTTTTCTGTCGAAAGCGGCCACTTCTTTGCATTTTAAGACTATTCACTAAACATTTTTAAAGGGTTTGCTTGCTCGAATGGCGCCCTCGCGCATCCGCGCGGAAATCAGGTCCTGAACGAAGCGGCTCGAAACTGAACATGCGCTTTGTCATCCGGCGGGAAATAAGGCATGGGCGCGACTGACGGCAGGAAGATCGACGGCAATCTTTCCATCTACCTCGACTTGCTGCGGTTCGGCGCAGCCGTTGTCGTATTTCTCTCGCACGCGCATGTCTTCCTTCTCCCCTCCATCAAGATCGGACCTCTTGGTTGGGGGCGGGAAGCGGTGGCCGTTTTCTTTGTCCTCTCAGGATTTGTTATCAGCTACGTCAGGCAGGTGAGCGAAAGGGAGTGGCGCGTATACCTTGTCGCCCGTCTCGCCCGAATTATGCCTGTTGCCCTGCTGGCGATTGCGGTGATCTTCGTGGCCGACAATATCGGGACACATGCGAACGCCTTCTACTACGATTTCATCAACACCGGATTTTTCACGCCAGTTTCGGTCGAAGCCGCGCTCGCCTACGTGACCTTCACCAATCAACTATGGTTTGCGCATGCCGTTTTCGGCAGCGGCGAACCTTACTGGTCGCTGGGCTTTGAAGTTCAATACTACCTGTTCTTCGGCCTCTTGGCCTTTTCGTCGAGCCGCGCGAAAATACCGTTGCTGTGCCTCTGGGCCGCTTTCGCCGGCCCGAAAATCCTGATGTATATGCCGTTGTGGCTCATGGGCTGGTTGACGATGAAGTGCGTCATCGAGCGCCCACCCTTTCGGCGTCCCATCGCGATCGCAATGATTGCCGCATCGGTCGTGCTGTTCTTCAGCCTGAAGTTTTTCGCCGATCGCGCCGCAACCAACATGTACGAGACCTGGTCACTACCTCAAGAAGCGATCAACTTCGTCTACTTCAATCTCATCGGCGTTGCCGTGGTCTTGCATCTTATCGGTGCGGCATCGCTGCTTCGCCAGGCTCGGCCACTGTTCGAAAAGACAGGTCCGGCGATCAGATGGCTGGCTGGCGGCAGCTTTACGCTCTATCTTGTCCACCAGCCGCTCATTCTCATGTTTGCATCCTTCCTGCATCCGGTGGAGGAGCATGTTCCGACGGCGGCAGCCCTGCTGGTTGCCTGCTTCGTCCTTTGTTTCCTGCTGGCAGAGGTCGCCGAACGCCGAAAGAAGTTCTTCGCCCGGCTCATCGTGAGCCTGCTGCCAGCGCTCTCGCGGACAGGCCAGAGAATGCCCGTCGATATTGCTGCCGACCCGGTTATCTCTAACCACACAACGCCGACGACTTCGCAGCTCATTCGCGTTCTCGAGGAAATGCAAAACGCGCTCGATGGAGAAGAAAAAGTGGTCGACAATCATGACGCACCACCTCGAGACCGCGTATCGCGCGCTTGAGTGCCCTCCTCAGTGAACGCTTGGGAGCCTTACCGCGGAGGCGAAATCTTCTGCCACCAGTTCGCTGATCGCAATCAGTGTTTCCTCGATCGTAAAACCAGAGGCCACAGTCGCCTCGATCAGATCCTGCAGATCAGGTCCGATAGCCTCGCGGCAATCGTCAAGCCGATCATCGGAAACCGTCAAACTACGCAACTCTTCCATGATGTCCCTTTCCAGAACAGAGGGGCCAGAATAGAGCGCCACCGGCTTATTGCGGCGGCGCCGCTGTTATCAGCGCGCAGACGCGCGGCGTCTTGCTGCCGGTAAAAGCCCTTCACGCTGCATCTTCTTGCGGGCAGCCTTGCGCTGCCGGGCTATAGCCTGGGCTTTTTCGCGGACGCGGCGCTCGGAGGGCTTTTCATAGGCCCGACGCTCCTTCATTTCTCGAAACAGTCCTTCGCGCTGCATCTTCTTTTTCAGCGCGCGGAGAGCCTGTTCAACATTGTTGTCTCTAACGATGACCTGCATGTTTTCTCCTTGCGAATGATGGTACCGAACCCGCTCGCCTGGTGATCTCACGGCATTCGTCCTGCACGGGTGGGCGCAAATCCAAGCAGGCTTGGATCAAACGATCAGAGGATCTGGCTTTGCCGCTGCGTGGTTGCGGCTGCGATAGGTACTGGACCAGCCAATGGTCGATGTTTGCGAAAGTCTTGTCTGGACCGCGCTTCCTCAAGAGGAGATCCTGCGGTCCGATGGGTCCTTACCCAGCCGATACGGGTGATAGGAGGTAAGTAAGAGCGGGGTGACGTTATTGCAAGCCGGCCTGTTTCCACCTCGGCGTCCGGGCAAAGGAACTTTCTGAAGCCATGCACATTCCCCTCGCCGAGTGCGGACCGTGTCAACCGGACGCGACGGGGATGGTGAACATGGCGATTTTTCCGGTTTCCCGCCATGGCTAACGAAATGGCAGACGAGCACCCAACCTGTCCGGCCCGCCTCGCCGTCTGGAGGTCGATTGAAAATAGCCACCTACAATATCAACGGAATTGTCGGCCGCCTCCCAATACTCGTGCGATGGCTGCAAGAAGATGCGCCGGACATCGCCTGCCTTCAGGAGCTGAAGACTCCCGATGATAAATTCCCCCAACGGGAGATCGAACGCTTAGGCTATCGCGCCGTCTGGCACGGCCAAAAGAGCTGGAATGGCGTGGCAATCCTTGCGAGAGACGTTCTGCCGGTGCTTACGCGCCGAGGCTTGCCGGGAGACCCGGACGACAGCCACAGCCGCTACATCGAGGCTGCCGTAAGCGGTCTGTTGATCTGCTGCCTCTATCTTCCAAACGGCAACCCTGTGCCCGGCCCCAAGTTCGACTACAAGCTGCGCTGGTTTCAACGCCTGCATCATTATGCCGGAGAGCTCCTGGACATCGAAGTCCCGACCCTCCTCATCGGCGACTTCAACGTCATACCGACAGACATGGATGTCTATTCGCCGGAACGTTGGCACGATGATGCCCTGTTCAGACCGGAGGTCAGGAAGGCCTATGCCAGGCTGATTCAACAGGGCTGGACGGATGCGCTTCGCCACCTTCATCCGGACGAGCGAATCTACACCTTCTGGAAATACTGGAGAAACTCATTCGAACGGGATGCCGGACTGCGGATCGACCATGTTCTTCTCAGTCCAGACATCGCCCCACATCTTCGCTCTGTGAGCGTCCGGCGCAATCCGCGACGGTGGAACCACACGAGCGATCATGCACCCGTCATGATTGAGCTCGACCTGCCTTACGTGGCGGGCGAGAGCCGTTGAGTTCACAAGTATAGAGCGCCGGCGAAACCTCCTCATCCGCACGCTCCGGAAAAAGTTGCCGGCGTATGCGATCCAGTGCCTCTGCTTCCTTGCGCGTTCTTGCAAGCAGATCGGGGGTGACATCGCCGTAGCGTTTGCCATCCGCCGAAGCAACACCAACCGTCCCGCCGCTCGACAGGAAGTCGCAGAAAGATCGCACGGATCGAAGACGCGTGGTGATCTCGATATAATAGCTATCGTAGCCGGCCATGCTCATCTCCTTCGCTCTCAAAGGTTAACGCGCACTGCGTCAATATGATGGCGCTCATTGCGTGGCTCGGCGGTACCTTCCTGAAAGCACGGCCGCGATCGAAGCCGTGGGTCATCATCCACGCATGGGCGTTATTCTCTTTTGGTGGAACATTCATCCGTCCACCGCCTTTGTTCTCTCAAGGAGAAATTGCCATGGCCAACGCTCGCACCACTTTCCACGAAGTCGTCTCGGAGATCGCCGCGCTCACGATTTCAAATGCAGCCGATCATATCGGTCAGTGGACGGTTGAATATCTGACCCGACGCGAAATCTTCTATCAGTTTTCGGGAAATTGCAGTCTCGCAGGTGAGGACGTTACCGGGCATCGGTTCGACGGCACACGCGACACGCTGACAGCCTTACCACCAAATCTGCTCGTTCCCGCCATCTCCGATTTCGACAACAACACAATCATGGCCTTCTATATCGGGCCGAGCATATCGGTGACGACGATCGCTCGGGAAGCGGTCGATTGCTCCGTGCGGGCTCCGGAAGTACTGCTGGTAGACATCACCGTCGATGACGAAGATTTGCTTTCAGGTACAAGATCACTGACACGGCTGGCTTTCGTTGGCCTCGATGCCGATGAAGGATGGTCGCCGCTTGTTCCATGCGCCGATATCCTGACTATAAGTGACATGATCCACCCGTTCTGGTGCCACGGTAGACAGGTTGCCAGGGGCGGTCTGCTGCAGATCAGGATCTGACGAGACGATCCTGCGCCAGATGCGACCTCATGTTCGTGAGCGGTCGCCGGGTCGTCACTCAGTCGAATAACTCGCCACGCCCAATCTGTCCTTGCTTCGCATCGATATCGCTGATCGACGGATCCTCGGCGGGGTCTGGATCCCTTGTGTTGCTTCCTTGAGCGAGCGGGCCGCCTCGACGAGTGCCACTGTTATTTCATCCGTGCTCCAGCCCGCCGCGTTGGCATCAGCGACAAGCGCCTCCAAGGCCATACGGGCAGCGTCTGTCGCCTCCTGATACCGATGCGTAGGATCATTCGTTGTCGGAACTGGAAAACTCATATGCGTTCCTTTCGAGCGTTCGAACAGATGTGGTGTTTGAAGTGAACGCAGAGGATTGCAATTGGATGCGTCGATCATCTCGACTTGCGACGCAAGCCAGCTTGTATCAAGCAAGACTCCTCGATGAATGCCCGTCTCTTGGCAGCGGAATGAAGCCTTGAATGAACCACGCCCGCGCAGAGCGCAGGAAACGACGACACCGGAACCAACCGCGAGCATATCGGTTGATACAATGAATTCCAAGCCACGAGAGAAGCGTAGCCCGCGGAAAAGCCGAAGGGAGGTTTCAATGTATGTGAGCGACGCAAAGGTAACGCATCGACACAAGGTCTGGCATGTCGATTTCTTCGGCGACGCCGGTGAGCAGTTGACAGTACGCCTTCCCGAAGCGGCGGCGGCGAGCGAAGAAGCCGCACTCGATCGCGCCAGGGAAATGATGGTGCAGTTGACGCCCTTCGGCACTCGCGGCGGCAAGCCAAGCCTCAATCGCTACGACAGTCTGAGCAACGGCAATTTCGACGACGATCAACCGCTCGTCGGAGTGAAGCATTAAGGGAGGGAGTTGGATGACCATACGACAGGGGAGCTGCGGTTGCGGCAAGATACGCTACCAGGTCGAGGGTGAGCCGAAACGGATCGGGCTTTGCCATTGCACCGACTGCCGGCAGGAAAGCGGCGCAGCCTTTACCTACTACGCCATCTGGCGGAAGGACGCGTTCATGACCACGGGGGAAACCGCAGTGCATCACGGCCGCCATTTCTGCCCGGCCTGCGGTTCGCGGGTCTTTGCCTACGACGAAGACGAGGCCGAGATCAAACTCGGAACGCTTGAGGACGCGCCAACCGGCCTCAAGCCCACCTACGAGCTTTGGATCAAGCGGCGCGAACCCTGGCTACAGCCGGTGGAGGGAGCAGAACAGTTCATGGAAGATCGTATCTGATCGACGTGGAGAGTTCGGCAATCGCCCACACGCGATCGATCCCGGTTATCGCCGAACTCCCGTCAATTATTCGCTTCGGCTTTCACCCTTAGCGAGAACGCAAAAAGGCGAGAGGCATCACTGTCATGCCAGAAGAAGGCAGTGATCTGGACCGTGCCGCCACTAGGAGCGTCACGGCAACGATGCCGGCGAGTTTCAGCCAGGGATAGTTCGCAAGCCGCTGATTGGCTCTCCCATCCGCCGATTGGGCGCGTGTCGAAATGGCGGTCTTTGCCTGCTCGCGGAGGAGAGCGACGCGTCGGCGCAACGACGTCAGGTCCGCCTGCAATCTTGCGAGCTCGGCAGTCTCCAGCTCCTCCGCCGATTGATTGACCCGCGGCAACACAGCTCCCTCGGCTTCGGCCGCCTTTTCGATATCGGCAAGATGTTCATCAAGCTCGGCTTTCGTTTTGAATCCGCGCGTGCGTATATCCGTCATGGGCAGCACCTCCATCCGGCGGGTCGATTGTCGCAAGATGAGAACGCACTCAGCGGTCATAAGTTCGAAGCTCGCCGATACATCCCGCCTTGTGCCCGGAACCTCGCGCGACAGACAATCGAGTGGGCATCTCGTCCCCACCGCACGGTTTAGGCGATCGACCAAAGCTCGGTTTTAGAGGGCATCAGCATCCGGGCCGCTAGCGCGCACCTGTCACATGGTTCAGCTCCGCCATCAGGGCGCGACCGCTGGACCACGCGATGACGACATAGGCAAGCAAGCCCACCACAACTCCCATCAACAAGTCCACCAACGGCAAATGCAGGCTGCCGCCTGTCATATGCAGGGCCAGACCGACGGCGCCGACCATGACGCAGGCGCCCAGCCCGGCGGGAAGAACCCTGCGCAACAGGGAGGGCCAACGGAAACCCGTGCCGCGCTGCAGGAAGTAGAGAGAGATTGAGGTGGTCAATGCCGCAGCCACGACCTGCGCGATCGCGATATTGACGAGGTCCGGGCGGACCCAGCCGGCAATCGCAAGGCAGGCGAGGCTTGTTGCTGTGAACACCATATTCAGCCGTGGCAACAGGGAGACCCGGCCGATAATGCTGAGTACGGGTTCGTTGAGCATCTGGATGACGGCAATACCGCGCGCAGCTGCCAGAAGAATAAGCACTGGGGCGGCCGCGAGCCACTGGACCCCAAGCAGCACGCTGACGAGCTGCTCGGATACGACGGCAAGCCCCATGAATACGGGAAGAGCGGCAAATGCGGTAGCCGCCATGATCAATGACGTGAGCCGGCTAAGGCCTTCCGCCCCGCCGCCCGCCGCGCTCTGCTGGCGGGAGAAATAACTCCATGCCAGCATTCGCACGGGTTCGGAAATGAGCTCTGTGACCGCGCCGACGATGCGGCTTGCCATTCTATAGAGGCCGACCTCCGTCGCGCCGATAAAGAACACGATCAGGAATTCCGCACCGTAACTTTGCGCGAACTGCATCAGGCGTGACGCCAGGAGCCGTGTAGAATAGGCAAGCGCCTCGCGGGCGGTTGTGAGCTGGAATTCGAAGCGCGGAAGCCAGCGCGCAAAGCCCGTGGACATCAGGAGAGCGACAAGGACGACGCAACAGCGTCCTGCCGCGAGCGCGACAATGCCCCAGCCGAGCAACAGTCCGCCGGTCGTCACCAGAAGGCCTGTAAACTCCGAGGCCGCCTGATAACAGGCAAGTTCACGCAGGCGTCGTCCCCTGACTAGTACGCCGCTCTGGCAGATAATGAACGTTCCGGGCACGATGGTCGCCATCAGCAGCAAGAGAGTGACAAAGATCGATCCGGTGGGTGCCAGCCAGACGAGCGAAACGGCAAGCCCGATCAGGCCAAGGATGGTGAAGGCGAAACCGCTTGCAAGCGCGCAAAAAAGGACCGTACCGGGCAGCTCTCGATCGTGCGGCGCAGCAATCAGGTATTCGCTCCATCCGGCTTCGGCAATCTTCGATTGCAGCAACACGGTCGAGGAGACCATGGCAAAGACGCCAACGTCGGCCGGTGAGAGGACGCGGGCCGCGACGAGCAACGTACCGATACCGCAGAGCTGACTGACCAGACGAGCGCCCGAAACCCATAGCGCATCCCGCGATGTAGAGACACTACGCGGCTCTTGGTCCTGATCTGTGCCGAGTAGTGATGCCGTACTAGATGTGCCCATGGTCACATGTTCTATTGAGTTTATCTGGCATTTATATTTGCATTATTACGCGTACCGCACGTGTTACCAAAGTAACAACTTTGGCGTATATTCTATGTTGACGATCTATACTCACTTCTGCATAGTCAAGATGGAATTACAATCCTGCATATGAAGATTGGTCGGCACATGCATGGATTTCATCCGGCCCTTTGTGACGACACAAAATCGTTTATTGGCCAATTTGGCCGGAGGGACATAATAATGATCATACTTGCACATCGTGGCTGGTGGCTTGCCCCCCATGAGCGGAACACTTTAGGGGCATTCGACAAGGCTTTTGCCGCCGGGCATGGCGTCGAACTGGATGTTCGCGACCTGGATGGCGAACTGGTTATTTCACACGATCCCGCCACAACCGGCGCATTGTCCTTTGCGCGCGTTCTTGAGTGCTATGCAGCAAATGGCGCCCCGGGCCGGCTCGCCATCAATATCAAGGCGGACGGCCTCTGCCCTGCCCTGGTGCTGATGCTGGAACAGTATGGGGTCACGAAACCCTCCTTCGTTTTCGATGCCTCGGTTCCCGATCTCAGGCCCTATCTCGACAGCGGCATCCCGGTTTTCACCCGCTACAGCGAAGTCGAGCTCTACCCATCCTTCTACGAACGTTGCGAGGGTGTCTGGGTAGATTCCTTCACCGAAAAGCCGGCATCCATCGAACGCGCGATTGATGATCTCCGACGCGGTAAATATGTCGCGATGGTCTCGCCGGAACTGCACAAGCGCCCGCATGAGGCAGTCTGGGCCGCCTGGTCAGTCGAATTGCGACAGGCTGCGAAGAGTGGGCTTCCACTCGAGCGGCTGATGATCTGTACCGATCTGCCCGATGCAGCCGAGCAGAGTTTTGCCTGGATGGTTGAGGAGGAAGTCACATGATCCGTGCTGTTTTGTTCGACATGGATGGCGTGCTGATCGATGCCAAGGAATGGCATTATGAGGCGCTGAACCGGGCGCTCGATCTTTTTGGCATGCCGATCGATCGCCAGGCGCATCTGACCACGTTCGATGGCCTGCCGACCCGCCGCAAGCTGGAGATCCTCTCCCGTACCAACGGTTTGCCGAAGGGACTGAACGAGCTGATCCATGAGCTGAAGCAGGACTATACGATGGAGCTGATCTACACCCGCTGCAAGCCGGTGTTTGCCCATCAATATGCGCTCAGCCGTCTCAAGCACGACGGCTACAAGATCGCCGTCTGCTCGAACTCGATCCGTGTCACCATCGAGTCCATGATGCGGCGCGCCGGACTGGCGGACTATATCGACCTCATCGTATCGAATGAGGATGTCACCCGGGCCAAGCCGGATCCGGAAATGTATGTGACGACGATGGAGCGCTTCGGCCTCAGGCCGGATGAGTGCCTTATTCTCGAAGACAATGAATATGGCCTGAAGGCCGCGCGAGACAGCGGCGCTTACGTCATGCAGATCGGAACACCGGCCGACGTTGTGTATGGCCGGATCGTGTCCGAAATCAAGCGTGTATCGGAGGTGATGGCATGATCGTCCTGTTCCCCACCACGGGCACAAGCCCGCATTTCAGCCCGGAAGACTACGCCTATCCGCGCCCGCTTATCGAAGTGGCCGGAAAGCCGATGATCCTGTGGGCGATCGAAAACATGAAGTCGCTCGGCGGCGATACGCATTTCCTCTTCCTCGTCGATCAGCAGGATGCCGTCAAATATTCCTATGAGCGGATCTTCGACCTCAGCACCAATGGTCGCTCCGAAGTCGTCATGCTGAAAGGCGCGACCGCCGGTGCGCTCTGCACCTGCCTGATGGCGATCGACAGGATCGACCCGACCGAGCCGCTGGTGATTGCCAACAGCGACCAGATTATCGACACCCGCCTTGCATCCGTGATTGCCGAATTCGAGGCAGCCAAAGCGGATGCCGGCGTCATCACCTTCGAGACGATCCACCCGCGCTGGTCCTATGTGACGCTTGGCGACGACGGCCTGGTCAACCGTACATCCGAGAAGGATGTGATCAGCAACAAGGCGATCGCAGGATTCTATTATTTCCGCGAGGCCCAGATTTTCTTCAAGGCCGCGACCGCTGCCTTGAGGCACGGGGTGACGGTGGATGACCGCTACTATGTCAGCTCCTCGCTGAACGAGGTTATCCTGGATGGCGGCCGTGTCGTTTCCGCAAGCGTTCCGGCGGACCGCTACCACAGCTTCTACAATCCGAAGATGATCGAGAACTTCGAGCTCAATGGGGTCCGCCGCCTGTCCTCCGCACAGGCCCAGCGACCAGTGCAGCTGGTAGTTCCGGCCGCCGGCCGGGGCAGCCGCTTCGCCAAGGTCGGGTTCACCCGCCCAAAGCCCTTCATCGACGTACTTGGCCGGCCGATGATCCAGCATGTGCTGGAAAACACGCTGCCGCCCGGCGGACAGCCGACGGTCCTGCTGCTGCGAGAACATCTGGACAGCCAGGCGGATGCGGTGGCCGAACTGCGCTCGGAGGGCGTCGGGATCGTTTCGGTCGATCAACTCACCGAAGGCACCGCCTGCACTGTTCTGCTGGCGCGCCAGCACCTCGACGAGGAAGCTCCGCTTCTCATCGCCAATTCCGACCAGGTTGTGGACATGCGTATCGTCGATTTCATCGATGACTGCATGTCGCGCGATCTCGACGGATCGATCCTTGTGTTTCGCGATCCAAAGCGCGACCCGAAATGGTCTTTCGCCGAAACCGATGCGGCAGGCTTCGTGCTCAGGGTTGCCGAAAAGCAGCCGATCTCCGAACTGGCGACGGTTGGTATCTACTTCTTCCGCCGCGCCGGCGATTTCATGAAGGGCGCTCTCGACATGATGGTGCATAACGACCGCACCAACAACGAGTTCTATGTCTGCCCGGCCTATAATTACGCCATTCGCAATGGTGCGCGCATCGGCGTCTACGAGATCGACGTCAGGAACATGCACGGGCTCGGCACGCCCGAGGATCTGGCCGAATATCTGCAGGGTCGCGAGCCTGCCTATGCGTGACGTCGCAACCAGCCCGAGCGCTACGGCGCCGCTGAACATCATCATTCCCATGGCCGGGAATGATTTTGAGCGACCTGACGGCTCGGTGAAGGCGCAAACGCCGGTTGGAAAGACGACATTGCTCGGCGCCACGCTGGAGGCGCGCTCTTGGTGGAGCGGTGCGGCTGTGCCTGTTTTCGTGCTGCGGGACAGGCCAGCATCACAGCGCTACGCCCGCGAAACATTGCTGGCGCGCTATCCAACAGCGCGCATCGTTTGGCTGTCCGAAATGAGCGGTGGCGCCGCCTGGAGCGCTGCGGCCGGTATGGCACTCGTCGCGTTTCCGGACGCGCCTGTCGTCATCGATCTCTGCGATATCATGTTCGATTGCGATGCTGATATTGCCGACATCTTCGCTGCCGACGCCAATCTCGGCGGTCTCGCGCTCACATTCGCTTCCCGCCATCCGCAATACAGCTATCTCAGTCTCGGAAAGGATGGCCGGATGCAGGAGGCAAGGGAAAAGGTCGTCATTTCCGATCATGCATCGGCAGGCGTTTATGCTTTCCGCAACGCCGCCGTTTTTCATCTGGCTCTGGCCCACAGCCTGGAGAACCGAGCGCGCCTTTCGCATAACGGCCTGCTCTTTGTCTGCCCGATGCTGAACGGCGTGGTCGCTCACGGCTTCGATGTCCGGACGCTACCGGCGCGCAATGTGTTCGATGTGAAGATCGCAGACGCGGCCCTTGCCGGCTAGCGTCGACGACGGAGGAAATACTGGTGCCGTCCCGCTTCGACCGGGACAAGCGGAGCCTTGCTGACGATCCCTTGACGCGCTTCTCGGGATCAGAGGACGAGTAAACGGGAGATCATCATGACGGCCGGAACATCAAGCAGATTACCCTCTCTCGCCATTATCATACCCTGCTACAACAATGCTGAAACGCTTGCCGAGGCGCTCGACAGCGCTCTGGCACAGGATTATCCGGACTTCGAGGTTCATATCTGCGACAACGGCTCCACCGACGGCAGCCGGGAAATAATCGAATCCTACTCGTCTCCTTTGCTGAAGCCGGCTCTGCACCGCGACACCGTACCGCGCACGGACAATTGGAACCGCGCCTATACCGCCGGCGCGAATGCTGATTACCTCGTCACACTGCACGCCGACGATCGCCTCGCTCCGGGCGCGTTGCGCGCCATCGGGCGCGCGGCAATGCGCAACCCCGCCCTGATCCACGGCCGTTTCAGGCAGATCACCTATGAAGGAGACCCGATCCCTGGCCACCGCTTCGCGTGGAGTTACAGCAACAGCGGTGAGGCCTTCCGGGAATTGCTGCTGCTCAACAATATGGTCGCGATGCCGGGTGCGACGATCCGGACGGATGTCTTCTTCAAGGCCGGCCGCTGGGATCCGGCCTGGCAATATCTGCAGGATATGGAGCTCTGGTGGCGCTGCGGCGAGCTCGGAGAAGTGGCTTTTGTCGCCGACATGCTTGGCGACCACAGGGCATACAAGCATCCGCAGGCGCTGCACCGGCACGCTGAGGAACATCTGCGCTGGGCGACGCGCAGACTTCGCAACGCTCCAACCGCCCGCCTGCGGCAAGCCGCCGCCGACGGGCTGAACGCCTATCTCACGCGCCTCGAAGCGGAAGTGGATACCTTGCCGGATGTCGCGGCCAGTTTGGTAGAGCCCGTGAGGGCAGCCAGGGCAGCACTCGCGAAGGCACCGGGAACACGCGTAGATGCCCTTCGCCGGCAGAGACTGTTGCGCATGCGGGCCGCATCGCTCTCAGCTATCACAAAGCTCTTCGGGAGACTTTCGCCCTGGCAGGCCTTGTCGCGTTGACGATCGACGGCATCCTCGGTTGAGATCCGTGCAAGCGGTAGTCCTTCAAATCGTCTTCGTGGCACGACTACCGACTGGGCTGGATCCTGCTAGTTCCCGGGCCGTTTGACAGGAGGTCGTGATGAGCTTCATCGCGGCCGGTCAGCACTTGCTGCACGCGGATCCATACACGGCCGCCGCGACGGTCATCGTGATCCCCTGCGGCAAAGAGTGCAGCGAGAATGCCTGCCATCGCAAGCAGGATCGCGATGACAGGCATGGCCAAGGCCACCGGGTCTTTCTTCGGGATAGATCATGGATGACCGGGGAAGAGACGCGGCAGATGCCGCGTCGATATTGAGGTTAGTTGATGACCTGGATCACCTTGCGGGAAGAAGGCTCGACGATGACACGTTCATCGTTCACGATCGCATAGGCATATTTCGGATTGTCCGGAATGGGCGTTACGACAACAGTCTCCGGCAAGGCGTGGCCGACAACGACCTTTTCCTTGACGACCACGCGGGCCGAGGGAGCCGGAGCTTCGCGAACATAGGTGACGACCTTCTGCGGCGGCGGATCGATGGCCGTGCCGACAATTGCACCGGCTACGCCGCCGACTGCCGCACCAACCGGGCCACCGACGATCGCCCCGGTTACGGCGCCACCAGCTGCACCATTGACCGTTGAAGATTGGGCGAGTGCGATGCCTGACATGAGAGACGCGGCAACAGCCGTGCCCACAACTAGCTTGGAGAGCATTTTCTCCTCCTCTGGTTTCGAGGCGGCCTCCTTGACCGCTGCCAAATCAACGGCCCGCATTCCCCGCTGTTCCGGATCCCGGACCTCAGTCGGACTGGCTTCAGACTTTGGTCCGATGCCGCGCGGACTGAAGTCCCTGCTCCGGAACGCACTGCCTGCTCACCCGTTCGGCCCTCCATCGAAAGAGGAGTTAGTGATGGACGACAGGAACGAAATCCCGGAAATTTCCAGCGCATGGAACGCATCCCTGCTTGCGCTTGTCATCTTTCTTGCCGTCATGCTCTACGTCTTCGGCACGGCCATGTCGGGTGATACCGACGAGTTGACCGCCAGCATTCGCGGCGCCGATGTCGTCCAGTCCAGGTGAGGTGGAAAAGTCCGGCCGATGCGATAGTTTGCATGGATCATCGCAAATCAGGTTGGAAATGAACTGGCTCATACGGTGGAACGCCCGCTCCCTCGCCTCCCAATTCTTCATCATGGGAGGACTCGTCTCACTTGCCGCAATGTTCGGGATCGGGCTCATCGTCACCCGACTTATCGAGAATGCCGTCATTCACAATTCCGGGGCTGCAACAGCGCTTTACGTGGACAGCGTGGTCGCACCCCTGCTTCCCGACATGCAGACGGAATCGCTGCTCGATGACGCAAGTGCCCAAGCGCTCGATGAAACACTTGGACAGGGCGCACTTGGCCGCCGTCTCGTGTCGTTCAAGCTGTGGCGCCGTGACGGCACGATCCTCTACTCCAATGAAAAGGAGCTGGTGGGGAAGACATTTCCGGTCAATGGCAAACTCGCCCAGGCGTTTGCAGGCTCGCTGGTCGCGCGTTACGAAGTCGCAAGCGACCCTGAAAGCGCCGAAGAGCGCAATCTCGGCAGGGCGCTCATGGAAATATACAATCCTGTTTTGCAGCCTTGGTCGGGAGAGGCCGTGGCTGTGCTTGAATTCTATGAGACTTCCGAAGGGCTGGAAGACAGCCTTGCACAGGCACGGCTCTGGAGTTGGCTGGCCGTGGCCGGCCTGACCGCGATTTTCTTCCTCACCCTCTCCATTCTTGTCTTTCGCGGCAGCCATACGATCGAAGTGCAACGCGAAGCGCTAAAGGCCAGGGTAGACGAACTCTCCGCACTTCTGGCTGAAAATCGCGGCCTGCAACGCCGACTTCAATTGTCTTCCCAGCGCGCCGCGGCCCTGAACGAAACCTATTTGCGCGGCATCGGTGCCGATCTGCATGACGGCCCGGCGCAGCACATCGCCTATGCCTCGCTGCGGCTCGACAGCAACCTGCTTGTCGACGCCGCTGTCCAGCCGGAGGCACGCGAAAAGGAGCTCACCTGGATCCGTTCGAGTCTCGCCGAGGCGATGAAGGAGATCCGCGACATCTGCAAGGGACTGGTACTGCCGCAAATCGAGAAGGCTTCGATTACGGAAATCGTGAAACGCGTTGTCGAAGCCCACCAAGAAAAGACCGGCACTACTGTCGATACAAAAATTGACGAGGACGATCCGGAACTTGCCACCGCTCTCAAAATTTGCATCTACCGCTTCGTTCAGGAGGCGCTCAACAATGCCTATCGCCACGGTGGCGGCGTGGAGCAGGCAGTCAGAGCAACATCACACGGCGGCGCCGTCCGCGTCGAAGTCAGCGACCGAGGCGAGGGTTTTGATCCGACACTGGTGAGGCCGGCGAGCCTCGGCCTTGCCGGGCTCAAAGAACGGATCGATAGCCTTGGCGGGGAATTCGACATAATAACCGGCGAAGGCGGAACGACTGTCATCATGACCTTCGCGCCTATGGAAGTGGAGGATTAGGATGACGTCCATCAAAATCGGCGTGGTAGACGACCATCCCCTGTTCCGCGAGGGGGTCACCCGCAGCCTCTCCGAGGTCAGCGATTTTGTCGTCGTCGGAGAAGGTGCCAACACATCTGATGCAGCAATGATCGCCGCCGATACCCGTCCGGACGTGCTGCTTCTCGATGTGTCGATGCCCGGGGACGGCCTTTCGGTGATCGACGAGATCCTTTCCATAAGCCCGGAGACCAAAATTCTCATGCTCACGGCTTCAGAGGAAGTCGATACGCTGGTCGAGGCGCTGCAACGCGGCGCAAAAGGTTACATTCTCAAGGGTGTCGGCTCCCGCGGGCTGGCGGACGCCATCCGCACCGTTTTCAAGGGAGCCCGCTACGTCTCCCCCGCGATGTCAGCCAAAGTCATGGAATATTCGTTGAGCGGGCAGGCATCGGACAGGGACGCGCTTACTCCTCGGGAACGCGAGGTGATGGATCTCGTGGCGCAAGGCCTTTCAAACAAGCACATCGGCCTGCGTCTCGACCTGCAGGAGAAAACGGTAAAGCATCATATGACCCAGATCCTGACAAAACTCGGCGTAACGAACAGGACGGAAGCTGCCTTGCGGTGGCGCGAAAAACGCTAGCGCAGCAGGCGCGTGAGCCGCGTGCTGTCAGCCGACGTTGCCCGCCGGTTGATGATCGTACGGCCTTTCGAATCCTTCATGATGTAGCGCCCTGCACGTAGGGTTTCGGTTATTCCATTCGTATGCCGGACATCGATCGAGCCGTCCGTATCTTCGGTCGCGCGTGCACCCGATGTCGAGGACGCATTGCCCGTACTCCCGGCTCCGGTCGAGCTGGATCGTCCGCTCCCGCTACTATTGCCGCTGCCACCGGAATTACCGTTTCCGTTCCCCCCGCCGTTGCCGCTCCCGCCGCCATTGCCGTTGCCGTTTCCCCCGCCGTTACCATTTCCCCCGCCATTACCATTTCCGTTTCCGCCGCCGTTGCCGTTTCCACCACCTCCGCCATTGCCGCCGTTGCCGTTCCCATTTCCCCCGCCATTGCCGTTATCGTTCTTTGCAAAGGCTGCCTGGCTGGCGAGCGAGGGAAACGAACCCGCCACATCAACCTTCAGCGGCGCAGCGGCAAGAAAACTCGCGCCGCAGCCCATCAGAAAATTGCGCTTGGAGATCGCCATCGTCGCTTGCCTTGTCCTTTTTCCTCAAGTGTCTGCTCAAAGCAGGAAGCATGAGATTGACCGCTTGTTCCGAAATTGCAAGACGGTCGGACATAGGTGCCAGATGACCTCGGACTTTGGTCCGGGGCAAAAAGCAAGCGTCATCACCAAGGACGCGATCTTCTCACGGGAAGACTAAAATGATCTTGCCTAGATTACGGGAGCTACACACTGACGTCTTGGCCCGTCGAATGGCTGATAGCTGTTGTCCACAGCGCGATAGGAATTATAGCGGGCGGCGCACCATGATATATGCGGGCTCTGGGCTGCGCCCGCCGCGGGTAGCCCGACGGAGGGCTCTCTTTCTTCGATCACGCACGGTTTGCGGGGTCCCCCGTCAAAAGGCTGATATGTGTTGTCGGCCACATTGTAAGACCGATAACGTTGCTGGCACCGGCTGAGATGACGACCGTCAGCCGTCCATTCCTGCTTCGGCTGCTCGATCGCCCCTGTCATCGTTGCATCAGGCGGCGCAATGGCCGTTACGCCAACCAGCTTGGCCGGCGTTGAGGACAAATCGTTAGCCGCAGCTTGAAGGGGCGGAAGCCGCTCGTAATTTTGCGTTTTTGGATCAACGTGTGTCGGTATCGTCGTCCAGAGCGGCGCATCGAGGTTGGCGAAATGATGCGGCGCCGGTTCGCGAACCCCATAGGAGGCAAAGCCGAGACCGCCAACCAGAACGATCGGGATCACCGGCAGAAACATGGATGGTGTAGCAAGCGACTTCATGACTCAGTCTCTCATTCCCAGTTGACATAGAAATTAGGAAGTGAGGTTTCGGTTCCGCAGCCGGATGGGAAATCGCATCTTTTGATGCTTATTTGGCCGGGATGGTGAGCCGCCTCCTGTAAATAGGAATTTATTGCCATCGCCCCGGTTTTGACGGATAGCTGTTCTATCGGTTGATCCCGTCGACCGCAGCAGATTACGGACAGAAAGAGGAAGCATGTCGCAGAGAGCGGGCAGCGCCGACCTCCCCCTTCACGGAGGGCGCGTGCCGCCATGGCTGGGTAACCGCATGACGACACTCGGCGCTCTGATCGCCGAGGCAATCGTGCACCATTACGGGCGCGATGAATTCCTGCGCCGGCTTGCCCATCCCTTCTGGTTCCAGTCATTCGGCGCCGTCATGGGCATGGATTGGCATTCCTCCGGCATCACGACCAGCGTGCTCGGGGCGTTGAAACGTGGACTGACACCACTCTCCAAGGAACTCGGCCTTCATGTCTGCGGCGGGCGCGGTGCGCAATCACGCAAGACGCCGGACGAACTGATGGCGATCGGCGATCGCACCGGCCTTGACGGTGCCGGCCTTGCAAAGACAAGTCGCCTGGTCGCCAAGGTAGATAGCGCAGCGGTGCAGGATGGTTTCGATCTCTATCTGCACGGCTTCATCGTCGCCGATGACGGCCATTGGGTGATCGTCCAGCAAGGCATGAACGGCGACAAGCGTCAGGCGCGGCGCTATCACTGGTTTTCCGAAGGACTGGAGAGCTTCGTCAATTCCCCGCATGCGGCGATCGAAGGCCGCTCGCAGGGTGAGATCATCAATCTTGCCGACCGCCGTGCTGAAAAATCCCGTCACGACCAGCTCGATCTCCTTGCAACACTTGGACCGGATCGCATCATCCGCGAGGCGGCAGCCCTTGCCCTGGTGGCCGGTCCCGCACCCGCTCCTGAGCCGGCAGAACAGCCGATGCTACCGCACCTCATCATGCCCGCGCACCATGATGTCCGCGAAAGCGACGTCAATATGCGGCGGCTGCACGGCAACCTTGCTGCCGCTGCTGATCGTGGACCGGTCGATTTCGAGAATCTGCTGCTTGTGCCCGGCGTCGGCGCGCGCACAGTCAAGGCGCTGGCGCTCGTCGCCGAAGTCGTGCACGGCGCGCCCTGCCGTTTCTCCGATCCCGCCCGCTTTTCGATCGCTCACGGCGGCAAGGACAGGCACCCCTTCCCTGTACCGCTCAAAGTCTACGACGAGACCATCAATGTGATGAAATCCGCGATCGTGAAGGGCAAACTCGGGCGCGATGAGGAACTGCAGGCCTTGCGTCGTCTCGACGACCAGTCGCGCAGCATGGAGCGCTACGTCACCGGCCCCGACCTCAAGGAGATTGTCGCAGGCGAATTCCGGCAGTCCTCGGCCTTCGGCGGCCGAAGCGTCTTTGGCTGGGAACAGCCGCCGGAAGATACGCCTGTGGAAGAAACAGCACGCCCTCGTAAAGATCTCCGCTGAGCGCGTGCATGCCACCGGTATCGAGCATTTCGGCGGTTTTCATCTCGAAACGATGAGGAAGCGGCGCGAACGGAGTGTTCGTCGCCGAGAAGCGATCGACAGGAACATCCAGTCCTGAGATCGCTTCCTCGACATTGTTGAACGGCTACCCGATCAGCAGCTTAACCCAGGCCTCGACATCATCGCCGCTGCTCAGGTCCGGCCGCACCAATCCGTCGATCATAAAGGTCGGGGAGACATGGATGCCGTTCTGGCGGGCATATTTGCAGTGCCATTTGATCTCCTTGTCGAGATCGGGGATAGCGAAGGCCTCTTTCAGCGCCACGCCGCTGTAGTGCTCGAGGCGCTCGATGATCTCATTCGGGGTGGCATCCATATTAGGACCGCCGGCGTGACGCTCGAACTCGAATTCCTCACGATGGGCGGCGACGGCCGCCATGACCTTCTTTGCGGTTTCCTTGCCACCATTCAGTGTCGAGGCTGCAAGAACAGAACGCACGATCACGCCGGAATAGAGATGCCAGGGCTGCGACTGCAGGCGGATCTTGATTGTGATCCTGTCCGCTCCGGCCTGTTCGAGCAACGCATCCAGCTTGTTGAATGTCCTGACGGAATAGGGGCAGGTCGGCTCCAGAAAGGCCTCGAAAATGCGCGGTCCGAAACCCCAAGCGAGCGGGTCTGCGTGCCATGAAGTCGTTGTCATGTTCATGTCCTTTTGTCCTGCGGATCGATGTTACCGGTCAGCATAATCACCGGAGCAGCCTCCGTCGCTGATGATATGGCTGTTTCCTGCCTAATTATTCATGGCACATGAAAGGCATAAGACCGTTCGTTCCATCATCCCCCTTTCACAACGGCACCAAGCCGCTATGCTGTTCTCAGGGATCAGATGATGGATAATTCGATGACGCAGACACGGCAGGGGGGGTTGCGCGAGCGAATGACGATCCTCGGCGATGTCGATGCGGCCTCGTTCATTCCGTGGATCCGTCGCCATGCCGACAAGCTTGGACTGTCCCAGGATTTCTTTTACATGGGCGCCGACCGAATCGAACTTGAGGTCGCAGGTCCCGTTGAGCTGATCGACATGCTGGAAATGGGGTGTTCGCTCGGTCCAATCGACGTCTGGGTGGACGAGATTCAGCGCAGGATTGTAGACCCTGCCGACACACCGTAGCCCTGACCACATTTGGGGCCTGCCCTTTATTTAATCATTGTTGCCAATGCGGTTTTTTTATGCAAGCCTCTGACAGCTGAGGCCGCTAGCTCGGCAACCGTGCACGGCCGGCGGCACTAAAGCCTTGGGAATATTGAGGACTTATACGTTATGCCATCTGATACGGCCGGCTCTTGGACGCCAGTCGCCCTGTCTGCTGATCTGCCGCCGGCAACCGTCATACCGGCCTGGACGCCAGCAGGATCGATCGCTCTCTGGCGCACTCAGTCGGGGCGCGTATCGGCATCGTCGGATCGCTGTCCGCATCGCGGGATGCGATTGTCCCACGGCTTCGTGCGCGGCGAGGCACTCTCCTGCATCTATCACGGCTGGAGCTATTCTCCGGCGGGAGGATGCATCCGCATCCCTGCCCACCCCGACCTCGTGCCGCCGGAAACGATCCGTGTCGCAATTCATGAGGTCGAGGAATCGGGTGGTGTCATCTGGGTTGCCGTTGGAGAACCCTCGGCGTCACAGCCATCGCTTGATGATCTCTTGCCGTTGCGCTCGTTGACTGCCGAGGCCGGCATTCCGGCGCTCGAAGCCGCTGCGGGCGCGAAAATTGGTATGGACGGGCTCATTCCAATTGCGAACTGTCCATGGGTCCGGCTGCTATCGACTGAGCAAGCAGGACGCACGCTCATTCACGTCATGATCGAAAAGGATCGCAGCCCGGCGGACCGAGTCACGGCGTCCCGCGTCGCCGAAGCCGTGCGTCGGCAGGCGGAAGCGCGGCAGAAGGAGGTGGCATGACGAAGGCTGGCGCAATGATCGACGAATGGTATCCGGTCGGCCTTTTTTCCCGCCTCGGCGAAACCGGCACAAAGACCGCTCTGATGGGCGAGCCCATAGTAGTCGCGCGCACCTCCGATGACAATGCGCAGGTGACATCAGCCGATGGGCGCAGCCTTCCGGTCCGCATCCGCTACGGCCATGTCTGGTCGTCGCTGGGCAATCCCGGCAAGGAGCTTTTTGCCATTCCCGAGGCGGACCAGCCCGGCCGCCGCTTCGTCGATGTGGGCGTCGTGCGGGTGCGCTGCTCACCGCTGCGGGCGGTCGAGAACTTCCTCGACATTGCCCATTTCCCCTTCGTCCATACCGATATTCTGGGCGCCGAGCCTCATACGGAAGTCCAGAACTACAAGGTCGAGATCCGCGAAGACGAGGACGAGGTCTGGGCAACGCAGGTGAAATTCTATCAACCGCAGGCCGCCAAGTCGGCGACCGGCGGCATCACCACCGAATATATGTATCGCGTGCCGGCACCTACCTGCTCGGTACTCTACAAGACCTGCCCTCCCCGCCCCAGCGAATGGGACGTCATTACCCTCTTCGTCCAACCGCTTGCGGAAGACCTTTGCGACGTGTGGCCATGGATGGCACTCTTTGATGACGACACACCGATGACAGATCTCATTCATTTCCAGCAGATGATCTTCCTGCAGGACCGCTCGATCCTCGAGAACCAGATCCCAGCCCTTCTGCCGCTCGATCCCGGCATGGAAATACCGACGCGCGCGGACCTGACTTCGGTCGCCTACAGACGCTGGCTCAAGCGCCACAACTATATCTACGGTGCACAGTTGGTCGCGCAATGAAGCTCTACGACTACATTCTCTCGCCGAGTTGCTACAAGATCCGCCTGATGGCGGCGATCCTCGGTATCAAACTGGATATCCGGGCGGTGGATTTTCATCCAGGCGCTGAACATCGCGGCCCGGAACTTCTGGCGCTCAATCCGGCAGGGTCGATTCCGATCCTGGAAGATGGCGATCTCGTTCTGACGGAATCCTCCGCCATTCTCGCCTATCTCGCCGCCCAAGGCGCGCCGGAATGGTTGGGTACCAGCACGCCTGAAGAGACGGCGCGAGTGCAGCAGTGGCTGTCCTTCTCGCATCGGCTGACCGCCAGTCTCGGCGGCGCGCGGCTGCATGAAATGCTTCTGCGCCCCGGCAATATCGAAAGCCTTCAGGCGCAGGGCATCGCCGCGCTGCGCGAGCTGGAGGCTGGTCTCTTCGAACAGCAGCTTCGCGGTATGCGCTTCCTGGCGTCGAACCGCGCCACGATCGCCGATATCGCCTGTTTCCCCTATGTGGCGCTCGCGCCCGATGGCGGCATCTCGCTCGATCCCTATCCAAACATCCGGCTCTGGTTGAGGGCCGTCCGCAGCCTCGGCGGCTTCATCGAGATGCCCGGCATTCACCGCCTGCACGAGCTGAAGCCCGATCCTCATCCTGCGAAGGAGGAAAGCTGAGATGGCCGGCTACCTCCTGAAAAATTGCGCAGCCGTCATCGTCAATGAGGGCAACGGACCAAGCGTGCGCCGGAACGTGGACGTGCTGACCAATGGTCCGGCGATCCAGGCAATTGGCACGAACCTGTCACAGGAGCCCCTGCCATCAGGCACGATCGTCCAGGATGCCGCCGGCTGGTTCGTTTATCCCGGCCTCGTCAACACGCATCACCATTTCTTTCAGTGCTTCGTGCGCAACCGGGCCGATCTCGACTGGACGAAACTGTCGGTCATCGAGTGGCTGGACCGCATCTACCCGATCTTCTCGCGGCTGAACGAGGATTGCTTCTACCATTCCTCGGTTACCGCCATGGCCGAGATGATCAAGCATGGCTGCACGACGGCTTTCGACCACCAATATTGCTTTCCCCGGCACGCCGGAAAGCGCCTGATCGACCGACAGTTCGAGGCGGCCGAGCTTCTCGGCATGCGTTTCCATGCAGGCCGCGGCGGCAATACGCTGCCGAAATCCGAGGGATCGACGATCCCGGATGCCATGCTGGAAACGACGGATGAATTCATAGCCGATTGCGCCCGGCTGATCGACAGCTACCACGATGCCGGTCCCTTCAGCATGCGGCAGGTGGTCGTTGCGCCCTGCCAGCCGGTCAATTGCTATCGCGAGACCTTCGTTGAATCGGTGGCCCTTGCCCGCGACCGCGGCGTGTTTTTGCACACCCATGTCGGCGAAGGCGAAAGCCCTGTCATCGAGGCGCGGCACGGCATGCGTACGGTCGATTACTGTACGGAACTCGGCTTTGCAGGTCCCGACACCTTCTATGCTCACTGCTGGGAACTGACGCATGACGAACTCCGCAAGATGGCGGCAAGCGGCACCGGCGTCTCCCATTGCCCGGAGCCGGTCTATCTTGTCGGCGCAGAGGTGACGGATGTTCCGGCCATGTCGGCCTTCGACCTGCGCGTCGGGCTTGGCTGCGACGGCGCTGCCTCGAACGACAATTCCAACCTCATGCACTGCATCCACTCCGCCTATATGCTGCAATGCCTGTCGGCATCGACACGCGCTCACCCTGTCCCGCCGCCGGTCGATTTCCTTGGTTACGCAACGACGGGCGGCGCAAGCCTGCTCGGCCGCCGCGATATCGGCCGTCTCGCGCCGGGCATGGCAGCAGACCTTTTCGCGATCGATACGCGGCGGATGGACTATGTCGGCACGCGACACGACCCGCTGAGCCTGATTGCCAAGGTCGGGATCGGCATGCCGACTGACCTCACCATGATCAACGGGCGCATCGTCTGGCAGGCAGGTGAATTCACCGGTCTCGACGAATTCAAGCTTTTCGCGGACGCCGAAGCGGCGCTCGCGGCTGTGGAATTCTGAACAACCAAAAGAGGGGAACTGACATGTCCAACAATCTGACCCGCAGAACGCTGATGAAGAGCGCCGCGGCTGCTGGCCTTGCCACGGCCTTTGCCGGCCGCTCTGCATTTGCTGCCGACGAACCGCTCGGCATCGCTCTCGTCGTACCCTCGCCGATCGGCGATGTCGGCTGGGGTCACGCGCTTGCCGCCGGCATCGATCCGATCAAGGCCGCCTATGGCGACAAGGTGAAGGTCACGATCATCGAAAACATCGCCGAGGGCCCGGATGCCGATCGCATCATGAACAAGACGGTCGCAGACGGAAACCATTTCCTGATCGCCGGCTCCTTCGGCTATCAGAACGGTGCTTTGCAGATCGCTCGCCGCAATCCAAAGGTCACCGTCCTGCATGCCTCGGGCTTCCAGGTCGCGCCGAACTTCTCGCCCTTCGCTGCCAAATATTTCCAGGGCACCTATCTGCTCGGAATGGCGGCCGCCGCTGTCTCCAAGACCGGCAAGCTCGGCTCGGTTTCGGCCTTTGCCATTCCCGAACTGATCACCTCGATCAATGCCTTCACGCTCGGCGCGCAGGCCGTCAAACCCGACATCGAAGTCTCCGTCGTCTGGGTCAACTCCTGGTTCGATCCGGCCAAGGAACAGGAAGCCGCCAAGGCTTTGATCTCGCAGGGCTGCGACGTCATCTTCTCGAATGCGCAGGATACGCCTTCGGTCATCTCCGCCTGCGAGGAAGCCGGTATCTATGCCTTCAACCTGAACTCCTCGATGAAGAAATATGCCGAGAAGACCTATCTCGGCTGCGTGGCCACCGACTGGTCGCCCTTCTTCAAGGCATCGGTCGATGCCCACCTCGCCGGCACCTTCAAGGGCGCCAACGCCTTCCTCGGCGTTGCCGACAAGGTGGTCGAGGTTGTCGACTGGAACCCGGCCATCCCAGCCGACACGATGAGCAAGATCAAGGAAATCGAGGCCAAGATCGCCAGCGGCAGCTTCTCGCCGTTTACAGGCCCAATAGCCAAGGCGGATGGCAGTGAAGGTGTCGCCTCTGGCGCCACGCTGACGGACGCGCAGATCGTCGCGATGGATTGGCACGTCAAGGGTGTCAAGACGCCGTTGCCGAAATAAGCCATGGAAAGCCCGCTCCTGTCGCTACGCGGCATTTCCAAGAGCTACGGCCAGGTCCATGCCAACCAGCAGATCGACCTTGACGTCTCTCCCCGCTCGATCCATGCCATCCTCGGAGAAAACGGGGCCGGCAAATCGACTCTGATGAAGCTGATCTATGGCGTCGAGCAGCCGGACAACGGAACTGTTGCCTGGAACGGGCACAACCTCAGCCTTGCCTCTCCCGCAGAGGCAAGGCGTGCCGGCATCGGCATGGTCTTTCAGCATTTCTCCCTGTTCGAGAGCCTGACGGTCGTCGAGAATATCCGCCTGATCGTCGCCGGCAACAAAGCCGAACTTGCGGAGCGTATCCGCAAGCTCGGACACGAATTCGGCCTGGAGGTCGATCCGCTGGCCCATGTGCACTCGCTTTCGGTCGGCGAGCGACAACGCGTGGAAATCATCCGCTGCCTGATGACCAATCCGAAGCTGCTGATCCTGGACGAACCAACATCCGTCCTGCCGCCGCAGGCCGTGGAGAAGCTTTTCGAGACCCTGCGCCGGCTGCGCGACGGCGGCGTTTCCATCCTTTTCATTTCCCATAAGCTGGAAGAAATCCAGTCGCTCTGCGACCGCGCGACGATCCTGCGCGGCGGACGCGTGACCGGTCATGTCGATCCGCGCGAGCATGATGCCCATGACCTTGCCCGTATGATGATCGGCCGTGACATGCCGGAAGCCATGCCGGCGCTGCCGCTTGACGAAGGCGAGAAGCGGCTGGAACTGATAGGGCTCGATTACAGGCCGGATGATCCTTTTGCCGTGCCGCTCTCCCAGGTCAGCCTTGTCGTCCGCGCCGGAGAAATCCTCGGCATTGCCGGGATTTCCGGCAACGGCCAAAGCGAGCTTGCCGCGCTGATCTCCGGCGAAACGATCCTGCCGCGCGACCAACGCGACCAGATCTTCATGATGGGCAAGGATGTCGGCATGCTCGAGCCGGCAGCCCGCCGGCAGCTCGGATTTGCCTTCGTGCCGGAGGACCGGCTCGGCCGTGGCGCGGTCCCCGAAATGTCGCTCACCCTCAATAGCCTGCTAACCGCCCATCCCCTCAGTCTCGTCAAACGCGGCCTGCTCGACAAGGCACAGGCGACCGCGTTCACCAACGAATGCATCCGTGACTACGACGTACGCACGCGCGGTCCCGAGGCCGAGGCCGGCTCGCTCTCCGGCGGCAATTTGCAGAAGTTCATCGTCGGGCGCGAAATCATGCTGGCGCCGAAGCTGCTCTTCCTCGCCCAACCTACCTGGGGCGTCGATATCGGTGCTGCCTCGGCAATCCGCAAGCGGCTCATCACGCTGCGCAACGAAGGCATGGCAATCCTCGTCATTTCCGAGGAGCTCGAAGAATTGTTCGAGCTCAGCGACTTCATCCAGGTCCTTCACCACGGCACGCTGAGCCCGCCGCTCGTCACACGCGATACGAAGCCCGAGGACATCGGCCGATACATGATCGGCGCCCAGTCACAGCGCGAGAAAGCGATTGCATGAGCAGACCCGTGTTTGCCGCCTTGCCAACCCTTGTCCGCCGGGAACGCGCCTCGCTTGCCGCTACGCTGCTCGCCCCGCCGATCGCGCTCGCCGTCACGATCATCCTCAATCTCGGCCTTTATGTCGTCATGGGGCGTGACCCGGCCGCAGTCATCTATGCGATGCTGATCGAGCCCTTCTATTCCTGGGCGTCGTTTTCGGAGGTGCTCCTGAAGACCGGGCCGCTGCTGCTCATCGCGCAGGGGCTTGCGATCGGCTTTCGCGCCAAAGTCTTCAATATCGGCGCCGAGGGGCAATTCGTGCTGGGAGCGATCTTTGCCTCTGCCATTCCGATCTGGTGGCCGGACGCCACCGGCCAGTGGATCTGGCCGGCAATGCTGCTGCTCGGCATGATCGGCGGCGCGCTCTGGGCATCGCTAACTGCCTTCTGGCGCGTCCGGCTCAATGCCAACGAAATCCTGGTCTCGCTGATGCTGAGTTTCGTCGCCGCGCAGCTTCTCAATTATCTGCTGCTCGGCCCCTGGAAGGATCCGAATGGCTTCAACTTCCCGCAGTCGGTGATGTTCCAGTATGACGCCATGGTCCCGATCCTGTTTGAAGGAACGCGCGTCAACGTCTCGCTCATCCTCGCCGGTATCCTGTCGGTTGCAGCATGGATCTTCATGCAGAAGAGCTTCATCGGCTACAGGTTACAAGTCGGGGGGCTGGCGCCACGCGCTGCAAGCTATGCCGGTTTCAAAGAGAGCTGGGCAATCTGGCTGTCGCTGCTGATCGGTGGCGCAGCCGCTGGGCTGGCGGGTTCAGCCGAAGTCGCCGGCCCGCTCGGCCAGTTGCAGCGCTCGATCTCGACCGGCTACGGCTATGCGGCAATCATCGTCGCCTATCTCGGCGGCCTGCATCCGATCGGCATCGTCATATCCTCTATCGTCATGGCCGCACTCTACATCGGCGGCGACAATGCCATGGTCTCGGCCAACCTGCCGATTGCTGCCGTCCGTGTCTTCCAGGGCAGTCTGCTGCTCATCTATCTGATTGCTGTTGCCTTCGTCCGCTATCGCCTTGCCTGGCCCCCGGCCGCCATCCGGAGCCCATCATGAATGCGATCGAGTTCATCCTGGCCGGCATGCTGGCGGCTGCGACACCCTTTCTGCTGGCGGCCCTCGGTGAACTGGTCGTTGAACGCGCCGGGGTTCTCAATCTCGGCGTCGAGGGATTGATGGCATTCGGCGCCGTCATTGCCTTCATCATCGTCTATCATGGTGGCGGCCACATCCTCGCATTTGTCGCGGCCGGGCTCGGCGGCAGTCTGCTGTCACTGATCTTTGCCGGCATCATCCTCGGCTTCAACGCGAACCAGGTCGCGACCGGGCTTGCGATCGGCATTCTCGGCCAGGGCCTGTCGGCACTCTTCGGCAAGAGCTATGAAAGCCTGACAGTCAAAGCGCTGCCGAAAATCACAATTCCGGGCCTTTCCGAGATCCCGGTCGTCGGCGGCCTCTTCACACAGGATATCGTTGTCTGGCTCTCGCTTCTGGTGACGGTCGCGATCTGGGCGACTTTCGCCTATGCGAAGGTTGGACTGGTCATTCGCGCCGTCGGTGAAAACCCGAAAGCAGCCCATGCGATCGGCTACCCTGTCATTGCCGTCCGCTTCGCCGCCGTGGCATTCGGCGGAATGATGGCGGGCTTTGCCGGCGCCTATGCGTCAACGATCTATACGCCGCTCTGGGCGGATGGAATGATTGCCGGCCGCGGCTGGATCGCCATTGCGCTCGTCGTCTTCGGAACCTGGCTGACAGGCCGGATATTCCTCGGCGCGTGTCTCTTCGGTGCCGTATCGCTGATGGGGCTAGCCGCGCAGGCGACTGGGCTCGACGTGCCCTCGCAGTTGCTGGCGTGCCTGCCCTATCTGGTAACGATCGTCGTACTCGGCATCATCTCCGCGGACCGCCGCTTGTTGAAGCTAAACGGCGTCGCTTCGCTCGGCGAGCCGTTCGAACGGTAGAGGAGGTGCGGCCGTCGGCGCCGGCCGCGGGGCGCGATCAATCGTGCCTTGTAAGGAAGGCAGAAACAACGTCCAGGCAAAGCTCGCGTTCCTCGACATGCGGCATGTGGCTGGAATTCTCGAAGAGCACCCATTCGCAACCCTGCACATGATCGACATAGGGTTTGACGACGAGCGGAGTCGCCTCGTCATATTTGCCAGAGATCAGAAGCGTGGGCGCCTCGATAAGCGGCAACCGACCTTCGATCGTCCAGTCCTTCATCGTGCCGATGACGTGGAATTCAGTCGGACCGTTCATGTTGCGGTAGACGGTATTGTCCTCGTCCATGATCGCAAAAGTGCGCGCGACTTCCGGCGGCCAGGGAGAAACCCGGCAGACATGCAGGTCATAAAAGACGCGCGACGCGGCAATATAGTCCGGATCGGTGATGGTTCCGGCTTCCTCGTGTTTCAGAAGCGTGTCCTGCACCGCCTGCGGCAGCTCTCGACGCAAGCGGTTCGCCTCGGCCACCCAGGTATGCATGTTGGCTGGCGAATTGGCGATGACGAGCGCCTTCAGGCCCTTTGGCCGGCGCACCGCATGTTCGGCGCCAAGCATGCCGCCCCAGGACTGGCCGAGGAAGGCATACCGATCCTGAATGCCGAGATGTTTCAGGAGCGCATCGAGCTCTTCGAGGAAGAGCGCCGGCGTCCAGAAATCCGGTCCCTTGTCGGGTAGTCGCGTGGAATTGCCGTTGCCAAGCTGATCGTAGTGGATGACAGCGCGGCCATCGAGCTCCGCAATACCCTTGAAGGAATCGACATAATCATGCGTGCAGCCGGGGCCGCCATGGGCAACGACAAGCGGCAACATGCCGGAATCGAGCGAACCGGTGATGCGATACCAGGTCTGGTATTCGCGAAACGGCAGAAAACCTTCCTTCGTCGAAACTGCGGCCACTTATATCTCCATCCTCTAGGGCAATGATGGAAAAGCATAACGTGGCCGAAAAGCCGAAGGCAGCTATTAGAAGTTATAGGATGGGCGGTCTTCCAGCAGCCGGTAATGAGTGGCGCGCACCACCGCCTGCGTGCGGTTGCGGGCGCCGAGCTTCTTGGCCGCCGCATTGAGATGCATGACGACCGTCGGCACGGAACGATTGATGATGCGCGAAATTTCCTTGGCCGAAAGTCCCTCTGCCGAATGGCGCAGGCATTCCCGCTCCCGCTCTGTCAAACGGACCTTGCCGACCCGCAGCGCCTCAGCATCGAAAAGCGAATAGGCGGCCTCATGGAAGACATGGGCCAGCAGATTGAAATCGGCGATATAACGTAGTGCGTGGTGCTCGAAATCGCTGTCAACGCCGAAACGGATGCCGGTCACAGTCGCATAATCGCCGCGCGGCATATGGACGGGAACCGTCACGCCCATCGACATGTCGCGCTCGTTGAGGAAACGCGTCACCGGCGCCGTGTCGTCACTCATGAAGCGGTTGATCAGAGTGTCGGCGTCCCTGTCATAGTTCCAGAAGAAGGGCGCCGAGGTACGCAAGGCCACCTGTTGCACCGGATCGATGCGGAAATAGCCGCGGTCGAACCAGTATTCGCGCATATCTTCGGAGATATTGCGCAGCTTTAACATCGACGGAATCATGATCCCTCCGTCGATGTCATAAGGCACCGGCGTGTAGTCGTAGATCAGGGCCTCGAAACCGATCTCTTTCATTGCCGCGAAAACCTGATCGATACGCCCGTCCAGCGTCTGATGGGCTGAGAACTGCCGTCTGATCGTTCCGATTTCGTCAAGCATGGCGGACTCCCGGTGGTTCCCCACCCTATCACTTCTTATAGCTGGCGAAGAGCGTCGTTTCGGATAAAAATTTAGCCATGCCCAATTATTGAGCAAGCGAAATCTTCTGCCGGAGCGGTGAATGTGGCGTGAAATCGAGCCTGAGGCGCGACATGAGATTGAAGTCGACGGCTACAAGGTGATTGCCTACAGCTTCGGAACCGGCAGCGAGACTGTTTTCTGCCTGAACGGCGGCCCGGGTCTGCCCTGCGACTATCTGCGCGAGGCTCATTCCTGTCTCATCGACAAGGGTTACCGCGTTGTCGCCTTCGACCAGCTCGGCACCGGCGCCTCCGACCGGCCGACCGACGCATCGCTCTGGACCATCGGCCGCTATGTCGAAGAAACCGAGACGGTGCGAAAGGCGCTGGGTCTCGGTAAAGTCCATATGCTCGGCCACTCCTGGGGCGGCTGGCTCGCGATCGACTATGCACTGACCTATCCGGAAAACCTGCAGACGCTGATCCTCGAAGATACCGTCGCCGATATGCCGCATCTGATCTTGGAGCTGGAGCGGCTCCGGGCCGCCCTCGGGCCTGAGACGGTGGCGATGATGCAGAAGCATGAGGCGCAGGGAACCTACAATCATCCGGAATATCTCGCAGCCGTGACGATCCTGAACTATCGCCACGTCTGCCGCTTGCCGGATTGGCCGGCGCCGGTGCGCCGCTCTTTGGATGACTGGAACATGGGTCCCTATGAGACCATGCAGGGGCCGAACGAATTTCTCTATATCGGCAATCTGAAGGACTGGAACCGTGTTCCCGACCTGCCTCGGGTGAAGGCGCCGGTATTGATTACGACGGGGGAACATGACGAGTTGACGCCGGCTTGCGCGCTGCGCATGAAGCTTGCGTTGCCAAATGCCGAACTCAAGGTTTTCGCAAACGCCAGCCACATGCCGTTTTACGAAAACCCGCACGACTATTATCCCGCACTGGTCGATTTTCTATCGCGGCACAGGGCAAGCTGATGCAAGATCAGGTGATCGGAACCCGCCGAAGACAAGGGGGCGAGCGCCGCCATGCATCGCTATAAATTCATACTGACCCGGCCGGTCCAGTTTCTGCCCGTTATCTTCGGCATCAGCGTCATCACCTTCATCCTGGTGCGATTGATCCCCGGCGATCCCGCCCGCAACATTCTCGGCACGCGCGCAACACCGACGGCGCTTGCCAACATTCGCGCGCAGTACGGACTCGATCAGCCGATGTGGCTGCAATATTTCTACTTCCTCAAAAACCTCGCGAATGGCGAAATGGGCAAGTCGATCCTCTACAAGATCGACGTTTTTCCGCTGATTGCCACGCGCATCGAGCCGACGATCGCGCTGGTACTGACAAGCGTCATCCTGTCGATCCTGATCGCCGTGCCGATGTCGGCGATTGCAGCTCGCAACGCTGGCCGCGCGCCTGATCATGCAGTACGCGTCATCTCCACATTCGGGATCGGCTTTCCGCCTTTCTGGCTCGGCCTGATGCTGATCATTTTTTTCAGCGTCGAACTCGGCGTCCTGCCCGTCTCCGGCTACGGCACGACACTGGGTGACAAGCTCTCCCATCTCATTTTGCCGGCGTTGACCGTTGCGTTGTCGCTCTCGACGGTGCTGACCCGCAGCCTGCGCTCCGCGATGATCGAATCCCTGAAATCGGATGTAGCGACAGCCGCTCGCGCCCGCGGCATGCCTGAGAGCATTGTCTTCTGGCGCCACGTCCTGCCGAATTCGCTGGTACCGACAATCAATCTTCTGGCCGTCAACATTGGCTGGCTGATCGGCGGCACCGTCGTCGTGGAAAGCGTCTTTGCCCTGCCGGGCATGGGGCAATTGCTGGTGCGCGCCATTTTCTCGCGCGACTACATGGTCGTTCAGTGTGTGGCCATGACCTTTGCCTGCGCCACCGTGCTCGTCAATTTCATTGCCGATATCGTCACCGTCGCTGTCGATCCGAGGGTGAAGCTATGAGCGTCGAGGCCTTTACTCCCTCTCCGGTCGCCTGGCGCCGTTTCCTCGGCCGCCGGCTGACACTCGTCGTCGGCGCCGGCATTCTCCTGTTCTTCCTGCTTCTGGCGATCGCCGCACCATTGGTCGCACCGTATGATCCGATCCTGCAGAATGCCGATGTGCGGCTACAGCCGCCCTCCTTCGCCCATCTCTTCGGCACAGACAATTTCGGCCGCGACATACTTTCGCGCGTCATATGGGGCGCCCGAATCGACCTGCAGATCGCCGTCATCGGCGTGATCTTCCCGTTCCTGATCGGCACGACGGTCGGCACCATAGCCGGCTTCTTCGGCGGTATCGTCGATGCGGTTTTCATGCGCCTCGTCGACATCATTCTCGCCTTCCCGTTTCTTGTCTTGATGCTGTCGATCATCGCCATTCTCGGCCCGGGCCTCAGCAGTTTCTACATTGCCATGGCGCTGGTCGGCTGGGTCTCCTATGCACGCCTCATCCGCGCCCAGATGCTGGTCCTGAAAAGCAGTGACTACGCGGTCGCGGCCGTCAGCCTCGGCTTCAGCCGTTTCAGGATCATGTTCCGCCACCTTCTGCCGAACGCCATTGCCGGCTCCATCGTCTTTTCCATGTCTGATGCCACACTGGTGCTGCTCAGCGGCGCGGCGGTCAGCTATCTCGGCCTCGGTGTGCAGCCTCCGCTCGCCGAGTGGGGCGTCATGGTCGCGGAAGGGCAGAGCTTCATCACAACGGCATGGTGGATCACGCTTTTCCCAGGCCTATCCATCGTCTGCCTCGCCTTCGGCTTCAGCATGCTGGGTGATGCGCTCGGCGAACTTCTCGGAGTTCACGAATGAGCGCTTCGGTCCTTTCCGTCCGTGACCTGACAGTCAGGGTTCATCTCGATAGCGGCGCGCGGACGCTGATCGACCATGTTTCGCTTGATCTCGCCAAGGGCGAAATCCTCGGCCTGGTCGGTGAGAGCGGCTCGGGAAAGAGCCTGCTCTGCCGCTCGCTCGTCCGGCTGCTGCCCTCCTCTCTGATCAAGATCGAGGGCGGCGCCGTCCTGCTCGAAGGGCGTGATCTCACGACGGCAAGCGAAGCCGAGATGCTGGAAGTTCGGGGCGGCGAGATCGGCATGATCTTCCAGAACCCGACGAGCCACCTCGATCCGGTCATGCGCATCGGCGACCAGATTTCCGAGGGCATCCGCTATCATCAAGGGCTCGGCGCCAAGGAAACACGTGCGGCGGCGATCGAGATCCTGACGCAGGTTGGCTTTCCCGATCCCGTTCGCCAATATGACAGTTATCCGCACGAGTTTTCCGGCGGCATGCGCCAGCGCGCCATGATCGGCGTGGCGCTCTCCTGCAACCCGAAGATCCTGATCGCCGACGAGCCGACGACGGCACTCGACGTGACGATCCAGGCGCAGATCCTGAAACTCTTGCTGGAGATCCGAGAAAAGCGCGGCCTGTCGATCATCCTCATCACCCACGATCTCGGCATCGTCGCCCAGACCTGCGACCGCATCGCCGTCATGCGCAATGGCAAGCTGCTTGAACAGGGGCCGAAACGGACGATCCTCTCCCGGCCGCAGGACGCCTACACGATCAATCTGATCAACAGCCATCCCTCCATGCCGGACGAGGCGCCAATGCCGGAGCCGCTGCTCGCGTCTTCGGCAGCATCGACCAAGCCGCTTCTTGAGATCGACGACCTGCATGTGCGTTTCAAGGTTGGCGGCAGCCTGTTCAAGAGCAGTGCCAAGACGGTAGGCGCCGTTTCCGGTGTCAGCCTGCAGGTCATGCCGGGCGAAACCATCGGCATCGTCGGCGAATCCGGCAGCGGCAAGAGCACACTCGCACGCGCCGTGCTGGGGCTGACGCCGATCTCCTCAGGTCATGTGTCCTTCGGAGGGATCGATCTCGCTCAGCAGCGGGCTGCCGGACTCGCAAAGCTGCGGCGTGAGACGGCCATGGTCTTTCAGGACCCTTATAACGCACTCAATCCGCGCCTCACGATCGGGCAGATGCTTGCCGAGGTGCTGAAGGTGCAGGGCAAGGTGCCGGCATCGGCCATTCCGGAGAGGATCGGCGAATTACTCGATCTTGTCGGGCTGGAGCGAGAGTTTGCAAATCGCAAACCTCGCAGCATGAGCGGTGGTCAGTGCCAGCGCGCCGGGATTGCCCGGGCGCTCGCTGTCGATCCGAAGCTCATCATTGCTGACGAATGTGTTGCGGCCCTCGACGTCACGATCCAGGCACAGATCATCGCGCTTTTCCGCGAACTAACCGCAAGAATGAACCTGACGCTGATGTTTATCGCCCATGACCTGGCGATCGTGCGCAATCTCTGCGAACGCGTGGTCGTCATGTATCGTGGCGAGATCGTCGAAGAAGGCCTCTCGAAAGAGGTCTTTGCGCGGCCGAAACATCCCTATACCGCGGCGCTGATCGCCGCCATTCCCGATATCGATCCGGACAAGCCGCTTCTGAGCAGCGCCAGCTTCGAAGCCGAGCTGCAATCGATGCCGGCACTACCCGTCAAACGCATGCCATAACAACGAAGGGAACGAACGCATGATCACCAGATGGAAATCAATCGGGCTTGCAGCGCTTCTTGCGGGCCTGACGCTCAGCGCATCCTATGCCGAAGCCGCCGGTGTGCTTACCATCGGCCGTCGCGAGGATTCGACGACATTCGACCCGATCAAAACGGCGCAGAACATCGACAACTGGGTCTTTTCCAACGTCTATGACGTGCTGATCCGCGTCGACAAGACCGGCACCAAGCTGGAGCCTGGCCTGGCCGAGAGCTGGACGGCGTCCGACGACGGACTGACCTATGTCTTCAAGATCCGCGATGCGAAATTCTCCGACGGCTCGCCGCTGACGGCGGAAGATGCCGCCTTCAGCCTGCTGCGCATCCGCGACGATCAAGGCTCGCTCTGGAGCGATTCCTATAAGGTGATCGACACGGCCGTCGCAAGCGATCCGCATACGCTGACGATCAAGCTCAAGAACCCTTCCGCGCCCTTCCTGTCGACGCTGGCACTGCCGAATGCATCCGTCATTTCCAAGGCCGGCATCGAATCCATGGGGGCCGACGCCTACGCTGAAAAGCCCATTTCGTCAGGCGCCTTCACCGTAGAGGAATGGCGCCGCGGCGACCGCATCATCCTTAAGAAGAACCCGAATTTCTGGCAGGCAGACCGGGTAAAGCTCGACGGCGTCGAGTGGATCTCGGTGCCTGACGACAATACCCGCATGCTGAACGTGCAGGCAGGCCAGCTCGACGCGGCGATCTTCGTGCCCTTTTCGCGCGTCGAGGAGTTGAAGAAGGACGCCAACCTCAACGTATTGGCCGATCCTTCGACCCGTGAGGACCATCTGCTGATCAACCATGCCCATGGCGATCTCGCCAAGAAGGAAGTACGCCAGGCGCTCGACATCGCAATCGACAAGAAGGCAATCGTCGATGCCGTCACCTTCGGCCAGGGCACGGTCGCCAATTCGTACGTTCCGAAGGGCGCGCTCTATCATTACGCCGACAATCTGCAGCGCCCCTATGACCCAGAAAAGGCCAAGAAGATGCTGGCCGACGCCGGCGTCACCAACCTGACGCTGAACTACCTGATCCGCGCCGGTGACGAGGTGGACGAGCAGACCGCCGTACTGGTGCAACAGCAGCTCGCCAAGGCCGGCATCACTGCCAACCTCCAGAAGGTCGACCCGAGCCAGGAATGGGACATGACGGTTGCCGGCGATTACGATATCTCGGTCAACTACTGGACCAACGACATTCTCGACCCGGACCAGAAGACGACCTTCGTGCTCGGCCACGATTCCAACAACAACTACATGACGAACTACAAGAACGATGCCGTGAAGGAGCTGGTCGCCAAGGCCCGCCTGGAACTCGATCCGAAAAAGCGCGAGCAGATGTATATCGATCTGCAGAAGACCGCCAAGGACGACGTCAACTGGATCGATCTCTACTACAGCCCCTACATCAACGTCGCACGCAAGAACATCGACAACTTCTACCAGAACCCGCTCGGCCGCTTCTTCCTGGAAGACACGGTCAAGAACTGAGCCCGGACCTTGCTAGCGTACTCCGCCTCTCAAGGCGGAGTACGCTTTTGACAAGAGAGCGGATATACCAGCCCCGGTTAGAGAGCCGAGAAAATGGCGGCGTCTCTGCTTTCGGCGGTTTCGATCATAAGGTCGCCGCTGATCTTGCCGCCTGCTCGTAATAGCCCGAGAGAGCTCTCAGGTGGGAGGCGATACCCGACAAATCCTCCTGCGATAGTCCCGACACTTTCGTCGCCTCGACCAGAAGCCGCTCGCGGATTTCCGAATATCGCGTCAGCGCCTCCAGGCCTTTGTCGGTGACCTGGATGACTTTTTCCTTGCCGGATTTTCCGGTTTTGACGAGGCCGGCCGCATCAAGCTTTTTTACCGCGTAGTTGGCGACATGAGTGTCTTCGATATCGAGCACGAGGCAGAGGTCGGACAATGTCTTCGGCCGGCCGCGATGGCGAACCGAGTGAATGATGAGGATCTCGACCGGCGACAGACTGGGCACCCCGGCGGCAGCCATGCAGCGCACCATCCAGCGATTAAACGCGTGAGAAAAGAGGACCGATCCGTATTCGAGCTCCGAAAGAGCCGGCGAGCTGCCGAGTGCCAGATGGGCCGACGAGACGATCAGATCGCGGGGCGCCTTTTGTTCTTTCGATTTTTCCATTGAACGCACTTCCATCCCAATTGCTCAGGCATCTCTCGGTCCGTACCCGCCGCCTGTTGGCGTCACGACAGTAAAGGCTTCACCCGCTTCCAACACCGTGTGGGCAGCACCGATCAGTTCATCAATCGTACCGTCATTTCGGCGAACGTAGTTGCGGCCGGTCTGTCCATCTTCGCCACCTTTCAGCCCGAACGGCGCCACGCGGCGATGACCGGAGAGAACGGCAAATTCCAGCGTCTCGAGCGTGCGGATCGTTCTCTGCGTGCCGTTGCCGGCATGCCACTGACCGCGGCCACCGGAATTTGGCCGGATATGGAAATCCTCGAGCACAACGGGGAAACGGCTCTCCAGGATTTCCGGATCGGTGAGGCGCGAATTGGTCATATGCGTGTGCACGGCATCCGCACCGTTGAAGCCCGGGCCTGCCGGCGCGCCAGAGCAGATGGTTTCGTAATACTGGTACTTGTCGTTGCCGAAGGTCAGGTTGTTCATCGTGCCCTGGGCCGCGGCCATGGCGCCGACGGCACCGATCAGGCAATTGGTAACGGCCTGGCTGACTTCGACATTGCCGGCAACGACGGCTGCCGGATAAACGGGCGTCAGCATGGTGCCATCGGGAATGACGATGCGGATCGGCCGCAGGCAGCCGGCATTCATCGGAATATCGGCTTCGACCAGCACCCGGAAAACATAGAGCACGGCAGCGCGCGTCACCGGCGCCGGCGCGTTGAAATTGTCGGAGCGCTGCGCTGAGGTGCCGGTAAAATCGACGGTTGCTTCGCGTTTTTCCCGATCGATGGAAATCCTGACGACGATCTTGCAGCCCTGATCCATCTCATAGGAAAATTCGCCGTCCGGCAGGCGGTCGAGGACACGGCGCACGCTTTCGGCGGCGTTGTCCTGCACATGGCCCATATAGGCATCGACCACGTCCTCGCCGAAGAGCGCGATCATCTTCTTCAGTTCCGCCACACCCTTTTCATTGGCGGCAACCTGCGCCTTCAGGTCGTTGACGTTCTGCGCCAGCGTGCGCACTGGATAACGCGCACCAGTAAGCAAATCCGCAAGAGCGTCTTCGCGGAATTTGCCACGATCGAGCAGCTTGAAATTGTCGATATAGACGCCTTCCTCCTCGATATGCGTCGCGAGAGGCGACATCGAGCCCGGGGAGATACCGCCGATATCGGCATGGTGCCCGCGGCTCGCCACCCAGAAACGGATGCGTGTGCCGGCATCGTCGAAGACGGGCGTACAGACCGTGAGATCGGGCAGATGCGTGCCGCCATTGTAGGGCGCATTGATCAGGAAGACGTCGCCCGGATGAATGACCGGATTTTCGCGGATGGCAGTGGCGACAGACGCGTCCATGGAACCGAGATGAACCGGCATATGAGGCGCATTGGCGACGAGATTGCCGTCCGCATCGAAGACCGCGCAGGAAAAGTCGAGCCGTTCCTTGATGTTGACGGAATAGGCCGTGTTCTGCAGCGTGACGCCCATCTGCTCGGCAATCGACATGAAGAGATTGTTGAAGATCTCCAGCATGACCGGATCAGCCTTGGTGCCGATCGCCGTGCGCTCCGGCAGCGCCTTGATGCGGGTGAGCACGATATGATCGCGCGACGTCAGCTTCGCCTGCCAGCCGTCTTCCACGACGATGGTCTGGTTCGGCTCAATGATGATGGCCGGTCCGGTCACGGTCTGGCCGGGCTGAATGCCATCGCGCATGACGACAGCCGCGTCATGGCTTTCGCCCTGCGAATGGAACAGGGTGTGTCGGATGGGCAATGCCTCGCCCTCAGCCGCTTCGCCACGATCAACGTCGATTTCGGCGGCCGCACCGCCGATGCATTCCACCTCGACGGCCTCCACGACCAATGGCTTGTCCTCGGCGACGAAGCCGAAGCGGCGCTTATGCAGGATCTCGAATTCCCTGCGCAGGCGCGGCGCGTCGTCATCCTGCGGGAACAGTGCCTCGACGGCGAGCAGCGTATCGGTGCCGGCATAGCGGATATGTGCACGCAACACCGTCTTGATCTTGCCGGCCTCGACGCCCTGCGCCACCAGCTCCGGCAGGCACTCGCCCTGCAATTCTCTGCCAAGCGCTGTCATCGCTGCCGGTGCGGCCGCATCGAGCGGCACGCCGAGCGCCTTCTGGCGGGTGGAGCGGATATCGGCAAGGCCCATGCCATAGGCCGAGAGCAGGCCGGACATCGGATGAAGAAGTATGCTCTTCATACCGAGCGCATCGGCCACCAGGCAGGCATGCTGGCCGCCGGCACCGCCAAAGCAGTTCAATGCGTAACGCGTCACGTCATAACCGCGCTGGACGGAAATCTTCTTGATCGCCTCGACCATATTGGCAACGGCGATGCGGATGAAACCGTCGGCTACCTCTTCCGGGCTGCGTCCGTCACCGATCTCCGCTGCAAGCGCGGTGAATTTCTGCCGCACCGTCTCGATATCGAGCGGCTGGTCCTGGTTCGGGCCAAAGATCGTCGGGAAGAAATCGGGCAACAGCTTGCCGGCCATGACGTTGGCATCGGTCACCGCAAGCGGCCCGCCATTGCGGTAGCAGGCGGGGCCTGGGAAAGCGCCTGCGGAATCAGGCCCGACGCGGAAACGGCCGCTTTCGAAATGCAGGATAGAGCCGCCACCGGCCGCCACGGTATGGATCAGCATCATCGGTGCACGAACACGCACGCCCGCCACTTCCGTTTCGAAGGCGCGCTCATATTCGCCATCGAAATGTGCGACATCCGTTGAGGTGCCGCCCATGTCGAAGCCGATCACGTGGCCGAAACCTGCCTGTTCGCCGGTCTTGGCAAGACCGACCACACCGCCGGCCGGGCCGGACAGGATCGCGTCCTTGCCCTGAAACATATCGGCCGCTGTCAGCCCGCCCGAAGACATCATGAACATGACGCGCGCACCGGTTCTCGCGACGTCGAGTTCATCGGAGACCTGGCGCACATAGCGGCCGAGCACCGGCGAAAGATAGGCATCGACAACAGTCGTATCGCCACGACCGACCAGTTTGATCAGCGGCGAGACTTCGTGGCTGACGGAAACCTGCTCGAAGCCGATGGCGTGGGCGATGCGTGCGGCTGCCGCCTCGTGCGCGGGATATTTGTAAGCGTGCATGAAGACGATGGCCACGGCGCGGTAACCCTTGCCTCGCAGATCGCGGAGTGCTGCTTCGGTCGCGGCTTCATCGAGTTTTGTCTCGACGGTACCGTCAGCCAGTACGCGCTCTTCGAGCCCGACCACATCCTGATAAAGCGCTTCCGGCTTGACGATCTCCGTCGCAAAGATCTTCTTGCGCTCCTGATAGCCGATGCGCAGCGCATCGCGAAAACCCTTCGTCGTCACAAGCGCCAGAGGTTCGCCCTTGCGCTCCAGAAGCGCATTGGTGGCAACGGTTGTGCCCATGCGGACCTCGCCGATCAGCCCGGCCGGGATCGCCTCCCCTGCAGTCAGGCCGAGATGCTGTCGGATTCCGTGGACGGCGGCATCGCGATAGGCTTCCGGGTTTTCAGACAGCACTTTGCGGGCGTGGAGTGCACCGAACGGGTCGCGCCCGACGATATCGGTGAAGGTGCCCCCACGGTCGATCCAGAAGTCCCAGCTACCAGCCGCAATGCCCGACAAAATCGCCTCCGCCGTTCGTTTCCAACATCACTAAGAAATTATCGATAAATCGTCAACGTTTTACAGAGAACAAAGTCGCCACAGGTATCGATGGAAGGACGGCGTAGCAGAAGCCGGATATTCAGGCGCAAAAAATCGAACGCCGCGGCACAAGGGCCGCGGCGACAAAATTGGCGGAAATCTAGGATCGTCGAAGACTGGCGCCATGAAGGCATCGGCGCCGCTATTCGATCAACGCGAGGTCAGATCGTCGGGCAGTTCGGCATTGTGGTACTTGCGATAGATGTCGCGCAGCACCTTGTTGTCGAAATTGGTCTTGACCCACTGGTCGAGCCAGGTCTTGAGACCAGCTTCACCCTTCGGAATACCGATGCCGAGATTGGTTTCCTTCTGCGTGAACTTCACCTGCAGCGGATGATCGGCCATCTTCTTGTTGATGCCGTTGATGACAGCCGACTGGCTGGAGAGGATATCGACCTGGCCGGAGACAACAGACGTGATCAGCGTTGCGTCATCCTCGAAGCGAACGATATCTGCGCCCTTCGCATTGGCGGTGATGTCCTGGTCGTTGGTGGTCGCGCGGGTAACGCCGATGCGCTTGCCATCGAGATCGGCATAGTTCTTGATCTCAACGCTCGGCTGAGCTGCGACGACGAGTGCCAGCGTCGCATAGGGAACGGAATAATCGATCGCCTTCTTGCGTTCCTCGGTAATGCCAAGCGAAGAGACGACCATGTCGGCCTTGCCTGTCTGGACCGAGGGAACGCGGGCAGCGTTGGTGATTTCCACCAGTTCCAGTTCGACGCCGAGATCCTTGGCGATCAGCTTCGCGGTTTCGACGTCCGAACCGGTGGGCTTGAGGTTTTCATCGACGAAGGAATATTCCGGAATGCCCATCGCGACCGCGATGCGCACCTTGCCCGCCTTCTTGATATTGTCGAGCACGTCGGCATGGGCAACACTTGCCAGCGCCAGCAAGCCTGCGCCGGCCAACAGTGCCAGTTTCGAAATCATTGTCTTCGGCATACTCCAAGTCTCCTCTACCTGATTGCCTCTGCCCGCTCTCTGTCGGGCCTCCTGTAAAACCCGCACCGGTTCATCCGGCGCAGGCAATTCCCTCCCGCAAGTACCGGGGTCTAAAGCTCTGCAGCCATGAATTCCTTGAGCTCCGGTGTCTGCGGATTGCTCAGGATATCGGCGCCACCCGTCTCCCAGACCTTGCCGGTATGCATGTAGATGACGCGGTTGGCAGCGCGCTTGGCAAAGCCCATCTCGTGGGTGACGACGATCATCGTCATGCCGCCGCGGGCGAGATCTTCCATCACGCGCAGCACCTCGCCTGTCAGCTTCGGGTCGAGAGCAGACGTTACCTCATCGAAGAGCATCACCTTCGGCTGCATGGCGAGTGAACGGGCGATTGCCACGCGCTGCTGCTGGCCGCCCGACAATTGCTCCGGATAGGCATCGATCTTTTCCGAGAGACCGACCTTGGCGAGCACCTGCCTCGCGATCTCGAAGGCCTGGTCCTTGCGCATGCCCTTCACGCGGCGCAGCGCCAGCATGATGTTTTCGGCAACCGTCATATGCGGGAAGAGGTTGTAGCTCTGGAACACCATGCCGATATCCCGGCGCAGTGTCCGGAGATCGAGCTTCGGATCTTCCACGCGGTGGCCGCACACTTCGATCGAGCCGTCCTGGATCGTCTCCAGCCGGTTGATGCAGCGAAGTGCGGTGCTTTTGCCGGAGCCGGACTGGCCGATCAGCGCCACCACCTCGCCGGCATTGATCTCGAAGGAAACGCCCTTCAGCACTTCCAGAGCGCCGAAGCGCTTGACGACATTGGTGAGTTTAACGGCGACCGACATTGAGCTTCCTCTCGAGAGAGCGGCTCCAGACCGACAGCGGGTAGCACACAGCGAAATAGAGAAGCGCTGCGATGCCGAACACCAGGAAGGGCTGGAACAGGGAGTTGTTGATGACCTGCGCCGCACGTGTCAGCTCCAGGAAGCCGACGACCGAGGCGAGCGAGGTATTCTTGACGAGCTGGACGAGAAAACCGACCGTCGGCGGCGTGGCGATCCTCAGCGCCTGCGGCAGGATCACATCACGTAGCGCCTGCCAGCGCGTCAGGCCGAGACATTCGGCCGCCTCGAACTGTGTACGCGAGATCGACTCCACCGAACCGCGCCAGATCTCGCCGAGATAGGAGCTCGAATAGATCATCATGCCGAGGCCGGCCGCCACCAGCGGCGGCACCGAGATATTGATGACCCCCAGGCCGAAATAGAGGATGAACATCTGGATGAGCAGCGGCGTGCCCTGAACGATCTGGATATAGATGAGGGCAGCGCGCCGCAGCCAGAGGAAGCGCGAAATGCGGCAAAGCATCACGAAGAAGCCGGCGATGCCGCCCAGCACGAAGGCGAGTGCAGACAGCACCACCGTCCAGACGAGGCCATCCAGCAGATAGATGAGGTGATTGAAGGAAAATCCACCGAGCATGGCGACCTCTAGAGCGACGTGCCGAGCCGGCGGCGGCGCGGAAAGGCGATGAGACCGAGGCCATAGAAGCCCGCCCGCATCAGATAGGTAATGGCGATGTAGAGGACCGCGACGACCATATAGGTTTCCAGTGATCGGAATGTATTCGACTGGATGTTGTTGGCGACGCCCGTCAGCTCCTCGGCCGAGATCTGCGAAGCGATCGAGGTCGACAGCATCATCAGGATGAACTGGCTGGAAAGTGCCGGATAGACGCGTTCGATCGCCGGCAGGAGAATGATGTCACGGTAGATCTGCAGCTTCGACAGGCCGAGCGCCTCGGCTGCCTCGATCTGGCTCGGATGGATGGAATCCATGCCGGCGCGGATGATCTCGGCCGTATAGGCGCCGACATTGATGACCATGGCGAAGACAGCGGCGGCAATGATCGGCAGGCGGATGCCGACCGACGACAGTCCGAAGAAAATGAAGAAGATCTGCACGATGAAGGGCGTGTTACGCACTGTCTCGACATAGATACTGACAAGGGCACGCAGCGGCCCGATAGTCGAACGACGGGCTATGGCGCAGGCAACGCCAATCACCAGACCGATGACCACCGAAAAGACGGTGATCTCGATCGTGACAAGCGCGCCCGACAGGAAGTCGCTCCAGTAGGGCAGCAAGGCCGAAAAATCGAACTGGTACTGCATGTCCTCCTCCATTCCGGCCACGCCAACTCCACCGACGCGGCCTCGCCTTTCCCGTGGGAAGGCGTCATGTCTCCTCCTGGCTGTCGCGTCAGCGCGCCAGCCAGCCTCCATCGACGGGCAGAACCGTGCCGTGTACATAGTCGGATGCTGACGACGCCAGGAACACGGCAGCACCGCCGATATCGCCGGGCTCACCCCAGCGGCCCGCCGGGATTCGGGCCAGGATGCTGGCATTGCGATCGGCATCCTCGCGCAGCGCCGTCGTGTTGTTGGTCACGAAATAGCCGGGAGCGATGGCGTTGACGTTGACGCCCTTGCCCGCCCATTCGCAGGCAAGCAGCCGGGTCAGACCCGCAAGTCCGCTTTTTGAGGCGGTGTAGGACGGGATGCGGATGCCGCCCTGAAAGGAGAGCAGCGAAGCGATGTTAATGATCTTGCCGCGCCCTTTTTCGAGCATGTGGCGGGCAGCAGCCTGAGACAGAAAGAAGGCTGTCTTCAGGTTGACATTCATCACCGCATCCCAGTCTTCCTCGGTAAAATCGATCGCGTCGGCGCGGCGGATGATGCCGGCATTGTTGACGAGGATATCGAGGGCTCCAAAGCGCTCCAGCGCTTCCGCAACGATCGGCTTGACCGGCTCGATCGTGCCGAGATCGGCTTTGATGACGTGGAATTTTGCACCCGCCTTGGCGACCAGTGCTTCCGTCTCGTCCATAGACGAGCGGCCGACGGCGACGATCGAGGCACCCGCTTCGGCAAGCGCTACGGCAATGCCCTGCCCGATGCCGGTATTGGCACCGGTAACGACGGCCGTTTTTCCCGAAAGATCGAAAAGTGCCTGCATCGCCGTCACCTCAGATCGCCGATTGCGATATGGTCCATATCGGTAAAGCTCTTGTTGTCGCCGGCCATCGCCCAGATGAAGCTGTAGTTCTTGGTGCCGGCGCCGGAATGGATCGACCAGGGCGGTGAGATGATCGCCTGCTCGTTGGCGACGAGCATGTGACGTGTCTGCTGTGGCTCGCCCATGAAATGGAAGACGCGCTGGTCGGCATCGAGATCGAAATAGAGATAGGCTTCCATGCGCCGGTCATGCGTGTGGCTCGGCATGGTATTCCAGATGCTGCCGGTCTCGAGGCTGGTGAAGCCCATGGTCAGCTGACAGGACTGGCAGACCTCCGGGTGGATATATTGATAGATCGAACGCTTGTTGGCGGTTGCCGCCTCGCCCGGCGTCAGGTGCCGCGCCTTGTCACGCGTCAAGAGCACCGTCGGATGGCTGGCATGAGCGGGCGTCGAAACCAGGTAGAATTTTGCCGGACTGCCGGCATCGGCACTTTCGAAACTGACGTCGACGGCGCCTTTGCCGACATAGAGGCAATCGTACTTCGCCAGAGCGTAGCTGGTGCCATCGACGATCACGCGACCGGCGCCGCCGACATTCAACACACCGAGCTCGCGCTCGGCCAGAAACGTTTCCTGGCCAATCGCCTTCGGCGCGGTCAGCGTGAGAGCCGCCCCGAGCGGCGCAGCACCGCCGATCACCATGCGATCATAGTGGGAATAGGTGAGCCGGATGTCGCCAGGCACAAACACCGTCTCGACCAGGAAGTGATGCCGCAGGGTTTCCGTATCGAAACCCTTGACAGCTTCGGGATGGGAGGCGTGTCGCACGTCAATCTGCATTGGAATTATCCTTCTCTCCTCCGGAGGCCACCATCTGCGGGGCATCCTCAATGAAATAGGCTGGGTCGAGCATCTCGGCCTGCTCGACCTCGTGCAGCAGCTTGCCGAGATGGAACTCCATGGCGGCCTTTGCGCCATCCTTGTCGCCCATCCGCATGCAATCGATCACGGCTGCATGCTCCTCGATGACGCGCGTCAGGCGGCCTTGCTGCGGCAGCGTCAGCAGGCGGTAACGATCGCTGTGAACCTTGACCTGCTGGATGATTGCCCAGATGCCGGGGAAGCCGGCGATAGTGCTGATGAGCTGGTGGAAATCATTGTCGATGATATGGAAGGCTGCGACATCACCGTCGCGGTGACAGGCATCGAGATCAGCAAGATTGCGTTCCAGCGCCCTTAGACCCGCCGGCGTCATCTTCTCGACCGCGATCGAAACCGTTGTATCCTCCAGCGCCTTGCGCACGAGCATCGCCTCGTAAAGCGCCCGCCGCGGAATACGGGAAACGAACGTGCCCGACTGCGGGAAGACGTCCACCAGACCGTCATCGGCAAGACGGATGATCGCCTCGCGGATCGGCGTGCGGCTGACGCCGAACTGGGCTTCAAGCTCCTTCTCGTTCAACAGCTCCATCGGCTTTCGGCGCAACGACACGATGTCATCGAGAAGCGCATTGTAGACCAGCGTCGCCGCTCGCGGTGCAGCTGCGCGCTGATGCGAGAGCACCGTGACGCCTTGAAGGGAGCGTTTCTTGCGCGTGATTCCGGTGGGCGAATTCATCGCGTTCCTTCACCGGCAAGATTTGAACATTGGGTATCTAAAGCCATCGATAACCGCCTCCCTTCGGCCTGATGACGGAAGTAATATATTAGTATCCAACTTCTGACAAGCGCATCCTTCGTTTTCGAAAATTGCTTCGTGGAAGGATTGGCGCGGGATGAGGGCAGCCATCAATGCTGCCCATCTTGGATGCTCGAAAGCCACAACTCATTATGCAGCCCGATGGTATGCCGCTGCTACGGCAACAACCATAGCGCGATTGCGTCAACCCGACATTCCGTAAGCGACGCCGTATTTAAGACAGCATTGAAAGACGGCTCTAATGCGCCATTTTTTGACGTAACCAGAATGGCTGTTGCAGCCCTAAAGCAGGCTCAATGCGGGGGTCGGCGTGCGGTGCCGCCGGCGCCCGGGTTCAGGATGCACCGCGACCAGAGGGAACAAAAAAATGAAAGTACTTTTGGCATCCACCATTCTCGCAGCTGGCGCCATGCTCGCGGGCGGCAGCGCTTTTGCCGCCGATTGCGGCAATATCACCATCGCAAGCATGAACTGGCAGTCGGCAGAAGTGGCTGCAAGCCTCGATAAGTTGATCCTCGAGGAAGGTTATGGCTGTTCGGCAGAAATCGTCAGCGGCGACACCGTCCCGACGCTCACCTCCATGGCGGAAAAGGGAGAGCCGGACGTTGCGCCGGAAGCCTGGGTCAGCCTGCAGCCGGAGCTGGTCAAGCGTGGCCTCGAAGGCGGCAAGGTCGTCCAGGGCGCCAAGATCCTCTCTGACGGCGCGATACAGGGTTGGTGGATTCCCAAATACATCGCCGACGCCCATCCGGACATCAAGACCATTCCTGATCTCCTGAAACATCCCGAACTCTTCCCGGCGCCGGAAGACAAGAGCAAGGGCGCCGTCTTCAACGGGCCGCAGGGCTGGGGCGGCACTGTCGTTACCGCGCAGCTCTTCAAGGCCTATGATGCGGAGAAGGCAGGCTTTACGCTCGTTGACACCGGTTCTGCCGCAGGTCTCGATGGCTCGATCGCCAAGGCCTACGAAGGCAAGCAGGCCTGGGTCGGCTATTACTGGGCTCCGACCTCGCTGCTCGGCAAATACGAGATGGTCAAGCTTGGATACGGAACGGAATATGATGCGGCCGAATGGAAGCGTTGCACTTCTATTGCCGATTGCGCCGATCCCAAGCCGAATGCCTGGCCGTCCGATGATGTGCAGACGCTGATCAGCAAGAGTTTTGCCGATCGCGGCGGCCCTGCCATCGATTACCTGAAGAAACGCGCCTGGACCAATGACACTGTCAACAAGCTGATCGCCTGGATGACCGATAACCAGGCGACAGGTGAAGACGGCGCCAAATACTTCCTGAAGAACAACGAGCCCCTCTGGAAAGACTGGGTCTCGCCGGAAGCCGCCGAAAAGATCAAGGCTTCGCTCTAAGCACTCGGACATGACATGGGCAGCCTCGGCGCTGCCCAGACAATCCTTCGGCGCGACGGCCAAAACAACAATCGGCCGCCGCCACTATCTATTTGGGGACCGGTATGGATTGGCTCTGGAAATTTCCGACAATGAATGACGACATGCTGCGCGAGCTGAAGAAGAGCGTCGACGAAGGATTTCGCGCCTTCACCCGCGCCTATGGCGACAGCATCGAGGCTGCGTTCAGCCCGCTGCAAAGCTTTCTCATCTGGGCAGAGCGGCTGCTGACCGGCACACCCTGGCCAATCATTCTCATCGCTTTTGCCGCAATTGCCTGGTTTGCCAGCCGCAGCTGGAAGGTCGTCATTGGCTGTGTTCTAACGCTTCTTGTCATCGGTTATTTCGACATGTGGCAGGATACGATGAAGACCGTGTCGATGATCTTCGTCTGTACCGTGCTTTCGATCGTCATCGGTCTCCCGCTTGGCATCATGATGGCGCGCTCGAATGCGATGCAGAAAATCGTCAATCCGATCCTCGACGTCATGCAGACCATGCCGAGCTTCGTCTACCTGATTCCCGTCGTTATGCTTCTCGGCATCGGTCGCGTACCTGGCGTCATCGCCGTTGTCATCTACGCGCTGCCGCCGATGATCCGCCTCACCAATCTCGGCATCCGCATGGTGGACGAGAATGTGCTGGAGGCAGCTGACGCCTTCGGTTCGTCGAGCTGGCAGAAACTTCGCAACGTCCAGCTGCCGCTGGCGCTGCCAACCATCATGGCCGGCATCAACCAGACGATCATGATGGCGCTCGCCATGGTCGTCATTGCTTCCATGATCGGTGTTCAAGGGCTTGGCCAGCCGGTTCTCAAAGCCATCTCCAACCAGTACTTCACCCTCGGCGTCTTCAATGGTCTCGCAATCGTCGGCATTGCCATCATTTTCGACCGGATCAGCCAGGCCTATGGCCTGCGGCTCCAGAAGCACCGGGAGATCGTGCATGGGTAGTAATTCGATCGAGATCCGGAGCCTCTTCAAGATCTTCGGTCCGCGCGGCCGTGATTATGTGGACGCCGTCAACAAGGGCATGTCGAAGACCGAGCTCAACAGGGAGCACGGTCATGTGCTCGGGCTGAAAGACATCAACATCACCATTCCCGGCGGCAAGATCACCGTGATCATGGGGCTTTCCGGCTCCGGCAAATCGACGCTGATCCGCCACATCAACCGACTGATCGACCCGACTTCGGGCGAAGTCCTCTATGGCGGCGAAGATGTCTGTCGCATGGACGCCTTGCAGCTTCGAGAATTCCGCCGCCGTAGGACGGCCATGGTCTTCCAGCGTTTCGGTCTGCTGCCGCACCGCAACGTGCTGCAGAACACTGTCTATGGCCTGGAGATCCAGGGTGTCGCCAAGGCGGAGCGCGAGGAGCGGGCCAATGCCTGGATCAAGCGCGTCGGCCTGGAGGGCTTCGGTGGCCACTATCCGAACCAGCTCTCCGGCGGCATGCAGCAGCGCGTCGGCCTGGCGCGAGCCCTAACCAACGACGCCGAAATTCTCCTGATGGACGAGGCCTATTCGGCGCTCGACCCGCTGATCCGCGTCGATATGCAGACCGTCCTTCTCGATCTGCAGAAGGACCTGAAGAAAACGGTCGTCTTCATCACCCACGATCTCGATGAGGCGCTCCGGCTCGGGGAGAAAATCGCCATCCTGCGTGACGGCGAGGTGATCCAGCAGGGTTCGGCGGCTGAAATCGTCCTCAACCCCGCCAATGATTACATCGCCGCCTTCGTAAAGGAGGTCAATCGGGGCCGGGTCATCAAGATCGGTGCCGTCGCGAAGCAAATTCCGGTCGAAAGCCAGCTGCAGCTTTGCGAAGATATGGATATCGAAGGGGCATTGCGCGAAATGTCCCGCGCCGACGTCTCGTCCGCCACTGTCATATCACAGGAAGGTCAATCGCTCGGCGGCGTTTCATTGCAGCAAATGCTGGCGCTGCTCCTTCACCAGGCATGAAAATCTTAAGCAATCATTCGGCATGGGCTCAAACACATGCCGTTTGTTTAAACATGGTTAATTTTTTCGTTATAATGATCGTGGAGAAGGAACCGAACGATACGTCCGGATGTTGATAGCACGCTGTGGAGGACCGTGAAGATGTTCAAATTTTTCTCGATGAAGCCGTCGACCGAAGACTTCGATGCTGACACCGGCACCTATGCCGACGGCATGACCGACCGCTACTATCGTGATCTGACCGGCCGCACCGAACACCGCTACCGCTCGGCCCATGAGCGCGATTACGGCGCAGCCCGCGAGATCGTCGAATTGGCGCCACACGGCGTCGTCGGCGGCTGATCGCCTCTCGCTTCTTTGTTGATATCAGGCGCGCAACGTTTCCTGCGTTGGCCTGCGCAAACTGCTTGCAAGAACAGTTTTGTTGCGGCCCTTGGCCTTGGCGTCGAGAAGGGCCGCGTCGGCGCGGCTGACCAGCGTATCGACCACGCCTTCTGCAGGTGATGCCGCCACTCCGATGGATACCGACACCGCACCGATGATCTGACCTGAATGTGAAAGTGCCGCTCCACCGATCTGCGCGCGCAGCTTTTCAGCTAATTCGAAACCATCCTCCTCGCTACAGTCCGGCAGCAGAATTGTGAATTCCTCGCCACCGAAGCGGAATGCGTTGCCGATATCGGCCACAGCGCTGCGCAGAACCTGCCCGACATACTGCATGACCATGTCGCCCGCATCGTGGCCGAACTGGTCGTTGAAACGCTTGAAGTGATCGATGTCGATCATCAGGCATGCGAGCGGCTCCTGGCCCTTGTCGCGCCCATGTCGGTGCAACGTTTCGTCCAGGAAACGGCGGTTGAAAAGCGCCGTTAGCGGGTCGCGGATGGCGAGATCGGTCAGCTTTTCACGAAACTGCAGGTTGGCGACCGCCAAGCCCACATTTTCGGCGATCAGTTCCAGATAGAGGCGAACACTGTCCAGCGCCGGTATTTGCCCGTGGCGCTCCTCCAGATAGAGAAGACCAATCATGTCACCCTGCGCCGTCAACGGGAAACAGGAGGAGGCAACACCGCTTCCTTCCACATGCTGGCAGGGCACATCTCCATCGCCGGTGCCGCTCATGTGCGGGCGGCCGCGCCGCAGGCCCCAGCACGCACTGGCGGGAAAAGCCGCCTGCGCATTCACAGGCTCCAGCCATGTGCCGGTTTGCGCAAGAACGGATTTGTCCTCGTCGAGGATATAAAGACTTCCGGCAATACCCGGAAAGATCTGCGGCGCGAAGCGCGCGACGACATCGGCCAGTTCATATTGATTTTCACAGGCCTGAAGGCGGTGCATCATCTGCAGGATGAGATCCTTGGTATGCTGGTCAGCGCGTCGCTCCGCGTCCAGACGCTCACGCTCAAGCCCGTTTTCACGAAAGATCTGGATCGCTTCGTTCATTTCGCCGATCTCATCACGGCGATGATCGTCAGGGACCTCGACCGCATAATCCTGCTTGGCAAGTCGGCTGACGATGCCGGTCATGCGCACCAGAGGCATAGCCACGCGACGGCGAAGGATAAAGTAGAGCACGGCAAGAAAAAGCAGGCCTGTCATCGCCAGCATGATCTTGGCGACAAGGTTCCATTGGTCGCTGCGCCGGCGCGCGTCATCGAGCGCCGCTCCCGTGCGTGTCGCCGTGACGTCGCGCAGATGCCCGGCCGACTCCATCAGTGCCGTCTGCAACCGCTCATGCTCGGAACCGAAAAGCGTTTGCTGCGCTGCCTGTCTGTCACCCTTCTGGAAAGAATCGATCGCGGCGGCTTCCACGGCGTCAAGTGCCTCAGCCTGCTTGTTCATGCCCTCGATAATATTCCGCTCCACGGCGGATATGTCTCTCGCCGCGATCTGCTCGGCCGCCGTCTCGCGCCGCCGTTCGGTTTCCGCGTCCGCCTTGAAGGCATCGAGGTGGCGCTGTTCGCCGCGCATGACATAGAGCCTAGCCTCATCGCTGGAGAGTTCGGCACCCACCTCGAGCTGTTCGGTCAGCGTATCGAGAACAAGATGCTCCTCAACCGCACGCCGCTCATCCTCTGCACTACGCGACGACATGATAAAGGCGGCAGCCGAAAGCGCCGTGAGGATCACGGTAATGCCATAGGCCCAGTTGGTGATGGTGCTGATGCGCATAACTTCCACTTTATTTACAGAGACTTACCGTTCCCGAAAATCTCAATGTTACAAAAAAGTGAGAAGCCTATTATTTCACAGATCGAGTTCAGAAAAAATTAATAGGCCCGTAGCGTTTCCGCTCGGGCCTTTTTCATTGGTTTAGACTTCGCGACCGCAAACGCACCGTGCCCAAAGCAGAATGGCAGGTTCGATCACTGTCTTCGTAACTGGTCGGGTTTGTGAGCCGCTCTTTTGCCGGACTTTTCGCTCTCGACAATATATTGCGGATCCGTCTTCGAGGCCTTTACCTGGTGCCCTTTGATTTTCGTTGGCGCCGTCTGCTTCTTGACCACGCTGCCGACCGTTTCGCCCTGGCTCGTATTCCAGGATACCTTGTCGCCCTTCCTGAGCTTCTCACCCATCGTCTTTCCTTCCAGCGAAACAAGTTGTCTTGCAGGAACGCTTCAATGACGGGTTTGGTTCGTACAGCATGATCCGATAGCACGCGGCTGCGAATCACAGCGCGGTCCGTCAAGGCAAGGAAATGTCGAAAGGAAACCTGCTAAGAATGCAGCGCATGGCGGGCGAAGACTGCCCACACATTACCCCGGACGCGGCGACCGCCGCGTCCGGGGTAGATTCATGATCAGACGAGATCGAAGCGATCAGCGTTCATGACCTTGTTCCATGCGGCAACGAAGTCCTTGACGAACTTCGCCTTGGCATCGGACTGGCCATAGACTTCAGCGAGCGCGCGCAGCTGCGAATGCGAGCCGAAGATCAGGTCGATGCGCGTACCGGTCCACTTGACCACGTTGGTCTTGCGGTCGCGGCCTTCATAAACGCCGTCCTTGCCGGCGAGCGGTGCCCAGACGGTGCCCATGTCGAGCAGGTTGACGAAGAAGTCGTTCGTCAGCGCTTCCGGATGCGCGGTGAAGACACCATGTTCCGGCTTGCCGGCCGTCAGCACACGCAGGCCGCCGACGAGAGCCGTCATTTCAGGCGCGGTCAGCGTCAGCAGCTGGGCACGGTCGACAAGGGCTTCTTCCGGCTTCATGAACTGCAGACGCTTGCTGTTCACATAATTGCGGAAACCGTCGGCGCGCGGTTCGAGAGCCGCGAAGGAAGCGGCATCGGTCTGCTCCTGCGATGCATCCATGCGACCCGGCGTAAACGGCACGACGATGTCCTGGCCACCTGCCTTGGCAGCCTTTTCGACACCGGCCGCACCGGCAAGCACGATCAGGTCGGCGAGAGAGACCTTCTTGCCGCCGGTCTGGGCTGCATTGAAGTCCTTCTGGATGCCTTCGAGGGTGCCGAGAACCTTGGCGAGCTGTGCCGGCTCGTTGACTTCCCAGTCCTTCTGCGGGGCAAGACGGATGCGCGCGCCATTGGCGCCGCCACGCTTGTCGGAACCGCGGAAGCTCGAAGCGGATGCCCATGCGGTCGAGACGAGTTCCTGAACGGAGAGGCCGGACGCAACGACCTTGGCCTTGAGTTCAGCAATGTCCTTGTCGTCGATGAGCGCGTGATCGACGGCCGGGATGACGTCCTGCCAGATCAGGTTTTCTGCGGGAACTTCCTTGCCGAGATAACGAACCTTCGGGCCCATATCGCGGTGGGTAAGCTTGAACCAGGCGCGGGCAAAGGCGTCTGCGAACTGATCCGGGTTTTCGAGGAAGCGGCGCGAGATCGCCTCGTAGATCGGGTCGACGCGTAGCGCGAGGTCGGAGGTGAGCATTCGCGGCAGGTGCTTCTTCGAAGAATCGAAGGCATCCGGAATGGTGGCGCCGGCGCCCTTTGCGACCCACTGATGGGCGCCGCCCGGGCTTTTTTCCAATTCCCATTCATAACCGAACAGGTTCCAGAAGAAATTATTGCTCCATCTGGTGGGGGTCGTCGTCCAGGTGACTTCCAGCCCGCTGCCGATGGCATCGCGGCCGACACCGCTGTTGAACTTGCTCGCCCAGCCGAGGCCCTGCGCCTCGAGTTCGCCACCTTCAGGATCGACGCCGACAAACGATGGGTCGCCCGCGCCGTGGGTCTTGCCGAAGGTATGGCCGCCGGCGATCAGTGCCACGGTCTCTTCGTCATTCATCGCCATGCGGGCGAAGGTCTCGCGGATGTCGCGAGCCGATGCAAGCGGATCAGGAGTGCCGTTCGGGCCTTCCGGATTGACATAGATCAGGCCCATCTGCACGGCGCCGAGTGGTTCTGCCAGCTCGCGTTCGCCGCTGTAGCGCTCGTCGCCAAGCCAGGTGCCTTCCGGACCCCAGTAAAGCTCTTCCGGCTCCCAGACGTCGGCACGGCCGCCAGCAAAACCAAAGGTCTTGAAGCCCATGGATTCGAGCGCTACGTTGCCGGTGAGGATCAAGAGGTCGGCCCAGGAAATGCTGTTGCCGTATTTCTGCTTGATAGGCCAGAGCAGGCGGCGGGCCTTGTCGAGATTGACGTTATCAGGCCAGGAGTTGAGCGGCGCAAAGCGCTGCTGACCCTGACCGGCGCCACCGCGACCGTCGGTGATGCGATAGGTGCCGGCGCTGTGCCAGGCCATGCGGATGAAGAGACCGCCGTAGTGGCCGAAGTCTGCCGGCCACCAGTCCTGTGAGTCGGTCATCAGCGCGTGAAGATCCTTCTTCACCGCATCGAGATCGAGCTTCTTGAACTCTTCGGCATAGTTAAAATCCTTGCCCATCGGATCCGAAAGACCGGAGTGATGGTGAAGCATCTGCAGGTCGAGCTGGCTCGGCCACCAGTCGCGATTGCGTCTGGCGCTTGCTCCCGAATGATCGACGGGACATTTGCCCGCGCTGTCAGGTTTCTGGTCCATAGTTTTCTCCTGTTGCTCCAGGCAGCCATCCAGGGACAGCCTGTCCGTTAAACTATTGGGCCTGATTGCATGCTTGACGCCTTGCTGCTGATCGAGCGGGCTAGCATGCATCCTCCCTCCCCTCCCTTTTATCGGAAGCGTGTGATAATTTTAAGTTGGATTTACTGATAGCTGCGATAAGTTCATCTTATGACCAACCTGACGCTCAAACAGCTTCGTTATTTTGAAGCGCTGGCACGCCATGGCCGCTTCCGGCATGCGGCCGACGCCTGCGCCATTTCGCAACCCGCTTTGTCCATGCAGATCAAGGAGCTGGAGGAAGAACTCGGCGGAGATCTCTTCGAGCGCGGCGCGCGTGAAGTCAGGCTGACCGCCTTCGGACAGCTCTTTGCGATGCGTGTGCGCGACATTCTGAGAGCTGTCGACGAGCTCGGAGATCTTGCCCGCGCCTCGCAGGACAGACTGCTGACGCGGCTGAGAATCGGCATCATCCCGACCATCGCCCCCTATTTGCTGCCGGCGATCATCAGCGATCTGAACAGGACCTTCGACAATATCGAAATACAGGTGCGCGAAACCTTGACGACCAGACTGGTTCACGAAGTGGCTCAGGGCGAGCTGGATCTGGCAGTCGTCGCATTGCCGGTGTCCCAGCCGTCGCTTACCGAGATCAAACTATTCGAGGAAGAGTTCGTGTTGGTTCGCCACCGCGAAGACGAGGGCAAGCCGGTGCCGGAACCCGAGGCGCTGCGCGAAATGCGCCTGCTTCTCCTGGAAGAAGGACATTGCTTCCGGGATCAGGCCTTGTCCTTTTGCGGCATCGAATCGACTCGCCCTCGGGAGATCATGGAGGGCAGTTCGCTCTCGACGCTCGTACAGATGGTCAGCGCCGGCATCGGCGTCACCCTGATCCCTGAAATGGCGGTGCCCGTGGAGACACGCTCGGCGGATGTCTCCATTTCCCGATTTCGCACGCCTCAGCCGTTGAGAACGATCGGCATCATCTGGCGCAATTCGACGCCCCTGGTCAAACAACTGCTGCAGATTTCAGAGGTCATTCGTCACTCGGCCGCGAGCCTGCATCAGCATGTCGATCCGGCACGAGCCCGTGTCAAAGGCTGATTTCCGCTGCTCCACTGGCCCGCCCCCGGCCGCGCTCTAGCTTCCCACGCTTGAAACCTTCGGAAATAGAGCACGGGAGCGGCTGAATTGGATCTCATCGACCTGATGCCCATAACGCCGAACTGGACGGATATCGCACTTCGTCTGACAGCAACGATCGTCGCTGGCGCATTTATCGGTCTCGACAGGGAGCGAGGCGGACATGCCGCCGGATTGCGCACCACCATTCTCGTTGGTCTCGCAGCTTGCCTTTCGATGATCCAGGCAAATATCCTCCTGGCAACGAGCCAAAGCGCAAACGGATCGATGGATATCCTGCGCTTCCCACTCGGCGTCCTCACCGGCGTGGGCTTCATCGGCGGAGGCGCAATCCTTCGACGCGGCGACATCGCAACCGGTGTCACCACCGCGGCGACCCTGTGGCTTATAACGGCAATTGGCCTGTGTTTCGGCGGCGGTCAGATTGCCGTGGGCTCCGTTGTCACCATCCTTGCCGTCCTCATCCTTTCGCCGCTGAAGCATGTCGACCGATGGATATCAGGCGACCAGAAGGGCACCGTATCGATCAGACTGGAAAACGTTTCAGGATTTCCCGATGTGAAGGCGGCAACTCCTGAACTTTCCGAGGCGATCTTCACGGGGCTGAGGGATATCGAGGGCGGGCATCGCCAACTGATCTACGAGATCAGGTGGAAGTCTGTCCGAGGTGTTCCAAGCGCGGATCAAGTTGCTGCATCGCTGGAAAAAAGCTTCCGTGTGACCCGGTTCGAGTATCGCACGACAGCGACATGAATAACCAGCTTTAGGCAGCACCGGCATGGCCTCCACGCAACGCACTACGCTGCAAAAATTGTCGGCTCTTTGTGACCAAAGGAAGCCGCTCGCTGCAGCCGCATTCCCATGCGGCCGCAATATCGGTCATCGTTTTTATTGCAGACCGGCCTTGTCCAGGCCGTAAAGCTTGTCCGCGGTGCCCGGAACGGCCTTGACCGCAATGCTGATCCGGTTCCATGCGTTGATGGCCATGATCTGGAAGGTCAGGTCGGATACTTCCTTCTCGGAAAGCTGGCCGCGGACCTTCTCATAAAGCTCGTCCGGCACACCGGTGTCGGAAAGCTTGGTGACCGCTTCCGTCCACGCAAGGGCGGCGCGCTCGCGCGGGCTGAACAGCGTCGATTCACGCCAGGCGGCGACGTGATAGAGACGGAGTTCACGTTCGCCATGGATCTTTGCTTCCTTGGAATGCATGTCCACGCAGAAGCTGCAGCCATTGATCTGGGACGCGCGGATTTCGACCAGATCCCTGGTCGTCTGCTCGATGGAGCTCTCCTTCAATTCCATGCTGAAGGCGGAGAGCTTTTTGACGAGCTCTGGTGAAAGCTGGGCGTAATTCAGTCTTTGCGTCATGTCATCCTCGTCCTTCAAAATCGTTCATTTGGGGAACAGACCGCCGAGGCAGGCGGTCACGGAATGAGTACCAAGCGCGAGGAAAAACGGTAGCTAACCATCGGTTGGGGATAGATCCAACGACCTTGTTGGCAACGCAACCCTGTCTGAGATTTCGGGCGTGGCTGCGGGATCTGCATTGGTCGCACGACCGTGCTTATCGGGGTGCGTGCTTACGCATTTCTGTCTCGATGAAATCCGAAAAGAGCTGCAGGCGGTAAGTCGGCATCCTGCCAAAAGCGTGGACGGCCTGGAACGGCATCATCTCCAGTTCGAGCTCGGGCAGAAGCTGGATCAATTCCCCTCTATCCAGCTCCTCCTGAACGATGCATTTCATCAGATAAGCGACGCCCACACCGCTCAAGGCCGCGATCCGGATCGCTGTCGCTGTGTCGAGGTCCACCTCTCCTGTGGGCATCATCGTCGAGCCATCGCCAAAGCGAACGGGATATGTACGGCCGTCGATCGCGTAGCGCGCGAAGGGTATTTCACGCAACCTTTCCACCGAGCTCACCGGTCGCCATGTCTCGATGAACGCAGGCGATGCGACCAATACCATCTCCAGATGCACCAGCGTGCGCATCATCAAGTCGCTTCCCGTGACCTTGCCGACGCGAAATGCGATGTCATAGTTTTCGCGGATCAGGTCCACGTGCCGATCCGTCGTCCCGAGATCGAGCGTTATGCCGGGATGCTGCGGCAGGAAGCGTGTGAAGATGGGCGGCATGAGAAGCCTCGCAAGCTCGCTTGGCAGGCTCACACGCAAATGACCGGTCGCGCCGCGATCCGCTTGAAAGACATCCGAAGATTCTTCGATCTGCCGGAGAAGTGGCGCAATGTTTCCGAAGAAGGTTTCTCCATCCGGTGTCAGTGTAAGGAGACGTGTCGAGCGACGAAAGAGCTTGAGCCCGAGCAGGCTTTCCAGCCGGGAAACGCTTTTCGATACGCCCGACGGCGTTGTCCGCAGGCTGCGCGCCGCCGCACTGAAGGATCCGGTTTCGACGGTTCGGACAAACGCTACTAATCCCGCTGCCTCACCTAGCAAATTACCCACGGCGCGATGGTCACCCATGTGCATGATTGCGGAATACCGATCGAATGGCTTGCAGCAGGTAGGACCGCCGGCGATCATGCTGCATGGCATGATTGCCCATGTTCCCGCTCAACGCTTCCCGATAGGCGAGATTTGCTGCAAGATCCTCCGCGAGCTCGGGGCGACCGCCCAGAAGTGGTGCAAAAGCTTCCTTGCTGATTTCATAAACGGTCACCCGTGTTACCGCCTGAAGCGCATGGCTCTCGCCAATTCCGGCAAGGAAGCCACCTTCGCCAAAAAAATCGCCGGGCGCCAGCCGCGCCGCCTCCTCGCCGTCTCTTCTCATCGAAACGATCCCGGCCCGGATGATCATCAGGCTGGCAAGAGAATCGCCTTCTTTTGCGATCTCATCACCGGGGGAAAAAATGCGCCTGGTCGCGGATGCCGCGAGCGCTGTTGTCTCCTCCTCTGTAAGCACCGAGAAAATGGGGATCGCTTCGATGAGGCTTTGCGCCGGGCCCGTGCTGGAGGCCGATGCATTCTGTGCAATGACCTCAGTCGCCGTGATGACCTTGCTGAGCGGCATCGCAAGCTGAAGTCCGCTGGACTTGCAGTGTCGGTATACGAGGTCGATGACCTCACTGCGGGCGACACCTCGCTTCAGTGGACTGGTGACTTGAAAATACAGTTCCACATCAACCGCACTGGCGTCGATGCCGACAAGTGAAACGGCCGGCGGCGGATCCTTGATGATGGAGTTGCAGCTATCCAGCACCGTTTGCATGACGCCGCGGATGACGTGCGGCATGCGTGTCGGCACAATCCGGATCGACAGCGTAATCTGATGATTTTCATCTGGCCTGCTGATATTGGTCAGCCCAAGCTTGGCAAGCACGCTGTTCGGCAAGACGACGATATTGTGAGCGGCTGTCAGCAGATGCGTCGAGCGCCAGTTGCTGGCAACGATCCGTCCTTCCGTGCCGTCGCTGAGCAAGATCCAATCGCCGATGACATAGGGGCGCCCCAGGGTCAGCGCGATCCCGGAGAACACGTCCCCCAGCGTATTCTGCAAGGCAAGACCAAGGATGACGGCAATGACGCCTGATGTCGCCAGCAACGTCCCGATCGGAACGCCAAAGACGAAAGCCATGACCGACAAGGCGACACCGAGATAAACGACCGCGATCAAAAGGTCCTGAATGAGCCTCGCCTCCCGTGGCCTCCCATCCAGTACGATGTAGATGCGCAGAAAGCCGATGACGGCCCATGAGAGATGCACCCACCAGAATATCTTCGCAGAGACAAAGAGCGCACTCATGCTTTCCAGATGCGGTGGGTCAAAGCGAAACGGGACAATCCCTCCCAGCAGAAGAACAATCGTCATCGAGGTAAAGAAGGCGATCTGCACGATCAGGCGCGCGTATGGCCGGGACCGTCCCTGCAGATGCCATACGACGATGCCTGCTATGCCCAGGACATTCAGCAAGACGACGAACGAAGCGATTTCCTGCGGCATCCGGTTTTCTCATCGGCAAAATATACAAGGAATACAGCCGTCGCTTGGGGCAGAGACAGGCTGATCGGGAGAGATAGCTTGAACTCGCTCCTGCCGGTCTATGGCCGACGGCGGGTTCTCAGAAAGGCGGCTAAAGGCATCTTGGAACCCGCCTCAACATCGACGCCTCTGAGTTCGGGCGGTCATTCCAGCCGTTTAGCAGAATACGGACCTTCAACGCGCTTTCGTAAAATCCACTGTCATAAAGGCGAAGCATCATCGGGCCTTTGGCAATAAGTCCTCGGCGCATAGCATATTCGCCCCTCAGCCCACCTGACCATTAAAACAAGAGTGGGCTTGACACCAAACCTGATATGCTGGCCGCTTGCACCGCAAAAAGAGCCAACGCGTTGAGCACGATGCCGGATCGAAGCGCCGTGCTTCTGGCCAAACATAGAGTCCGCGGTTAACGAGACGAAAAATGCATAATCTCGACAGTGCCAACCGTCATTCCCTCGCGAACTGGCTGATTTCAGGCGTTCGAGACGAGTTGCAGGTTGAGCCCATATTTCTGCAACTCTGCGACCGTCTTGTTTCCTGCGGCGTTGCTCTCAGCCGCGCCAGCCTCCATCTTCGCGTTCATCATCCCCAGTGGCTCGGAACGAGAGTCGTCTGGGTCAAGGATCACAGGCAAGCGGATATCACGACGATCGGTTACGATGTCGAGGCGACCGACGCTTTTCTCAGAAGCCCGTTTCGCGCCGTTATCAGAAGCGGCGTCGAGATCCGCCAGCGGCTCCAGATCCACGGGCCGCATCAATTTTCCGTCTTCGAAGAGCTGAAGCAGGAGGGCCACACCGATTACATCGCCTGGCCGATCGACCATACCCAGGGCAAACGACACCTTGCGACGTTTTCGACGAGCGAACCGGGCGGATTTACCGATGAGGAAATGGCACTCTTCCGCGAGATCCTTCCGCTGTTTTCACTGGTCAGCGAAATTCGCCTCAAGAACCAACTGGCGCTGACACTTCTGCAGACCTATGTCGGCCCGCATGCCGGGGAACAGATCCTGGATGGAGCGACGACGCGCGGTAGCGGGACGTCGGTGAATGCCGCCATCATGATCTGCGATCTCAGAAACTTCACCAAGCTCTCCAATCGCCGGCCACGCGATGAGGTTATTTCCATTCTGAATCAGTATTTCGATGCCATCGCCGATCCGATCGAAAGACACGGCGGAGAAATCCTCAAGTTCATGGGGGATGGATTGCTGGCCGTCTTTCCCCTGGAGAAGACCGATGCCTGCACCGGTCTCCTTCAGGCTGTCATCGAGGCGCAAGAGGCGATCAAACGCTTCCAGGGAGCGGCATTCGGATACGAAGTCCGCTACGGCACGGGCATTCATCTCGGAGAGGTGATGTACGGCAATATCGGCTCGAAAAAGAGGTTGGATTTCACCGTGATCGGCCCCGCCGTGAATATCGCCTCCCGCCTTGAAGCCTTGACGAAAGAACTGCAGCGCCCGGCCCTGATGTCGGCCGATTTCGTTCGGATGGCAGGATGTTCGGACCAGACGGAATGCCTGGGTTTCTACAACCTCAGAGGTTTCGAAGAACCGGTCGAGGTTCACGCTCTTTGCCTTCCCCCGGTCGGAGGATGACGCCCGTCGGTAAAGATCAGGGTCTATCGTTTGAGCCGCAGCCCCTCGTCCACCATCACATTGCAATCCAGAATATAGCCGGCTCCACGCGCCGTCTTGATCAGGCTTGGTTTTGACGGCTCCGTTTCCAGTTTGCGTCGCAGGCGCAGAACCAGCGCGTCGATACTTCGATCGAAGACCTCTTCCGAATGGACGCGACTTGCCGCAAGCAGCCGCTCACGGGACAGGACTTGTTTCGGTGCGTTCAGGAACGCGACCAAAAGATTGAATTCGGCGGCGGTCAGTTGCGTCTCGCCAACGCCCGGCCGCGTCAGTATTCGCTGACGCATGGAGAGCATCCAGTCGCCAAACATGTAAGTACGGCGCTCCTGCCCGGCATCGGGCGCGGACCTCACCCTCATGGCCGCCTTCAGCCGTGCCAGGAACTCTCGCAGGCCGAATGGCTTGGTGATGTAATCGCTTGCGCCAAGCTCAAATCCCAAGACCTTGTCGGCCTCCTCGGTGCGATCGGCACTGGTGATGATGACAGGCGCCGCCGAGAGTGTTGCCAATTGCTGCACGATCTCAAGGGCGTCCTCTCCCTTAAGGTTAAGATCGACGACGAACGCATCGATCACGTCCCTGGAAAGCGCATTTTGCAATTCATCGCCAGCGCTGACGGCAGTAACGCGAAACGACTGTTGCATGAGAAAATCACGGATGAGACTGCGCGCAGAGTGATCGCTATCGGCAACGAGAACATGCTGCATGGGCTTCTCCGTCCGGCACGGGAACGGAGCACAGCCCAGCCGAATATGACAATGACTTGCGATGAGTTGTCTTCAATGGCGCCCCTCCCCGCTCATAGTCGAAGCGCGCCTGTCGGACGATCAAACGTCCGTTTGGGTTTCACCCGAAAATCTGCGGGTTTACGGTGTTCCTGAATCGCCGCTCTTCAGATCCCTTGGTGCCCAAGGCTGACATTTGGGCGTCCGAATGGCCATTGATGAAACGGAAGTATAGCTTCTCACAATCCCCATAAAATATAGCTTCTCCAAGCTTGGTTCGGCGACACTACTCCTCCCAAAGCAACCCGTTCGCGGCACCTACCAAGCATCTCGAAACAAGGAGAACTATATGGATCCGCAACACTTTCGGCCAACGCGCCGAGATACGATGGCGGGGGCGATTACATTTGCAGTCGCTGCCGCAACCTTGAGATTTTCTGCATCCGCAATGGCTGATGAGCCAAAGAACGCAAAGGAAGAACACACCATGAGCACCGAATACGTCACGACCAAAGACGGCGTCCAGATCTTCTATAAGGACTGGGGTCCGAAGGACGCTCAGCCGATCGTCTTCCACCACGGCTGGCCGCTGAGCGCTGATGACTGGGACAACCAGATGCTTTTCTTCCTCGGCAAGGGTTATCGCGTCATTGCGCATGACCGCCGCGGACACGGCCGCTCGACCCAGGTCAGCGACGGTCACGACATGGACCATTATGCCGCCGACGCTGCGGCCGTTGTCCAGCATCTCGACCTCCGCAACGCAATCCACGTCGGCCATTCGACGGGCGGCGGCGAAGCAACCCACTATGTCGCACGTCACGGAAAGGGGCGCGTCGCCAAGCTCGTTCTCATCGGGGCCGTCCCGCCGATTATGGTCAAGACGGCGGCCAATCCGGGCGGCCTGCCGATTGAGGTCTTTGACGGCCTTCGCACAGCACTGGCAGCCAACAGGTCGCAGTTCTATATCGACCTGGCCAGCGGCCCGTTCTACGGCTTCAATCGCCCAGGTGCTCAAGTCTCGCAGCCAATCGTCCAGAATTGGTGGCGGCAGGGCATGGCCGGTGGAGCAAAGGCCCATTACGACGGCATCAAGGCGTTCTCGGAAACGGACTTTACCGAAGATCTGAAATCGATCGAAGTGCCCGTTCTCGTCATGCACGGCGACGATGACCAGATCGTCCCTGTCGCCGATTCCGCACCGCTTTCCGCAAAATTGCTGAAGAACGCGACCCTGAAGATTTACAAGGGCCTGCCCCATGGCATGGCCACCACGCATGCCGACATCGTCAATGCCGATCTGCTCAGCTTCTTTAAGGCCTGATGATTTGGGGCGCTGCTGAGGCGCCCCCTTTTTTCGAATAGCATTGCGATGAGCTTCGGGAACTGTCGATCGGCAACGCACCACCCAAAACGATCAAAGCCCCTTCCGGGGCTTTGATTATTTCAACGCAGATTTTGATGCCCGGTCAGTGACCCGGAGGCGGGGTAGCCGTCTTGACCCATTCGGAGTACCGCGTCTTGCCGATCCTTACCTGATTGCCGGGCATAAGGGAGCCTTCCTTCAGCAGAGCACCGAAATAACGGGTCTGATCATCGGCAACCACTTCGCGCTTGTCGCCGATCTGCCGCATATAGCGGGTGACGGCATCCGCAATCTTGATCGGTTCCGGACCGGCGATTTCGACGGTGGCGTTCAACGGATTACCGAGAACGACATCGACGAGCGCGTCGGCAACATCGTCCGAGAAGATCGGCTGCATCATCGCCGGTGAAAGGTGAACCTTGTCGCCCTGCACGCCGGATTGAGCGATGCCGAACATGAATTCGAAAAACTGCGTCGAGTGAACCAGGGAATAGGGAATCCCGGATTCCTTGATGATCTTCTCCTGGGCAAGCTTGGCGCGCATGTATCCGCTCTCCGGAAGGCGTTCCGTGCCGACGACGGACAGTGCAACATGATGCTTGACGCCTGCAGCCGCTTCGGCGGACGCAATGTTGCGACCCGCGGTCTGGAAGAATTCCATCACGGCCTTGTCTTCGAAGGACGGGGAGTTGGAGAGGTCGACCACGACCTGTGCTCCCTTGAGAACGTCGGCAAGCCCCTCGCCGGTAATCGTATTGACGCCGGATGCGGGAGAGGCGGCAATAGTCTCGTGGCCCTTGGCCTGGAGGCGCTTGACGAGCTTCGAACCGATCAAGCCGGTTCCGCCGATAACGACGATTTTCATAATCTGCTCCTTTTTGCTGTACCAAAGAGTTGAATGAACCTCCCGCCGCGCAAGCGAGGCGGGCGGTAGTCAGGTCAGACCGACTTTGTCCGGACCGGGCGCTGCGCCAGCAGCCACAACCCCGCGAGCATGGTGAGAGGCTCTAACGATCTCTCTGTAGAATGAATGGGTTGCGTCATCGGTTCGGTCCCGGATTCCTGTGGAAGAGACGGCAGCCAGGATCTAAGCCTAAGCGATTGTGGTTGGACGCATACCCAAACATACGTTGGGGATCGGACCGCGACCCATGTACCCGACCAGAAATTCAGCCGGGAATACCCGGCCAGACGGGCTGCGGCCATTCGGCCGCCGCGAGAAAAGATCGAGGCAAGCCGGTCTTTCCGGAGTTCGATTGCTTCGGGCGCGGAACGGCTCAGGCATTAACCCCGCTGAAGCTGTTCAACCTTGCGCACGAGATCTGCCAGAGAGCGGCACTGCATCTTGCGCATGAGGCTCATGCGGTGAAGCTTGACCGTCATTTCGCTGATACCAAGCTGGTAGGCGACCTGCTTGTTCATCAAACCGCTCGCCACCGCATGCATGACCTCCTGCTCCCTGGGTGTCAGGCTGTCGGCAAGCGCCTGGACGCGTTTCAATTCCTCATTCGACTTGCGGCGTTCGTCATCTATCCTGATGGCGTGATCCACGGCGTCGAGAAGAACCTGGTTGATGAAGGGTTTCGTGATGAAGTCGGTCGCGCCCGCCTTCATTGCCCTTACACTGGTCGGAACATCAGCGTGGGCCGTGAGGAATATGAGCGGCAGTTTACTGCCGAGCGCCAGAAGCTGGCTTTGAAGATCAAGCCCCGAGCCCCCTGGCATTCGCATGTCGACGACGATGCAGCCAGGCGCATTGACATCGGCCCCTTTGAGAAATTCCAGACCGTTTGGGAAAGCTGATGTGCGCTTGTTCGTGACCGTGAAAAGATCCACGAGGGCACTGCGCATCTCCGCGTCATCGTCGATGACGTAAACGACCGGCTCGGCGCTCTTGTCCGTTTTCACCTGAGCGTTTTGCATCGAATTACCTCTCTGGCATCTGAGAGATTCCGACCCTTGAATGCGCCCGTATCCCTCTGCTTTACCCTTTGTCGGCTCTCAGTTACCAAACATGCCAGCCGCCAGATCAAAACAGGCTACAGCCGGCCGGCATGATGCGAGCCTGCTCAATGAGACGCCAATCGATAGCATAGGATATGCGCCGGCGGACGATACACCTTGGTTTACCATCGCCCGTTACGGGCATGCGTCGTCGTCAAAGCGAAACAAAACCGGCGGCAAACTCTGCCGGTCTTGCCTGCTCGACGACATAAGCCGGATGGGTTGGACGCTCGGCTGCCATTTCGTTGGCCGCAGGAAGAAACCGGAAAAAGCCCTGCGTTCATCATCCCCATCGTGCCCGGTTAACACGGCTCACGGATACTCAGATACTGCCCGATGCCATGCCAGGCATCCCTAACATTGGTTTGCCAAACCTTGGTTCGGCTTCGGATCTTACGCCGGGTAAATGACATTAATCGCGGGAACATGGGGTTCGAGCGAACACCCGTCGCCCCTGCTTCCGGTCAACCCAAAACTTCGTTTTATCGATCCGCCCCCGGAAACGGCTATCCTTTCAGCATGTGGGTCACTATCCCGAGGGTGTGAGATGAAGATTTTGGTTGTTGGTGCGAGCGGGATGATGGGATCCAAGATCGTTCGCGAATTGGAACGAGCGGGTCAAACCGTCAGTGGCGTGTCGACCAGTACCGGCGTCGACGCCTATTCCGGCCAAGGGCTGAGGGCGGCGCTTGTCGACGCGGACGTGCTGATCGATGTCACCAATTACGGATCATTCGGTGATTCAAACGCGCTCGGCTTCTTCAAGCAGGCAGGCAAGAATCTGCTGGCGGCAGCGAAGGATGCTGGCATCGGGCACTATCTTGCCCTGTCCGTAGTCGCCACGGACCGGCTGGTGGAAAACGACTATTTCCGCGCAAAGATGGTGCAGGAAAATCTCATACGGGCCTCTGGGCTACCTCATACCATTATCAGGTCCGCCCAGTTCTTCGAATTCTTCAACGGCATCATCGATTTGGCAGCCGATGGGAATGGTTTCCGGCTGCCACCCTCTCTGGTCAGACCGATTGCGGCGGACGAGGCTTCGACCTTGATATCGAGGATCATGATCGGCACGCCCCGCAATGACATCATCGAGATCGCCGGCCCGGACCCTGTACAACTGGACCAATTGGCGCGCGAGATCCTGACGGCGACGGAAGATCCACGCTCGATTGCGATCGATCCGACAGCGCCGTTCTTCGGTGTGGAACTTGCCGAAACGACACTCCTTCCGAGAGCCGATGCCCTTGCCGGAACCCTGACGTTCCACGACTGGCTTTCCCGATCGATGATGGCGGCTTAGCGCTTACGCAGATGCTAACCGTCGCAGACGAAAGAAGGAGGCGCCGCAAAGCGCCTCCTTTTTTATGGGTTGAGCACCCGCGCTCTATGCCCGAATGCCTGCAACTCCTTGCCGGCTCGCGGAGGCTGTGGCCTGCTGAATTGCCCAAAGTGTTGCAATGATCCCGAAGATCGCGGGCAGGCTCACCGCCGGGAAGTCGCGCAGGATCACCGACGAAGAGCAGATGCCGACAGCGACTTCCCAAAGATGAAACGTTGCATGGGCGATGAGCCAGAGGGTCGCCCCGGCCCACATCTCGACCCGCCGGCCAGGCTTCCAGGCCCCAAAGGCAAATGCAAGCGCTATGAAGCCCTGGATGATGCCGATATCGCGAATGAAGTGCTGGTTGTACATCCCTGTATCGGTGACGCCGGGAATAAAATAATACCAGCTTTCGGGATCGTAGAGCATGTACAGCGCCAGCCAGCCGGCAAGCAATATGTTGAAGCCGACCATCGCGTAGACAATGAATTTCGTGACCTGCATCGCAACCTCCTTGGATAAGCGGGCCTCAAAATTACCATCCAAACCTGAGGCTTACCTCCCAAACCAAGGTTGGGGAGCCGAACGCGAAAGCGACTGGAACGCAGCCGACGACCTCTTGAGACAGGAGAGAAACTACCTGCTGGCAATCAGCTTGCAGAAAAAGGCCATTCATCATCATCTGCCGGCGATGCACAATTTCAGATTGTTTAGAACTTCGCCCCTACCGCAATAACATCTGGGCTCCGCCGACGAGGACGGAGCCCATTCAGGAGCAAGTCGAAGTTTGAGCGTTACTTGGCGGAAGCCGCCTCTTCGATGATCTTCGCAACCTTGTCAGGATGAGAAACCATTACGACATGGGATGCACCCTTCACGACGACGGTTTCCTTGGAATGGGCACGCTCAGCCATCCAGCCAAGAGCCTTGGCAGGAATATTCTTGTCCGCGTCGCCGTAGATGAACCAGGACGGAATGGTCTGCCACGCCGCGCCGGGGGCTCCCTCCGTCAAGGCCGCCTCGGTGATCGGACGCTGAGTTGCTGCCATCAGCTTGGCGGTCTTTGCCGGCACATCGGCAGCGAACTGCTCATGAAACTTGTCCTGCTGGATATACAGATCCTTTCCGCCATTTTCCAATGCAACGGGCTCGGCAAGCGTCGGTGCCAGGGTACTGCCTGGGAACTTGCCCGAGAGGTCGGCAGCAGACTCGCCCTTCTCGGGGGCGAAGGCAGCGACATAGACCAGTGCCTCGACATTTTTCGCCTCTGTCGCGGCCTCGCTGATGACCGAACCGCCATAGGAATGACCGACGAGAACGACCGGCGTCTTTATTCCTGCGACAACACGACCGACATAATCACCATCCGACTTCACACTGCGCAGCGGATTGGCGACCGCGACAACCGGATAACCATCCTTTTCGAGGCGAGCGATAACATCGTTCCAGCTCGAAGCATCGGCAAACGCGCCGTGCACGAGCACCACCGTCGGCTTTGCAGATTCAGCGGCAGCAGGGACGGCAAGAGCTGCCAGTGCGCCGAGTGCGAATACGGATTTCAGGATTTTATGCATAAGTGGCTTCCTCTTTTTGATTGTGCACAATTTAATATGGCGCAATTATTCAGGTGTCGAGTCTTTTTTGTTCAACTAATCGCGAGCAAATGGATGGGAAAATGGTCGGATGCCACCGGGCGCTGCAATAGCCGACGTGAGCGGCGCTATCATTGTATTGGCCGCGCTCCGCAGCAATCCAAACCTCCGTTCTAGGGCTTTTCGTGCGGTAACGACTGAAGAGTCGCCCACGGGTCGCCCTCAAAACCGGTTTGCCTGGGAGCTACCGGCATTGTGAGGCCCGATCCTGACCGCGTCGGCCATACAGCCCTCGTTCGATAAATCCGACCAATGTCTGATTTTGCGTCGGAGCGCACGTTGTCCTCCACCGCGGGCCGCAGGCGTAACGGGACTAATCCGAGCGAACGCTCGCGCGGCCGGCACGCGATCCGGCCACACGAAATCTCACGCGCCAGTGTCAGGCCACGCACATGCCTCCATCGACGTGAAGTTCGATTCCGTTCACGAAGGTACCAGCCGAAGCGAGGAAGAGCGCGGCCTGAGCCAGTTCTTCGGGGCGCCCGAGACGTCCTGCCGGTATCAGGTCAGCCATCTGCTGCTTGAATTGCGGACGGTTGCTTTCACTGACGCCGAGTTTTCCCAGGATCTCGGTTTCGACCGGACCGGGGCTAAGAATGTTGACACGGATCCGGCGCGATTTGAATTCAATCGCCCAATTGCGGGCAAATGCGGCGAGCGCAGCCTTGGTGCCGGCATAGACAGTGTGGTTCGGCAGAACCTTTGTCCCGGCCAGAGAACTCGTGACGATAATATTTCCGCCATCGCGCATATGCGGAGCGATGGTCTGAACACCGAAGAAGACGCCGCGCGTATTGACCGCAAAGTGCTGGTCGTATTCGGCCTCACTGACCGCCTCTGACGCCGCGAGATTGATAATGCCGGCATTGGCCATATAGATATCGACTACGCCAAAGCGCTCCGCAACCTCAGTCGCGAGCCGGCGATGGAAATCGATGCTGGCAACATCGCCACAAATTCCGATCGCTCCATGGCCAATCTCGCGAACCGCGTCGTCAATAACATCCTGACGACGTCCGGTGATGACGACTTTCGCTCCCTCCTTGGCGAAAAGGAGCGCCGTCGCCTTGCCAATCCCGCTATTGCCGCCGGTGATGACAGCCACTTTATCCTTTAGATCTAGCATCCTAATTCTCCTTGTTGAGACCCAGGAAATAAGCTGTCGCATCGGTCTCCATTAGCCGTGCGCAAGGACAAGGAACTGTGCCCAGAATAGACAAATGAACAGCGCGGGCGGTCATCTGTCTTGAAACCCGGCTGCAGATGAGAGCGCCCACTCGTCATCGACGGGACAACCATTGGGCGGATCGAAGCGATCTGATGCCAAGATACGTTCGCGTATGAATTGCTTCCGTCTTCCACTGTATCGTGGGATAAATCCTGTGCAGGGCATTTCAGCCTGTTGAGACGCGAATGTGTCGCCGGGAGCGGGGGATGATCGTCAGCCGGAGCGCCAGGGCATTGCGCAAACGAGAACGGGCGCTTGCCGAACTCGTCGATAGGGTGCCATCTCACATCTGGCGGCTAACGGCAGACGGCGAGCCAATCTTTTTTAACAAGCAGATGATCGATTACCTCGGCCGGGATATCGCCGATATCCAAAAGCCAGGCATGAGCCGGCTCGAAGCAATGATCGAGATGGCGATCCATCCCGATGATGCCACGGGCTTCAGGGATGCGCTCCGATATTGCTTCGCCACCGGCAAAAGCTTTTCCACGCGATACCGCCTGCGCCGCCATGATGGCGTCTATCACTGGATGTCGAGCCGCGCGGATTCGATACATGACCGGCATGGGCGCATCAGCCAGTGGTATGGCCTTTGCCATGATATCGACGATCAGGTCCACGCCGAAGAGGCGCTGCAGCGAAGTGAACGGCATCTTCAACGGCTCATCGATGCCTTGCCGGTACACATCTGCAGTTGGACGCCTGCGGGAGAGCTCTCCTATGTCAGCAGACGCTACATGCAGGAACTCGGACTTTTCAAAGCAAATTTCGAGGAGTTTGCACGGGCAGCGCAGGAGCTTCTCCATCCCGAGGATGGGCCGGAAGTGAAGCGCAGGATCAGGCATTGCATCCAGGCTGGCGAGGCTTTCATGATGCGATACAGACGGCGCGGGCCGGACGGTACGTTCCATTGGACGGAAGGCCGCTTCGAGCCCCTTCGCGATAAGAACGGCGCAGTCGTGGAATGGTACGGCCTGTCGATCGATGTCGAGGATCAGGTTCGCGTGCAGGAGGCCTTGAGCCTTGCCCAGCTGAACCTTGCGCGTGCAAGCCAGGCAGCAAGCCTGGCCGAGCTTTCCGCTTCGATCGCTCATGAGATCAGCCAGCCTCTCGCGGCCGTCATATCAAGCTCGGATGTCGGCCAGCGCTGGCTCTCAGCGGAACCACCCAATATAGAACGGGCGCAGAAAGCGGTCGAACGTATCTCGGCAAGCGCTCATTCCGCCGTCGAAGTCGTCGGCCGCATCCGTGCTTTATTCAAACGCTCGGAAACATCGAGAGATTATACCGCACTCGATAGCGTGGTCAGAGAAGCGCGCGACCTCATGGCCGAGGAGGCGATGCGGCGGCGCGTGCGCATGGATCTCGAGTTCGAGCGAGACCTTCCGCCGATCGCCTTCGATCGGGTTCAGGTTCAACAGGTCCTGATCAATCTGATCCGCAACGGCCTGGAGGCCATGGATTCTGCCGGCAACGACCGCGTCCTGCGCATTCGCGCCTGCCGCGCCATGGATGCAGTGCAGATCGAGATCAGCGATCGCGGCCCGGGCGTCGAATTCCCCGATAGAATATTCGAACCCTTTTTCACGACGAAAGGACAGGGGATGGGAATGGGGCTGGCGATCAGCCGCTCCATCATCGAATCTCACGGTGGACGGTTGAGCGTGGAGCAGGCCGATCCACACGGAGCGAAGTTCGTTTTTACCCTGCCGTTTGAGATGGAACAGGCCGCTCACGCGTGACAACGCAATTCCGAATGCAGGACCTGCGCACTTCTGCAGGGTATTTTAGCCTCCGCGATAATCCCTGATCGCGCGCTCCAGCCACGACATCAGCAAATCGGCATTGACGGGTTTCTTGAGAAAGGCAACAGCACCTGCCTGAGAGACGGCGGCTTCGACCTCCTTGTCCCCGTGTGCCGTCATGATGATGACAGGCGGATGGGATGGCAGTCTGCCTAATGCCTGGAGCATCTCTACGCCTGACATTCCCGGCATTCTGACATCGGCAAGAATGCAATCAGCAAGCGAATAGCCTTTTTCGCTCAGGAATGTCTCGGCTGACTCATAGAGCTCGCATTCATAACCGGCCGCCTCGAGCAAATCCTTGAGGGATTCCCTGAGATAGCGATGGTCATCAATGACGGCGACTGTCTTGTTGGGGGAACTTGCCATTGCGTAAGTACAATTCTTCTTTTTCGGGCAATGAGCCAGGCGCCACGCAGGTTACTGATACAGTTTGAGATCCGGTTTCAACATGTCAAATTTGCGAACGAGCTCCGCGAGGGAGCCGGCCTGCATCTTTTTCATCATTCGTCCCCGGTGCAGTTTCACCATGATTTCGCTGATCTGCATTTCATGTGCAATCTGCTTGTTCATCAATCCGGCTGCGACATAATGCAAGACTTCCCGCTCGCGCGGAGTAAGCCTGGCCTCGCAAATTTGCAACTGGGCGCGGATAGCAGCCTCTTTCCGGTTCTCGGCATCTCGCCTGATTGCTTCGCCAACGGCGGCGATCACGGCGCTGCCTGCAAACGGCTTGATCAGGAAATCCGTCGCTCCTGCCTTCATTGCCTTTACGGTCAGCGGAACACTTCCGTGACCTGACATGAAGATAATGGGCATGGTGTTGCCGGCGGCGGCGAGCTGGTCCTGAAAGTCCAGGCCACTGATGCCGGGCATCCGCACGTCGAGGAGAATGCAGCCGGCCTGCCTCATATCGCAGCGCTCCAGAAAATCCGAAGCGCTCTCGAATGCGATGGCCTTCATCGCCACCGACTCGAAAAGGTCCACGAGAGAAGCCCTGACAGTGCCCTCGTCGTCGACGATACAGACAACCGGCTCGTCGCTCGTGCTGACTTGATCGATCATCATGGCTTTCCGCGCCTCCAAACGACTGCTTTGCAGAACTCCCCTACCGCCGGACAGCGATCAAGTCTGACACTGCTCCGGTGTGCCGCGTTCACGAAGGGGTTCCCGTCAGCTGAGAGCCACGCCGAAATTTCACCTGGCGACGTGGTCATGTGGCCGCAATAATACCATGCGGCCCTGTTCGCCAAAATACGCCAGGGGGCTAGGTTCGGCTGCAAGATTAATCCGCAAGTCGGTCAAATTCTCTCATCATTGCAAACAGGTAGTCCGCCCATTGCGTCAGGTAAGCCGCGCGGATGCACCCGCGCAGAACCATCGCAAGGCACACCTTCGTTGCCCCCGTCGCACACCTTCGTATAACTGCTTAGCCCGCTAGCCGCCTGTAAGCTGATCACGACCAAGATCGATCAAAGGCGGCTATGATGAGATATGACCCAAGCTCTCGGTACAAGCCTCTCGAGACGCCCAGGCTTCCGCTCCTGATCATCGGCGGCCTGATAATCGCGATACTTGCATATCTCGGCTATGGAGCTACATCGGCGCCCAAGGCGTCCGCAAAAATCTATGTGCCGCTCGCGACATCCTCGTCGTCGCAAGCCGAACCGAATGTCGCATATTTCATCGTGAATGGCGAAACGCTCGCCATGCCACTCGAGCATCGTCCGACGGCGCTCAAGGTTGCGTCCCGCTAGCCGGAGGCGGGCGCATTCCTGCATAGCACCATGCTGGGCCGCAAGAACCCAGACATATAAAAATGTGCTCCGCAATATATACTTGGTTTAGTTGCCCCCTCCTTCAATTTTCTCATCGATGACGGTATTCTCACGCAGTTCGGGGAAGCGGCATGTCTGCTGGCAGTTGGAGGATCATGCATGGGGGTGGCCACCTCCAAGGGGTCGAAAAGTCCGGTCGCGATTTTGGTTGACGACGATGAGACCGTTTGCGCGGCTCTGGAGAACCTGCTGAATTCGGTCGGCATCGACGCAATGACGTTTTTATCGGGCCGGGAATTTCTCGAAGCGAAGCTGCCCGACCGCCCGAGTTGCGTCGTCCTGGATGTTCGTATGCCCGGCATCAGTGGTCTGGACCTGCAGCATCATTTGACCCGTAATGGCGTCACCACGCCCGTGCTTTTTCTGACGGCACACGGGGATATTGCAATGAGCGTGCAGGCAATGAAGGCCGGAGCGCAGGATTTCCTGACCAAACCCGTACGGGACCAGACCTTTCTCGATGCCGTGTCCAGCGCCATCGCAACAGATATCAGCCGCAGGAACGCCTTGTCTGCAGCCGATCGATACGTCTCCCTTTTTGAAACCCTCACGGTACGCGAACGCCAGGTTCTGAAGCTGGTCGTATCCGGCGAAGTCAACAAACAGATAGCCTTCTCCCTCGGGATCAGCGAATTTACGGTGAAGCTTCACCGCAGCAATATGATGAAAAAAATGCAGGTCAGTTCGGTGGCGCAGCTTTTCAATGTCTGGCAGGCGCTGCCGTCGCATGTCCGGATGAACGATGGCTGAAATTATCCACCAGCGTCAGGTCGGGGAAAAGACAACGACAGCGAAGCAAAGAGGACTCCCATGCAGTTGACATCGTCAAAAGTACGGATCGTCACGGCCATGGCTATTGGCGGCAGCGGCATCCTGCTGGCAGGGCTTTTCGCAGACACCTCCGGCATTCTCGTCGCAATGGTCGCCATCTGGCTCTATACAAGCTGGCGCACAGGTCTGGCCGTGCTGCTCATCGGCTGTTTGTTGACGGCGACCATCATTCTCTCCCCCGCCAATTTCGGCGATGATGAACCCGTGCGGGTCGTCATGTTCGCCTGCTCGGCCACTGCGCTCTGGTTTTTCATCAACGTCTTCAAGCCGCAGAGCCTGTTCGACCGCGTTTACAAGAATATCCAGCCCAATATCGAAGACATTCCGGGCTTTGGCTGGTCGGCCTATCCTGACGGCCGCCTGCGCTTCCTGAATCCGAAGGCGCTCGACTTTGTCGGCGTGACTGCCGAGGAAATGAGCAGGATCGCCAAGCTAGACAATCATTCATGGTGGAGCCTCTTCGTGCATCCCGACGATGTCGAGGGATGCAAGCAGCGATGGGAACACAGCCTCAGGACAGGCGAGCCGATCTTCGAAGAGCAGCGTGTGCGACGCGCCGACGGGACCTACCGATGGCTTCGCGATTCCGCCATCGCCTCGCGTGACGAACACGGCCACATTACGGCGTGGTTCGCGACATCGGTCGATATCGACGATCAGCGAAAGGCGGAAGCTGCTCTGCGGGAAAGCCGGGAGCAGCTGCAGCAGATGATCGACACAGTCCCGGCTCTCATCTGGTGCGCCAGCCCGGCCGGCGAAACCTCCTATATCAACAAGCCCCTAATGCACTGGACCGGGATTTCGCTGCAGGGCAATGATCCCGTGGATACAAGGAGGTTCGCGACAGCGATCATCGACACTATCCACCCCGAAGACCAGACGCTGTTTCAGGAGAGCCTTTCACGGGCTTTCAAAACCGGCGAACGCTTCGCCCTGAAATATCGGCAGCGGCGCTGCGATGGCGTCTATCGCTGGATCGACGGGAAAGCCGAGCCGCTTCGCGATGCCGATGGCCAGATCATTCAGTGGTACGGTGTCTGCCTCGACATCCATGACGAGATGGAAGCGCATGAAGCAGCGCGCCAGCGGGAGGCGGAACTGCGCCTCATCGTCGATACGGTACCGTCTCTGATCTGGCTCATGACCCCCGAAGGACTTCCCTGCTATCTCAACAAGCGCTTCTCCGAATGGGCAGGGCTCAACGAAGGCGATATTCATTCGAGGACGACGGAAGAGGTCGCTGCCGAAGCAGAACTTGTCCATCCCGAGGATCGCGCCGCAGTGACGGAGGCGTTCAGACATGCCATTGCGACGGGTCAGCCCATCAATCACAAGGGCCGGCTTCGCCATAAGGACGGGCAGTATCGATGGATGGATTCACGCGTCGAACCCCTGCGCGACGAGAATGGCAAGATCATTCGCTGGTACGGCGTCAATCTCGACATCGACGATGAGGTCCGTGCGCAGGAGGCGCTGCGCCAATCCGACGAGAGATTGGCAAGGGCCCTGCGCGCCGCCAGCATGTCGGAACTTTCCGTCTCGATTGCGCATGAACTCAATCAACCGCTGCAGGCGGTGGTGGCCAATGCGAATGCATTCCGCCGTTGGCTGAGCGCGGAACCGCCGAATCTCGAACGCGCCCTGCGGTCCGCCGACTGGATCGTGCGCGATGCCGATGCGGCCGCCGAAGTGGTCAGCCGCATCAGGGCGCTGTTCGGCAAGACCGCCTACCCCAGAACCACAGTCGATCTGAACAATCTGATCAACGATGCCTGCGAACTGATCGCCGACAGGCTCGCCTCCAACAAGGTGAAGCTCGATGTCAATCTCGATCCTTATCTGCCTTCGACCAGCGCGGACCATGTGCAAATGGAACAGGTGATCCTCAACCTCATCCGCAACGGCATCGAAGCGATGCAGGATATCGAGCCCAGAGCCCGTACACTGAAAATCGAGTCCAGGCTGCGGGACGGCGACACCGTCGAAGTGGAAGTGAGCGACCTGGGCACCGGGATCGGCGACACCGAGAAGATATTCGAGGCGTTCTACACGACGAAGCAGGATGGGATGGGCATGGGCCTTGCGATCTGCCGGTCCATCATCGAATCCCACGGCGGACGACTGTGGGCCGAGAATGGGCTTCGCGGCGGTGCATCGATCACATTCAGCCTGCCGGTGCGCGACCTTCACGCCAAGCCGCCGCCGCGTGAAATCCACATCAGGCCGTCAGTCAAAGAACTCGAGGCCCTGTCAGCATGACTAGCGGCGACAAACGCACCACGCTGGCTCTCGCCATCAGTTGATCATGGCGGGGGCGTAATCCGGCTTAACGGATACCATCTTGAACGGCGCTTTGCGCCGCAAGATCTTGGCGCCATTGGCTGGGTGTCGTTCCGACGAAACGCCGGAACAACCGGCTGAAATGCGCATGATCCGACAAGCCGCAAGCAAAGGCGATATCACCCATTTCATGCTCGGAGGCGAGCAGCAATGTCCGGGCACGCTCGATCCGCTGCTGCATGACAAAAGCATAGGGTGACATGCCGAAGCTGATCGAAAAGGCGCGGCGGAAATGGCCAGGGCTCAGCTTTGCCGCAGCCGCCAGATCCTCAACACGAACCGGCCCTTCCAGTCTCGCATCGACATAGTCGGTGACGCGTTTGACCTGCCAGTTGCTGAGCCCGGTCCTGCGGCGGACATTTGTCTCTGAGACCTGCGACCGATCACGGGACTCGGAGGAACCATCGTAACGGGGCACCGCCAAAACGCCTTCCTTCAACCTGATCTCGTCATCCATCAGACCGCCCCATGCCACAACGGGATCGCCATATCCAGATGAACTCTGATCGCGGCGGAAATCCATAGGGTTGAGGTCTAGCGAACTAGGCCGGAGGGATAGGTTTCGAGAATGCTACAGCTCGATACGCGGATCGGCGAGCGTCTGCAAAATTTCGACGACGATGTTCACGAGGATGTAGAAGGTTCCAAGAACAACTGTGACTCCTAGCACGGCTGGAAGATCGGCGCTGCTCAGGGACTGAACCATATAAAGCCCAAGGCCCGGCCACCCGAACACGAGTTCGACGATCAGCAGGTTGCCGAACAGAAGCCGGATCTGCAGACCAACCATCGCCAATGCCGGAGATGCAGCGTTGCGAAGACCATGGCGCAAGACGACCGCCGCCTCCCGAAGACCCTTTCCCCGCGCAGTTCCGATGTAGGGCTGCTGCATAACTTCGCGCAGCGCACTGTCGAGACTTCGTCCCACAGCCACGGCAATGGGCAGCGCCAGAGCCAGAGCCGGCAGGAGCAGATGTCTGGCGGCATCCAGGCTGAGGTCGCCCCTACCGCCGATCAACGCGTCGATCATGTTGAAGCCAGTCGGGCCGCCTATATCGTCCTCGCTCATCCGGCCCGAACCCGGCAACCAGCCAAGACGGAACCAGAGAAAATAGACCAAAAGCAAGGCCGACATGAACGTCGGAACCGAGCCGGCCGCGATCAAGAGGAATCTCAACCCTCCAGAGCCGCCCAGGATACGGGGCATCACCGCAATGACAGCTGCCAGTACAAGGCCAATGCAGAGAGCCGCTAGTGACAGTTCGAGTGAAGCGGGCAGATATTCTCTTATGTCGGCGGCCACGGGCTGACGGGTTCTGGTCGACGTCCCGAGATCACCTTCAGCGAGGCGCGAGAGAAACCGGCCATACTGGACGATAATAGGATCATCGAGGCCAAGTTGCTGGCGAAGAGCGTTCACACTCGAAAGCGGCGTGAGCGGTCCGGCGATAGCGCGCGCGGGATCTGCCGGAATGATGCTTTGCAGGCAGAACACGGCAAAGCTCATTGCCAAGAGAACGACCACGAGACCCGATAGGCGCCTTAGAAAGTAGACCAGCATATCCTAGGTTCCTCGCAACGCCGTGCGAAGGCCGTCTCCCGCGAGATTGGCGAGAAGACAGATGAGAAAAATGGCCGCCGCCGGCAATATTGGCAGCCACCAATAAATGGACAGACTATCAAGCGCCCTTGATGTCATCGCCCCGAGCTCAGGCGCCGGGGCCGGTTGGCCGAGCCCGATGAAGGACATGAGCGACATCGTCATAATGGCCGTTGCGACATCCAGTGTCGCCGCCACGAGCAGGGCCGGAAGCGCGCCCGGAAGGAGGTAGCGCAGCAGCAGGCGCGGGCCGCTGATACCGGCAATTCTTGCAGCCTCGACATGTGGACGAGCGTTCAGCCGCCGAAGCTCGTCGCGGGATATGCGCGCATACCAGGGCCACCACGCGATACCCATCGCAATCATCGTATTAGTAAGTCCTCCGCCCAGGGTGGCGATTATCGCCAGCGCCACCAGCGTCGATGGCATGACCAGGAAGAACTCGGCTACCCATTGCGCCAGCATGTCGAGCCTGCGGCTGATGAGACGGGGTATCATGCCGACGCATGTGCCGACGACGAGGCTGATGAGGACAAGGGCAAGCGCGGGCAGCCATGTATATTGGATACCGATGACGATACGCGAGAAGAGATCACGCCCAATCTCGTCTGTCCCGAACCAGTGCTCGGCGGAAGGCGGCAGATAGGCCGCCGCGACACGGAGCTGCGGGTCGAATGGCGTGAGCCATGCGGCGAACAACGCGATGATCGTTACGGCAATGACGCCAAAAAGCCCAATCCGGTCGATCCAGCTGGTGCGGCCGAGAACAACGGGCCAGCGCACGAAGCGTTCCTCGGGAAGGAACTCGGGAACGTTCATAGGTCCGGTCCGCTTGTGCTCGCTTGGGTTCTCGGCATCGCTGCGAGAACGGAGCCCATCGATGGTACATTAAAACCGTCAGTGATCTTGTCTGGATCACCCTGCTGCACCACCCGACCTTCATCCAGCACAGCGATACGATCGGCGATTATTCTTGCGGCAGCCAGATCATGGGTAACGAAAAGCACGGCCATGTCTAGGCGGCGCCTGATCTCGCCGAGAAGGTTCAACGTGGTGGCAGCAAGCGATACATCGAGCGCGCTGATCGGCTCGTCGCAGAGCAGAAGTTTCGGCGGCACGATGATCGCGCGGGCGATGACGGCACGCTGGCATTGACCGATGGACAGACCGGCCGGCAGTGAAGACATGAGGCTCTCATCAAGACCGACCATTTCAAGCGCCCTGCCAACCTTTTGAAGGCGCTCTGCCTTGCTAAGACCGAGATACCGTAACCGATCACCGATCTGTTCGCCGACGGAAAGCCAAGGCGTGAGGGATGCCGCAGCATCCTGAAAGACAATTTGTGGCGCATTGTCGATACGGAAAATCTCTCCACCATCAGGCAGCAGAAGTCCGGCCGCGAGCCTGATAATCGTCGATTTGCCGGCACCGCTTTTCCCAAGCAGGGCCACGCACTCACCAAGCGCGACCGAAAGATTGACCGATTCCAGCACCTGCTGAGATCTGCGGCGACCAAAGGGGCCGGTGGATGTGAAGCTCTTCCTGACATTAGACAGCCGCAGCGCTTCCACGGGCTTCGCCGCTGTGACCATCGGCCAGACTTCCGTAGAACGAAGTTGATCTGCGCTGGATTTGACCAGGTCGGTGAAGAAGCACGCCGCGGTGTGGCCGCTGACAGAAAGCTGTGTTGGTTGGGGCCGGCTGTTTAAGCACTTGTCCCGGACGATGAGGCAACGGGAGGCATAACAACAAACGTTTTCCGGATCAGCAAGCCTCATCCGCTCGACCGGCAGAGTAGGCAGAAGGTGCATGCGATCCGTGTCAAAATCGAATCGAGTGGCAAGCAGACCGGCGAGATAAGGATGGCCGGGATTTGTCAAAACATCTGCCGTTCTACCCAATTCCAGAATCCGCCCGCCATAGATTACAAGCACGCGATCCGCGAGCGATGCAGCTGCGACAAGATTATGGGTGATGAAAAGAATTGTAGTCTGCTGCTCCCGAGCGATCTTGCGTAGCAGTTCGAGAACCTTACTTCGCAAGGTTAAGTCGAGTGAGGTAATTGACTCATCGGCAATCAGAACTTTTGGCTGTGCCATCAATGCCATCGCGATCAGGACGCGCTGGCGCTGCCCACCAGACAGGCGATGCGGAAATGTGTCGAGTATGGCTTTCGTGTTCTCGAGTCCGACCCTGCCAAGCCAATCCCCGATGAAGCTGTCGTCTCCATCGGCCGATTCCCGGAGTTGATGGCGGATCGTCATCGTCGGGTTGAGGGCACCCATCGGATCCTGGGGAATGGCACGCACAAGCGAGTGACGTGCCGCACGAAGAACCCGCGGCTCTGCCCCCACTATCTCCAAACCGGCAAGATCGATCGAGCCGCTGACCTTCGGCTCGCTAGAGGCCGGCAGAAGACCCTGAATTGTTGCTCCAAGCGTAGATTTGCCCGAGCCGCTCTCTCCGACGACCGCAATGATCTCACCCGGGAGCGCCTCGAAATTGATCCCATCGAGCACAAGGTGATCACGATCGCTTCGCCGCAGGACGACACTGAGATTGGCGATGGAGAGGACTGCCTTGCTCACAGCCATCATGCCTCACAGGCTGAGTTAGAGCCACGAACTCCATCTGAGGCCGGCACCCCGGCCATCAGCGTCTCACGCTCGAAAAATCGATGCTGCCTCTTGGAAAGACCGGCCGCAGACCCAGATCCTTCAGCCCCGTGCGATGAACTACAACGTCGTCGACATCGACGAGCGGGATGAAATGGCCTGCATCGAAATACATCTGGCCGGCTTTTTCATAAAGCGCGTTGCGCGCGCCGATATCCGCTTTGGACGCGCCTTCCGCGACAAGCGCATCCGCATCCGGAAGCGCCCTGCCGTAAAGATTGAGCGGCGCATCCTTGGTGAAGAAGGCCTTCGCCTGATTGTCGGGATGAGCCGCGTCCGGTGAAGCGATGATCAGCAGCATGTCCGGAGCTGCAGGGTCGCCCTTCATGGCATAGGCCGCCCCCGGCGGCATGATATGGGAGGTGGCCTGGACACCGATGAGAGATAGCCCGGCGATCATCAGGTCGGCAATACGCCCGTAGCTCGGATTGGCGCTGTAGAGTCCGATGCTGAGGGTGACCGCTCCGTGCCTGGCGATGGCAGATTTCGCTGCCTCGATATCCGCCGGAAACTGTACTGGCTGACCCGGATCCAGCATGATGTTCGGATAGAGCGATTTCGAAACATGCGCATATTGCCCGAAAGCATCGCTCGCCCACAAATTCGGGTTGATCGCGGTCAGAACCGCCTTGCGAACCTCGGCATCGTCGAGCGGCGATCCCGGCTTAATGAAGGCCTCGTATTGTGTCATGCTGGGAGCCGACGTTATTTGCAGATCGGCTGGCAGGCTACTGAGCTGCGCGAACGGGAAATTGGCAGGTACGGCATCGATCTCACCGGCTTTCAATTTGAGAATCTGCTGGCCGATATCAGGAATGACCAAGAACTCCACCTTGCCGAAAAAAGTTTTTGCCCCCCAATAGTTTGCGTTCCGCTCGAGCACATATCGCTCACCTCGCTTGAATTCGGCGAGCTTGAAGGGCCCGGTTCCAACCGCATGATCGGTCAGCCATCCCGTGGCAAGGTCGCCCTTGGCATGATCGGAAAGGGCTCCCGGGCTGATGACTTTCGGTCCCCACGGGCTTGCGAGACTATCCATGAAGGAAGGCTGTGTATGGTGCAGCGTGATGACGACGGTGGAAGCATCCGGTGCTGCGATATCTGCCATGTTGGCGAGCGTATAGTTCTGGACAAGACCGCCGTCGCGACGGCGCTTGAATGAGGTGACAACCGCATCCGCGTTCAAGTCCGTACCGTCATGAAACTTGACGCCGTCGACAAGGTGAAACGTATAGGCCAGACCGTCCCCCGATACCTCCCAGCTCTTTGCCAGCAAGCCGGCGATCTTCGTTGAGCCGGCTTCATATTTGACGAGACCCTCGTAGACGCTGTCGAGCGTCGTCAATCCGGCAACCTCAAAACCGTTGTCGGGGTCGAGACTGCCTATATCGGACGAATAGGGAATGCGCAGGACATCTTCAGCATGACCCGTAACAACGAAAATCAGCAGTCCAAGTGAAAGGGCAAGCAGGCGAAGACCGATAGCTCGGCTGGTGCGTGCGAATATCGAAGCGAACAGGAATTTCGGCATGAGTGATCCGTTATTGTGTCATACCGGTCGCAGGCGACGGAAGCACAAGGCGGCCAAATGCCCGATGCGCAACCGTTGCCAACGCCGTTGTCATCACAATCATAGCGGCACGTTGCTGAAAATCCTTGAAGATTCCGCGCCATAAATATTTGCGGATTCGCTGCCGGACATATCGCGGAAGCATGTTTCAATGCGTTACCGTTGCACCTGCCTGCAATCCGACAGACCGAAGATAGGTTTCCAATGCTGCCACTTCGGGCTGCGATACGATCGCGCCGATATAACCATCGGGACGGACAAGGATCCACTCGCCCGACGCGATGTCATAGGTTTCGCGGAACCGGTTTTCGCTGTCCATGAGATCGCCGCCTTGTCCAATCCTATGAATATGCAGGCCCTTGCGCGGCTGAATGGAAATGACTGCCGCCTCAAATCCAAGAAGTGTCCAATGCGGACCTTTGAAGAGCTCAAACAGCCGGGTAGCCTGACCTGCGGCACCCTTCAGCAGCGCGTCGGGAGCGCGGTCCCCGGCGAGGATACGAGCCTGACGCAGCGGATCGTCGAGCGACAGGCTGGATCCGCCATAGCCGATGTCAAGCTGGTGAACCTCGCGGCCACGCCGTATCTCGCCGCGTTTCGCTTCGTCGAGCAGCCTGGTGGCGAGCCCTAGCATACCGGCTGCGATCGGACGGCGTTCTTCCTCATAGGTGTCAAGCAGCCCCTCTGGAGCACCCGACAGGACGGCGGCCAGTTTCCAGCCAAGATTATAGGCGTCCTGAACGCTGGTGTTCAGGCCCTGGCCACCTGTCGGCGGGTGGATATGGGCTGCGTCGCCGGCGAGAAAGACACGGCCAACGCGATAGCTGTCGGCAAGCCGGGCGTTCATATTGAATGCCGAAGCCCAGGAAACCGATCGAATATTGATATCGGTGCGGCCTGTGCGCTCAACCGTGAGGGCCGAAAGCCCCTCGGCGGAGAGATCGATTTCACCCTCAAGGGGTATCGGCCCCTGCATCTGGAAAAGGCCTGTCTCGGCCAAGGGGCAAAAGGAGATCTGCGTTTCCATTGATCCCTCGTTGAATCGATGCCAGACGTCACTGCTCAAACCTGCCAGCGTCACATCGGCGACGATCGCGCGAACGCCGAGCGTCTTTCCCGGAAAGTTGATGGAAAGTGCATGGCGGACGAAGCTTCGACCACCGTCGGTGCCAACGAGGTAAAGCGCCCGCACAATTTGCTCCTCCCCATCCTTAGCGATCCTTGCGGTGACACCTTGCCGGTCCTGTTCGAAGGCAATCAGTGTGCAACCGAATTCCGGAGAATGACCGAGTTCTGCGAGGCGTTCGCGCATTGCTGCCTCCGTTAGAAATTGGGGGACGAGAAGCGGCGTGCCGTAGGGCTCGGCCGGGATCGGTTCACCGACCTCGAAAAGCGCAACATCCTTCACGCTACCGTCGCCATGATATTCGCGCTGGTGCGGATAGAGGCTGCCGGAAGCGGCAATCCTGTCGACGATACCGAGATCCTCAAAGACTTCCAGGGTTCGCGGCTGGAGGCCCTTGCCGCGTGAGCCGCGAAACGGATCATCCATTTTCTCGATCAGCCGGAAGGATATGCCGCGCCGCGCCAGATCGATCGCCAGTGTCAGGCCGGCAGCGCCGGCGCCACAAATCAAAACATCGATTGCATCTTCATCTGTCATTGCCGTAGCTCCTCATTTATGTGTATTATGCACATAATAGGAGAATAGGAATGCCGTCAACAAAAAATGTGCAAAATACACATATCTCAAACTGTATCCGTGACCTTCATGGATCACTCCTTGAAATCGTCAGCGTCATGAACCGTCCGCAACGGGACGAAGCAATGGTCAGGGAGGCTGGAATTTCGCTCGACCGTGCGCTCTTTCCCCTGCTGGTGGGTATCGAGAGACTGGGGCCAATCGGCGTGGTCGAGCTGGCCGACCGTGCCGGCCGTGACTACACGACGGTCAGCCGTCAGGTCGCCAAGCTGGAGAGCCTCGGCCTAATCCAACGTCAGGCCAGCGCGACGGACCGGCGCGTCAGCGAAGCAATCGTGACCCCGCAAGGCAAATCGATGACGGATCGTGTCGATGCCGCGCGCGAGCGCATGGGGATCGAGATATTCAAGACCTGGGATCCCGATGATCTCGACAATCTGGTCCGCCTGATGCGCAAGTTCGCCGATGCCGTGAGGGACGACCCGGCTCGGAGTTGAACCTGATGGAATGCAGGCGCCTGCGGACACAGCGCCTGCGAACTATATTGCATCTACCAGCAGGTGAAACCTGCGTCGACGCTGACGATTGCACCCGTCATCAGGCTTGCTGCACCGGATGCAAGGAAGAGAACGGCGCTGGCAACCTCCTCCGGCGTGCCCATTCGTCCCATCGGCGTATCGTTGAGCCAGATCGGAATCCGTTCACGATTGGCTTCGACTGCCGCCACCATCGGCGTTTCGATGTAAGTCGGCGCGACGGCATTGACCCTGACGCCGTGCTGGGCCCACTCGGCGGCCATCGAGCGCGTTATGTGATGCACAGCCGCCTTCGAAACATTATAAGGCGTCTGCGCCTGCGGCCGGTTGCAGATGATGCCCGACATCGAACCGAGATTGACGATTGCACCGCGTTTCATCGCAACCATGTGACGGCCGAAGGAACGCGAGCACCAGAAGACGCCATTGACATTGACGTCCATCATCCGCAGCCAGTCGGCGTCGGTGACGTCCTCCGACGGGATGCCGTTCTTGCCGATCCCTGCATTGTTCACCAGGATCGATGCCGGCCGGCCACCATCGGCAAGCTCATTGGCAATGGCCTCCATGCGCGCGGAATCAGTGACGTCACCCAACCGTACCTCGATGTCATATCCCTTGCCCCGAAGCGCCAGCGCTTCCTCTGCGTCGGCTTCGTTACGCTCGATCACGATGACGGCGGCACCAGCCTCGGCGAGCGCATGGGCGCAGCAAAGTCCAATGGCGCGTCCGCCGCCGGTAACGACAGCCCGTTCGCCGTCGAGGCGGAATTTTTCCTGATAGCTCATAGCTCGGCTCCTCAGATGTCGAATGCGCTTGGTAGAACGACGATGTCGCGGATCGTGACGTTACGCGGACGCGTCAGCATGAACATGATGGCGTCAGCCACCTCCTTGGGTTCGATCAGGGCCCCAGCTTCCTTCGCCTTGCGGAGGTTTTCCTCCGGCCAGTCGGCAAGCAGCGCGCTGATGACAGGACCGGGCGAGACGGAGCCGACACGAATACCGCTTTTCAGAAGCTGGCGGCGCATGGTCTGGACGAAGCAATGCATCGCCCATTTCGACGGCGAATAGACCGGCTCCCAGGGAACGGGCGCATGGCCCGCGACGGAGCTTGTGACGACGATGTCGCCGGTGCCACGTTCGATCATGTGCGGAATGACGGTCCGGACGTTCTTGATGACGACATTGACGTTCAGGTTCAGCATCCGGTCGATGGCATCGAGATTGGCGTCCGCGAGGTCACCGCCGATATAGGTGCCGGCATTGGCATGAAAGATATCGAGCTGGCTTACCTTGGACAGCACGCGATCGAGAAGCCCGGCGCATGCCTCGGGATCCAGGAGATCCAAAGCGAGAGGTATCGCCTGTGCACCGAGGCGCTCGCAGGCAGACTTCAACGCTTTCTCGTCACGGTCAACAAGAACGACCGTGGCACCCGCCGCGATCATCGCCTCCGTCGACGCCATACCGATACCGGAGGCCGCGCCCGTGATCGCAGCAACCTTCCCTTTCAACTCGTTCATTCCTTCCTCCTCTGTTGGGCGGCCTCATCTCGCTCCGCCGCATGCTGCATGATATTCGGCAAGGCTTTTCGTCACCCGCCAGACCAACACCTCTTCCGGATCGAGTGGCGCATCGGAAAACAGTGCGGCTGCCGGCATGTGCTGCCAGAAAAGCGGCAGTGGCACGGCTTTCCCTGCAAGCGCACCGTAAAGGCGCGCGACCGCGGATTGAGCCGGCTCAGACGTCCAATAGTATCGGATGCGATCAGACAGCGAATAATGACGAAGCCAGCGCTGCTCGTCCTCCGTACCATGATAGTGACGGCTCCAGTTTTCCGGATGCGCCAGCATCAGAGCCTCCATCGCAGCGTATAGCGGACGTTCGCCATAATCAGGCCCGAGGTCGGATGCGATCAGATCCAGCCCGTAGAGGGCCTCGCGCAGGACAAAGGTCAGTTCCGGTCCAACCTTGAGGATCGGAAAACCGTCTTCGACGAGTGCAGTCAGCGGACGAGTGCCCTGATAATCGGTGGAATGCGCTTCGAACACGAATTGCGGCTCGTCCTCGAGCACCTGCTTCAACGCGTCGATCCTGCCGCGATCATAGCTGATGACATTATGGTTGCCGAACTCGACGCCCGGCTGCACTACGAGGCCGATGGCACGCGCAAACGCCTCAGCAAGGCCGGCCTCTGCGAAGATACGACGATGGATATCGATCGTCCGTCTGGCGGCCGAAGCCTCGGTCGGCTCGATCGTGGTCAGCGCGTGATCGGCGCCACCGGGAGGAGGAACCTCCGTGCCGATTACATAGACGGGCATGGCGCCTCCTGCCCGCCTTGCCGCGGTCTCCGCGACGGCGGCAAGCCGTGCAGCGCGATAAGCGGTCGTCTCGTCGTCCAATGCGGCGGGTTCGCCCAGGCAGCCCATCGACGCGTCCAGATGGATCTTGCGGAAGCCGGCATCGACATAGGCCGCGACCATCCTCTCGGCTTCCACCATGGCCTCTTCGGCCGCACGATCCCGCCAGGGATTTGGCCCGAGATGATCGCCTCCCAGCACGATGAGATTCTCTGGGCACCCCTCCTCTTTGGCGACGCGCAGGACGAGGGCCGCAAAGTCCGCAGGGGTCATGCCTGTATAGCCGCCCAGGTGGTTGACCTGATTGCAGGTGGCCTCGATCAGAACCGTGCTCGAATGATCCCGCCCATGACGCAACGCCGCTCTCAAGACGATCGGATGGGCCGAGCAGACAGAGGTGACACCAAGGGGATGACCCTCAGCTCTGAGCGTGGCCAGTTGATTGAGCGCAATCTGCATCAGGAACGCCTTTCCGTTGAGGCGATGAACGCGTCGAGCTCCTGACGTGTGCCGGCACCCTCCATCGGGCCACGGATCGCAACATTACGCGCACCTGCAGCCGAACCATATGTGAGAGCCTCGCCCGGAGACATTCCGAGCCGCCGGCAGGTGAGGTAAGCGCCGCCGAAGCAATCGCCGGCACCGGTCGGATCGACCTCGTCGACAAGGAACGCAGGGGCATCGATACGGCCTCCATCCTTGCCGAAATAGGTCGCGCCTTCGGCACCGCGCTTCAGCACGATCTCCTTCACGCCAATTTCGAAAAGGCGGCGGATCGCTTCGGCTTCGCCTGGCACACCTGCCGCCCTCTCAAGCTCCTCACCCGACGGCAAGAGAAGATCGGCGGCAACGACGAGCCGGGAAAATCGGCGCTCGGTGTCCTCATCGAGCTGCAATTCCTTGCGGATGTTCGGATCGACCGACAGCGTACCGCCCCGCGCCTTCACGATGTCGACCGCCTTGTCGATCACCTCCCGAGCACTCCGGACGGAAAGTGCCGAACCCATCACGTGAAGATGCCCGCTGCGGCTGATGAGATCGCTGACATCCTGAGACCAGCCGAAGCGTGCGGCCGCGGACCTTGCGATATTATAGACGAAGTCGCGGGAACCGTCGTTGCGGTAGCGGACGAAGGCGCTTCCCGTCGGATAGTCAGGATCGACGGCAATGGTAGAGACATCGACGCCGTCACGCCTGAGGCGGTCAACGTTGACACGACCGAAATCGTCATTGCCGACGGCTCCCACCATCGCCGCCGAGCCGCCGAGCCGGCCGCATTGCGAGATGAAGATCGCCGGCGCCCCGCTGGCGAACGGGCCGACAAGAGACTGAGCCTCAAGGAATCCGTCTCCGACGGTCGTGGCGACGATCTCCACGAGGATCTCACCGACGCAAACCGTGGGACCAAGACTGTCCGGAGCCAGCACTGAAGTCATTGCAATCCTGCTTTCGATAGGTGTCGCTAAGTCGCTGTTGATCGTTGTAAGGCACCGTCTTCACCGCCGAATTCCTCGTTTTCGAGAGAGAGGAAGCGCTGGTGCAGCATGCACGCCGCGCCGAAGGCGGACCCGAATTCCGCATCGTCATCAACGACGATCTCGGGTGTCGGAAAAGGAATGTTCTGGCCCTCCGCCATGTGGACTGCCACACGGGCAGCCACCATCGGATAGAGTGAGGCCACGGAGCCGCCGAGGACAATCCGGATCGGATCGAGCAGACGGCAGGCCTGCAGCAACGCATAGGCAAGATGCCGCGACCACATCTCCGCTATGTTCACCGCGTCCGGAACACGGTCGCGAACGTCGGTGAGGAAATCCTGCAGATCGACGTCGGTACGGCCGGTCGCTTCCCGGTACTGCCGGATCAGCACCTCGCGGCCGATCAGCTGCTCGAATTTCTGTCCGCCGCTTCCCGGTACGAGGGTATGGCCGATTTCGCCCGCAAGGCCATGACCGCCACGAAACAGCTTCCCGTCGATCATGATCCCTCCACCGACGCCGGTCTCCATGAGCAGGAAGAGCGTCACCCCGGAAATCCCGCGGCGATAGCTGTCACCGATGGCGAAGGCGTTGGCATCGTTCTCCACCGAAATCGGCACCTCGGCCGGAAAGGCGCTGCGGCCGATCTCCCTCAATGGCACCTCTCGCCAGCCGATGATCGGCGCAAGCGTGACAATTCCTTCCGGCCGAATATGCGCCGGCGCGGATATGCCGAGCCCCCTGCAGCGCTCAACCATTTCCTTCGACATGGCGTTCATGAGGAGCTCGACGCCCCGCGCCACAGCTTCCTCCACGGTCGAGGACTGCGCCTGGAAGGCCAGCCTGCGACAGGCACGGACGTCTGCCGAAAGATCCACGACGACAGCAGATATGTGCTCGACACCAAGTTCGAGCCCGGCGAAGAATGCCGCATCCGGCACCAGTTCGAGCATGATCCCCGGCCGGCCGGCGCGCGATTGCTCCGAACGCTGCTTGCTGTTCTCCTCCGACTCCTGGACCAACCCGCTTTCCGTCAACTCGGCAACGATCTCGCCCGACGACGAGCGGTTCATTCCAAGCTTCCGCGCCAGATCGGCCCGACTCAGGCGGCGATGGCCGTAGATCGTCTGCAGGGCAGCGACGATGTTGTTCTGCCTGATCCTGCGTGGCGAGCTTCCGATGGAGACGGTGTCGTTCATCTTCATTTCTCTTCAAATCGACTGCTCCAGCCTACACTTTCGAAGCAGATCGGCAGAAGGATTATCAAGGGCGCGCGTTCGTGACGCGGCGGCGTTTCGCTTCTTCATATTTCAGCTCGATATAGCGCTTGGCATGTGCCGCCAGCGGGTCATTTTCGGTCCAGGTGTCACGCCAGATAGCGCAGGCGAGCGAGAGGCCTTCGTCGACGACGGCGGTTGAAAAGCTCTCGAACACGATGTCGCGCTTGTAGTCGATATCGAGCAACGCATCGAAGATCAGGTCGAAGTTGATCACGCCGTCACCGAGATAGCCGCGGTTGCTTTCGCCGATATGGAAGTAGCCGATCTTGTCGCCGGCGAGCCGGATCGCAGCCGCCGGATTTGCTTCCTCGATATTCATGTGGAAGGTATCGAGATGCAGGCGGACATGGTCCGATCCAGTCTCGGAAATGAACTTCAGTCCCTGGGCCGTCGTATTCAAAAGGTTCGTTTCGAAGCGGTTCACAACCTCAAGGACGAGATCGACGCCGGCATCCCTTGCAATACCCGCAGTCGCAGCGATCGCGGCGACGCTGTTGTCCCAGCCCTTCTTCGTGGGCTGTCGATTATATTTGGTATGGGCAGAATAGAGGATGCCACCGAGCTTGTTGCCGCCGATGTCGCGCACGGCATGCACTGCATCGGCCAGCATCTGCCTGCCGGCGGCGATGGCCGCCGCATCCTCGCTTGAGATATCCTTGTCGACGGGCAGGCCCATCGTCACGCCGATCTCGAGGCCGAGAGATTGCGCGAGCTTCGCCAGACGATCGAGATTGAATTTCTCCGGGCGCAGATAGGCGAATTCGATCGTGCGATATCCGTGCTCGGCCGACTTGTTGAGGGCCATTTCGAGGCCCTCCTGGGTTTGGCCGCCTGTCCATACAAATGAATGGATACCCAATCGACGCATGGCCATTTTCCTCCGCTGGATGCCTGCCTTCGCGCAACAGCTATGTTATTTAGTATGGCAAAGCAACAAATAAATTCGAGGATCGTAATTTTGCCTTTGCGAGGTAAATCGTTGCGATGCAGCAATGTTATTCCGGCATCCTATCTTCATCTCTCTCTCGTAAATTACTTTCTACCGAAAACAATAACATAGCCTGCATATTTGCAGGTTTAGACAACAAATATTGCGCAGACGGCATTTTTCCTCTACACAAAGGTCCGGCGACATGATCTCGCTGCTATCTGGGAGGATTGAAATGAACTACGCTTTGAAGGCCAGCGCGCTCGCGCTGACGCTCAGTCTCGCCACCGCTGCCTCGCCGGCCTGGGCAGATTTCTGGTCCGACGCCGGCGCCAAATTCAAGGGCGTGACGCTGCACGGAGTGACCGAAAGCACGCCGCCGTCCAACTACATCAAGGATGTGCTGGCGCCGGAATTCGAGAAGAAGACGGGCATCAAGGTCGAGATCGAGACGACGTCCTGGGATCAGATGTACGACAAGGCCATCAAGGACATGGAGGCCAAGACCGGCATCTATGACATGGTCTATATCGAACAGGACATCATCTATTCGTATCTGTCCCGGGATTTCCTCGTCGACATTACGCAGACGCTGAAGGATCAGGCGGATCTGAAGGCGCCGACCTACGACGACGCAAACTTCACCAGCTTTGCCGACTACTTCAAGGACAAGAAGGGCGATCTCTTTGGCGTGCCGATGGAAGCCTTCCTGAAGACCTACCTCTATCGCAAGGACCTTTTCGACGATCCGAAGATCAAGGAAGCCTTCAAGAAGGAGACTGGCAAGGACCTGAAGCCGGCGACCACGCATGAGGACTACACGCAGATCGCCGAGTTCTTCACCAAATACGGCAAGGATAACGGCATTGAACTCTGGGGCACCACTGCGCAGGCCCATACAGGCCACGCCGCGTCCTGGTATGAATATTTCGAATCCATCGCTCCGACCTTCGGTGTCTACAACTGGGGCATCGACGCCAGCAACAACTATGCTGCAACCGTCGAACATGGCGGCGCAATGAACAGCGACAAGGCGAAAGCCGCGCTGAAATACTGGCTGCATCTGCGCGACATCGCCCCGCCGGAATCGACCCAGTCCACGTGGACGGAAACCGCCACGACCTTCGCTGCCGGCCGTGTCGCTCAAGGATTGATCTACGGTGAGAACGCCGCATGGATCGCGAGTGATCCTGCACAGTCGAAGGTCGTCGACAAAGTGGGCTTTGCCCTGCCGCCGCTGGAACCGGGCGTTCTGGAAGACGCGAAAACCGGAAAGGGCTATATCGGCTATTATGACGGCGGCGCCTTCGGCCTGCCGGTTACATCCAAGAACAAGGAAGCAGCCCTGCTCTTCCTCCAATTCATGGGTCAGAACGACGTGCAGCCCGATTGGGCGATCGCGGCACCCCGCATTACCAACAAGGCGACCTTCGACGATCCGAAGGTCAAGGCGATGGATGTCAAACTCGGCGGTTTCTACACGATGCTGAAGGATGAGGGCAAACTCTTCGCCGGCGCCCCTCCGTATCCGTTCCATGCCCAGCTGCGTGAAGCAACCCTGCCGATCTTCTTCGACATCCTGACCGGCAAGATCGCGCCCGACGAAGGGCTCGACCAGATGGCGGCCAAGACGGAAGAAGAGCTCACGTCGCTCGGCTATCGCAAATAGGTCATCCTCCCCAACTTGGCGGGTCGTCTTCGCTTGGCGACCCGCTCCTTTCTTGACTTGAGAGGCCGCCCCCGTTGGGTGCCGAAGAGGATGAGGCGATGCATTCACAAAAACTTGGATGGCTGCTGCTGTCACCGACGATCCTGATCCTCGGGCTCTTCGGCATCTTTCCTTTCATCTACGTTGTCTGGGTTTCGTTTCACCAGTGGAACCCTTTCGCCGCAAATCCGCTGATGGTCTTCAACTGGGCTTCGAACTACCGGACCCTCGTTTTCGACAAGCAGTTCCTTGCTTCGCTCGGCATCACCATCGCCTTCGTGTTCTTCGCAGTCGTTTCCGAACTGATCCTCGGATACATACTCGCGCAGGCGCTGATGAAGGACTTTCCGGGAAAAGCGTTCTTCCGCACCATCCACACCCTTCCTCTGATAATGGCGCCCATCATTGTCGGATCGGTCTGGAAGCTGATGACGACACCGTCGATCGGCATCATCCCATATCTGCTGCGAAGCTGGTTCGGTTACGATCTGAACATCGGCCAGAGTGCGCTCGCGGCATTCACTATCACCGTCATCATGGACGTCTGGCACTGGACGCCGCTGGTCACCCTGTCCCTGATTGCTGCCTTGGTCTCGCTTCCGCCAGATCCCTTCGAGCAGGCGCAGATCGATGGCGCCGGCAAGAGCCAAATCTTCTGGCATATCACGCTCCCTCTGATCCGCCCTGCCCTGCTGGCCACGGTGTTCATCAGACTCATGGACGCGCTGCGCACGGTCGACGAAGTCCTGATGCTGACCGGAGGCGGTCCCGGGTCGTCGACACGCTATATCGGCGTTCACATCTTCAGAGAGGTTTTTCCGAAAACGAACTACGGCTACGGCTCAGCGATCTCGGTCGTCGTGCTTTATCTCACCATCGTCGTCTGCTGGCTGCTCTATGTTGGCCTGATTGCTCCCCGCGCGAAGAAAGGCTGAAGCGATGAGAAGACAGAACCCCTGGCTTTCGGTTCTCTTGTGGACGCTGATAAGCTTCGCAACTCTCTTCCCGATCTACTGGCTCTTCGTCATCTCGCTGAAGCAGCCCTTTGACCTGTTTTCCACGCCTGACGTCGTCCTTCGGAGCTTCTTCTGGAAGAACTACCAGGACGTGCTGACGAACGAGACCTTGCGGCGATACATGATCAACTCGCTGGTCATTTCGTCGGGGAACGCGATCCTGGTGACGACCCTCGGCTTTCTTGCCTGCTACGCGCTGACGCGTTTCGATCTCGCAGGCAAGGAAAGCATCTTCTTCTGGACGATCACCAACCGCATGGCGCCACCGGCGGTCTTCCTGCTGCCGCTCTTCCTGCTGCTGACGCAAGTCTACAGGATCGGCGACTTTTCGCTGGCTGATACCAGGCTCGGCATGATCCTGGTCTACTGCTCCTTCAACCTCCCTTTTGCCATCTGGACACTGCGTCCGACCGTAGAGAGCATTCCGAAGGAACTGGACGAGGCCGCCTATATGGACGGTGCAAGCCCGTGGATGGTGCTCTACGACATCGTCTTTCCCTTAGCGCGTCCGGGCCTTGCAGTGACGCTCATCCTCACCTGGGTGTTCGCGTGGAACGAATATCTGCTCGCCGCGACGCTCACCAACTTCAACGCCCGGACGCTGACAACGGGACTGTCGGAATACGTGACGACCACCGGGACAGCCTGGGGCATCATGGCAGCGATCTCGATGCTGACCTTGATCCCGGCCCTCATCGTCTTTTCGGTGGTGCAGCGTCACATCGTTGCCGGGCTGACCTTCGGCGCAGTGAAAGGATAGCGGGATGGCCTCGAATTCTCGGAACAATGAAAGACAGCCAGGCTTCCTGCCGATCGAGACGAACTGGTTCGACAGGCTGTTCATTTCGGTCGTAATCTGGGTCGCTCTCTCCCTGCTCTGGATGCGGTTCATCGAACCGTTCGGGCTTTCGGTGTGGTTTGCGGCAGCAATTTCTGCCGTGCTCGGCGCCTACATCATCTGGAAGGGGTGAGCCGATGAATTATTTGCACATTACCAAGACGCAAGCCGAGCTGGATTAGGGAGAAACGACTTTGGCAAACGTACAGGTCAGCGACGTCACCAAGAGATATGGCGCGCTTCAGGTCATGCACGGCGTCAGCGTCGATATCGAGGATGGTGAATTCGTCGTTCTGGTCGGCCCCTCCGGTTGCGGTAAATCCACGCTGCTGCGCATGATCGCCGGTCTGGAGACCGTCAGCAGCGGCGACATCAGGATCGGCGGGCGGGTGGTCACCAATGCTCCGCCGAAGGAACGCGACATTGCCATGGTCTTCCAGAGCTACGCGCTCTATCCTCACAAGACAGTCGCCGAGAACATGGGCTTTCCGCTGAAAATGGCGAAGCGTCCGAAATCGGAAATCGCCGAGAAGGTCGGCAAGGCGGCCGAGATCCTTGATCTGACGCGTTATCTGGACCGTTATCCGAAGCAGCTGTCGGGCGGTCAGCGACAGCGCGTCGCCATGGGCCGGGCGATCGTCCGCGACCCTCAGGTCTTTCTGTTCGATGAACCGCTTTCCAACCTCGATGCCAAGCTTCGCGTTACCATGCGCGTCGAAATCAAGGAGCTGCACCAGCGCCTGAAGACGACGACCGTCTATGTGACGCATGACCAGATCGAAGCGATGACCATGGCGAACAAGATCGTCGTCATGCGCGACGGAAGGGTGGAGCAGGTCGGCAAGCCACTCGATCTCTATGACTTTCCGGCCAATCTCTTCGTAGCCGGTTTCATCGGCAGCCCGTCAATGAACTTTCTTCAAGGCAAGGTCGCAACCCGGGAAGGCAAACAGGTCGTCGTCACCGATCAGGGCGTTGTCCTTCCCGTCGGAAGCCTAAATGCCGAAGATGGAAAGCCCGTAACCTATGGCATTCGTCCCGAGCACATCACCATCGCCGAAGACGGTATTCCGGTTGAGGTGTCGGTCTACGAGCCAACAGGTTCCGAAACGCTGATCTTCGGCCGCGTCGGCGGAGTACCGATCGATGCCCTCATCCGCGAGCGTATCGAAGTCACACCCGGCAAGGTGCTGCATTTTCATATTGATCCCCGCCGCGTTCACATCTTTGATCAGGCAACGGGACAGCGATTGTAAGGCGAGGAGCATATGAATTTCGAAGGTAAGAAAGTAATCGTCACCGGCGCCGGCAAGGGTATCGGCCGCGTTGTCGCAGAGATATTGGTCAAACGCGGCGCCAAGGTCGCGGCACTGACAAGAAGTGCTGATGACGTCGTTTCGCTCCGTGAGGACTTAGGCTGCCAGGCCATTCAGGTTGATCTTGCCGACGCAAACGCCACTCGGGAGGCGGCGCGCGCCGCACTTCCAGCGGACTTCCTCATCAGTTGCGCGGGAACGACCGAACTGCAGTCCTTCCTCGAAACCACAGTCGAGGCGTTTGACCACCTGATTGCAGTCAACACACGCGCTCCAATGATCGTGGCACAGGAATATGCACGATCCTTGATCGAAGACGGTCGCCACGGCGCCATCGTCAACGTGTCCTCCGTCGCGGCCTTCGTCGGCATCCCCGATCATGCGGCCTATTGCGCTTCGAAGGGCGGCCTGGACGGCCTGACGCGTGTCATGGCCAAGGAGCTTGCGCCACAAGGGATCCGGGTAAATGGCGTGCACCCCACGGTGACCTTGACGCCAATGGCGATCAAGGCCTGGAGCGATCCCGAAAAGGCGGCGGGAATGCAACAGCGCATCCCGGTCGGCAGGTTCGCGGAGCCCGAGGACGTGGCCGAGGTGATCCTGTTCCTACTGTCGGACGAAGCCGCGATGGTCAACGGCATCTCGATGCCTATCGATGGCGGTTACATGATCGCCTAACGCCGATATTGCGTGGCCGAGCGCGGGCTGGGCAATAAGCCGGCAACGTCTAACGATATGCAACATGCCAACTCCGTTGGGGTTTCGGAGGGTCAACCGGCGGAAGCAATCTTCCTGGCCGCGTTGATCGCCCTGCGCGCACCGGATCGCAATTGAGCGGTTTCCGCTCCGGCGATGACGAAGGCGAAGCCGAATTTCAGAAGCTCGCCTGCACGCTCGCCGTCACCGGCAAAAGCGCAGGCGAATTTTCCATGCGCGCGGCAACGCGCAACTGCGTGCTGCATGGCGCTGTCGATCTCAGCCGCATTCGGTGCGACCTGATCGCCATGGGAGAGCGCGATGGAAAGGTCCGAGGGACCGATGAAGATGCCGTCGACGCCGGCGACGCCGAGGATATCATCGATTGCATCCAGCGCCGCGCGCGTCTCGATCATGGCGATTGCGACCGTCAGGTCATTGGCGTTCTTGAGATAGTCGTCCGCCGAGAGGCCGGTATGATTGAGCGCCAAAGAGGGACCCCAGCTGCGCTCGCCGGCCGGCGGGTATTTTGTGGTCTTAACGAAGGCCTTCGCATCCTCGGCCGAATTGATCATCGGCGCGATGATGCCGGACGCGCCGGCATCGAGCAGGCGCGAGGCAGAGGCGAAATCGCCGACCGGAATACGGGCGAGCGCCGGCTTGCCGGCAATACGCACATGGCTGACTGCAGCCGCTGCAGACGGCAGGTCCCACATGCCGTGCTGCATGTCGAGGACGACGGCATCGAAGGCTTCCTGTGCCAGGTGATTGACCAGCAGCGGATCGGGAATGCCCACCCAGGCGGAGATCATCCGGCTTTCATGGTTCCGGATCCGGGCTGCAAAGCCTTCGATGTCAGCTGCACTCATGGCATTCTCCTCAGTTCGCCAGACCACCAATAGCCGTATATTTGACTTCGAGGAACTCTTCGACGCCGCATTTCGAACTTTCCCGGTGGATGCCGGACTGCTTCACGTCGCCGAAAGGAGCGACCGCCATCGAAATGAGTCCCTCATCGATACCGATGAATGCCGAATTCGAGAGCCACGGCAACCCGGAAGATGCGGCCGACGCGGATCAGACGGTCGGGATAGTCTCGTCACCAGGGGCGAAATTCGATCCTCGCACAGCCTCGCAAACGGCGCGTGTCACATCCGCCGTGGTGGCCCTGCCACCGAGGTCTGGTGTGAGAATGCCAGCGGCACAGACCTGTTCCACCGCCGAGATCAGTATCTTTGCCGCGGCCGCTTCGCCGAGATGTTCCAGCATCAGCGATGCCGTCCAGAAACTTCCGACCGGATTGGCGATACCCTTGCCGGTAATATCGAAAGCCGAACCGTGAATCGGCTCGAACATCGACGGAAAGCGGCGCTCGGGATCGACATTGCCGGTCGGTGCGATACCAAGCGAGCCGGCAAGTGCGGCCGCAAGGTCGGATAAGATGTCGGCATGCAGGTTGGTTGCAACGACTGTGTCGATGCTCTTTGGTTTTGCGACCATGCGGAAGGTCATGGCATCAACCAGTTCCTTATCCCAGGTCACGTCGGGAAAGTCCCCGGCTACCTCGGCGGCGATCTCATCCCACAGCACCAAACCGTGACGCTGGGCGTTTGACTTTGTGACGACGGTCAGAAGCTTGCGCGGACGCTTCTGCGCCTCGCCGAAGGCAAAACGCATGATGCGCTCGACGCCCCGGCGCGTGAAAATCGAGGTTTCGGTCGCCACTTCCTCCGGCAGGCCGATATGCGCACGGCCGCCATGGCCGGAATATTCCCCCTCGGAATTTTCGCGCACGATCAGCCAGTCGAGATCGCCTTCCTCCACGCCCCTCAGCGGGCTTTTCACGCCCGGAAAGATGCGCGTCGGGCGGATATTGGCATATTGGTCCAGACGCTGGCAGATTGGCAGGCGCAAACCCCAGAGCGTGATGTGGTCCGGCACGTCGGGTGCGCCGACGGCGCCGAAATAAATCGCGTCAGTCTCTTTCAACAGAGACAAAGCATTGTCCGGCATGAACGCGCCGGTCCTGCGATAGCGTTCGCTGCCCCAGTCATGGTGATCGACGTCGAGCGCAAAGGCACCGCTGCGGGCGGCCAGCACTTCAAGCACTTCAAGGCCGGCAGCGATGACTTCGGGGCCGATACCGTCGCCGGGAACGGAGGCGATGCGATAGCGTCGTAGCTGCGTATTGGTATCGGCGTTCATGCGACCCCCATTAATCGTCAAATCGGGCCAGCAGCATCTGCTTGGCAATCATCCGGGTTGCAGCTTCAGCCTGTTGGCGATCCTGCTTTCTTGGCTGTTGATTTCTTGCACAGATAACCAGGATTCTCGACGATATTTTGCGGTATTTTCAATCCGCGTGTGGCGCGGAATGACGCTTCACTCAGAGCACCATGCGGCAGGCAATGGGCCTTCACGTGCCCGTCAGAACGGCAATCCGACATAGTTTTCCGCAAGCGCTGTCGAGGCGGCACGCGAATGGGTCAGATAGTCGAGTTCCGCCTCCTGGATCTTCTGATCGAAATCGCCAGTATCGGGAAAACGATGCATCATCGTCGTCATCCACCAAGAAAAGCGTACAGCCTTCCAGATGCGGGCAAGCGCTCTCCGCGAATATGCTTCGAGACCGGCTCCCGAACGATCGTCGTAGAATTCCATCAGTCCTTCGAACAGGTAATGCACGTCGCTCGCAGCAAGGTTCAGCCCCTTGGCGCCGGTCGGCGGCACGATATGGGCGGCATCGCCGACAAGGAACAGGTGGCCGAAGCGCATAGGCTCGGCAACGAAGGAGCGCAGCGGCGCGATCGACTTTTCGAAGGATGGAGCGGTCTTCAGGGCCTCGGCGTGATGGGCCGGCAAACGTCGGCGTAACTCGTCCCAGAAGCGCTCGTCGCTCCAGTCTTCGACCTTCTCGTCCAGGGAACACTGGATGTAATAGCGGCTGCGCGTCGCAGAGCGCATGGAACAGAGCGCGAAACCGCGCGGATGATTAGCGTAGATCAGTTCGTGATTGACCGGGGAGACATCGGCGAGCAGACCGAGCCAGCCGAAGGGGTAGATCTTTTCGAAGGTGGTGATCGCTTTCTCCGGAACCGCCTTGCGGCTTGGGCCGTGGAAGCCGTCGCAGCCGGCGATGAAATCACAGTTGACACGGTGAGTGACACCATCCTTCTCGTAGCTTACGAAGGAAGAACCACCCGCGAAATCGTGTGGCACGACATTGGCGGCGTCATAAATCGTCGCAGCACCACTTGCCTCGCGCCGCTCCATCAGGTCACGGGTCACCTCGGTCTGGCCGTAGACCGTGACGCGCTTGCCGCCGGTCAGGCCATAGAGATCGATGCGGTGATCGCGTCCGTCGAAAGCCAGTGAAAAGCCGTCATGCGGCAAGCCTTCAGCATGCAGCCTGGCAGCCGAGCGGGCCTCATCAAGAAGACGGACGGTGCCCTCTTCCAACACCCCTGCCCGAACGCGGCCGAGAATGTAGTCCTTGCCGACCCGATCGAGAATGATGTTGTCGATGCCGGCTTCCGTCAGCAGCTGACCCAGCAGCAGGCCCGAGGGGCCTGAACCAATGATGGCGATTTGGGTGCGCAATTGTTTCCTCCACGCAATTGGCTTTTGGCAAACTGTGACCTTTAGCCCTTCCCGCAGCAATGGACTTTCCCACCGAATAATTGCACAAAACGAACATGGGAACGGAAGGAAACCCATGACGAGACATGTGCCGACCTATGAGCTCTACGGCGAGATATCGGGCAAGGAACCCGACTTCTGGCTTCACTGCGAAACGATTCCCTCGCGCAGCAGTCTGCACCGTTGGGAGATCAAATTGCACCGGCACGCGAGCTTCTTTCAGATATTGTACATCGACGCTGGCGAAGGCGATGCTATTTTCGGCGAGCAGAGCCACGCCATCCAGCCGCCTGCGGTTGTCACGGTTCCTCCCGGTCTCGACCATGGCTTTCGTTTTTCGCGTGATATCGATGGTCTTGTCGTCACCATGCTGAGCGCCAATCTCAGCCACCTTCCCGGCGACCGCAGCCTGCTCGGCGAGTGGCTCGCCGTCCCGCATCTCACGGCGCTCGATCCTCAAGATCCCGACGCAGCTTATCTCATGCAGAGCTTGAAGCGGCTCGGCGAAGAATATCGACACGACCGCAGCGGCCGCAGCGAACTTCTCGCCTCCTATGTCGCGATCGCGCTACGGCTAACGGCCAGGATTTCCCATCAGGAGAATGTCAGCCGGTTTCCCGCTGATGAAAACGAACGGCGGATGGAGCAGTTGACAGGCCTCATCCAGCAGCATTTCCGCTCACACAGACCCGCTTCATTCTATGCCAGGGAAATCGCCGTCTCGCCGACCCATCTCAATCGCATCGTTCGCTCGATGACCGGAAAGACGGCTCACGACCTGATCGCCAACAAGCTCATCGACGAGGCCAAGCGTGAACTCGTCTTCACGCTCGCAAACGTCCGGGAGGTCGGCTATCGACTTGGCTTTGCAGACCCGGCCTATTTCTCCCGCTTCTTCCTCAAGCATGCGGGCGAGACGCCCAAGGATTGGCGCAAGCGGGAGAAGAACAGGCTGGAGCGAAACTAGGCGGTTCGACGCGCGGGAGCGTCGGCAAGGAATTCCTCGATGAACTTCTTCTGCAGCAGGATGCCGTCCCACTCATCCGCAAAGAACGGTGAATCGTAGATCAGCGTGTAGGGCCCGGCATAGCCGGCCTTCTCGCACATTTCCAGGCAATGGCGGTAGTCTGCAGCATCAAGCCCGGAAGCGTTGTAGTCGGCCTTGGCATGGCAGATTTCGGCGCGGCGCATGATATTGGCCAGCCCTTCGTATTTGGCGGGTGCCGCCCAGTTTCCGAGATCACCGTTGAGGCCGACCTTGCCGTCGAGTTCGTCGAGCAGCCAGTTCATTTCCTTCGGCGAGGGCAGCAGCGCGAACCAGTTTTCGGTGACAACACGCACGCCGCTTCCCGTCGCCTGCCCGGCCAGCCATTTCAGGTGCCGCGCGGACCGCGCCAGATTCTCCTCGTTCGGCGCCTGCTTGCCGGCGATAACGCGAATGCGCTCGGCGCCGAGAGACTTGGCGATTTCGATCCAGCCGGCAATCCAGCCTATGTCGCGCTCCGCCGTCTCGGGATTGCTGGGGTCGCCGTCTTCCACGAGCAGTGTCTGGAAGAGAATGTTGGAGGCCTTCAGCGCATCACGGAATTCCGAGAGGTAGCCAGCATCAAGGCTCGGCAGATGGAACGAGCAGACCTCCAGCCGACCAAGTCCGCGCTCGGCGAGCATGCCGGGTACTTCGAGCAGGCTGACAGTGCCCTGCCCATAGGGTTCCTGGCGTGCTGCACTTTTCTGCGGATCGGGACCATAGGGGTAGGTTGCACCCAGCATCCGATGAAGCGACCACGTGGAAACCGCAAACCGGCCGTTCTGCAAAGCCTGCATCTTTCAACTCCTCCCATTTCCTCGGGACGACATTGGCAAGAATGATGCGCGGCTTCAAGCCCGCAATCACCTAGATTCGGTCACCGCGAATGATAGCTTCCGCCGCCAGCGAAACCGCGAGAAGTGCATCGTCGCGATTAGCCGGAGCCGAGAGAAGGAAGCCGGCCGGCATATCCGCCTCGCCCTTGCCGCAGGGGATGGAAACGCCGCACCAATCCAGGAAATTGCCGAGCGCCGTATTGCGCAGTGTCTTGCCATTGGTGGCAACGAAAAGCTCGTCGTCACGCTCCAGTGCGGCAATCGGCGGCGCGACATGGGCAACCGAAGGGAAGGCGACCAGGCGATTGCCGATCAGTCGCTCGGTATCGGCGATCAACCGGGCGCGTGCAGCAAGAATGGCGATATAGTCGGGCATGCTGGTCTTTTCGCCGAGACGGGTGCGCATGACGACGCGATGATCCATGCGCGCGGCCTCCGGCCCTGCAAGCCTTTCGCGATGGAGAGCGAAGGCTTCAGCAGTCACGAGCGCGCCATGTTTTGCCATCAGCGAGATGATTTCGTCGAAAGCCGGGATTTCGATCGAACTGATAAGCGCGCCGGCAGAACGCAGTCGCTCGACACCGCCTTCGAAGGCTTCGGCGACATCAGGCCCCAGACCATCGAGCACGACATTCCTGGGTATGACGATATCGATGCCTTTCAGCGACTGCCGGGTAATGATCGGGGCGGTCAGACCACGCATGGCGGCATCGATCCATATCGCGTCCTGGACGGACCGGCAGAGCGGGCCGAGCGAATCGAGGCTCGTCGCCAGCGGATAGACGCCTTCCATGGCATAGCGCCCGCGCGTTGCCTTGTAACCGACGATGCCGTTCAGGGCGGCGGGAATACGCACCGAGCCGCCCGTATCCGTGCCCATCGCAACCGGTACAAGGCCTGCGGCCACCGCCACGCCCGCACCGGAGGACGACCCGCCGGGAATGCGCGGTTCATCCTTGCTATGGGGATTTTCCGGCGTACCGTAGTGCGGATTGATGCCGAGTCCGGAGAAAGCGAATTCGCTCATATTGGTGCGACCGACCGCCAGCATGCCGGCATTCTTGAGCAGCGTGACGATGGCCGCGTCGTGCTTCGCGGGTGCGTCGTCTGTCAGGACCACCGAACCGGCCGTGGTCGGCATGCCCTCGATATCGAAAAGATCTTTCCAGGCAATCGGAATCCCGTCGAGTGCACCGAGCGAGCGGCCGTCACGTATACGCCTGGAGGAAGCATGAGCCTCCCGCATCGCCCGCTCGCGCAACAATACCGTAAAGACCGCCTTGTCGGCATATTGCTCGATCCCGTCGAAAATCGCGTCCGCGACATCCACAGGATCGACCTCGCCGCTCTGAATGAGTAGGGAAAGCTGAGCGATAGACATCGCACCGAAAGCAGGGGTCATGGGGAAAGTCCTGTGGATATCGAACAGGATTTACCTCCTATCATTTGGCAGGACCAGCCCTTGCACGGCTTTTCACGATGATTAGTACGATTTTGTGAACACTGAGTTTGATTTAGCGCTCTTCAATTTACTGCAGTTAAGACACACATGCGGTGCTGCACGCGGGAGCCGGATCGGCATGCCATTAGCTTGCCTTCCCAAGCCGTATCCCGGTGCATTGCAGGAGACTTGAAATGACACAATCTGAAACTTGGACCTCCGGTCACCAGGATATGGTGCACCAGCATGTGAAGGAGGACGTGAGTTACGGCGAAGCTGAACGCGATTACGCCGACCACGTCAGCGCACAGAAGCTGTCGGTCCTGGAGCGGATCGTGGTCGTGGGCGCCCTCGTACTGCTGAGCTTTGTAGGCTTCACAGCACCGTCGGCACAGACATCAGCGACCGATCCGATGACGACTTCGGCTATTGAAGAGCAAGCGCCTCCGGGTGATAGTCTGGTGCCACACCACCAGCGCTACGGCCATTGCCGTGAAACGAGCCCCTACGCAGACAAGGTCTGCTAAGGGCAGGCGATTTTCGCCGGGCATGGAATCTTTCGTCTGACGTGCATTTCAAGCATAGGAAAGGAAAGAACCATGGCCGGCGACTTGGATTACGACCTTCACCGCTTCATCGAAGCGCAGAACGGCATATACAAGCAGGCTCTTGCGGAGCTGGAAGCCGGTCGCAAGCGCTCCCACTGGATGTGGTTCATCTTCCCGCAGATCGCCGGTCTTGGAACGTCTTCAATGGCGGAGAAATATGCCATTCGCTCGGCAGAAGAAGCCTCGGCCTACCTCGCTGACCCCATCCTCGGCAGCCGCCTTTTGCGCTGCGTCGAGGCAATCCTCTCCGTCAAGGATCGCAGCGCGCACGATATCATGGGCTCCCCGGATGATCTGAAGCTTCGCTCCTCCATGACGCTGTTTGCCGCGGTCAGCGATCACGGCTCGCCCTTTCACAAGGCGATCGATCATTTCTACGACGGAAAATTCGACGAACGGACAATTTCCGTCCTGAGTGCCGGCAACGGCTAACCTGGAGTATGCTCCAGCGCCGCGATCTCCTCAGAGATTTCCTCGATACGCTGCCTCAGATCGATTTGCGTACCGTCGTCCACTTCCTCTTCGCCAAAGCAATAGCGTGCATCGTGCAGTTCGAGTTTGGCTTCAAGCTCGGCGCGTCTGGCATATAGGTGCCGGAGATAGGTGTAATTCATCTCTGCCTCCAGATTGCCCCCAGATCAGCAGAACGGCCATGCAACCCCTAAGGTTCCCTGGCTGCGACAATATCAGCCGAAAGCGGAGATCGCCACGTTGCAGGCTTTTTCAAAATGGCAAGAGCAGCCGCCATCCGCCATGGCCTGACGGGTAACACGCGCACCCTCAAGCAGCAGTGTCAGCGTATCGGCGAGCAGTTCCGGCTCGCGCGAACCGGCAGCCATACAAAGGGCCGCAAGACGGTTGCGCTGCATCGCCTTGTGACGCTCGATCAACTCGTGCGCCGGATGGCCTTCGCCCTTCAATTCGATGGCAGCGTTGGCGAGATCGCAACCGGCGGGCTCGCCGTTCAGACAGTGAGCTCTGTCCTCGACCCAGGCAAGCAACTGGCCGCGTGCGTCGCCCGGGTGTGCGGCCTCGAGATCGCGCCAGATCTTCTCGGCCTTTTCGGAGGCGCGGCGCAGTGTCTCGCAGACCAGCTCATCCTTGGAGCCGAAATGCCTGTAGAGCGTCATCTTGTTGGTTGCAGCCGCATCCGCAATGGCATCGACGCCAATGCCGCGAATGCCGCGCTCACGGAAAAGCTCCGACGCTGTCGAGACGATACGTTCCCTGGGAGGGATTCGATCATCTGAAGCAGCTACGGAGATTTCATTCAATGATTCTGATTTTTTCGCGGACGAAGTCCTTGACATCGATGTGACCGATCGGTAACAAATGCATTGTTACTTACCGGTAACACCACTCTTCGCAGAAGTCAATGCCAGGAGCACTTGGCAACGGGAGTGGAACACGGGCGACCGCCCACGAAAGGAGGACCGTACCATGAGAAAGACCAGAGAAGATTTGACCATTTCCGAAGCCCTTCGCGACCCGCTGATCGCCATGGTGCTCCGCGCCGACGGCGTGAAGCTTGAAGATTTCAAGCAACTCCTTGAGACGGCCGCACACAAACGCGAGCCGCGTCCCTCCACGGTGAGCGAAATGATCGGGTCCTTTGCCAGCCGCGCCAATCTGCCGGCGATGCCCTGCTTCGGCTGACCTGACCACTGGCCCCACAAGGCCCGATCGGCACTGGGGATAAGCCCTGTTCCCAGACGGGCTGCCGCTATCAGGCGGCAGCCCTTGCGATGTCGTGATTGCTCACATCTAAATCGATTCTCAGTAATTCATCCCGCGACCTTGAGACGCTCGCCGCCGGGGGCGCCATTCTCTGACAACGCCCACCGGCGGTGGCTCGGCAAGCCGCAAAAGGGGCGTCGGCTTGCCACTGCTGACCGCGATGTCTGGCAGGAGACTTGGCCGACATCCGATCAGCCGGTATCGCTGATGGGACGAAAACTCAAGCTGCGGCTTGTTGTTCCGTCTGCGGCACCGCCGATGCGTGATGGGGCGCCCGCAGATGGATCTGTCGCCTGCAATTACAGCACGTCCCATGACGGCACCCGATGCCCGTCTGCGGCAGCCACCGAAGATTTCATATCCAGAAATTTTGCGATTTGCTTCGCGGACGGCTATGCCATAGTAATGTAACAGGTTCGCATGATATCAGAGGTATGTTGAATTGGACGGAAAGACATCCCCCGCAATCCACTCCGAAGATGAAGACCCGGCCGAAGGGACCGGCGCCAAGGGCGCGCGCCGTGCACGCGTCAGCGGCATCGATCGCGCGCTGCAGGTGATCGACCATCTCTACGAGACGGGATCGCCGGCCGGCGTCTACGCCATCGCCAAGGCAGTAAAGGCACCGCTTTCTACCGTCTATGTCATCGTCGACGATCTGGTCGAAAAGAATATGCTGACGCGGCAGTCCGACGGGTCGATCTGGCTCGGCTCGCGGCTCTACCATTACGGCCTCGCCTATGCGCGGTCGCTCGATTTCATGAGTGTCGCGACGCATGAGATGCATGACCTTTGCCGCCAGGCCGGCGAAACCGTTCAGGTCTGCGGCCGTGACGGCGATTTCATGCTGGTTCTGGCCATGGCCGATGGCCCCAGTCATTTCCAGGTCGCCTCCCGCGTCGGTACTCGTGTGCCGCTCAACTGGACTGCATCTGGCCGTCTGTTGGTCGGGCACCTGCAGGAAGACGAGCGGGTCGAGCTCTTTAAGCGCTGTGCCCGCTCCTCGCCAACGGGCCGCGCAGAGATCGATCCCGCAACACTATCGGAATCCGCCGGAAAAGCCTTTGAATCGCGCCTCTCGATCCAGGCAGGCGAATCCGATTATGCGGTTGCCTGCATCGCCTCGCCGATTTGCGATCGTGAAGGTCAATGCGTCGCCACCATTTCCATCGTGCTGCCGGAGCAGAAAGCCTTTTCCGACGAAAGCCACTATACCGCACAGGTACGCAGTTCCGCCGAGCGCATCGAAAAGTTGATGGGCTGGCGCAGCCATTAAGCACTATTCGGACGGGTCATTCGGCCGCCATCGGACGGGTCATTCGGCCGCCAGTGGCTCCTTATTGGCATAGTATTGGGCTGCCTGGTCGATTTCCTCCGGCGTCATAGCGCGAGCGACATTGCGCATCTGGCTGCTGATGTCGTTCTGCCGTGAGCCGGATATAAAGGCCAGAAGCTGGGTCTTCAGATACAGTTCCGACTGACCCTCGAGCCAAGGGCTGCCGAGCTTGTTCTCGATGCTGCCATGGCAAGAACCGCAAGGCGCAATGCCGCGCGTCGGCGCGCCGCTCGCGACGATCCGCGGCACAGGATTGCTGCCTGACGGATGAAAGCCTGGAAGGCGCGGCAGGTAGGAATAATAGGCCGCCAGATCCTGCATGTCCTGCTCGGTCAGCTTCACGGCAAACGGACTCATGACGGCGTTGACACGCACACCGTCCTTGAAGTCACGAAGCTGCTTGTAGACGACGCTTGCGTATTGTCCCGCAAGGTTGGGAGAGTCGGCACGACTGACGCCCGTGGGGCCGTGACAGATCGCGCATTGCTGGGCCAGTGTAGCGCCCCGCCCGATCGCCTCTTCGTCCCGCTTTCTCGGCACCGCCGTCGCGATCTTGACCAGGGATGTCTTATAATCCGGCGTGATCGTTTCGGAAGGCGTTCCCGGCCGCGGCAATCCCGCGGCCCGACAGATGGAATCCCAGATGCCCGCTACCTGACCTCCTGCCTCCAGGCGCGGCAGCAGCACAAAGCCCAAACCTGCTGCTACGACAAAGATGCCCGCGGTGACGGTCACGCTCGTGACCGTCCAGCGATTGCGGAAGCTGATCATCTTTTCGCGAGGCATCATCGTTCTCCCACATAGACTGCGGGCACAGATGTATCGTCACGCACGGCGAGCTGAAGGATTGGATATCCGTAATTCGTAATGGTCAGCCCGATCATCAGAGCGATCCAGAGACCGTAGCTGTTGAGCGCAGCGGGCACCCTGGTCAGCGGATGGACGGCGACCGCGAAGCGATATTCCTCGGGCTCTTGCCGCACCGAAAACTGCGTGCGGACCAGAATGGCAATGAAGAGAATTCCCGCCGCGACAAGAATGAACCCGCCGAAGACAGAGAACACGACCGATAGGGCCTCGTTGGCGAGCGCCGGATCGGTATAGTCGAAGAAAGACATTCGACGTGGCATGCCGAGAATGCCGACATAGTGCCAGGGAAATGTCGTCACGATCATCCCGATGAACCAGAGCCAGAGCTGCAGCCTGACGAGCCCGAGGCTGACGATCTGTCGACCGGTCAAATGGGGCCAGAGATCATAGGCGATCGCAAAATACATGATGACGATGGCGCCGCCGAAGATGAGGTGGAAGTGCCCTGTTATCCACTGCGTATTGTGGATCGACGCGTCGAGCTGGTAGCTCATGTTGATGAGCCCGCCCGCCCCGCCGAAACCGAGCATGATGAAGGAGAATGTCACAGCCAGCATCATGGGGTTGCGCCACGGCAGGACCTTCAGCCAGCCGAACATGCCACGGCCGCCGCGCGCGCGGGCGGCGATCTCTATCGACGCGCAGATGGTAAAGACGGTCAAGAGTGTCGGAAGCGCAACGAGCGCGGTGAAAGCGGAGTGGATGAACTTGAAGCCTGCGCCGACCTGCGGATCGGCAAACGCGTGGTGGATGCCGATCGGCATTGCGACGACCAGGAACAGGATGAAGGAAATCCGCGCCATCGTATCGCTGTAGATCCGCCCGCCGATCGACCGCGGCACGATCGTGTAATAGGCGATATAGGTCGGCATCAGCCAGAAGTAGACGATGGCGTGCAATGTCCACGAGAAGAACACGCGAGCAAGACCTGCATCGATCGTCGACTTGAAGCCCAACGCTACGGGAATGATCTGCAGCAGAAGTTCGAGCGCCGCACCGACCGCAGTCCAGCCCCAAAGATAGGAGCCTGCGACATTGGCAAACATCGCCAGCGGGACCGGAGCGCCCGGATTGGCCTTTTTCCAGATGCCCAGATTGACGGACATCAATGCCACCCAGATCCAGGAACCGACGACGACCATCACGACGCCGATATAGTAGAACGGATTGCCGATCAGCGGCGGATAGAATGTATAAAGAACGGAAGCCATGCCCAGGGCTACCGGAATCATCGCGATGACGGAGCCGACGGCAATCAGCCAGAACCCTGCCCATGCCCAGCGCACACCAACCAGGTTCTGCTTCAGGGAAGACTCGCTGATCGCATAACCGAAGGCCATCGCCACAAGGGTCGGGAATACATAACCCATGACAGTGCCATGCGCCGTCAGCGAGCGATAATACCATTCCGGATTGTTGACCCAGGGAGACAACGGGCTGCGGACATACATCTGCCAGGCACCGAGCAACAGCGCCAATCCGAAAACCGCAAAGGCGAGCCAGAAATGCGCAAGGATCAATCTGCGATTATGGAGCACAGGAAAGCCTCCTCTTGTCCGCCATTTCCGAGAGGAACTGTTGCTTGTCCACGACCTTCACCCTTGCCCACATGCCCTCATGACCGACACTGCAGAACTCCTGGCAGGGCATCAGGTGGTCGCCGGGGGCTGCAAAGCTTGCCTTCTGGATCGACACGTAACCCGGTACGAGCATCGTATTGATGTTGGTGCCCTGAATGAGGAAGCCGTGCACGACGTCGGCGCTGGTGGCGCGGAAGGTGATCGGCGTCGCGGCCGGCACGACGATACAGGGCGGCGAGAAGGAATATTGCTGGCCGATCGCCCGAACCGTCACCGAGCCGTCAGGCTCGACAGCGCTCCCGAGATTGGACTCGATGAATTCGCCTGCGAGATGGATCGTCGTGGGATCGATGGTCTCGACGGTCGCCTGCGGCATCGTTGCATTGTGAATGCCTGCGAAAGCTGCCATTCCCGCGAGAAAGACGATGATGAGGACTGCAACTGTCGCCCAGCGCCGTTCGACACGCTCCGAGACTGCCGCTGCCTGATTATGCATATCGGTCATCAGCCGCTCCTGGGCACGAACACGAGCAGATAGAAAAGTATCCACATGAGGACGACGATCGCGGTCGCTATCCCCGCTACGGCAAGGGCGCCGTGTGGTCCCTCGGCGACGATCTGTTCGACCAAGGCGTTGTCAGGAGCGTCTGCTGGATCTTCCGAATTGATCATGGCGTCCTCATTGAAGTGGAGCAGAACGAAGTTTGTTCGCCTCGGCGGCAGTGACCGGCGTGCCGCGATTACCCCATGCGGTCCGGATGTAGGAGACGACGGCCGCCACCTCGTCGTCCGAAAGTGTTACCGCAAAGGGCGGCATGCCGTGCGGCATGGGGTTCTTTTCGGTCGCAGGCGGATAGCCGCCATTGAGCACCATGCGGATGCCGTTGACTGCCGATTCCATCTGGATCGACTGATTGCCGGCGAGCAGCGGATAATGCGGCGGTCGGCCTTCGCCCTGGGCGCCATGACAGCTGGCGCACTGCTTGTCATAGACTGATTTGCCGAGACTGATCAGAAGACTCGCCTCTTCCGTCCTGACGGAGGAGCGAGGCGGTGTGGGTTGGTCCTGCGCGATGCTCTTCAGGTAGACGGCCATGGCGCGGATGTCTTCGTCCGTCATGTACTGGAGACTATTGAAGACCACCTCCGCCATCGGGCCGTAGACAGCGCCCCGCGTCGAGATACCTTTCTGCAGGAGATCGGAGATCTCCTCGATCGACCAGTCGCCAAGCCCGGCCTCCTTGTTGGAGGTCAGCGATGGCGCATACCAGTCCTGCATCGGAATTAGTCCGCCCTGGAAGGCTTCCGATTCACGGCTTCCGCCAAGCGCGTTGATCGGCGTATGGCACATGCCGCAATGTCCGAGCCCTTCGACCAGATAGGCCCCCCGGTTCCACTCCTCTGACTGTTTGGCATCCGGCGTGAACTCGCCTTCCTTGAAGAACAGCGTCCGCCACCCGAGAATGAGAGAGCGGTTGTTATAGGGAAAGTCGAGCTCATGCGGACGGTTCGGTTGATGCACCGGCGTGATCGTCTTCAGATAGGCGAAGATCGCATCACTGTCTTCGCGGGTAACCTTGGTATAGGAGGCAAACGGCATCGCGGGATAAAGCAGCCCCCCGTCCGGATAACGGCCATGATGCATCGTGTTGTAGAAGTCGTCGGCAGACCATCGGCCGATGCCCGTCTCGTCCGGCGTGATGTTCGATGTATAAAGCGTGCCGAACGGCGTCGGCATGGCGCGCCCGCCTGAAAAGAGCTTTCCGTCGGGCGCCGTATGGCATGCAACGCAGTCTCCGGCGCGCGCGAGATATTCCCCCTTTTTGACCACATCGGAGGAAGCGTCCTGCGGGGACTGTGCTGCGACCGGGGAAAGCGCCGCGACGAACGCCACCATCGACGACAGGGCAAGGGCGGGCAAAATTCTCGGATGCGCGCTCATGGCTTATTGCCCTCCGGCTGGCTGCCGCATGCAAAAGGCAGAGAATAGGATCCGGCAGGAGACGGCGCGGGATCTGCTGGCTGGGGCTGATTGGCGAGATAGGCGGCGACGGCACGCACATCGTCCTCCGTAAGGTGCCCGGCCACAAGCTGCATGCAGTCAGGCGCGATTGCCGTTCGCGTACCGTAGCGCCATCCGCCGAGTTGTGCGCTTATATAGCTGGCCCGCAATCCGAGAAGTCCGGGGATCCCGGGTGACTGCCCCGTCAGGGCACCGCCGTGACAGCTGACGCAGGCCGGAATCGAGCGGTCGAGGTCGCCCTGCGTGACAAGCGCATGCCCGTGATCGAGCACCGCCTGACTGACGTCAGGTGGGGACTTTTCGGGCAGAGCCGGCCGCTGGTCGGCGAAATACTCGGCAAACTGCCGCAGGTAGTCGTCCGTCAAATAGGCGAGCAGATAGTTCATCGGCGGGTACTTGCGCCTGCCCGATTTGAAGGCTTCCAGCTGGTTATGGAGATATCCCGCAGGCTTACCCGCAAGTCGCGGGAAATAGGGGTCGTTCGTGCCCTTCCCTTCCACACCGTGGCACGGGGTACAGGCTTGAACGCGCTCCGCCATGTCATCCGGATAGGCCTTGGCTTCCTGGGCAGGGGCCATGCTTGCTCCCAGGAAGAAAAGACAGCATGCCAGGAAGGTCTCTCGTATGAGCACTACGTTTCCTCCGGAGCACAAACCACAGGTGAAAAATCTTGATGGGCGAAAACCCGGAAAGGCATGATATCGACGGGACAGATTCGATCCGGTCCGCGCCGAATAAGTAGCCGTATTCGACAATCCTCGCCTTGACAGAAATCAAGGAATAACGCGAACCGCTTGATATTGGCGATTTATTATATGGACGGAATCGCCCTCTTTCGATCTGCTTTCGGGACTGGCGACCGGCCTTCGCCCCCTTGTGGGAAAGACTTAGCGATGTGATCGTCAGCCTTCGAAGATCGAATAGCCGATATCGCGCAGATGATCCGGATCGGCGATCGCATCGACCGTCGAGATCCTGTCGCCCTCGAAGCCCAGCGCCAGCACAACGCGCAACTGCCCGTGGATGAAGACAACAAGACCGATTTCGCCATCGACAAGTGCAGCTTTCGCTGACGTCGCCCGTCCCTTGAAGTTTTCGGCGACGGCTTGCGCGCCGCGAAGCGGAGTGACATCCCCGAGCTGGATCGCAGCCGCATCCGGCCGGAAGACCGCATCCGGCGTGAGCACTGCAATCAGCCCTGCCAGATCGCCGTTGCGCGAGGCGAGGAGGAAAGCCTCGGCAATGCTCCGCTTGCGCGTAAGGTCGACATCAGGCGTTTCCGGTTGCCCCTGCACCCTGCGCCGGGCGCGGCTGGCAAGCTGCCGGGTGGCGGCAGCACTTCGCCCGATGACTGCAGCAATTTCTTCGAACGGGAGATCGAACATGTCGTGCAGCACGAAGGCGACGCGTTCAGCCGGCGAAAGCGTTTGCAGGACCACGAGCAAGGCGATGCCGACGGAATCGGCGAAGGCTGCCTCCCGTTCCGGATTGCTGGCAATATCGACAATCGCGCCATGCGCCGGCAGGTCGAGCGGCTCTTCATGGCGTGTCTTGCGCGAGCGCAGCATGTCGAGACAAATGCGCGCCACGACTGTCGTCAACCAGCCGCCGAGATTATCGACACTGCCTCTGTCCGATCTTGTCAGGCGCAACCATGCCTCTTGCACTGCATCCTCCGCCTCCGCCCGGGAGCCGAGCATGCGGAAGGCGACGGCCCGCAGATGCCCACGGTTCGCCTCGAATTCCTCGGCCAGCCATCTTTTCTCGTCCATCGATCCATTCCTTATCCTGTTGCATCAAAGACCATGACGAACGGAAGCGGGACGATGTGACAGGAGCGGAATCACATCAAGCCCATGAAATTCTACTGGCGACTTGACCTGCCGCATTTTTCATTGGCTGATGGCGCGTATATCCCTCCCAATGGTGTTTCCCGATGTCCTCCCGATTTGATAGTTCCAGACAATATGCCGCCTTCCTGTTCGACATGGATGGCACGATCCTGAGCTCGACGGAGTCAGCAGAGCGCGTCTGGGGACGCTGGGCGGAGCGGCACGGGCTGGATGTAGAAAAATTCCTGCCGATTATGCACGGATCACGAGGTATCGACACGATCCGGCGGCTGAACCTTCCCGGCGTTGATGCAGAAGCAGAAGCTGCGCAGATCACCGAAGAGGAAATCCAGGATGTCGAAGGCGTCATCGCGCTGCCGGGTGCCGCCGATTTTTTGGCTTCGCTGCCGCCAAACCGGTGGACGATCGTCACCTCTTCACCGCGCCGCCTTGCTGAGCGACGGCTCGAGGCAGCCGGCCTCCCGATGCCGCAGGCGATCGTGACGGCGGAAGATGTGACCGTCGGCAAGCCCGATCCGCAATGCTATATCCTCGGCGCAGAGAAGCTCGGCTTTGCAACGCATGAATGCCTGGTCTTTGAAGACGTCGAAGCCGGCGTAAAGGCAGGAGCGGCAGCCGGCGCCGATGTCATGGTCATCACGGCCGCCGGTCACAAGCATTCGCTGAAAGGTTATCCGGAGATCGAACATTATGCCGATGCGACCGTTGTCATTGCTGACAGCGGCCACCTTTCGATCAAGTTCTGAGTGCCTGCCGCAGAGCCGAAAGGAATTCCCATGAAGCCGGAAATTGTCTGCCTGATGATGTCGTCGCTCGACGGTGGCCTGCATCCGAGCAAATGGACCGAAAGCCCCGATGGCGGACGCAAGGAATGGTCGGCGCTCTATCAGCAGATCCATGAAGAGCTGCAGGGCGACGCCTGGATTGTCGGGCGCGTGACGATGGCCGAAATGGCGAAGGGAGAGCTGCACGCGCCACAATCTGCCGGCTCTGTCGAACGGCCGAACCATTTTGCCGATCGCAAGGCAAACAATTACGCGATCGCACTCGACACGTCGGGCAAGCTGCATTTTACGCGAGCAGATATTGAAGGCGACCATATCGTCGTCATCCTCGGCAATACCGTGCCGGACACCCATCTCGCAGAACTCGCTGCCGACGGCATCTCCTACATCGTTTCGCCATCAGCAGATATCGACCTGCCCGCAGCGCTCGATGTGCTGGAGAAGGAACTCGGCATCCGCAAACTTCTGCTCGAAGGCGGAGCCGCGATTAACGGAGCCTTCTTTGCCGCTGATCTTATCGACGAACTCTATCTGCTTGTCGCGCCGGCTCTCGACGGTAGCGGCGGCCAGCCTATCGTCACCTTCGAAGGCGGATTGGCGGGCAAGACACAACTCTCGCTCATTTCGGCCGAGACGAAAGACAACGGCGCCGTTGCCCTGCGATATAAAGTCCGCACACGATAGCGATTGCGGATAGCCACAGGTACGAGGCCGCTAGAGCCACACCGCCAACCACCTCTGAGCCTGATATCGTTGTCGCCGGCGCAGGAGCCGGGATTGGAACTTCACGGCGTTTGAGAGCCTGTGAGCTGCTGGCGAAACGGCCTTGACGATGGCCGTTCATTCCTGACGTAGCAGATGCTCATGCGTCTCATCTTTTTACGCTGCCCTCGTCACACTCTCTGCCCCTGGTCCGTCAAATCCATGACGAACGAAACCGGCAACTGCCCGGCTTTGCGTCAAACGGAACACGTCATCAGGAGACTGAACATGCAAGAGAGAATGGGAAATCCAGCCCTCGTCATCCCCGACGCCATGCAGGCACTGAATGCCCTCGGCAAACTGCCGGTTACGGTCGGCCTTGCGCCGGGATTTCTGGAGATCATCTATCTGCGCGCCAGCCAGATCAACGGCTGCAGCGTCTGCATCGATGGACATTGGCGCATTGCCCGCAAGCACGGCGAGACTGATGAGCGGCTGTTTGCCGTGGCCGGCTGGCGCGAAGCCCCCTACTACAGCGACGCCGAACGCGCCGCACTGGCACTGGCCGAAGCCGTCACCCGCCTCAGCGACCGAGCCGATCCGGTGCCGGATGAGGTCTGGGAGGAATGCACGCGCCATTACGATGGCAAGAGCCTTGCGGCCCTCGTCATCGCAATTGCCAATATCAATGTCTGGAACCGGCTGAACGTCGCCACCCGGCAGGTCGCGGGACAGTGGAAGCCGTGATGGACGGCTTCCAACCGATTAGATGATACCACCGCCGCCGGAGACGGAGGCGGGACGCTCAGCGGCTACCTTTTTGCGGTAGCCGCTGGTGCGGTAGGCAGCGATCGGGTCGATCGCCCCGCCCGCACGGCGGCGCGCTTCGGCCAAAATCGGCTCGACATCGGCGCGGTAGGCGCGCTTCAGCGTTTCCGACGCCATCAGCGCGTCATTGTCCTGCTGATAACCTTCGAGCGCCTTGCGATCAACGATCAGGGCCTGCGCATAGGCACGGCGGATTTCGTTGGCGCTGTTGATCAGGCTTTCGATCGGATCCGTCACATTATGCGACTGGTCGATCATATGGGCCGGATGGAAATCGTTGACGCCGCGCTGTTCGGCATCGACGAGCTCGTTGAAAACGAGGAACAGGCGATAGGGCTCGATCGAACCAGCATCGAGATCGTCGTCACCATATTTCGAGTCATTGAAATGGAAGCCGCCGAGCTTGCCGAACTGGATAAGACGGGCGACGATCATTTCGATATTGGTGTTCGGTGCGTGATGACCGAGGTCGACAAGACAATAGGCCTTGGGACCGAGCGTCTGGGCGATCAGATAGTTGGTGCCCCAATCCTGCACGATCGTCGAGTAGAAGGCTGGCTCGTACATCTTGTGTTCGGAAAAGAGCCGCCAATCGTCCGGCAGCGCCTTGTAAATATCAGCCATCGAGGCGAGATAACGCTCAAACGCCTTGGTGAAGTTGCTCTGGCCGGGAAAGTTGGAACCGTCGCCGATCCAGACGGTGAGCGCCTTGGAGCCGATCGCCTTGCCGATCTCGATGCATTCGATGTTATGTTCGATCGCCTGTTGCCGGGTCGCCGCATCCGTGTGGCTGAGCGAACCATATTTATAGGTCAGCTTCTGGCCGGGCGCATCGGAGAAGGTGTTGGAGTTCATCGCGTCGAAACCGAGGCCGAGCGCATCGCCCTTCGCCTTCAGATCCTTAACATCGGTCTTGTCCCAGGGAATATGCAGGGAAACGGTCGGCGTTGCCTGCGTTAGCTGGTTGATGACGGCGCAATCGTCGAGCTTGTCGAAGATACAGCGCGGCTCGCCGGTGCCCGGGAATCGTGCAAAGCGCGTGCCCCCGGTGCCCACGCCCCAGGAGGGCACGGCCACGGTGAATTCCGAAACCTTGCGGGTGATCGCCTCGATATCGACGCCGCGACGGGCGAGTGTGGCGCCAAGCGCTTCGTAGTCAGCCTTCAGCGCGCCAGCGCGCTTGTCGTTTTCCGTTGCGACCAGATCCGGCGCAATCCTGAATTCAGCCATGTCTTCCTCCCAGAGATTGTGTTGCGGCGGGCAACGCCCGCCGCTCGCGATCAGCGCGTGAAGCTTTGAACATTGCCGGCATCGACATTGATGATATTGCCGGTCGACTTGGCCGAAAGATCGGATGCCAGGAAGTAGACGGCTTCGGCGATGTCTTCCGGGAAGACGTTGAGCTTCAGCATGGAACGCTTGCGGTAATGTTCCTCGAGATCGTCCACTTCGATCTTCGAAGAAGCCGCGCGCTGTTCACGCCATTCGCCGCTCCAGATCTTCGAGCCGCGGAGCACCGCATCCGGATTGACTGTGTTGACGCGGATGCCGGCCTCTGCGCCTTCGAGCGCCAGGCAACGGGCAAGGTGGATTTCGGCAGCCTTTGCCGTGCAATAGGCCGCCGCATTCGGCGAAGCGGCAAGACCATTCTTCGATGCAATGAAGACGACGTTGCCGCCAAGCGCCTGACGGCGGAAGAGACGGAAAGCCTCGCGCGAAACGAGGAAATAGCCGGTCGCCAGAATGTCGATATTGCGATTCCACGTCGAAAGCTCTGTCGTCTCGATCGGCGCCGAAGACGCGATGCCGGCATTCGAAACGAGGATATCGATGCCGCCGAACTCGACGCAGGATTCGGCGAAGGAAGAGATGACTCCGTCTTCCTTGGTAACGTCGAGCTTCAGAGTGCGCACCGCATCCGCGCCGTACTTCTTCACGAATTCGGCTTCAGTCGATTCAAGTGCGGCCTGATCGATATCGGCAAGCACCACGCAGGCGCCCTCGCCGACGAGGCGAGCAGCCGTGGCGCGGCCGATACCGCCGGCGCCGCCGGTCACGAAGGCGACCTTGCCTGCCAGGCTCTTCGGCTTCGGCATGCGCTGCAGCTTGGCTTCTTCAAGCAGCCAGTATTCGATATCGAAGGCTTCCTGCTCCGGCAGGCCCTGATATTCTGACACCGTCGAGGAACCGCGCATCACGTTGATTGCGTTGACATAGAATTCGCTGGCGATACGAGCCGTCGCCTTGTCCCGGGCAAAGGACAGCATGCCGACGCCCGGCACCAGGAAGATGACCGGATTGGCGTCACGCATGGCAGGCGAATTGGCGTGCTTGCAGGCATTGTAGTAGCGCGCGTAATCGGCGCGATAATCTTCAAGCGCCTTGTCGAGGCCGGCGATGATGGCATCGACATCAGGCTTTGCCGGATCGAGATCGACGATCAGCGGGCGGATCTTGGTACGCAGGAAGTGGTCAGGGCAGCTGGTGCCGAGCGCACCAAGCGGGCGCAGGTCCTTCGAATTGACGAATTCAAGCACGGCGTCCTGATCATCGAAGTGTCCGAGCTTGCGCTCCTGCTTGCCGATACGGCCGCGGATTTCCGGCATCAGGCGGGCTGCAATGGCGCGGCGCTCTGCTACCGGCAGGCTCTGCACGACGGCACCGCCGAAGATCGTCTTGCCTTCGGTCTGGCCGGCGAACCATTCGATCGCCTTGTTGATGATATCGAGCGTCAGTTCGTAGCAGGCCTTGGCATCGTTTGCCCAGGTGAAGAGGCCGTGGCTCTCGAGCACGACACCCTTAGCGGTGGGGTTCGCCTTGACGAAAGCTTCAAGGTCGAGGCCGAGTTGGAAGCCCGGGCGGCGCCACGGTAGCCAGCCGATCGCGTCACCGAAGATCTGCTTGGTCAATTCCTTGGAGTTTTTGGAGGCCGCGATGGCGATGATCGCGTCCGGATGCATGTGGTCGACATGCGTAAAGGGCACGAAACCATGCAGCGGCGTGTCGATCGAAGCGGCGCGGGCATTGAGGTTGAAAGTGCAATGCGGCAGGAAGCCCACCATGCGGTCTTCGTCTTCGACGCCCTTGTAGATGCCTTTCAGCGATTCCAGCTTGTCCTGATAAAGTGTCGCGAAACCGTCGAGCTTGATCGTGCCGACATCGCCGCCCGAGCCCTTGACCCAGAGAACCTGAACCTTGCCGCCGCTTAGCGGGTCGGTTTCCATGACCTTGGCCGACGTGTTGCCGCCACCATAATTGGTGATGCGCTTGTCGGCGCCGAGCAGATTCGAGCGATAGAGAAGCTTGCCGGGCTCATCGAGGCCCGCCGCATAAGCATCATCCCACCGGTTCTCGAGAAGTCGAACCTTTGCCGCCATGTCATCCTCCCATATAGGCTTGTGTATAGGCCTGCGGGCGCCGCGATAAGCACGCCCTTTCGCTCACGGTATCGCGCATCAAAATGGCGCTTGTCAATCGAAAACGATCAAATTCGATTATGCTGCATCGCAATATGAAAATTTATGATCGTTTCTGATTGACAGGCTTTAACGGATACGAAATAAATATGACAAGAGGAGGAGCCCAATGCACGAACGCGAACGCCATCGCATTATCTTAAGCGCTGTCCAGGAAAAGTCCGTCGTTACGATTCAGGACATTTCCGAGCTGACGGACGCTTCTGAAGCGACGATCAGGCGCGACATTGCGGCTCTTCACGTGCAGGGTAAGATCCGGCGCGTTCGTGGCGGCGCGGAGGCGGTGCACCCGCCGCAGCTTGGAAATCTTGCAGGACGCCCGTTCAGGGTTTCAGAATCGGTCAACATCGATAAAAAGCGCTCAATCGCGCGCGCAGCCGTCGACCTCTGTGAGGCGGGCGACGCCATCATCATCAATGGCGGCACGACGACCTTCCAGATGGTGCATTACATGGCCGGCCATCGCATGCAGGTCATGACCAATTCCTTCGCCATCGCCGAACATCTGGTGAAGCATTCCAAGAACAGTGTGACGGTGCCGGGCGGCGCGATCTATCGCGAGCAGAGCCTGATCCTGTCGCCCTTCGACAATGATGCGATCCGCAATTTCTATGCGCGGCGCATGTTCATCGGCGCCCAGGGCGTCGGCCCGCTCGGCATCATGGAGGCGGATGCCCTCATCATCCAGAGCGAGCAGAAACTGATGCACCAGGCCGATGAACTCATCGTCATGGTCGATTCAAGCAAATTCAATCGCCGGTCGAGCCTCATTCTTTGTCCGCTCGACCGCGTATCTGTGGTTATCACCGATGACGGCATCTCGGAGGAAGCGGCTCGCATGATCGAGAATGCCGGCGTCCGGCTCGTCGTGGCAAGCGCGGTGGCCCAGGCTGTGAAGGAGGATTCCTCGTCGGTCGCATGAGGCGTCGGCGAGGTGTGGAAGTCTAAATCTTAGTGGGAGGACATGACATGAAACTTGCAAAGACACTTGCAATCGGTGTGGCTTTTGCCGTCGCCATGATGGCTGGCGCCGCAAGCGCCAAGGACATCAAGATCGGCCTCGTCGTAAAGTCGCTCGGCAACGGCTTCTTCGACGCCGCCAACAAGGGTGCCCAGGAAGCAGCCAAGGAACTCGGCGGCGTGGAAGTCATCTACACCGGCCCGACGAGCACGACGGCCGAAGGCCAGATCGAAGTGATCAACTCGCTGATCGCTCAGGGCGTCGATGCCATCGCGATCTCGGCGAATGACCCCGACGCCGTCGTTCCGGCGCTGAAGAAGGCTACCCAGCGCGGTATCAAGGTTATTTCCTGGGACTCCGGCGTTGCTCCGGAAGGCCGCATCCTGCAGCTCAACCCGTCTTCGAACGAGCTGATCGGCAAGATGTGCCTGACGCTCGCCAAGGATCATCTTGATGGCGGCAAGGGTGACTTCGCCATCCTGTCTGCAACGACGACCTCGACCAACCAGAACATCTGGATCGACCAGATGAAGAAGCAGCTCAAGGACTTCCCGGGCCTGAACCTCGTCACCACCGTCTACGGCGACGACCTCTCGGACAAGTCCTATCGTGAAGCCGAAGGTCTCCTGAAGTCCAACCCGAACGTCAAGGTCATCGTCGCTCCGACGACGGTCGGCGTTCTCGCTGCCTCCAAGGTTGTCGAAGACAAGGGTCTGGTCGGCAAGGTCTACGTGACCGGTCTCGGCCTGCCCTCTGAAATGGCTGGAGCGATCAAGTCGGGTGCCACGAAGGAATTCGCCATCTGGAACCCGATCGATCTCGGCTACTCTGCAACGCAGATCGCCTATCACCTTGCAAAGGGTGATGCCGACGGCAAGCCGGGCAGCGAAATCGAAGCCGGCCGCATGGGCAAGATCAAGATCGGCGACAATGGCGAAGCCGCTATGGCCGACCCCTTCGTCTACAATGCCTCGAACATCGACCAGTTCTCCAAGGTCTTCTGATTTCAGAGATCATGAACGGACACCCGGCGGCTCTGCCGCCGGGCTTCTCTTTCGATGGTGGTAAGCTTGCTGATGTCCCCTGCCCTTCAACACCCCGTCGCGGATCAAAAAACCGATGACGCATCCGCCATTCTGGAAATGCGCGGCATCTCGCAGATCTTTCCGGGCGTGAAGGCGCTCGATAATGTCAGCATCGCGCTTTATCCCGGCAAGGTGACGGCACTTATCGGCGAAAATGGCGCCGGCAAGTCGACGCTCGTCAAGATCCTGACCGGTATCTATCGCCCCAATGAGGGCGAGATCATTGTCGACGGCAACTCGGTGCATTTTGCCACCGCGCAGGCCGCGATCGATGCAGGTGTAACCGCCATCCACCAGGAGACCGTGCTCTTCGACGAACTGTCGGTCGCCGAAAATATCTTCCTCGGCCACGCGCCGCGCACCCGCTGGCGTACGATCGACTGGAGCGAGATGAACAGCCGCTCACGGGCGCTGCTGACCTCGCTTGAAAGCAATATCGATCCAACGATCCGCCTGAAGGACCTCTCGATTGCGCAGCGCCATCTCGTGGCGATCGCTCGCGCTTTGTCGATCGAGGCCCGGATCGTCATCATGGACGAGCCAACGGCTGCGCTGTCGCGCAAGGAAATCGACGATCTCTTCCGCATCGTCGAGGGGTTGAAGGCAAGCGGCAAGGCAATCCTTTTCATCAGCCACAAGTTCGACGAGCTCTACGAGATCGCCGACAATTACGTCGTCTTCCGCGACGGCCGTGCCGTCGGCCACGGAAAGCTCAAGGAAACACCGCAGGACGAAATCGTCCGCATGATGGTCGGCCGTGACGTCGAGAACGCGTTCCCGAAAATCGATGTGGCGATCGGCGGCCCGGTCCTGGAAGTCGAGAAATACAGCCATCGCACCGAATTCCGTGACATTTCCCTGACGCTGCGCAAGGGCGAAATCCTCGGTATCTACGGGCTGATCGGCGCCGGGCGTTCGGAGCTGGCCCAGTCGCTCTTCGGCATCACCAAGCCGCTCTCGGGCAGTTTGACACTTGAAGGCCGTTCAATTTCGATCAACTCGCCGCATGACGCCATCCGCGCAGGCATCGTCTACGTGCCGGAAGAGCGCGGCCGGCACGGCCTGGCCCTGCCGATGCCGATCTATCAGAACATGACGCTGCCGTCGCTGACGCGCACCTCGCGCAAGGGCTTCCTGCAGGCCGCGGAGGAATTCGCGCTCGCCCGCAAATATGCCGAGCGGCTGGACCTGCGCGCTGCTGCCCTTTCCGTACCGGTCGGCACACTTTCGGGCGGCAACCAGCAGAAGGTCGTCATCGGCAAATGGCTTGCCACCATGCCGAAGGTCATCATTCTCGATGAGCCGACCAAGGGCATCGATATCGGTTCGAAGGCTGCCGTCCATGGCTTCATCAGCGAGCTTGCGGCAGAAGGTCTCTCCATCATCATGATCTCTTCCGAACTGCCCGAGATCATCGGCATGTCGGACCGTGTGCTCGTCATGAAGGAAGGCCTGTCGGCGGGGTTCTTCGAACGCGATCAGCTTTCGCCGGAAGCGCTGGTGCGCGCGGCGACCGGAAATGCATGAGGTGACGGGCATGATGAGACTGATCAGAAAACGCGAAACCTTGCTCTTCGCCATCATCGTGGTGATGATTGCCGTGTTCTCGACGCGCGCAGCCGATTTCGCCACACCGGATAATCTCGCCGGCATCTTCAACGATACGGCAATCCTCATCATCCTGGCGCTTGCCCAGATGACGGTGATCCTGACGAAATCGATCGACCTTTCGGTCGCAGCCAACCTCGCCTTAACCGGCATGGCGATCGCGATGATGAACGCGGCCTTTCCCGGACTGCCGCTCATCGTTCTCATCCTTGCGGCAGTCGTGATCGGCGCAACCCTCGGCTCGATCAACGGTTTCCTCGTCTGGCGGCTCGAAATACCGCCGATTGTCGTTACCCTCGGCACCCTCACCATCTATCGCGGCATGGCCTTTGTGCTCTCGGGCGGCGCCTGGGTGAACGCGCATCAGATGACGCCGACCTTCCTTGCCGTTCCTCGCACGCCGATCCTCGGCTTGCCTGTGCTGAGCTGGGTCGCCATCATCATCGTCGCGCTGATGTACATGCTCCTGCGCTACAGCCCGTTCGGCCGCTCGGCCTATGCAACCGGCGGCAATCCGACCGCCGCCATTTATGCCGGCATCGATACGGGCAAGACGAAATTCCTGGCCTTTGTGCTCTCGGGCGCGCTCGCCGGTCTTTCCAGCTATCTCTGGGTTTCCCGTTATGCGGTCGCCTATGTTGATATCGCCAACGGTTTCGAACTCGACAGCGTCGCGGCCTGCGTCATCGGCGGCATTTCGATTGCCGGCGGTGTCGGCTCGGTTGCCGGCACGGTGCTCGGCGCGCTCTTCCTCGGTGTCATCAAGAACGCCCTGCCCGTCATCGGCATTTCGCCTTTCACGCAGATGGCGATCTCAGGAACCGTCATCATTCTCGCCGTCGTCTTCAATGCAAGGCGCGAGCGCAATCGCGGCCGCATCATCCTGCGGGATCGCGCAGCAGCGGAGGTCGCAGCATGAGCGCCGTTTCGTCAACACCCGAAAAGCGCGTCATTCCCGATCGCCTCGGCACACCCTTCAAGCGTGTCATGTCAAGCTGGGAAGTGCTGCTCTTCGGTGTGGCCGTCCTGATCTTCATCTTCAATTCCGTAGCTTCGCCCTATTTTCTCGATGCCTGGAACCTCTCTGACGCGACCTTCAACTTCACCGAAAAGGCGATGATCGCCTTTGCAATGGCGCTGCTCGTCATCGCAGGTGAAATCGACCTGTCGGTTGCCGCGATCATCGCGCTTGCTTCCACGGCCATGGGTGCTGCGGCACAGGCCGGCGTCGGCACACCGGGCCTCGTTCTGATCGGCATCGGCACCGGCCTTCTCTGCGGCATCTTCAACGGTGTGCTCGTTTCCGTGCTGAAACTGCCCTCGATCGTCGTCACCATCGGCACGATGAGCCTCTTCCGCGGCATTTCCTACATCGTGCTCGGCGACCAGGCCTATGGAAAATATCCGGCTGATTTCGCCTATTTCGGCCAGGGTTACGTCGTCTGGGTTTTCTCTTTTGAATTCGTTCTGTTCATCGTACTGGCGATCCTTTTCGCCATCCTGCTGCATGCGACGAATTTCGGCCGGCAGGTCTATACGATCGGCAACAATGACTTTGCCGCCCGCTTCTCCGGCATTCCGGTCGAGCGTGTAAAATTCATCCTCTTCCTGCTGACCGGTGTGATGAGCGGCATCGCCGCCGTCTGCCTCACCTCGCGCCTCGGCTCGACGCGCCCGTCGATCGCTCAAGGATGGGAGCTGGAAGTCGTCACCATGGTCGTGCTCGGCGGCATCTCGATCCTCGGCGGTTCCGGCACGATCGGCGGCGTCGTTATCGCCGCCTTCGTCATGGGCCTTGTCACTTTCGGTCTGGGGCTCCTGAACGTACCCGGCATCGTCATGTCGATCTTCATCGGCCTGCTCCTGATCATCACCATCGCGATCCCGATCATCGCCCGCCGCATCAAAGCCATGAGCGCCAAATGACCCTGGAAAAACACGCCTTCAAGATGAAGCTCAATCCTGGCATGGAGGCCGAATACAGGAAGCGGCATGACGAGATCTGGCCGGAACTGGTCGATCTGCTGCATCAGTCCGGCGCCAGCGACTATTCGATCCATCTCGACCGCGAGACCAACACGCTTTTCGGCGTGCTGACCCGGCCGCAGGATCACACGATGGCAAGCCTGCCGGACCATCCCGTCATGAAGAAATGGTGGGCGCATATGGCTGATATCATGGCGTCCAATCCCGACAATTCGCCCGTACAGAGCGACCTCGTTACTGTTTTTCATATGCCATGAGCGATTACCGCCGCATCGCCGTTCTCGATATCGGCAAGACGAACGCCAAGGTCGTCGTTCTCGACAGCACGACGGGCTCAGAAATCGCCGTCCGCAAGCAGCCGAACACGGTCATCCGCGACGGCCTTTATCCGCATTATGATATTGAAGCACTCTGGAGCTTCGCTCTCGCCTCGCTGAAAGCCTTTGCGAGCGAGCCGGGTTTCGATGCGATCTCGATCACCACGCACGGCGCGGCCGCCGCCCTGCTCGGCGCGGACGGCAAGCTTGTGATGCCCGTCATCGATTATGAGCATGAATATCCACAGGAGATCCGCGACGCCTATGACGCGTTGCGGCCGCCCTTCTCCGAAACCTTCTCGCCCCGTCTTTCAATGGGCCTGAATATCGGCGCACAACTCCATTACCAGAAAGCGGCTTTTGCCGAAGAATTCGCCAAGGTCGCAACCATCCTCACCTATGCGCAATATTGGTCGGCACGATTGACCGGCGTGGCGGCAAACGAGGCAACCTCGCTCGGCTGCCACACGGACCTCTGGAACCCGAAGACCGGTGCCTACTCTTCGCTGGTCGATGCGCTTGCCATTCGCGACCGGATGGCGCCGATCCATTCAGCCTTTGATCCACTCGGTCCCGTTCTGCCGGACATTGCCGAAGAAATCGGTCTCTCGGTGCCGGTCTACTGCGGCATCCATGATTCCAACGCGTCACTGCTGCCGCATCTCGTCGGCCGCGAGGCGCCCTTTGCCGTCGTCTCGACCGGGACCTGGGTCATCAATTTCGGCGTCGGCGGGGATCTCGCCCATCTCGACGCCAAGCGCGATGCGCTCGCCAATGTCGATGCCTATGGCCGCGCCGTGCCCTCCTCCCGTTTCATGGGCGGTCGTGAATTCGAAATCCTGTCGGCCGAGATCGGCAAGGTTGGCGATGCTGAGGCAAAAGCTGCTATCGCGGATGTCGTCGAAAGGGGCATCATGCTGCTGCCGAACGTGGCATCCGGCTCCGGTCCCTTTCCGGGCAAGGTCAGCCGCTGGATCAACGCGGAAAATGCGAGCCGCGACGAACAATATGCCGCTGCCTGCCTCTATCTCGCATTGATGACGGAGGCCTGTCTCGGGCTGATCGGCGCCAAAGGCCCAATCATCGTCGAGGGTCCTTTCGCATTGAACGAGACCTATCTGTCGCTGATTGCCGCAATCACCGGCCGTGATACGATGGCGCTGCCGGGCTCGACCGGCACCAGTCAGGGCGCTGCCCTGCTTGCCGGCATCAAGCCGGTATCCGGCGTGGAAAAACACTTCTCGCCCCAGGCAATTCCAGGCCTTCCCGCCTACCGGGAGCGCTGGTACGCCGCGATGGAATAACAGTCTTTCCAAGACTAGCCTTGTCCACGTCGGCTGCGCCGTTACTGTGGCACCTCTCGATTTGATGGAGGAAACAGCATGACTGATTCATTCGACCCGCGCGCACTGGCCACCAAACTCCGCGGCTTGCGCCAGGCCGCAAAGCAGGAGCCGACGAGCGCCTTTTCGCTGCCGGCTGATCTGAACCAGGCGATGGAAACCCAGAATGCCGTGGAGGCTGAAGAAGGGATCGCGAGCAACGCCTGGAAGGTCACGTCCTCGCCCGAGGGCCAGCCGGTTACAGCACCTCTCCATCCCTATGCCGAAGCCACCTCCGGTGCGACCATTGCCTGGTATCCGGGCCTGAAATTCGAAACCGAAATTGCCGTTCGCTTCGGCAAGGATCTGCCCTACCGCAAGGGTGCCCCCTATAGCCGCGCCGAAGTGCTGGAGGCGATCTCCACCGCCTATCTCGGCGCCGAACTGCTGGTCAGCGCGGTCAGGGAAAGCGGTGCTGTCTCCTTCCTTCTCTTCCTCGCAGATCGTCTCGGCAATAGCGGTTATGTGCTTGGCCCCTCCATCGCAAAGAGTTTCATCGATACCGCCGCAAGCACACCGCTGAAGGTCACCCAAGGCAGCAAGACGATCTATGACGGCCTAGCCAAACATCCGAAGGGCGACGTCGTGACCTGGCTGGTCGACTACGCCAACGACCCGCTGCGCCCGGAAGGTTCACTGAAATCGGGCGCGCTTGTCACCACCGGCACGCTCAGTGGCGCCGTCGAACTCACCGAACCCGGCGAGATCGACATCCGCTTCGGCGACAGCGCAAGGTTGACCTTCTCCGTCGTCTGATACCGGCATTTCCACCCGCATGAACTGGGTGATTGTCATCCCACTCCGCCTCCTGTATTAAACTTGAGTTTATTACGAAGGTTTATTTCGGCCGTCCGGCCGGAGACAGAAGTGGAAATGACGTTTCAACCGCGCATGCAAAACAGGATTCACGGCTTTTCCGTCACCAAAGGCGTCAATCGCCGGGTGTGGAACGGCATCGTGGCGGATGTCTGGGATGTGGACTGTGCTCCCCATTCCGGCGGCTACTACGTATCGCGCGACCCGCGGCTTTTCATCCTCCTTGAAAAGCGCGGGCCGGGCAATTCGCAGGTAAAGCTCTCGCCACGCGCCCACGGCACGGTCCAGGACACTGAAAAGCGGCCGATCTCCTATGTGCCGGCCGATATGGAAGTCTGGGCCGATCTGGTGGATGTGCATTCCCTGCGCCATCTCGATATCCATTTCGATGTCGAGACGATCAGCCGAAGGCTCGGCGATGATCTCGATCCGCAGCGCCTCGCCAATGCCCAACTGCTGTTTTCCGACGAGCGGCTGTTGTCGCTCGCCCAGCTGATTGCCGCCGAATGCGTCAATCCACAGCCGCTGCATGATCTCTATGGCGACGGCCTGTCGCTCTCCCTCATCATCGATGTGCTGAAGCTTACCAAGGTGCAGCCGCGCAAGCGCAGCAAGCTTGCCGGCTGGCAATTGCGCCGTGCCACCGATTTCATCGAGGAAAACTGCCTGCGCAACATCCGGCTTGAGGAACTGGCATCGGTCACCGGCCTGTCGCAATCGCATTTCAGCCACGCCTTCAAGGCCTCGACCGGCGTGGCACCGCATCAATATCAGACCAATCTCCGCCTCGATCGCGCAAAACATCTGCTCGTGCGCAGCGAGTATCCTCTGACGACCATTGCCGTCGAAACGGGCTTTGCCGATCAGGCCCATTTCACTCGTGTCTTCCGCAAGAATCTGGGAACCACGCCGGCGAACTGGAAAAAGGCGCAGATTGCGTAAGTGCAACACGCCTGAGCTTTTGCACGCCGCGCAGAATATTGCCCAAGAACGTTCAATTTCCACCCGATCAGGACAATCCGCCCAATTAAATTTGAGTTAAACACTCGACTTATTCAAGGCCATTGCGCGGCTGGAAAAGCCGCGGCACGAGTGGGGTAATCTATGCGAGCGCAGACCAAAGGGCTCACCTTCAGGACATATCTATTGGCAGGAACGGCTGTCACCGGCATCATGGCGATCTCTTCCGCCGTTGCCCAGGATGCCAATCCGACGCAGTTGGCGCCGATCGTCATCCAGGGCGCCGGCGATGAAACCGCCACCAGCCCCGTCAAAGGCTATGTCGCAAAAACCTCCTCCACAGGCTCCAAGAGCGATACGCCGCTGAACGAGATCCCGCAGTCGGTCTCCGTTATCGGCAAGCAGGAAATGGACGATCACGGCATCACCAACAAGATCGACGAGGCGCTGCTTTATACGCCCGGCGTCACGACCCAGCCTTTCGGCAATGATCCCGATACGGACTGGTTCTATATCCGCGGCTTCAACGCCACAGACCGGCGTCTTCTTCGACAACCTGAACCTCTTCAGCTACGGCTTCGGTGGTTTCCAGATCGATCCGTTCATGCTGGAGCGCGTCGAGGTTCTAAAGGGGCCGGCCTCGGTTCTCTACGGTGGCGCCAATCCGGGTGGCATCATCAATCTCGTGCGCAAACGCCCGCTCGACGAGCCGCTTTATTACGCCGATATCGGCATCAACAGTAACGGCAACGCCTTCACCGGTTTCGACATATCCGACAAGGTTGGTTCCAGCGATACGATGACCTACCGTATCACCGGCAAGGTCTCCGGCGGCGACAACTACTCGGATTTCTCTCATGATTTCCGCGGCTTCATCATGCCGCAGCTGAAGATCGCACCTGACGATGCGACGAGCTTTACCGTCTGGGGTTACCTCGCCGGCCTCGATCAGGTCCATACCGGCAACGGTTTCTTCCCATATGTCGGCACGGTCGTAGACGCGCCCTTCGGCAAGATCCCGCGCGACGCCTTCTACGGCGAGCCCGATATCGACGACGGCAGTTATGTCCAGAAAATGATCGGCTATGAATTCGAGCACGAATTCGACAGCGGCGTGAAATTCACCTCGAACTTCCGTTATGGCCGGCTCGACAAGCATGAGCAGGGCCCATACCTCAACGGCTATGTCGGCGGCGTGCCGACAGCACCGGATTACGATCTGGCTCGTATCGGCTTCGAAGGCCGGTCCGGCGTCGATTCCGTCGGTATCGACAATCGCATCGAGGGCGAGGCCGAGTTCGGCGGCGCAACGCATAATCTGCTCGCCGGCATCGACTACAAATATTACCGGTTGGACAATTGGCAGGCTTGCTGCGGCTCTAACCCGATCAGCGCAACCGATCCGGTCTACGGCACGCCGCAAGGAGCCAATTTCGTTTACGCCGATGGCATCGTCACCATGAAGCAGATCGGTATCTACGCTCAGGACCAGATCCATTTCGGCGACGGCTGGCTGCTGACATTGAATGGCCGTTATGACCATGTCGATATCGACTCCGATGCCGCGATCGGGACGAGCTACAGCTTCGATGATGGCGCAGCCAGCGGCCGTGCCGGCCTCGCCTACGAGTTCGACAATGGCCTGACCCCCTATGTCAGCGTCGCAAGCTTCTTCAACCCGTTGATCGGCACCGGCATTTCCGGCCCGCTCAAGCCTGAGGAAGGTTATCAGATCGAAGGCGGTGTCAAGTATGAGCCGACTTTCTTCGACGGCGTGATTACGGCCTCGGTGTTCCAGATCGACAAGCGCAACAATGCCGTGACGAACCCGGTCACCTTCGAACAGAGTCAGCTCGGCAAGGTGCGTTCGCGCGGCTTCGAACTCGAAAGCAAGGTCAACGTCAACGACAACTGGAAGGTCACTGCCGGGCTCGACTACACCGACATGGAAGTGCTTGAAAACGAAGCTAACCCGCTTCTCGTCGGCAAATCCCCTTACATCACGCCGAAAGTCAAGGCTTCGCTCTGGATTGACTATCTCGTCACGACGGGCGCGCTGGAAGGGGTGAGCTTCGGCGCCGGCGTTCGGCATCAGGGCTGGTCCTGGGCTGACGAAGCCAACACCGAGAAGGTGCCGGCTGCAACCGTGTTTGATGCAGCCATCCGCTACGAAAAGGAAAATTGGGCGGCATCGCTCAACGTCGCCAATCTCTTCGACAAGGAGTATGTGTCGGGCTGCCAGGGCCTGACGGTCTGCGGTTACGGTGACGCACGCACGGTCACTTTTAAGCTTAGCAAGAAATGGTAAGTTGACAAATCGAGTTTAGTTTTTCAGGAAGCTGCATGAACGGGAGGCCTGGTCCTCCCGAACCCTTGCAGCAAAGCCGGAGTTTCCTCGTGTCCACGCCCTTCCTGAACCTTGCCGGGATCGATTACGCGATAGGCAACAGGCCGATACTTGACGGTATCGATCTGACACTTGAGGCTGGCCGTATCTATGGCCTCGTCGGCCCAAACGGTTCCGGCAAAAGCACCCTTCTGAAGATCGTTGCCCGGCAGATCGCCCCGAAGAGCGGCTCCATATCTTTCGACGGGAAGGCGGCCGCCGACTGGGGCAGTCGCGCGTTCGCCCGCCATGTCGCCTATATGCCGCAGTTCACGCCAGCAACCGATGGCATGACTGTACGGGAACTGGTGGCGCTCGGCCGCTTCCCCTGGCATGGCACGCTCGGCCGCTTCAGTGCCACCGATCGCGACATGGTCGAAGAAGCAATCGTCCGCACTGAGCTTGAGGATTTTGCCGATCGTCTCGTCGCGAGCATGTCTGGCGGCGAGCGCCAGCGCGCTTGGATCGCCATGATGCTTGCCCAGAACGCCCGCTGCCTGCTGCTCGACGAACCGACGTCGGCGCTCGATCTTGCGCATCAGGCCAGCGTGTTGTCGCTGGTGCAAGAACTCAGCCATGAGCGCGGGCTAACCGTCGTCATAGTGCTGCACGACATCAACCTCGCGGCGCGCTACTGCGATGCGATCATCGCGCTCAACCGTGGCCGCATCACCGCTGAAGGCACGCCAGCCGATATCATGCAGGCCGACATGCTGCAGTCGATCTTCGGCGTCGGCATGGGCGTTTTCTCGCACCCGGTTCGAAACGAGCCGGTCAGTTATCTGTTGTAGGCCATGGCATTTTTCTCCCGCAGGCAGCTTCTCGCCGGTGCGGCGGCCACGCTGTCGGCCCCGGCTTTGCTGCGGGCGGCCGATAGCATCCGTGTCGCGACCCTCGATTGGGCCTTGCTCGAAACCCTGCTGGCAATCGGCGCCAATGTTGTTGCCGGAACAGAACTTCGCCAGTTCCGCGAGGTGGCGGTCATACCCGCGGTGCCAGATGATGTCGCCGATCTCGGCCTGCGGGGCACGCCAAACCTCGAAGTACTGCGGTTTGCCCGACCGGACCTGATTTTCAATTCGAACTTCTACGCCTGGGCGGATGCCCGTATGCAGCCGATCGCACCCGTCGAAAGCCACGCGATCTATAAGCCTGGCGAGAGCCCTTACATGCTCGCAGAACAGGCAACAATCGCCATCGGCGATCGGCTAGAGCTTGATGCTGCGAGAAAGCTCACAGAAGAGCTTGCCGGAAGGCTGGACCGCTACAAGGCTACATTTGCGGCGGGCGACGGCCGGCCTGTCCTTCCGATCAATCTCGGCGATGCCAGGCATTTTCGCGTCTTCGGTTCCGACAGCATGTTCGGCGAGGTGCTGAAGCGCGTCGGTCTGATCAACGCCTGGCAAGGCGCGACCAGCTACTCGGCTGCGGCCCCTGTCGGCATCGAGACGCTGGCCTCCATGCCGGATGCCTGGATCGTCATGATCCCGCCGCATCCGGTTGATGCGCTCGCCACGCTGTCGGCAAGTGCCTTCTGGAATGCGTTGCCGGCAGTACGCGAGAAACGCGTGCTCGTACTTGGTTCGATCAATCCCTACGGCGCGCTGCCTGCCGCCATGCGCTTCGCCGATCTTTTGCGGGAGGGGCTCGGTCATGCATGGAATGGCTAGCCTTGCTCAGCCCGCCCGCGGTCACAGTCTTCCGCTTGCGGCGATTGTGCTTCCCGCCCTTTGCGTCGCTGCCTTTGTGTTTCTGATCGCGACGCGCCCGCAGGTGCCCGGCGATGCCGCTCAGGCGGCCGCCCTCGATAGCGTTTTGCTCTGGAACAGCATCCTCCCCCGCTCTGTGCTGGCGCTAGTTGCCGGTGCTGCGCTCGGCCTTTCCGGAACGTTGTTGCAGCGCGTGCTGCGCAATCCGATAGCCGATGCCTCCACACTCGGCATTGCCTCCGGTGCAGAACTGGCGATGACGGCAGCGCTCAGTTTCTCGCCGTTGCTGATCGGCCCTTCGCGAGAGATCGTCGCTTTCGGCGGCGGCCTTGGCGCCGTCGCGATCGTGCTGGCGCTCAGTTGGCGACGCGGGCTCGATCCGGTCACCGTGGCGCTCTCCGGCATGATCGTCAGCATGATCGCTGCAGCGCTGAGCGTGACCCTCATCCTCGCGCGCGGCGAATATGCCATGTCGATCTATATCTGGGGTGCTGGCTCGCTGAGCCAGCAGGACTGGGATGGCGTCATCACGCTCGCACCCCGCCTCGTTCTCGGCTTTGTCTCCGCCCTGATCCTGATACGACCACTGCGCATCCTGACGCTCGACGACAGCAGCGCCAGAAGCCTCGGCCTCGCGTTGCATATGGCGCGTTTTGCCGTCCTCGCGCTCGCTGTCTGGCTTGCAGCCTCGGTCACCTCTGAAGTCGGCGTCATCGGCTTCCTCGGCCTCGCAGCACCAGCCATCGCCAGGCTCCTGGGTGCGCGCAGTACTGGAAGCTTGATGATCGCTGCGCCACTGACCGGCGCCGCTTTACTGTTCCTTACCGATTGCCTGACGCAAATTCTCGGCCCCGGCTTCACCGATCTCGCCCCTACCGGCGCTGCCACCGCGCTGCTCGGCGGTCCCTTGCTGCTGTTCCTGCTGCCGCGCGTGCATTCCGTCTCGGCCGTGGCAGCGCAGTCAACACAGGCGCTCAAGAGGCTGTCGAAGCCAATCGCCGCCCTTGCCGTGCTGTCAGCCGCAATCCAGCTGCTCTTCGCACTCTTCCTCACACTCGGTCCGTCCGATGATGGCTGGCATATGGCCACCGGCGTGCTCTTCACTGACCTCCTGCCTTTCCGCCTGCCGCGCACGTTAGTTGCGGCCGGTGCCGGTGGCATGCTCGCCGCCGCCGGCTTCATCATGCAGCGCGTCACCGGCAATCCGATCGCCAGTCCGGAAGTGCTCGGCATCAGCAGCGGCGCCGGCGCGGGCCTGACTGTCGCGCTCTTCCTGTTCGGCTTCCCCTCGCCCGTCATCATGCTGCTCGCTATGGCGCTGGGCGCGCTCGCGGCTTTCGGTGCGATGATCGCCATTTCCGCTCGCGCGCAGTTTTCGCCAGAGCGCATGCTGCTCGCCGGTGTCGGCATCGGCGCCTTCGCAATGGCAATCGTCACGATGGTGCTCGCGCAGGGCGACATGCGCGGTTACATCCTGCTCACCTGGCTTTCGGGCTCGACCAATCGCGCGGGTGCTTTTGAAGCCTGGACGGCAATGATTTCGCTCATCGTCCTGGTGACGCCGCTGCCCTTCCTCGGCCGCTGGCTGACGATGTTGCCGCTCGGCGGCAATTCCAGTCGATCTCTCGGCCTCCGGGTCGGCGCAAGCCGCCTGGTTCTGGCCGTGCTCGCCGCACTGATGACGGCGATCGCGTCATTCCTGGTCGGCCCACTCAGCCTCACCGGGCTCATCGCCCCGCATCTGGCGCGCCTGGCCGGCTTCGACCGACCTGCACATCAGCTTGCTGCGAGCGTGCTTTCAGGCGCCGGGGTGCTGATGACGGCCGACTGGCTCTCGCGTGTCGTCATCTACCCCTATCAGGTGCCGGTCGGCCTTTTCGCCGCCCTGATCGGCGGCCCCTACCTCATCTGGCTGCTTTCGCGAAAGGACATCAAACAATGATGGGCGAACCCTTTACCGCATCCGGCGTCGCAATCGCCGTCGATCCAGGCCGAATGCTCGACGAGCTTTGCTCGCATTTCGTCGAGCACAGCACCGTGAAGCGCGACGGCGATCTGGTCACGCTGGAAATGATTACCGGCAAGGCCGATATCCGGCACGAGGGCCGCAAGCTTGAGATCGAACTCTCGTGCCGAAGTGCGCGTGCACTCCAGAATGTCCGCTCGGTGCTTGCCGAGCATCTCTTTCAGTTCGCCGGCGAAGACACGCTGGAGCTGACATGGTCGGACGCACCGAAAGCCGACCACCTGCCGGATCTGCGCGAAATCCGCGTGATCGGCGCTCGTAACATCAGCCCGCATATGCGCCGGGTGACTGTGGCATGTGATGATGCCAGGCATTTCGCACACGGCGGGCTGCACTTCCGCCTGCTGATCCCACCGAAGGGTCGTGCGCCCGTATGGCCAAGGCTCCGCTCCGATGGCCGCATTGAATGGGCGAAGGATGAGGATGCGCTGACCGTGCGTATCTACACGTTCCGCAGGATCGATCTGGAGCGCGGCGAGATCGATATCGATTTCGTCTTGCATGAGGGCGAAAACATGCCCGGCGCCGAATGGGCGGTGAATGCGCAGCCCGGCGATATCGCCGGTGCGCTCGGCCCCGGCGGCGGCGGTGTCCCCGATGCCACGTCGATGATCCTTGCCGGCGACGAGACGGCCCTGCCCGCGATCTCGCGCATTGCGGCAGAAGTTCCCGCGGGAACGAAGTTGCGTATCTTCCTCGAAGTCGATGGTACCTCGGAGGAATTGTCGCTGCCGTCCGCTGGCACTGTCGACCTGACCTGGATGCATCGTAACGGCGCGCCGGCCGGCACCATGGGTCTCATCGAAAGCGCCATCAAAGGCGCACTGACGGATGTCGACGCAGAGACCTTCGTCTGGGCCGGCTGTGAACGATCCGAGGCCAAGCGCATCCGCGATTTCCTCAAGACCGAACGTGGCCACGACCGGCACAAGATGAGCATCGGCGCCTATTGGGAGCGGTAGAGGCGCCTTATGCCTTTTCGCGGAACATCTCGATAATGGCGGAGAAATCCCTGCCGCCGTTGCCGAGCTTCTCGAAGAGTGCGTAGAGCTGCGCGGCTTCCGCACCAAGCGGCGTGGAGGCACCGCTCGCGAGTGCCGCCTCCTGTGAAAGCCTCAGATCCTTCAGCATCAGTGCTGCAGCAAAACCCGGCTTGTAGTCATTGTTGGCCGGCGAGGTCGGTACCGGTCCCGGCACCGGGCAATAGGTGTTGATCGACCAGCATTGGCCGGATGAGGTGGAGGCGACATCGAAGAGCGCCTGATGCGAGAGACCGAGCTTTTCGGCAAGCACGAAGGCTTCGCAGACGCCGACCATGGAAATGCCGAGGATCATGTTGTTGCAGATCTTCGCCGCCTGTCCGGCGCCTGCCTCACCGCAATGAACAATCTTCTTGCCCATAGCCTCCAGGATCGGCTTTGCCTTGGCAAAGGCCTCTTCCGAGCCGCCTGCCATGAAGGTCAAGGTACCGGCGCTCGCTCCGCCCGTACCGCCGGAAACGGGTGCGTCGAGCGAAAGGCAGCTTGCTGCTTTCGCTATTTCGTGCGCCTTGCGGCTGCTTTCGACATCGATGGTCGAGCAATCGATGACGAGCGTACCCTGCGCCGCCGATTGCAATATGTCGGCCCAGGCCGTCAGCACGTGCTTGCCCTGCGGCAGCATGGTGATGATGATCTCGGCCTCCCTGACCGCCTGGCTGGCATGGCTGGCCGGTTTCACACCGCTTTCCTCCGCAGCCTTGAGCACCGGAGCCGCCAGATCGAAGCCAAGAACCTCGTGGCCGGCTTTGACGAGATTGGCAGCCATTGGCCCGCCCATGTTGCCAAGCCCGATAAATCCGATCCTTGCCATGCTCTTCTCCTATCTGTTGTCCTCGATGATCATGGCCGCCGCCTTTTCGGCAATCATGATCGTCGGCGAATTGGTATTGCCCGAAGTGATGGCCGGCATCACCGAGGCATCCGCGATCCGGAGCCTGCCGAGCGCCCGCAATCTTAGCCGCGGATCGACGACGCTGTCCCTGTCGATGCCCATGCGGCAGGTGCCGACCGGATGAAAAATCGTCGTGCCGATATCGCCTGCCGCCTTTTCCAGTTCCGCCTCGTTTCGGTAGCTCGGCCCCGGCTTGAACTCCTCTGGATGAAAGCGGGCGAAGGATGGCTGCGCGACGATCCGGCGCGTCAGCTTTATCGAGCGAACAGCTATGTCGCGATCGCGCTGTGTCGAGAGGTATTTTGGCGCAATGACGGGCTGAGCGGCAAAATCGGGGCTGGAGACATGCACAGAACCGCGGCTTTCGGGCCGGAGATTGCAGACACTCGCCGTGATTGCCGGAAAGGAGTGGACGGGATCGCCGAACTTGTCGAGGGATACAGGCTGCACATGATACTGCAGATCGGGTGTTTCCTTATCAGGGCCAGACCGCGTGAAGATGCCCAGCTGGCTTGGCGCCATCGCCATGGGTCCGGAACGGTGCATGAGATATTCGAGGCCTATTGCCGCCTTGCCGAGCAGCTTCGACGCTTTTTCGTTGAGTGTCGGCACACCTGTCACCTTATAGGCAAGCCGAAGCTGCAGATGATCCTGCAGGTTCTCCCCGATGCCCTTCACCTCGGTCAGCACGTCGATGCCGGCCTGATGGAGAACGTCACCGCGGCCGACGCCTGACAGCTCCAGAATGTGTGGCGAGCCGATGGAGCCGGCCGAAAGCACCGTCTCCTTCGCTGCATAGGCCCGCTTCGCCCTGCCGCCATGCTGGAACTCGACGCCGGTGACGGAGCCCTCCTCAACCAGCAGCCGCCGCACCTGCGCTTTGGTCATGACAGTGAGATTGCCGCGTTTCATGGCCGGGCGCAGAAAGGCCTTCGTCGCGTTCCAGCGGATGCCGGCGCGCTGGTTGACGTCGAAATAGCCGGAGCCTTCGTTGCTGCCGCGATTGAAATCTGCCGTTTCGGGAATGCCGGCCTCCTTGGCCGCCTGCTGGAAGGCATCGAGCACATCCCAGCGGACGCGCGCCTTTTCCACGCGCCATTCACCACCGGCGCCATGCATCTCGTCCTCGCCCTTATGGTGATCTTCCGACTTGCGGAAATAAGGCAGCACGTCGTCCCAACCCCAGCCGGTGCAGCCCATCTGCCGCCAGAGATCGTAGTCGCGGGCCTGACCGCGCATATAGATCATGCCGTTGATGGAGGAACAGCCGCCGAGCACCTTGCCTCGCGGATAATTCAGCGCCCGCCCGTTCAGCCCGTCCTCGGGCGCGGTCGTAAAGCACCAGTCGGTGCGCGGATTGTTGATGCAATAGAGATAGCCGACGGGAATATGGATCCAGTGGTAGTTGTCGTTGCCGCCCGCCTCCAGCAGCAAGACCCTCGTATTGCGGTCGGCCGATAGCCGGTTTGCGAGCACGCAGCCGGCACTGCCTGCCCCGATGATGATATAGTCGTAGCGATCCATGGATCATGCACTCCGAAATGGCTGCCCTCCCGCCTCCCCGGGGCCGCGGAGGCGGGATTTTGCGGCGCCGCTGCACATCTTTTCCCATTGCAGGAAAAGAGGTCCGCCCGTTCAGCGGCGGTAGACAAAGCCCAGTTTACGCCCGAGCCGCGAGGCGTAGAATTCGCCGATAATACCACGGCGGAAGATCAGCACGCAGATCATGAAGACCACGCCGGTGATGATAGTCACCGGAAATTCCGAGGTCGCGAGATAATTCTGCAGCGTCACGACGAGGCCAGCGCCGAATACCGGGCCGATCAGCGTGCCGATACCGCCGAGCAGGGTCATCAGGATCACCTCACCCGACATCTGCCAGGCGACATCCGTCAGTGTCGCAAACTGAAAGACCAGAGCCTTGACCGATCCTGCCAGCCCGGCAAGAGCTGCCGACATTACGAAGGCTCCGAGCTTGTAACGCGCCACGGAATAGCCGAGCGAGATTGCCCGTTGCTCGTTCTCGCGGATCGATTTCAGGATCATGCCGAAGGGCGAATTGATGAAGCGCCAGATGATCAGAAGTCCGATCAGGAACACCGCCAGCACGAAATAATACATGTTGGTGGAGCTGCTGAGATCGATGAAGCCGAAGAGGTGGCCGCGCGGCACGGACTGGATGCCGTCCTCACCTTCAGTGAATTTTGCCTGCAAGCAGAAGAAGAAGAACATCTGCGACAGCGCCAGCGTGATCATGGCGAAATAGATACCCTGGCGTCGGATCGCAAAGAAACCCATGACGAGGCCCAGAAATGCGGCCCCGGCGACGCCGACGAGGATGCCGAGCTCGGGCGGAAAGCCCCAGGACTTCACCGTATAGGCGGTGAAATAGGCAGCGCCGCCGAAGAAGGTGGCATGACCGAAGGACAGCAGTCCCGTGTAGCCGAGCAGCAGGTTGAAGGCACAGGCAAAGAGCGCGAAGCAAAGCAGCTTCATCAGGAAGATCGGGTAGAAGAAGAAGGGCGCGAGCAAGAGAAGCAGGAGCCCGATGATCAGGAACCCAGTCTGAACCGATAAAGCAGTTCGGCTCTTTTCCGTTCGGATGGTTTCGGTGATGTCAGCCATGTCACGCATCCCGGCCGAAGAGGCCCGCGGGCCTGATGAGAAGCACGATCGCCATGATGACGAAGACGACGATATTGGAGGCCTCCGGATAGAAGACCTTGGTCAGGCCTTCCGCGATGCCAAGCACATAGCCCGTGATGATGGCGCCCATGATCGACCCCATGCCGCCGACGACGACCACGGCAAAGACGACGATGATCATGTTGGAGCCCATCAGCGGCGAGACCTGGTAGATGGGGGCGGCGAGCACGCCGGCAAAGGCGGCAAGGCCGGCGCCGAGCGCATAGGTAAAGGTCAGCAGCACCGGCACGTTGACGCCGAAGACCTGCACGAGTGTGGCGTTTTCCGTCGCCGAGCGCAGATAGGCACCGAGCTTGGTCTTTTCGATCAGCAGCCAGGTGCCGATGCAGACGACGAGCGAAACGACCACCACCCAACCGCGATAGATCGGCAGAAACATGAAGCCGAGATTCACGCCGCCGGCCAGTGCCGGCGGCGTCGCATAGGGTTGACCGGATGAGCCGTAAAGATAGCGGAACGTGCCTTCGACTGCGAGCGCCAGACCGAAGGTGAAGAGCAGGCCGTAGAGCGGATCGAGATCATAGAGGCGGCGAAGGAAGAGCCGCTCGATGACTGCGCCGGCTAGCCCGACGATGACGGGCGCCAGGATCAGCGACGGCCAGTAGCCGATACCGAGATAGTTCAAGAGCAGGTAGGCCACGAAGGCGCCGAGCATGTACTGGGCGCCGTGCGCGAAGTTGATGACACGCAGAAGACCGAAAATGATCGCAAGACCAAGGCTCAGCAGCGCATAGAAGGACCCGTTGATCAGGCCGATCAGCAGCTGGCCGAGCAGTGCCTGCAAGGGAATGCCGAAGATCATCGTCATCGCATCACACTCCCAGAACCTTGTGCAGCATATCCATGCGCTGCGGCAGTTCGCCGACAGGGAATTCCGAGGCCATCTGCCCATGATCCATCAGATAGAAGCGATCGGCAATACGGCTTGCGAAACGGAAATTCTGCTCGACGAGCACGATCGTCATGCCGCGCTCCTTCAGCGTCCTGAGAACCTCGCCGATCCGCTGCACGATAACAGGCGCCAGCCCCTCGGTTGGCTCATCGAGCAGCAGCAGGCGCACGCCGGTGCGCAGAATGCGGGCGATCGCCAGCATCTGCTGCTCGCCGCCCGAGAGCTTGGTGCCGGAACTCGTGCGCCGCTCGTAAAGGTTCGGAAAAAGCTCGTAGATTTCATCGAGGGTCATGCCGCCGGGCGCTACGACCGGCGGCAGCATCAGATTCTCCGAAACCGTCAGCGTCGAAAAAATACCGCGCTCCTCCGGTACGAAGCCGATGCCCTTATGGGCGGTTTTATGCAACGGCACCTGCATCATATCCGTACCAGCAAAGCTGATCTTTCCCTTTCGGGAGCGCACAATACCGGTGATGGTGCGCAAAGTCGTCGTCTTGCCAACACCATTGCGGCCGAGAATGGTAATCATCTCGCCTTCGCCCACCATCATGTCGATGCCGTGCAGGATGTGGCTTTCGCCATACCAGGCGTTCAGCCCCTTAACTTCGAGAAGCGGCGCCATCAGTGATGCTCCTCCGTGCCCATATAGGCCTGGCGTACGCGCTCATCCTGACTGACTGTCGCATAGTCCCCCTCGGCGAGGATCTCGCCGCGCTGCAGCACGGTGACATGCTGGCAGATATTGGCAACGACGGACAGATTGTGCTCGACCATCAGAACCGCGCGGTCGCGGGCGACATCGCGAATGATGGCGGAGACGACGCTGACATCCTCCTGCCCCATACCGGCCATCGGCTCATCGAGAAGCAGCACTTTCGGATCGAGCGCCAGAGTGGTCGCAATCTCCAGCACACGCTTGCGCCCATAGGAGAGGTCGGCGGCGATATGATCACGCTCCTTGGAAAGCCCGACACTGGCGAGCAATTGCTCGGCCCTATCATTGAGACTGTCGAGCGCCGAAAGCGGTCGCCAGAACTGTGTGGAAAGATTATTCGGCCGCTGCAGGGCGACCCGGACATTATCGAGCACGGAAAGATGCGGGAAGACGGCAGAGATCTGGAACGAACGGACGAGGCCCATGCGCGCCACCCGGTCCGGAGGCGTCCTGGTGATGTCGGTCCCCATCAGCGTGATGGCGCCTGATGTCGGCTGCAGGAACTTGGTGAGCAGGTTGAACACAGTCGTCTTGCCGGCACCGTTCGGCCCGATCAGTGCATGGACGCTCGCATCATGCACATCGAGATCGACATTCTTGACGGCCGTGAAGCCGCCGAAATCGCGGCGCAGGCCGCGGGCGGAGAGTACCACCCGCGGCTTGGCTCCAGTTTCAATCGCGGAAACCGCCATCGTTCACTTCACCAGATCGCAGCCGCTCTTGGCGGGGTCGATATAGGCTTCCTTGCCCGGGATGGTAGCGAGAACGTTGAAGTAATCCCACGGTTCCTTGCTTTCCGCGGGCTTCTTGACCTGCAGCAGGTACATGTCATGGATCATGCGGCCGTTCGGGCCAACCGTGCCGCCACGGCCGAAGACGTCGTCGACAGGCATTTCGTGCAACTGCTTGGCGACGGCTTCCGTCTCATCCGTTCCGGCCTTCTGGATCGCCTTCAGATATTGCAGAACCGCCGAATAGGTGCCGGTGTGTATCATGTTCGGCATCTTGCCGGTGCGGGCAAAGAATTTCTTGGCGAATGCGCGGCTGTCGTCGTCGCGGTTCCAGTAATAGCCCTCCGTCAACGTCAGGCCCTGAGCTGCTTCGAGGCCAAGGCCGTGAACTTCGGCGAGCGTGAAGAGCAATGCCGCCAGATGCTGGCCACCTTGGGTGATGCCGAACTCCGCCGCCTGCTTGATGGCATTCGACGTATCGAGGCCGGCATTGGCAAGGCCGATAACCTTGGCGCCCGATGATTGGGCCTGCAGCAGGAAGGACGAGAAGTCCTGCGTCGACAGGGGATGGCGCACCGAACCGACGACCGTGCCGCCGCTTGCCTTTACGTAGTCGGTGGTCTGCTGTTCCAGCGAGTAGCCGAAAGCGTAATCCGCCGTCAGGAAGAACCAGCTGTCGCCGCCCTGCTTGACCAGTGCCCCGCCGGTACCGACGGCAAGTGCATGGGTGTCATAGGCCCAGTGGAAGCCATAAGGCGAGCAGGCCTTGCCGGTGAGATCTGTCGTCGCAGCACCCGTAACGATATCGATCTTCTTCTTTTCCTTAGCGACCGCCTGGACTGCGAGCGCAACCGAAGAGGTCGTCAGTTCCATGATGGCATCGACCTGTTCGGTGTCATACCACTGGCGGGCAATGTTGGAGGCGATATCAGGCTTGTTCTGGTGGTCGGCGTCGACGATCTCGACCGGCATGTCGAGTACCTTGCCGCCAAAGTCCTCGACGGCCATCTTCGCGGCCTCGACAGAGGATTTGCCGCCAAAGTCGGCATAAACGCCCGACTGGTCGTTCAGAATGCCGATCTTGACCTTACCATCGGAAATAGCTGCGCTCTGGGCAAACACGGCAGTGCTGCTTGCAAGCAAAAAGGCAACGGACGCAATGAAATTCTTTCGCATATTCTCTCCTCCCAGAGATTGGCCAGATCGCGAATCTGTTCAAATTTGGCGATCCACTCTCCTCAAAGCGGCCGCTCCACCCTTACGATCACGGAATTTCCTCCACGAGGCAACTGGCGGTTTACATCTAATTCCAAACAGTATCTGTTCGTTTTTGCACAGCAAGCGAATTACATAATTTTCCCTCTTAGCCCCGAAGCACTGAATTTTAAGGGCTTTGCTGTATTTGGGGCGAAGGCAAAGGTTGTGCAGACATGAGTGCATTAGACGAAAGACCTATAGCATATTCTTACGTTCGCATGAGTTCTCAGCAGCAGATCAAGGGCGATAGCCTACGACGCCAGCTGGAACTTTCCGAAGAATACGCAAAGCGAAACAATCTCAATCTCGACAACAGTCTCCGAGATATCGGCGTTTCCGTCTGGACAGGTGCAAACGTCAAAACCGGCGCACTTGGCCGCTTCCTAGAATTGGTGCAGACCGGACGTGTAACAGCTGGCTCCTACCTGCTCGTTGAAAGTCTCGACCGATTGAGCCGAGAACGCGTAATCGATGCGCTTGAACCGTTCCTGAGCATTCTACGAGCGGGCATTATCGTCATCACCCTCGCAGACAGGCCGGTTTATTCGGCTGAAACCGTTGGCGACAACTTCACTCAGCTGATGATGTCTTTGGCGATCATGGCTCGTGCCCATGAAGAAAGCCAAATCAAGCCTCATCGCATTTCGCAGGCCCATGCACGACGTAGAGCAGATGCAGCGAAAGGCCACGGAAAGTTTAGTGGTCAGATGTGGGGCTGGATTGATCAGGTCGAAGTTGCCCCGAAGAAATTTGAATACCGGCTGAATGATCACGCGAAGACCGTCGCCAAAATATTCGAAATGTCCGACACCGGCTACGGCTGCTTAAAGATTGAGCGCGAACTCATCAGACTGAACATGATGGGCATAAAGGGTAAGCCACTCAGCCAAGGCAATATCAACGCGTTGCTCAAGAACGAAGCCGTTATCGGGACGTATCAGCCCACGCATGTCGTGGAAGATAAGAAAGTGCCCTATGGCGAGCCCCTAAAGAATTTCCTGCCCGCTGCGGTTAACGAAAACGTTTATTGGCGGGTGCGACGGAATAAGCGGCAACCGGCGACGCGTGGACGCAAAGGTCCGGCAATGACCAACCTGTTCCCCGGCCTACTCACATGCGGGCATTGTGGTGCGCGCTTAATGATGAGCATAGGCGGCTCGCCGAAGCAGCGTTACCTCTATGTTCAATGCTCGCGGAAATACGTTGGACTGGACTGCGCATATCCAAAAGGGACATTCCGCTATGATGTGCTCGAAAAGGCCATTCTCGACAACGTGACGGAATTCCAGCACGACTTCAGCGCTGGCGATCCGATGAAGGCACGGAGCAATCTGGCAGATCAATTGAGCCGCAATGAACGGAAACTTGCGGAACTTGAGGAGCAGCGGGCCAATATCAAGGCGATGATGGCTTTTGCCGAAACCGATGAACACCGACGCGATATCGCAGCAGACTTCGCTTCTAGACGATCAGCTGTTGAGGAAGCAAAAGCGGAAATCGCTCGCTTAGAAATCGAACTGCAGACATTCGACATTCGACGCCGTGAAAGCAGCGAGTTTGCCGACAGGATCAAAATCGAGCGGATGCTTTGGACCACGGGCGACCAACATGCGATTTATGATAGCCGATCACGTGTGGCCCTGCTCATCCGCAAAACCCTGTCCGACATCAGCGTCAATTTCGAGAAGAAGGAGGCGATGGTGTTGATCGGCACAGAACGCGCTTACCTTTTCGATAAAACCGGCAGCATGATCAATTCCTTCGATGCTCGGAAGGCTGGCTTCTACGACACCGGCACGAGGTATTTTGCAACTCAAATTGATGACGATGGAAACGAGCAGATCGTTGCGCTGCGCCCTCGGCCTTGGGGCAGAAGGGAAATGACTGCTGATATTCCGGTGGAAACCATCGGTGAAGGTGAAAATAAACAGATTTCACCCGACACGGTGGAAGCGCAACAAGATCGGATCGCACTCATCGAACGCCTCCATGAAACGCCAAGCCAAAAAGAGGCGACAGTCAATCCCCGCTTGAACGACCCCGACGTGATTGCACTAAAAGAGCGTCGTCGTCAGGGTGATCTTCCGAACTACCACCCCGGCAGAAAGCCTCACTCAAAGTGAAAGTTTAAGTCGCGCCGTTGATCGTGCCCGTATTGTTCAGCGTGCGGGCCGAACCCGTAATTGCCGCACCAGCAGCGCCACCGGCTGCACCAGCAGTACCGCCGCCATTGTTGCCGCCGCCACCGGTAGCACCAGTACCACCGGCAAGACCCCAATTGCCGCCAGCTGCGCCAGTACCACCCGTACCCGCGTTTGATCCGCCAGCAGCGCCACCGGAACCACCGGTCAATGAGCCGTCGCTGCCCTGACCACGGCCACCATTACCGCCGCCACCGCCAGACGTGTAGTTCGTCACAGTGTATTCTCGATAAAGCGAGAAATAGCGATCCGGTGGATACGGATCGTCTTGGCCGCCGTATTCAACAAATGCGTAGCGATGATATGTGTAAGCACCGATTGATCTAGGATCGGCTTCGGGATAGCCACTGCTGAGAATTACCGAGCCAGCCCATAGAATAGTGTCTTGGTTTGCACCTGTTCGCAACCAATAGTATGCGCCGCCTGATCTCTGATAGACCGGGCCTTCTGTAGCTGTTGAATAGTAGTAGCCGGGACCGCCGTTGCCACCACGGCCACCACCGCCACCACGAATAGCGCCGCTATTGTTGATGGTAATGCCGGTTTGCTGGACATTGATGGCGTGACCACCAGCGCCGGAATTCGCAGCACCACCAGCGCCATGAATGGAGCCCGCGTTGTTGATGATGATTTCACCGACACCACCGGTTCCCGTTCGAAGTGCAGGAGTGCCCGCACTTGTCGAACCGATGATAACGCCGGGTAGAATTTCGATGCGCTTTTTCTTCTGGTCTGCCCAATCCGCTGCGCTGAATAGGTTCTGTACGACGACGTTGTTGGTGTTCGCGGAGATTGTTGCGACAACTTCCGCTGCATAAACCTGTGTCCATGTGCCTGCGTTCTTTTCGAGAACCTTTTGCGCTGGAACCCATACGCCAGCCTGTCGCACGTAGACGCTTTTAACAAGGGTCCACGTGCCGTTGTTTTTGACTGAAATGCTCATCTGTGCACCTCAGATCAAATACCAAACATCGCCATCAGCACCACCCGAGGGCGCACTAGTCGAGATTGTCAGGGCACGACGGCCATTGCTGCCGACCATCGTCTGTACGAATGCGGTTGTTGCAGCGGCTGTGCTACCCCACGGGCCAAACTACAATCCCATGGCAGTTGTGAATGCGGCGAATTCCTTGTTGAACCGAGCATGGGGTGCGCCAAAGCAACAGGTCGATGTCGATGTCACCCACAAGCAGGATTGGTCAGCCCTGATTAGTGCGCTGGACGCGCATAACGTTGCGAAAACCCTTACTCGGAGGGACGCACCCTTGGTGATTGAGGGCGATGTTATCGAGCTGGTGCAGGAAGACGATCCGGAGTGAATGTCCTCTACAGAGGATACAGGCCTAAAGAATTACCTTGTAATCTTTTCCCTGTAGGACGTAGCCGACGCCCTTGCGGTTCTCAATCCCGAGTTCAGGTCCTGCCCTCCACAGCATCGTCGAGAGAACCATTTCGGGATCTTTCCCCCATATCTTGATCCCCTGTCGGTCAAGGGATTTGTAGATTTCGCTACGGGAAAGAGGCTTTTCAGAATCCTCAAGCATCTGCCGTACGATCTTGGCGACCTTCTCCTTTGAAGGGTTGATTCGTATCTTGCCGCCGACGCGAACGGGCATCTTCTTCGACTTATCCACAACTGGTGCGATTTCACCAGCTGTAAGTTCACTGTATGTTCCTTCCATGTCGCTGATAGCCTTTTCAATGCTTGCCAACTGCGATTTCAATTTATCGCGTTCTTCATGCAGTTGATCTAAAAGGGTTTTTAGCGATTGCGCGATATCGAACGACATGGTTGTCTCCCAACTGAATGTTGGGAACAGTATGGGAATTTTCCCGTGATATCAATTGGTTTATCCGATTTTGCCACAACGCCGAATGCTGATCTTGCACGGAACGGATTCATCCGGTACGATCTTAATCAATTCTTAATGGGGTGAAGTCGGACGGGTCAGGTCACCCTAAGGCTCCACCCCAATAAGAAGACCGAATGGCGAGTTAGAAACCCAGAGGTGTCTCGCACGTCGTTCGGGGATACGGTAATGCCGAAGCAGTACCTCTTTCGTCGCGGTTAGAGTCTAGCAAAGGCTTCCGGTCTGGTCAAATGCGAGGCATCCAAAGGACAACACAATGTCTGTATCGATGTCACGTGCATGCCACTGGGTACACTCTTATGTCCGTTTTCGGTTCGGCCGTCTCGAACACGTTAGGGCGCATTGGAGGTGCTGCGGCTAAGCACTAATTGGGGGTGGCGCGAATGCCATCCTCATTCTCCCCTTCAATCGAGATACCGATGCTCTCGAACGCACCGACCGACAATCTCTACAAGTTCGCAACGTTTATCGGTATGGCGCTATTCGTGTTCTGCACATGGCAGATGTCGGACACTGCGCAGCAGATCGAGAGGCAACTCTATGACACGCGGATGCAACAGCACATTCTAATGCTTCGGCTCCGAGACAGTCAGGCCTCGCTTGAACGTCTTGAACAGGCAACGGACAACCCTACGGACCAGCAAAAAGAAATCTTGAAGAAACAGTTGGATGCGCTTGGCCGTGAAAGCGAAACGATGCGGACGCAGTGGGAAACCAACCTCGTTGAAGAAGGCCGCGCACAACTCCACCAACTCCAATACGTTGAAGACGACAAGACGCTGTTGCAGGTGGGACAGTGGGGTGGACTGGCGCTGTCGGTAATCGGGATCGTGCTTTGGTACCTGCTGCATCAACGCCATCAGGACGGCTTACTCCGACAGCAGCGACAGAGCGCAGAAGTGAATAAGACAATCTGAAAAACCAAATGGTTGGCGTTTTTCCTCGTCAATCTACCTTCTCGCATTTACCGAGCTGGATATACGGTGTCCCAAATGTCTGATTGTCTTTAGGCTGCATGTAGCTGCCCTCACCCCACGCCTCGTACTTCAGGTAATCAAGATCGAATATGTAACGGTCGGCGATCCAACGGCACTCAACGCGGTCGGATGGAGAAACAATCTCAAAACCGAACTCCTGATTCATACAGGTACGATATTCGCCTAGTGCGGAAGTTTTCAGATTGACACTATAAACCCAGTTTTTCTCATAATCTGGCCCGTCTTTCCGCAAAGACTTCACCCTTATCGAAATGCCATCGTCAGGCGTTTTGAATGTCGATGGCGTCCACGTGTCAGCATTCACGTCGTGCGCCATCCCGGCTGTTGCGAACGGACGGCAATAGTAGATTCCGGAGCGATCAACAGGGTCGGTGGGATCGGCAGCAAGTGCTGGTGCGGAAATCAAAACGACAGCAACGATTAAGGCAGTTCTCACAATGGTCTCCCTTTGAAATGTTCTGATATCATATCAGATGGTTGGCGATGTTATCGAGCTGGTGAAGGAAGACGACGAAACCTAAGACACCGCTTTCTTGCGAAGCCGCTCCTGCTCCTCCTTTCGCACTTCGGCCCGCTTCTCGTTTAACAGGTCAATGAAATCACTTTGATATTTCGGGTCGTGCGCCGCTTTGAAGATTTTATTGATCTTGGCGAGCCCGGAATCCTGCCTGATCATGTGGATGAGGTTCTTGCGATCTCTCGCATAGCGCTCGCGGTATTCCTCTTGCTCGGACTCAGACATGTTGTGGTAATCGTCGAGCCCCATGTTCAAAGCAACCGCCGACATTGCGATATCATCGTTGATGAAGAAGCCGTGTTCACTGGCGAAATCGATAAAATCGTAGACCGAGTTGGAAACGGCATCCTTGATTTCTTCTGGCTTTGACAGTTCCCCGGTGAAGACTTGGATCGAGATAACCTGCTTGTTGAGCAAATTGTAGAACTTCTCATAGGCTTCAATGCGTTTGGTGAAGACAATCGAAGCGTGGGCATCGGCACGATTACGGCGACGGATGAATTCGGCGATCAATGCGGAAACGACAACTGAAATAATACCGCTGAGTGCTGTAAAGAGTGTGGCGAGGGGAATTAACGTGAGCCATTGACTAGAAGTCATTCAATATTCTCCCTGAAAAGTTGCGATATCATATCAAAAGGCTGGCGATGTATAGAAGGATTTGCAAGCGCAAGCAGGGGGGTCAAAAGACTGTGCCCGCCCTGAGAAAACGCTCAGCGGGGCCAATAGAGCCCCGTTCGCTGCGATGCAGAGCCCGCACGCAACGTAACGCATGGCAGACAGATGCAAGCGAGTGACTGTCCTGTGGTGCAAGCGATGTATATCGCAGACCCTGATTCCCCTTCCTCCGTAATGCTCATAGCCGCTTGCCTTCGGATTGTAGCAGCGCTGCTTCATGTTTAGCCATGCTCGATAAAGCGTCTCGTCTCTCACCGTAACCTCCTGTCTGGTTGTTACGGCTATTTATGCGGGCACGGTCGATTATCATGGCAATTCAGGGCAACCTAAAAAAGAAATACGGTGATGTTTACGGTCTCGTTCTTAGTGCGCCTTTCGACAGGTCCTTGATGACTTTGAAGTACAGATTCGAAGGGCGCGTCCTGTAAAGCGCAATATCTGGATCAATGTTGTCTCTCAGTTTCTGGAGGTTTCGCATGTTAACCTCACACCGAGAGCCGACGTATATCTCCTTGAGCCGCATGTCAGTGCTAAAAGGCTCGAAATAGAGACCGGAAACAAGATCCGGATCTTTCAAATCGATCAAATGCCGGTACTCCGCTTCGTACTCCCACTCATAGAATTTGATCAAACCGATTTTATCAAGAGAGCTGGCTCGGGAAATCTGCACAGCCAGGATAAGTGGAATTTCTGCCTGACTTCGGCTTAGATGCCGGGAACAGGAGAGACCATGACGAGACG
>NZ_JACIAD010000008.1:0-416904 GCF_014193955.1 Rhizobium sp. BK379
CCGCCCTCGTCAGTGAGTGGGCTTATAATCCTCACACACCGAAACAGTCAACACCACCAATCCAACTTTTTTGACATTTTTGTAACAGGTTGATTCGGCAGCGAATTTTATACGCCGACATTATCCACAGGTGCCTTTCCGAGGCGAGATCCCCGGAAAATCTTTTACCGGGCGATAAAAAACCGAATGGAGCAGCGCCCAAAAAGGCCGAAAGACCACGAAAAAACAGTCTCTTGGTCAATTTTATGGTTAACGCAGGATAAATGAAGCCCCTGTGTCCGCTGTCAAACTACCGTCACATCCAATTATCGGGAGAAGCGCGGAACCTAACGCGCTCTTTGGTGTTTTCTTCCCCATTGAAGGAAAGGAGACAGATATGGCCGCCAATACCGACGATCTCAGAACTTCCGTCAGCAAGGACATCGCCGCACTCCAGCAGGAGGTTTCCCGCCTGCAGAAGATGATTTCAGCACAGGGCGCCGAAGCCTATTATGAAGTGCGAGACCGAGCCGGCAAGGCTTACGAAGATGCGCTCCCGCGTGCCAAGAGCGCCGTTGCGCAGATCAGGGCAGAAGGAGCCGCAGTCGCAGGCACGGCTCGCGAACACCCCGCGGCAACGACGACTGCACTTCTGATCGCCGGCGCGATCGGCTTCCTGGCAGGTTATATGTTGTCGGGCGCCTCCCAGCCTGAGCCGCGTCACTGGTGGCGTTGAACCACAAGCTTCCGCTCCTGTATTTACGCATCCTGCAGATCCAATTTTTGCAGGATGCGTAGACACTTATGTCTTAGAAAAACCAATTTTTAGTGTGATCGATAGGAGTATAAAAATGAAGGGAGGACATTATGGACAACAAGAGAGAGAAGCTGATCGTTGAAGTCAGCGTCGACGCCAGCGATGGACGTCGCGCAGTCGGCATCATGAACATGCGCCAGGCGCTCGATCTGCCCGAAATGCCGAGCCTCTCCTATACTCATCCGGACCCTGCCAAGGCTGCAGCCGGCATTATGATGAACCGGCAGGAACTCGCCGGTTTCATGGCCTGCGCTTGAGGCGTTAGAAAAACTCTCCTACCCACTACGCTTTTCCCAAAGCGTCGATGGTTTGTTTTGGCATCCGACCCCCCTACTCCCCAGAATTTCGAGCACCATTGCTGGCATCCATGCGTCGTTCATGCAAAGAACGGTTCTCGCAATCGCATCAGGGATAGCGAAGTGAAAGGCCGGCGATCACCGCAAAAGACACCCGAACGCAGCAGACCCCAGGCCGAACCGGCCGGCAAGCGGGTCACGCTTCCACGTGCGCTCTCCAAACTTGGCTATTGTTCCCGCACCCAGGCAGAACGACTGATCGCGGAGGGCCGCGTCAAGGTCGGTGATCGCATCGTCACGGATCCATCGGCGTGGGTCGATCTTTCGACCGCTCTTATAAAGGTCGATAGCAAAGAGATCGTCGCCGAGACCCGGATCTACCTGATGCTCAACAAACCACGCGGCCTTGTGACCACTCGTCATGATCCGGAAGGCCGCCCGACCGTCTATGACTGCCTGGCCGATTTCGATGTTCCGCATCTCTCTCCCGTCGGTCGGCTCGACAAGGCGAGCGAGGGGTTGCTGCTTTTTACGAACGACACGGAATTCGCCCAGGCACTGCTCGATCCAATCACCCACGTCTCGAAATCCTATCATGTGCAGATAGACCGGATCGCCGATGACGACATGCTGGCGGCAATGATGACAGGTCTTCGGCATGACGGCGAACTGCTGCGCGCTACCGCTGCCCGCAGGCTGCGCGAGGGCGATCGCAATTCCTGGATCGAAGTGGAATTGCAGGAGGGTCGCAACCGGCAGATCCGCCGGATGCTGGAAGCGCTCGATATCGCCTGCCTGCGGCTCGTGCGTGTCGCGATCGGTGGGCTGGGACTTGGCGACCTGCCGAAGGGATCGGTCAGGGCCTTGACTGAATCCGAGCTGAAGGACCTTCGCCGGAAGCTCGGTAACGGCAAGGCAATACGGGATTGAGAATGAACGAGATGAAGCCTCATGATTTCTGGCAGGAGATCCATCCGCCGGGCAGCTTTGAAACAGGCGGCGATTTCACCTCATTCTTTATAGCGGAATTGGAGGATGGCAGGCAATTGCGGCTGCCGATCCGGGTACTCTCTGATGGTGAACACGCGCTGGCCTCGCTGATTGTCAATCAGGCAAGCTTTGCAGTATTGGACGCGCTCGCCGAAAACCTTGCAGCAAAGATAGAACCATCAGGCATCGATGTGGTTGCCGGTCTGCCGACACTTGGCCTGACACTCGCGGCGGCTGTCGCGCAGAAGCTCGGCCACAGCCGCTATGTGCCACTCGGCACCTCCCGCAAATTCTGGTATCGCGACGAACTGTCAGTCTCACTCTCATCGATCACCACGCCGGAACAACAGAAACGGCTCTATATAGATCCGCGCATGCTGCCTCTCCTGGAAGGACGCCGTGTCGCGCTGATCGATGACGTCATATCGAGCGGAACTTCGATCGTCGCAGGCCTTGATCTGCTCGGGAGCTGCAACGTCGAACCCATCGTCATTGGTGCGGCCATGCTGCAATCGGACCGCTGGCGTGCCAAGCTCGACGCCGCAGCCCCGCAATGGCAGGCGCGCACGAAAGGCGTTTTCACCACGCCCATCCTGGAGCGGACAGCCGAAGGAAAATGGCGCAGACCTGCCTGAGCGGCATCGAGCTCACATGTGAAGACCGATCATTCTTTCGTCTGAACGGGCTATACAGCACGAGACGAAGAGCTACATTCGGCGTGTGATCGAAGACAGGAACCGCCGATGACGCTTGAGCAAGCAGCCCTCCTGATCCTGCTGGTGGCAATGCTCTTCCTGTTCTCCCTCGACCGCCTGCGCATGGAAGTTATCTCGATCGGCGGATTGCTTGCTGGATACGTGCTCGGTCTTTATCCCGCCGATGGCATCTTTGCCGGTTTCGCAAACCCTGTCGTCATCACCGTGGTCGAAATCCTCCTGATCGTCCAGGTACTGGCGCGCACCAAACTCTTTGACAGGCTCGCCGAGCGCTTCGTGGCATCAGGTTTCTCGCATTTCGGGGTCATCACAGCTGTGTCCGCGCTGACCGGCATCATCTCTGTCTTCATGAACAACATCGGCGCCTTTGCGATCACCTTGCCATTGGCGCTCCGGCTCAGCACGCTCATGAGCATTCCGCGCCGGCAGTTCGTGATGCCGATCTCCTTCGCCGCCCTTCTCGGCGGTCTTGTCTCTTTGATCGGCACTCCCGCCAATCTTCTCGTCAGCGACGCGCTTGAAAAAGCCACCGGCAAGGGTTTCCGCTTCTTCGACTTCGCCTATGTCGGGCTGCCGGTCGCCATAGCAGGCATCATGCTGATCGCGCTGATCGTGCAGCGGTTGTTTGCAGAGCCGGACGAGACCGCGGAAACGCCAACTCCACCGATCCGCCGCATTGTCGTCGAACGCAGCATCCCCGAACATTCCTCGCTTATCGGCGCGACACTGGCCCAATGTCCCGAGCGCTTCGGCATCCAGCCGCACGCCCTGATCCGCGGCGGGACTTTCGTCTTTGGACCGCTCGAACAATCTGTCATCCAGCCAGGCGATATCCTGCTGGCACAGGGCGCGGATTCGGCCTTCGCGGATCTGGCCGCCTCGCAGGCGCTTGTGCCAGACGCCCATCCACACGGACTGCAGCCGGATTTCACAAGCATCGAAGCCGTCGTCATGCCGGAAAGCACTGTCGTCGGCTCGCGCATCGCATCGCTGGAAGTCTTCCGCAATCGCGGGGTCACTGTTTCAGCATTGTCGATGCGGTCTCCTCGCATCGAGGGGCGTTTTGCGGATCTGCAGCTTTCGATCGGCGACATATTGGTACTGGATGGCCCGAAAGCGGCGGTCGCGGAAGCGCTTGAGGAGTGCGAATGCCTTCCGCTTGCCTCAACAGCGCCTCCTCCTGCCTCAACAGCCTCGTGGCGACCCTTTGCTATTTTTGCCTGCGGCGTTGCTGCCTCCGCTTTGGGTCTACGCCCCGACATCGCTCTTGCCTTCGTGCTCCTGGCACTTGCTCTCCCCGGCTATTTGAACATTCGCCATGCGATGGCGGATCTCAACTGGCCGATCATCATCATGTTGGCGGCAATGATTCCGATCGGTCAGGCAGTTGCCACGACAGGCATGGCCGAGACCATTGCAACCTGGCTGAGCCTTGTATTCCCCATCGTAAATCCATTGTGGGGCATCGCACTCGTTCTGTTTCTAGCCATGGCGCTGACGCCCTTCGTCAACAACGCGACGGTGGCGATCGTGCTTACACCAATTGCGCTGGAATTTGCGCGCGCCGGTGAGCAACCACCGCAGGCCTACCTGATCGCGGTGGCAGCTGGAGCATCGCAGGATTTCCTCACCCCCTTCGGCCACCACAACAATACTTTGTCGATGAGCATCGGCAGCTACCGCTTCCGCGATTTCCAACGCGCCGGCTGGCCGCTGACCCTCGCTGGCTATATACTCACACTCATTCTCATCACCGTCTTCTGGCTTTGAACGAGCCTTTGCTTGACTTCCACAGCAATGAAACTAGAGCAGGGTCAGAGCATGCGGCGCAAAAGTGTGGAGCGGTTTTGCGATAACGACATGCGTAAAACAAAGACCTGAAGCGTGCGAAGCGGACCCTAATGATCGCGGCACGCTTTAGTCTCAGCCGATAGAAGGATAACCAGGCGTCGTGCGTATTCTCTCCGAAGCCCATTTCCCGGAACTGCCGAACTACTACCGCGGCAAGGTGCGTGAGAATTACGATCTTCCGGATGGCCGACGCATCATCATCAGCACCGATCGGCTGAGCGCTTTCGATCGCATCCTGACCTGCATTCCCTACAAGGGACAGGTGCTGACCGAGACAGCCCGATACTGGTTCGAGGCAACGAAGGACATCTGCCCCAATCACGTCCTCGACTATCCCGACCCGAATGTCGTCATCGGCAAACGGCTCGATATCCTTCCGGTCGAGATCGTCGTACGTGGCTATCTCGCCGGTACGACAGGCACTTCGATCCTGACACTTTATAAGAAGGGCGAGCGCGAGATGTATGGGATGCGCCTGCCCGACGGCATGCGCGACAATCAGATCCTTCCCGAGCCGGTCATCACGCCGACCAGCAAGGAATTCGACGGGGGCCATGACGAGCCGCTCACCCCGGCAGAGATTGTCAGCCGCGGATTGCTGACCAAGGAACAGTGGGAAACGCTGTCGAAATATGCGCTGGCGCTTTTTGCCCGTGGCCAGGAGATGGCGGCAAAGCGTGGCCTCATCCTCGTCGACACCAAATATGAATTCGGTACCGATAAGGACGGCAACATCATTCTCGCCGACGAGATCCACACGCCCGACAGCAGCCGCTATTGGGTGGCGGAAACCTATCCTATCGCTTTCGAAGCGGGCAAGCGGCCGGAAAGCTTCGACAAGGACTTCGTCCGCGCCTGGGTCGCCGAACGCTGCGACCCCTACAAGGATGCGATTCCGGAAATTCCTCTCGAGTTGATCGAGCAGACGTCGGCCGTCTATATCAAAGCCTATGAATGGATCACCGGGGAACGCTTCGTACCCGACGACCGTGGCGAAACGCCCGCGGCACGTGTCCGGGCAAATCTCGCGCCCTATTTTCCCTGAACCTTTGAAGCCGGAGTTGCAGGCCTGTTGCAGGCTTGCAACCAATCGCGCTAGCATCGGAAAAAAGGGGTGCCGGGCCAAGCCCGGCGGGGGACAGATGGCACGCAGGCCCAGACGCAAGGCCGAAGAGACCAGGGAGGATATCCTCTCGATGGCGGATACGCTGTTTCGCCAGCGCGGCTTCGTCGCAGTTTCCATCGCCGATATCGCCTCGTCGCTGCACATGTCGCCAGCCAATGTCTTCAAGCATTTTCATTCGAAGGCGGTGCTCGTCGATGCGATCGCCGAGCGTCATCTCGGCAATGCGACCGAGCGCTTCGCCGCCGTTGACACCAGCCTGCCGCCGAAAGAGCAGTTGCTAAGCTTCGTCCTGCGCCTGCTCGACAGCCATCTGCGGGATATCCAGCAGAACCCTTACATTTTCGAGATGGTGATCTCGACGATCGATGCCAAGCTCGATGCCGGCCAGCGCTATCGCGAACGGATAGAACAGAAGCTCGGCGAGATCATTCGTGAAGGCGTCGCCGAAGGCAACTACCATTGCGACAATACGGACATGGCAGCGCGCACCGTTGCAGATGTTCTGGCCTGTGTTCTGCATCCCATTCTCATTGCCAAGGACGACAAGAACACGCTTGTGCACCGTGCGGAAAAAATCGTGTGTTTCGTGGATGCCGCACTGCAAAATAAACCTTGCTAAGTGACGATTGCTGAATTACGTCACTTCATAAAGCTTTTCTTAATATCGGATAACGGCACCTGTTACCGGATCAATCACCACGTTTATATAGAGCGGCGCCTCCAAGGGCCGGCGATTGAACCGCTACTGCCAACCGCACAGGAAATTCAGCATGACCAGGCGCGCCCTCATCGTAACCTCGACCCTCTTGCTTGCTATCGGTCTCGCCGCCTGCAACGAGGGCGGCAGCAAGCCCGCTGGCAATCCAGGCGCGGGCGGTGCTGCCCAGCAGGCTGCCCCGGTTGGTGTGGTCACGCTGAAAAAGGATACCTATCCGATTACCACGATTCTGCCCGGCCGCGCCGAGGCCTTCCAGGTGGCTGATATCCGCCCGCAGGTAAGCGGCATCATCCGTGAAATCGCGTTCAAGGAAGGCGGAGAAGTCAAGAAGGGCGATCTGCTCTACCAGATCGACGACGCCGCCTACCGCGCAACCGTTGAGCAGGCCCAGGCCGCGATTTCCAAAGCCGAGGCCGGCGTGCCAAGCGCCCAGAGCAATTTCGACCGCTACCAGCGGCTGGTCGGCAGCGGCGCAACGCAGATCGAATTCGAAACCGCCCGAACAGCCCTTGCACAAGCGAATGCAGAAGTCGAAGCCGCAAAGGCGGCGTTGACCGCAGCGCAGATCGATCTCGATCATACGAAGATCACAGCCCCCTTCGACGGCGTCATCGACCAGACCGCCTACAACATCGGCAACGTCGTTGCGGCCAACCAGACGACCGCGCTGACCACCATCCGCCAGCTCGATCCGATCTACATTTCGCTGACGGAATCGAGCACCAACCTGCTGAAATTGCGCGATGCGATCGCTGCCGGCGACGTCAAGGGCGAGGACAACAATGTCGCGTTCCGCCTGATCCTCGAAGACGGCCGCGAGTATAATCAGAAGGGCAAGCTCGACATGTCGAAGCAGGTTGTCAGCGAAACGACCGGTACCTTCATCATCCGTGTAGTTTTCCCGAACCCCGACCGCGTCGTCCTGCCCGGCATGTACGTACGCGCCACAGTCGAACTCGGTAACGAAACCGGGTATTCCCTGCCGCAGCTTGCCACCACCCGTGACGCCAACGGCCGTTTGACCGCGCAGTTCATTTCCGCCGAGGGCAAAGTTGAGACCCGCGTGTTCGAGAATGCCTCGCCTTCCAACAATTCCTGGCTCGTGACCCAGGGCGTGAAGGATGGCGACCAGCTCATCGTCAGCGGTCTGCAGTCGATTGTATCAGGCATGCCGGTAAAACCGGTTCCAATGAAGATCAATGACAACGGCGTGGTTGTCCCTGCCGATCAGCCCGTGGCCGGAGGCGAACAGAAGCCCGCAGCAAAGTAATGCGCAGGCACTCCCGTATCGTCACCGTCCCAGCCGTACAGGAATAACCGATGGCCAAGTTTTTCATCCGACGACCGATCTTTGCCTGGGTCATTGCGATCACCATCATGCTCGCAGGTCTGCTCGCGATCTTCACCCTGTCGATCTCGCAATACCCTGATATTGCGCCGACAACGGTCCGCATCAACACCAGCTATCGCGGCGCGAGCGCCGAAACGGTCGAAAAATCGGTGACCACCATCATCGAAGACGGCATGACTGGTCTCGACGACCTCACTTACATGACCTCGACCTCGTCGACAGGCTCGGCCAGCATTTCGCTGACCTTCGGGACCAGCATCAATCCTGACATCGCGCAGGTACAGGTTCAGAACAAGCTGCAGCTCGTCCAGTCGCAGTTGCCTGGCGACGTCATCGATGCCGGGATCAGCGTCACGCGCTCCACGTCGAGCATTCTTCTCGTCGGCTCGCTGGTCTCGACAGATGGCAAACGCACCTCCGTTGACCTCGGCAACATCATGTCGACCTCGATCGAGGACCAGATCCAGCGCCTGGAAGGCGTAGGCAGCATCAACGTATTTGGCTCCGGCTACGCCATGCGTGTCTGGCTCGACCCGTTCAAACTGCAGAAGTTTCAGCTCACACCAGGCGACGTGACCTCGGCTATCCAGGCCCAGAATACGCAGGTCTCCGTCGGCTCGCTTGGCGCCCAGCCTGCCGTCCCGGGCCAGCAGATCAACGTCACCATCACGGCACAGAGCCAGCTTACCACGGTCGCGGATTTCGAGCACATCATCCTGAAGGTCGAAAAGGACGGTTCTACAGTCCGCCTGAGCGATGTCGCCCGCGTCGAAATCGGGCAGGAGAGCTATGGCGGCAGCTCGCGCTATAATGGTCTGCCGTCGTCTGGTTTCGCCGTCAACCTTGCAATTGGCGCGAACGCCATCGATACCGCCGCCCGTGTCCGCACCGCACTCGAAACGATCGGTCGTGGCCTGCCGGAAGGCGTCGAGATCACCTATCCCTACGACACGACCCCCTTCGTCGAGCTGTCGATCGAGAAGGTCGTGCACACACTGATCGAGGCGATCGTGCTCGTCTTCGTGGTGCTGCTCATCTTCCTGCAGAACCTGCGCGCGACGTTGATCCCGACCATTGCCGTACCCGTCGTGCTTCTCGGCACGTTCGGCGTCCTTGCGGCAACAGGCTATTCGATCAATACGCTGACGATGTTCGCCATGGTGCTGGCAATCGGCCTTCTCGTCGACGACGCCATCGTCGTCGTGGAAAACGTCGAGCGCATCATGTCGGAGGAAAAGCTCTCGCCACTTGAAGCGACCGAGAAGTCGATGGGTGAAATTACCGGCGCCATCGTCGGCATCGCTCTCGTGCTGACCGCCGTTTTCATTCCCATGGCATTCTTCGGTGGCTCGACCGGCATCATCTATCGCCAGTTCTCCATCACCATCGTTTCGGCCATGCTGCTTTCGGCCCTCGTCGCCATCGTGCTGACGCCGGCGCTCTGCGCCACGATGCTGAAGCCGGTCAACGAGCACAAGAAGCATCGCATCGGCGATTGGTTCAACCGCAACTTCACCCGCTCGACCAACGGCTATGTCCGCACCATCGGCTACCTCTTGAAGCGACCGATCCGCGTCATGCTGGTATTCCTGCTGGTCGGCGCCGGCTGCGCCTATCTCTTCGCGCGTCTCCCGAGTTCGTTCCTTCCGCAAGAAGACCAGGGCGTGCTTTTGACCATCGTCACCACGCCCCCTGGCTCGACCACGCAGCAGACGCAGGCTGTCGTTGAAAAAGTCGAAAAATACTTCCGCGAAAACGAGAAGGATGCGGTGGATTCCGTATTCGGCGCGCTCGGCTTCGGCTTTAACGGTTCCGGCCAGAACAGCGCCATCGTCTTCACCAAGCTCAAGGATTTCTCACTGCGCACCGATCACAATCTCAGTGCTCAGTCGGTGGTCAACCGGGCTCTCAAGAACTTCTTCACGATCCGCGAGGCGCAGGTCTTCGCGCTGCTGCCGCCGGCGATCCAGGGTCTTGGCGTCTCGAGCGGCTTCTCCATGTATCTGGTGGACACCGGCGGCCATGGCAATCAAGCCCTGACGGCTGCATCCAAGCGGCTCATCCAGATGGCCGGCGCCACCGGCAAGGTCGTCGCGCTGCGCTCGAACAACAAGGAAGTCGAGCCGCAGATGAAAATCCTGATCGATCAGGAGAAGATCGGCGCCATGGGTGTCGACCTCGCCTCGGTCAACTCCATGCTGTCGATCATCTTCACTGGCCGCGACGTCAACGACTTCACGCTGAACGGCGAAATCAAGCCGGTCTACGTGCAGGGCGACGCTCCCTTCCGCATGCAGCCGACCGATCTGAACCACTGGTATGCCCGCAACAACGCCGGCGAGATGGTGCCGTTCTCCGCCTTCACGACAACCCAATGGGTCGATGGCGCGCCCTCGCTCGCCCGGTTCAATGCTGTCAGCGCCATCCCGCTCGACGGTGCGGCAGCCCCTGGCGTCTCATCGGGTGAAGCCATGAACGAGATGGAAGCCCTGACCGAACAGCTCGGCGGCGGCTACACGGTCGCCTGGCAGGGCATCTCCTATCAGGAGCGGCTCTCGGGCTCGCAGGCCCCGATGCTTTACGCGATTTCGGTTCTCGTCGTCTTCCTCTGCCTGGCTGCCCTCTACGAGAGCTGGTCGATCCCGTTCTCGGTCATCATGGCCGTGCCGGTCGGCGTGCTCGGCGCACTTGCCGCAGCAACGCTCTTCGGGCAGGCGAACGACGTCTATTTCAAGGTGGGCCTGCTCACGACCATCGGCCTTGCCGCCAAGAACGCGATTTTGATCGTGGAATTCGCGAAGGACCGGACGGAGACGGGCTTGGGGCTCTTCGAGGCGACGCTGGAAGCAGCAAGGCTGCGCCTGCGCCCGATCATCATGACATCTCTGGCTTTCATTCTCGGCGTCGTGCCTTTGGCCATCGCTACGGGCGCGGGTTCCGCTGCCCAGAACGCGATCGGTATCGGCGTGCTCGGAGGGATGCTTTCGGCGACGGTACTCGGCATTTTCTTCGTGCCCTCCTTCTTCGTCGTGATCCGCCGCATCTTTGCCACACGGCAAAAAAATGAGGCGGGAGTGTGATATAAATGCACTGTGAGAAAGCTTTCCGGATTGCTACATTGCGCGCGGACTGCTTCGGCATGTGTTTAGCGTAAGGATCGAGGCGCGTCGGGCCGATAGTGAAGCATGACGCTTCGGACAAGAATTGACTTGCTCGAGTTACAGGATGAAATGCATGGTATCTCTTCGTTATGCCACACCGGCGCTATTGTTATTGCTGTCGGGCTGTGTAGTAGGCCCTGATCACGTACCTCCGGAAATGGCGCTTCCTGGAAAATTCAGTGAAGGTGGCAAAAAGAGCATCGGCGACGTCGCTACCACGGCCTGGTGGACCGCCTATAACGACCGCAAACTCGACAGCCTTGTCCAGACCGGCCTTAGCCAGAACCTGACGATCCAACAGGCGCTCGAGCGCATCAATTCCGCATCCGCCAACGTGACCATCGCTGGCGCCGGTTCATTGCCTGCTCTCGATGTTGGCGCTTCTCACACCGTCAGCGGCGAGACCGGCGAGTTGCGTACCCAGTTCAACACCCGCAACACCAGCGCCGGACAGCTTTCCCTGTCCTGGCTGCTCGACATGTTCGGTCTTTTCAGGCGCAGCAAGGAAAGCGCCCTCGCCTCTCTTGATTCCGCCTATGCGGGTGCGGACATCGCCAAGCTGTCCTACATCCAGAACCTTGTTTCAACCTATATTGACCTGCGCTTCTTCCAGCAGCGCCTGGCGCTTTCGAAAGCCAACCTGAAGTCCCGTCAGGAAACCTACGACCTGACCAAGTTCCAGCTCGACGCAGGTGCGGCCTCCCGCCTCGACGTCGTCCAGGCTGAAGGTCTCGTCCAGTCGACACTCGCAGAAATCCCCGGTCTCGAAACCAACATCCGCGTTTCGGCCCATCAAATCGCCACCCTCCTCGGCCAGCCGGCCGGTTCGATGGTCGATGAACTGTTGCGTGGCTCCGGCCAGCCGACTTTCCGCGGCGGCATCAATTCCGGCGTTCCAGCCGACCTGATCCGCAACCGCCCGGACATTCGCCAGGCCGAGCGTAACCTCGCCGCTGCCACCGCCCAGATCGGTGTGTCCGAAGCTCAGCTCTACCCGTCGATCTCGCTGTCCGGTTCGATCTCGCCGAGCTACATCAACCAGCGCGGCATCCACGGCGGCCTGTCGGCATGGTCCTTCGGCCCGACCTTGAACCTGCCGATCCTCGACGGCGGCAGTCTGCGCGCCAATGTCGACGTCTCCAAGTCCAACGCCGTCGCATCCTACCTCGCTTGGAAGCAGACCGTTCTGACGGCAATCCAGCAGGTCGAGGATGCCCTTTCGGCCGTTCGCCGTGACGCCCAGACGGTTGACGCCTTGCGCGCCCAGGTCAGGACGACCCAGGAAACCCTTGAGCTCTCGACGGCATCCTATAAGGACGGCGCTTCCTCGCTGCTCGACGTTCTCGACGCCCAGCGTCAGGTCTCTCTCGCTCAGGCAAGCCTCGCGGCTGCCGTTCAGCAGATGGCAAAGGATTACGCTGCGCTCAACATCGCAACCGGCGGCGGCTTCGCGCCGACTGGCAAGACCACCGGTCCGGCACCGGTCAAGGCTGCCAAGGGCAGCTAAGGTCCTCGCATAGCGTCATTCCGAAGCCCCGTGGTCTCCGCGGGGCTTTTTCTTTGCCTGAATATCTGCCGGAACAGATAATATGCGCACAGGAAGGATTTGGATTCGACAAGCCGTAGTCGCTACGCTATGCAGTTGATTAAACGATTAAGCGCGGCGCTTCAAACAATGGCCTCACAACGCCCGGGACCCAATCTCAGCAGGATAGCAACGTCGCTCGGCGTCTCCGTTGCCACGGTCTCCAATGCGCTCTCCGGCAAAGGCCGGGTTTCCGACGCACTGATCGAAAGAATTCGCACGCATGCCGCCGAACTCGGCTATGTGCCGAGCCAAGCCGGCAGAGCTCTGCGTACTGGCCGGAGCGGCGTGCTAGGCCTTGTCTTGCCCGATATTGCCAATCCCCTCTTTCCGAAGATCGCCCAGGCCATCGAATATGCCGCATCCGTAGCAGGCTACGGCGTGCTGATTGCCGACTCCCGCGGCGATATCACGGCCCAGACGGAAGCGATCAACCGGCTGGTGGAACGTGGCGTCGACGGCATGGTGGTCGTGCCTCGCCGCGCCACCCGCATTTCCGCCGCGAGCTGCCCGGTCGCGGTCATCGATACCGCCTCCACACCGGGCAATACGGTCGCCGCCGATCACTGGCAGGGCGGAAAGGAAATTGCCGCCCACCTCGCGGGCCTCGGCCACAAGCAGATCCTCATCATCGGCAATAATCACGAGTCCAATGTCCAGAACGACAGAGCCGGCGGCATCAGGGCTGGATTGCAGCATGGCATGCGCTCCGAAACACTCTGGATCGAGCGGCTGGAAAACGAGACGGGCGCCGGTTGCAGGCTGGGGCTTGCGGAAAAGGCGCGTCAGGGCTTCACGGCATTTGCGGCCCTTTCCGACCTGCAGGCTCTGCGTGCGCTGACTGAACTGCAGCAGGACGGCATCAGCGTGCCCGCCGATGTCAGCGTCACAGGCTTCGACGATCTCATATGGTCGCCTGTCGTCACCCCGTCGCTGACGACCGTGAGGATGGACATGGACACTATCGCCGAAATTGCCGTTTCGGCACTGGTCGACAGAATAAACGATAGTGGCACACGGGAGGGCGTGCTGGTTACGGCGGACACCGAACGCGTGCCCATGCAGCTGATCATCCGCCAGTCATCCGGGCTCGTGAACCCGGCACCAAAAACCTCAGAGATGGAGAACCTGTAGAATGAAAAAAGCTCTTGTTGCATCAGTGGCGCTAGTTGCGCTTTTCCCTCTCGGTGCAGCGGCACAGGAACGCACGCTGACCATTTCCGTCTATGCCTTTGCGCAGGACGATTACAAGACGATCGTCTATGACCCCTTCGAAGCCAAGTGCGGCTGCAAGCTCGTTGTCGAAACCGGCAACAGCGTCGAGCGCCTCGCCAAGATGGAAGCCAACAAGGCCAATCCGGTCGTCGATCTTGCTGCCGTCTCCATGGCCGATGGCCTTGCGGCTTCCCGCGCCGGCCTGATCGACAAGATCGATACCTCCAAGCTTGAAAATTTCTCCAGGCTCTACGATGTCGCCAAGGATCCGAACGGTGATGGCATGAGCGTCGGCTACACTTTCTATGCCACCTCCATTGCCTACCGCTCGGACAAGATGAAGATCGAGTCCTGGGCCGATCTCCTGAAGCCGGAATATGTCGGTCACGTCGCCTTCCCGAACGTTACGACCAACCAGGGCCCGCCGGCGCTCTACATGCTTGGTCTCGCACTCGGCAAGGACACGCCTGATCTCAAGGCGCCGATCGAAGCGCTCGGCGAAAAGAAGGACGAGATCGTTACCTTCTATGAAAAGTCTTCCCAGCTCGTGCAGCTGATGCAGCAGGAGGAGATCTGGGCCGCTCCGATCGGCCGTTTCTCCTGGGCAGGCTTCACCAAGCTCGACCTTCCCGTTGCCTGGGCAACGCCGAAGGAAGGCCAGACCGGCGGCATGAACGTGTTGGTCATGACCAAGGGTTCGAAGAACCAGGATCTCGCACTGCAGTTCATGGACTTCTGGCTCTCGACCGACGTCCAGACCAAGCTCGCCGAAAAGCTCATCGACAGCCCGGCGAACAAGGAGGTCAAGGTCTCCGACAAGGTCGCCAACAACATCACCTATGGCGAAGACACCGCCAAGAACCTGAAGCTGATCCCGTCCGCAGCCGCACTCGACAACCGCAATGGCTGGCTGAAGGAATGGAACGAAAAGGTCGGCCAGTAAGCCTCCGCTGACATCGGTCCCGGCACCCACCGGGACCGCCCTTCCCCGCTCGAAAGGCGTCTCATGTTCCAGAACCGAGCAGAAGCCCTGGCGCTTGCCCTGCCGGCCGCGATCTTCGCTGCCGTAGTCTTTCTGCTGCCCGTCGCGATCCTGCTGTCCGAAGGCTTTCGCAGCGACGGCGCGTGGACGCTCACCGCCTATACGGATTTCTTCTCGCAAACGCTGAACCGCACCGTTTTCTTCCGCACCTTCCGGCTCGGTCTGGAAGTGACGGCGGTGTCGGCCGTCATCGGTTATGCCGCCGCCTTTGCAATCGTCAATCTTCCGCCGAAGGGCAAGGGCCGCATGATCGGGCTCGTCACTCTGCCGCTGATGATCTCGCCGGTTGCGCGCACCTATGCCTGGATTGTCATTCTCGGCCGCACTGGCATCGTCAATGAAGCGATCACCGGCCTGGGCCTGAGCGCAGAGCCGCTGCGCCTGCTCTTCACTGAGACTGCCGTCTTTATCGGCCTCCTGCAGCTTTTCCTTCCGCTGATGATCCTGTCGCTCATCAGCGCACTCGAGAACATGCCGAAGGATGCCATTCCGGCCGCCCGCGTGCTCGGCGCCAACTGGTTCCAGGTCTTCTGGAAGGTCATTCTGCCGCTCACCAGGGAAGGCCTCGTCGTCGGCGGCACGCTGGTCTTCACCGGCTCGCTGACGGCCTATATCACGCCCGCCATTCTCGGCGGCTCCAAGGTGCTGATGCTGGAGACGCTGATGTACCAGCAGGTTTCCGTCGCCAATAATTTTGTTTCGGCGAGTGTCATCGCCTTCATCCTGATCGTCATGAGCTTTGCCGCCAATATCCTGCTGAAACGCTTTGCGACCGCGAGGAACCGCCGATGAGCATCCGCCTCCTTTCGCCTGTCGTGCTGTTCCTGCTGTTGGTCTTCCTGATCGGCCCCTTTCTGATCATCATCGCGGCTTCGCTTTCCGCCGGCGACACGCTGGCTTTCCCGCCGCAGGGCCTGTCGCTGCGCTGGGTTGCCAAGGTCTTCACCATCGACAGCTTCCGCGACAGCTTTGCCATGTCGATGTTCCTGGCGGTCTTCGGGACGCTGGCAGCCCTCATCCTCGGCATTCCCGCCGCCTATGCGCTAGCGCGCTATCGGCTGCCGGGTTCGGAAACGGTCAGAACCGTCGTCTCGCTGCCGATCATCGTGCCAGGCATCATCGTCGGCCTGGCGCTGCTGCGCTATCTGGTCGTACCTTTCGGGTTCAACATCACACTGGCGCTGTTCTTCGCTCATACCGCCCTGGTGCTGCCCTATGCCGTGCGTGTCGTGTCCGCAAGCCTCGGCAACCTGCGCTCCGATATCGAGGAAGCGGCCGTCCTGCTCGGTTCCTCACGGCTCGGCGCCTTCTTCCGCGTCGTGATGCCGAATATCCGCGGCGGCATTCTGGCTGCCTTCATCCTCGGCTTCGTCACCAGCTTCAATCAGGTTCCGGTCTCCCTCTTCCTCTCCGGCCCCGGCGTGCGCACGCTGCCGATCGACATGCTGGGCTACATGGAAACCACCTACGACCCCTCCATTGCGGCGCTGTCGGCGCTGCTCGCCTTCCTTTCGATCGGCATCGTCTTCCTCGCCGAACGCTTCCTGGGATTCTCTCGCTATGTCTGATGCCTACCTTCAACTCGACAAGCTGACGCTGGCCTATGGCGATACGGTCGCGGTGAAGAACCTCGACCTATCGATCGCCAGGGGCGAGTTGGTGGCGCTTCTCGGCCCTTCCGGCTGCGGCAAGACGACGACGATGCGCGCCATCGCCGGCCTGCTGAATCCGGCCTCCGGCCGCATCAATCTCGATGGAGCCGATATCACCCGCGTCTCCGCCAACAAACGCGCTGTCGGCCTCGTCTTCCAGTCCTACGCGCTTTTCCCGCATCTGACCGTCTACGAAAACGTCGCCTTCGGACTGCGGCTGAAGGGCCTTCGTGGTGATGATCTGGACGGCAAGGTCAATGCCGGCATCAAATCCGTCGGCCTTGCAAAATTCACAGGCCGCAAACCGGGCGAGCTCTCCGGCGGCCAGCAGCAACGTGTGGCGCTCGCGCGCTCCATGGTCATGGAGCCAAAGGTGCTGCTGCTCGACGAGCCGCTTTCCAACCTCGACGCCCGCCTGCGCCTCGAAATGCGCGCCGAGTTGCAGCGTGTCCAGAAGGAGACGGGCGTGACGATGATCTTCGTCACCCACGACCAGGCGGAAGCGCTTGCCCTTGCCGATCGCATCATCGTCATGCTGAACGGCGGCATCGAGCAGATCGGCACGCCCGAAGAGATCTACAACAGACCTGTTTCTTCCTTCGTTGCCGATTTCGTCGGCTTCGAGAATGTCTTTGCGCTGAAGGACGGAAAGCTCGCGACGCCTAGTGGCGCAGTCGCCCTTTCGACCGTAGCGCCCGACGGTGCGGCGGGCCTGGCCTGGCGGCCGCGTGCGGTGATCCTTGGTTCTGGTCCTTTCCAGGGCACCGTGCGCGGCACGTCCTTTGCCGGCAACAGCCGTGAATATCTGCTGGACAGCTCGCTCGGCCCGATCAAGGCCGAAGTGGACGCAGCCCTGCCGCAACACGAACTCGGCAGCACGATCGCCTTCGACCTGCCGGTCGCGGCTTCCGCAAGCCTCAAGCGTTTCGGGTGAGATCATGGGCGTCTGGATCGACACGGACATGGGGTTCGACGATATCGCCGCCATCATGGTGGTGACGAACGCCGAACTCGACATTGACGGCGTCTCGCTGGTCTTCGGCAATACGCCGCTGTCGCAGGTGTGCACCAATGCGGCGGGAGCCGCCAAGGCTTTCGGGTGGACGTTCCCAATCCATATCGGCCGCGAGATGCCCGTTCTCGGCAAGCTCGAGACGGCACAGGCGGTGCTCGGCGAGAGCGGTATCCCGACAACGGGCAGGCACCTGCCGCCGGCCCCGAGCCTGCCGGACAGCGACGCCTTTATCGCCCTTTGCCGCTGGCTTGAACTGGAAGGCCCTCATCGTATCCTGGCGCTCGGGCCGCTGACGAATATCGCCGCACTGGCGCTCGCCCGCCCCGATCTCGCCGCCCGCATCACTGAACTCGTCTGGATGGGCGGCGGCGTCACCACCGGCAACCACACCGCCTCGGCGGAATTCAATGCGCTCGCCGACCCCGAAGCACTGGCAATCGTCATCGCCCACAATCTGCCGCTGCGCATGGTCGATCTCGACCTTTGCCGCAAGGTTCTGGCAAAACCTGAGGACGCCGATCCGGTCCGTACCGCCGGTGGTGTCAATGCCGAGTTGATCGCCGATATGTTTGCCGGCTACATCAGGATCGGCACCAGCCGCGGCCGTCCTGCCATGGCGATCTACGATCCCTCTGCCGCCGTCGCCTTCGTCGCTCCGCAGGTGGTGAGCTTTCGCCATGCCCGCATCGATGCAGAACTGCAGGGGCAATATACGCGCGGTCGCACCGTCGTTGAAACCCGCGCCACTCATGCAACGTTCAACGCTGAGTTCGCCGCTGACATCGATGCCGATATGGCACGTGTCATGATTCTCGCCGCCCTGGTCAATGAGGCCCGCAAATGACTGCAAACCCGCGCCAGGAACCCGCCGATCTCAACGAACCGGCACTACGCGCCCGCGCCGTGGCGGCTGCGCGCGGCGACAGTGCCTTCGATATGCTTGTCACCGGCGGCCGCATCCTCGATGCCGTCACCGGCCTGATCCGTGAGGCTGATATCGGACTCGTCGGTGCGATGATCGCAAGTGTTCATGCACCGGCAAGCCGCACCGATGCCGCGAAAGTGCTCGATGCAACGGGCGCCATCATCTCTCCCGGCCTCATCGATACGCATATGCATATCGAAAGCTCGATGGTTACGCCGGCTGAATATGCCAAAGCTGTGTTGCCGCGCGGCGTGACGACGATCGTCTGGGATCCGCATGAATTCGGCAATGTCCATGGCCTGGACGGCGTGCGCTGGGCGATCGAAGCCTCACGCAATCTGCCGCTGCGCATGATCCTGCTTGCCCCTTCTTGCGTGCCGTCAGCACCCGGACTTGAGCTGGCAGGAGCAGACTTCGACGCCTCTGTTATCGCCGAGCTGCTGCGCTCACCGGCAATCGGCGGCGTGGCAGAGGTCATGAACATGCGGGGCGTCATCGACGGCGATCCGCGCATGACCGATATCGTCAATGCAGGTCTTGCCTCCGGCAAGCTCGTCTGCGGCCATGCCCGCGGGCTTGACGGTGCCGACCTCAACGCCTTCATGGCAGCCGGCATCACCTCCGATCACGAGCTGACATCGGGCGCCGATCTGCTGCAGAAGCTGGCCGCCGGCATGACGATCGAGCTGCGCGGCTCGCACGATCATCTGCTGGAGGAATTCGTCGAGGCATTGAACGACATCGGCCACCTTCCGCCGACGATCACGCTCTGTACCGATGATGTCTTTCCCGACGAACTCTATCAGAATGGCGGCCTTGATGACGTCCTGCGCCGCCTCGTCCGCTACGGCATGCGCCCGGAATGGGCACTGCGCGCCGCCACCTTCAACGCCGCACAGCGCATGAAGCGTACCGACCTCGGGCTCATCGCACCCGGTCGCCGCGCCGATCTCGTACTATTCGAGGACATGACCGATTTTACCGCCCGCGCCGTCATCGCCGGCGGTCGGCTGGTTGCCGAGAACGGCGCGGTCAAGGATCCGATCCAACCGCTCGATGCCACACCGCTCATGCATTCGGTCAAGCTCGCAGCGCTTGCCGAAGACGACTTCCGCATTCCCGCCAACGGCACCAAACTCCGCCTTGCGACGATCGACCGTCCGCGTTTTACGCAATGGGGCGAAGCAGTTGCCGATGTCCGCGACGGCTTCGTTGTGCCGCCGGCCGGCAGCGCCATGATAGCAGTTGCACATCGTCACGGGTTGGCTGACGGCAAGCCCCGCGTCGGCTTTCTGACCGGCTGGGGCGAGTGGCGTGGCGCCTTCTGTACCACCGTCTCGCACGACAGCCATAACCTCACCGTCTTCGGCGGAAATGCGCAAGATATGGCGATTGCGGCAAACGCTGTCATCGAAGCCGGCGGCGGCATGGCCGTCGCAAAGGACGGCCGCATCGAAGCACTGCTGCCCCTGCCGCTCTCCGGCCTCGTAACCGATGCCTCCCTGCAGGTAACCGCCGAAGGCTTCGCCGGCATCCGCAAGGCCATGGAGAAAATCGTCGACTGGCAGCCGCCCTACCTGGTCTTCAAGGCGTGCTTCGGGGCCACGCTTGCCTGCAATATCGGCCCCCACCAGACCGACCGCGGCATTGCCGATGTCACCACTGGCAAGGTACTGGAAAACCCAATTCTGGAAACCTTCTGAGGCGACCTACGCCTCAGCCTTGAGCTCTCGCTCCACCAGTGACACCCAGTAAGCCACACCATATCCCAGCGCCTCGTCGTTGAAGTCGTAGGCCGTATTGTGATGCAGTGCTCCATCGACGGCCGGGCCATTGCCGAGCCAGACATAACAGCCGGGCGCATTTTGTCCGAAGAAAGCGAAATCATCCCCGGCAGTCGACGGCGGAAAGCTGGTACGCACCTTTTCGCCGAACACTGCCTGTGCGGCACCAAGCGCTCGCGCCGCCGCATCCGCATCATTGACGACCGGCGGAATGCGGCGCTCGAATTCATAATCTGCCAAAATGCCGAACATGGCGGCCGTGCCGCGCGCCAGACGGCCGATTTCGGCCTCAAGCTGATCGCGTACTTCGGGCGCATAAGCCCGCGCCGTCCCGCCGATCTCGACAATGTCGGGGATGACGTTCAAGGCCTTCGGGTTGCCGGCCTGGACCGAGCAGGCGCTGACGACGGCTGGCTGAAGCGGATCGACGACGCGCCCGACGATGGTTTGTAGCGACGACAGGAAGGTGCCGGCAGCGGTAATCGGGTCGCGGCCGAGATGCGGCTTTGCGCCATGGGTGCCTGTCCCACGGAAGCGGACGCGCCAGCTGTCCGAAGACGCAAGCTGCGGCCCCTCGACAACGGCAATTTCATCGACCGCGAGCCCCGGCATATTGTGCAGCCCATAGATGGCATCGCAGGGAAACTGCTTGAACAACCCCTCCTCTACCATGCGCTTCGCACCGCCACGGCCCTCTTCGGCCGGTTGGAAGATGAAATGGACAATTCCGGAAAAACCGCGCGCTTCAGCCAGATGCCGTGCCGCGCCAAGCAGCATTACCGTATGCCCGTCATGACCGCAGGCATGCATCTTGCCCGGCACGGTCGACTTGTAAGGGCGATCCGACGTCTCCGGCATGGCGAGCGCATCCATGTCTGCTCTCAGCCCGATCGTGCGCTTGCCATTGCCGATCTGCAGCGTTCCGACGACACCGGTTCCACCGAGGCCGCGGTGCACTTGGATACCCGCCTCTTTGAGGAGCTTGGCAACGATATCGCTGGTGCGCTCCTCCTCGAATCCCAGCTCGGGATGGGCATGCAGATCGCGGCGAAGGGTGGTGAGAAAAGGCAGATCGTTGCTGATCCGGGCGGGGATGCTCATGAGCCTGGATATCCTGTCAAGCGAAACGGGCGCCCGACGGCGCCCGCATCAGATCGTTCTTTTTTCAACAAACGGACCGTCAGCGCAAGCCCTCATGCCTCTTCGACGAAGACCTCTTCGCGCTTGCGCTTGACGCTCGGCAGGAAGACGATGATCAGCACCGCCACCGCAATCGTCAGCAGGATGGCGCTGATCGGCCGTGTGACGAAGGTCGTCGCGTCGCCGCGCGACAGGATCATGGCGCGCCGCAGGTTTTCCTCGAGCAGCGGCCCGAGCACGAAGCCGAGCAGCAACGGCGCCGGCTCGCAGCGGAGTTTTGCGAGCACGTAGCCGATGAGGCCGAAGAAGGCGACGGCATATAGGTCGTAAACGTTGGAATTGACGCTGTAGACCCCGATCGAGCAGAAGGCCATGATGATGGGGAAGAGCACGTAATACGGCACCGTCAGCAGCTTCACCCACAGGCCGATCAGGGGCAGGTTGAGGATGACGAGCATCAGGTTGCCGATCCACATGGAAGCGATGATGCCCCAGAACAGCGCCGGCTGTTCCGTCGCCACGTTCGGTCCCGGCACGATGCCCTGGATGATCATCGCGCCGACCATCAGCGCCATGACAGGGTTTGCCGGAATGCCGAGCGTCAAGAGCGGAATGAACGAGGTCTGCGCGCCCGCATTGTTGGCCGATTCCGGCCCAGCGACGCCCGCAACCGCTCCGTGACCAAATTCCTCCGGTTTCTTGGAAACGCGCTTTTCAACTGTATAGGAAGCGAAAGAAGCGAGGATTGCCCCGCCACCCGGCAGGATGCCAAGCGCCGAGCCGATCACCGTGCCGCGAATGATCGGCGCGATCATCTCCTTGAATTCTTCCTTGGATGGCAACAGCCCCGAGACTTTTGCCATCAGCACGGTGCGGGTCTTCTCCCCTTCCAGATTGCGCAGGATTTCCGCAATGCCGAAGACACCGACAGCAAGCGCCACGAAGTTCAGTCCGTCGGCATATTCGCGAATGCCGAGCGTGAAGCGCGGCGTGCCGGTATAGATATCCGTGCCAACGAGACCGAGCAGCAGCCCGAGCGCCACCATCGCCAGCGCCTTGACGACCGAGCCATGCGCAAGTGCGATGGAAGAAACGAGGCCGACGATCATCAGCGAGAAATATTCCGCCGAGCCGAATTGCAGCGCGATCGCGGTCAGCGGTGGCGCGAAAACCGCCACGAGAAAGGTCGAGACCGAGCCGGCGAAGAAGGAGCCGAGCGCGGCAATTGCGAGCGCCGCGCCGGCCCTGCCCTTCCGCGCCATCTGATAGCCATCGATGGCAGTCACGGCAGAAGAGGATTCGCCCGGCATGTTGATGAGGATCGCCGTCGTCGAGCCGCCGTATTGGGCACCATAATAGATACCGGCCAGCATGATGAGCGAGGAGACCGGCTCAAGCTGGAAGGTGATGGGCAGCAGCATGGCGATCGTTGCCGTCGCACCAATGCCTGGGAGCACGCCGATCAGCGTGCCGAGCAGCACACCGATCAGGCAGAAAAGCAGATTTTCCGGGCTTGCCGCCGTGTAGAAGCCGAGAGCGAGATTGCTGAAAAGTTCCATACCCGCCTCCTAGAACCGAACCCAAGGGCCGAAACGTTCGAAAGGCAGCCCGAGCGCATAGCTGAAGACCGCAACCGAAAAGATCGTCAGCAGCAGCGAAAGAACCAGCGCTAACAGCACATTCATGCGACTGGACGCAAAGCAAGCGATGAAGGCCGTCAGGAAAATTGCCGGAGCAAAACCGAGCCCACGCACCGTCAATCCGAAGAAGACCGGTGCCGGCAGGATGAAGAGCATACCGCGCCAGGCGAATGGTTCGATCGGCTCACCCTGAACCCGCACGGCCTGAACGAGAATGACAAGGCCGAGCAGGACGAGAATGCCCGAGAGAACAAGTGGGAAATAACCCGGGCCCATGCGCAACGCCGTACCGAGATCGAGGTCCAGCGACTGATAGGCAAAGAAGGCACCGGTTGCGGCGAGCAATGCGCCGCAGATGACATTGGTGGTGTCGAAACTGAGGGATTTCATAGTGTCTCCTGGTGTTGGAGATGGAGCGTCGCCGCTGATATCGGACTGCGCAAACACCCTCCTCCCGGCCGGGAGGAGGGTGCGAATGTCGCAGTCAGGCTCAGTCCGCGTATTCGCCGGCTGCTTCGATGACAGGCTTCCAGCGGGCGATTTCGCTCTCGAGCTTCGCCTTCAGTGCAGCCGGCGTTGCTTCGGCGTCCGAAGAGGGAGCCGTGCCGAGTTCGGCGAAGCGGGCAGCGACGTTCGGATCCTTCAGCGCGACCTGCAACGACTTCGACAGGCGCTCGTTGATTTCAGCCGGCGTACCCTTCGGCGTATAGATGCCGTGCCAGATGCCGACTTCGAAGCCCGGCAGGCCGGCTTCGACAGCGGTCGGAATGTCCTTGAGCACATCGAGGCGAGCCGGCGAGGTCACGGCATAGGCCTTGATCGTGCCGCCCTTGATCTGCTTCGTCGTATTGGTCGTCTGGTCGCACATGATATCGACCTGGCCGCCGAGAAGATCGGTCATCGCCGGGCCGGTTCCCTTGTAGGGAACGGTCGTCAGTGGCGTCTGGATGGCACTCATGAACATCATGCCGCAAAGGTGGGATGCGGCGCCGATACCGGCATTGGCGACGGTGACCTTGTCCTTGTTCGCCTTCACATAATCGATCAGGCTCTTGAGATCGGCCGGTTCGAAATCCTTGCGGGCAACGATCGTCATCGGAACATCGGTGACGAGACCGACATAGTCGAACGCTCCAAGCGTATCGTAGGCAAGCTTGCGGTAAAGTGTGGCGCTTGTCGCCATGCCGATGTGATGCAGCAGGATCGTATAGCCATCGGGATCGGCATCGGCAACGCGGCCGGCGCCGAGCGTGCCACCGGCGCCGCCGACATTTTCGACGACGATCTGCTGGCCAAGATCCTTCGACATGGATTCAGCAACGAGGCGCGCAACAGTATCTGTCGGGCCGCCGGCGGCGAAAGGGACAACCATGGTGATTGTGCGCTCAGGATAGGTCTGGGCCGAAGCGGCATACGAAAGAAGCGAAACGGCAGCGGCGGCAGTGGCGCCGAGCATAGCCTTCAGGATTTTCATCGTTTTCCTCCCTGATGAAAATAGGTTCGTCCCGCCGGCGCATCCTCCGCACCGGCCCGGATGACCCATTTGCAGGCCGTGAAGCTGCGCCTGCAATTGCGGCGCGCAGCGACGAATGACGATTTTGCGCTAGTGCGCCGCACCATGGGTCGATTTGGAAACAAATGATTAAAGCGATGGGTGGAAATCCACCCATCGCTTGCCGCTCACCGGTTCGGGGGCAGAACGACCTCGCCCGTTTCGAGCAGCGATTTGAGGTTGGAGAGAATTTGTGGCCACCCGCCAGAGACCGCGCCGATGAACGTGGAGCCCTCGACCGGCATCGAATGCGTCAGCGTCAGCCTTACCGCCTCACCGACCGGCTCGAGTTCGATCACACATTCGGAAAATCCTTCTGCCTTGAGCTCCGGCCTGAACTCGTTATGCCACTTCAGGACGAGCCGCTTGGGCGGATCGAATTCAAGGATTTCGCCTGTATCGGTGACAGTTCCGTCGGAATAGCGCATCTGCCAGGCAGAACCGGCTTTCCAATCGGTTTCGAACTGCACCCCGAGCCAGAATTTCTTCATGAATTCCGTCGTCGTTAGGGCCGACCAGAGCTGATCCGGTGTGGTGCGGATATGGGTAACGTAGTTGAATGCGCTGCCTGCCATGATGATACTCCCTTTTGGCCAAGGCTTGGTCACACCCTCGCCGGCAGGCTGGACGTCTCATTCGTCCTTGCTGCCTTCGAGGCTCTTCTTGAGATCGGAGAGCGCCTCTAATGCACGGCGCTCGAATTTGCTGATCCAGCGGTCCGCGATCTCGTTGATCGGAACCGGATTGATGTAATGCAGCTTCTCGCGCCCCTGCCGGCGCGTGGAGACGAGGTTTGCTTCTTCGAGAATGCCGAGATGCTTCGTCACTGCCTGACGCGTCATCTCCAGCCCTTCACACAATTCGCCGAGCGTCTGGCCGTTGCGCGCATGTAGGCGATCCAGCAGCCGTCGCCGGCTGCCATCCGCCAGAGCTCGAAAAACCGCATCTTCATCCATCTAGATATGTAACCATTTGGTTGCCTATTGCAGTCTTATAGGCAACCAAATGGTTGCCTGTCAAGATAGGAATCACGAAAGACACCTAAACAGGCGCGTTCAGGATCAAGTCTTCACGGGATCAAAGCTCGCGGCGCATCTCGCCGGCCATCTCATTGGCCAGAAGCTTCTTGTCGAGGCCGTATTTCTGCATCTTCTCGTAAAGCGTCTTGCGCGAAATGCCGAGCGATTCATAGACCGGCCTCAGGCTGCCGTTATGCGCGACAAGCGCGCTGGCGATGACGCCGCGCTCGAATTCCGCCACACGCTCGGCAAGTCCCGCAGCTTCAGCCGGCCTGCCGCCGCCATCAAGTCCGAGCACAAAGCGGTCAGCGGCGTTGCGCAATTCACGGACATTGCCTGGCCAGTCACGCTGGGCGACATCCGAAATCACATCCGGCGGCACGGCCATGTCGTCTTTGCCATAACGCGCGGCCGCCTCCCTGACGAGTTGCATGAAGAGCAGCGGAACATCGGCCCGGCGTTGCGAAAGCGACGGCACATGAATGGTCGCAACGTTCAGGCGGTAGAGGAGGTCGGCGCGGAATCGGCCGCAAGCGACTTCCGCTTCCAGATCGACCTTGCTTGTGGCGATGAACCGCACGTCGAGCGGTACGGTTTCATTCGATCCGAGGCGGGAAATCATTCTCTCCTGCAGCACGCGGAGGAACTTCGCCTGCAGATCGAACGGCATGGAGCCGATCTCGTCAAGCAGTATGGTGCCGCCCCGCCCATGCTCGAACTTGCCGTAACGTGGACGCACAGCCCCCGGAAAGGCGCCGGCCTCGTGCCCGAAGAGCTCGCTTTCGATCAGGTTTGCCGGAAGTGCTGCACAGTTGATGGCGATAAAGGGCCGGCTGGCCCGTGCGCTGATATCGTGCATCGCGCGTGCCACAACTTCCTTGCCGACGCCGGTGTCGCCGACCACAAGCGTATCGGCGTCACTCGCCCCGATCGCACGGATACGGTAGCGCAGATCGACCATGATCTGCGTTCGCCCCGGCAGCCTTGCCTCGATATCGTCGCGCTTGCCCGCAACGGCCTTGAGCAACCGGTTCTCCAGCACAAGACTGCGCCGCTCCATGGCACGGCGGATGACGCCGGCGAGCATCTGCGGCGTGAACGGCTTCTCGATGAAGTCATAGGCGCCCTCGCGCATCGCCTTCACGGCAAGCTGCACATCGCCGTGGCCGGTGACGAGAATGACGGGCACCTCGGTATCGAGTTCACGGATCTTCTGCATCAACGTCATGCCGTCCATGCCCGGCATGCGGATATCGGTCACGACGACACCGGGAAAACTGTAGCCGATCAGTTCCAGCACATGATCCGCATTGGAGAAGGTTTCGACGTTGAAGCCCGAAAGTTCCAGTGCCTGTGCCGTCGAGCGGCGCAACTCCTCCTCGTCATCGACGAGCAATATCTTCTGTTCGTTCATTCAGCCGCCTCCGGCATTGAGCCCGCCGCAGCCGAAAGCTCGATGCGAAACACGGCCCCGCCCTCCGGATGGTTGGAGACCGTCAGGCTGCCACCGAAATCCTTGATGATGTTGTAGGAGATGGAGAGCCCGAGGCCGAGCCCCTTGCCGACGCCCTTGGTCGTGAAGAACGGATCGAAGATGCGCTCGGCAATCGCTGCCGGCACACCAGGTCCATGATCGCGAACGGTCAACACCACCTTGCCCGCCTCCTCGATAGCCGAAACCTCTATGCAACGGTTTTCCAGCCCCTCGACGGCATCCGCAGCATTCGAAATCACGTTGACCAACACCTGCTGCAGACGCACCGAGCCGGCCTTGACCACTGGCGGCCGGGCTCCAAGATGCAGCCGCAGATCGGCATCCGCGGCCTTGAGCCGCCAGGCGATGATCTCCAGGGTGTCGCGGATCGCCTCGTCGAGCGGCACGGGGCCGAGCTTCTCATTGGGTTTGCGTGCAAAATTGCGCAGGTGCCGGCTGATCGAAGCCATACGGTCGATCAGCCCGCCGATACGCTGGATATTGTCCTGTGCCTCCTCCGTGCGCCCGCGCTCCAGCAGCACGGCGGCACTGTCGGTATAGGTCTTGGCGGCGGCGAGCGGCTGGTTGAACTCATGCGAAAGCGCCGCCGACATCTGACCGAGGCCGGCAAGTTTCCCGGCCTGGATAAGGTCGGCCTGTGTCTGGCGCAGCTGCTGCTCGGTCAGGCGTCGCTCGGCAATCTCTTCCTCAATGCGGCTGTTGACGCGGGCAAGATCCGCCGTGCGTTCCTCGACACGCCGTTCCAGCTGGTTTCGCGCCTCGGCCTGCAGCTGTAGCCGCTCCGCAAGACGCATCCGGCGCTGCCGAAGAATGGCAAATGTCAGAGCAGCAATGCAGAGAATGAGGAAGATGACAACGAGTGCGGTTCGGGCCTGCGCACGGATGGAACTCGTGTCCATGAGCACGTTTACAGTCCAGTCTTCAGCCGGCATGTAGTGCGAAAGAACGAGATATTCGCTTTGACCGCGATCGCTCGCCAACGTCATCAGATCATGCTCTTCGAATCGATGGCGGATAACCGGCAGTTCGACGAGCCGCGCATTGGCATAGCGCCGCGAGGCCTCGGTGCGTGCCACCCGATCCGAACTCAGCGGCAGGATCGCCCCATAGAGCCAGTCCGGACTATCGGACATGAAGATGATGCCCTCGGGGTCGGAGACGAAGATGCGATATTCACCGCCGCTCCAGGAGGATTCGATGACGTCGATATCAACCTTGAACACGATGACGCCGCGGATCTCGCCATCCACCCGGATCGGCGAGGAGAAATAATAGCCGCGCTTCAGCGAGGTTGTACCAAGGGCATAGAAACGGGCCTGATGCCCGCCGATCGCCTCCTGGAAATAGGGACGGTAGCTGAAATTCTCGCCGACGAAACTGCCCGGGCCATCATAATTGCTGGCGGCGATCGTCTCCCCATCCGGTCGCACCACGTAGATATCGGAGGATTTCAGCAGCCCGTTGATTTCCTTGAGGTAGAGATTGGCGTTGTCCCGTAGAGGACGGTCGTCCGGCCGGCTCACCAGCTCCTTGATATCGTCGTGGTCGGCAATCAGTGCCGGCAGGGCTTCGTAACGGCTGAGATGTCCACTCAGCGCCGAGACAGCGAGCCGGAGCGCCGTACCCGCCTGTGCTGAGGCTTCACCCATATAGGCGCGTGTAGCGACGGCGCTCCCATAATAGAAGAAAGCGAAAATCAGTAGGGGTGCGGCGCAAAGCGCCGCAATGATACGATTGCGCGAAGACAGGGTCTCGCTCCTCCCTTTCCGCCTCCGCTCCCCGTGGAGGCATACCCGGCGGCTTCAACTGTAATGAGCGCGGTGGAGATTTCCAAGAGGTGCCGAAACTTGACACATGTCAGATGCGCATGTCTGATTGCCGCGCCGCAAGGAGACCGCCATGAGCGACGACCAGATTCCCGAAGACAGCAAGCTCACCACCTCCAAACGCCGCTGGGCTGCGGAGGGAAAATTCCTGACCGGCCGTATCAGCCGCCCGGGAACGGAGCGCCTGCCGCCGGGCCAGCATCTGGTCAAGAACTGGCCGGTGCTCGACCTCGGCCAGCAGCCGATCGTTTCCGTCGATAGCTGGAAGCTGGAAGTTCGCGGACTGGTCGAGACGCCGCTCGATCTTTCCTGGGCCGCCTTCCAGGCACTGGAACAAAGCACGATGGTCTCCGACATCCATTGTGTGACGACATGGTCGCGCTACGACAACAAGTGGAAGGGTGTTTCGACCCGGGACCTGCTCGATCTCGCAATGCCGAAGGCGGAAGCCGGTTACGTCATGCTGACAAGCTACGACGGCTATACGACCAACCTGCCGCTTTCCGATTTCGCCGCCGAGGATGCCATTCTCGCCACATCATGGGAGGGTCAGCCGCTTACGCGTGACCACGGCGGACCGATGCGTCTCGTCGTGCCGCATCTCTATTTCTGGAAAAGCGCCAAATGGCTGCGCCGCATCGATCTGCTGCCAGCAGACAAGGCCGGCTTCTGGGAAAAGAACGGCTACCATATGTACGGTGATCCGTGGCGCGAGCAGCGCTATTCCGAGGACTGAGCCCGAAGATGCCGTCTCAGAACAAAGAACCCCGCGACGAGGATCATTGCAAATCCGGTGAGCGAGGCCATGCTCGCCGGATGAAGTGGAATTTCGCTCCAGCGCGGGCGCACGACATCAGCCGTGTTGAAACCCTCACCGCTGAAGCGGCAGGTCACCAGCGAGAGCCCGCGCCTGATCATATCGACATCGACGGCCGACGCGATTTCACCAGCCGCCATAGCCTCCTGAGGCATGCCGCGCATGGCGAGCAGCACCGCCTTGGTCGCTGCCAGGTAGGCATGGGCACATTCGTTGAACGGGCTTTCCTCATCCGTAACGCTGCCCGGCATCCGGCCCCAGAGACAGTAGGAATACTGGATTTCCGCATAGTTCAGCACACGCCGAAATGGCTCGCTTGTATCCACCGCCCGTGAGGCGAGATCCATGATACGGCTGCGATAGCCGGAGATAACCGCCATCTCGCCATGCGAGATCTCGGGCACCGGCAGGCCGGAATGGCTGCCCTCGCCACTGGGGCCATGCGCGAATGCACCGCCCGCAGTGAGCATGGCAAGGCCGAAACAAAAGGCGCGCAACACGTTCTTCATAAAGGGTCTAACTCCGAGCACAAGCCGCTGGCTCGCGAGGAAAGAGGGAGCAGCAAGTCCCCTCTATCGCACCTTATCGATAGGCGGGGCGCAACCCGCTCTTCGCTCCGAGACGCTTCTCAGCCAGCGCGCCGAAAGCAAGACCGAGCACCAACCAGAGGATCATATGCATGCCGAGCGTGGTCATGCGGAAGCGCCATAGAACCGTCGCCGAGAAATTCTCCGGCACTTCATTGATTGGCGGCAGCAGATATTCCACCAGACCGATGAACACGACGAAGAGAACACCCGCAACGATCGCCCCATTCCATGAGCCGTAACGTGCCGCCAGACTGCGGGCAATTGCGACGGCCGCGACCAGCGAAGCAATCGAAACGACGATCATCAGGAAGAACAGCTCGGTGCGCACGCCGATCGTATCCGAGCTGCCGACGGCCGGCGGATTGGCCGGATACTTGATGGCCGGAACGATAACGATGGCGACGAAAGCAGCTGCGGCGATAACGGCTGACGTGCCGCGTGCCGAGAGGCTGCTGAAGCGGCCATGCACGAAGGCGAAGACAAGCGCAAACAGCCCGCCGACGGCAACGCCATAGGCCATGACGCCGACAAGAAGCCCAGGCCCTGCCTGGATGGCGCGACTGACGATTTCAGGCTCGGCAGCGGTACCGGCAGCCTGCGCCGTCGCTTCTTCGAAGGCAATCGCCGCATCGACAAGCGGTTCGCCGAAAAGGCGCGCAAAGGCGAAAATGAGGATGCCGGCAATCGCGCCCGCGATCATGCCGCGAAGCAGAAGATTTCCAACCATGTGAGACACTCCCCTAAAGCATGTCGCGCAAAAGCGTTCATCGGCTTTGCGATGACGGCATGCAAGAAAACAAAAATCTATAACGTATCGGGCGGATCCGGAAGATCGCGACGCGCTTTAGTGGCAGGGGAAGCCGAGAAGGTGGCGAGCATCATGAACGAATTCATGCACATACATGCCGTTGAAGAGCGCCATCGCACCCTCTTCGGTGCCGACGAAATAGATGGCAATCAACATCAGCAGGCCGCCGAAGATCCCCCAGGGCATGATCTGGCCAAGCGGAATCGGTGCGGGGGCTGCGACGGGCGCAAAAGTGGTGTCAGACATGTATTCCTCCTGGAATGACGCGTTCAGTCGAAGATCTTGCGTGCGGTAAGGTCTGACTTCCAACGCGAAGAATTTCGACACGTTGGTCACAGTGGCGCGACCGCGCCGGACTTTCACCGGCTTCCAAACCCGCAACGTCACGGTTATATCTGTTCGTCAAAGATACTGTCAACGAAACTTCATATGCGGGCGGCGGTCATCCCGCCCTATATCCGGAGGGCGCCGAGCAACGTGACCACCCGCCTCACATGGATCTGCCACGGTGCAACGGCGGCAAATCGCACCGCTTCGTTTCCCACGGACGAACCGCTGGAGGAACAGGCGCTGAGCACCGCCATGTTGCCGGCGCCTGGGCGGGCGGACAGGGTATTCGCGAGCCCGGCGCTGCGCGCCCTGCAGACGGCGCAAATGCTGGGCTTCGACGCGACCCGTGCCCCTTCGCTCAGGGATTGCGACTACGGACGCTGGACCGGCAAGCCGCTCATGAGCCTTCACTCCGAAGAACCGGAAAACCTTGCTCTCTGGATGTCTGATCCCGAGGCTTCTCCTCATGAGGGTGAGAGCCTGGAACAGCTTTGCAAGCGCGTAGCCGGCTGGATGAACGAGGAAATGCCGCTCGGCGGCCATGTCGTTGCGGTCACCCACGCAACCGTTATCCGCGCTGCGATCCTGGACGTGCTGAAGGCGCCCTTCGCCTCCTTCTGGACCATCGATGTCCAGCCGCTGGGCATGGTGCGCATGACGCATGACGGTCGCCGCTGGTCACTGCGTTTCTGAACAATCCTCGTAAATTAGTCCAGCCTTACACAAGCAAACACAGTCATACATGTTGAACCCGGAGTTCCGGGCTCTACGTCCTTCCCCGAGGAGACGAAAAATGACCTATGACTGGAGTGGGGAGCGCACGCGGCGTATTCGCATCGTGCGTGTCGCAACTGTTGTCGCCGTTCTCGTCGGCATCATGATCAGCGTACCATTGCTGATCAATGTCGCCTGAACTGTCAGAGTACGTCAAAGGCGAGCGTGCTAAGGCTGCTCGCCTTTCTCTTTGCCGGTTTATTGCGGGATCTGGATGACCGCGAAGAACAGGCCGAGTTGGCGGATCGCGTGAGCGAAATTGTCGTAATCGACCGGCTTGGTAATGTAGACATTGGCGCCGAGATCGTAGCAGCGCTGGATTTCACGCTCATCGTCGGTCGTCGTCAGGATCACCACCGGCAGACGCTTGGTATGCTCGTTGCCCTTGATCTTCTCGAGAATATCGATGCCCGACATATCCGGCAGGTTCAGGTCAAGCAGAACGAGAAGATAGCGGTCGCGGCTCACTTCGCCGCTGCGATCCGCTCCGAGAATAAAATCGAGAGCGCTGGTGCCGTTGGTAAACGGGACGATCTCGTTGTTGACGCCTGCGCGGCGCACGTTCTTCTCGATGAGACGGGCATGCCCCTCATCGTCCTCGATCATGACGATGGTGACTTCTTTGCCGGTAGCTTTCATGTTTCTGCCTTTATAATCGTGCTGAGGTCTGCCGGCAGTACGAGTGTAAATGTACTTCCGACACCTTCGGCCGAATCGACCGTAACATCGCCTCCCAAATTTCGTATTAACGAGCGCACATAGGCAAGCCCGATGCCCTCACCCGCCTGGTCCTGCTCGCCGGCACGTCGGAAAAGCTCGAATACCCGCTCCAGATCCGCCTTTCCAATACCGCGGCCATTGTCTTTGATGTCGACCTGGACACGCCCTTTGCCTGCCGGCACCACCCTCACCCGCAAGTCGAGCGGCCGGGCCGGTGAACGATATTTTACTGCGTTGTCGAAGATATTGCCGAAAATCTGGTCGAGCGAGAAGCGGTCCGTCACAAGCGAAGGCACGCGCACGTCGATTTCCACCGTTCCATCGGAAGCGGCGATCTGATGCTGGACGCTCGCGGCCGCCGTTTCGAGCGACGCTTTGAGATCGATGCGCTCCGGAGCAAGCTTGCGCCGGCCGTCTCGCGAAATCTTCAGGATGGCATTGATCAGCGAGTCCATCTTGCGCGTGGAGGAGCGGATGAAATTCATTGCCTCCGGTAGGTCTTCTTGCACCGCAAGCCGCGCCTCCCTGATTTCCTCTTCGCTCGGCGCTCTGTCATCTGCAACAACATAAGCGGTTACCGCCTTCAGGCTGGTTTCCAGTTCGCTCAGAAAGCCCATGATGTTGACGAGCGGCGCGCGGAGATCGTGCGTGACGATATAAGCGAAACGCTGGATTTCCTGGTTCGCCCGCATAAGATCTTCGGTGCGCTCGCTCACGCGCTCTTCCAGCCCGACATTGAGCACTTCGAGCTCCCTCTGCGCCCGCGAAAGTTCTCGCACGTGCTGGACGATGATGAGGATGGCGCCACCGACGACGATGACAATGGCAATTGCGCCGCCAACCGTGACCCATTGCAGATTGGCGGCCCCATTCAATTGTTCCGTAACGACAACCCGCAGCCGATCGTCTGTCGAAGCGATGAGACCGGTGAGCGTCGAGCGTGCCACCGCCATTGCTGCATTGCCGGCATCGCCGCGGACGATGGCAAGTGCATCCGCCATCTGCCCTTGCGAGGCGAGCGTAATGGTCGATGAAAGCTCCTTGAGCTTGGCGTCGATCGCATTATCAAGAGAAGCCATGCTTCCGCTGTAGCGCAAGGCATCATTGGTGGCTTCCCGCAACCGCTGGCGCCGCTCCGAGAGACTTTCAATCGCTGCATTGTAGGGATCGAGGTATTTCCGGTCCAGCGTCAGCAGAAAGCCGCGCTGGCCGGTCTCGGCGTCCTGCAGCGTCGATAGCAGATCGGCGGCCGCGCTGCGCACCTGACGTATCTGCGCCACCTCATCGGAATAGACGCTGTTTTCACGAACAAGCCAGAGCGAGGTCCCGACAATCAACGTCAGGATCAACACACCGAGCGCAAGCATGATCAGCGCGGAGCGCACGAAAGGGGCATTTGAGGAGGGCATGAAGAGCGATCTTTGAGCTTCTGGTTCTGAAGTACCTGTGACCGAAAAACGCCCTGCGATCAAGCTGATGATCACAGGGCGCCTTCTGCCGGTGCGGCCATGAATGGGCAGATCAGTGCTTGCTGCCCTTGGGGATTGCGGTGTTGGTGACCGAGACTGGATCGCTGGCGGGGAAAGTGCCTTCCAGCCCTTCGTCAAGCTGCTCTTCCATCGTTCCCTGATCACCCGCCGCACGGGCAGTCCGGAGCACGCTGGGGCGAGTGTCCTCGTCGCGGATCTTCGCCGTAGCAAAACGGCTCATCACTTCCCTCGCCTTTTCGACCGCGTTCAACCGGTTCAATTGCTGCCCGCGGTCGTTCTTGATCTGCACGGAGACGACCTCGCCGCCGTCGCCCACGAACTCGACCGTGAAACCGCCCTTGCCGCCATAGGCGGGTATGACTTGAGTGCCGACAAGTTGCATGAGATTGTCCTCTCTCGTGGATGGTCCCGGTCAACGGCTTGGAAGCAACATTGGTTCCGTTCAGGGCGACCGGATGTAGTCGACTTTCAGCTCCAGCCGCAGCCGCACGATCGGAGAGCGGTCACTGTTCTGCACTTCGATGCCCAGCGATCCGCCCGGCCATTGCGGCAAGCCGTCGAGCGCCATTTCCGCCAGCACATGCTTTGCCTCCTCCACGGCGGCGAATAGGTCGGCAAATTCGAATGGCAGGTCTCCGGGTACCGTGCCGTCATTGTCTATAGTCTTGAAATAGAAGAGAGACATCCGCTTGCATCCGTTGCGAAAGCATAAAGCGGCAAGCGGTCAAAGGTTTCAACAAGCAGTAAATTTGGCATCCAGCTTCGTATCTCGAAAGCGTTTTCCCGGCACGAAATGTAGCCTCATTGTCCGCGGATTCGCCGCCGGCTGCTGGCAGAGCCCCGACAATTCGCCTTCAGGTTTCAATAAACATTTCAGAATTTGATGATATTTCCGGCGCCGGGTGGAGATGGAGAAACGGATGCTGGAGTTCTTCAGGAGCAGGGCGGGAAGGCAATGCCTGACGATCATGGCGCTTGGTGCGGCGTTGTGGATTTCGGGTGCCCTGCTTGATGTCGATAGCTGGCTCGTCACCTTCATGAGCCGTTTCGAAAATTACGGTGCAGACAAGTTTGTGCTCGCTCTCGGCATCGCCGGCGGAATGAGCTTCATCTATTCCGTGTTGCGCATCGCCGACCTTCGCAAGGAGATGCAGCTTCGCGATGCCGCCCAGGCGCGCGCCGACTGGACTGCCACCCATGATCATCTGACGAAGCTTCCGAACCGTTACGCCTTCGAGCGCAAGATTTTGCCGAAGCTCTCCGATACACAGGGCAATATTCCAGAAGAATCCAACAGCAATGTCACGATCTTCTCCGTCGACCTCGACGGCTTCAAGAAGGTCAACGATCTTGTCGGCCATAAGGGCGGCGACGTCTTGCTGGTGGAAGTGTCCAAGCGCATCTGTGCACTTGGCAATGCCGATTGCGTCTATCGTTTCGGCGGCGATGAATTCATCATCATTGCCCTCGGCCTTACGGCAGCCCGCGAGGAATGGTTCGCCAAAGTGCTGATCCAGGCGGTTACCCGCCCGATCCTGATCGATGGCTTTGCTGTCGAGGTCGGTGCCAGCGTCGGCTACGATCGCTGGAACGAGGGCGCCGAACCCTTGGAGGATGCTGCCCATCGCGCCGATCTTGCCATGTACGAGGCGAAATCGCGCGGCCCTAACCACAGCCTGATCTTTGAACCATCCATGCAGGACAGGGTGACGGAACGCGCATCGCTGGAAACAAAACTGCGCGGAGCCATTCAAAGCAAGGCCATCAAGATCCACTACCAGCCGCTGATCGACCTTAGAAGCGGCAGGCTCTGCGGCTTCGAGGCGCTTGCGCGGTGGACCGATGAAGACGGCATGAACATCCCGCCGCCTGTCTTCATTGGCATTGCCGAAGAAACCGGCATGATCACCGAACTGTTCGAAAACCTCCTGACCCAGGCATGTCACGATGCACTGGACTGGCCCGACCATGTCAGGCTGTCCTTCAATGTTTCGCCGGTGCAGATGGAAGACAAGCTGCTTACCTCGCGCATTCTCAAGGTGCTGACGGCAAGTCGTCTGCCGGCAAAACGGCTCGAGGTGGAAATTACCGAAAACGCGCTGATCCAGGATCCGGCGATCGCTGCCCATATTCTCGATGAACTGCACGAGGCAGGTGTGCAGATCGCACTCGACGACTTCGGCACGGGCTATTCGAGCCTCGCGCAGCTCGCCCGCTACCGCTTCGACAAAATCAAGATCGACAAGAGCTTCATCGCAACCTGCCGCGAGGACGAAAAGCAGGACAAGATCGTCCGTGCCATGCTCGCACTCGGCAGGAGCCTCAACATCAAGACAACGGCGGAAGGCATCGAGGAGCACGTCCAGCTCGCGTATCTGCTTCAACTCGGCTGCGATATCGGCCAGGGCTATCTCTTCGGCAAGGCGATGCCCGCCGCAGAGGCGGGCATCTTTATCGAAAGTCAAAATGCTGGTCTGGCCTCTACGGCCTGACCAGGCTCAGACCTAGAAAAGCTGACGCAGGATCACGAACAGCAGGAAGGCGATCGCGATTGAGGCCGGCAGCGTCAGCACCCAGGCCATGATCATATTGCGCACGGTCGACCATTGCAGGCCCGACCCATTCGCAGCCATCGTGCCGGCAACGCCCGACGACAGCACATGCGTGGTCGAAACCGGCAGGCCGAGATGGTCCGCCGAGGCGATCGTCACCATGGCGACGACTTCCGCAGCAGCACCCTGTCCGTAGGTTAGATGCGTCTTGCCGATCTTTTCGCCAACGGTGACGACGATGCGCTTCCAGCCGACCATCGTGCCAAGGCCGAGAGCCAGCGCCACCGCGACCTTCACCCACAGCGGAATGAACTTCGTCGCATTGTCGACCGAGGCATGATAGGCGGTGACCGCCTTCAGATCGGTCGCGTCCATCGGCAGCAGCTTCTGCTTGTCGATGAGCTTCAGCGCCTCGCCGATCAGATAGATGTCGTTGCGGATGTTGCCGACAAGATTTGTCGGAACGGCTTCCAGCGTCGGGAAGGCAGCCACTTCAGCGCTTGTCTGATGGATATATTCCTGCAGCGCCGGCGTGGTCGCATCCGTCCAGACCTTGTTCTTGACGGCATTGCTGATCTCGGCCTTGTAATCGCCAACAGTCACACCCGGCTTCACATACTTGCCGAGTGCCGTTTCCACCTGTGCCGAAGCCGACTTGTAGGCTTCGAGATAGTTGACGTCAGGCGTGCGGTTCAGCGCGAAGGCGGTCGGCACGAGACCGATGAGGATGAGCATGATGAGGCCCATGCCCTTCTGGCCGTCATTCGAGCCGTGGGCAAAGCTGACGCCCGTGCAGGTGAAGATCAGGATGGCGCGGATCCACAACGGCGGCGGCTGGTTGCCCTTCGGTTCTTGATAGAGTTCGGGCTTGCGCACGAGGAATTTCAGGACCAGCAGCAGAATGGCGGAGAGACCGAAGCCGATGACCGGCGAGATCAGCAGCGACAGACCGATATTCGTCGCCTGCGACCAGTCCACACCACTGGTAGCGGACCCTGCCGGCGCCAGGAACTGGTTGGCGAGGCCGACGCCGATGATTGAGCCGACCAGCGTGTGCGAACTCGATGACGGCAGGCCGAGATACCAGGTGCCGAGGTTCCAGAGGATCGCCGCGATCAACAGTGCAAAGACCATCGCAAGACCGGACCCGGAACCGACCTGCAGGATGAGCTCGACCGGCAGCAGCGCCAGAATGCCGAAAGCGACGGCGCCGGTCGACGTCAGAACGCCGAGGAAATTGAAGAAACCCGACCAGATGACGGCAAACTCCGCCGGCATGGAGCGCGTGTAGATGACGGTTGCCACCGCATTCGCAGTATCGTGAAAACCGTTGACGAACTCGAAGCCGAGCGCGATCAACAGCGCAAGACCGAGAAGTAACCAGGGAACGGCAACTGCGGCAGTCAGATCACGGGCGAGGGCATAGGCGACATATCCGAGACCGCAAACAACAACGAGCCCGAACACCGGCAGAAACCATTTGCCGGAGGAGTTCGAGTGATGCAGCGGATGGGAAGCGTCGCTATGGCTGGGGGCAATATCGGCCATGGCATAGTTCCTTGTTCCATTTGCAAATTTGCCATTTGTTAATAAATCCGTCGCGTGAAACTCTCATGACGCGGCGATCCGCGCTTGGTCTTGGTCTGGCCCGAAATCGACAACCGAAAATCGCCTGCCCGAAAGGCAAGAGGCTTCCCACTCGGCGCAATGACGCTAAGTTCGCTCAACGTCACGCTTGCCGGGGAGCATCAAGCAACATGCCATCAACCGATCTTCTCCTGACATTCAATGCCGGCTCCTCGACGGTGAAGATCGGCATTTTCGCCATCGAGGATGCGAGGGTGCGGCGGATCGGCAAGGGCGTAATCGATTTTCGCGCCGCGCCGCTGGCCTTCAGCCTGACCGAAGGCCCGAAGACTTTCGACATGCCCCTGAAAGCCGCGCTGACCGACGATCTGCATTCCGTCATCGACGAGACGTTCGAGCTGTTGGCGGACCACTTCGATATCGCCGCTGTCCGTGCGGCAGGCCACCGCGTCGTCCATGGCGGCGACCGCTTTACCGAAGCGATATCGCTCGACGATGCCGCAATCGACGCGATCGACGCACTGATCCCGCTCGCTCCCCTTCACCAGCCGCAGGCGCTACGCTTCATTCGCGCGCTCAGGCACTTGAGGCCGCATCTTGCCCAGACGGCCTCCTTCGATACCGCTTTTCACGCCACTCAGGCCGATCTCGTCCGCCGCTTCGCCATCCCTCGTGCACTTCATGAGGAAGGCATCAAGCGCTACGGTTTTCACGGTCTCTCCTACAAGTTCATTGCCGGTGAAGTGAGCCGCAGGTTGTCGACCAAACCGAGGATCGCCGCCGCCCATCTCGGCAGCGGTGCAAGCCTCTGCGCATTGGAAAAAGGTGTCAGCCGCGACTGCAGCATGGGCTTTTCGACGCTCGACGGCATTCCGATGGCGACACGGCCCGGCTGGCTCGACCCCGGCGTGATCCTGCATCTCCTGCAGCAGAAGAAGCTGTCTGCCGAACAGGTGGAGGATATGCTCTATCATCGCGCCGGCCTGCTCGGCGTCTCCGACATCAATGCCGATACGCGCGATCTTCTCGAGGACGGCCGTCCAGAGGCCCGAGAGGCGCTCGACCTTTTCACGTTGCGCATCGCCGGCGAAATCGGCCGCATGTCTGTGACGCTCGGCGGGCTCGACGCCATCGTCTTTACCGCTGGCATCGGCGAGCACCAGCCCCAGATTCGCGCCGCCGTCCTCCAGCGTCTCGCCTGGCTCGGCGTTACGGTTGATGACAAGGCAAACAGCGCCAACGGCTTCACAATCACGACACCCGCAAGCCGCATAACGGCGCATGTCATTGCCACGGACGAGGAACAGATCATCGCACAGGAGGCGCTCGCAATAGTTCGCTCCGGCTGATCCAGATCAAAGGCACGCGGGCGCTAGCAGCTAGAATTGACGTTGAACAAGTTTAAATGGGAGAATCCATGGAAAAGCATGTCTCGACTCCAGCAGTTCTGTCCGACGCCGAACTCGCTCTCATCGACCGCTACTGGCGCGCAGCCAATTATCTCTCGGTCGGGCAGATCTATCTCCTCTCCAATCCTCTCCTGCGCCAGCCCCTGGAACCAGAACATATCAAGCCCCGCCTGCTCGGCCACTGGGGTACGACGCCAGGTCTCAATTTCATCTATGCACATCTGAACCGCGTTATCTGCGCCCGCGATCTCGACATCATCTATATGTGCGGCCCCGGTCACGGCGGACCGGGCATGGTCGCCAATACCTATCTCGAAGGCATCTACAGCGAGATCTATCCCCATATCGCCGAGACCGAGGATGGCATGCGCAAGCTCTTCCGTCAGTTCTCCTTCCCCGGCGGCATCCCGAGCCACGCAGCACCGGAAACGCCGGGCTCCATTCATGAGGGCGGCGAACTCGGTTATGCACTCGTTCACGCGTATGGCGCCGCCTTCGATAATCCCGATCTGGTCGTCGCCTGCGTTATCGGTGATGGTGAGGCCGAAACCGGCCCGCTTGCAGCAAGCTGGCACTCCAACAAATTCCTGAATCCTGCCCGCGACGGCGCTGTTCTGCCGATCCTGCACCTGAACGGCTACAAGATTGCCAACCCGACCATCCTCGGCCGTGCGAGTGACGATGACCTGGCACATTTGTTCGAGGGCTATGGCTATGAGCCCTTCTTCGTCGAAGGCCATGAGCCTGCAAAGATGCATCAGCAGATGGCGGCAACCTTCGAGAAAGTCTTCGATCGTATCCGCGCCATTCAGAAACAAGCCCGTGACGGTAAGGCGCCACAGGCCTGCCCGCGCTGGCCAATGATCGTACTGCGCAGCCCCAAGGGCTGGACCGGACCGAAAGAGGTGGACGGTAAGAAAGTCGAAGGTTTCTGGCGCGCCCATCAGGTGCCGGTCTCCAATTGCCGCGACGACGACGGGCACCGGAAAATCCTCGAAGACTGGATGCGCAGCTATCATCCGGAAGACCTCTTCGATACTTCCGGTAGACTGAAGCCGGAATTGCGGGCACTCGCCCCGTCAGGCCAGCGTCGCATGGGCGCCAACCCGCACGCCAATGGCGGTATTCTGCGCAAGGAGCTGAATGCTCCCGATATCCGCGCCTATGAAGTAAAAGTGGAAAAGCGCGGTGATAGCATGGTGCAATCCACCGAAATCCTCGGACACTACCTGCGTGACACGCTGAAACTCAACGAAGCCAATGCGAATTTCCGCATCTTCGGCCCTGACGAAACGGAATCGAACCGCCTCGGCAGCGTCTTCGAAGTCACCGATCGTGTATGGATGGAAGAAATCGAACCTTATGACGTCAGCCTCTCCAGGGACGGCCGTGTCATGGAAGTGCTGAGCGAGCATCTTTGCCAGGGATGGCTGGAGGGCTACCTGCTGACCGGCCGGCACGGCCTGTTCTCCTGCTACGAGGCCTTCATCCACATCATAGATTCCATGTTCAACCAGCACGCCAAATGGCTGAAGGTCACCCGCGAACTGGAGTGGAGAAAGCCGATTTCCTCGCTGAACTATCTGCTGACCTCCCATGTCTGGAGGCAGGATCACAACGGCTTTTCGCATCAGGACCCCGGCTTCGTCGACCTCGTCGCCAACAAGAAGGCCGACATCGTCCGTATCTACCTGCCGCCGGATGCCAACACCCTGCTCTGGGTCGGCGACCATTGCCTGAAAACCTATGACCGCATCAACGTCATCGTCGCTGGCAAGCAGCCGGAGCCACAATGGCTGACGATGGACGAGGCGGTAAAACACTGCGAGACCGGCATCGGCATCTGGGATTGGGCAAGTCATGAAGACGATACGGTGGCGCCCGACGTCATCATGGCCTGCGCCGGCGACGTCCCGACCATGGAGACGCTCGCCGCCGTCGATCTGCTGCACCAGCATATTCCGGAGCTTAAGATCCGCACCGTCAACGTCGTAGACCTGCTCGCTCTGCAATCAAAGGATCAGCATCCACACGGCCTGACGGACGAAGCCTTCGACGCGATCTTTACGTCGGACAGGCCGGTGATCTTCGCCTATCACGGTTATCCCTATCTCATCCATCGGCTGACCTATAAGCGCACCAACCATCGCAATATCCATGTGCGCGGTTTCATCGAGGAAGGCACGACCACCACGCCGTTCGACATGACGGTGCTCAACGAACTTGACCGCTTCCACCTTGCCATCGAGGCGATCGAACGTGTGCCGGGCCTGAAGGAGAAAGTGCCAGAAGCGCTGGAGAGCCTGCGAGCCAAGCTCGTCGAGCACCATGCCTATGTCCGGGAATATGGTGAGGACATGCCCTACGTGCGCAACTGGAAATGGCCCGCAGCCTGAGACGAGGTCAGCGGATATGAAGAGGGCCGCGCGGAAACCGCGCAGCCCTTCCCCAGCCGTTGAGCAAGATCACAATTTACTGTCCGTTCTGCGTACCGCTCGGCGTCGTCACGCCCGTCGGACCACCGCCGCTGCCGTCAGGTGTCGGATCGCGGTCTGTGGCTTCCGGCGGCTTGATGGAGCCGGTTGCCGGATTATTGTCGAACGTGCCCTGGCCCGAGGGCTGTGCGTTGATCGGGTCCTGGGTCGTCGATGCGGTCGAAGCCGGTTCATTGGTCGAACCTGGCCAGATGGCAAAACTTGCCGCAGCAATCAGAATGACCAGAATGCCGGCGGCGAGCACGCCCCAGAGCGAGACGCTACGCCGCTCATCGGCAAGCGTTTTTTCCTCTTCATAGGAGGCCTGCCCGAGTGGCATGCCGGTGTTCTCATCCACAATTCGGTTCTTTTCGTCTCCATATTGGGTCATCTCTTGATCCTCCAATCTGTAACGTAGAAACCAAATCGGCGGGAAGTTGTTCCATCGAGCCGGTTTTCTCGATCCGAGCGGCCCGCGATAGACATTTGTTTTCTTGACTGGCCGGCACTTGCCCGACATCATCCATGACGTCAAATCAGGAGTGATCCATGGCATTCGACGGCCGCCTTCTTTCCGGTGTCAGCACGCTTGCCGCGGTGGTCGAAAGTGGCAGCTTCGTCAAAGCGGCGGACGCGCTCGGCCTTTCGGCCTCCGGCGTCAGCCGTGCGATATCGAGGCTGGAGGCACGTGTCGGTGTGCGCCTGCTCGACCGCACCACCCGGTCGGTGAGACTGACGGATGAAGGCGCACGCTTCTACGAACAGGTCGCTCCGCATCTGGATGGCATCGAAGAAGCCGCCACACGTGCCTCCGGCGCCTTGTCGACCGTCCGCGGGCGCCTGCGTGTCGATGTCGATCCAATCTTTTCCCGCATGGTGCTGGCGCCACACCTGAAGCAGTTTATGACCCACTATCCGGCGCTGGAACTCGAATTGATAACCCGCGACCTGATGAGCGATCTTGTCGCCGACGGTATCGATCTCGCCATTCGCTTCGGCCAGCAGGCGAGTTCCTCGCGCATCGCCCGCAAGCTGATGGAAACCCGTGTATTGACGGTCGCAACCCCTGCCTATCTCGCTGAACACGGCACACCAAAGACACCTGCCGAAATCGCCGGCCACCTCTGCATTCAGTTTCGCGATCCGCTGACGGGCCGAACCTTCGGCTGGGAACTGCACAGGGGCAAGAAGATCGTGCCGCTCGACGCCCGTGGTCCGCTTCTGATGAGTGATGCCGGCACCATGCTTGATGCCTGCCTCGCGGGCGCCGGCATCGCCCAGGTTCTCGCCCTCAGCGTCAAGGATCTGCTTGCAGAGGGACGTCTTGTCGAACTCTATCCGGACTGGCCGGGCGAGACTTTCCCGCTTTATGCCGTCCATCCATCCCGGCATCACGTGCCGGCCAAGGTCAACGCTTTTATCGAATTCTGCCTCGAAGTTATCAGCCGTTAGATGCGCGACCTCGAAAGTTGGTGACAACCTTCTGCCCCATATTCCGCACCTCCCGCGACCTACGCTATGAAATTCCCCGACCGGAAACACCGCCGAGGAAAGCCATGAAGGGTTTCGCCGCCAACCTCACTGCCTCCCGCCTGGAGGAAATGCTTGCCTTCTATATGGCCCCGGAGGCTGGCAGCCGCGAAGAAGCCGGCGAGCGCCGTGAAAACAGCGGATCATCCGCAAAGAAGGCCGATTACGTTGCCGAGCGCTCAGCACCCCTTCCCGCGCTGACGGAAAACTGAGTCTCTACTTTACGACCAGAACCGGAATACCGGCCTCGGACAGCACCTCGGACGTCTGGCTGCCGAGCATGAGCCGCGAGATCCCCCGACGGCCATGCGAAGAAATCACGATCAGGCCGCAGCCCTGCTCTGCCGCCGTTTCCAGGATTGCAGCGGCCGGCGACAGGTGCACCTTGCTGACAAAGTCGGCGATGACGCCGGCATTCCTGGCCTTTTCGCCGATGATCTTTTCCAGGTCCTCGATTTCTTTCCGGCGGCCCTCGTTATAGCTGTCCATCGCTTCCGCTTGCACGATCCCCTGCAGCGCAAAACCGGTCAGCGGCACGATGACGCTGATGACCGTCACGGGAAGGTTGAGCGCCTTGGCAAGCGCAAGACCATGATCGACACCCCGGGCGGAAAGTTCCGAACCGTCGGTGGGCAGCAATATGCGATTGTACATGAGAGATCCGTTCTGCTGGCTGAATTCAAATAAGGCAGGAATTCAACCACAATCGTAATCCCGCGCCTTGACGCAGGTCAACGCCGGACTGAGACGGCGGATTTCTAAAGCACCTCACTCAATTCCAGAGGAAGTCCTCGCTTTCAATACGGGAAGCAAGCTTGAGCGTGCCGTCTGGCTGAACGACATAACGCTCGAATTGCCGAAGGCCGAAGTCGCCGAGGAAAGTATGTTTGATCACGGTGCCGGGCTTGTAGGGCGAATGAATAACCTTGCCGCCATAAGTCAGACTACCGGGAATAGGCTGATCCTCCGTCGTCGTACTACAACCGGCGGCGAGGAGAAGCATTGCGACAATAGCGTATTTCATGGTGTATCCCCGGGCAACGATATGCCGTGAGGCACCATTATACCGGTTACGCAACCCGTGCGCATCGACTGTTTTCTGTCGTTGATAAAGATGGTAGCGGGGGGCGGAATTGAACCGCCGACCTCAGGGTTATGAATCCTGCGCTCTCACCAACTGAGCTACCCAGCCATTATTCAAACGAGCCTTTCGCGAAGCGCTCAGCCCGTCGGATGAGCGGCTTATTAAGAGCGTAGCAGCTTTGTGTCAAGCATATGATGGAGAAAAAGGCCGTGCCGCCGCATCGCCTTTCCCCGGGAATTTTACGCGGCCGCCGGCTGGCTCAAAAGCGCCTTCAGCGAGGCCTCTGCATCGGGCTCGCGCTCGGAACGTTCGATGAAGCCGCCGCCGAAGACTCGGGCGTCGTCGCCGGGGGCCGAATAGAGCGCACAGGCCTGGCCCGGCGCAATACCCGCTTCGCCGACCGTCAGGTCGACATAGGTGCCGCTCGCATCCATGTGCAGCACAGCCGGCGCCGGTGCGCGGGTCGAGCGAACCTTGGCATAGCAGGCAAAGCCTTCGCCTGACGTTGCGACCTGAAGCGTCTCGTCGCCCAGCCAGTTGACATCGCGCAGATAGACGCGGTGCGTCTCGAGCGCCTCCTTGGGGCCGACAATGACGCGGCGCGAGCGGGCGTCGAGATAGACGACATAGAGCGGCTCGCCGGTAGCAATGCCGATGCCGCGCCGCTGGCCGATCGTGTAATGCAGGATGCCCTCGTGCTGGCCGAGGATGCGGCCGTCGAGATGGACGATATCGCCGGCCAAAGCCGAATTCGGCTTCAGCTTGGTGATGATGTCGGAATATTTGCCCTGCGGCACGAAACAGATGTCCTGGCTGTCGGCCTTCTTGGCGACGACGAGGCCCATATCTTCGGCCAGCCGACGGGTCTCTGCCTTCGGAAGCCCACCAAGGGGAAAACGCAGATAGTCGATCTGTTCCTGTGTCGTCGCAAAGAGGAAATAGCTCTGGTCGCGATCGGCATCGGCCGGCCGGTAGAGCGCGCGGCGGCCGGGATTGCAGGACGACGGATTTGGACGCGAGCGGATATAATGGCCGGTCGCCAGCGCGTCGGCGCCGAGCTCCTTGGCAGTCGCCAGGAGGTCGGCGAACTTGACGGTCTGGTTGCAGGCAACGCAGGGGATCGGCGTCTCGCCGGCGACATAGCTTTCCGCAAAGGGATTGATGACGGTTTCGCGGAATCGCTTCTCGTAGTCGAGCACGTAATGCGGAATACCGAGCGTTTCGCAGACACGGCGAGCATCGTCGATATCCTGGCCCGCGCAGCAGGAGCCGGCGCGGTGGACCGCAGCGCCATGGTCGTATAGCTGCAGCGTAATACCCAGAACATCATATCCCTGGCGTTTGAGAAGCCCGGCCACGACGGAACTGTCAACGCCGCCAGACATGGCGACGACGACACGGGTGTCTTCCGGCTTCTTGTCAAAATCCAGTGTGTTCACGGGTGCTGCCAAATTCTGTGCTGTTTCGATCCGCCTTTCTCACGTCGGAATATGGCGGATTTCCTGTATTTCCGGCGGGATCGGCCGCCAGCCTGCATGGGCGACGGATATAGAAACTATTGGGCTCCGACGCAAGACCCGGCTTTTCCGGCGCTTCCGATGGCGTCATGCGCGGGTCATGCATTGCAGCTATTCGCAATCAACCTTTGATAGACCGCATTTCATCCCGTAGATGAAACGACCCACCTCTTTAAGATTCGGATAAATGACAGCCGCCTCCACCACGCTTCGTGGCGTCCTAGTCGCATTCGCGGCCTATGCCGTCTTTGCCTTCAGCGATGCATCCATCAAGGCCCTGCACGGTACAGTTCCTTCCTTCCAGGTCGCCTTCACAGGCGCGATCCTCAGCATTGCCGCGCTGCCTTTCATCAAGGGACCGAGCGATTCATGGCTGGACATTTTCAGGACGACGAACCGGCCGCTCTGGATGGTGCGCTTTGCCGCGGGCGCGATCGGCGCGATCGCCTCTATCATTACCTTCACCAAGCTGCCGATGGCCGAGGCCTTCTGCCTGCTCTTCCTGCTTCCCTCCTTCGTCACCATTCTCTCGGTCATCTTCCTGAAAGAGGATGTGCGCTGGCAGCGCTGGGCGGCCGTCATCGTCGGTTTTCTGGGTGTGCTCGTGGTTCTGAGGCCCGGTTTCCGCGAGCTGTCGATTGGCCATCTGGCGGCGACGATCGGCGCGATCAGCGCTGCCATCGCCATCGTTATCCTGCGCAAGCTCGGTCCGGCCGAAAAACGCCTCTCGCTGTTTGGCGCCTCGCTGCTGGGCACCCTTGTCGTCAGCGGCTTGCTCATGCTTTCTGAGGTGGTGGCACCAAGCCCGCAGCAATGGCTGTTTCTCGCAAGCTACGGCCTGCTGGGGGCCGCCGGCAACGTCATGCTGATGACAGCAGCAAGGCTTGCTCCGGCAACCCTGGTGGCGACGCCGCAATATAGCCAGATGATCTGGGCGATTGCCTTCGGCTATCTTTTCTTCAATGACAGCGTCGATCTGCCGATGGCTTTCGGCATCGTGCTCATCATCTGCTCCGGTCTGCTGACACTGATCCGCGAACGCAAGCGCCGTGTGCCCCTGCCAGCCGCCGTCGCTTCGGGCGATGCACAGTCGCCGATCGCCACGACACCGGTAGAAGGCGATGCGGGAGCGCCGAAGCGGTAGATCTATTCCGCCGCTTCTCGCCGATCTCGCACCGGCGGTTCGTTCATGACAGCGCGCATGCGCGGCAAGGCTGCCGGATATTCGCGCTGGATGAAATCGATCAGCTTCTCGCGCACTTCGCAGCGCAGATCGAAGGTGCGGCCGGAATTCGATGCCGAGACGAGAATGCGGATTTCCATCACAGCCTCGCGGAAATCCGTCACAGCAATGTTGACGACACGGCGATCCCATAGCGGCGAGCCCTTCGCGATCTCCTCGACCTTCCTGCGGATCACTTCCAGCGGCACGCTGTAATCCAGATAGATCATGACGGTGCCGATCAGCGCCGAGCTTTCGCGCGTCCAGTTCTGGAACGGGTTCTCGATGAAATAGCTGAGCGGCAGGATCAATCGTCGCCAGTCCCACAATTGCACGACGACGTAAGTGGAGGTGATCTCTTCCACCTTGCCCCATTCTCCTTCGACCAAAAGTGCGTCGTCGATGCGGATTGGCTGGGTGATGGCAAGCTGGATGCCGGCAAACAGGTTTTTCAGCACTGGCTGCAGCGCAAGGCCGATGACGATACCGGCCACGCCGGCAGACGCGAGCAGACTGACGCCATATTGCCGAACGGCATCGAAGGTCATCATGCAGGCCGATATTGCCACCACGACGATGAGGAGATCGGCAATACGCTCCACGATGCGCGTCTGCGTCACATGCTTGCGTGCCAGAAGATTGTCCTCGGCATCGAGCTTGAAGCGTCGGAGGTAGACCGTCATCCAGATATGCTTGACGATCTTCGCCATCCAGGCGACGAGCACGATGAAGAAGATCAAGAGGATATGGCGCACGGTCGCCGACTGCAGATCCGTCAGCGGCGCAATTGTCGCGCCGAAGGAAAGTGCTGCCACCAGCATGGCAAGCCGCACGACCCGTTTCAGGCGCGAGACGAGCGAGCGCCATAGTAGATCCTTGCCCTCGATCAGCCGTGTCAGCAGCCGGAAGAGGAGGCGATGCGCAAAGAGCGTGACCGATATGACCACTGCAAAGATGATGGCGCTTGCAAGCCAGTCCGGCAGCCAGATGCCTTCTGCGCGAATATCGTCGAGGAATTCCGTCATGCGCTCGCAATTAGGGTGCGATGCAGCATGGGAAAGGGAAAGCCATCAAAAAAGACGCAGCCGAAGCTGCGCCTTCAGGTAAGAGGTGGGTGCTATCGGCTCATGTGCCGATCAATTTGTTGCAGGCAAGTGCGATGCCCGGATTGGCGATGATGGCCGTCACGATCGCCAGACCGATCATCGAGAACGTGTATCGTTTCATCTGCATCCTCCTTCTCCAGCCCCGTGGGAGAGTATGCAATGCTGACCAGAATTCTCAAAATAACGAATGATTGAGGCAGTTACATCAGCGCCGGGCTATCAGCTCTCCAGGCTCGGATCGACGAAGAGAGAGCCATTATAGGCGCCGCGGCTCGTGCGGACGACAACGACAACCCAGACAGCAGCAAGGGCTACGACCAGAACCTCCCCGAACACGGTCAGCGCCGGCAATGGGAAAATACTGGAAAGCCGCAGCGTCGCGACGGCATAGACGCCGATCGGGAAAGTATAACCCCACCAGCCGAGATTGAAGGGCAAGCCCTGCCGCAGGTGGTTGAAGGTGATGGCGACCGCCAGGCCGAGCCACCACAGGCCATAGCCCCAAAGCAGGAGAGCACCAAGCAAAGCCGCACCCGAAATTGCCGGAGCTAGCGGACCGAGGCCGCCGGCGACAAGAGCCTGCGCGCCATTGGCAGAAAACAGTGCAAGACCAAGCGCTCCCGTGCCAACGGGGCCTAGGGCCAGAAAGCTCGTCGCTGCCATGCTGGCCGGCGGCAGTTTATGCAGAGCCATCCGCAGAAAGAGGATGACGAGAATGCCGAGCGCCAAAGGCACCGAACAGGACCAGAGCATGAAGCTTACAAAAAGCACCGGAAGCTGCGCGCCTTCGGCAAGATGCGGCAACAATAATCCGCCGCTTGCAGCGGCGACCTCGGAGGCAACGATCGGCAACAGCCAGATGGCGCTCATATGCTCGATTGCATGCTGCTGCCGCGTGAACATGACCAACGGAATGGCAAGGCCCGCCAGAACCGCGAGCGCCGCATCAGCCCACCACAGATGCGCAGCGATGGTAACAGCAGCATCGCCGAACAGGGATGGCCCGAAGATCAGGAAGCCGTTGACGATGGTCGCAAGCCCCATGGGAATGCAGCCAAAGAACATCGAGACGACGGGATGATCGAAGGCCCTGAGCGCAGCACCGGGATGCATTAGCCACTTGCCGGCGTAAACAGAGGTCAGCACTGCAAACAAGGCGATATTTGCATGCCAAAGCGCCTCGCCTGCCGTATGCAGCGCCGGCACGCCGGGAAACTGGGCGAGACAAACAGCAAGAATGCCGGTCCCCATTGTCGTTGCAAACCAGTTGGGCGTGAAGTGGCGCAGAATCCGCCCCCGGGTATGAACGGTCGGCACGGACTGAGAAAACTGAAGGACGGTCATGGCGAATTCCTTTCGTTGACCGCTTTCATATCGCCGCAAAATAATCGCTTCCAACGATTTATCTTTGTCATTCCATTCGATAAAATCGAATAATCGATGGAGGCAACATGACATTGGAACAGCTGAGAATATTCACCGAAGTGGCAGCGCGACAGCACATCACGAAAGCAGCTGCCCATCTGAACATGACCCAGTCGGCCGTCAGCGCGGCGATCACAGCCTTGGAGACAAGACATGGAGTGACACTTTTTGACCGCGTCGGCCGCTCGATCGTTTTGAACAGGACCGGCCAATTGTTTCTGAAGGAAGCGCAGGCCGTCCTCGCCAGTGCCAGAGCAGCGGAAACAGCACTTATGGACCTCTCAGGGCTGATGCACGGCGAACTGTCACTCATGGCGAGCCAGACGATCGGCGGTTATTGGCTCTCGCCACGGCTTGCCGCATTCCGGCGAAACTATCCGGGTATCGAGCTGACGATACGCGTCGGCAACACTGCCGAAGTGTCGGATGCCGTTACACATGGCGAGGTGGAACTCGGCCTCATCGAGTGGCCAAACGAACGGCGGGGCATATCCGCAAGGCAAGTTGCACTGGACGAGATGATCGTCGTCGTTGCTCCAGATCACCCTTGGGCGGACGGCAGACCACTGAGCCCGACCGATTTTCCTCAAGCGCAGTGGGTCTTGCGCGAACGGGGCTCGGGCACCCGCCTTGCCTTCGAAAGCCTTTTGCAAAAAGCCGGTCTCGATATCGATGCGCTTGATGTGGCGATGGTCCTTCCGGAGAACGAACCACTCGTCGGTATTGTCGAAGCCGGCATCGGCGCGACGCTGATGTCGCGCAGCGTCGTTGCGATGAAGCTGGAAAACGGGTTGCTCACCGAGGTGAACATCCCGCCTTTGCCCCGCCCCTTCTTCCTGCTGCGGCACGAGGAGCGCTATCGCAGCAAGGCGGCAGATGCTTTTGACGCAATGATCTCAGGCTGATGCTTTCTTCAACTGACGGCCGTAAATCAGCGCCTCGGCCTCATGCTCAGGCATGGGTCTGCCGAGAAGATATCCCTGCACTTCACCGAAACCTTCGGCCCTGAGCTTTTTAAGCTGTTCCTCGGTTTCGATACCCTCGGCAAGTGTAACCGCGTTGAAGCCGGAGCCGATACCGGCGACGGCCCGCACGATGGCAAGATTGCCGGGGTCGGTCTCTATGCCGGAAACGAAGCTGCGATCGAGCTTGATCTTGTCGAAGGGGAAAGCGCGCAAGTAGCTGAGTGAAGAATAGCCCGTGCCGAAATCGTCGATCGCGATACGAACGCCGAGTTCCTTCAGCGCCCGAAGCAGCGGCAGGCTCTGTACCACGTCAGCCAGGAAGACGGATTCGGTGATCTCGATTTCCAGCCGCTCGGGGCGAAGTCCGGTCTCATCGAGTGCGCCGACAATGCTGGAGAACAGGCTTGCGTGGCGAAACTGGCTAACGGAGAGATTGACCGCAATCTTCAGATGGTCCGGCCATGTGACAGCTACGCGGCACGCCTCGCGCAGGACCCAGTCTCCGATCGGAACGATAAGCCCCGTCTCTTCGGCAAGCGGAATGAATTCCATCGGCGCCACAATGCCACGCACCGGATGCCTCCAGCGGATCAGCGCCTCGAAGCCGCCGATGCCGTCATCCTCGAGCTGGACGATGGGCTGGTAGTAAAGCTCGAACTGTCCGTATTCCAGCGCGTCGCGCAATTCGCCAGTCAAATGATGCCGGCGCTCTGCCTCGAGCCGCATGGCAGGCTCATAGAAGCGGTAGGTTGAGCGCCCGCTTTCCTTGGCGGCATAAAGCGCGAGGTCGGCATGGCGCATCAGCACATCGGCTTCGCCGGCATCGACTGGTGCCAACGCAATGCCGATGCTGCAGGTGACATGCTCCCGTGCGCCGTCGAGATCGAAGGCTTTCGCAAGCGACTTGAGCAGCAGATCGGCAAAACGCTCTGCCCGGCCGGCTTCGACAAGCTGCAGCACGACTGCGAATTCGTCACCGCCGAGACGCGCAACCAGGTCGCCTTCATCGGCCAGCGCCAGCAGACGCTCCGCCACCTGGCACAGCAGAGCATCGCCAGCGGCATGGCCCTTGCTGTCATTGATCGTCTTGAAATGGTCGACATCGATGTAGAGCAGCGCCACCGGCTTTTCGGTGGAAGCGGCAATGGTTTGCTTGCGGATATGCTTGGAGAAGGCGGCGCGGTTCGGCAGGCGCGTCAGCGAGTCATGCGTGGCAAGATGTGCAAGCTTAGCCTCCACCGCACGCTCTTCGGTCACATCGTGAGAAATGCCGAGCAGATAGCGCGGCTCCTTGCCCTCTGGCGCCGGCAGCGCGCGCTTCACGGTGCGAAGGATTCGCTTGCCGCCATCGGCCCGCTCCATCGTCTCCTCGAAGCTGATCGTCGTACCGGCGGCGAACGCCTCGTGATCCTGCTCGCGGAAGACGACAGTCTGCTCAAAGGGGAAGAAATCCCGATCCACCCGTCCAACCACGTCTCCGGCACGAAAGCCCATGATATCGCCGCACGCCTCGTTCAGCAGGATGTAGCGGCCATCCTCTTCCATATCCTTCACGAAGACGCCGACCGGCAGGTTGTCGACGATGCTGTCCAGCAGCGAGCGTGCACTGGTTATCTGGCGCTGTGCGGCATTGACCTCGGTACGATCTTGCACGATCGCCAGGATTGCAGCCTTTCCTTCGAAACGTACTTCCCGGCCGTATGTCAGAACCTCGATGGCTTCGCCATTGGCCTTCAGATGTGTCCAGCGCTCGGCCCTCTCCATGTCGGTACGCTCATGGATGGCGCTAAGCATCCGCTCCCGTTCGGCAGCCGGGCGGATATCGAGCACGGTCATGCCTTCATAGTCCTCTGCGCTGTAGCCATAGAGCACGAGCGCCGCGTCATTGACGATCCGGAAGCGCAGCGTATCCGGATCGTAGACCCACATAGGAGAGGGATGCGTGGCAAACAGCGAACGGAAATCATCAACAAGAGCTTCGGGCTGCCCGGAATTCGTCTGAAACGATGCCATCGAGAAATTCACGCGAAATTAGAACCAATATCGGAAGTGGTGTAGCCGAGAAAACTAAATAAAATCACAATCATAAGAGGCCTAAACTTTGAGCGCACGCATGCAAAATAAGCAGCGAGAGTTTTCAAAAGCCACCGTTTCGCGGCGCGGTTGAAAGTCCTGACAATTGGCTGTGCCAAAGGCCGAACGCATGCGTAACTGTCCGGCGGAACCAAATCATTTTCAGGGCGTTATTTCTGGTTGAAAATACAACCCATCTGGATGGAGGCGATGATGGGCACATCCGCAATGACAGATCACGATAAAATCCGGGAATGGATCGAAGCCCGCGGCGGCCATCCCGCCCGGATGAAAAGTGGCTTGGTCGGTGTTGATTTCGGCAGGCTGGAAAGCACTGTCGAAAATATTTCCTGGGACGAGTTCTTCAGGGTTTTCGACGCGAGCAGAGATACCTTCCTGCATCACGACGCGAAGATCACCCGCCACTAACCGCGGGTCACCAACGACACGCGCTGGACCAAATAAAAAACCGGCACGGAGACCGGGCCGGTTTTTCATGTCTTTCCTTGGGAGGAAAACTCAGTCGACGTTGAAGGCCAACAGCTTTGCCTGGCGGATCGCCGAATTGGCGGTCAACTGGCCCAGCACGAGGTCGTCAACCGCGCCGTCGACATAGAGCAGAGCAATAGCGTCGCCGCCCTGCTTGTCGCGGCCGAGCTGGAAGTTGGCGATGTTGACGCCGGCAGCACCAAGCGTCGTGCCGATGAAGCCGATCATGCCGGGAACGTCGGTATTGGTGATGTAGATCATGTGGCTGCCGACATCGGCGTCGAGGTTGATGCCCTTGATCTGGATGAAGCGTGGCTTGCCGTCGGAGAAGACCGTGCCGGCGATCGAACGCGTCATGGATTCCGTCGTCACCGTCAGCTTGATATAGCCGTCGAAGACACCCGACTTGTCGCGCTTGACCTCGGAGAGGATGATGCCCTTTTCCTTGATCATGACTGGCGCCGAAACCATGTTGACGTCGGCCACTTGCGAGCGGATCAGGCCGGCGAGGACCGCGGAGGTCAGCGCGCGGGTGTTCATGTTGGCCGTGACGCCGTCGTAAAGGATCTCGATTTCCTTGATCGGCTCTTCCGTGACCTGGCCGACGAAGGCGCCGAGAACATCAGCGAGCCTGATGAACGGCTTCAGGATCGGCGCCTCTTCGGCGGTGATCGACGGCATGTTGATGGCGTTCGAAACCGCACCCCTGACGAGGTAATCGGCCATCTGCTCGGCCACCTGCAGAGCGACGTTCTCCTGCGCTTCCGTGGTCGATGCGCCGAGATGCGGCGTGCAGACGACGTTCGGCAGGCCGAAGAGCGGGCTTTCCTTGGCGGGCTCGACTTCGAACACGTCGAAAGCAGCACCCGCAACATGGCCGGACTTGATCGCATCGGCAAGAGCCGCCTCAACGACGAGACCGCCGCGCGCGCAGTTGATGATCCGAACACCGGGCTTGGTCTTGGCGAGCGCTTCTTTGTTCAGGATGCCGCGCGTCTTGTCCGTCATCGGCACGTGCAGCGTGATGAAATCAGCCTGGGCGAGCAACTCGTCGAGCTCGACCTTGGTGACGCCCATTTCCTCGGCGCGCTCCTTGGAAAGGAACGGGTCATAGGCGATGACGTGCATCTTCAAGCCGATGGCACGAGCGCAGACGATGGAGCCGATATTGCCGGCACCGATGACGCCAAGCGTCTTGCCGGTGATCTCGACACCCATGAACTTCGACTTTTCCCATTTGCCGGCCTGCGTCGAGGTGTCGGCGGCCGGAAGTTGGCGCGCAACCGCAAACATCAGGGCGATTGCGTGTTCGGCAGTCGTGATCGAGTTGCCGAACGGCGTGTTCATGACGATGATACCGCGGCGCGATGCAGCAGGGATATCGACGTTGTCGACACCGATACCGGCGCGGCCCACGACCTTGAGGTTCTTGGCGGCTTCGATGATCTTCTCGGTCACCTTGGTGGCGGAACGGATGGCCAGGCCATCATAATTGCCGATGACTTCGAACAGCTTGTCCTTGTCCTTGCCGAGCTGCGGCTGGAAATCGACTTCGACGCCGCGATCACGAAAGATCTGGACGGCGGTTTCCGACAGTTCGTCGGATACGAGAACGCGAGGTGCCATTTGGGCCTCCTTCAAAGAGTTCAGCGATAAACTTGAATTGGGAATGCGGGGCTCCGCCATCAGGCGGAGCCGGATGCGATCACATCAGGCAACAGCCTGGGAAAGCGAAGCCTTCTGCGTCGCAAAAGCCCAGGAAAGCCAGGGCATCAGCTTCTGCATGTCGGCGGTCTCGATTGTGGCGCCAGCCCAGATGCGCAGGCCGGACGGAGCATCGCGGTAAGCGCCGATGTCATAAGCGACGCCTTCCTTCTCGAGGAGAGCGACGAGGCCCTTGGCAAAGTTCGCCTGGCCATCGGCATCCAGAGCGGCAACGTCCTTGTCGACGATCTTCAGGCAGATCGAGGTGTTGGATTCGATTTCCGGCTTGACGGCCAGGTTGGCGATCCAGTCGTTGGCAGCGACGAAATCTGCGATCGTCTTCGCATTCGCATCGGCGCGGCCGATCAAGGCCTTGAGGCCACCGAGCTGCTTGGCCCAGAGAAGCGCATCGATATAATCCTCGACGCAAAGCATCGAGGGCGTGTTGATCGTTTCGCCCTGGAAAATACCCTCAATGAGCTTACCACCAGACGTCAGGCGGAAGATCTTCGGCAGCGGCCATGCCGGCTGATAGGAGACCAGCCGTTCGACGGCACGCGGCGACAGGATGAGAATGCCATGCGCACCCTCACCGCCCAGAACCTTCTGCCAGGAGAAGGTGACGACATCGAGCTTTGCAAAATCGAGGTTCTGCGCGAAGGCGGCCGAGGTCGCATCGCAGATCGTCAGACCCTTACGGCTAGCGGGAATGAAATCGGCGTTCGGAACGCGCACGCCAGAGGTCGTTCCGTTCCAGGTGAAGACCACGTCACGGTCGAAATCGACGGTGGAAAGGTCAGGAAGTTCGCCGTAACCGGCTTCGATCTTGCGAACATCCTTAAGCTTCAGCTGCTTGACGACATCGGTAACCCAGCCGGCACCGAAGCTCTCCCAGGCGACCATGTCGACGCCGCGCTCGCCGAGCAGCGACCAGAGCGCCATTTCGACGGCGCCGGTGTCAGAAGCCGGAACGATGCCGATGCGGTAATCCGCGGGCACTTCCAGAATTTCGCGGGTGAGATCGATCGCCTGCTTCAGCTTGACCTTGCCGACTTTCGCACGGTGCGAACGGCCAAGGGCCGCATCGGAAAGAGCTTCGAGCGTCCAACCAGGACGTTTCGCGCAGGGGCCAGAAGAAAAATGAGTATTTTGCGGACGCACGTCCGGCTTTGCGGTATTTGCCATATTGCTACCCTTCCAGATAGATGGCTCCTCGTTGGGGAGGAGTGTCCCGCCGCCGTGTTTATGGGCGAAGCCCGTCATAGTCAAGCGAGTGATGTCGTTTCTGGAGGCTATTTTGCCGCAGCAGCGATCACATTTCCGGTTATGCTGCGCCGCTCGCCGCGCGACCGGCTACGTTGAAGACATTGCTGCCAATGCGGCGCGCCATCTCAATATGCACGGCACCAGTGCCTGCATCCGAGTCGAGAAGCAGTTCCGAAGTCATCACAGGAGCTCCGCAATAGTCGAAAATTCCATGATCGATCTGCGTCCTGATGGCGCTGAAATAGCCGTGCCGCTCATAGGTGCGCGCATCCGCACCGCCAATACCAACGAGATGGACGGAGAGATGTCCAAGCTTTTTCGCAACCTTGCCGGATATGTCGTCGTAGGCCCAGCCATTGGCAAAAACACGATCGATCCAGCCCTTCATCAAGGCAGGCATGGACCACCAATAGACAGGGTAGACCAACACAAGCGCATCGGCGCGATCGATCCTTGCCTGCTCGACGGCGACATCGGCAGGTGCCTCGGCTTTCCGGCGATGAGCCGCGATATCGGCTTCGTTGAATCTCGGATCGAAAGCCTCTTCCGTCAGGTCCGCAGTTTCGAAGGAGTTACCGGCATCGAACATCGTTATGCCTTCGGCTATCCCTGCGGCAATGGCATGACTGAGAGAGTCGGAATCGGGATGGGCGAGAACGATCAGTGCATGCATGTCGGAGCTCCTGATTGCGATTGCGGGCAAAGCGGATCGCTTATATACTTTTCGTAAGCTACCTTTAGTAAGTTACTTTTCGTAGGTTACAATGTCAAGCGCCGACAACGACCCCGACCACGCCCTTCCCCGCCCGCGTCGCCGGCTTTCGAGAGAAGACCGTCATCGCCAACTCCTGGATGTCTCGTGGCGATTGATCAGGGAAGAAGGCACAGAGGCGCTGACGCTGGGACGACTGGCCGAGCAAGCCGGCGTCGCCAAGCCTGTCGTCTATGATCATTTCGGCACCCGGCCGCGACTGCTTGCGGAACTCTACCGTGAATTCGATGATCGGCAGACGGCGCTGATGGATACTGCGTTGCGCGAAAGCGGGCCGGCGCTGAGCGACAAGGCCAAGGTCATGGCGGCTTCGTATATTGATTGCGTTCTCACGCAGGGGCGTGAAATTCCCGACGTCATTGCCGCTCTGGCAAGTTCACCGGAGCTGGAAAAGGTCAAGCACGAGTGCCAGGTGGTTTTCATGAACCAGTGCAGATCCGTACTTGCTCCTTTCGTCGGCGCAGGGACGATCGCCGCAGCCAGCCTTTGGGCGATGCTGGGCGCTGCCGAAACTCTCTCCTATGCTGCGGCAACCGGCGAGATCACTGCCAGACAGGCTGAAAGCGAACTTTTCGAAATCATTCTGGCAATGGTGGCCAGAAACGTCAGCTGAAACGAAAAAGCCGCCCTTGCGGACGGCTTTCGATAATTCTTGAAATATTGGCCTTACTTGTAGACTGGCTGCTGCAGCGGAATTGCCGGCGGCTCATAGGCGACCGGCTGGGCGCAGCCGCCGAAGAGGTAACGAGCACCGACGCGGGCTTCGTGGACGTTGACGCCACGGTCGCGGCCCGGGCCGCCGTTTTCGTTATAACCGAACATGTTGCCGCCATTGATATGCAGATAGCGGTAACCGACATCGGCCTTGACGTTGCAGGTCACGTCGATCGACGCACCGGCCATGAGGGCGTAGCTGAAGCGCCAGCCACCACGACCGCCATGATCGACTTCGTCATCGCAACCGCTGCCGTCATCGGCGCAGGCGACATTATGAAGATCCTTCCACTTGACGTAGGAACCACCGATACCGGCGCCGACATAGGGCGTGAAGTAGGCGTAGGTGCCGAGATCGACGTAAGCGTTGGCGAGCAGTGTATAGGCCGTCATCGACGATACATCTGTAGACGTACATGCAACCACGCAGGCACCGAAGGCAGCGCCGCCACCAACCGTCGAACCGCGGAAGTCCGACTTTGTGAGGTAGTCAAAGGTCAAATCAGTGCGCAGATAGTTGTTGATCTGATAACCGACACCACCGCCGATCATCCAGGCATCGTCGAGGTCGGCGTCATCGAAATCCGCTTCCAGAGCATTGCTTCCCTGGAAGAACGTCGCACCACGAAGATCGGTAAAGGCATAACCGATATCACCGCGCAGATACCAGCCGGTCGATTCGGTCACCGCGACTTCCGGCGGCTGTTCCGGGACGGGTTCGACCGGAGCAAGATCGGCAGAATAGGCATTCGACGCGATCAACAGCGCGGCGAAGATACCGGACAAAGTTCGTTTCATGGATTCACTCCAGTCGGTTGCGTCGGCGCAGGCCGCCAAAACGGATATGCTTTTTATGGATAATGAATCGGAAACGTTAAAAGCTGCTTAACCATAAGAAGTAATGTGAATATTCGGCGCAGAACGCATCTCGAAAAGTAAATGCCGGCCATCTGCCTGTTTCGACTTCCTGGATCGGAAGGATGCTGAACTAAAACCCCCGCGACCTTCATATTCACGAACGGCAGATGCGCAAAGACCAGCCAAACGCATCACCCATGTTCTTCCGGCATTGAACCCACTAAGACAGATCGAAGATTTTCCCGCAGGATCAGCCAGCAAATGCAGAACAACAGGCAAGCCGCCGACATCATTCCCGACCTCTATGAGCGACACGCTAAGCTCTGGGATAGCAGTCGCGGCAAAACTCTTTTTGAACGAAACTGGCTTGATCGCTTCACAGCACTGATTCCGCAAGGCGGGTCGATCGTCGATATCGGATGCGGTTCCGGCGAACCCCTCGCGCGGCATTTCATCGAAAACGGCTATGCCGTGACCGGCATCGATTCGTCACCGAGCCTGATCGACATGTGCAGGGCGCGCTTTCCAAACGCCGACTGGCAGGTTGCGGACATGCGCCATCTTTCGCTTGGCAGAAATTTCGATGGGCTCATCGCCTGGGACAGCTTCTTCCACCTGACTTTCGAAGGCCAGCGGCGCATGTTCGCGCTGTTTCGCGCGCATTCGAAACCGGGGACGGCGCTGATGTTCACCAGCGGTCCCGCGCATGGCGAAGCGATGGGCGTCTTCGTCGGCGAGCCCCTTTATCACAGCAGCCTCGGCCCGGACGAATATCGGACGCTGCTTGCGGAACACGGCTTTGAGATTGTCGCCCATAAGGCTGAAGACCCGGCCTGCGGCAACCACACGGTCTGGCTGGCTCAACAGCAATAGAACCGCTGCAAACAGACCGGCGGCAACAAAAAAGCCGGCAACGAGGCCGGCTTCTAGCTTTTCCTGCGGCGTCGCTTTCAGGCGGCGTTGCGCACGCTCGAAATCGTGCCGATCAGATCGTTGACGATACGCTCGATCTGCGCGCGGTCGTCGCCTTCCGCCATGACGCGGATCAGCGGCTCGGTGCCGGAGGGGCGGATGACGAGGCGGCCGTTCTTGGAAAGCTCGGCCTCCGCATCGGCAATTGCCTTGACCACCTGCAGATCCTCCAGCGGTTTGCCGCCGGAAATGCGTACATTGCGCAGAAGCTGCGGCACCGGCTCGAACCGGCGGCAGACTTCGCTGACCGTCTTGCCGGTGCGCTTGACCGCGGCAAGGATCTGCAACGCAGCAACGAGACCGTCACCGGTCGTGCCATAGTCGGAAAGCACGATGTGGCCGGACTGCTCGCCGCCGACATTGTAATTGTGCTGACGCATATGCTCGACGACATAGCGGTCGCCGACCTTCGTTCGGGCAAGGCCGAGACCCTTGTCCCCGAGGAAGCGCTCGAGGCCGAGATTGGACATGACGGTCGCAACAATGCCGCTGCCGCGCAGCTGCTGGCTCTCGGCCCAGCTTTCGGCGATGACGGCCATCAACTGATCGCCATCGACGATCGAGCCGTTCTCATCAACGATGATGACACGGTCCGCATCGCCGTCGAGCGCAATGCCGATATCGGCGCGCACTTCGTCAACCTTCTTCTGCAGGGCGACCGGGTTGGTAGAGCCGCAGTTCAGGTTGATGTTCGTGCCGTTCGGATCGTTGCCGATCGTCACCACGTCGGCGCCGAGCTCCCAGAGAACGGCAGGCGCGACCTTGTAGGCTGCACCGTTGGCGCAGTCGACGGCTACGCGCAGACCCTGCAAGGTCACATCGCGCGGCAAGGTGCGTTTGACGTGCTCGAGATAGCGGTAGATATCGCCATCGACGCGCTTGGCTCGGCCGATTTCTTCGGCCTTGGCGAGCTGTCCCGATAGATCCTTGTCGAGCAAGTCCTCGATTTGCGCTTCGATATCATCGGAGAGCTTATAACCATCAGGACCGAAAAGCTTGATACCATTATCCTGGAACGGATTGTGCGAGGCCGAAATCATCACGCCGATATCGCAGCGCAACGAGCGCGTCAGCATGGCAACCGCTGGCGTCGGGATAGGACCGAGCAGGAAGACGTCCAATCCAGCCGCGGTGAAGCCGGCCACGAGGGCGTTCTCCAGCATGTATCCCGAGAGGCGCGTGTCCTTGCCGATCACCACACGATGACGGTGGGCGCCATTGCGAAAAATCGTCCCTGCAGCAATGCCGACCCGCATTGCAAGGTCCGGTGTCATGGGGAAGATGTTGGCTTCGCCTCGAATGCCGTCCGTCCCAAAATAGCGTCTTTTCATATGCACTCCTGCGCTTTCCGCGCGCCGTAGAAGCTCATGCATTCCTCAAGCAAGAACCTGGATCCAAAGATTGGTGTTGGACCTGAAACCTTGATCCAAGTTCGTCTTTAGTCAGCGGAATGCCACAAAACCGCGTACCCGGCACGTAAATTACCAAGAAAACTGATTATATCCTGTTACTAATATTAAAAGGGCCGGATTCCCTGTGGAAATCCGGCCCTTTAGGAAAAATCCTGTTCAATGTCAGTGGGGCTGCGGTTCCAGCCCGCCCTCGGGTTCATCACCCTTGGATGCCGGGCGCACACCGGCCTTCGGAACAGCCGAACCGCGGCTCGGAGGCGAATCATCGCCAAGATCGCGCGCCGGCTTTTCGCCACGGATGAGCGCCTTGATCTCTTCGCCGGTCAGCGTCTCGTATTCGAGCAAGCCTTCGGCAAGAGCCACGAACTCGTCGTGCTTTTCCGTCAGGATGTCCCTGGCCTGACGATAGGCCTGGTCGATCAGACGGCGCACTTCGTTGTCGATCTTCTGCGCGGTCGCTTCAGAAACGTTCTTCGACTGCGAAACCGAATGCCCCAGGAAGACCTCCTGCTGGTTTTCGCCATAGGCAACCTGGCCGAGCTCGTCCGAGAAGCCCCACTGGGTCACCATCGCACGGGCAAGCTTGGTCGCCTGCTCGATGTCGGACGAAGCACCAGACGTGATGTTCTCCTTGCCGAACGTCAGTTCTTCGGCAACGCGACCGCCCATCATGATGCACAGGCGCGAGATCATCCACTTGTAGCTCATCGAGTAGCGGTCGCCCTCGGGAAGCTGCATGACCATGCCAAGTGCACGGCCGCGCGGAATGATCGTTGCCTTGTGCAGCGGATCGGCGACGGCGACGTTCAACGCGGTAATCGCGTGACCGGCCTCGTGATAGGCGGTAAGCTTCTTTTCCGCCTCGGTCATGGCCGAAGAGCGGCGCTCGGCGCCCATCATGATCTTGTCCTTGGCGTCTTCGAATTCCTGCATGGTGACGACACGCTTGTTACGGCGCGCAGCCATCAGGGCAGCTTCGTTGACGAGGTTCATCAGGTCGGCACCGGAGAAACCGGGCGTACCGCGAGCCAGAACCTTGAGATCGACATTCGGCGCCAGCGGAACATTGCGGGCATGAACCTTGAGGATACGCTCACGGCCGACGATGTCTGGGTTCGGAACGACGACCTGGCGGTCGAAACGGCCCGGACGCAAGAGTGCCGGATCGAGAACGTCGGGACGGTTGGTCGCAGCGATCAGGATGATGCCTTCATTGGCTTCGAAGCCGTCCATCTCGACGAGAAGCTGGTTCAGCGTCTGTTCGCGTTCATCGTTACCGCCGCCGAGACCGGCGCCACGATGGCGACCGACAGCATCGATTTCGTCGATGAAGATGATGCAGGGCGCATTCTTCTTGGCCTGCTCGAACATGTCGCGGACGCGGCTTGCACCGACACCGACAAACATTTCAACGAAGTCAGAACCGGAAATGGTGAAGAACGGAACATTGGCTTCGCCGGCGACAGAGCGGGCAAGCAAGGTCTTACCAGTACCCGGAGGGCCGACGAGCAGCACGCCGCGCGGGATCTTGCCGCCTAGACGCTGGAACTTCTGCGGGTCGCGCAGGAATTCGACGATTTCTTCCAGGTCCTGCTTGGCTTCGTCAACACCAGCGACGTCATCAAAGGTTACACGACCATGCGCTTCGGTCAGAAGCTTGGCCTTGGACTTGCCGAAGCCCATCGCGCCGCGCGAACCACCCTGCATCTGCCGCATGAAGAACAGCCAGACGCCGAGGATCAGGAGCATCGGCAGCAACGTTCCCAAATAGCTCAGGAAGCCGGAGGAACCATCGGTTTCCGGGCGCGCAGTGACGGCGACATTCTTCGATTGCAGGCGATCCAGCAGACTATCGTCGATAACGGGCGAATAGGTCTGGAAGGTATTGTTGTTTTCCAGATATGTTCCGGTCAGCCTGTTGCCGGTGACCACGACATCCTTCACGCGACCCGCATCGACCTCACGCAGGAACTGCGAATAAGGGACTTCACGCGAACCCGTCTGCGCCGGAGCCGTCTGGAACATACTGAAGAGGGCGATCAGCAGAAGCGCTATGATCGCCCACAAGGCGAAATTACGTAAGTTAGGGTTCATTGAACTCCCCAGCACTGGAACGGTCGCCTCATGGCGGCCGTCATATTTGGTCTCTAACATAGGGTTGCGCCAAGCCATTGCCAAGGCGATCCACTCTGTCAGATCGTTTTTCCGTCAATACTTCTTAAAGGCGGCTCCGCATAGGGCGCCCTCGAGAAAACTGCCGAAAGCCTGTCGGCAAAGGTGAAGTCAAATCGTGTCAAAAAGCGGTCGAAGGGGGCAAAATGAGGCGTCACCTCGACCAACCTGCCAATTTCCGCCGATAGAGGCACGTTGTGGGCCGATAAGGCCGGCGCTGAAGCCGTGGCTCGCTTCCATGCAGCCTTGGGAAACCGTGTGGAACTGCCTTCGTCGATGTCGATGGCGTGAGCCGCATCGACATGAATGACGTCTGTCGACCCATTGCGAACAAAAAACCGCCCATCCCAGACCCCGGTCTCTCCTGGCTGAAGCTTGAGGGGCAGGATCCCCCGGCTCTCTCGCGCCAGATAAAGCCCGTCACGCCTGAGATCGAATACCACCCTGCCAACGGTCATTCGCCCCGGCTTGCCATTGGCGGCGAATGCAAGAAGCCGCTCCATCTGCACCCTCCCCGGCACGAATGGCTGGCCACCGAAAACTGCCGTCAGACGGCCGAGTGCATAGTCGAAAACGGCAGGATCTTGCCTCAATCCGTCGGGTATCACCTGTCCGAGCAAGCCGCCATGAAGCCGGAAATAGCTGTCCAGCCATTTAACTCCGCTGGACGAATAAGCCAGCCTCCGTTGCGCAGCAGTGTCGACGTCCGTTTCTGCGACCATGTTCAGCGAAAGTTGTCGGCGCGTCTGCACGCGCTCGTATTTCATATCCTCGTTGCTGGGATCGTCTATCCAGTGCACGCCGCGCGTGCTGAGAAAGCGACGGATATCGGCCCGGCTGGAGAAGAGAAGCGGCCGCAGGATCCAGAAGCGCCGGTCAAAGAGCACAGCATCCGCAATGCCGGTCGAAAGTTGCTCGGTTCGCTTGCCCCGCATCTGCAGCGTTTCGCGTTGATCGTCGGCTGTATGTCCGGTGACGATGAGATCGGCTCCAAGCGCTTCCGCCGCCTCGGCCAGCAGGCCGTAGCGCGCCTCACGTGCGGCTGCCATGATGCCGGTCTTCGGTTTTTCGCCTTGCCAGACCACGGTGTTGTGCGGAATGCCAAGTGACCCACAGAGGGCTGCGACGTCGCGCGCCTCATCTGCAGATCCGCTACGCAACGCATGATCGACGGTGGCGGCACAAAGGGATATTCGAGCATTGGGTGTGGCCTTCAGCGCCTCGAAGAGCAGAAGAAGCAGGCCAGTAGAATCGCTGCCCCCTGAGATCGCGACAAGAATGCGCGCGGGCGTCTTCAGCGAAGTGAGGAAACGGCCAATTGCCGCTTCGGGAGACATCAGGTCCTCCGGAAACAAGCCGGAAGACCTTAGCAGGCGAGACGCTTCTGTTCGCTCGCGACCTTGTTTATTACGGCGCGGGACGCCTTCGGGTACCGCTTGCTGACTTCGCGGAGCGTCGCACAGGCAGTATCGGTATTGTCGAGTGCGGCAAGCGACATGCCGAGCTTCAGCAGCATCTCAGGCGCCTTTTCCGATGTGCCATATTTCTGATGGGCGTTCAGGAAGGTCTTCGCAGATTCGTTGAACTTGCCCTGCGAATAAAGCGCCTCGCCGAGCCAGAAATTGGCATCCGCAGCCCGCGAGCTGTTCGGATAACGGGAAATATACTGCGTAAATTCCTGCTCAGCCGTGCCATAGTCGCCGGAAAGCACATGGCCATAGGCAGCCCTGTACTGATCGCCCTCGCTGCCGAGCGAAGCAGTCTGCTGCGGCGCCCCGGCATCCGGCAGCGGCGCGGAACCGACAGTCGCATTCTTGTTCATGGTATTGCCCATAGGATTGCCGTTCTGGTCGAAATCCATGGAGCCGAGCTCACGCGGCGGCTGGCCGAGGCCTTCATTGGCGGGTACGTCGGTGGAGGGAGCCGTTTCGGCTCCCTGTGGGGCTTGAATGACCTTGGCGATATCGTCGCCCCCACCTGATGCCGGAGGAGCAACGTCTGCTTCACTCTTCTTCACCGGCGTCTTGGCCGCACCGCCACCACTTGCACCGCCGCCCGTCTTTTCAAGCTGCTGGAAGCGGAATTCATTGTCTTCCTGCTGCTTGCGGATCGTCTCCTGCATCTGGAGGAGCTGAAAGCTCATTTCCTCGATACGGCCGTTCAGCTGCCGCATCTGGTCTTCCATCTGCTGGATGCGGACTTCCGCTCCGCTGCTCTGCACGTTGACGACCGGCGCTGCCGGCTGGCTCTGTTCTGCGGATTGGCCGCCGATGTGCAAGCCGAAGAACGAAGCGGAATACGCCGCTCGTTCGCTCCCGGTCACGGCCGCAAGGCACAGCATGCCTGCGACGACTAGTTTCTTCATTTGTATCGTCCTGTCCCAGTGATTCTTCGCGCCCCGATGGCACGAACAGGAGATTTTTCCAATTGCTTTCAAAAAGCAACGGAGTCTGGCCAAAGTGTGGTCAAAAAGAAAAGGCGGCCCGCAAGAGGCCGCCTCGTCAAATTCCGGCTTTGGCCGTGAATTACATGCCTGCGCCACCGAGAACGGTGACCGCACGGCGGTTCTGCGACCAGCAGGAAATATCATCGCAGACAGCAACCGGACGTTCCTTGCCGTAGGAGATCGTCTTCAGGCGCTGGGCCGGAACGCCGCGCGAGGCGAGATAATCCTTGGTGGCTGCAGCGCGGCGAGCGCCGAGAGCAAGGTTATATTCGCGCGTACCACGTTCGTCGGCATGACCTTCGACCGTAACCTGGTAGTTCGGATAACGACCGAGCCACTGTGCCTGACGGTCGAGCGTCTGGGCAGCATCGGCGCGGATCGACGTGGAGTCGGTGTCGAAAAAGATGCGGTCGCCGACATTGACCGTGAAGTCCTGAGCGGAGCCCGGCGTTGCTGCGCCGGCACCGAGGCCGAGTTCACCGGCGCTGTTCGGCACGCCATTCTTCTTGTTGGCGCAGCTCGCAAGAGCGAGCCCGGCAACAAGTGCGATCATGACGGGGTTGCGGGCGAAATTCTGCATGCGGCTCATTGCCGGGGTGTGAATTCGGCTCATGGCCGGGTCTCCTTGCGACTTCAATCAGGGTTTCCGGACAGTAACCGCACTCGGTTAACCGGCCATCAAAGATTATGGTTAACGATTCGTTGATTTGTCCCTGCATCGCCCATTTTCAGGACTTTGCGGCGACATGAAGGCGAATTTCCGCTCGTCCACTACTCAAGAAGCGGCGACCAGGCCGGGTCCGAACCATAGGCCGGCGTCTTGATCGCCTGCTCATTGTAGCCCGTCAGATCGATCGAATAGAGCTGCGGGCCGCCCGCACCTGCTGCCTGACGGAAGAACATTATGACGCGACCATTCGGCGCCCAGGTCGGACCTTCATTGTGGAAACCCGTGGTGAGGATACGTTCACCCGAACCATCCGGCTTCATGACGCCGATCGAGAATTTGCCGCCCGACTGCTTGGTGAAAGCGATCAGATCGCCGCGTGGCGACCAGACCGGTGTCGAGTACCTGCCGTCACCGAAGGAGATTCGGGTCTGGCCCGAACCATCGGCATTCATGACGTAGATCTGCGACTGTCCGCCGCGGTCACTTTCGAAGGCGATGCGATTGCCGTCGGGCGAATAGGAGGGCGAAGTGTCGATCGCGGCCGTCGATGTCAGGCGGGTCGTCGTACGCGAACGCAGATCCATCGTGTAGATGTTCGAGTTGCCTTCCTGCTGCAGGCTCATGATGACCTTCTGGCCATCGGGAGAGAAGCGCGGCGAGAAGGTCATGCCCGGGAAGTTGCCGACCACTTCGCGCTGCCCGGTTTCGAGCTGCAGCAGATAGACGCGCGGCTGCTGGTTTGCGAAGGACATGTAGGTCACTTCCTGCCGGCTTGGCGAGAAGCGCGGCGTCAGAACGAGGTCGCTGCCGTCAGTCAGCATGCGCACGTTGAAGCCATCCTGGTCCATGATGGCAAGCTGGCGCTTGCGCTGTTGCTTGGTGCCGGATTCCGAAACGAAAACGACACGGGTATCGAAATACCCCTCTTCGCCGGTGATCTGCTTGTAGATCGCATCTGCGATGATGTGGGCGACACGACGCCAATTCTCCGGCTGCGTGTAGAACTGCTGGCCAGTCATCTGCTGACCGGCGAACGTGTCCCACAGACGGAACTCGGCGCGAAGACGGCCATCCGCCTCCTGGGTAACGCGACCGGTGACCAATGCCTGAGCATTGATGACCTTCCAGTCCTCGAAACGCGGCGAGGCGTCCGGATTGGAAATCTTCTCGATGAAGGCGGATTTGTTAATGGGCGCAAACAAACCGGAGCGCTGGAGATCGGCAGCGATGACCTGCGAGACTTGCGCACCCATATCGCCCTGAAGGAAATCCGTCACGGCAATCGGCAGCGGCTGGATGTTACCCTTGTTGATGTTGATCTCGACACGCGCAGTCGCTGGAGTCGTGAAGGCGGCGACTCCAACTAGGCCGGCAACGACCATCAGGGCGCGAATGAGGGAACACTTGACCATATCAAACAAGCCTTTCAGCATCTTATTGGGTAAGAGCGCTGGTGTCGAAGTTGAAAGCAACTTCCTTCCAGACATCGTATTTATCTTTCGGAAGCATCGTAAAAGGAGCTGCGCGACGAACCGCGCGAAGGGCGGCATCAGTAAGACTTTTCTGCGCACGCTCACTGCCACCGGTGACCTGCACATCAGGGTTGCCTACGACGTGCCCGTCTCTGGCTAGCTTTATGTGGATCATTAAACGCACGCTGCCGATGTCTTTCAGGCGGCTGTCGACAATGAATTGACGTTGGATCGCGTTTACCACCGCCTTAGTTTCAGCCACGCTGAGAACCAGCGAATTTGCGTTGCTGTTTCGGCGATTAGCCGTCTCCGCACTTGCATTGAAGGGAAATGCGAGGCCAAGGATCAACCCTGTCAGCAGCGCGTATATCCCGAAAACCTTCGCGAAATGGAACAGGTTCTTCGACACTTAAATCCCCAAATCGCTGGCATCGAAGTTGAGAACCATCTCGTTCCAGCCGTTTTCTCCCTCATATTTGTCCGCCGGCAAATTTTTGAGAGGGGATGATTTCATGACAGCGCGGTAGACGCTGCTCTTGAGCGCTTGACGTGTTGAATCTGGCCCGCCCGTCGCAATGACCTCTGGATCGCCAACAACGTTACCGGCCTGATCAAGCTGAACACGAACCTGAAGACGAACCTCGCTGGCGCCAGCCAATCCGGAAACAACCGTCCAGTTACCGGAGATTTGACCGCGCACAGCATCAATCTCGCTCTGACTAAGCGAAGTGACGCCGTTGCTCTTCTTTGCGCCTAACGATGCCTCTTGCGTCGAGCGTTTGGCGCCACCGGCGGAAGGGTCGGTCTTGTTCAGCAACGCCGAAATCTCGTCGGCATTGAAGTCGCTCTTCATCGAGGAAGCCGATTTCGCCACTTCCTGCTTCTTGTCAGCCTTCTTCTTGTCCGTCGGCGCTTCCGCGGCTTTCGGCTGGTCCGGGGTCTTCTCCGGCGGCTTTTCGGCCGGCTTCTGCTCCGGCGGCTTCACCTGCGGCTTGACGACAGGCGTCGGCACCTTGTCTGGCAATGCTTCCGCATCCGGCTTTGGCGGCTCTTCAGGCTTCGCCTGCTCTTCCGGCGGCTTCTCCACGGGCTTCGGCGGCGTCACGTCCACCGGCTTGGTCTGGGGAATGGAAGCAACCTCCTTCGGCTGCTCGACGTCAGTCTCTTCCTTGTTGACTTCCTTGACATCGTTCGGCTTGGGATCGATCTGCGGCTGCGGCTTGTCGCTCGAATTGGCGGCGGCAGCCTCGCTGTTGCTCGGCTTTGCGTTCGGAAGGGGCGGCGTCTTCAGATCGACATTGTTGTCACCGGCATTTTCCGCCGGCTGTGGGATCGGTGGCCGCGTCGTCGGCACGGGCGCGGAAGTCTCCTTCTTCGGAGCCTTCTTATCGCCCTGCTGCATCTGCGTGATGGATTCCACCGGCACGAGGTCGACCGGCATTGCCTCGAAATCCTCCACCTTGAAGGATTCCGGAGCGCCCAGCGACACCAGCGCCCAGGTAAGCACCAGCCCGTGCAGAACCGCAGATGTGACGACGCTGGTTTTCATCTTAAGCGTTACTGGTCCTTCTTCTGCTGCGTCACGAGGCCGATGTTCTTGAAGCCTGCGCCCTGGATACGGGCCATGACGTCGGCAATCACGCCGTAGGGCGCAGTCGCATCGCCGCGCACGAAGATGCGCTCGTTGTAACCGGTGGTGGCGATCGCCTCGAGTTTTGCAGCAATCTCTTCAGCCGGGATCGGCGTTTCCTGCAGATAGACTTCACCGCTGTTCTTGACCGAGATCGTGATCGGCTGCGTCTCGGAATTCAGTGCCTTGGCCTGCGTTTCCGGCAGATCGATCGGAACACCAACCGTCATCATCGGGGCCGCCACCATGAAGATGATGAGCAGCACGAGCATGACGTCGACGAGCGGCGTCACGTTGATTTCGGAGATAACTCCCTTGTTGCGGCCACCGCGGCGGCGGCGTCCGCCGCCTCCTCCGCTATTGCCGCCTACAGCCATACCCATGGTCGTCTACTCCGTTACTGCGCAGCCTGGCGCGGCTGCAGCTTCTCGTCGATCTGGCGCGAAAGGATGGCGGAGAATTCATCCGCAAAACCTTCCATGCGACCCGAGAGCTTGCCGGCGTCGGCGGAGAACTTGTTGTAGGCGATAACCGCCGGGATAGCGGCGACGAGACCGATGGCGGTTGCGAGGAGCGCTTCCGCGATACCGGGTGCCACGACCGCAAGGTTGGTCGACTTCGAACCGGCGATGGCCTGGAACGAGGTCATGATACCGACGACCGTACCGAACAGGCCGATGAAGGGACCAGCCGAACCGATCGTCGCAAGCGAGCCGAGGCGCGCCGAGAGATATTCGGATTCACGGGCGAGCGTCACGTCCATGGCGCGGTCGATACGCATTTGCAGACCGATCGGCGAACGCGCGCCGCGCTCGAAGGACTTCTTCCATTCGCGCATCGCCGCGACAAAGATCGCCGCCAGGCCCGTATTGTTGCGCTCGGAAAGCGTCCGGTAGAGTTCTTCCAGCGACTGGCCCGACCAGAAGACCTGCTCGAACTTGTCGAACTGGCGACGGGCACGGCCGTAAGCCAGGTATTTGTCGATGACGATAGCCCAGGTCCACACCGAAGCGGCGATAAGGCCGAGCATGACCAGCTTGACGACGATGCCGGCCTGCATGAAAAGCGACCAGAGGCTGACGTCGGTCGTGGCTGCTGCCAATCCTACTTGTTCCATAGATCCAAAATCCCCGAATCCAAACGCCCGGCGCTTGACCGGGCGGCACGAAGTGATCACGCAAGAATGTCTGGCGGCCGCCGCCCAAAGCCCTGGTCAAGCTTCCAAGCTCTTCATCCGCCTTCTTGCCGTCAAATTTGGTCAAAGGAAGGCGTGCGTCGCACAAACTCCGACTCCACGAGTAAGACACCATTATGGTTAATAGATCGTTAGTGCCAGACTATGACAGCAGGAATATCGCGGGAGATTTTGTTCCTGGATTAACTTGACCGGTACATTGTCCGGTTGCCGAACACAGCGCTATCTTGCAGCGCGGAAATTCCTTCACATAAAATTCAAGTTTTTACAAGCCCTCGATTCGGCCAGTTGGGGGCCGCAAAAATCGCAGGCACGCATCGGTCTTTTCAGGTCTCGGGAATAAGCATCTGTCTGGCCAGCGCCTCCGGCAACCGGCGCGGCCGGCCCTTGGCGTTGATGACGGCAATGATGACCTTGGCGGCTATCAGCAGCGTGTCATCACGACGGATTTCCTGGTTGAGCACCATCTTGGCGCCGCCGGCTTTCTCGGTATGGGTCAGCACGGTCAGAATGTCATCCATGCGGGCGGGGGTCTTGAAGTCGATCTCCATCCGATGAACGACGAAAACGAGCCCTTCCTCATCGGCATTGACGAGTTCACGCTGCTCGACACCGAGACACCGCAGATAGTCGGTGCGACCGCGTTCGAGAAAATGGAGATAACGGGCGTGATAGACCAGACCGGAGAAATCCGTATCTTCGTAGTAGACCCGCTGGACGAGTCGATGACCCGCCTCGACGAGTTCGCCGGAAATAGAAAAGCCGTGTTCCGCCATAATTTTCTCCAAACTTTCCGGCCCTCTTTGACGCAACATCTCTCGACAGGCAAGCATTGAACAATTGTCATATTTCCTAACTATCCCCGTTAGGAAGCAACCGATGAGGAGCCAGTGGAATGAAGATTGCGGTGATGGGCGGAGACGGTTTCATCGGTTGGCCAACCTCACTGCATCTCTCCGATGCCGGCCATGATGTTCACATCCTCGATAATCTCTCCCGCCGTTGGATCGATACGGAACTCGGTGTCCAGTCGCTGACCCCGATGGACTCGATACAAGAGCGCACGCGCATCTGGCATGCAGAAACCGGCCGCCGCATCCATTTCAATCTGATCGACCTTGCCCGCGACTATGAGCTGCTCAAGAAGTGGCTCGCGGAAAACCGGCCCGATGCGATCATCCATTTCGCCGAACAGCGCGCCGCCCCCTACTCGATGAAAAGCGACCGCCACAAGAATTACACTGTTAACAACAATGTCAGCGTCACGCACAATCTCCTGAATGCGTTGGTCGAGCTGCAGCTCGATGCGCATCTCGTCCACCTGGGCACCATGGGGGTCTATGGCTATTCGACAGTCGGCGCAGCCATTCCAGAAGGTTATCTTCCCGTCGGCATCGAAACGATGGATGGCGAAACGGCTTCCCAGGAAATTCTCTATCCGTCCAATCCCGGCTCGATCTACCACATGACGAAGTGCCTGGATCAGCTGCTTTTCCAGTTCTATGCCAAGAATGATGGTCTCAGGATCACGGATCTGCATCAAGGCATCGTCTGGGGCACGCATACCGAACAGACGCGCCGCCATCCGCAGCTCATCAACCGCTTCGATTATGATGGTGACTACGGCACAGTGCTGAACCGCTTCCTCATTCAGGCCGCCATCGGCTATCCGCTGACGGTCCACGGCACCGGAGGCCAGACGCGCGCCTTCATCCATATTCAGGATTCCGTGCGCTGCATCGAGCTGGCGCTGAAGAACCCGCCTGCCCGTGGCTCGCGGGTCGAGATCTTCAACCAGATGACCGAGACCCATCGTGTGCGCGATCTCGCCGAGATGATCGCCAGGATGAGCGGCTCCGAAATCGTCTGGTTGCCGAATCCGCGCAAGGAAGCTGCGGAGAATGATCTGGTCGTCAAGAACGACAAGTTTCTGGGCCTTGGCCTCAACCCGATCACCCTGCAGACCGGCCTGCTGGACGAGATCGTCGACGTCGCCAAGAAATTCGCCTACCGCGTCGACCGCTCCCGCGTCCCGGCCGTCTCCGCCTGGACGAAGGATATCGCCGCGACGATCAATCACGACCCGGAAGGCAAGCGGCTGAAGTCCGTATCATGAGGGGCGCTTTCTCCGCGAAGCAACGGCCCCGCAGGAGCGAAGCCGTTCAGGAAAGCACCCTGCATTCATGACTTCTGCACCTCACTTCGCTTATGTCAGTCTCGTCACCAACGCCGATTACGCCATGGGCGCGACAGCGCTGGCAAAGTCGCTGCGCCGCACTGGCACGGAAGCCGCAATCGTCATCCTGCATACGGGCGGTGTCGATGCGGCTGCCCTCTCATCGCTGGACGCTCTCGGCTGCCGGTTGATCGAAGTCGAGCATCTGCCGCTGTCGGATGCCTTCAACGAGCGCCATGCACGCGGCAATCTCCACGCCGCAGCGCCTTTCACCAAAGGCCGCAAGCCGGCCTTTCATTCGCCGCTCGACAATTTTTGCAAGCTGCGCCTCTGGCAGCTTGTCGAATACGAGCGCTGCGTCTTCATCGATGCCGACGCGATCGTGCTGAAGAACGTCGACAAGCTCTTCGCCTACCCGGAATTCTCCGCGGCGCCCAATGTCTATGAGAGCCTCGCCGACTTCCGTCGCATGAACTCAGGCGTCTTCGTTGCCCGTCCGTCAGAAGAGACATTCAGGAGAATGCTGGAGCTTCTGGATCAGCCCGAGATCTTTTGGCGGCGCACCGATCAGACCTTTCTCGAAACCTTCTTTCCCGATTGGCACGGCCTGCCGGTCTATTTCAACATGCTGCAATATGTCTGGTTCACGATGCCGGCCCTGTGGGATTGGAAGAGCATTTCAATCCTGCACTATCAGTATGAAAAACCTTGGGAAAAGGATCATCCGAAGGCGGCGGAGCTACAACCCTTGATCGATTTGTGGCATTGTTTCCACACTGACAGCCACGTGCCGGAGATTGCATCCCTGGCCAATCCGGATGAGGCGGCATGAAAGTACTGGTATCAGGCGGAACGGGCCTTGTCGGACGTTATATCGTCGAAGAGCTGCTTTCCGCTGGATATCAGGTGATTATCGGCGGACGGCGCGCGCCGCTTCCCCAGGCGTTCTCCCGTCCGGTTGATTTTGCCCCGCTTTCGCTCGATCCGGACGAAGACGATATCGGCGCCTTCGATGATGCCTATTTCTTCGTGCATGCCGCCTTCAGCCACCTCGACGGAAAATATCGCGGCGGCGAAGGCAATGACCCGAAGACATTTCGACGCCTGAACCTCGACGGCACCGTAAAGCTCTTCGAAGAGGCAAAGCGTGCGGGCACCCGCCGCTGTATCTTCATCTCCACCCGTGCGGCCTATGGCGAACAAGCACCGGGTACCGAGCTTTTCGAGACCATGCCCGCCACACCGGAAACTCTTTACGGACAGGTCAAGCTCGACGCGGAGCGGGCGCTCGCCCATCTTTCCGGACCGGGCTTTGCGGGAGCAAGCCTGCGGGTAACCGGCGTTTACGGTGATAATTCTCCAGGCAAATGGGATCGACTGATCGATGACTGTCTGAGTGGCCGGCCTGTTTTACCACGCGCGGGAACCGAAGTGCATGGTCGCGATCTCGGCCGTGCCGTGCGGCTGATGCTGGAAACAGAAAGCGCCCGGATCTCCGGCGAAATCTTCAACGTCTCCGATATCGCTATCGATACGAGGGATGTTCTTGCACAGATCCGGCATCACGCCGAGTGTCCCTTCCCGCTGCCCGAGGCAGCGGACAAGGCAGGCCTTTGCGTCATGAATACGGACAAGATCCGCGCGCTCGGCTGGAAGCCCGGGGGCACGCCCCTTTTCGAGCAGACAATGCGGCAATTGGCCGAGAAACAAACGGTTCCGCGGCCCAGTTCCACGCAAGTCTGATCTGGCAAAGTGCGCCCCAAATGTAATCGGGGGTATATTATGCAGCTCGCAACCGTTTCGGCGTCCATTCTTCTGCGTGGCACCCAGCCGGCACAATCCGGCGTTTCGTCCACGAGTGATGAGCCCGATGCCGGCGTATTGAAGATCCAGCGGCAGTCGCTGGCGCTGGAGCAGGCGCGCAATTCGCTGGCTAGCTCCGCCGACGATGCGAAAAGCCGCGCCCAGCGCAAGCTTGAGGAAGCCAAGCAGGAGCTTCAGGCGCTGAAAACGGCCGGCTTCCCGCCTGAAGTGATTGCGCGACTTGCCGCTGAACTCGCGCGCAAGGTCGGCGCGGCGGCCTCCGAATTCGCCTCAGCCGTTGCAACCGGCGGCTCGTCCGCACCAAGTGCTGCGACCGGCGCGGCAGCCACATCAGCTTCCGCCGCCACCACGACTGATACCACCACGACGGGCACCACCGCGAGTGCAACGGCCGGCGCTGTTGCAAGCGACGCAACGGCTTCTACCGAGACACCGCAGGATGCCGCGACGACCGCTGAAGCAGCCGAAGACGGCACGAACACTGCGGAAATGGATGGCGCTGCTCATGCCCGCAAAGCCTATCAGGAAACCGTCGATGACGGTCCGAAATCATCGACAATTTCCGCCGATGACCGCCAGACGATGGAAGAATTCAAATCCATCGTCCGAGAACTGAAACAGATCCTCGAAAAGGCCATGCGCGATCTGCGCGAGAAGAACCGCGATACTGCCGCCGAAGGTGCGATCGGGGCAGCGCAATCAGCTGTGACCGGCCTGTCGGCTGCGGTACCCACGGCGGCCATTCCTTCAAGCATCGTCGTCTAAGCCTTCGGCGCCGCCGTCTGAGGCAGAAAATGGATCGTTACCTGGTTGACGACCAGCACAAGGCAGGCGGCAAAGACAGTTGCAAATAGCCGGTCCAGCAGTGCTGAGGTCGGCAGGGCATGATCGGCGGTTCCCATCGCCATCATCATCAGCGGCGTCATCACGATCGAATAAGCCAGATAATTCCTGACCCGCAGGAAGGGCCTGGCGCCGCCGAGCACGGCGACGACGAGCACATCAGCCCAGCTAGGCAAGGTTAGAAACGACAGCAACCCCGCGCAGCAGACACCGAAGATAACGCCGATCACTCTTTGCGTCGTCTTCAGCGGTAAACGTTCCGGCCGCCGCTCGATCAACAACACCAACGCCAGTGCCGCCCAGTGAACGTCATGATCGGGAAAGAACAGGTGGATGAGCGAAACGGCGCCCAGGCAGGAAACCAGCCGGACGGGATATTGCCAGCCTGCCGGCTCCCCCAAAGAGCGCCGTAGCCTGTTGAATCTCTGTCTGACGGTTGGTTTGCGTTCATCTTCAACCTGCTCTACCGCATGACCGCGGACATGCGCGACGACCAGGGCCATAGCCAAGTGGAGGACAACAGCGAAAAGCGCCCCACCAATGACAACGGCAAAGATGAGCAACGGATCTGCTGTCGTGGTGGAGACGATGCCACCAACCATCACGAGATAGAAGACATAGCGCATCGAAGCCGCGACCATCGCCCGATCGAACCCGCCGAGGACGCCGGCAAGCCCCGCGATCAGCAACAGGGCGATCTGCAACGCCCCGCCCAACCGCGCGAGTGCACAGGCAAGCCCGGCTGCAAGCATCAAAACCAGCAATGCAGCCCCTGCGCTCGCAGCTTGCGTCCTCAGTCTACCGTGCGCTACCGTTCCGCTCATCGCCATGCCACCGATCAGGCCGAGCCCCGTATGATGGCCTCTCGCGGCAAGCAGAGCCGGAACGGCCATGGCGAGCGCCGAAACGGTGATTTCGATCGCCGTCACTTCCTTTTCAGTCGACCAGCGAAAGGCTCCGGCAAAGTGATTGAGTGTCTTTTCCATCAACCGTCTCTCGAACCAGGGATTGGGCTCGAGCAATATAATACGCAGTGCGTACTATATGTCCAGTAGCAACGACACCCCCGCGACACTCATCCTGCGTTCGGTCCTGCTGCTCGGCCGCCGCCTGCGCGCCGCGCGGTCCGAAAGTCCGCACAGCCTGTCGACCATCGCAATTCTTGGCACTCTTCATCGGTTGGGACCTATGCCCGCCTGGCGTCTCGCGCTCGAGGAGCGCTTGCAACCGCAATCGGTCACCCGCATCATTGCCGCTCTTGAGCGTGACGGACTGATCAGCCGCATGCGGAACGAAGCTGACCGCCGCGAGATCGAATTGTCGATCACCCCTCATGGCCGCAACATACTATCGGAGGACATAGGCATTCGCCGCGCCTGGCTGGAAAAAGCGATGGACGAACGCCTGACTTCACAAGAGCGCAAGACGCTCATCGACGCATCGGAGATTATGCTGAAGCTCGCCTACGCCCATCCCGAGGACGAGGCGCAATCAGGCGAGGAATAGACCCTTTTCACCTGTCGCCACCAGCTGCAAGCAGTTATGTTCGCTGGATAACGAGACCGGATTTGAGATGACGCCCAGGGAATTGAAGGCTCAATTGCGCACCGAACGTCTGGCGGCCCGCGACGCCATTCCGAAGGATCTTCGCGCAGCCAAAAGCCTCGATATGGCAGCCCATGCCGGCGATGCGGTTGCTTTTGCCCGCGGCACCATCATCTCCGGTTTTCTGCCGATCCGTTCGGAAGCCGATCTACAGCCGCTGATGGCACGGTGGCGCGGTCGTGGCGCCCGCCTCTGCGTGCCCGCAATCATCGACAGGCAGACCATTGTCTTTCGCGAGCTTATCCATGGCGCGGCGCTGATCGGCACCGGCTTCGGCACAGTCGGGCCAGGGGAAGATGCTGCTATACTCGACCCGGAAATCATGCTCGTACCACTGTCGGCCTTCGATTCCCGCGGCCACCGCATCGGCTACGGTGCCGGCCATTATGACCGTGCAATCGACCGTCTCAGGCAAAAAGACCTTTCCCCGAAGCTGATCGGCATTGCATTTGACTGCCAGGAAGTGGCAGAGGTACCCGCTGAGCCGCATGACATAAGCCTGGATGCCATCCTGACGGAAAGCGGTCTGCGCCATTTTACCTCACGGATTGGATAGGGAATGCGACTGCTATTTCTGGGTGACATGGTCGGTAAGACGGGACGCACGGCGGTCTGGGATCGTCTGCCCGGTCTGGTGTCCGACCTGAAGCTGGACTTCGTCATCGTCAACGGCGAAAACGCCGCCGGCGGCTTCGGCATCACCGAAGACATCTTTTTGGAAACGATTAATGCCGGCGCCGATGTGGTGACAACCGGCAATCACGTTTGGGACCAGAAGGATGCCGTTGCATTCGCGGGCCGCCATGACCAGTTCCTGCGTCCGGCGAACTACCCGCAGGGTACGCCCGGCCGCGGTTCCGGCCTCTTTTATGCGCGCAACGGCGCGCGCGTGCTCGTCGCCAACATCATGGGACGCGTCTTCATGCATCCCGAGCTTGACGATCCCTTCAAGGCGGCAGAAACGATCCTCGCCGCCTGCCCGCTGAAAGAGCAGGCTGACGCCATCATCTTCGATTTTCATGCGGAGGCGACAAGCGAAAAGCAGTGCTTCGGCCATTTCGTCGACGGCCGTGCCAGCTTCGTCGTCGGCACTCATACCCATGTGCCGACCGCCGACGCACAGATCCTGAACGGTGGCACTGCCTATATGTCCGATGCCGGAATGTGCGGCGATTACGACTCCTCGCTCGGCATGGACAAGGAAGAGCCGCTGAACCGCTTCATCTCCAAGATGCCGAAGGGCCGCATGGAAGCCGCCACTGGTCCCGCCACCATCTGCGGCGTCGGCGTGGAAATCTCGGACGCGACGGGGCTTGCGGAAAAGATCGCTCCGCTGCGCCTTGGTCCGCGGCTTGCCGAAACGATCCCCGAATTCTGGCGCTAGCGCCTCGCAACACGCAATTGTGAGCTTATCCCGTCTGGACCGCTGTGACAGCATGCCGCATCCTCTCGGCGTCGTGAAAGCGCCGGAGGGGTGGCATGAAGCCGCGTTGTCTTGTCCTCGCTATCGCATGTCTTGCAATTTTCACCGTGCCTAACCTTGCCGCAGCCCAGCAAGATCGAGGACCGGTCAGCCAGTGCCAGGCAATCGCTCAGAATATTCCTGAGGCCACTTTCGCGAGTTTCTCCGGCGTGGCGCCGGTAATCCATGCAGTTACCGAGGGTGAAGATGTCAAGTTCACCTATCTCGGCCATTCAACCTTCGAAATCGAGACTCCGGGAGGCATCGTCATCGCCACGGACTACAATGGTTGGTACAGGCCGGCCGTCACACCCGACGTCGTCACCATGAACAAGGCGCACTCGACGCATTTCACCTTGACGCCGGATCCCGGCATCAAGCACGTGCTGCACGGGTGGAGCGACATCCCCGGCGAAAAAGCCAGGATTAGCCTCGTCGTCGGTGACGCCTATATCCGCAATGTGACGACGGATATCCGTTTCAGCTATGGGTTGGGCGGATCACAGCTGGACGGCAATTCAATCTTCATCTTCGAAATCGCCGGCCTCTGTATCGGCCACCTCGGCCATCTGCATTACGAACTGACCGATACTCACTATACGGAAATCGGCCGGCTCGACGTGGTCATGGTGCCGGTCGATGGCGGTCTGACCATGGGAGCCGATAGCATGAGCCGCGTCATCAAGCGGCTGCGCTCGTCGCTGATCCTGCCGATGCACCGTCGCGGCCCGCCGGTCAATGCCTTCATCTCGATGTTCGGCACTGGGTTCGACGTCAATTATGCGCCCGACAACAGCATTACAGTTTCGCTGCGCACGCTCCCGAAAAAGCCGCTGATCTACGTGATGAAGGACGTGCAGTAAAAAGGCCCGGATCGTGCTCGGGCCTTCCCCTTGTCTCACGCAAATTGCAGATGCCGCTTGATGCCGACGTCAGGCATCTTCTCCTCGTCGAAATTGGCCTTGGCAATTTCCCAGCCAAATTTCAGCTTGCTGCCAGTCGAAACCCAGATCTCGGCATCATCGACATGCATGGACAGCATCGTCAGCTTCGGATCCTTCTTGCCCCCTTCATACCAGGCGGCCACGACCGAGTTCCAGAATTCCTCGATTTTCGCAGGATCGGGACGCACGTCGATGACCCCCGACAGGCAGGCATGATAATCGTGGTTCTTGCCGATGACGCAGAAATGCGCGCGGCTGCCCGGTTTGATCATCTGCACGAGTTCGGCATCTGTCTTGGTATAGAACCAGATCGTATTGGTTGTCGGATCAACGTTGGGTGCCATCGGCTGCATATGCATGTCGACGCCTGAAAGGCCGAGCATGCCGGCGTGGATGTCGTTGATCTGGTCCCAGAGCTGACGTGCCGGTTGTTCACGGGCTTCGCTGAAGCTTGCCATAGCCGTTCCTTTCCTGCTGGCGTTGTCGGTTGAAAACGTCATCTCCCCGGCTTTGTTCCGGCGAGAGCCATACCGGCTACGCGGGAGCGAAGGACTGCTTTTTCCTTGAATATCGCCCTTTCCGATCTTATAAGGCGGCCCATTCCGAACAATGAGACGTGAACAGGGGTGCCATGGCTGGCCATTCACAGTTTAAAAACATCATGCACCGCAAGGGCCGTCAGGATTCCGTGCGGTCGAAAATGTTCTCCAAGCTCGCGCGCGAAATCACCGTTGCCGCCAAGGCCGGCCTGCCCGACCCGACAATGAACGCCCGCCTGCGCCTGGCGATCCAGAACGCCAAGGCCCAGTCGATGCCGAAGGACAATATCGATCGCGCCATCAAGAAGGCATCCGGCGCCGATACCGAGAACTATGACGAAGTCCGTTATGAGGGCTACGGCCCGGGCGGCACGGCGATCATCGTCGAGGCACTGACCGACAACCGCAACCGCACCGCCTCCAACGTCCGCTCGGTCTTCACCAAGGCTGGCGGCGCACTCGGCGAAACCGGGTCGGTTTCCTTCTCCTTCGATCATGTCGGCGAGATCACTTACAAGCTATCCGCCGGCGATGCCGACAAGGTCATGGAAGCCGCAATCGAAGCCGGAGCCGACGATGTCGAGACGGACGAGGACGGCCATTACATCACGACCGGCTTCGAAGCGCTCGGCGAAGTCGCCAAGGCGCTCGAAGCCTCGCTCGGTGAAGCCGAGACTGTAAAGGCCATCTGGCGCGCCCAGAACAATGTGCCGGTCGATGAAGAAAGAGCCCAGTCCCTTCTGAAGCTCATTGACTCGCTGGAAGATGACGATGACGTGCAGAATGTCTACTCGAACTTCGAAGTCTCGGAAGAAGTTCTGGCCAAGCTCTCAGCTTAAAGCCATCCACGATATGGAATCGAAAAACCCGGCCATTCCGCCGGGTTTTTGTTTGCAAGGATGCCCTGGCGTCTACGCTGCGGCCCGCATGAAATTGCCGAGCCCGGCAAAGAGCTCCACTGATTTCAAACGCGCCTCGATATCATGGATCGGCATGGAGATGATGACCTCATCCGCTTGCGTTTCCTTGAGGAATTCATTGAGCTGGGCCTCTGCCGTGGCTGGCGAGCCGACGACGGCGTAGCGCAGTGTGTGTTCCACGTTCATCTTTTCCATCGGCGACCAGAAGGCGTCCATGTCTTTGACCGGCCGCGGGAAAGGACCACGCACATTGCGCCTGAGATTGACGAATTGCTGCTGCGCCGAAGTGAAGTGGTACCGCGCTTCCTCGTCCGTCTCGGAAACAGCGCCCATGACACCGACCATCACATAGGGCTTGTCGAGTTCGGACGAGGGCTGGAACCGGTCGCGATAGATCGCGATAGCATCAAGCAGCATGTCAGGCGCAAAATGCGAAGCAAATGCGAAGGGGAGGCCTAGCATGGCCGCGAGCTGGGCGCTGTAGAGGCTGGAGCCGAGCAGCCAGATCGGGATGTGTGAATCATTGCCGGGTACGGCAAGGATCGCCTGGTTTTCGATCGGTGTACCGAGAAGCTGCTGTAGCTCGACGACATCATTGGGAAAACTGTTTGCACCGGCGTCGAGGTTGCGCCGCAGCGCCTGCGCCGTGCGCATGTCCGTTCCCGGCGCGCGGCCGAGGCCGAGATCAACCCGGCCGGGAAACAAGGCTTCCAGCGTACCGAACTGTTCGGCAATGACGAGCGGCGCATGGTTCGGCAGCATGACGCCGCCTGAACCGATGCGGATGGTCTTCGTCACAGCACCGATCTGCCCGAGAATGACCGAGGTTGCAGCACTCGCGACGCCGGGCATGCCGTGATGTTCGGCCATCCAGAAACGCGTATAGCCGAACTCCTCCGCCTTCTGTGCCATGCGCTTCGACGCCGCAAAGGATTGGCCGATGGTCGTGCCGTCTGCCACGGGGGAAAGATCGAGAATGGAAAAGGGAACCATGGAAACCTGCCGCGCAAATTTGGGGTGCGGTCTATGTAGGTTCGCCGTGGCTCTATTCCAAATCGCAGCGCCAATAAAAGCTGCCGCGAAAACTATCCGTCATTCGCCGAAAGCCGGAGAGAATTTCAGCGCACCTGATGGTGGCGATCCCCTGAAGACGATCCGCTGGACGTAGCGCGTATCAAGATCGCCATAGGTCAACTTTCCATCGCTCTCGAAACCGACACCCCGATAGACTGCAGGGTTGCCGATCAGGGCGCAGCCTGTCACATGACGCTCCCTCAGGAGATCGAGCCCGTTCAGGATCAACTCTCTGCCAATCCCCCGCCGCTGCCGCTCCGGCTTTACCGAAATCGGCCCGAGCCCATACCATCCATCCTTGATGTCACCGATTGTGACCGGCGAGAAGGCGACGTGGCCGATGATCTGCCCGCCTTCTTCGGCGACGAGAGATAATGTGAGATCACCCGATGCACGAAGATCCCGTATGATTTGCGCTTCGGTATTATTGCTGTAGGGCATCGGTTCGAACGCCACCCAGGTCAGCTCATGAATGGCATCCGCATCCTCGAGTTTTTCAAGCCGGATCAGCATGACACGATCATGCCCGCTTGCGCTGCAGATGCATGTCGGTGCTATGCTGCTGATATCCTTCGCCAAGCGTAAAGTTGCCGAGCTGGCGGTCCATCTCCACGGCCTCGGTTGCCAGGCGATGGATTGCAGCCGTTGTCTCCTCGACCATCGCCGCATTCTGCTGGGTCATGGAATCGAGCTCGGCGACCGAGCTGTTGATCTGCCGTAGGGTATCGGCCTCTTCACGAGTGGATTCCATGATTTCGTTGATCTGGCCGTCGATGGATTCGACATGACCACCGATGCCCGCGAGCGCAACGCCGGCCCTCTCGACGAGCGCCACGCCGCTTTCAACTTCATGCGTGGATTTCTGCAACAGGCTGGAGATTTCCTTGGCAGCGCTCGAAGAGCGTTGCGCCAATTCGCGTACTTCCATGGCGACGACCGCAAAACCCTTGCCGCTTTCGCCGGCGCGTGCCGCCTCGACGCCGGCATTCAGTGCCAGCAGATTGGTCTGGAAGGCGATATCGTCGATGACGGAAATGATGGTGTTGATCTGCCGCGACGACGCCTGGATCGCTTCCATCGCTGCAATCGTCTCGCGCATGATCTGGCTGGAGCCGACTGTCTCCTTCTTGGCGTCGCGCGCGATACGCGCCGCCTGCTCGGCGCGCTCGATCTGCACGCGCACAGACTGTGTGATGGCGCTGATCGCGTTTGCCGTCTCGGTGATCGAGCTTGCCTGACGCTCCGTGCGGCCGGCCAGTTCATCGGCACCGGTGCGCATCTCTTCGGAGCCGGCACGGACGGCCATGGAATTGCCGCCGATCGCCGTCATCGTTTCGTTGAGTGTCGCCAGCGCCTCGTTGAAGTTCACGCGCAGGCTTTCGAGCTCGCTCGGGAAGCGGGTTTCGATCTGGTAGGCGAGATCGCCGCTTGCCAGATGATGAAGCCCCTCGTCGAGTGCCGTGACGACATCCTGCAGACTGCGGGCCTCCGCCTCGCGCTGGGCCAGATTCTGTTGGCGCTCGCTTTCGGCCCGCATGCGCGTTTGCTCGCTCGCAGCTTCGAGCTGGCGGCCTTCGATCAGCGACTGCTTGAAACGAGCAAGCGCCTTCGCCATCGTGCCGATCTCATCCTTGCGGTTCTGGCTGCCAATCTCGACTTCGAGCTTGCCGTCAGCGACTTCGCTGGTCACGCCGGCAAGACGGGCAAGTGGTGAGAACAGGAAGTTGGTGATGAGCCCCGTGGCAATAGCCATGACAACGAGAACACCGATGCCGATCCAGGTCAGCAGGGTGGCGATCTCGATCGAGCCAGCGTTCAATTCGCTGAGCAGCACGCTTTCGACGACGAGGAAACGATCGCCGCGATAGTCGACGCCGCGCACATAGGCGCGTGCTGTTCCATCGGTGCGATCGAAGTCTGCGACTGTCATCGCCGAGCTCGCAAGCGCATCCTTGATGAATGTGAACGGCGCGGTATCGAGCGTCGCTAGCCGGCCGGATGCATTGAGACCAACTGCCGAACCGTCAGCCGAAATGATCGCCGCCTGCGCCGTACTGCCTGACACAATGCCCTTCGCGAGGATGCCAGTGACGACATCGTCGCGTACCTTGAAGAGCATCAATCCCTTCGCCTGGCCGAGCTTGACGATCGGCACCGCATAGAAGATCGCCGACTTGCCGCTTCCTGCGTCGACGCGCAGACCGGAGAAGGCCGTCGGCGCAGAATCATCAGTGGCCTTTGCGGTATTCTCGATCGCCCTGGCATAGGCGATACCTGCACCGGTCGACTTCCAGGCATCCGACTTCAGGTTTTCAGCGAAGTCGTCATTCTTCTTGTAAGAATAGAGCACGGTGCCGTCGAGATCGACGATCAGGAGGTCGCTGAACGCCGTGTCGGCGAGATCGCGCGCCACTTCGCTCTGCGTCTTTTCATGGTTCGAATAATAGAAACCGCTCGGCCCCTCCGGCTTGGCAAGCTTTTCGCGCTGGTCGGCCGGGTTCGGGTTGTTGGTGATAAAGACTTTCTTCAGCTCCCCGCGGGCATCGCCCGAGCTTTTCTCGATCGTCTTCCAGCCGCTCTTCAGGCTGGTGATCGCCATCTGCAGCGCTTCGATGCGCGCAATGGAGGTCGCCTGGTTCTCGAGCTGCACAAGCTGATCCTGCAGCATATCGCCGCGGAAAATCAGTACGCTCTCCTTGGCCTTCAGCGCCTGCTCGTCGGAAACGCGGCTGCTGGCGAAATAGGCGAGGATATTGATCACAGCGACCGAAAGCGTGGTCAGCAGAATGAAGGTGGCTATCACCTTGAAGGACAGGGACTGAAATCTCTGAGCCATGAAAAACGAACCCTTCCGGAACGGCGCCGCCGGCGGGTGTATCGTCGAGATATCACCCGCCGGTTGAACTGCAAACAGACCATCGGAGGCCTTAAGCTTTGCAAAAGCCGGCCCCTCTCACATTTGATGGATCAGAATTCGTGCATCCGGTTTAATTCGCGGTAAATGCCGCCTGAAAACACGCCATGTTTTCGCTTTGTTCACATATCGATGGCACTTATTCAGCCGTCGCTATAGGGTGAGCCATGCAAAACACGATTCGCATCATCGGTATTGATCCCGGTCTTCGCCGCACCGGATGGGGCATCATCGATACGCTCGGCAATTCGCTGCGCTTCGTTGCCTCGGGAACCGTCACCTCGGATGGCGACATGGACCTGGCTTCGCGGCTCTGCCAGCTGCATGATGGGCTTGCCGACGTTGTCCATTCCTACAAGCCGGAAGAGGCTGCCGTCGAACAGACCTTCGTCAACAAGGACGCCGTCGCCACGTTGAAGCTCGGCCAGGCACGTGGCATCGCCATGCTGGTGCCGGCCCGTGCCGGTCTGCCGGTGTCGGAATATGCGCCGAACGCCGTCAAGAAGACCGTCATAGGCGTCGGTCACGGCGAGAAGCAGCAGATCCACATGATGCTGAAGATCTTGATGCCGAAGGCCGAATTCAAGGGCAATGACGCCGCCGACGCATTGGCGATTGCGATCTGCCATGCTCATCACCGCGGTGCAAACCGCATGCGCCAGGTGGTCGCCAGCGCTTCTGCAACTCATCCCTGACGGAACAAGATCATGATCGGCAAGCTGAAGGGCACCATAGACGAGATCGGCGATGACTATGTGCTCGTCGATGTGCACGGCGTCTGTTACGTCGCCTTTTGCTCGGCACGCACGCTCTCGAAACTCGGCTCCGTCGGAGAGGCCTGCGTGCTTTTTATCGAGACCTATGTACGTGAAGATCAGTTGAAGCTCTTCGGCTTCCAGACCCAGCTCGAACGCGAATGGTTCAACCTGCTCCAGAGCGTGCAGGGCGTCGGCGCGAAAGTGGCGCTCGCCGTACTTTCGACGCTCACACCATCAGAGCTTGCCAATGCCATCGCCCTGCAGGACAAGACTGCCGTTTCGCGTGCTCAGGGCGTCGGCCCCAAGGTCGCGATCCGCATCGTCACCGAACTTAAGAACAAGGCGCCCGCCTTTGCCGGCGAGGCGATCAATATCGGTCTCAAGCAGGAGATCGGCGAAGGCGTGGCCGCAGCCCCCGTTGCCGATGCCGTTTCGGCCCTGACCAATCTTGGCTATTCCCGTGATCAGGCAGCCAATGCGGTTGCCGCCGCCATGAAGACGGCCGGAGAGGATGCCGATAGCGCCAAGCTGATCCGCCTCGGCCTGCGGGAACTCTCCCGCTGATGGCCTCGCGGGGTGTCAATGCGGGCCGCTTGGTGTATGGACTTGAGCAAGCTTCTAACGGAAATACTCAATGACTGATGCCCGCCTGATAGCGCCGGAAAAGCGTGGCGAAGACCTGGATACAACGCTACGTCCGCAGTCTCTGGACGAGTTTACCGGCCAGGCGGAGGCACGCGCCAATCTCAAGATCTTCATCGAAGCGGCCAAAAACCGCGGCGAAGCGCTGGACCATGTTCTCTTCGTCGGCCCGCCCGGCCTCGGCAAGACGACACTGGCGCAGATCATGGCGAAGGAACTCGGCGTCAATTTCCGCTCGACCTCCGGCCCGGTTATCGCCAAGGCCGGCGACCTCGCCGCATTGCTGACCAATCTCGAAGAGCGTGATGTGCTCTTCATCGACGAAATCCATCGCCTCAACCCTGCGGTCGAGGAAATCCTTTATCCGGCGATGGAAGATTTCCAGCTCGACCTCATCATCGGCGAAGGCCCTGCCGCCCGCTCGGTCAAGATCGACTTGTCGAAATTCACGCTCGTCGCCGCCACCACCCGCCTTGGCCTGCTGACGACACCGCTGCGCGACCGTTTCGGCATTCCCGTGCGTCTCTCCTTCTATACGGTGGAGGAATTGGAATTGATCGTTCGCCGTGGCGCCCGCCTGATGGGCCTTGGCATGACCGATGACGGCGCCCGCGAAATCGCAAGGCGTGCGCGCGGGACACCGCGCATCGCCGGCCGCCTGCTCCGCCGCGTGCGCGACTTTGCCGAAGTCGCAGGGGCCGAAGCTGTCACCCGCGAGATCGCCGATGAGGCACTGACCCGCCTGCTGGTCGACAATATGGGTCTCGACCAGCTCGACAAGCGCTACCTCAACATGATCGCCGTCAATTTCGGCGGCGGCCCGGTCGGCATCGAAACCATTGCGGCCGGTCTCTCCGAGCCGCGTGATGCGATCGAGGACATCATCGAGCCCTACATGATCCAGCAGGGTTTCATACAGCGCACACCGCGTGGCCGCGTTCTGACCGCAATCGCGTGGAAACATCTCGGCATGCAGCCGCCAAAGGATATGGAGGCTGCGCAATTCGGGCTGTTCCGGGAGGACGATTGATTGATCAGCCGGCGCGGCTTTCTCAAACTGATGGGTGGCGGCGTCGCCAGCCTTATGGCACTCGGCGGATATGCATTCGCCTATGAACCGCTGGCCCGGCCGGCGATTTCCCGTTATACGCTTACCCCGCCAGGATGGACGCCGGGCCTAAAGCTGCGGCTCGTCGCGCTTGCCGATCTCCATGCCTGCGAACCTTGGATGTCTGCCGCCCGCATCGCGTCGATTTGCGCCTATGCTAACGAGCTTGGCGGCGATATCACGCTCCTGCTCGGTGACTACGCGGCTGGCATGAACATGGTGACGCGCTACGTCCATTCCAGTGAGTGGTCGAAGGCGCTGGCTACGCTCAAGGCCCCGCTCGGCGTGCATGCGATCATGGGCAACCACGATTGGTGGGAAGACAGGACCGCGCAGAAGAATGGCGGAGGCGATACGTTCGGACATAGAGCGCTGGCCAACGCAGGTATCCCCGTCTACAGCAATCGTGCCGTCAGGCTGGAAAAGGAAGGGCACGCGTTCTGGCTGGCGGGTCTGGAGGATCAGCTGGCGCTCCTGCCTGGCAGGAAATGGGGCCGCAGCCGGATGCAGGGGCTCGACGATCTCGACGGGACGCTCGCACAGATTTCCGACGACGCGCCCGTTATCCTGATGGCCCACGAGCCCGATATATTTCCACGTGTACCCGAACGGGTATCGCTCACTCTGTCTGGCCACACGCATGGTGGGCAGATCCGCCTTCTCGGCTATTCGCCGGTCGTGCCCTCACGTTATGGCGATCGTTATGCCTATGGCCATATTGTGGAGGATGGTCGAAACATCATCGTTTCCGGCGGGCTCGGCTGCTCCGTTGCGCCGGTGCGCTTCGGCATTCCGCCGGAGATAGTGGTCATTGACCTCGGATAATATCATGGCCAAGAGAACTGTCGTTCGCCTCAATGCAGGCAGCCAGCGCTTCAACTACCGGATCGCCGGGCTCGGATTTCGCGATGGACACGTCCTTGTCCATCGCGCCGTTCACGAACCTTTCTGGACCTTTCCCGGCGGCCGCGCCGAGATCGGAGAAACCTCTGAGGAAACGCTGAAGCGGGAGATGATGGAGGAACTCGGCGTCGAAGTGACCGTCAGTCGTCTCCTCTGGACCGTCGAGAATTTCTTCCATTACGAGGGCCGTGACTGGCATGAGCTCGGATTCTACTATCTCATGGAAATCCCGCGGGAATTTCCCTTCCGTACGCATGAGATTATTCATCGGGTGGAGGATGGCGACAATCATCTAGAATTCAAATGGGTGCCCGCAACATTCCAAGGTCTGACCGCGCTCGATATTCCGCCCTATTTCATCGCGGGCGAGATCGAAAACCTGCCCGCCTCGCCTCGTCATCTGGTGTGGCGCGACGGCGATCTCGATGACGAGGATTAGAGCACTTCGTGTTTTCGGAAAACCGGAAGCGCTTCAAGGAGGAGATGCGATGTCGAGTTTCGACCCCTGCCGCATGTTTCGAAAGCTCGCCTACAACAATGCCCTGGCAAACAGCCGGCTTCTTGCCGCCTGCGCGACCCTTGAACCCGGCGAATTCGAAGCCACGCGCACAAGCTTTTTCCCGTCGATCAAATCGACGCTGAACCACACGCTTACAGTCGACTGGTTCTATGTCGATGGGCTGGAAGGGGGAACCCTCGGCCTTCGCGCCTTCGACATTGAAGAACCCTTCAATGACCTGCCATCGCTCTCTAAAGAGCAGGCGAAGGTCGACCGGCGCCTAGTTGCAGTCTGCGAAAGACTGACACCCGAGAAGCTTACTTCGACCATCGAGCTTCAGCGCGACGGACGCATTCAGCGAGAACGCATGGAAGATGTGCTGAGCCACCTCTTTCAACATCAGACCCACCATCGCGGACAGGTACATGCCATGCTGGCAGGCAGCAGTGTCGCTCCGCCGCAGCTCGACGAATTCATCGTCGACGACGACGCGAGGTTCCGGGGCGGCGAAGTTGCCGCCCTCGGCTGGAGTGAACAGATGCTGATGCGTTAGCCCTTGAGGCGCGCCTTCAGGCCATCGATGATCGTCTTGGTCAGAAGATCGTAATTTTCGTCAAAGTGATGATCGCCAGGCAGCTCGATCACCTCGCCGCCGACATCCTTGACAGCCGGGCAGGCCACATCATCGTCGTCATCCTTGCCGTAGATGCATTGGACGAGTTTCGGATTGGCGCCCTTGAGATCCTTGATGGGATCGCCGCCGGCCCCTTCGGTCTTCTGGCCGAGCCAGCCCATGACGGAAATGACGTAATCGACCTGGTGCGACAGAGACAGAAGCGAAATCTGCGCTACCGCCCTCTTCTCCTCGGGTTTCAGAAGCTGATAAGTGGCTGGCACGATATCCGCGCCGAAGGAATAGCCGATCAGCAGGACGTGCTTGACCTTCCATTGCTTGCGGTAGAATTCGATGATGCGCGAGAGATCGTCGGCCGTTTCCTGCGGTTTACGCTCGGTCCAGAAATAGCGCAGCGAGTCGATGCCGACGACGGGAATACCCTCTTTCTGAAGCATCCCCCCGACTTCCTTGTCGATGTCACGCCAACCGCCGTCGCCGGAATAGATAACGGCCATCGTATCAAGGTTCGGCTTGGCCTCGAGAACCGCAAGCGGCAGGCCGAGCGGATTGTCGAAGGCACCCGAAGCCGTCACCAGATCATCGAGCGTATCGGCAAAGACGGTTTGTGCATCGTCAGTGGAGTCACGGATTTCGATCGCATCATGCGCCTTTTTCAGATCCTCCACATGAGCACGGCCATCCTTGTCGGCAGCAGGCGTGAACGTGGCGATGATCGGATCCGGCAGGCTACCATCGGTCAGTCCATAGACGCTGCGGTCACCGACGACCTTTTTCTGGGCCGGTGTGCAGAGTTCCTTGCTCAACGGAATGCCGGCATGCGGGTCGACGACAAATGTCTGGCCGATCGTTGCATCGGGCGTCTGTGCGGCAATGGCAAGCGCCAGCGCACCGCCCTCGCCAATGCCGGCGACTATCGGCAGGTGATAGGGGCTGTTGCCTGCGGCGCGTTGTACCTGCTGGCTAAGCGATTCAATATCGGAAACCGTGTAGATGCAGCCGTCGTTAAGGCTGACGTCGTAGCGGTTCAGCGCTTCCATATAGGACGGGAAATCGACGCCGATGACGACGGAACCCTGCGAAACCAGACGGTCTGCCTCAGTCTTCTCACTGTCACCCCAGCCGGCGGCATCGGAAATCAGAAAGACCGCGCCCTTCACCTCGCCCTGCGGCAGGAAGATATGCGGCGAAGGAATAAGCCCCGTCTCGAAGCTCTGGGTGGTCTCGTCCGCAGCATAAGACGGTGCGGCCGCGAACATGCTGACGCATGCCGCAGCAAACAGGTATTTTTTCATCATTTTCTCACTACCCCTTTCAATCCGCCGCCAATCAGCAATGTCGCATCCATCAATGCGATCATCGGATTGCCCCCTCCGGACACCGCAAGATAGCGCGGTTGCCAGTGCGGATGAAACTTGGATTTGAAGGCACGAAGCCCCTTGAAGTTGTAGAAGCGCTCGCCGTGTTCGAAGACCGTACCGCCGATACGGTCCCAGACAGGCGCTACCTCCCGTTTCGACATGCCGGAGAGAGGCGCCATGCCAAGGTTAAAATGCGTAAAGCCCTGAGCGCGCAGATACTCCATGATCTGCACGAACAGGAAGTCCATTGCCCCTTTCGGCGCATCGGGCGAGAAGCGCATCAGGTCGATCGTCCCCTCCTCTCTCGCCGTGGTGACCAGGATATTGGCAAAGGCAACGATTCGGCCGTCCTTCTTGAGAACTCCGACCGGTTGAGACATCACATAATCAGGATCGAAGGCACCGAGCGAGAAACCTTTCTCCTTGGCATTGTGGTGCTCGAGCCACGCGTTGGAAACGGCCGACAGATCGTCGATGACGGCAGGGATATCAACGGGCTCGATAACGGCGAATTCCAGCCCGTCGCGCTGGGCGCGGCTTGCGGTCTGGCGCAGGTTCGCCCATTTGCCGCCCTTCATTTCGAAGGTGCGCAGATCAGCGACCGCCAGTTCACCCAGCTTGAAGGCGCGCAAGCCGGCATCGGCGCAATGCGAAAGCAGCGCCGGCGAGATCTGGTAGAACACAGCGCGGCATCCCGCAGCGCGCGCCGCTTCCACGAAACGCCAGACCAGTTCCGGCACGGCATGACGGTCACCGATCGGATCAAACAGTGCGATCCATGAACGCCCCTGCCGGCCATACATGATGAAAGCGTCGCCCTTTTCCGAGAACATGATGGACTTGTCGCCCATGCGCACGAGGTTGGCGTCCGCACTATCCTGCTTCCCGACGATCTCGACGGCACGGCGAACCGCTTCCTCGTCCGCCGGCTCCGGTTTGAAGGCCGCAGGCCGCAACAGGCTGAAAACGGCAATGGCCGAGGAAATGATGGAGATGCCGAGCACCGCACGCAGGCCGCGCGGCGCTTCTGCGGCAAATTCAAACTGCCACCAGAGCTCGTTGCTGTATTCCACATCGCGATAGACGAAGAGCAGGATGACGACAGCTCCGACAATGATCACGGCAATCGCCGTCAGCCAGGATGTCGTCATCGCCTGGTTGAGAAGCGAAGCATGACGGGTGAAAAGTCGGCGACTGACAAAGAGGCCGAAAACCAGGAAGGCCAGGACAGCCGCTTCGACAAGCGCAATCGCTTTCAGCAGCGAAAGCGTCAGGGCAGCAACGGCGGAAAATACCGCCACCCACCACGCACCATCGAGCCGCTGACCAAGGCCGCGGGCCGCAACGACAAGCGCAAGCCCGAGCAGGCTGGAGAGGAAATGCGCACCTTCGACAATTGGCAGCGGCAGATAGTTGGAGAGAAATTCGAGGTTCTGATCGGGCGTCGGCGTCACGCTGGAAAAGATCAGCATGACGCCCAGAAGCAGCGCCAGTGCCGAAAGAAGCTGCGGCATCAGCCGCCCGCCGATACGCCGCACGCTGGATGCCGCAGGATGATCCACGAAGCGGCGAAGCTCGGTCGCCGACACCGCAAGGATGGCGATCAGCAGCGGCAAGACGTGATAGATCAGGCGATAAAGAACCAGTGAGCCGAGAACGGCATCGATGTTCACCGCGCTGCCGAGCGAGGCGATGATGACAGTTTCAAAAACGCCAAGACCCGCCGGCACGTGGCTCAGCACGCCAAGCCCGACGGCAATCGCGTAGACCGCCAGAAACACCGGCCAACCGATCGCCGTTTGAGGCAGGAGCACGTAGAGCACCGAGGCGGAAGCCGCGATATCGAATGCGGTCACCAGGAACTGGCGCGACCAGGTGCGCGAATCCGGCAGGCGAAGCGCGATCGAACCGATTTCGATCACCCTGCCCTCGCGACCGACAATCATGAGAGAGCCGAGGATCGCCAGGATGACCGCTGCGACGATCCGAAGCCACAGGCCGCTGACATTGATCAGCGGCGCGATCTCATCGGCAATAACGAGAAGCGCGATTGCAGCCACAGCCGCAAGGCCGAGGCCGAAAGACAACGTCACGAAAGCAATGATCCGGCCGATATCCTCAGGCGAAATCCCAAGCCTCGTATAGGCACGGTAACGGATCGCCCCGCCTGACAATGCACCGAAACCGGCAGTATTGCCGACCGCATAGGCGCTGAAGGCGGTGAGCGCGACATGCGGAAAAGGCAGCCGCTTGCCGATATAGTCGATGGCGTTGAGATCGTAGAAAACGAGTGCCAGAAAGCTCAGGGCCGTGAAGAGCAAGGCGAGCAGGATCGAGCTCGGCCGGGTTGCCGCGAGGGCCTCGACGACGTCGTCATAGCGCACCTCATCGGTCAACTGCATGATCGCGTAGCCGACAAGGCAAAAAATGAGGAGCGTGGCAAGAGCCGTCAGAGGCGTGCGATAGCGCCGGAAAACCGCGCCGACGGAAAAACCCTCTTCCGTCTCTGAATTCTCTTCCAACTTGCCGTGACCCGACATTTATTACCTGCTGCAATTGCCAATTTGGCGGGAATCTCTTCCGAGAGACGTAACATACGCAACATGCAAGCTCTATGAACCATGTTGCGGCTACCCACACCCGCGCACTTGCCGCCTCCTTCATCCCCAATTGGGGCAAATTTGCGCAGCGCACAGGCGTGATCGCATTGCAATTTCGTAAGCTCTGCCTTGCATTGGAAGGTCAGGCCGCCGGTTCGCCCCCGGCATGGGCTTGTGCCGCGTAACGCGCCGCAGCGACACTAGCATCAATGTCGCGCTCGCCGGCGACCTGCACCGTCGGAACGGCGAATTCGATGCCGTTTTCCTTGAAGGCATTGCGGATCATCGCCAGCGCATTGCGGCGGATGACGAACTGCTCGCCTGGCTTTGTCATCATCGAGAGCCGGATCTCGATTGCGAATTCGCCGAACTGTTCGACACCCTTCATCTTCAAAGTTTCGATGATATTCGGACCCCACTCCGGGTTATCGAGAAGTTGCTGGCCGATCTGCTTGATGATCTTCTTCGTCTTCACGAGGTCCGTATCATAAGTGACATTCAGGCTGATCTTGTCGATCGTCCAGTCGCGGTTGAGGTTTTTGACGGCCCCGAGTTCGCCGAAAGGCACCGTGGTCAGCGGCCCGCGGTGATGGCGGAGTTTGACGGAACGCAGGCTGAAGGCCTCGACCACGCCCTTGTGGCTGCCGCTTTCGATATATTCACCGACACGAAAAGCATCGTCCCACAGATAGAACATGCCACTGATGACATCCTTGACGATCGTCTGCGCGCCGAAACCAACCGCAACGCCAACAACACCGGCACCCGCAATCAATGGCCCGATCTCAATGCCGAGACCTGAGAGCACCATGAGAACGGCGATCACGACGATGACGACGGCAAGGATGTTACGGAAGATCGGCAGGAGCGTCTGCAGACGGGCACGCTTGACTTTTTCCTCATCGCTGACCGTACCGTCAGCGGGTGAATCCAGAAGCTTGCCGTCGATATAGGCCTTCACCAGATGCCAGAGCAGATCGGCCGCAAGCAGGATGACAATGCCGCCGATCGTGCCGCGCGCCACCCGGTCGATCATCGTCTCGTTTGACGTCATCATCGCAGCGGTTTCGACGCCGAGCATGCGTCCGAGCCAGATCGCGGCAAGGGCGATGATCAGAGCCCTTACGCCGCGATCGAGCAAAACGGTCGCGATATGGCGCTTGGCAAGGAAACCCGCTTCGGCCTGGTGGAAGGATTTGACTGCGAGCGTCGAGACGGCAAGCACCCGTGGCAACAGCATGAGATAGATGCAGACCCAGAGAAGCCAATCGAAGCTCAGGACCCAGATGCCCCAGAGCAGGGCGAAATAGAGGGTCAACAACCAGGTAGCCGCATGACTGCGCCGCGTTTCATTGCCCGGTCGCGACCAGACCGCTTCCGTAGCGATCAGGAATAGGCCGATACCAAGCACATAGCCGACCAGATAGCGTGTAGCCATCGAATAGCCGAGCGGTTCCATCGATTGGAGAACGGCCCAGCCGAAGACGAAATAGATGACGAACAGAATGCAGCGACGAAACCAGAATCGTGCGACGGCCGGATCAACCGCAACCGTCTCTCCCTCGCCGCGCGGCAGGGTGACAAGATCGACGATGACACCGCCGATGGAAACAGCGAAGCGCTGCACGACGACAGCGACCGCAATGGCAATCGCGATATTCAGGCTGATCGGCGGCCAGTTGAAGCTGATCAACGCAAGCCCGGTGGCAAGGCCGAAGACAATGGCCGGAATGACGCGCGCAGCAAGCCGCGTGCCCGTCATTTGCGCCGCCCGCTCCCGCCTTTCGCGCACGGCCCGTCGCACCAGGATTTCGACGACAAAACCGGTGATGAGGATAGCCAGAAATTGTGCGGCCATACGCAGCGAACCCGCGGCTCCCAACTCACCCCAGAAGAGCGATGAGGCCCGCGTGATTTCGGATGGCAATGTCATCGCAGCACCCGAGACCATCGCGATATGCCGGCGGGCGTGCTGGAGGCGGCCCGACAATATCGACATTTCCTCGTTATTGTCGGTCGAGGCTGCAGGCGCCGCCATTTGCGTCGCCATCCATTGCTTGACCTCCGGCGTCTGCATCAGCTCCATCATCTGCCGCACCTGGGCAGGCGGGGCGACGTCGTTGGAAGCTGCCGGCGTCGTTTGTGCGGAAACGGCGCCGAAAAGAGAAAACAGCATCATGATGCTGCAGATGCCGATCGCAGAAATTCGCCGCATGCCCGCCTCCGGTGTTACAGGTCAGGCTTTTATGCAAGTGCCACGACGGAAAAGCCAGACGAACAAACGGTCTAGCTGAATACCGGCAAAAAGAAAGCCGCCTGCCTTTCGGCCGGCGGCTGACGTGAGAGAAATGCGCTTGCTTTACTTATGTGGTTTCTCGGCATGACCGCCGAAGCCGGCACGCATGGCCGAAAGCACCTTGTTGGCGAATTCGTCCTGGTCGCGCGAGGAGAAGCGGCCGTGAAGCGCAGCGCTGAGTACCGGCGTCGGCACGCTTTCATCGATCGCCGCCATGATCGTCCAGCGGCCCTCGCCGGAGTCCGAAACGCGGCCGGCATATTGAGTAAGCACCGGGTCCTTGTGCAGCGCATCGGCCGTCAGATCGAGCAGCCACGAGGTGATGACGCTGCCGCGGCGCCAGACTTCCGCAACTTCCGGCAGATTGAAATCGTACTGGTAGAATTCCGGATGGGAGAGCGGAGCCGTCTCGGCATCGGCCTCATGCGTCAGGGCGCCGACATTGGCGTGCTTCAGGATGTTGAGGCCTTCGGCATAAGCGGCCATCAGACCGTATTCGATGCCGTTATGGACCATCTTGACGAAGTGGCCTGCGCCATGCGGGCCGCAATGAAGGAAGCCCTGCTCGGCGGTGCTGAGAGCTGCGGCTTCCGGCGTGCGGTTCGGTGAGTTTTCCGCCGTGCCCGCACCTGGCGCCAGCGCTGCGAAGATGGGCGTCAGATGCTGCACGATGCCCTTCTCGCCACCGATCATCAGGCAATAGCCGCGCTCGAGGCCGAACACGCCGCCGCTGGTGCCGACGTCGACATAGTGGATGCCCTTGGTGATGAGTTCGGCGCCGCGGCGGATGTCGTCATGATAGTAGGAGTTGCCGCCGTCGATCAGGATATCGCCGTCATGGAGCAGCGGAACGATCGTGGCGATAACTTTGTCGGTGATCGCAGCCGGCAGCATTAGCCAGACTGCACGTGGACGGGCAAGCTTCGAAACGAATTCTTCGAGCGAGCCACTGCCCTCGGCACCGAGCCCAACAAGATCGGCGACGCTTTCCGGCTTGGCGTCATAGACCACACATTCGTGGCCGCCCCGCATCAAGCGCTGGACCATGTAATTGCCCATACGGCCCAAACCTACCATGCCAAGCTGCATCTGAAATCTCCTGGGATTTAATCGATATGATTCCGGAAACTAGCACCGGCATCGTGACAGGCAAGCGAAGTCTCTGTCACAAAGGCGAGTGCGTCTGCTACACCTTGCGCGGGGCTATGCCTTCCGCAGGTAGCAATCTGCCGCCTTTGGAGCGCAATTCCAACCCTCCAACAGAGATATAGCCGCCTCATCGGCGGCTACATGATCCAGCTCGGCATTGGTTTCAGCTGCATCGCCCTAATTGCGGCTGGTCTCCCGTACCAGATGGACGATGCCTGTGGGGTTGAGGATCCAGCCACCGCGAAGATTGGGTGGCAGTGGCTCGATGGGATCGCAGCGCGGGACACCGGCCTTTTCCAGATACTCTGCAGCACGCTCGAAATCCGGAGTCATGAATTCCAGCCAGAGCTCGGCCTGGCTCATGGTCGCCACCCGGTCGATCCAAAGCCGGATCGGCCCAAGCTCGAAGGAAACATCGTCTCCTGCAATTTCTTTCAGCTTCACGATGTCACGATAAAAGGAAACGGTGGCTTCATACTGATGCGGCGGAACCTTCATCGCGACGTCGACGCCGCCATAGATCAAATCGTTCATGACGCTTCCCCTCAACCTTCCTGCGCCTTGGCCTGCTCACCCCGCATCTCGCTGAGGAACATGCCTTCGCGCAGATTGATGCCGTATTCGACAAAGGCCTTCATGCAGCAGAACATCTGCGTCCAGCCCTCGAGATTCTGGTAGGTTCCGCGCCGCCCCGGCTCATCCTCACGCCAGCCATCCTCGGCGATGGTCACCATCGTGCCACCGTCATCAAGCGGCTTGAAATTCATCTCTACGAGGGTCTTGTAAGCCTTCTTCTCCTCGTCCGTGGCGCCATCCCATCGCAGCACGATCTTGCTGTCGGGCACAAGCTCGACCACCTCCACCGGCACGTCTTTCCACCAGGTCACCGTCGTGCCCTCAACCAGGGGCGCGCTCGCCCCGCCCACGGTGGTGAAGTAGCTCGAGAGTTTCTTTGGATTGACGACAGCATCGAAAACATCAGCCACCGGGCGGCCGATGCGGCCCGAGACGCGAATATTGAGGGACATGCGACTTCCTCCTCTTCTCCATTGTGCCTGATCCAATTATGTTATAAAAACATAACATGTCAAGTGAATCGGACGATGACCCCATTTTCAAGGCGCTGGCGCATCGCCGCCGCCGCGATATTCTCGATCTTCTGAAGGAAGAACCGCGCACGACGGGTGCGCTTTGCGAAGCATTCCCGGAGATGGATCGCTGCACGGTAATGCAGCATCTGAAGGTGCTGGAGGAAGCCGATCTGGTGATTGCCAGGAAGGAGGGCCGAGAGCGCTGGAACCATCTGAACAGCCTGCCGATCAAACAGATTCACGACCGCTGGATCAGCGCCTATGCAGGCCATGCACTGTCGATTCTCGACCGGCTGAAGAGCGACCTCGAGGGTCCGTCGCACTAGCTTGCTGCGGCAACTAGAGGGAGAGAGGAACCATGCCGATATCCGGATCTGCCATCCGTCGCATGCGCCAACTGCGTAAGATGAAGCAGGAACATCTGGCGGAATTGCTTGGTGTCAATCAGGCAACCGTCTCCCGCTTGGAGCGCGGCATCCTGCCAGTCACCGTCGCTCAGGCAACACGGCTGGAAAGCATCTTCACAAACAAATCATCCTCCGCCGATGCCGCGTTGAAACGTCTCGTCGAACATTCCCGGAGCAAGGTTCATCTTATCTGCGACCGCACCCACCGGCTTCTCGCAGCCTCCAGTGTACGGCAGAGCGAATGGCGCCTGCCGCTCTCCGATCTCATGGACAGGTCTTTGCTCTCCTATGCGTCGCAGGAAATCGTGAAGACAGAGGGCGAACTCGCCGGCCTCGGCTGGCATGAAGGCCAAATGAATTCGCTGACACTGGAGACGGGCGCAAACGATAATCCGCACCTGCCCATCGTGGCCGGGCAGGTATTGTGGGAGCGCATCTTCCTGGCTGACGGCAGCGCCGCACGATTGGTTACGACACTCGACTGAGCCTGCAGATTTGCTGCATTCCGCTGCATAAATTATACGTTGTCCCGCGAGAGCGGCCTTTGTTAGCGTCCGTCACCAACTGTCCGGAGACGCAGAATGACAATACTGGTGACGGGAAGCACAGGCCATCTGGGCGAAGCGCTGATGCGCACCTTGACGGATCAAGGCCGTCAGGTCCGCGGCATCGATATCAAACCCTCGCCTTTTACCGATATGACCGGATCGATTACCGATCCCGATTTCATCCGCCGTGCGATGACAGGCATCACCGCCATTATCCACGCCGCCACGCTGCACAAGCCGCATGTCGGAACACACGCCAACAAGGATTTCATCGACACCAACGTCGCAGGCACGATGAACCTTCTCGAGCAGGCAGTCGCGGTAGGCGCAACAAGCTTCGTTTTCACCAGCACCACCAGCGCTTTCGGAGCGGCCCTGCGCCCGGCCGCAGGCGAACCGGCCGCTTGGGTCACCGAAGATGTTCTGCCCGTTGCCCGAAATATCTATGGCGTTACGAAGGTCGCAGCCGAAGGCATCTGCGAGCTCTTCGCGCGCACCATGTCACTGCCCCTCATCGTTCTGAGGACCTCGCGATTCTTCCCGGAAGATGACGACGATCTCGATATTCGCAACCGCTATTCCGCCGAAAATGCACAGGCCAACGAGTTGCTTTATCGGCGCGTCGATATCGAGGATGTGGTCGACGCCCATTTGCTGGCACTGGAAAGAGCGCCGTCCATCGGCTTCGGTCGTTATATCATTTCAGCGACGGCCCCCTTCACCGAAGCCGATCTTGCCGACCTGCGTCGTGATGCGGTCGCGACGGTGGAGCGCCTTTTCCCCGACATGGCCGCACTTTACGCGGCGCACGGATGGACGATGTTTCCGAACTTCGACCGTGTCTATGTCAATGCGCTGGCCCGGCAGGAGCTCGGCTGGCACCCGAAGTACGACTTTCGGCACGTGCTCGATTGCCTGCGCGACGGCAGGGAATGGAGAAGTCCGCTCGCTCTTCGCGTCGGCACAAAGGGTTACCACGCCCAGATTTTCGAGGATGGGCCTTACCCGCTCCAGCGCCGCTGATACGGACCGCGAGGCAGGCCGTATGCACAAGAAGAACCGGGGATAATTGCAGACATCGCCGATCTGCCCAAGCTTTAGCCGATAGAGAAACGGGCGCCGAAGCGCCCGTTCTCAAGCTGCCTTATCCCAGGCGGGAGCCAACCCTTCCGGGCTGACGATGCGACCATCGGGGTTCGCCAGCGCATGGATTGCAGACATCTCTTCGGAAGAGAGTTCGAAATCGAAGATCGCCGCATTCTCCCGCGCGCGCTGTTCCGAGACTGTCTTGGAAAGCGCGATCATATCCTGCTGCACGATCCAGCGCAGTACAATCTGCGCTATCGACCTGCCATGCTTGGCGGCAATCGTCTTGAGCGTTGCATCCTCGAACACCTTGCCGTCAGCCATGGCGTAATAGGCCGTCACCGACATATCGAACTGCTTTGCAGCGTGCAGCACCGGCGTTTGATCGATATAGGGATGATACTCCACCTGGTTCGTCACGACTGGCAGACTGCTGAGCTTGACGGCCTCCCGCATCAGATCAGTATTGAAGTTCGACACGCCGATATGGCGCACCTTGCCCGCCTTCGCCACTTCGTTCAGCGCGCCGATCTGCTCGGCGAGCGGTACGGCCTGGTTCGGCCAATGAAGCAGCAGAAGGTCGACATAATCAGTCTTCAACTTCTTCAGGCTCTCGTCGACCGACGCAAGGAAGGCACCGCGCTTGTAGTTCTCGACCCAGACCTTGGTCGTCAGGAAGATATCGCCGCGAGCGACGCCGGAGCGGCGAATGCCTTCGCCGACCTCGGCCTCGTTGCCGTAGATCTGCGCGGTGTCGATGTGGCGATAGCCATTGACGAGCACGCGGGAGACCATGCGTTCGGCGTCGGGTCCCGGCACGCGGAACGTGCCAAAGCCGAGGGCCGGGATGGAGGCGCCATTGGCGCTGACGAATTTCATGCTGTTTCCTTTCAAGTCGGAGAGATCAGGCCGCGCTGCAGGCAGCGGCAGCATTCGGGATGGAGCGGCGGTCGAGCGCACCGCTCCTGATGGTGAGGCCTAGGGCAACGGTGACGAGCGCGGCGGCAACGAAAGGCGTGGCGCCCAGCCCGAAGCGGGATTCGACGACCAGACCGCCGATCCAGGCACCCATGGCGATGCCGAGGTTGAAGGCGGCGATATTGAGCGCCGAGGCAACATCGACGGCGTTCGGCTGCAGCTGGCGTGCAAGCTGCACGACATAGAGCTGCAGGCCGGGCACATTGGCGAAGGACAGGAAGCCGAGGATCGCAAGCGTCGGGATCGTCAGCCAGGGCGAGACAGCTGTGAAGCCGAAGAGCACCAGCACGAGTGCCTGGGCGATGAACAGGAAGGTCAGAGCCTTGACCGGATCACGGTTGGAGATGCGCCCGCCGACGACGTTGCCGACGGCAATCGCCACGCCATAGAGCATCAGGATCAGGCCGACGGCCGAGGAGGCAAAACCGGTAACTTGTTCGAGGATCGGCGCGAGGAAGGTGAAGGCAACAAAGGTACCGCCATAACCGAGTGCCGTCATGGCATAAACGAGAAGCAGCCGCCCCGTGGCAAGTACGCGGATCTGTTCGCCGATGCTGGCCGGCGGGGCCTTCTTGAGGTTCGAGGGCAGCAGGAAGGCAATGGCTGCGAAGGCAACGACACCGAGACCGGCAACGGCAGCAAAGGTGGTGCGCCAGCCGAAAGTCTGGCCAATGAACGTGCCGAGCGGAACGCCGGTGACGATCGCAACCGTCAGGCCCATGAACATCATCGCAATAGCCGACGCCCTTCGGTTCTCCGGCACAAGATCGGCAGCGATGGTGGAACCGACGGAAAAGAAGACGCCGTGCGCAAAGGCCGAGACGACGCGGGCAATCAGCAGCACTTCATAACCGGGGCTGAGCGCCGCGATGATGTGACCGATGATAAAGAGCGCCATCAGCCCAAGCATGAGCGGCTTGCGCTCGATCCGTCCGGTCAACGCCGTCAGGATCGGTGCGCCGAAGGTAACGCCCAGCGCATAGACGCTGACGATGAGGCCGGCGAGCGGCAGGGTGATGTGAAGGTCGGTGGCAACCGTCGGCAGCAGGCCGACGATGACGAATTCCGTCGTGCCGATCGCGTAAGCCGCAATCGTCAATGCAAAGAGAGCGAGTGGCATGAGAGTGACCCGATGATTGGTTCTTGTTCGGGTCGGAATATGGGCGTGGCGCACTTCCTCGATAATTGCCTATAATAGCTCAACAGTTGTGAATTGAATTCAAGATAGGAAACGGATGGATAACCGCATCGGCGAGATGGATGTCTTCGTGCAGGTGGCCGAACTGCAAAGCTTCTCGGCCGCTGGCCGCAAGCTCAAGCTTTCGCCCTCCGCCGTCAGCAAGCTCGTCACCCGGCTCGAGGACCGTCTCGGCACGCGTCTTCTGGTGCGCACGACCCGCGCCCTGCAACTGACGCCAGAGGGCGAAATCTATCTCGAACGCTCCCGACGCATCCTCGCCGACATCGAGGAAACGGAACGCGCCGTCGCAGCAGGCGGCACGACGGTGGCTCGAGGACGCCTGCGCGTGAGCACCTCGGTCGCCTTTGGCGTTCGCTACATAGTGCCGCTGGTGCCCGATTTCCTGAAGCTTTATCCCGAGGTCGACCTCGACCTCGCGCTCAGCGATGGCATTATAGATATCATCGGCGAACGCGCCGATATCGCCATCCGTTCGGGCGCCTTGCGCGATTCCTCACTGAAGGCGCGCAAGCTCCTCGAAAGCCGCCGGGTTATCGTTGCCTCACCCGGCTATCTGAAACGGCAAGGCATCCCGGAAAGCCCTGAGGATCTCGATCGTCACAACTGCCTGACCTTCAGCTTCCGCTCAACCTCGGAGGAATGGCCATTCCGCAATCCCGAAAATGGCGGTCGCTTCTCGAGAACCGTCTTTGGCAACCTCGAAACCAACAACGGACCAACGGCTCGCAGCCTTTGCCTCGCCGGCCTTGGCCTCGCTCGTGTGGGTCAGTTCCATGTACAGCCGGATATCGATGCCGGAACGCTGGTGGCTGTATTGGAAACCTATAATCCTGAAGATATCGAACTCATTCACGCCGTGTATCCCGGTCACGAACATCTTGCCGCACGTATCCGGGCCTTCATCGATTTCCTGGTCGAGAACATTCATTGAGGAAGACCTCCGTCATTCCCCTGTCACGGCTCAACGATAGCGAGCGCTCCATGCCGATAGAAATCCATCCGCCGCGCCAAAGCTGGGCCGACGACTTCGCAAGTTTGAAGCGGGCGATCCGGCGCGCAGCACCCGCCGGTGCCGTAATCCATCACATCGGCTCCACGGCCGTGCCCGGACTTGTCGCAAAGGATATCATCGACATCCAGGTGAGTGTCGATGCTCTTGAACTGGCCGATAGAACAGCGTTCGAACGCGAGGGGTTCGAGAGCCGCTCGATCGTAACCGATCACTGTCCACCAGGTCTCGATCTGGCAGATGGCGAGCTGAGAAAGCTGTATTTCAAAAGCAGGGGCCGGCCCGCGAATATCCATGTTCGTGAAAGGGGCCGCTTCAATCAGCGCTATCCGCTTTTATGCCGGGATTTCCTGCGCGCTCATCCGACGGCGGCAGCAGCCTACGAGCTGATCAAGCAACGCCTCGCCGGCTTTTTCCCTGACAATGCCGAAGCCTATTACGATATCAAGGATCCGGTTTTCGATATCATCATGGAGGGCGCCTACGACTGGGCAAAGCTCACCGGCTGGAGTGAACCACCAGGCGACTGAAAGCGGGACTTGTCGGGAAATATCAGCGCCGGCCAAGAAGAACCCGCCGACGAGAGATAAAGCGCGATCCACACAACCGGTGGAAACTTTCGATCCTGGGCGCCTACGAAAGTAGGTGGGCGCCGTATGTCCAGACCCACGAGCCCGGACAGGGACAGCTCCCTAAGGATCGGGTATGGCCCCGAGGATTCATTGTTCCTGTCGAGAAGCACAGACCGCGTGAGCGAATATAGGGACATTTGCAGCACCGCACCAGTGGGGCAGCACCGCTCTCCCAAATTAATTAAGCTCGGCCGGCGTACGGCCGTTCAGCTTGTCGGCAATGCCCTGAATACGGCTCGTGACCTCCGAAAGCGCCACTGCAATGCCTTCTTCCGTGCGAGCGGTGGCGGCAATTACCGTGTCCCGGTTGCTGCGGAGCGACTCCAACTCCGATTCCAGCCCGGCAACGCGTCGCGTCAGCTCCGAGATCTCGTCCATCACCATGATGCCGGCCATGACGGTGATCCTGAGATCGCCGATTTCGCCGAACTGACCCTTGAGATGGCCGACATAACGGTCGAAACGAACTGCGAGGTCGGTCAGATGATCTTCCTGCCCCTCTTCGCAGGCCATGCGATAGGCCTTGCCGTCGATCGTAACCGTTACCTGCGCCATGTCATCATGTCCTCTTAGCGGTCAAGAACCGCGCGGATCGTTTCCATCGCCGTCACCAGACGCCGCGAAACCTCGCGATTGACCTCTTCCAGCCGGTTCGCGCGGAATTCGGCCTGGTCGAGCTCCTGGGCAAGGCGAGAGCGGTCGGCATGCACGCGGCGGACTTCGCCTTCGATCTCGCCCTGCTCACGCTGGCGCTCGATGCGCATGTCGACAGCATTCTCGAGGCCCGAGATTGCCTGTTTGAGCTCCGTAAGCGCAGCTTCGATGATGTTGCCATTAGGCGTCATGTCTTTTCCGGTTCCCCGCACAAGACCCGCGAATCGGCCTCTGTCGCCGACCCTGTATTTTCAAGAGGATATGCAGCTAGGCTGGAGCGCGTCAATAAAGCCCCTCGGCTACCCCCTGCCCTATTCTGTGGATGAGCGATTTACACAAGCCTGCCACACAAGATTCGTCTTTTGTAAAACTTGACGGTCAAATGTCAAAAATCGTCGCACCCGGCCTCCAAACGGCTTCCATTTTGTTGACTTGGCCGTTCCAACTGGTATGTCTCGACCGCTCTCATTGATGGTCTTGGCAGGCTCGAGGCCATCCTCAAACCCGGAACTAGCGGAAAAGCCATGACCTCACGCGAACAAAACGACCGGATGGCGAATGCGATCCGTTTCCTCTCCATGGATGCTGTCGAAAAGGCGAATTCCGGCCACCCGGGCATGCCGATGGGCATGGCGGATGTGGCAACTGTCCTCTTTACCAAATATCTCCGCTTCGATCCCCAGAAGCCGCACTGGCCGAACCGCGACCGCTTTGTTCTCTCTGCCGGTCATGGCTCGATGCTGCTCTACTCGCTTCTCTATTTGACCGGCTATCCGGACATGTCGGTCGAGGACTTGAAGCAGTTCCGTCAGCTCGGCTCCAAGACCGCCGGCCATCCGGAATATGGCCATGCCACCGGCATCGAAACGACCACTGGCCCGCTCGGCCAGGGCATTGCCAATGCCGTCGGCATGGCGATCGCCGAGCGCAAGCTGCGCGACGAGTTCGGTCCGGAATTGCAGGACCACTACACTTACGTCATCAATGGCGACGGCTGCCTGATGGAAGGCATCAGCCACGAAGCGATCGCGCTTGCCGGCCACCTGAAGCTCAACAAGCTGATCCTCTTCTGGGACAACAACTCGATCACCATCGACGGCGCCGTTTCCCTGTCCGACTCGACCGATCAGGTCGCTCGCTTCAAGGCCGTTCACTGGAACACGATCGAGATCGACGGTCACGACCAGGCCGCCATCGCCGATGCGATCGAAGCCGCCCACAAGTCCGACCGCCCGACCTTCATTGCCTGCAAGACTGTCATCGGCTTCGGTGCCCCGAACAAGCAGGGCACCCACAAGGTACACGGCAACCCGCTCGGCGCCGACGAAATCGCCGCCACCCGCAAGGCGCTGAACTGGGAATACGAGCCCTTCGTCGTTCCCTCCGACGTCCTCGACGCATGGCGCGCCGCCGGCACCCGCTCTGACAATATCGTCAAGGCATGGGAAGAAACGCTGTCCAAGTCGCCGGCCAAGGCCGAGTTCACCCGTCGTTTTGCCGGTGACCTGCCCGAAGGCTTCGACAGGGCTATCGACGACTACAAGAAGAAGCTTGCCGAAACCAAGCCGACGATCGCTTCCCGCAAGGCATCCGAAGATGCGCTCGAAGTCATCAACGGCTTCGTGCCGGAAACGCTCGGCGGCTCCGCTGACCTGACGCCGTCGAACAATACCAAGACCAGCCAGATGCATTCGATCACGCCGACGGATTTCGCCGGCCGCTATATGCACTGGGGCATCCGTGAGCACGGCATGGCCTCTGCCATGAACGGCATCGCACTCCATGGCGGTCTTATTCCTTACGGCGGCGGCTTCATGATCTTCTCGGATTATTGCCGCCCACCGATCCGTCTCGCCTCGCTCATGGGCATCCGTGTCATCCACGTCCTCACCCATGACTCGATCGGCGTCGGCGAGGACGGCCCGACGCACCAGCCTGTCGAACAGATCGCCGGCCTGCGTGCGGTGCCGAACCTGCGTGTCTTCCGCCCGGCCGACGCAGTCGAGACCGCGGAATGCTGGCAGATTGCCATGAAGAGCAAGGACCATCCGTCCGCTCTGGCCCTGACCCGTCAAAACCTGACGACCGTCCGCACCGAGTATAATCAGAAGAACCTCTGCGAACTCGGCGCCTACACGCTCGCCGGCAACGCCGATGCCAAGGTCACGATCTTCGCCTCCGGTTCGGAAGTGGAACTCGCCGTTGCCGCCCGTGCAACGCTTGAAGGCAAGGGTGTCAGCACCCGCGTCGTTTCCGTTCCCTGCACGGAACTCTTCTTCGATCAGCCGGAGGCTTACCGCAAGGAAATCCTCGGCAACTCGCCGGTCAAGATCGCCGTCGAAGCCGCCGTTCGCGAAGGCTGGGATGCCTTTATCGGTCCGGAAGGCACCTTCGTCGGCATGAAGGGCTTCGGCGCGTCCGGCCCGGCCAAGAAGGTGTTCGAGCATTTCGGCATCACGGCTGACGCCGTCGTCGCAGCAGCAGAAGCCAAGCTTTAAGGGAGTGCCTTCGGGCGCTTCCTCATCTATTATCCGCAATCCCAATCTCTAGGGAGTGAATGAACATGACAGTCAAGGTTGCCATCAACGGTTTCGGTCGTATCGGCCGCAACGTTCTTCGCGCCATCGTCGAATCCGGCCGTACGGACATCGAAGTCGTCGCCATCAACGACCTCGGCCCGGTCGAGACCAACGCCCACCTGCTGCGTTACGACTCCATCCACGGTAAGTTCCCGGCCGAAGTGAAGGTCGAAGGCGACACGATCGTCGTCGGCGGCGGCAAGCCTATCAAGGTCACCGCGATCAAGGATCCGGCAACCCTTCCCCACAGGGAATTGGGTGTCGACATCGCGATGGAATGCACGGGCATCTTCACCGCCCGCGACAAGGCCGCGGCTCATCTGACGGCTGGTGCCAAGCGCGTCATCGTTTCGGCTCCTGCCGACGGCGCTGACCTGACCGTCGTCTTCGGCGTCAACCATGACCAGCTCACCAAGGAGCATCTGGTCATCTCCAACGCCTCCTGCACCACCAACTGCCTGGTGCCGGTCGTGAAGATTCTCGACGACGCCGTCGGCATCGACCACGGCTTCATGACCACTATCCACTCCTACACCGGCGACCAGCCGACGCTCGATACGATGCACAAGGATCTGTATCGCGCCCGCGCTGCTGCCCTCTCGATGATCCCGACCTCGACGGGTGCTGCCAAGGCCGTCGGCCTCGTTCTGCCGCACCTCAAGGGCAAGCTCGACGGCACCTCGATCCGCGTTCCGACCCCGAACGTTTCGGTCGTCGATTTCAAGTTCGTTGCCAAGAAGGCCACCACGGTCGGCGAAATCAACGAAGCGATCAAGGCTGCCGCAAACGGCAAGCTGAAGGGCATCCTCGGCTACACCGATGAGCCGCTCGTTTCCCGTGACTTCAACCACGACAGCCACTCCTCGATCTTCGCGACCGACCAGACGAAGGTCATGGAAGGCAACTTCGTGCGCGTCCTGTCCTGGTACGACAACGAGTGGGGCTTCTCCAGCCGCATGTCCGACACGGCTGTTGCCTTCGCCAAGCTCATCTAAGCGTCAGGCATCAAGATCAGGAAGCGGCTCGGGAAACCGGGCCGTTTTCATTTTGGGCGATCGATCAGGAGATGGAAGAGCATGGCGCAACTGACTATTCGCAACGCGACTGTTGATGACGCCGCCGAACTCTGCGGGCTCATCAATGAGATCATCGAAGCGGGCGGCACGACTGCCCTCGAGGATCGCTTTTCGCCCGAACTTTTGGCCGACTGGTTCATATCCGGCGAATTCGCCCTCATCTGCCATGTGGCGCAGGCAGGGTCTGGCCTCGCCGGCTTTCAGTTCCTCAGCCGTTACGGCGATTTGCCGAAGAGGTGGTCCGATATCGGAACTTTCGCGCGCCTGAACCCGAAGATCCCAGGCGTCGGCACTGCCCTGTTTGCCGCAACACGCTCTGCAGCCAAGGAACGCAATATCGAAATCATCAACGCAACCATCCGCGCCGACAACATTGGCGGGCTGGCCTACTACGAGAAGATGGGGTTCAGTACCTATAACACGCTGAAGAAAGTGCCGCTCAAGGACGGTACGCCCATGGACCGAATTCAGAAGCAATTTCAGGTGACGAAAAATGGAAGCGGCCTCTAACGGTCTCATCAACAAAAAGTGTGACGCTCCCTCTGCCTGCCCTGCTCTCGCCTGATTTCCTCATACATTCTTTATAGAGACTTTTTCCAATAGCATTCTTTTCTGGCCCTCACCCCAAGGGCCGTCCAGCAGCATGACGCAGCAATGCAGCCGAGGTTAAGCCGCAAGGCCTACCCTTCTGCTGTTTTTTGCCGTTTACTGAAAGATCGTGCTGGACGTTGGGGGATGGGCGGGGGCGGCTGCGGGATGGCGTGACGAAGCGAAAGGGGTAGGGATGGAAGCGTTTTATATCGTGGTGCTGGTTGCGACGGCGCTCGTGCTTCTTGCGGCCTTCTCGAGCCTGCTTGCGTTCCGCTTCGGCGCTCCTCTCCTGTTGCTGTTTCTGATGATCGGGCTTGCCGCCGGCGTCGATGGTCTCGGCATCGAATTCAGCAACAACTACCTCGCCTATATTCTGGGCTCCATCGCGCTTGCGATTATCCTTTTCGATTCCGGCTTCGGTACACCGATGCAGGCCTTCCGGATTGCCGCGATACCGTCATTGACACTGGCATCGGTAGGCGTGCTCTTGACTGCCGGACTCTTCGCCTTCGCCGCTCGCTGGCTGCTGCATTTCAGCTGGCTGGAAGGCATGCTGCTTGGCTCAATTGTCGCCTCTACCGATGCTGCAGCCGTCTTCTTCCTGCTGCGCATCGGTGGCATCAACATCCGAGACAAGGTGCGCTCCACGCTGGAGGTCGAATCCGGCACCAACGACCCGATGGCGATCTTCCTGACCATCGCCCTGGTCGAGGTTCTCGCCAGCGGCGAACGTTACGCAGGCATCAATATCGGCATGCTTGCCATGTTCATTCAGCAGATGGGCCTTGGCGTCATACTCGGCCTGCTCGGCGGCATGATGATCGTGCTGATCGCCGGGCGGCTGGAAACGGATCGCGGCCTCACGCCAATCTTCGTGCTGGCGCTCGCCTTGCTCGTCTTCTCCTTCACCGGCGCGGTTGGCGGCAGTGGCTTCCTCGCCGTCTATGTCGCTGGCATCTATGCCGGAAACCGAAAGATGCAGGCGATCGGCACCATCAGGCGCTTTCAGGACGGCATGACCTGGCTTGCCCAGATCATTATGTTCCTTGTGCTCGGCCTGTTGGCGACGCCTTCGCAATTCCCTGTCATCATCGTGCCGGCGATCCTGCTCGCTCTCTTCCTGATCTTCGTCGCCCGGCCGCTCGCCGTCTGGCTGTCGCTGCTGCCCTTCGATTATACGCAGCAGGAAATCGGCTTTGTCGCCTGGGTCGGTCTGCGCGGCGCAGTCTCAATCCTGCTTGCCATCATGCCGATCCTCGGCGGCCTGCAGCACAGCCAGATCTACTTCAACACCGCCTTCATCATCGTGCTCGTCTCGCTCCTCGTGCAGGGCTGGACAATCAAGCCGGTCGCCAAGCGCCTCGGCCTCATCATTCCGCCGCGCATCGGCGCGGTCGACAAAGTCGAGGTCGACCTGCCAGGCGCGGCCAATCACGAGTTGCTTTCCTATCGCGTCGTCAAGGACAGCCCGGTTCTGCGTGGCGAGCGCATTCCGCGCTGGGCGGCACCCTCGCTTGTGATCCGCGACGGCAAGTCGATGCGCTACCAATATGCCGGTCGCTTGAGGGAAAACGATCTCGTCTACCTCTTCATCGCTCCCAGCTATTCGCGCCTGCTCGACCGGCTCTTCGCCAGCCGTGCACCTGTTGATGAGGACGACGCGGAATTTTTTGGCGCCTTCGCACTGTCGCCGGCTCGCCCTGCCGCCGATCTCGATGCCGCTTATGGTCCGGGCCTGCTCAATGAATCCGAGAAGGGTTTGACGATCGCCGAACTGATGAAACAGCGCCTCGGCGGCAAGGCGGATTATGCCGATCGCGTCCGTCTAGGCTCGCTCATTCTCATCGTCCGCGACCTCGACGATCAGGATCACATCACCTCTGTCGGCATGTCATTGGAGGCCGTGGAGCCCGCCATAACATTGCCGATCTTCATCAATCTGCGCGAAATTATCCAGCGTACCCGCGACCGTATGAAAGGCCGCAAAAGGCATGAGGTGACGGCTGCGGAAAGTGCTGCCGGACGTGACGAAACCCCACGCTAAAACGGCCGCCGACTGCCTTGCGTCTCCTTCGATCCTTGCTATGGTCGGCGCAACTTTCGCAACCACGAACGGATCCTTCCATGGCAGCTTTCAAGACCCTCGACGACCTCAACGATATCGCCGGCAAGCGTGTTCTCGTCCGCGTCGACCTCAACGTCCCGGTCAAGGACGGCAAGGTTACGGACACGACCCGCATCGAGCGCGTCGCGCCGACGATCCTTGAACTGTCGAAAAAGGGAGCGAAGGTCATCCTGCTCGCCCATTTCGGTCGCCCGAAGGACGGCCCCTCGGCAGAATTATCGCTTTCTCTGATTGCTCCGTCCGTCGAGGCGGTGCTCGACCATGCCGTGCTGACGGCGTCCGACTGCATCGGCCAAGCAGCCGCTTCCGCCGTCGCGAAGATGAACAATGGCGATATCCTGCTTCTGGAAAACACCCGCTTCCACAAGGGAGAGGAAAAGAACGATCCTGAATTCACAAAGGCGCTCGCCGCAAACGGCGATATCTATGTGAACGACGCCTTCTCCGCTGCTCACCGCGCCCACTCCTCCACCGAAGGCCTTGCCCATCACCTGCCGGCCTATGCGGGGCGCACGATGCAGGCAGAACTCGAGGCGCTCGAAAAAGGCCTCGGCAACCCGATCCGTCCGGTCGTCGCCATCGTCGGTGGCGCCAAGGTCTCGACCAAGATCGACCTTCTTATGAACCTCGTGAAGAAGGTCGACGCGCTCGTGATCGGCGGCGGCATGGCCAACACCTTCATCGCCGCCCGAGGCACCAATGTCGGCAAGTCGCTCTGCGAACATGACCTCGCCGATACCGCCAAGCAGATCATGATCGAAGCCGCCACGGCCGGCTGCGCGATCGTTCTGCCGGAAGACGGGGTTATCGCCCGCGAATTCAAGGCAGGAGCGGCCAATGAGATCGTCTCGATCGAAGCCATCCCCGGTGACGCCATGGTCCTCGATGTCGGTCCAAAGTCGGTCGAAGCCGTCAAGGCCTGGATCGAGCGCGCCACGACGCTCGTCTGGAACGGTCCGCTCGGCGCCTTCGAAATCGAGCCTTTCGACGCAGCGACCGTCGCCGCTGCGAAATATGCCGCCGAGCGCACCAAGGCCGGCAAGCTCACGTCAGTTGCAGGCGGCGGCGATACGGTCTCGGCGCTGAACCATGCCGGCGTTGCCGAAGAATTTACCTATGTTTCGACGGCAGGCGGCGCCTTCCTCGAATGGATGGAAGGCAAGGAACTGCCGGGCGTGGCCGTTCTCTCTCGGTAACGGCCGATTGGCGATAAGCCGATTCGGCAGATATTCCAGCAGGATAGGCCGCGGGAATGAACGCTTCCGCGGTCTTTTGCTCAAGAAGAGGAAAAATTCCCGAACTTTCAAACGATTGAAATCATTTCAATCGTTTCAATGACTTAGCGCTCCCATTTTTCTCGCTATAAACTTCTGTTATCCGAGTTCTATATTGTCAATTCTACCGGGTTTCATTGTGGAGAGAACGAGATGAGCGAACGACTGGAAGACATTGCAGTAAAGATGGTTGCTGGCGGTCGGGGCCTGCTTGCCGCCGATGAATCGACCTCCACCATCAAGAAGCGTTTCGATGCGATCAATCTTGAATCGACCGAAACCAGCCGACGCGATTATCGCGAGATGCTCTTCCGCTCGGAAGACGCAATGAAGAAGTACATTTCCGGCGTCATCCTCTACGAGGAAACCCTGTATCAGAAAGCCGCTGACGGCACGTCTTTCGTCGACATCATCAAGGCTGCCGACAGCATTCCGGGCATTAAGGTCGATATCGGCGCCAAGCCGATGGCAAAATATCCGGGTGAAACCGTCACCGAAGGCCTTGATGGCCTCGCAGACCGGCTTGCCAGATATTATGAGGCCGGCGCCCGCTTCGCCAAGTGGCGCGGCGTCATCGCCATCTCGCAGACCCTGCCGAGCCGTGGTTCCGTGCGCGCCAACGCCCAGGCGCTGGCTCGCTATGCCGCGCTCTGCCAGGAAGCCAAGATCGTACCGATCGTCGAGCCGGAATGCCTGATGGACGGAAAGCCGGGCGACCACAATATCGACCGTTGCGCCGAAGTGACCGAATCCACGCTGCGCATCGTGTTCGAGGAACTTGCTGATGCCCGTGTCAGCCTCGAGGGCATGATCCTGAAACCGAACATGGTCATTGACGGCAAGAATGCCCGCAAGGCCTCGGTTGCGGAAGTGGCGGAGCGCACCGTCCAGGTGTTGAAGCGCACGGTTCCGTCATCCGTTCCGGGGATCGCCTTCCTCTCCGGCGGCCAGACCACGGAAGAAGCGACAGCCCATCTCTCCGCCATCAACTCCGGTTATGAGCTGCCCTGGTTTGTCACCTTCTCCTATGGCCGTGCTCTGCAGGACAGTGCACTCAAGGCCTGGAACGGCAAGCAGGAAAACGTCGCTGCCGGCCAGCGCGAATTCGCACACCGCGCCGAGATGAACAGCCTCGCCGCCAAGGGCAACTGGAAGGCCGAACTCGAAAAGGCCGCATGAGCCTTTTGGATGCTTGAGAAAACAGACAGGCGGCGAGCATCCTCGCCGCCTGTCTTTGTTCTTGCCAGTCGCGAAGCCGATTTGTCATGGCGACAAGATAGTCCTTCGCAGCAACAACGAGCCTCGATAATCATGGTGCCACCATTGTTGGAGCCGCCATGAACAGCTTGTCCTACCTCACCGTCGACGTCTTCACCTCCACCCGCTATGAGGGCAATCCGCTCGCGGTCATGAGCGACGCCAGGGGCATCAGCGATGCGGCAATGCAAAAGATTGCCGCCGAGTTCGGCTATTCCGAAGTAACCTTCGTGCTGCCGCCCGAGAACCCCGAAAACACCGCAAAAGTTCGCATCTTCACGCCGACAATGGAGGTGCCGTTCGCGGGGCATCCCAATGTCGGCACTGCCTATGTTCTCGGCCAGCAGAACGAAATCTTCGGTCGCGCCATTGGCGATAGGCTGCGGTTCGAGGAAAAGGCCGGCCTCGTGGAAGTCACCCTGCAGCGCCGTGAAGGCCGAGTCACCGGAGCAACCATCCGTGCTCCACGGCCGCTTGAAATAGGCGACAGAATATCCGAGACCGTCATTGCCGATTGCGTCTCCCTTGATCCCTCCTCGATCCGCAAGAACAAGCATGCCCCAGTCTTTGCCTCGGTGGGACTGAACTTCGCCATCGCAGAACTCGAGAGTCTCGAGGCTCTGGCCGCGGCAAGTCCCAATCTGAACGGCTTCCAGGCGGCGGCTAGGGGCGTGGCCGGCAGCCATGACTTTTCGCTCTTCCTCTATGTACGTCCCGCCGCTACCCCCTGGAACATCCGCGCCCGCATGTTCGCGCCGCTGGACAACGTCATTGAAGATCCGGCGACCGGAAGCGCATCAGCCGCCCTCTCCGCCTATCTCGTCTCGCTGCTGCCGGAGGCGGACGTCAGCCAGCACGTGACGATCGAACAGGGCGTCGAAATGGGCCGGCGCAGCATCATCGAACTCGATGTCGTCAAGACGGTCGGCACGGTCACTGACGTGACGATCTCGGGAAGCTGCGTGCCGATGATGAAAGGCGAGATCATCCTGCAGGACTGACCCCGCCTATTGCACCAGGAAATCACGCGCCAGCAAGGCCACCGCCCAGATGGCAAAGGCAATCAGCGCGATCTTCCAGAAATCCATCCGGCGGCGCAGCCCCGGATAGCCGAGCGGCTTGATGATCTGGATTGCCATGGCAAGGATGAGTAGCAACGCTATCAGCTTTGTCATGGCTTTATTTTTTCCATTTATCAGAATGTCACAGGACGGACATTTTTTCACGCGAACACAGGAATATCTACACGCCGTAAAGGCATTCCGGGACACAATCAACACTCTTATGGACTGGGCAGATTAACGTCGCGCCTTATGTCTTTTTCGAAGCGAACACGCCGAGTCTGGGGATATGACAAGAAATCTGCTGTCCGTCGCTGCGCTGCTCTTTGGCACGCTCTTCCTTTTCATGGGCAACGGACTGCAGGGCATTCTGCTTCCTGTGCGCGGAAACCTCGAAGGTTATGCCACGACCACGCTCGGTCTGCTCGGGACCTCCTGGGCAGCAGGTTTTGTTATTGGCTGCCTGGTTGCACCGAAGATGGTGCGTCGCGTCGGCCATGTACGCGCGTTCTCCGGCTTTATCGCCATCATCGCCATCATCGCGCTTGTCAGCGGCATCATCATCGATCCGGTCTGGTGGGTCATCCTGCGTGCCGTCACCGGTTTCTCCACTGCCGGGACTTCGATGATCATCGAAAGCTGGCTGAACGAACGGGCGAACAATGAGAGCCGCGGCGCGATCTTCTCGCTCTATATCGGCATCACCCTCCTTGGCGTCGTGGGCGGCCAGATGATGATCCCGCTCGAAGACGTGCGCACGCCCGTACTCTTCATGATCTGCGGCATCTTCTACTGCATCGCCATGCTGCCGACGACGCTGTCGACCGCAGCCTCACCGCAGCCGCTGAAAGCAGTCAAACTCGATCTGCCTGCGCTCTATCGCAATTCGCCGGTTTCCTGTCTCGGCATCCTGCTGGTCGGCATTGCCAATGGCGCCTATGGTACGCTCGGTGCCGTCTTCGGTGCGGGTGCGGGTCTTTCCGACACTTCGATTGCAGTGATGATGAGCACCACCATCTTTGCCGGCGCGGTGATGCAGCTTCCGGCCGGACGCCTGTCAGATCGTATCGACCGTCGCTACGTCCTGGCAGCCATGTCAGCCATCGCGGCGCTCGCCGGGCTCCTGATCTTCCTCCTGCATCCGTCCTCCCCAGCCTTCCTGATCGGCCTCGTCATCCTCTACGGTGCGGTCGCCAATACGCTCTATCCGATCGCTGTCGCCCATGCGAACGACTTTGCCTCATCGGAGGATTTCGTAAAGGTTTCCGGCGGCCTGCTGCTGCTCTACGGCATTGGCACCGTTATCGGGCCGACGATCGGAGGTCCGGTCATGTCAGTCGTCAGCCCGCATGCACTCTTCCTGGTGACAGCGCTCGCCCATCTCCTGATCACCGGCTATGCCATCCTCAGAAGCCGCATTCGTGCAGCCATTCCGGCGAGCGACCGCGATGCCTATACGACGATCCCAACAGCAACATCTCCGACGCTCACGCCGCAAAGCATGTCGCTTGCCGATCGCAGTTCCAACAAGTCTCCCGAAAGTGGCGATCCTGCTGTAAAGTTCGGCTGACGGACTGAGGCATGTCGCGCGAAAAATGCGCAGCGATTTTGCGATAGCGACACGCTTGCAACAGAGACTTGAAGCGTGGGGCGAAATCCTAGGGATCGCCACACGGTTCGCAGGAGGAGCGACAATGAGCTTGATGGATGACGATAGGCCGCAGAAGAAGACAGTGCACGAGATCGGCTCCGATCTCTCCATGCTTTCGGTCGACGAGTTGAGAGCGCGCGTGGAACTTTTGAAGACCGAGATCGCACGGCTCGAGGCCGAGGCCGCAAAGAAGGCTTCCGGCCGATTGGCCGCCGAAAATCTTTTCCGGTCATAAGACTGTAAGCGAGCAAATATTGCTTCGTATTTACTTTCGTTAAGTCTTAAATCGGGACGACATTAATAAAAAATTAAGCTTTATAAGGTATTACTGTTGCTGTTCAGATTCTTCTGGACCTCAGACAGTTTTCCAAGCGGTGAATTGGTCTGATTTTTCTCCCTGTTTTACCTTGAGAGCCGCTTTTGCGGCTCTTCTTTTTGCGCTGCCCTAGACCTTTCCACGAAACTGTGGAGATTAACCTTTTCTTAAGAAACGGCTTGCGCATCTAGGTTAAAGATACCATCTTGAAATCACGAAGACCGGCTTGGGAAACTTTTTCCGGGAACCCGGCGTTACCTGATAGTAGATGCGTGCAACAGGGATTCTTTAGATGTCGGAACTTGGATTGAATACAATCAGTTTTGCTGGCCGCGCTGCCGCATCCTCGCAGTTCAAGACGCTGTATGCAGAGGGCATGTCGCTGGTCGAAGAAACCGCATCCTATCTCGACGGCCAGGGCCGCGCAGCCTCCAAGGTGCTGCCGCGCATGGCCTCGGTCCTTTATGCGGCTGAATCAATGCGCCTCACGACCCGCCTGATGCAGATGGCTTCCTGGCTGCTGCTGCAGCGCGCCGTCAACAATGGCGAAATGTCCCGCGATCAGGTCCTGGCCGAGAAAAACAAGGTCCGGCTCGATGGCTTCAACGTCGATCGCAATGCTCCGGGCTGGGGCGACCTGCCGGAATCCTTCCGCGATCTCGTGGAGCGCTCGCTTCGCCTGCAGAACCGCATCGCCCTGCTCGACCGTGAAATCTACCGCCCGGCAGAAGCTGCGATCGTTCCCGATAATCAGAACAGCGTCCAGGCCCAGCTTTCCCTGCTGCAGACGGCCTTCGGCAACAACTGATCTGACATCATAGAATTCACGAAACCGGCTGCGGCGACGCGGCCGGTTTTTTATTTGCTCGCCGGCAAGACCCCAAAACAAAAAGCCCGGCACAAGGCCGGGCTTTTGAATAATCCGCAAAGCGGAAGCGAATTAGAGGCCGAGGCCGCCGAAACGCTTGTTGAACTTCGAAACACGGCCGCCGCGGTCCATGAGCTGCTGGTTGCCGCCAGTCCAGGCCGGGTGCGACTTGGAGTCGATTTCGAGGTTCATGACAGCGCCTTCCGAACCCCAGGTCGAGCGGGTTTCGTACTCGGTGCCATCGGTCATGACTACCTTGATGGTATGGTAGTCGGGATGGATGCCTTCCTTCATGACAATCTTCCTGCGATGCCGAGGTCCAATTTGCCGCAGACAGTTGCGGCGGAAGAACCGATTGAATAAATGAAGCCGCAGTCGTGAAGGCTACGGCTTCCCATTAGGATGCGGTGCCTATACATGAAGGGCGCCGGGATAACAAGGGCCAAGGAGCCGCAATACGCGGTCTTTGAGGGCGATCGGAGACAATTTGGCAGAGCAGGCAGAAGTTGGGGAGAAGAGGTCGCGTTCGCTGAAGCCGCTCGGCAGGTTGACACCTTATGTGGCACGCTACCGTGGCATGGTGGCCGGTGCCCTGATTTCGCTGGCGCTGGCGGCCGTGACTTCGCTTGCCATACCGCTCGCCGTGCGCCGCATGATCGACCACGGCTTCACGCAGGCCGACGGCACCTTCATCAATAGCTATTTCGCCATGATGATGATCATGGCCATCGTGCTCGCGATTGCCAGCGCTCTACGCTACTATTTCGTCATCACCATTGGGGAGCGCATCGTTTCGGATCTGCGCCGCGATGTCTTCTCGCATGTCACGCGACTGTCGCCCTCTTTCTTCGACGTCAACCAGTCGGGCGAGATCGTCTCGCGGCTGACGGCCGATACCACGCAGATCAAATCCGCCGTCGGCGCCACTGCTTCCGTGGCGCTTCGCAACCTGATCCTTTGTATCGGCGCGCTGGGCATGATGATCGTCACCTCGCCAAAGCTTTCCAGCCTCGTCATCGTCGCGATCCCCGTCATCGTCTTTCCGCTTGTTGCCGGCGGCCGTTCGGTGCGCAAGCGCTCCCGCGCCGCACAGGATACGCTGGCAGAAGCTTCCGCCTTCGCCAATGAGACGATCGCCGCAACCCGCACCGTGCAGGCCTTCAACGCCGAAACGATTGCAGCGGACCGCTACGGCTCGGCTGTGGAATCCGCCTATCAGGCCGCACGTTCCGCCGTTTCCTCCCGCGCGCTGCTGACGGGCATCGCCATCACCCTCATTTTCGGCAGCGTGGTCGCCGTTCTCTGGTTTGGCGCCCACAGCGTCCTCGCCGGTACACTTTCGGCCGGCACGCTCGGCCAGTTCCTGCTCTATGCGGTCATCGCAGCCGGCTCGCTCGGTGCACTGTCGGAAGTCTGGGGCGAGCTTTCGCAGGCAGCCGGTGCCGCTGACCGCCTGACCGAGCTTCTCGATGAAGTCTCGCCGATCGCCGCCCCCGCAAACCCGCAGCCACTCCCCTCGCCCGCCCAAGGCCGCGTGGAATTTGACGGCGTGCATTTCGCCTATCCATCCCGTCCCGGCAGGTCAGCTCTGCATGGCTTGGATTTCACGGTTCTGCCGGGCGAAACGGTTGCGATCGTCGGCCCATCCGGCGCCGGCAAGAGCACCGTCTTTTCGCTCTTGCTCCGCTTCTACGATCCGCAACAGGGCAGCGTGAAGATCGATGGCGTCGACGCCTGCCAGGCCGATCCGGACGCCTTGCGCCAGCGCATAGCCATCGTGCCACAGGATGTGACCATCTTCGCCTCCTCGATCCACGATAATATCGCTTTTGGCGTTCATGGCGCGACGCGCGAGCAGGTTCGCGCAGCGGCAATCGCCGCGCAGGCCGATGAATTCATCAACCGACTGGAAAAGTCTTATGAGACGCAGGTCGGCGAACGCGGTGTCACACTGTCCGGCGGCCAGCGCCAGCGCATCGCCATTGCCCGCGCGATCCTGAAAAATGCACCGATCCTTCTGCTGGACGAGGCGACTTCGGCGCTTGATGCAGAGAGCGAAACGCTTGTGCAGAGAGCGCTTGACGGGCTTATGCATGGCCGCACCACTGTTGTCATCGCCCACCGTCTCGCCACTGTTCTCAAGGCCGACCGCATTCTCGTCATGGATCAGGGACGTGTCGTAGAGGAGGGCACGCATCAGAGCCTGATCCGAAACGGCGGCATCTATGCGAAACTCGCCCGCCTGCAATTCGATGCGGCCAACGAGGATGTGCTGGCAGCCGCCAAATAGCTGCCTCATACCCCCATCGCGACTAAAGTCTGATCGCGACAGCCTTCCCACTCGGTTGCCTTTGCTGGAACCTGCCCTAACCTTCCCATGCCCAAGGTAGGGGTCTTTGCTGTTGAAATCGGTGGGAGGAGATTCGAATGGCGCTTTCTGATATTGTCAGTCGCATAAGTGTGGCACTTGGACTTGGCCTGATCGCAGCCGCGACTGGTACGGCCGCATCAGCCCAGACTTTTCCCGATCGTTCCATAACCATGGTCGTGCCGTTCGCCGCCGGAGGCTCGACCGATGTCGTCGCGCGTATCGTCGCGCAGAAAATGTCCGAAGATCTCGGCCAGCAGGTCATCGTGCAGAATGTTGCGGGAGCCGGCGGCAATCTCGGCGCTGATAGCGTCGCGCGCGCCGCGCCGGATGGCTATACGATCCTGATGGGCACCGTCGCGACCCACGCCCTCAATCCGCTGATCCTGAAATCGACGCCCTATGATGCCGAGAAGGATTTCGCGCCGGTTTCATTGCTCGTGGTTGTTCCCAATGTCCTGGTGGTCAATCCGGAGCTGCCCGCAAAGAATGTGCAGGAGCTGATTGCGCTCCTGAAAGCCGATCCGGACAAATACAGTTACGCTTCATCCGGTAACGGCACGCCGCTGCATCTTTCCGGCGAACTTTTTAAAAGCATGGCGGGCGTCGACATGCAGCATATCCCCTACAAGGGTGCGGGGCCCGCATTGAACGACGTCATCGGCAATCAGGTACCGATCATGTTCGACAACCTGCCCTCGTCGTCGAGCCACATCAAGGCCGGTACGCTCCGGGCACTCGCCGTCACGACCGCCGAACGCGCGCCATCCTTCCCTGATATCCCGACTATCGCGGAATCCGGCATTCCAGGATACGAGACCTATACGTGGAACGCACTCTTTGCGCCGGCCAACACACCGGCCGATGTGATTACTCGCCTCAACGCCTCCGCCAACAAGGCGCTGACCGATCCGGCCGTCGCCGGGCGGATGAAGGAATTTAGTGCAACCATCGTCGGCTCGACACCGGAGGAACTCGGCGCCCATGTGAAGGCCGAGCTTGCGAAATGGAAACCGGTCGTCGACGGCGCCCATATCCAGATGGAATGATCTTCGCGAAAGGGACAGCATGCGGCCAGCCCTTCTCTCGCGCCCGATCCAACCGGCGGCAATTGCACGCCATACAATGGAATTCTAATTAAGGTGGTGGAAAAGCTCACAATTCTGGGCTAGCCTTCTGAAAGCTGATGCACGATTTCAGCTTACCAGGAGGGATCCATGTACAGATTTGAAGTTTACAAGGATAAGGCCGGTGAATTCCGCTTCCGCTTCAAGGCGTCGAACGGCGAGACCATGTTCTCGTCCGAAGGCTACAAGGCGAAAGCATCCGCGGTGAACGCCATCGAATCCATCAAGAAGAATTCGCCCGGCGCGGAAGTGGTGGATCAGACAAAGGCGGACGCTTGACCGGAAGCGGAGGCGGCATCAGTCGCCTCCAGCACTTCCCGCTCAGCGCATTTTTCGCACCCATTTCGGTGTGATCGATTTTTTCGGCTGCAATGTCGAAATGAAGACGACTGAGACCTCATTGTTTCGGAACGGCTCGAAGCCGCGCCACCGAAGGATTGCAGCTTGGGCATATTCGGCCTTACATGCTGCTTGCCCGGTTAAACCCATCAGAGGATCAGGAGTTTCCGATGCAATACGCACTTATCATCCGTGAATCTGCAGAAGACTTTGTCCGCCGCAACGACCCCGCCTATCGCGATGGCTGGACGGCCTACACCAAGGCCCTGGTGCAGGCAGGGATCTTGACCGCCGGCGCCGGCCTGACCCCGCCTGAGACCGGCACGATCGTACGTCGGAAAGGCGAGGACCATGATGTGCAGGATGGTCCCTATCCGGAAGGCAAGGAACAGCTTGGCGGCTTCTACGTAATCGAGGTACCAGATCTCGATGCCGCGCTCGAATGGGCCACGCGCGTGCCCGTCTCCGAATGGGGTTCGGTGGAAGTACGGCCGCGGCTGCAATTCGCGTGAGGCCGTTGTGACATCAGATGCGGGCCGTGTCGCCGAAAGGGTGGCACGGCAATCCTATGGCAAGCTCATCGCCTTTCTTGCCGCTCGCTCCCGCGATGTTCCGGCAGCGGAGGATGCCTTGTCTGATGCGCTGGCGGCTGCGTTGCGGGTCTGGCCCGAGCGCGGTATTCCCGACAATCCCGAGGGCTGGCTGCTCACCGCAGCCCGCCGCAACCTCATTCAGGCTGCCCGTCACCGAACCGTACACGATAATGCCAGCGAAACGATCGCGCTGGCCATCGAGGAAGCCGAGGAGCGCTTGAACGATGCACGAAACGCAGACTTTTCCGATGAGCGGCTGAAGCTGCTTTTTGCCTGTACACATCCGGCGATCGATCGGTCCGTTCACACGCCGCTGATGCTTCAGACGGTGCTCGGCATTGACGCGAAGACAATCGCACAAGCCTTCGTAATCTCGCCGGATGCCATGAGCCAGCGCCTGGTGCGGGCCAAGATCAAGATCCGCGACGCCGGCATTCCCTTCGCCATCCCTGAGCGGCAGATCCTGACGGATCGGCTGGCGGGCGTACTCTCGGCAATCTATGCCGCCTATGGGCTCGGCTGGGACGGGCTCGATGGCGAGGAAGACAATCGCACCGGTTTGACCGGCGAGGCGATCTGGCTTGGCCGCGCTCTCATGACGATGCTGCCTGAGCAGCCGGAGGTTATCGGGCTCCTCTCATTGATGCTTTATTGCGAGGCGAGAAGGCGCGCACGGCGTGATGCCGATGGCACCTACATACCCCTTGAGGAGCAGGATACCGGTCTCTGGAACGAAATCATGCTGGCGGAAGCCGATACTTTGCTGCGCAAGGCGGGCACCCTCGACCGTTTCGGTCCGTTCCAGTGCCAGGCGGCGATCCAGTCCGTCCACGCCACGCGTCGCCGGACGGGCACGACGGATTGGAAGGCGCTCATTACCCTCTACCGGGCGCTCATCGAGATGAAACCGACACTGGGCTCAAAGGTCAGTCATGCCGCCGTCATCGGCAGGGTCGATGGCGCGGCTCCGGCCATCGCCCTGTTGGACGGGCTGGAACGACGGGGCGTCACCAGCTACCAGCCTTACTGGGCCGTGCGGGGACATCTGTTGGCAGACCTCGGTGAAAGCGACGCCGCGGCAGAAGCCTACAGGATGGCGATCGGCCTCAGCGACAGTCCCGCCGTCCGCACCTTCCTCGCTGGCAAGCTTCAAGCCGTTATTTCTCGGTCAGCTTGAGTTCGATACGACGGTTGGTGGCACGCGCCTCCGGCGTATCGCCCGGTGCGATCGGCTGGAATTCGCCAAAACCTGCCGCAACGAGCCGGTCTGCGGGCACACCCTGCGCGATCAGGAACTTCACGACCGAAATCGCGCGGGCGGATGAAAGCTCCCAGTTGTCCCGGTAACGACCTGAGCCTGAGAGCGCGACATTGTCCGTATGGCCATCGACGCGCAGCACCCAGTTGATTTCAGGCGGAATTTCCTTGGCAAGGTCAAGCAGCGCGGCGGCAAGCTTTGCCATTTCCGTCTGGCCATCCGGATTGAGGTCGGCGCCGCCGGATGGAAACAGGACTTCAGATTGGAAGACGAAACGGTCGCCGACGACACGGATGTTCTCGCGATCCGACAGGATTTCGCGCAGACGTCCGAAGAAGTCCGACCGGTAGCGGTTGAGCTCCTGCACGCGCGCAGCCAGCGCCACGTTCAGGCGGCGTCCGAGATCGGCGATCTTTGTCTGCGACGTCTGATCCTTCTCTTCGGAAGCCTGCAGTGCAGCCTCGACAGCTGCGATCTGGCTGCGCAATGCCGCAATCTGCTGGTTGAGGAGCTCGACCTGACTGAGGGCACGGTCGCTCACCTGCTTCTGCTCATCAAGCTGCTGCGTCAGCGTTCCAATCTGCTGCTTTGCCGCATCCTGCCCGCCAGCACCAGCGCTGAGTAACGCCTGTAACCGCGTTCGCTCGCCCTCGGCACTCGCAAGTGACGCCTGCAGATTGGCGACGGAATCCTGAAGGTCCTGATTGCTGCCCTTTTCCAGCGCCAGCAACTGCGTGAGCTCGTTGATCTGGCTGTTCAGACGCGTCAGCACTTCGTCCCGACCGCTGATTTCGCGACTGAGAATGAACTGGCCGACAACGAATACCGTGAGAATGAACATGATGGCGATGAGCAGCGTCGAAAGCGCATCGACGAAGCCCGGCCAGTAGTCCACCGCGCGTTGGTGGCGACGGTTGCGGCCAAGAGGCATGGCTTACTTGCCCTCGCTCTTTTCGACCTGGCCGGATCGTTCCCGCGCTCTGTCGCTGCCGCGGTCATGCACGCCAATGCGCTCGGCCAACCGGTCGAGCGTACGCCGCATCGCCTTCGCTTCGTCCTGCTGCACTTCGATCCAGTCGCGCAGCATCTGCTGCTCGTTGCGCATATTCTTGACGAGGCCCTGGATGCCTTCGGCAAGGCTTGCCATGGCGGCAACCGACCGTTGGCTCGTGGGGCCACCGTCTTCGGCAACCTTGCGCAGATATTCCGAAAGCGCCTTCATATCTTCCGACGAGCCAGCGGAGACGCCATCGAGCGCCGGCACCGGAATATCCGAGCCGACATCGGTAACAGAGGAGAGCCAGTTCTCCAGCTCCGTATAGAAACGGTTCTGTGCACGCCCGGCCTGCAGATCGAGGAAACCGAGGATCAGCGAACCCGAAAGACCGAGCAGCGAGGACGAGAAGGCCTGGCCCATGCCGGACAGTGGCGTCGCGAGCCCCTCTTTAAGCGTCGAGAGTACATCGCCCGTGCCGTTCGAACCAGCATCGAGAGACTGGATGACCGAGCTGATCGAGCCGATCGTGCCGATAAGACCCCAGAAGGTACCGAGCAGGCCGAGGAAGACGAGCAGGCCGATCAGATAGCGCGAGACGTCGCGCGATTCGTCGAGACGGTTGGCAATGGAATCCAGAATGGAGCGCAACGCCGTGGTCGACAATGCAACACCCGACTTGCGGTTGCCGATCAGCGCCCTCATCGGCGCGAGCAGCCGCGGATTGCGGTTCACCTTCTCGACGCTGCCTGCGGCGCGGAAGGAATTGAACCAGCGCACTTCCGGACGAAGCGACAGCACGTGATTGAAAACGAGAATGATTCCAACGGCAAGAACGCCGAGGATGAGGCCGTTGAGGCCCGGATTGTGCATGAAGGCGGTTTGGGTCTGGCGGAACAGGATCGCTGCTATGAAGCCGACGATGATAAGGAACAACACCATCGTCCAGAAGAACGACATGGGACTGGAGAGTTTGTAGGCGTAGCCACCGGCCGTCTTCTCAGTGGAGCCGAACTCGGCCGCATTCACATTTTCCATAGGTTCCTCGGCCTCCGGATTCATTGCAGCCGGAGACTAGATCAACATTGTGCCGAATTGAAGTATGCACCGCGGAAAAGCGGGACTTTACAACAGCCTGTTTCCGATACCCGTCAGCGGGTCGGAACCGGTCGCTTGACGACTTCCATCAGCGCCTTCTGGATATGCTCGTTGCCGGCGATGATCGAGCCCGTTTCCAGGATCGAGGCGCCGCCATCCCAGTCGGTCGCAAAACCGCCGGCTTCGCGGATGAGCAGAATGCCGGCTGCCATGTCCCAGGGCGACAGTGCCGTTTCCCAGAAGCCGTCGAAACGGCCGGCGGCCACATAGGCAAGATCGAGCGAGACTGCACCCATGCGGCGAATGCCGGCGACTTCGCCCATGACGTGGCGGAGTTCGATCAGGAACTTGCCGTGATTGCCACGGCCGAGATGCGGCACGCCGCAACCGATGACACTGTCGGAAAGCACCCGGCGGGAGGCGACGCGCAGGCGGCGGTCATTGAGGAACGCGCCGCCGCCACGCTCTGCCGTGTAGAGCTCGTCCGTCGCTGGATTGAAGACCACACCCGCGACGATCTCGCTGTTGCGCTCGAGCGCGATGGAAACGGCAAAGGCCGGGATACCATGCAGGAAGTTGGTGGTGCCGTCGAGCGGGTCGACGATCCAGCGGTGCGCACCGTCGGTGCCCTTGATCTCTTCGCTCTCCTCGCCAAGGAAGCCATAGGTCGGACGAGCCTTGAGAAGCTCCTCCTTGACGATCTTCTCTGCCTTGCGGTCGGCATTCGAGACGAAGTCGCCCGGCCCCTTCACCGATACCTGCAGGTTCTGCACTTCCCCGAAATCACGCCCCAGCGACTTGCCTGCCTTGATGGCAGCCTGAACCATGACATTGAGAAGAGCTGAACGGGCCATGTGGGCATTTTCCTTGGATAATACGGGACGCGCTGTCAGGGGCGGGATATGTCCCTGAACGCCGAAAGCGACAGCGCTGCATAGATTGGCGGCCTCAAGACCACAAAATCAGGAAAATTTCAAGGGGAATGCCGCATGGCGGGGTTGCAACACCAAAGGATAGTTCCCAAATTATTCTGGACAGATCAGTCTGGAAAGATTATTGAGGCGTCATGGCAAGGCATAAGGAATTCGATCGCGACACAGCGCTCAAGGCGGCCATCACCGTGTTCACCGAACACGGCTACGAGGGCACCTCGACGGATGCGTTGCTGTCGGCCATGAAGATCAGCCGGCAAAGCATGTACGATACTTTCGGCGACAAGCGCGGCCTCTATCTGGCAGCGCTCGACCGCTACAATACCGATAGCGTCTCCCAACTCGTGGCCGACCTGGGCCGCGCTGCGACACCATTGGAAGCCTTGGAGGAGACGCTCATCGCCTTTGCCTCCCGCCCCGAGACCGAAGCCGGCCGTGGCTGCCTCGGCGTCAGCGCCGTATGCGAATTCGGACGGACGGACAGTGAAATCTCCGATCTGACCGACCAGGCATCCCGCCGGCTTTCATCCGCCGTGAAGACGATCCTTGAGGAAGGAAAGAAACGGGGCGAGGTCGCAGATGAAGTCGATACCACCGATGCCGTGCAGTTCCTTGGCTCGACCCTCTCAGGCATGAAGGTCAGCGCGCGCAACGGTGCCTCCCCTGAAGCGCTCCGCGGTATAGCCCGTCTCGCCATTCGAAGCCTCCGCTAAAACCGGAAGTCCAAACTCGATTCCGCACGCCCAATTCTAGACTAAACAATCCAGAAAGAAAGGAACTACAATGTCCCAACCACTTGCCGGCAAGATCGCCCTCGTAACCGGTGGCTCGCGTGGTATCGGTGCCGCAATCGTCCGCCGTCTCAGCAGCGACGGCGCGACCGTTGCCTTCACCTATTCCGCCTCCGTCGATAAGGCGAAGGCCATCGTCGCCGAAATCGAGGCGAAGGGCGCGAAAGCACTGGCCATCAAGGCTGACAGCGCCGATCCGAAAGCCGTCCAGAACGCGGTCGATCAGACCGTCTCGGCATTCGGCGGCATCGATATTCTCGTCAATAGCGCGGGAATTCTCATGCTGAATTCAGTAGAGAATTTCCCCCTCGAAGACTTCGACCGCATGTTCGCAGTCAATGTCCGCGCCGTCTTCGCGGGCACGCAGGCAGCCGTGCGCCACATGAAAGCGGGCGGACGCGTCATCACCATCGGCAGCATTGTCGCCGACCGCAGCGGTTTTCCGACCTCGTCGGTCTATGCCATGACCAAGGGGGCGGTAGCTGCCATGACACGTGGCCTTGCCCGCGATCTCGGCCCGCGCGGTATTACCGTGAACAATATCCAGCCAGGCCCGACGGCGACGGACATGAACTCGGACGCGACCGGCCATGAGCGACTGAAGCAGTTGATGGCGCTCGGCCGCATCGGCGAGGATAAGGAAATCGCCAGCTTCGCCGCCTATCTCGCGAGCCCGGAAGCGTCCTTCATCACCGGCGCCAGCCTGACGATCGATGGCGGATATCTCGCCTGATTCCGCAAGAGCGGCGGCGCGATGCGCCGCCGCTCCAGCATTCAGTTCGGAATTCAAGACTTCTGCTGTGTGATCAGCACTTCACGGGCGATCTGGTCGAGCGGCAGGATGCGGTCGACGCCGCCCTTGGCGATCGCTTCCTTCGGCATGCCGAAGACGACCGAACTCGCCTCGTCCTGGGCAACGGTGTAGGCGCCGGCCTGATGCATTTCCAGCATGCCGCGCGCACCATCGTCCCCCATTCCCGTCATGATGATGCCCATCGCGTTCGACCCCGCAGAACGGGCAGCGGAACGGAACAGCACATCAACGGACGGACGGTGGCGGGAAACCAGCGGGCCGGGCTTGACTGATACGTAATAGCGCGCGCCCTGCCGCTCCAGCAGCATGTGCTTGTCGCCCGGCGCGATCAGCACGTGACCGCGCAACACCGGATCGCCATCGACTGCCTCCTTGACCTCGACTTCACAGAGACCGTTCAGACGTTTGGCGAATGCTGCGGTGAACTTCTCCGGCATGTGCTGGACGATGACCATGCCCGGCGCATTGGCCGGCAGCGCTTCAAGAAATTCGCGCAGGGCTTCCGTTCCGCCAGTGGAAGCACCGACGCAGACGACCATTTCAGTTGTCTTCGCCATTGCCCGACCGCTTGGCGGCGGCAGCATCGCATCGGCCGTCAGCTTCTTGGCCGGCCCTTCCGCCGAGGCCGAGCGGACGCTTCCGGCAGTACGGCGCGTATTGGCAAGCCGCGCATGCGAAGCGCTCTTGACCACTTCGCGGATGCGCATGGCATCGTCCGCCAGGCTATCCGCCGCTCCGATCTTCGATTTCAGGATGATATCGACGGCACCCGCCTCAAGCGCCTGCAGCAGAGTTTCCGAACCCGCTTCCGTCAGCGAGGAGCACATGACGACCGGAATCGGTCGTTGCGACATGAGCTTTCGCAGGAAGGTGATGCCATCCATGCGCGGCATCTCGACATCGAGGGTGATGACGTCAGGGATCTCTTCCTGGATCTTGCGCGCCGCCATGAATGGATCGGATGCGACGGCCATGACTTCGATCTCCGGGTCTTCTTCCAGAACCCGTGTCAGCGTCTGCCTGACGCTGGCGGAATCGTCGATGATGAGGACGCGGACTTTTTTGGCCATAGGACCCTCTCAGATGCGCTGGAACACCGTGTTCGAAACCTGCTTCAGGGGAAGGTCGAAGCCGGTGATCGATTCCGAGTGACCGATAAACATGTAACCGCCTTTCGCCAGGCAGCCGCAGAGACGGGTGAGCACACCGGCCTGCGTCTGCTTGTCGAAGTAGATCAGCACGTTGCGGCAAAAGATCAGGTGCATCATGTCACCGACGGGATATTTCTCATCCATCAGGTTCATGCGGGCGAAGCCGACACGGCTGCGCAGCTTCGGCGAGATACGAACTTCACGGCGGCCCTGCTGCTTGGCAACCATAACATATTTCTTCTGCAGGTCGCGCGGCACCGGGGCGACCAGATCTTCGGCATAAATACCCCGGCGCGCGGTCTGCAGGACATCGGTGGAGAGATCCGTCGCCAGCACATTGTAGGACACATCGCTGCGGCCCTCGGCGAATTCGGCCAGCACCATTGCCATCGTGTAGGGTTCGGCACCGGTCGAGCACGCAGAACTCCATGTGCGGATCGTGCGCAGGCCGCTGTCGGCAAGCGTCGGCAGGGCGACGGTCTGCATATATTCGAAATGCTTGGCTTCCCGGAAGAAGTCGGTCTTGTTGGTCGTTACGACATCGATCAGGTAGATGGTCTCCTGATCGAGGCCCCCCTCGTTGAACAGGAAATCGCAATAATCGTCGAAGCTCGCATGCCGCGTGGCGCGCAGGCGCCGGCGCAGCCGACCCTCCAGCATCGTCAGCTTCGTCGGCGGCATCTTGATGCCGCTATAGTCGTAGATGAACCGCGCCAGCTTGTCGAAATTACGCTTGCTGATCCTGTCGCCCGGCAACTGGGCTTCTACCGCTGCCATACTCATAACACGCAACACTCCGGGTAGTCTTGAGGGCCTCAGGCGGCCGATTGCAGGACAGAGGCGTCCTCGCGCGACAGAAGCCGGGCAAGGTCGACGATGACAACGAAGCCGTTCTCACGGCGCACCACGCCTGCAATGTAATCCGATCGCCAGCGTACGCCGATATCGGGCGCAGCTTCGATCTGGTCGCGGCGGAACGGCGTCACTTCGAAAACGCGGTCGGCAACGAGGCCGAGCGTCAGAAGGCGATTTTCCATGGGAACATCCAGAACCAGCACACGCGTATGCGGCGTCGGCACCGTCTTCGACATGCCGAGCTTCAGGCGCAGGTCGATCGTCGGAACGCCTTGGCCGCGCACATCGCGCAGACCGAGCAGATAGTCGGGACCGTTCGGAATCTTGAACGCTTCGGCGTAGTCGAGGATTTCGCGCACCACCTCCACCGGAACGGCGAAGATCTCCTCGCCGAGGCTGAAGGTCACGAATTGAGCTTCCAGAGATGTTGTCGCCATGATCAACCGCTTTCCTTGGATTCGGGCGGCCCCATTATCGGGGACGCCTGTTAATATATTGGAAGGACCTGATACTCAGGCGCTTTCCTTGAACTCGGCATCCCCCTCGTCGGGACCGCCCATCGACATGTCCAGAGCAAAGCCCTTGGCGCGTGCCTGCTGGGCAGAAACCGTGTTGGCGGGCGCGGCCTTCTTGGCGACCGGCTTGCGGGCCGCAGCCGGAGCCGGCGTGCGAACCGTGACCTTGGCAGCCGGAGCGTGCGACAGGCGGTTGCCGGCCATGTCGACCTTGAAGAAGGCGATCGAGGCCTGCAGTTCCTCAGCCTGGGTCGCCAGTTCTTCCGACGTTGCCGACATCTCTTCGGAGGCACCGGCATTCTGCTGGGTCACCTTGTCGAGCTGCTGGATTGCTTCGTTGATCTGGGCTGCGCCAATATCCTGCTCGCGGCAGGCTGCACTGATCTCGGAGACCAGTTCGGCCGTCTTGCGGATATCCGGAACCAGGCGGCCGAGCATGTCGCCGGCCTCCTGCGCGGACTTGACCGTATCGCCGGACATCGCACTGATTTCAGCGGCGGCCGACTGGCTGCGCTCCGCGAGCTTGCGCACTTCCGAAGCGACGACCGCAAAACCCTTGCCATGTTCGCCGGCACGCGCGGCTTCGACGGCAGCGTTTAGAGCAAGCAGGTCGGTCTGACGGGCAATTTCCTGAACGATGCCGATCTTCTCGGCAATCGTGCGCATGGCTTGAACAGCGCGTGAGACCGCTTCACCCGACAGTTCAGCATCCTTGGCCGACTGGCGGGCGATCTTCTCCGTCTGGGCAGCGTTATCGGCATTCTGCTTGATGTTGGAGGCCATCTCCTCCATCGAAGCGGAAGCCTCTTCAGCCGAAGCTGCCTGTTCGGTCGCACCCTGCGACACCTGTTCGGAGCTCGCCGAAAGCTCCTGGCTGCCGGACGAGACGTTTTCGGCCGCAGCAATCGCGTCGGCAACAACACCGCGCAGACGTTCGACCATCTGCTCCAGAGCAATGCCCAGCGTATCCTTCTCCGACAGGGGCTTCGGAGAAACCGTAAGGTCGCCGTTCGAGATCTGGTTGGCAATCTGCGCCGTGTTACGCAGGTTGCCGGTCATCCTCGACATGGAATTGACCAGGTCGCGAATTTCGTCGTTGCTCTTGTGATCGATATTCTGTTCGAGGTCACCAATGCTGACGGCATCTGCAAGCTGAACGGCGCGTTTCAGGCCGCGCGAGATGTTGAGCAGGATCCAGATCGCAGCAGCCGAGGATACGACGATCAGGCCGATCGTCATCAAGATGAGCATGTTGCGTGACTGCGCGTATTGTTCGTTGGTGGCCGCGTCGGTCTCGCCGACATTGCCCGTCACCGTATCGTTCAGCTTCGAGAGGATGGCGAGAAGCTGGTTCGTAACCTGCTGGCCTTCGCCCATCGAAATAGCGCCGGCCTGCGTGTTGGATTCATTGGTATTCTGCCTGGCGAGATCGGCAACACGGTCCTGCAGGGACGTCCATTTGCCGTAGAGATCGCCGAATTCGCTCATGCTGTTGCGGATATCCGGATCAGGCGATGCAGCAAGACGCGCCTGCAGTGTCTTGATCTGATCGCGGCTCTGGGAGATTTCGTCGACGTAGCCGGTGATCTTCGTCGGATCCGTGTTGATGATCGCGTCCTTTTCGGAACGGATCGAGCGCATCACCGCATCGGAGAGATCACCGGAGTCACGCAGGTTGGCGACCGGGCCGGCAACCATGACCGAGATGTCGTCATTGAGCGACGAGAGATTGTAGATCGAAAGACCGGCCATTGCGCAGGTCAGGAGAACGATAAAACTGAACACCAGGCTCAGTTTGAGTTTGATCGTGAAGCGCATTCCAAGACCCCTTCAGGACTGCTGCGGATATCCCGCGAAATGACACATTGTGCCGCCGTAAAAACGCTTCATGCGTTGCCGGCTGGGCCGGTGTGTCCCGACGCGTCCATGCGCCGGCCATAACGGGGCCGCTGTTGCTGCGGCCCCGACGTCTGTCCGCGGGGAAGCGCCTAAGCACTTTCCCGGAAATCATCGTCAGTCGTGTCCGGTCCGCCCATGGACATATCGAGAGCAAAGCCTTTGGCGCGGGCCTGCTGAGCAACAACGCCGTTGGCGGAAGCTGCCTTACGGGCTGCAGACGGCGCCGGGCTGCGCGTAGTCACCTTGGCGGCTGGTACGCGGCCCTGGCGGCCACTCGCCGCCATTGCCTTGCCACCTGCCGTATCCACCTTGAAGAAGGCGATGGAGGTCTGCAGTTCCTCGGCCTGGGCGGCGAGCTCTTCCGACGTCGCAGACATCTGCTCGGAAGCGCCGGCATTCTGCTGGGTTACCTTGTCGAGCTGCTGGATCGCCTCGTTGATCTGCGACGCACCGACATCCTGCTCGCGGCATGCCGAACTGATCTCCGCCACGAGTTCCGCGGTCTTTCTGATATCAGGCACCAGGCGGCCGAGCATATCGCCAGCCTCCTGGGCGGCCGTGACGGTATCGCTCGACATGGCGCTGATTTCCGCTGCTGCCGACTGGCTGCGTTCGGCAAGCTTTCGAACTTCGGAAGCGACGACCGCAAAGCCCTTGCCATGTTCACCGGCACGGGCGGCCTCGACTGCAGCATTGAGGGCGAGAAGATCGGTCTGGCGAGCGATTTCCTGAACGATGCTGATCTTCTGGGCGATCGTGCGCATGGCCTCGACGGCGCGGGAAACGGCGCTCCCGCTCATCTCGGCATCCTTGGCGGATTGACGCGCGATCTTTTCCGTCTGGGCGGCATTGTCAGCGTTCTGTTTGATGTTGGCGGCCATCTCCTCCATTGAGGAGGAGGCTTCCTCGGCCGCAGAGGCCTGCTCGGTGGCGCCCTGCGACACCTGCTCCGAACTCGCCGAAAGCTCCTGGCTGCCGGCCGAAACATTTTCGGCGGCCGCAATTGCATCAGCGACGACGTCGCGCAGGCGCTCCACCATCTGTTCCAGCGCGGTGCCGAGCGTATCCTTGGCCGAGAGCGCCTTCGGAGAGACTGTCAGGTCGCCCCCAGCAATCTGCGTGGCAATTTCGGCTGTGGCGCGAAGGTTGGCGACCATGCTTTGCATCGCGATGCCAAGCGTATCCTTGGCTGAAAGGGGCTTGACCTCGACCGAGAGATCGCCTTCTGCGATCTGGTTGGCAATATCGGCGGTGGCGCGCAGGTTGTTCACCATGCCGAGCATGGCAATGCCGAGCGTATCCTTGTCAGAGAGCGGTTTCGGCGTAACGCTGAGGTCACCATTCGAGATCTCGTTTGCGATGCCCGCGGTATTGCGCAGATTATCCGTCATGACGTTGATCGTGTTCACCAGATCCTTGATCTCGTCATTGCTCTTGATCTCGACCTTCTGGTTCAGATCACCAATGGCGACGGCGTTGGCGACATTCATGATCTTGCGCAGACCGCTGCTGATGCCGAGCGCGATCCACAGCGCGGCAGCGAAAGCGATGACGGAAGCGCCGATGGCAATGCCGATCAGCAGGTTTCTGGTGTTGCCGTAGAGGGTTTCCGTATCGTCGTCGGCCTGGGTCATCGCCTTCTGCTGATGCGTGACAAGCGCGGTGAAGACGTCTTCCAGCTCCGTGACGATGGCGCGAACCTCACCACCGGAATAAGCCGTGGCCCCTGCCCTGTCGCCGCTTTCGTGGATCAAGGCGACTTTGTTGGAACCATCAACGAAACGTTTGCTCAGCTCGATCAGCCTGTCCCATGTCGGCTTGCTATCAGCCGTTGCGATCTGCTGGCCGCCTGTCGCGAAGGCGAGCATTTCATCCATGCTTCTTGCCGAGTTTTCGTAGTGTTTCTTGGCCGTTTCAGGATCCATTTCCAGAAGGGCGTTCTTCTGCCACCTGATGGCATCGAGCTCGGCAGCTTTGGCTTCCAGAGCCAGCTCCAGGCTTTTTGAAGGGCCTGCGATCAGGTTGCCAACGGCATCGTTCAGCGAACTGAGGCTGATAATTCCAAAGACTGCACTACCCATTAGCAGCAGTATGACGAAGCCGAATGCGGCCGCGAGCTTGAGCTTGATCGTGATGCGCATCGCAATACCCCTATTTGAAAGCGACGGAATAAGTGTGGACCGGTGGTTTCCTTGGCGCGGCATCACGCAGCAAAAACATTCCGGCAGGCGAAAACGGTTATCGAAGAAATTGCGATCTTGCCTCCGGCGTTCCTGGGCACCGAAAGCCTGTGTCAGGGGCCGAATGCCGAGCCCCTGACGGCATCAACGTGGCAAGCGCTCAGGCACTTTCCCTGAACTCTGCATCCCCCTCGTCGGGACCACCCATCGACATGTCCAGGGCAAAGCCCTTGGCGCGTGCCTGCTGGGCAGAAACCGTGTTGGCGGGCGCGGCCTTCTTGGCGACCGGCTTGCGGGCTGCAGCCGGAACCGGCGTGCGAACCGTGACCTTGGCAGCAGGAGCGTGCGATAGACGGTTGCCGGCCATGTCGACCTTGAAGAAGGCGATCGAGGCCTGCAGTTCCTCAGCCTGGGTCGCCAGTTCTTCCGACGTTGCCGACATCTCTTCGGAGGCACCGGCATTCTGCTGGGTCACCTTGTCGAGCTGCTGGATTGCTTCGTTGATCTGGGCTGCGCCGATATCCTGCTCGCGGCAGGCCGCGCTGATTTCCGAAACCAGCTCCGCGGTCTTGCGGATATCCGGAACCAGACGGCCGAGCATGTCGCCGGCTTCCTGCGCGGCCTTCACCGTGTCGCTGGACATGGAGGAAATCTCAGCGGCAGCCGACTGGCTGCGCTCCGCGAGCTTGCGCACTTCCGAGGCGACGACCGCAAAACCCTTGCCATGTTCGCCGGCGCGAGCAGCCTCGACGGCGGCGTTTAGAGCAAGCAGGTCGGTTTGACGGGCAATTTCCTGGACGATACCGATTTTCTCGGCAATCGTGCGCATGGCCGCAACAGCGCGGTTGACGGCATCGCCAGAAGTCTCGGCATCCTTGGCGGACTGGCGAGCAATCTTCTCCGTCTGGGCCGCGTTATCGGCGTTCTGTTTGATATTGGCTGCCATCTCTTCCATCGAGGCGGAAGCCTCTTCAGCGGAAGCTGCCTGTTCGGTCGCACCCTGCGAGACCTGTTCGGAACTGGATGATAGTTCCTGGCTGCCCGACGAAACGTTTTCGGCCGCGGCGATAGCGTCGGCGACGACACCGCGCAGACGTTCGACCATCTGTTCGAGCGCAACGCCCAGAACATCCTTGTCGGAAAGCGGCTTCGGGGAAACCGTCAGGTCGCCATTCGAAATCTGACCGGCGATGTGCGCGGTTGCACGCAGATTGGCGATCATATCTTCCATCGCGATACCGAGCGCGTCCTTATCCGAAAGCCGCTTCGCATCGATCGAAAGATCGCCCGCAGCGATGGCATTCGCCACGTCGGCCGTGGAGCGCAGATTGGCTGTCATCACATTCATCGTCGTGACGAGATCCTTGATCTCATCATTGGTGCGCACGTTGATCGTCTGGTTGAGGTCGCCGATGGCAACCGCATTGGCCGCGCTGCGCACTTTGGAAAGACCGGTGATGATGTTGATCGCGATCCAGAGAGCCGCAACGATCGAGAGCACCACGCCGACGCCGGCAATGATCATCAGCGTCGTAAAGGTGCTGCGGAATGCTGCGTCGGCGCTTTCGTCACCTTCGCTGATCGAGGCGCGCGTCAGGCCAGCCAGGGATTCCGTCAGCGCGTCAAGCTTTTCCGAAGCGACATCGCCGTCCGTCTGGTTTACCTCGATTGCGCGGTCGCGCTGGCCATTGAGCGCCAGCTCACGGATGTTATCGTTGAGCTTCGTGTAGTCCAACCAGAAGGCGCTAATCGCTTCCCACTTTTCCTTGAAGCCGTCGCCAGCGCTTTCCTGACCTTCCTTCAGAGCCTGTTCGAATGCTTTGCGCTGCGCTTCCATCTCCGAAACGGCCTGCTGCGTTCTCTGAGGCGTCGTCGCAAGCAGAAGGTCGCTTTCCGCGACATTGAGCGAGTCGAAAGCTCTCGCGAGGTTGGATGCATAGCCGTCCTGGCGAACCGGACCGGTCAGCAGTTCATCTTGCATGGAAGCGACGAGGCTGACGCCACGCATGCCGAAGCCTGCGCAGCAGAGGGTGACGGCAATGAGAAGCCCGAAGGCGATGGCTAACTTTGCCTTGATCGTGAAGCGCATTTGAATACTTCCTTGAAGTAGATCGACAGAGCTGGGGGCATTGCGCGACGTCCGGGCATGGATCGTCATTCTGCCGCTTATGACGGCATGCATGCAGAATATTCGGTTGCAGGAGATCATTGCCGCTCATTCCGCGTGCCCGTCGTCACGGACCCTGCCGGAAATTACGATCGGCTTGCAAAACCGCAGCGCGTCTGACTGCGGAAGGTCCCATCTTGCGGAAGGGAAATCCGATGCTCCGCCTGCCTGTTTAACCTGGCAGGCGGACATCTGCCGATCGATACCGACGCATACACACGTCGGGTCTTCAGTAAGCCGCGGGCAAGAAGTCCGCGGCGATGCTCATATCGGCGAAGCGCTTAAGCGCTTTCGCGGAAATCGTCGTCACCGGCGTCCGGACCGCCCATCGACATATCCAGGGCAAAGCCCTTGGCACGCGCCTGCTGGGAAGCAACGGTATTGCCGTGATTATGCGTATGCGTCGCCGGAGCCGGCTTGCGTGGAGTGGCGGCGGCCGGAGCCTTCACCACCTTTGCAGAAGTCTTTGCGGCGGTCTTCCGTACACCAGCGCGGGTCGCGCCTGCCGTATCAACCTTGAAGAAGGCGATCGAAGCCTGCAGTTCCTCGGCCTGAGCAGCAAGCTCCTCCGAAGTGGCCGACATCTCTTCCGAAGCACCGGCATTCTGTTGGGTCACCTTGTCGAGCTGCTGGATTGCTTCGTTGATCTGTGAGGCACCGATATCCTGTTCGCGGCAGGCAGCACTGATTTCGGAGACCAGTTCGGCCGTCTTGCGGATGTCCGGCACCAGGCGGCCGAGCATTTCGCCGGCGTCGCGGGCAGCCTTGACCGTGTCGCTCGACATGGAGGAAATCTCCGCGGCGGCCGACTGGCTGCGTTCGGCAAGCTTGCGCACTTCCGAAGCGACGACCGCAAAGCCCTTGCCGTGTTCGCCGGCACGTGCGGCTTCGACGGCGGCATTCAGGGCGAGCAGATCGGTCTGGCGGGCGATTTCCTGAACGATGCCGATCTTCTCGGCAATCGTGCGCATCGCATCGACGGCGCGGTTGACGGCGTCGCCGGAAGCTTCCGCGTCCTTGGCGGATTGGCGGGCGATCTTCTCGGTCTGCGCGGCATTATCGGCATTCTGCTTGATGTTCGCAGCCATCTGCTCCATCGAAGCGGAGGCCTCTTCAGCGGAAGCCGCCTGTTCGGTCGCACCCTGCGAGACCTGCTCGGAGCTGGCCGACAGTTCCTGGCTGCCCGAAGAGACATTGTCGGCGGCAGACAGTGCATCGGCGACGACACCGCGAAGGCGTTCGATCATGACGTTGACGTTGCCGAGCAGTTCGCCGATCTCGTCATGCGTGGTGATTTCGGCCATCTTGGTCAGGTCGCCTTCGGCAACTTCACGGACAACAGTGTTGGCGCGGTTGAGACCCTTGCTGATGGTATTTGCGATCCAGAACGCCGTGAGGACAGCGATCAGCAACGCTGCGGCGGCAACCGCGATCATCATCGTGCGTGTCGTGCCGTACTGCTGCTCGGCGCTGTCGTCTGCATCCTGCATGCGCTGTTTTTCGAGCGCCAGAATTTCGTCGAGCGTGGCGTCTATATCGTTGGCCGCCTGGCGAGCCGTCGTGACCGAGATATTGTTGGCGCCGTCCATATTGCCGGCCTTGATGAAATCTCGGATCTGGTCGTCGGCCTGATTGAATGTCGCGGAGAGTTGGGCAACGCGCTCCCAACGCGCCTTGCCTTCCTCGGTGGCGAGTTTCGTCACGGCAGCGAATGCATCGGCGAAGTCCTTGCGGGCCTTGGCGCCCTTTTCGATGGCGCCGGAAGCGTCATCGGCGTTGCGTGCAGTCAGAAGGTTCTTCTGCTGGCGGATGGCTTCAAGCTGGGCGATATTGATCTGTTGCGCCAGGTCGAGGCGCGCAGCAGGACCGGCAAGAAGGTTGCCGATCGTATCGTTCAGCGAGCCGAGGCTGAAGATGCCGTAGGCGGCCGTGCCTATCAGCATGAAAATGATAAAGGTGAACGCTGTCACCAGCTTTGTCTTGATCGTCAATCGCATCGTCTTAACCCCTCAGTGATTGGCCTCCGGCTAGTTGACGGCCCCCGCCGTCTCATGCCTCGATGAGAAAATCGCCTGCAAATTCGGGAGGATGATGAACTCACCACCCCTCTTGACCAGGCAGTTGATATAATCCGCGCGCCACCGCATACCCACGCTCGGCGGCGGCTCGCTGGCGTTTTTCGTCAGCGTCGTCACCTCGTTCACCTTGTCAGTACGGATACCGACGAGTGTCTGCTCCCCCTGCAGATCGACCTCGATGACGATGATGCGGCTGTCTATTGTCGCTTCCGAAGCCTCCATCCCGAAGGCGAGGCGAAGATCGGCAAGCGGAATGACCTTGCCGCGGAAGTTGATGACGCTGGCGACGAAAGGCTGGGCGCCAGGTACCGCAGTCTCGGGAAGCAGATCCAGGATTTCCTGTACGATGACTGCTTCCAGAGCGAAGGTTTCGCCATTGAGATCGAAGGTCAGAACCTCGACTTCCTCAGCGTAATTCCAGTGCTTGTCGAATTTTTCGGCTGTTGCTGTGCTCATCCTGCCACGCGCAATTGCGCCTCCTGTTGCTGACCCGCGGCAACGAGATGCCCGACGTCAAGAATGAGAGCGACGCTGCCGTCGCCGAGAATGGTGGCGCCGGAGAAGGTCGCCACGTCGTTGTGCAGTTTCGACATCGACTTGATGACCGTCTGGTGGTCGCCGATGATCTGGTCGACCACCAGACCGACACGTTCGGTGCCCGTCGAGATGACGACCACTTTCTGGTGGACGTCCGGCTTGGTGCCTGTGCGGAAGAGATCGCGAAGCCTGAGGAACGGAACCAGGCTGTCGCGCAGCGAGATGAAGGAGCGGCCGCGCGAGCGGAGATCTTCTTCCAGCGACAGTTCGAGGCATTCCTCGACCGCCGAGAGCGGGATGACGTAGCGACCGGAACCCACTCGCACCAGCAGACCGTCGATGATGGCGAGCGTCAGCGGAATGCGGAGAGAAACTTCCGAGCCTTGCCCGGGCAGGCTGACGATATCGATCGTGCCGCGCAGCGCCTCGACCGTCTTCTTGACGACGTCCATGCCGACACCGCGACCGGACAGATTGGTGATCGCCGCTGCGGTCGAGAAGCCCGGAGCGAAGATGAGCTGCAGCAACTCCTGATCGGAAAGCGGCTGGCCGGGCGCGATGAGGCCGGAGGATTCCGCTTTGGCGCGAACGCGGTCACGGTTGATGCCACGGCCGTCATCCTTGATGGAGATGATGACCTCGCCGCCAGACTGGTGGGCAGCAAGCGTCACCGTGCCGGCTTCGGTCTTGCCGGCGCCAAGGCGCTCGGCCGGCGGCTCGAGACCGTGGTCTATCGAATTGCGGACGAGGTGGACCAGCGGATCGGCCAGACGCTCGATGACGGTCTTGTCGACTTCGGTGGTCTCACCTTCGGTAACGAGCTCGATCACCTTGCCGGTTTCGCGGGCGAGATCGTGGACGAGACGGCGGAAGCGCGAGAAGAGCGTCCCGACCGGCACCATGCGCAACACCATCATCGTGTCGCGCAGCTCGCCGGAGAGACGTTCGATTTCTTCCGAAACCGAGCGTAGCGCTATATCCGAGCTGGAGCTTGCCAGCTGACTAAGGCGCGACTGGGCAATGACGAGCTCGCCGACACGGTCCATCAGTTCGTCCAGGCGTTCGGCCGGAACGCGGACGTTTTCCTGCGCTTTCGCCTGGGCTGCCGCCTGAACAGGAGCTGCCGCCTCGCGCTTCACCGGAACCGCCTCGACGGGGCGGAATTCCGGAGCAGCGGCGGGCACTGGAGCGACAGCTGCTGCGGCAGCTGCGGCAGGAGTTAGGTCTTTCTTTGCTTCGGCCGTTGCGGTCTGCGGACCGGCGATTTCCTGAACATCGAGCTCCATGTCATCCATGACGAAGATAAAGACGTCGTCGATGGCGGAACGGTCCTGTTCGCTCGTCAGAACGACGTCCCAGGAAACGTGAAGCTCTGTCGGGACCAGATCGTTGAGTAGCGGAATGCCCGATCTGTTTGCGCGGACGGTACATTCGCCAAGATCGCGCAATTCATCCAGAAGGCCGAGCGGGTTGGTGCCGTTGGCCATGGAATTCGCCGGAAGGCTGAAACGGATGCGCCACGTCGTTTTCTTCTTGACGGGAGCGGCGACGACAGGTGCTGCAGCCACAGGCACTGTGGCCTCTTTGGCCTCCGCCTTGCCGCCGACCGCTGCCTGGAGCTGGGCAAGCAGCTTGTGACCGGTATCACCATGATCGGCATCGGGTTGCTCGACAAGGGCGCGCATATGATCCTGCGCCGCAAGAACGGCGGCGACGAGCTCGGCGGTTGCCGGCACCTCGCCCTTGCGAACACGGTCGAAGGCCGTTTCGCAATGATGCGTGAAAGCCGCAAGCGCCTCGAAGCCAAACATGGCACCCGAACCCTTCAACGTATGAAGGCCGCGGAAGACAGCGTCGACGAGATCCCTGTTTTCGAGGTCGTGATTAAGGTCGAGAAGGCCGGCTTCGATCGCCTCGAGGCATTCGGCCGCTTCGGTTCGGAAGACTGCGACTGGATCAAGCGAGCTCATCTGCCGAGAACCTTCTTCACGATCTTAACGAGATTTTCCGGATCGAACGGCTTGGTGAGCCAGCCGGTGGCACCGGCGGCCTTGGCACGGGCCTTGAGGTCCGCGTCGGATTCCGTCGTCAGGAAGATGATCGGCACGCCGGCCTGGGCGGGCAGCTTGCGCAGTTCCTCGATCATCGTCAGCCCATCCATGACGGGCATGTTGAGGTCGGTGACGATCAGGTCGAAATTGCCGCTCTTGGCGGTTGCCAGACCCTCGGCGCCATTGACGGCTTCGGTGACGGTGTAACCTGCATTGGTCAGCGTGACCTTGGTGGTCAGCCGGATGCTGGCGGAATCGTCGACGGTCAGGATGTTTGCGCTCATAATGTCACCTCTTTATGCAACCAGAACTTCTGGTCTTCTTGATCGAAGACTTCCATAAATCCGGCGCGTTCAAGAACCTTGAGAAGCGAACCGCTGGCCGGAGCTGAAAGGGTAAAAGTCTTGCCTTCGGCCTTGGCCTGACGACGGGCAGATTCGATGAGCTGAAGAAAACTCAGATCCGCCTCCGCGTTTTCGGGAAGATTTACGGCAATACTATTATTGTCGCGAAAACGATCAATAATATTCGCATATACTTCCGAAGCATTACGAATGCTCAGAGCTTCCGGAAGGGATATAGATTCGAAATATTTTGCCTGAGTATCCAATGCAGCCTCCATGGTCGGAGAAATACTTAACGACCATAAAAGGACTCTCATGACAGGCTTAACAGCGCGTAAACAGCGGTTGTAGGAAAGTGCAATTGGCGCGAGTCCCGACTCCCTGAATTCTTATCCGGGATAATTTATACTGAAGCTTTCTCATATTATGAAATAACCTGAAAAAACAATATTTTAGACAACACTTTATAGGAAGCTTATAAAATCTTGCCGAATAGTTTTATGGGTTGTTAATCACAACGTTTACGAGTCTGCGGCGTTTACCTGCCGTTTCCATCCTGCCCGTAAAAATAGAGTCAAATTGCCTGTGTTCATAAGTAAAGGTACAAATGTGACAAACGCGACGGCATCGGCACAGACTGCATATTTGGCATCAGGTTCGGATATCAGCCAGACCCTGGAGTCGGCCCGCGCCCAGGTGGAGGAACGCTTCCTCGAAGGTGGTACAGTCCTGCTTTCAGTGATGGATGTCCTCAATCGTCTGTTGACGTCACTGGACCAGATCACCAAGGCGCTGGACAACAATGAGGCGAGTGACACCAGCGCCGATCTCAATGCGACCGTCCAGAACCTGATCGAGCTTCCGGGCTCTGAGGAAAAACGCCAGCAGGCTCTGACGGCACTTGCCCAGACCGGCTCGGAACTGCACCGGCATGTCGCTGATATGCAGGAGACGATGCGCTACCTGCGCACCTTCGCAGTGACGGTAAAGATAACGGGTGCGGGCCTTGCCGAATTTGCAGGCTTCGCTCAGGAAATCCTTGAGCGCATCTATTCGGGAACTGACGAAGTCAACCGCTTCGCCACCCATCTCGACAGCCTGCAGAAGGAGGTCAAGCTCGCCCTCTCCTTCGGCAACAATCTTTCCAAGAGCTACGCCGACACCGTTCCGGCAGTCGCCAGGGCGCTGAAGGATGACGCAAAGAAGATTGCCGACCACCGCCAGAGCCTCGGCACCATCGCCCGCGATGTAGGCGCAATCGCCCGCGGCGTGCAGGGCAAGGTCGCCTCCACTCTTTCGGCGCTGCAGATCGGCGATATCACTCGCCAGCGCATCGAACATGTGCAGAGCACCTTCTCGCTGCTCGAGGATTTCCTCGCAAGCGAAGACGGCGCCAAGCTCAATGCCGATGGACGCAAGCGCCTGCAGAACGTCATTCATCACCTGACAGCCGCGCAGATGGCTGAGATGTGCACTGACTTTCAGCGGGATTCCCGTAATGTCGTAAAGACCATCGCAAGCTTCAGCCAGGATACGCAGGAAATTCTGAGATTGCGCGACCAGATGAGCGGTCAAAGCGACGGCAGCGGTGGGAACTTCATGCGCGCGCTGGAATCGAGCGTCTCCGCCGCTCACGAGATCGTCAAGCAGGTCGATGTGGCAAGCCGTCAAGCCGACCAGGTCAGCCAGTCGACGATCGGCACCGCCGCAACGCTTCTGCAGTCCATCGAGGCGATCCGCGCGGTCAAGATCGATATCCATTACATGGCGCTGAATACCAACCTGCGCTGCAGCCGTCTCGGCGAAGAAGGCAAGTCGATCAACGTCGTCACCGCCGAATTGCGCATTTTTGCCGGCAAGCTGGATGATTCAGCCGATGCCATCGTCAATGGCCTGCCTGCGCTCGAAGCCTCGGCAGGGCGCGTTGCCCCCGCCGCCGGCTCCAGGAACGGCGGCCTTGCCGAAAGCCTCACCTCGGCCGTCGGCACGATCCGCTCCGCGGCCAACCTGATGGAAGACGAACTCAAAGTCCTTGCCGAACATGGCCGCGAGGTCGCGACCAAGATCAACCTGCTGATCGGCAAACTCGATTTCCAGCATGATCTCGGTGACGTGCTTGCCCGCTGCGCCGACGTGCTGGAAACCGTGGCCGGCGACCAGATCGCCGATATTTCCGACATTGCCGAAGCAATTGGCCCGCTCGACCGCAAGATCTTCAAGCTCTACACGATGGTTCAGGAACGCAATGTCCATCGCAACATCATTCCCGCCAACGAGGAAACAACAACAATGGCGCCTGCCGAGCCCGCCAAAGCCCAGAGCGACGAGGACTTGTTCGAGGACGCCCTCTTTTAGAAAGGCCGCAGCTCAATTGATGCGGCGGAACTTGTTCGCCGCTTCGATCGCCGCCTTCTGCTGGTCGTCTTCGATGCCGAGATAGAAATCCTCAAGCGAGGGATCGCTCAGTCCTGCACGCCGTGACAGGACGTACCACTTGGCCGCCTCGACCGGATCGGGCGCCGTGCCGATTGCATTGACGTAAAGATGAGCGAGCTTGTTCTGCGCAGCGACATTGCCCCGGTTGGCCGCAAGCTTCATCCATTCGAAGCCGCGCACGTAATCCTTCGGCCCACCGACGCCGTTGATCAGCCAGATACCCATGTCGAGCTGAGCCGTATCGAAGCCCGCCCGCGCCGCGCGCGCCATCCATTCGCGTGCCAGTTGCTTCTTGTCTTCAGGCAGGTCGGGCACCTGCTGGTAGATCTGCGCTACCGCATATTGCGCGTCTGCGATGCCCTGCTCTGCTGCCTTTTCATAATAAGGCAGGGCAAGCTTCAATCCCTTGTCCCCGGGATTGTCGGCTACGAGCGTTTGGCCCCAGTTGAATTCGGCTGACGAATTTCCGCCATCGGCCGCCTTGCGCATATATTCGTCGGCCTTCGCCTTGTCTCGCGTGACATTGTTGCCCTCCATCAGGAGCAACGCATATTTGAACATGGCGGTCGGATCGCCGCCCTCTGCCGCTTTGCCATACCAGAAGGCAGCGTTTTTCATGTCCCGCTTGACACCGAGGCCCTGCGACAGGATTTCGGCGATCAGCGTCTGGGCCGCCGGATCGCCGAGCTGTGCCCGTGGCAGCGCCTTGTCCATGGCGGTCAGATAGTAGCCACGCTGATAGGCGCCGAACGCTTCGTCGATCGCACCCGTATATGGCTTTTCAGGTGGCAGATCGGGCAGCTTCGCACCCATGCGATCGAAAACCCCGACGCCGTCAGACGGCTCAATACCCTGCGGGGGCTGCGGTCGGTCCGTACGGAATGTCTGGCTTGGCGTTGGCGAGCGCTCGGTAACGGTTTCATTCGCCTGTGCCTGCGCAAACTCCGTCCGAGCCGCCAATAAGGCGGCTATACAAAAGAGAGCGCATCTCGAAAAGCGGGCGGGGATCGGCATAAGCGCGATATCAATCCTCAAACCGTGGCGCTTTTTCGTCAAGCAGGGCATTGATCTGAGCCACGATCGAGGGCGCCTGAGCCGGCTCGGCGAATACGCCCATGCGCATCGCCACGAACTCGGCCCCGGTCTGCGCAACGGCGAGGGCGGAAGCCGGATCAGTGCCGCCCATGACGATGCACGGGATTTCGATCATCGACGCCCACCACTCGGCAAGCGCCAGGTTCTTCGGATGCGCCTCCGGCTTGATGTCGCCGTCGAGCTTGCCGAAGAAGATGTAATCCGGCCGCTCCTCGCCGACTTCCAGCGCCGTATGCCGGTCGGCGGCATTCCCGCCGCCGACGATCAGCTTGTCCGCATAACGATCGATTGCATCGGCAATCTCGCTTGCCGGTCCGGTGATGTGCAGGCCATCGGCCTTCGCGCGACCGACGACGCGGCTGTCGCCGGCAATCAGCGCCGCGGCACCCGCACCCTGAATAATGGGAACGAGCTTTTCCGCATGCTTCTGGAAGGCGCCGTCGTCAAGAGCGTATTGCGGCAGGATAACGGACGCGACATCACCGCCTTTCAGCGCATCGGCGACGATTTTCGCCCGCTCATCGGCATCGGCGATATCGGGCAGAACGAGAACAAGGCGGCAGCGGTTTTCCGGTTCGGTCATGAAGTCTTTCCATCTGCGGCGGTTTTTCCCGCTCTATGGCGGATCCGCACTCGTTTTGAGTGAGTAATTCCGATAGAGGGGGCTTGCAAGGGGAGGAACTTCAAAAGCATGCCGCAAGATCTGTCATTCTACTACGCAGCAATCCCGGCTGTCATTCTCGTCGGGCTTGCTAAAGGCGGGATGGGCGACGCTTTGTCGTTGATCGGCCTTCCCTTTCTCGCCCTCGTCGTCGCTCCCGTGGAAGCCGCCGCGATCCTCCTTCCCATCCTCGTCTTCATGGACATGATCTCGCTGGCGATCTGGCGCCAGCATGGCGACTGGACGACGCTGAAGATCATGCTGCCCGGCGCTATTCTCGGCATCACCTTCGGCTGGGCGACCTCCGCTCTCGTGCCAGGCAGCGTATTGCGCGTTCTCATCGGTGCCGTCACGGTGGCCTTCTGCCTGCGTTACTTCTGGAATAATTTCGGCCCCGGCAAGGGGATAGTCATCCCACCGCGTCCCCAACGCCCGATACTGGCAAGCCTCTGGGGCACGTTTTCCGGCTATGGCAGCTTCGTCGCCCATGCAGGCGGCGCGCCATTCCAGATTTATGCCCTGCCGCTCAAGCTGCCGCCACGCGAATTCACCGGCACCAGCGTACGCTTCTTCGCCATTCTGAACGCCATAAAGCTTGTTCCTTATTTCGCGCTCGGCCAACTCGACACCCGCAATCTTCTGACCTCAGCCACGCTTGTGCCCTTCGCTCCGCTGGCGACAATGGCCGGCGCATGGTGTGTACGTCGCATGAAGCCGCAGATATTCTACCCTTTTATGTATGCTATGGCGCTGATCGCTGCCTTCCTGATCTTGCGCGAAGGCGTGCTTGGATAGGGTTGCATTCCGTTGCGATGCACAATTTCCTTGCTGGAAAGGCCCGTTTGACGTAGCTTTTTGACATGTCGAACACGGACCCCTTCTCTGCGATTGCCGATCCGAACCGGCGGTTCTTGCTGGAGGAATTGCGGCGCGCTCCAAAGACGGTCAATGAGCTTGCCGAGGGTCTGCCGATCAGCCGCCCCGCCGTGTCGCAGCACCTGAAGGCACTGCTCGAAAGCAACCTTGTCTCCGTGACCTCGGAAGGAACGAGGCGCATCTACACGGTCAACAACCGTGGTTTCGACAAGCTCAATCTCTGGCTGGATCAGTTCTGGGCCTGAAGGCGCCCTCTTCTCGCAAAAACGCCAGCCCGATGCCGCATGCAAGGGACTGGCGCTCGATTTCGGTTATTCACCGGGTCTTGCTTGATAGTCGAGAAGATTGGGGAATTTCACCTTTTCTTTCACAAGACTAATGTCCGGCGATAGCCTGGAAAGATCAATGGACGGATGACTTGAGACGCTCGATCTCGTCCTTGATGCGCAGCTTGCGGCGCTTGCATTCGGCAAGTTCAGTATCGGAAATAGAGGGAGATGTTCTCAGGGCATGCAACTCCTCCTCGAGAGCGACATGCTTTTTCTGGAGCGATTCAAGATGAGCTTGAACAGTCATTTGACCCTTCCTTCCTCTTACCCTTCCCCAGCCATCCATTGCCAGGGATCCAAGGTGTCAACCAGCGGACTGTGACACATTTTTGAAGGCTTGTCGAAGGCCAAAAGATGAAGACTAAGCGGCAAATTCATGATCAACACTAACTTCCCGTTACCTCTATTTGGTGATAGGAGCTTGCGGAAATTATCGGCAGACCGGACAAGGTCCGAAGACGATTATGGGGAATGCAAATGGCCGATCAGGAACAGGCGGAAATCAGGCTCATGGCGGCGCGTCTGCGTCAGGAGCACGAGGATTACGACGCCGCGATCAACGCCATGATTGAGACGGGCTGCGACGCCCTCCGCATCCAGCGCATGAAGAAGAAGAAGCTGGTCATCAAGGACAAGCTCTCCAAGCTGGAAGACCAGATCATCCCTGACATCATCGCCTGAAGGAACGATTGTGACGATAACAGACAGACCGCCAGTCGCCATCATCATGGGCAGCCAGTCCGACTGGGAGACCATGAAGAATGCTGCCGATACGCTGGAGGCGCTGGAAATCGAGTATGATGCACGCATCATCTCTGCTCATCGTACACCTGACCGGCTCGTGACGTTCGCCAAGGGCGCGCGCGCCGAGGGCTTCAAGATCATCATCGCGGGCGCTGGCGGCGCGGCTCACCTTCCGGGCATGACAGCATCCATGACGCCGCTGCCGGTTTTCGGTGTGCCTGTGCAGTCCAAGACCATGTCCGGCCAGGACAGCCTGTTGTCCATCGTCCAGATGCCGGGCGGCATCCCCGTCGGCACGCTTGCCATCGGCAAGGCCGGCGCGATCAATGCGGCCCTTCTTGCCGCTGCCGTACTCGCCCTTTCCGACGAGGAGATCGCCGAGCGCCTCGACGAATGGCGCGAGCGCCAGAGCGCCTCCGTCGCCGAATATCCGATGGACGATCTCTGATGGTAAGGACGATAGGCATTATCGGCGGCGGCCAGCTCGGCCGCATGCTTGCCATGGCCGCAGCACGGCTGAATTTCCGCACGGTGATATTGGAACCGCAGGCCGATAGCCCCGCCGCGCAGCTCGCCAACAGCCAGATCACCGCCGCCTATGACGACCCTTCAGCGCTCGCCGAACTGGCGGGGCTCTGCGACGTCGTCACCTACGAATTCGAGAACGTGCCCGTCGCCGCTGCCGAAACTCTGGCAAAGAGCGTGCCGGTCTACCCGCCCCCAAAGGCGCTGGAAGCTGCTCAGGACCGGCTGGTCGAAAAGCGCTTCATCAACGGTTGCAACATTCCGACAGCCCGTTTCCACGCCATCGACAGCCAGGCCGATCTCGAGCAGGCACTGAAGGATTTCGGCGGCCAGGGCGTATTGAAGACCCGGCGCCTGGGCTATGACGGCAAGGGCCAGAAGGTGTTCCGCTCGCCGGCCGACAATCCTGAGGGCGCCTATGCGGAGCTTGGCTCTGTGCCGCTCATCCTCGAAAGCTTCATCGCCTTCGAACGCGAGGTCTCGATCATCGCAGCGCGCGCTACCGACGGTACCGTGCTCTGCTTCGACCCGGCCGAAAACGTCCACCGCAACGGCATCCTGCATACTTCGACAATTCCGGCGACAATCTCCGCCACCACCGCCGAGGCGGCGCGCAAGGCGGCCGAACAAATTCTGAGCGCGCTCGACTATGTCGGCGTCATCGGCATCGAGTTCTTCGTGCTTGCCGATGGCAGCCTCGTCGCGAACGAGATGGCACCGCGCGTCCACAATTCCGGCCATTGGACGGAAGCGGCCTGCATGGTCTCGCAATTCGAGCAACATATCCGTGCCGTGGCCGGCTTGCCTCTCGGCAACCCGCGCCGCCACTCCAATTGCGTGATGCAGAACCTGATTGGCGACGATATCCTCGCTGTTCCGGACTGGTTGAAACGCGACGATACGCTGGTGCATCTCTACGGCAAGACAGAGTCGCGCCCTGGCCGGAAGATGGGCCATGTGACGACGCTGACGGGCAAAGCCTCCTGAACTGGCGTCCCCCAGCGCCTGAAACCCACGGAAAAAAGCCTTCACGTGGTTGACACAGGGCAGAGGTCGGGTTATCTGCTCCCCCACCTAAAGAGCGCGCCCAGCCGGCGCGCTTTTGATTGTTAAAAGACACGGGCGAATGTGAATTCCCCCAGAAACATCGCGGATCAGAAAAATGAAGATCAAGAATTCGCTCAAGTCGCTCAAGGCGCGTCATCGTGACAACCGTCTCGTTCGCCGTAAGGGCCGCATCTACATCATCAACAAGCAGAACCCGCGCTACAAGGCTCGCCAGGGCTGATTGTACGCGTATCCGGTTGCGTGCCCACGGGCGCGCATATCGGTGGGTCGCTTCGGTGATCACGTCAAATTTGTTTGATCTTCAGCAGTGGCGGGCTAATATGTCCGCCATGCGCTTTTTTGCTATGACCTCAGCGGCGCTGCCGCTTGCCCTCATCCTGTTTGCTCCTGCCCTTCCTGCTGTCGCACAGCAGAAGGATGTTATTGTCGAACAGCCTGATAATGCCGATTCGTCGCCGAAGCAGCGTCTCGACCAACTCTATGGTCAATTGAAACGCGAGCGCGATCCCGAAAAGGCAAGCAGCATCGCCAATCAGATCCGCATGGAATGGAACGATTCCAACAGCGCGACGATCAATCTCCTGATGCAATGGGCCGACAAGGCGATCGAAGACAAGCGTAATCCCGCAGCGCTCGATTTTCTCGATGAAGCCATCGCGCTTAAACCGACCTATGCCGAAAGCTGGAACCGTCGTGCAACGCTGAACTTCGTGCTCGGCAACTATCGCAAGTCGATGGCCGACATCGAACAGGTGCTGAAGCTCGAGCCCCGTCATTTCGGCGCCCTCTCAGGCATGGCGGCCATCCTCGCTACCACAGGCAATGACGAGATTACACTCAAGGCCTGGGAGCGTGTTCTGGACGTCTATCCTGCGGATCGTGCCGCACAGGAGCAGGTCAATACGCTCTCGGAAAAGCTTGCCGGCAACCGCACGTGACAGATCCGGCATGGGCTTGACCGCGTAAGAAGACGCACAATCTTAGCTTGATGATATCGTCACTGTGCAGTTGAAGCTATGCTTGCCGAAGTCTCCGCCCTCCTCGCTCCCATTGCCGCCGCCATCGGCTATTCCTCCTACAAGGCCCGTCAATTCGAGCATGCCTATCCCAATATCGGAGAACTGACCGATATTGGCGGCTATCGCATGAACGCAGTGCATGTTCCGCGCCCGGATGCCGCCGATCTTCCGCCCCTGGTGTTCATTCACGGTGCAAGCGGCAATCTACTGGACCAGATCGGCGCTTTTCGCGAACCACTGGAGGGCCGCGCCGAGATGCTCTTCGTCGATCGACCCGGTCACGGCTACTCCGAGCGGGGCGGGCCGGAAAACGCGCTGCCATCGGGCCAGGCCGACGCCATTGCCAAACTGATGGAAAAGCGTGGGATTGAAAAGGCGGTTATCGTCGGCCATTCCTTCGGCGGCGCGATCGCTGCGGCCTTCGGCGTGCGCCATCCCGAAAAGACAGCCGGCCTGCTGTTTCTGGCACCTGCCTCCCATCCATGGCCCGGCGGCATCGACTGGTATTACCATGTCGCGACAACACCCGTTATCGGCTGGCTCTTCAATCATGCAGTCGTCGTCCCCCTCGGCCTACGGCGGCTGGAGCGCGGCACGCTGAATGTCTTCCGCCCCAATCCCCGGCCCCTTGACTACGTCGCCAGAACCGGACCGTCGCTGGTGTTGCGACCGCGCGCCTTTTACAACAACGCCACCGACTTCAAACGGCTTCATGAATATCTGACGGCCAATGCGCCGCACTATTCCGAGATCTCAGCGCCATCAGTCATCATCACCGGCGACCAGGACGAGATCGTCTGGGAACATCTTCATTCGCGTGGCCTGGCGCGGGATATCAGCGGATCGGAACTCGTTACCGTCAGAGGCGTCGGCCACAAGCCTGACTATCTTGCGACCGACGTTGCCATTGCTGCCATCGAGAAGATTGCCGGCCAGCCGCGCGACCTTGCGGCGATAGCCCGCAAGGCGGAGGAGAGGCTTGCCGGCTCTTCCGTCGATCAGACGGTCGGAACGGTGCCACCGTCGATCGTATATTCCGCACCATGAATGGAGGCGGCACGTGGCGAGGCGAGGAAAGCCACGAGTTCAGCCACCTCTTCCGGACGGCCCGGCCGGCCGATCGGTATGCCGCCAAGCGAATCCATCAACAGCCTGCGGCCGCCGTCCTCGTCGGTGCCGGCCTCTGCAGCAATGCGCTGAATCAGGGCGGTCGCAGCCGTGGTTTCGATGAAACCGGGTGCAACGACATTCACCCGAACGCCCTTCGACCCGACCTCCTTGGATAATCCCTTGCTGTAATTCGACAATCCGGCCTTGGCGGCGGCATAAGCAAGCGTGGCTTCATAGAGCGGCAGCCGTCTCTGGATCGAGGAAATATGGATGATGACGCCGTGGCCACGTTCGATCATGCCGGGCAGGAATGTCCTGTCGAGCCGTACCGGCGCGAGCAGATTGGCATTGATATCCGCCTGCCAGTGCGCATCCGTCAGAGCCGCAAAACCGCCACTCGGCGCAGACGAACCACCGACATTATTCACGAGGATATCGAGGCCACCGAAAGCCTCCGCCACGCTCGAGGCGACGGCGTTGACGCCCTCCGCCGTGCTGATATCAGCCTGGACGAACAGCGCAGGCGCCTGGCCTTCCGGAAGGGGCGAGCGCGCAGTCGTCGCCACCCTCGCGCCAGCTGCTGAAAGCCGCCGCACAATCGCCTCGCCCATACCCTTCGTGCCGCCGGTGACAAGAACACGCTTGCCGTTGAATTCGTTCGGATCGAACGGAAAAGCCGCTTCAGCCGTCATGCATCGATCTCCAGATGGGTAATGGCGCCGCCGGCAAGCGTGAAGCGGTAACGCAAGGTGACCGGACTGCCGGGAAAATTACCGGTCACCAATGCAGCCACGACCGGCTTGTCGGCTTCGCCGGAGATCTTCCTCGGGTCGACCGTCACGCCATATTTGCGTGTCGTCTCCTCCATCCATTCGCGGATTTCAGCCCGACCACGCCTGTCCTCGCCCTCGTCGCGCACGCCGGCATCGGCAGCAAAACAGGCAAGCATGCCGTCTATATCTTTCTGGTTCTCCGCCGCGTAATAGGCCGCCAGCGGCTTCGGAAGCTCTATGCTCATTCGCAAACTCCTCTTCGGTTGCTTCCCGAAAAGAATGGGCATAGGCTTTCCAGATGACAAGAACCTACAAAAAAGTCAGGTACTTACCTGAAAGTAAGGTACTGCGATGACACCCTATTCAGCCGCATCAGGCGTCGAAAATGTGCTGAAGATCCTGGAAGGACGCTGGAAGCTCATCATTCTCTTCCACCTCTTCGGCGGCAAGGTGCTCCGCTTCTCCGATCTGGAGCGCGCCATTCCCGCCATCTCCCAGAAGATGCTCATCCAGCAACTGCGCCAGATGGAAAACGATGGCATCGTGCTGCGCATCGTCCATCATCAGGTTCCGCCGAAGGTGGAGTATCGCCTGACCGATTGGGGCCAGGCCCTTTGTCCCGCTTTGGACGCCCTGTTGAAGTGGGCGGCGCTGAAGGACAAGGACCTGACCGGCATGGTTTTCGCACCGGAAGAAACAGCCGGCGGGACGGCCTGACGCGCTCAAGCCGCGAGGTGAATTCCACCGTCGCAGGTTAGAACATGACCGCTCATGAAACCGTTCGAAACCAGGAAGGCGACTGCCCTGGCGACATCGACTGGCTCGCCGATACGGCCAACCGGCGTGCGCCCGGCAAACTCGCGGAAGACGGCCTGACGCTGTTCTGCAGGCAGAAAATCCCACCACGGCGTATCGACCACGCCAGGCGAAACGCCATTCACGCGTAGTGGCTTCAACTCGCCGGCGAGCACCCGCACCATCGCCTCGATCCCGGCGTTGATGGCGGCAAGGCCTGCGGTTCCCGGCATCGCGGCCTGCGCACTGACGGCGGACACGAACGTGATGCTGCCGGCTGGCCGCAGGAAGGGCAAAGCCGTCTGTGCCGCCGCCGCATGCGGGATAAGCTTGGTCTGGAAGCCGGCCAGCAGGTCTGCCATGTCGAGCGTGGCAAAGGGACCAGCCCCATGGCCGCTGCCGAGCGCCAGCACGAGATGATCGAAGGATCCGAGGCGCTCGAAAGCCTGCTTCATCGCGGTGGTATTTCGGGCATCGATAGCGACCGTTCCGACCTCGCCGGAAAGATGGTCGGCCGCTGCCTTGAGCCTCGCCTCATCGCGGGCAGCGATGGTGACGTGAAACCCTTGTTCGAGAAGCAGTTCGGCAGAGGCAAGGCCGATGCCCGAAGAGCCACCGATAATGACGGCATGCTGCAATGACATGAGAATACTCCTTTGGATGATCGAACTTCCGGCTGTCGTTGCCGGCAGCGGTTTCATCTTGAAGTCTCCGAAAATCGCAAACAGGCCTGATTTTATCCTGGTATCGATACTGATATGATTGCTTCCATGGATCAGAAGCTGGACACGTTCGAAGCCCGCCGCCGCGAGTTCGCGGCCTTCCTGCGTTCCCGTCGTGAGCGTCTGCGCCCTGCCGATGTCGGCCTGCCTGACGGGTTCCGCCGTCGCACGCCGGGACTTAGGCGCGAAGAGCTCGCCATGATCGCCGGTGTCGGCACGACCTGGTATACCTGGCTGGAACAGGGACGCGACATCCGCCCCTCCCCGCAGGTTCTGAATGCACTGGCAGACGCGCTTCGTCTTGATGACGCCGAACGCCAGCACCTCTTCACGCTGAACAGCCGCCAATCGCCGCAGCAGTTTTCCTCAGCCCCGGAACTCGTCGACGAGCCGCTTCGCCGGATATTGGACAACCTGACCCATCAGCCCGCCTACGTGCTGGGTCGCCGCTGGGATGTGCTGGCCTGGAACCGCGCGGCAGACTTGTTGTTCGGCGGTTATGACCGGCTTGGCCCGGACGAACGCAACACCATGCACCGGCTTTTTGCCGATGATTTTCATCGCAGCTTGCTGGTCGACTGGGAGGCGGTTGCCCGCGTTTCGCTTGCCATGTTCCGTGCCGACAGCGCCCGTTATGCCGGCGATCCCGACTTCGAGCGGCTCATCACCCTGCTGAAGCAGCAAAGTCCGGAATTCCGCGCCTGGTGGCCGCGCCATGAGATCGTCGCCCCGCTCACCGGCATCAAACGTGTGAATCATCCGCTAAAGGGCCTGATGGCCTTCGAACATACAGGCCTTGCGCTGATGACCCAGCCGGACATGAAGCTGATCGTCTATACGCCTCTCGACGAGCACGACACAAACAGGAAACTCGCCGAGCTTCTCGCCTGATCATTGTCTGCTGCCGAAGTGACGCCATATCTTCCCCATCGCCGTCCTTCGAGGGGAAATTCATGGACCGCCGTCCCAGACAATCCATCAGCATTCTCGCCGCCATCTCGCTTTGCCTCGCGCCCCTGCCGGCTCTCGCGGCCTCCCCGGCACCTGTCGAAGCCGAGCACGGCATGGTCGTGACTGCCCAGCATCTGGCAACCGATGTCGGCGTCGACGTGCTGAAAAGCGGCGGCAACGCCGTCGATGCCGCAGTCGCCGTCGGTTATGCGCTGGCGGTCGTCTATCCGACAGCCGGCAATCTCGGCGGCGGTGGTTTCATGACGATCCGGATGAAGGATGGGAAAACGACTTTCCTTGATTTCCGCGAACGCGCACCGCTCGCCGCCACCAAGTCCATGTATCTCGATGCCAAGGGCGATATCGTGCCGCGCGCCAGTCTCGACGGCTATCTGGCCGTCGGAACCCCGGGTTCGGTCATGGGCTTCGAAACGGCTCGCGAGAAATATGGTACCAGGAAGCGTGAGGAGCTGATCGCCCCGGCCTTGAAATATGCGAAGGAGGGTTTCACCCTGGAACAGGGCGATGCAGCCTCTTTCGCGACTGGCGCAAAACGGCTCGCCAAGGATGACGAGGCAGCAAAAATCTTCCTGAAAGCCGGTGGCAGCCCCTATGTGTCCGGTGAGAAACTGGTGCAGCCCGATCTCGCCGCCGTCCTGCAATCGATCTCGGAGAAAGGCCCCGACGCCTTCTACAAGGGCGCACCGGCTGAGGCGATCGTCAAGGCCAGCCAGGCCAAGGGCGGCATCCTCGCCAAGGAGGATTTCGAGCAGTACAAGGTGCGGGAACTGAAGCCGATCGAATGCAATTATCGCGGCTATGACATCATTTCCTCGCCGCCACCCTCCTCCGGCGGCGTCATCATCTGCGAGATCTTGAACGTCCTCGAAGGCTATCCGCTCTCTTATCTCGGCTACGGATCGGCCGAGGCCGTGCACATCATGGTCGAGGCCATGCGCTATGCTTATGTAGACCGCAACGCCGCACTCGGCGACCCTGACTTCATCGACAATCCCGTCTCCAAACTGCTGGACAGAAGTTATGCCGCGTCAATTCGTGCCAAGATCGATCCGTATCGGGCAGGCACGTCCGCCAACCTGAAGCCGCTCGGCGGCAAGGAAAGCACCGAGACGACGCATTATTCAGTCATCGATGACGAGGGCAATGCGGTCGCGGTGACCTATACGCTGAACGGCTCCTTCGGCGCTGGCGTCGTCGCACCCGGCACCGGCGTGCTGCTCAACAACGAGATGGATGACTTTACTTCCAAGCCGGGCGTGCCGAACCTTTACGGCCTCGTCCAGGGTGAGGCCAATGCCATCGCCCCCAAGAAGACGCCGCTCTCCTCCATGAGCCCGACCATCGTCACCAAGGACGGCAAGCCCTTCATGGTGATCGGAAGCCCCGGCGGCTCCCGCATCATCACCATCACACTGGAAGCAATCATCAATGTCGTGGATTTCGGAATGGACATCAGCCAGGCGGTCAATGCTCCGCGCATTCATCACCAGTGGCAGCCGGACACGGTCTACCTGGAACCCTACGCCCTATCACCGGATACCGAAAAGGCGCTGGCCGCCATGGGCTACAAGTTCGATGGCGGCAATAATACGCCCGTCTGGGGTCAGGCGGCCGGTATTCTCGTTGGCGGCAAGAGCCTTGCGGCGATCGAGAAGGGCGGCGGCGCCCGTTACAACGGCGCTATGGACAGTCGCGCAACCGAAGGCTCCGCCAACGGTTATTGAGCAGGCGCCTCAGCGGATTCTCACCCGAACGAAATCGCCGTCGATCTCGACATGCGGTTTTACGCCCGGCACACTTGGCTGCCGGGCATCGACCCAGGAGGCCTGCGCCGCCACAGTGTAGTCGACCGGCACATTGTCTCCGAAGCCGAGATAGGCATCGAGCGCGCGAGCCCGGATCGACACGTTTTCGTCCGCTTCGACCTTGTCGAAGTCGAGGGAAGCCCTCACGGCATCCCCGCGGATATCAATGCCGCTGGCATGACCGTCGAGCGTGACGTCGGCCGCCTTTCCGGCGATGGCAAGCTCGGAAAAATGACCAATAAGCCTCGCGCTGAAGGCGCTCTGATCGATCCGGAGAGCGGCCCCGGCAGGCACATTGGCATTGATCTCGATCACACAGTCGGATGGATCCAGCCAGGACGATGCAGCGATATCGATATGCAGCACCGTACCATGAACCCGCATGTCGCTATTGTCGCGGCAATCGGCAAAGTACCAGCTCGAATACCAGGACGAGAACCAGCCCGTCCGTCGCCCGCTGAGCGATGCGCCATAGGGCTGGTCGCTTCGCGTGGTGATGTTGATCGAGCTGGCGTCACCACTGATGGCGACCGCACGCACGCCGGAAAGATCGGGAATTGCTGTGGTCGATACCTTGTCGGGCAGAGCGGAAGCGGTAGCTGCCAGAAGCACCGGCATCACAAGAAGAATGGTCATCGAAATCCGTCCATGAATGAAGCCCTCCCGTCGAGGACAGTTTCAGGATGTTTTCTCAGGCTCTATTTCGAGACCTCGATCGCGATCCGGGTCGACCGCGAACGCAATCGGGTTCACTCTGAGACCATTCTTCCATTGTTGCAGTCCGGATATCGCCGATGATCTTCGTTCCCCTGCCCTTCGTCGTGGCTCTGCTGCTTGCCATCGTGTTTGTCCGCATGCTGCGGCAGGGAGACGGATCACTCGCCGAAAGGCGGCCTTTCCTGCTGCTGATCGGCTTCTACACCCTGCAGTCCATAGTGATCGGTATCCGCTGGGGTTACGACGTCATCGAGATCATGCCGATCCAATCGTTGATCGCGACAACGATTGCGGCGCTTGCCTGGGTCTGCTTCAAGGGGCTGACCGAGGAAGAGCAGCCCATTCTTTCCCGTTTCTGGCCGCACCTTCTGCCGACTGCGACAATCGCCATCTTCATAGCTCTCTACCCGGAACCGATCAGCCTCGCCATTATTCTGATCTTCTTCGGCTATGGCGCCGCACTGCTCTGGCTTGCCCGGCATGGCCCGGATGCGCTCGTCGCCTCCAGGCTCGATGGTGCAGTGTTTTCTTATCGCTCGCTGCAGATCACCGGCTTCGCCCTCATCGCCTCTGCTCTCACCGATGTCATCATCAGCTTCGATTTCACCAGGACAGGCGGCATCCATGCAGGCGCCATCGTCGCACTCGGCAACGTCATCGCGCTCCTGATCCTCGGCACGGCCGCTTCCGTGGCAAGCAGCGGCAGCGCGGTCGAAGCGATATCAGTGGAGCCACCTCCACCACCACCGGCAACAGAGGAAGACGAAGCGGTCGCTGCGGCACTCGACACATTGATGCGCGCGCGCCAGCTCTACCGCGATCCCGAACTCAACCTGACCCGCATCGCTCGCAAAATGAACCTGCCAGCCCGGCGCGTCTCCACGGCCGTCAACCGCATCCACGGCATGAGCGTCTCGCAATATGTGAACGACTTCCGCATCCGCGCCGCCTGCGAGCAGCTGGTCGGCACCGATCATCCGATAACGCAGGTGATGTTCGACTCCGGCTTCATCAGCAAGTCCAATTTCAATCGCGAATTCGCGCGCATGAACGGCGAAAACCCGACACAATTCAGAAAGCGGCGCGTCCCGCGGGAATCGGGTGGCACGGCGTCCAATGTCATATTCATGTCACCGTGACAAAGTCGCCGTTCACAAGCAAAGATGCGCGCTCTATGCATGAGCGGCATTAAAGCAGAAGAGATTCCCATGGCCTCCATTGAAATGATCGTTGCCGCCAGGGCCCGCCTGCGCGGACATGCGCGGCGCACGCCGCTTCTCTCCTCCCCCTTCCTGGATGAAATCGCCGGCCGACGGCTATTCGTGAAGGCCGAATGCCTGCAGCATTCCGGCTCCTTCAAGTTCCGTGGCGGCTGGTCTGCCGTCTCGGGCATCGATCCGGAACTGCGCAAGAAGGGCGTCATCGCCTTCTCCTCCGGCAACCATGCCCAGGGTGTGGCACTTGCCGCCCGCATGCACGGCATCCCCAGCGTCATCATCATGCCGAGTGACGCGCCCAGGCTGAAGATCGCCAACACCCGCGCCTTCGGTGCCGAAGTGGTGCTCTACGATCGCGCCAATGAAGATCGCGACGAGATCGGCGCGAAGCTATCATCCGAGCGAGGCCTGACGCTCATCAAGCCCTTCGACGAGCCGCTGGTTATTGCAGGCCAGGGTACGACCGGGCTGGAGATCGCCGAGCAGACGGAAGAGGAAGGCGTCAAGAACGCCGAAGTCCTCGTTCCCTGTGGTGGTGGCGGTCTGAGTTCGGGCATCGCCCTCGCGTTGGAAGCAAGTGCGCCGGGCTTCCGTGTCCGTCCCTGCGAACCGGAAAATTTCGACGACACCACCCGCTCGCTTGCATCAGGCAAGATCGAGCGCAACGCTGCAATGACCGGCTCGATCTGCGATGCGATCATCACGCCGCAGCCCGGCAACATCACCTTCCCGATCCTGAAGCGTCTGGCCGGACAGGGTATCGTCGTGACGGATGACGAGGCTTTACGCGCTGTCGCCCTCGCCTTCAACCGTCTCAAGATCGTCGTTGAGCCGGGCGGGGCTGTTGCACTGGCTGCAGCCCTCTTTCACGGCGACCAGCTGGACAGCGATACGGCTGTCGTCGTCACCTCGGGCGGCAATATCGACGCCGATGTGTTCACCACTGCACTGGAGCGCTTCGGCTAACGCTCGACAACGCTCTCGAAGACCCTGATCGCGATCGGTGACGACCTCGATCATGATCGGGGTCTCCTCGGCACCAAAAAGCAGCAAAACCTCCCCGTGCCGCCATGTGGCGTTCATCGTTCCGAGGTTTTCATGATACATCTTCTCATCCTGCTGCTAGCGGCATGGCTTCTTGCCGCCGATATGCCGGCACATGAAGCCAATGCCGTCGGCCTCTCCTTTCTATCGGTCCCCGTTGCCGAGCGGCACGGCATCATGGACATCACGCTTTGGTATCCGGCCACAAAAGGCGGTACTCCCGTTCTGGTCGGCGACAGCCCGCTTTTCAAAGGCGAGATCGCCCGGCAGGACGCACCTAAAGCTGCCGGCAGTCATCCCTTGATCCTGCTTTCTCATGGCGGCCTGAAATCCGGTCCATTCATTGGCGCCTGGATGGCATCGCGCCTCGCTTCGAAGGGCTTCGTGGTGGCAATGATGCGACAGCCGGATCCGCATACGATGACGAGCCAGGAGAGCATCCGCGAGATATGGCTGCGGCCTGCCGATCTCTCCGCTGCCCTGACGGCAATCGAAAGGGACGACACGCTGTCCGGCGGGATAGACCGCAACCGCATCGGCGTTCTGGGCTTTCTGGTCGGCGGAACATCCGCGCTTTCGATTGCAGGCGGCAACCTCGACCCGGAAAGCTTTGCGCGCTCCTGCGACCCCGGTGGCACCGGTATCGACTGTGTCGAGTTCGCCACCGCCGGCATCGATCTCCATTCCGTCGACAGGCAGAAACTCACCCGCTCTCATCTCGACCCACGGGTGAAGGCAGCCGTTGTTATCGATCCTGAATTCGGCGCCAGTTTCACACCCGAAAGCCTCGCGCAGATATCGATCCCGGTGCGGCTCATCAATCTCGGCACACCGAAAACCGTCTGGCCGGGGCTGCGCGCATCGGATCTGAAAAGCGCAATATCCGGTGCACGCTACGATCTGATTGTGAACGCTTTGCAATACAGCGCCTTCAGCGAGTGCAAGCCGGCAGGCGCCTCTATTCTTCGCGAGGAAGGTGAAGAACCTCTCTGCCAGGATCCCGAAGGAACAAACCGCGCGGCTATCCACGACAGTCTCGCGGAGATGGTGGCGGCAGCCTTCCGCAGCGATCTCCCGCAATAGAAAAAATGTCCGCAGCACCTGCTGCGGACATTGGCGTTCTCTATTCTTGCTCTCAGGCAACCTTGTAGCGCGGAGCCGGCACCGAACGCGACAGGTTCGGCATCAGCGCCTGACGGGCCTGCTCATAAGCAGCGAGCAGGCCGGCATCTTCAAGCGCCGGGATCGTTGCAAATTCACCCTCGGCAAGACCTGCCAGCGACGCGTCGACCATGTTTTCGGCGGACATGACGATTTCGCCTGGCAGATGCTCGACCGGCGTGCCGGCAATGCCCCAGAATTCGGTGGCCGTGGCGCCCGGCAGCACGGCCTGAACGCGGATATTCTTGTCGGCAAGCTCATGCTTCAGCGACTGGCTGAAGGCGAGTACAAAGGCTTTCGTGCCGCCGTAGACACCATTCAGGATTTCAGGCGCGATCGCGACGATCGAGGCAATATTGATGATGGTGCCCCCACCGCGAGCAACGAGGCCGGGCACAGCCGCATAAGTCAGCCGCATCACCGCGCTCACGTTGATATCGACCATTTCCTGCATCTTGTCGACGTCGGAGCCCAGCAGCGGTGCGGTGCCGCCGAAGCCGGCATTGTTAACGAGCATGGTGATGCTCTGGTCTTCCTTCAGTACCTTCTCGACTTTTGCGAGATCTTCCTTCTTGCCGAGATCGGCAGACAGCGTCTCGACCGTGCGGCCCGTTTCATCGGCCAGCCGATTTGCCAGCGTCTTCAGCCGCTCGCCATTGCGGGCGACGAGGATGAGATTGTAGCCCTGCCTTGCCAGACGATGTGCGTAGATTGCGCCGATGCCCGAGGATGCGCCGGTGACCAGTGCGGTACCCTTGTCTTCATGTGCCATGATCGTTTCTCCATTTTGTACGCCGGCCCGATGCCTTGCGCTTGAGGAGAGTTTTACGCCCGATTGTCTGCGTCCTAAATGTCATATATACCACTTTTTAGGACATCCACTTTTCAGGACATGATGACCATGCAGCAAATCGGTTTCCTGCTCTTTCCCGGCTTTCAGATCATGAGCCTCGCTGCCGCCTCGGCCTTCGAATTCACCAATCTCGAGATCGGCGAAAAGGTCTACGACATCCGTTATCTCTCGGAGACCGGCGGCCCCATCGCCAATTCTCTCGGCATGATCGTCGAGACAGAGGCTTTCGGCGATCCCGCTTTCGACACGCTGATCGTTACGGGTGCACCCGACATCAAGCTTCCCAACGAGGCGGAAGCAAAATTCATTCGCGCCGCGCTTGCCGCCACCCGTCGCCTCGCATCGATCTGCACCGGTGCTTTCCTGCTCGCCGATGCCGGCATTCTCGACGGCCGCCGCGCCACGACCCATTGGTACCTCGCCCGTGACCTGCAAAGCCGCTACCCGGCAATCCGAATGGAAGAAGACCGCATCTACATCATCGACGGCTCCGTCTGGACCTCTGCCGGCATGACCGCCGGCGTCGACCTGGCGCTCGCCATGGTCGAGAAGGATCACGGGCTGGAGATCGCCCGCGCCGTTGCCCGCAAGCTCGTCGTCTATCACCGTCGCGCCGGCGGCCAGTCGCAATTTTCAGCCCTTCTGGAACTGGAGCCGAAATCCGACCGCATCCAGAAGGCGCTTGCCCATGCGCGCAGCAATCTGAAAGCGACGCTCTCCGTCGAAGAACTGGCCGAAGCCGCACATCTCAGCCCCCGCCAGTTCAGCCGCGCCTTCCGCGCCGAAACGGGTCAGTCGCCGGCCAAGGCTGTCGAGAACCTGCGGCTGGAAGCGGCCCGCCTGATGATGGAACAGGGCCGCCATCCGATAGATACCGTCGCCCGCGAAACCGGCTTTGCCGATCGTGAACGCATGCGCCGCGCTTTCCTGCGCGCCTTCGGTCAACCGCCGCAAGCAATCCGCAGGGCCGCGCAGCAGGAACTGCAAGCGTGATGCACCCGGCAGGGCCGGATGCATCGTCTCTGGCTTATCCCTCCTGAAGCGCTTGGCGGATGGCGATTTCGACAGGCGAATAGTCGCCATCATCACGCACAAGCCTTAGCGGCTCGGAAGGTGCGAGGCCCGGCTGCGCCATGAAGCGCGGTTCCTCGCCGCGGTGCATCTGTGCTGCATGGATGAGGAACGGATGGCACAGATAGACCGTACCCGCTTGCCCCGTCGCCAGAGCAAGCGGCCTGTCCTCCCCCACATGCTCCAGCCACAGATGCGCCATGCCGGCCTCACCAGCCGGCTCCAGTAGCCTTGCGATATCCTTGTGCGACCCGACCCGGATACGCGTCGGCGCGTCTTCCTCGCCGACATCCGAGAACAGGAAGAGCATCAGGAGCGCCCGTCCGCGTGAGTTGATATTCACCCGCCAGGCGGAAAAATCCCGCTGCTCGTCGGGATTTCCGTCCTCTCCCGAAAAGCTCAGGTCCACATGCCAGCCGGCATCGCCGGGATCGTCCGGATGTGGAAAGCGGACCGGGAAGCTGCCAAGACCGCTCCGCGGCTCCCAGCGCCCCTTGCCGACGAGCTGATCGAAAGCAGAATGCAGCACGGGCATGTTGACCGCCGTCTCGAACGGCCCGCCGCCATAGCCGGCAAGCCGGACGACCGGCCGCACCCAGGTTTTCGGATCATGGGGATCGAAGGGAATATCCCGCCACATGATGGCACGGGCTTCTTCGGCTACGTCGCGGGGAAAAGCAGCATCGATCCGTACGAAGCCGTCCTCGATGAATTGCTCGATCTGCGCCGCGCTGAGCGCTGGCGGGTAATCGGTGGATGTCATGAAAAATCTCTCTATCGCCAGACCCTGCCGGCACCATTCATTCGCCTGATGCAGGGTGGTTACAGTCCACGGCAACGCTCCAGCCAACCGGCTGGTGAAGCGGCCGCATCTCCTTTGCCAATGGCAGAGCCTTAGAGGCTCAAGAAGAAGACCGTAGCGATGTTGAGAGTGATCATTTTCATAGCGAAGAAAAGCTAGCGGCTTCCGCGGGGAGGGTCAACACCTCACCCGGCTCGCCTCAATCCCTTTTCCTGATCGGAGGGTGTAGAAACATCCCGTACTGCGTCATGCACCGATTGCAGCACCAACTCCGCCAGTCGCGCCGTTGCAGCATCCGGCTCCGCCTCTGCGCGATGCAAAACCAGCCCGAGTTTCGGCAACTCCGGCAGGCCCGCTTCACCGGGCGCCAGCATCCGCACCTTGGCGGGCAGCCCGATGGGCGTGCGCACCGTAATGCCCAAACCCGCGGCAGTCGCTGCCCAGAGGCCACCAAGGCTCGGACTGATAAAGGACAGGCGCCAGGAAATGCTGGCCTCGTCCAGCACCTTCGTCGCGGCGTTCCTAAGCAGGCACGGAGCTTCGAGCGAGGCGAGCGGCATCGGCTCGCCGCTTCCAGTCGCCCATGCCGGCAGGCCATTCGCCGGGCCGATCCAGCGCATAGGTACGTCGGCAATATGCTCGCAATGCGCGGTAAAGGTGCCGGTGCTCCAGGCGAGTGCAAGATCGAGCTTACCCGTCGTCACCCGTTCGAGAAGCTCGGCATTGCGCACCACGCGGGCCTCGATCCGCACCTTCGGGTGCGCCCGGGCGAAGCGTCCGAGCACTTCAGGCAGCAAGTTCTCGCCGAAGTCTTCCTGCAGGCCGAGCCGCACCCAGCCTTCCAGCTCGACACTCTGCACCGCGGCGACTGCCTCGTCGTTCAGATCGAGCAATCGCCTGGCATAGGCAAGCATCGTCTCTCCGGCTTCTGTCAGCGCCAATCCACGCCCGGATCTGCGGAAAATCGGTGTAGCGGCTTGCTCCTCCAGCTTCTTGAGTTGCGCACTAACCGCCGAGGTCGAGCGCCCCAGCCGGTCCGCCGCCCTGGCGAAATTGCCGAGATCCATGCCGGTCGCGAAGGTCCTCAGCACGTCCAGGTCGAATGTTATCCGCCGCATCACACAATCCCGATTTTCAGGATGATCAATTCATAAAATTCTGATTTTTCGCACCATGGTGTCGTGGCATGCTTCTCCTGTCAAGACAAAGAACAAGGAGGCATCAATGCCATTCGCTCGTATCTCTCTTCTGAAGGGCAAATCGCCGGACTACCTGCGCGCCCTTTCGGACAGCATCCATCAGGCCATGGTCGAGACCTTCAATGTGCCGCCGGCCGATCGCTTCCAGATCATCCACCAGCATGAACCGGGTGAACTGATCTTCGATCGCAATTACCTTGCCGGTCCGCGCTCCGATGATTTCGTGCTGATTTCGATCACGACCGGCAAGCCGCGCACGACGGAAATGCGCAAGGCTCTCTTCCGCCGAACCGTTGAACTATTGCATCACTCCCCCGGCTTGCGCCCGGAAGATGTCATGATCGTCATCTCCACCAGCGAACCGGACGAATGGTCCTTCGGCGACGGCCTGGCGCAGATGGCCGAGCCCGGATGGGAAGCGCGTGCCAGGGGAGTCCCGGCATGAGCACGGGCAACCCGAAGACGATGACGGTCCGCCGTCCCGGCGGTGCCGTCCGTTCTCCCGAAGGCATTGCCAATAGGTCCTTCTGGGTTGAAATGCTGCTCGAAAGCGAGATCGACGGAGAGAATACCGCCATGCGCGCAACGCTTGATCCCGGCACGGTCACCCACTGGCATACGCATCCCCGCGGCCAGCTTCTTTACGTCCTCTCGGGTGTCGGTCTCGTGCAGCGGAAGGGCGAACCTGCCGAGGAGGTCAGAACCGGTGACGCAATATGGTTCGCCGCCGATGAGCTTCATTGGCATGGCGCGTCAGCCGACAGTCCCTTCAGCTATCTCAGCATCCAGGGATTTGAGAACGGACGTTTCGTCGACTGGCACGACAATGGGGAACCGCAACCATGATAGCCATGCAATATTCCTTCACCCTCCCAGCAGATTACGACATGGAGATCATCGATCGCCGCATACGCGACAAAGGCCCGGCGATGAATGGCTTCCCACAGCTCGGTTTCAAGGCCTTTCTCAGTGCTCGTCAGGGGGAATACGGCAGTCGGGAAAACCTGTACGCACCTTTTTATCTCTGGGATCAGCCGGAAGGCGCCAGCAGCTTCATCTGCGGGCCGGGCTTTGCCGCACTGAGCGACGCCTTCGGCCGGCCGCGGATTCGCCATTGGATCGTCTGGCATGCTCATGTCTCACCCGACCTTGCCGCCGCCCGCTTTGCTGACAGCGAACATCTCGCGATCGAACCGCATGCTTCTCTATCCGACCTGCGACAGCAGGAGGTTGACCTGGCAAAACAAGCCACCCGCGACAGCCACGCGCTTGCCTGTATCGTCGCCTTCGATCCGTATGATTGGGCGACGGTGCGTTTCGGGCTCCACGCAGAAGCTCCGCCTGCCTCGAACACCAACCAGATCTATCGCGTCGGCCACCTCGCCCGGGGCTGAGGCAGCACAGGCAAATTCGCAAAACAAAAAAGCGCCCCTCTTTCGAGGAGCGCTTTTTTTTCAGACTTGAAAGCGATCAGATGCCGCTCTGGCCGTCGGAACCGATATAGGCGATGCGCAACATGTTGGTCGCGCCCGGTGTGCCGAGCGGTACGCCGGCAGAGATGATGATGCGATCGCCCGGCTTGCCGAAGCCTTCCGAAGCGACGATACGGCAGGCGCGGTTGACCATGTCATCGAGGTCGGTCGCGTCATGCGTCACGACGCAGTGCATGCCCCAAACAACGGAGAGGCGACGGGCCGTCTTGATGATCGGCGACAGCGCAATGATCGGAACCTGCGGGCGCTCGCGCGAAGCGCGCAGACCCGTCGTACCGGACGAGGTGTAACAGACGATAGCCGACAGCTTCAGCGTCTCGGCAATCTGACGGGCGGCAAGCGAGATGGCATCCGCACCGGTTGCTTCTGGCTGGGCGCGCTGCGCATAGATGATGCCCGAATAGTGCGGATCCTTCTCGACCGTGCTCGCAATCGAGGCCATCATCGAGACGGCTTCAACCGGATAAGCACCGGAAGCCGATTCGGCCGAAAGCATGATCGCATCGGCGCCTTCGAAGACGGCGATGGAAACGTCGGAGACTTCGGCACGGGTCGGAACCGGCGAAGAAATCATCGATTCCAGCATCTGCGTGGCAACAACCACCGGCTTGCCGGAACGGCGGCAGGCGCGGATGAGCTGCTTCTGGATGCCGGGGACGGCTTCGAGCGGCATTTCGACGCCAAGGTCGCCGCGGGCGACCATCAGGGCGTCGGAAAGCTCGATGATTTCCTCGATACGCTCCAGAGCCTGCGGCTTTTCGATCTTCGACATGATGCCGACGCGACCGCGGGCGATCTTGCGGACCTCGGCGAGGTCGTCGGGGCGCTGAACGAAGGAGAGCGCCACCCAGTCGACATCGTCGGTTGCCAGAACAGCATCGAGATCGACACGGTCCTTGTCGGTCAGCGCGCCGACGCCGAGCAGTGTGTCCGGCAGGCTGACGCCTTTGCGGTCGGAAATGCTGGTACCAGCGATAACCGTGGTGACGATGCTCTTGCCGTCGCACTTTTCAGCGCGCAGTGCCAGCTTGCCATCATCAATCAGCAGGCGATGGCCCGGCTGCACGGCTTCGAGAATTTCGGGATGCGGCAGGAAAACGCGGGTGTTGTCACCGGGAGTGTCGTTGTTATCGAGCGTAAAGGTCTGGCCAGGCTTCAGCTCCACTTTCACATCGGCAAACTTGCCGACGCGCAGCTTCGGGCCCTGGAGGTCAGCCAGAATGCCGATCGGCCGGCCCGAACGGGCCTCGACGGCGCGGATACGCTGCACGAGTGTGCGCATCACATCATGGCTTGCATGGCTCATGTTGATGCGGAAAATATCCGCACCGGCCTGGTGCAGCTTCTCGATCATCGATTCCTCGGAAGAGGCGGGTCCGAGGGTGGCGAGGATTTTAACTTTGCGGTTACGCTTCATCAATTCTGGCTTTCTTGCGTCCCTGGGGTGTCGGAGAGTTGAACCATCCAGCTTCCCTGGCGGCCCGTATCGTATTCCTTGAATCCCATTTTCTGATAACCCCGAGCATAGCAGTCCTGCACGCCCGCGATCTTGAATTCGTTTTCCGCTACGCACATCTGCACATCACCCGTCCATCGGCCTCCCCGGGCGGCATCTTCTGCGTAGAGGTAATAATAACGCGACTGTAATTCTCCCTCGATCAGCGTGGCGCAGGTCGTTGCTGGCACCTGCCACCAACCTTCTGTGACCCAACCTTCCTTCGCCCGGTATCCGATCGCAACGCCAACCAGATTTTGCGTGCCGTTGCATACACGGAAATCCGCGCGCGCGGCATCTGCAATGAAGAACGGCGAGACGGCTGCAAGAGCGAACAATGCGAGACGAACCATCGGTCCGGACCGCGTGAGGAAACTTGGCGCAGCTTGGATCAACACGGCTCCCAAATAGCTCCACGGTTATTCGTTATCCGTGTCTTCTTGCGCCGCCGTCAAGCGAAAGTCAACGCAATGCTAATCGATTATATTTCCTTTCATAACCGCCTATCGGGCGCATCTTGTCGCGCCGGCCCGCCCATCGCGCTTGAACCGGCCGAACGCGCATGCGATCACTGAGCGAAGACGCGAAATGACAATCGGCAATTTCCTGATGGACCACTTCCAATCCTTCGAAACCCTACCCGGTCAACATGACAAAGGCATGGTGATCCTCGGCGATCATGCCATGAACCGCCTGCCGGAACCCTATGGCCAGCTCGGCCTGCCGGAAAGCGCCTTCTCCAGGCACATCGCTTACGACATCGGCATTGAGGGCCTTGCCCGCAAGCTGTGCGCACGACTGGGCGTGCCGGGCGTGCTCGGCGGCTTTTCGCGCCTGCTGATCGACCCCAACAGGGGTGAGGATGACCCGACCCTGATCATGAAAATCTCCGACGGCGCCATCATCTCCGGCAACCATCCGATATCCGAAGAGGAGTGGAACTACCGGATCGAAACCTTCCACAGGCCCTATCACAATGCCGTGTCGGAGACGATCGACAGGGCGGCGAACGCGACCGGAAAGGCGCCGCTGGTCCTGTCCCTCCACTCCTTCACGCCCGCCTGGAAGGGTGTTCCCCGCCCCTGGCATGCAGCAGTGCTCTGGGACAACGACCACCGCGCCGTCGCCCCGTTGCTTGAAAAGCTGCGGGCCGATCCCGATCTCGTCATCGGCGACAACGAGCCCTATGACGGCGCCCTGAAGGGCGACACTATGTATCGTCATTGCATGATAACGGGCATTCCGCACGCGCTTCTGGAAGTGCGTCAGGACCTCATCAGCGATGAGGCCGGCATCGAGGAATGGGCGGTGCGCCTGGCCGCGATCTTTGCGGAGATGAACGCCGATCCGGCCCTTCATGCATACAGCGTGCACGCGTCACGCACCGGCCCCTATTGAGTGAAAGGACCTGACCATGACCACACTCAGCAAAGAACAGCAGACGGAATTCGAAGCGGCCGCCTTCCGCCGGCTCGTTGCGCATCTTCGCGAACGAACCGACGTGCAGAACATCGATCTCATGAATCTCGCCGGCTTCTGCCGCAACTGCCTGTCCAACTGGTATCGCGAGGCTGCGGAAGCCGAAGGCGTTCCCATGACGAAAGGCGAATCGCGCGAGATTGTCTACGGCATGCCCTATGAAGATTGGAAGAACCTTCACCAGTCCGAAGCATCGCCTGTGCAAAAGGCAGCTTTTGAGGTGAACAACCCGCACAAATAGGCCATACGGTCTCAAAGCGCCTTGACGCTGGCGACACTTCGCGGCAGTCACTGGCAACCCGATGCATATCCCGAAATCAGGAGAACACGATGTCTGATGCACATGGCGTCGCTCGCGATCAGCTTCGCGCTTTTGTCGAGCGTATCGAACGCCTGGAAGAAGAAAAGAAGACCATCGCCGACGACATCAAGGACGTCTATGGCGAAGCCAAGGGCATGGGCTTCGACACCAAGATCCTCAAGAAGGTCGTTGCGCTGCGCAAGAAGGACGAGCAGGAACGCATGGAAGAGGATGCAATCCTCGATACCTATCTGCATGCGCTCGGCATGATCGAGTCTCCGCCGGAAGGCTGAGGGCGATCCAGCCATATTTTCAGAGAGCCGCCTTCATGGCGGCTTTTCTTTTGGCTCCTTCAAACGCCAGCGCATTTTCGCCCTGCCGCTGCCCTAAAACAAAAAGCCGCCGGAGACGATCCAGCGGCTTCTGTTATTTCAAGATCTAGCGGATCAGCGCGTATTGAATTTACGCACTTCCATGAAGTTGACAGCCGTACCACTGAAGCGGCCAGGATCGATCGAAGCAGTCTTCTGGAAGCCTTCGGCATAGACCGAGGTTGGCTGAGCGCGCAGCTCCTGGCTGACGAAGCGCGGAGCCTGCACCTTCTTGGACGCCATTTCGAGGCGCGCATTGGTCAGAGCCCACTGCGAGATCATCTTCTGCGTCAGCTTCGGTTCCGTGCGAACGGTCTGCCGGCTTTCATCGGCGGCCACCGCTTCCTGCTTCGTCGGACGACCGCCCTTGGTGGGCAGGCCCTGTGCGACCGGGTTCTCGACGGCAACAGGCTTTGGCGCCGCGACAGGAGCAGCAAAGTTTGCTGACTTCGTCATCGGAGCAAGTGCTGCAAGCTGCAGCGGCGGCTTGTCGAGTGCCGGCGGGTTCTTCGGGGCGGCAGCATTGATTGCCTGCTCCACGGTCTGTGGCTCGGAAGACGCGTTCATAGCGACCTCAGCAGCGCCACTCTGATCCTGCTGTTTTGCCAGCGCCGCCGCCATGGCGGGCGAAAGCGTATCCTGATCGGCTTCGTCTTCACCCGCTTCAGGATCGGCATCCTGTGCAGCAAGCAGGTTTTCGGCAACGGCCGGACGTTCGGCTGGCATCGGAACGCCTGTCGACATCAGGTTCGGATCGACAGAGGCGAGTTCGGCGTCACCCGGGGAACGGCGCTGCCCAAGGAGCGACGGAACCGGAATGCTGTAACCACTGAGATCGGCGAAATGCTCAGGCTCTTGCGGCTGGCCGGCCGGCATCGCGGCAAGGGCCTGCTGGGCAGCATTACCTGCGGACGGCGGCACCAGTGCATTGGCAACCTCGTTGCCGGCAAGCTGGTTGCTGAAGGCCGGACGAACCTGCGGCACCGGTGCATTCACGCTTGCGACTTCGGTCTGTTGCTGAGGTTCATCAGCTGCCGGGACTGCCTCAGGCTTCGGCGGCGTTGCCTTGGCGACGGCCACCGGCGTGCTGTCCTCCGAATTATCCTCTTCCTCGTCGGCGCCACCGCCGAAGAGGTAGGCAAACAGCGTCTTCTGCTTGCGAGGTTCGTCATCGGAAACGGAAGCGCCGGCGCTAGCCATCATGATCTGGCTGCCGTTCGCCACGCGGCGCTTGTAATCGGCCATTGCCTGCTGGTAGCCCGGCAGCGGCTTGCCATCGGCAGGAATATGAATGGTATTGCCGTCGGGGAAGAGCCTGACCAGCTCGTCACGGCTCATGCGCGGCCAGGCGCGAACGCCACCGACATCCATATGGACGAAAGGCGAACCGGACTTCGGATAGAAGCCGACGCCGCCGACCTGCATCTTCATGCCGATACCGCGCAGCGTGGCGAGCTTCACGTCGGGAATGAAGAAATCCATAGCCTTGCCGAGCATATGCTGGCTCTTCTCGGCGACGCCGGAATTGCGCGAACGTCCACGCAGCATCTCGTTGGTGCCGGGAGAGCGGAAACCGCAGACGACGTTGATGTAATCCCTGGAGCCGGACTGGCGGTAAACTTCCCAGATGAGGTCGAAGAGGCGCGGGTCCATCTTCGTCGGCTGATTCTTGCGCCAGTCGCGAAGGAAGCGGTTGAGCTGCTCAAGACCCTTGGGGTCGAACTTGCCGTTTCGCTTGTAGGTAATGACTGCCTTTTCACCGGTATGGATGAAATAGAGCTTCAAGCTGCGGGTATCGCCTGCAGCCTGAGACGGTGTGCTTACGAATAGAGGTGAGGAAACCGCGAGCGCAAGAAGGGCGGCCGCTGCCGTCCTAACTGCCCTTCCGCCAATCTTGGCGCACAAGCGCCAACTCAAGCGCGAAAGCTTGGTATTCCCATTCAAATTCGGCAACTCGATCCCCGTCAGACAGTCAATGTCCCGTGCTGTCTCAAATGGCTGTCAATTGCGGTCACACGATGGCAAAAATGCCACACATGATCAACCTTTTCTTTACATAGTGAACGAGCCGCTAACAAGTGGTTTATGGATGGTAACGAAATATGGTTGCCCCATTCTTAATAAAAAGGCGCTTATGCCGCATCTTTCTGAGGATTGTCGGGGTCAATGCCGTAGTCCTTGAGCTTTCTATAAAGTGTGGATCGCCCGATACCTAGCTTTCTTGCCACTTGACTCATTTGCCCTCGGTAGAACTTCAGGGCAAAACGAATCAATTCTTCCTCGACATCGGCAAGACGCCGAACGTCACCAGATGGATTGACACTCGATATTGCGTTGTCGGAAGCGTCAGTCCCGCGGCGCATCGTGTCGGCGACGGATTCCGCCGGATAATCCTCGGGAAATTCTGCGTCCGGATCGAGGTGCGAATTGTCGGCAACGAGCGCCAGGTGATCCACGACCTCGTAATTTGGAAGCTGGGCGGCGATCTGCGGGAAATCCGCTTCAGTCAGTTCCGGACCCTCGGCAAGCACGACAGCCCGGAAGATCGCGTTTTCGAGCTGGCGGATATTGCCAGGCCAGTCATAGGCGGTCAGCAGTGCCAGCGCGCCGGCATTGACCGTCATGCGCCGGCCGTTCTTCTGCTCGCTTGAGAAGCGTTCGGCAAAGACGCGCACCAGATGCGGAATGTCCTCCTTGCGCTTGCGCAGCGCCGGAATGGTGATCGGGAAGACGTTCAGGCGATAGTAGAGGTCTTCGCGGAAGTGGCCGTTCTTGACCTCTTCGATCAGATCCTTGTTCGTCGCCGAGATGAGGCGAACATTCACCTTGTGTGCAGTGCGCGCACCCACGGTCTCGATCTCGCCCTGTTGAACGGCGCGCAGAAGCTTCACCTGCACCTCGAGCGGCAGGTCGCCGATCTCGTCGAGGAAGATGGTGCCGCCGTCGGCTTCCATGAACTTGCCGATATGCTTTTCGGTCGCGCCGGTAAACGCACCCTTCTCGTGACCGAAGAGGATGCTTTCGACGAGATTGTGCGGAATGGCGCCGCAATTGACCGTCACGAACGGCTTGCTGGCGCGATCGCCGCCCGACTGGATGGCGCGTGCCACCAACTCCTTGCCGACGCCTGATTCGCCTTCGAGAACGACCGGAATGTTGGACTGCGAGGCGCGCTGCGCCAGATCGATCACGCGGATCATCGCCGGGCTTGCCGAAACGATATCATCGAAGCCGACGGAACCCGAGCGCGAACGGCGGCCGGCGCGGGCTTTCACCTCGCGGTGGTCGAGCTTCATGGCATTGGAGATCGACGTATTGATGCGTTCCGGAGAGACCGGTTTGACGACGAAATCGAAGGCACCGGCGCGCATGGCCTGCACGACCGTTTCGATGCCGCCCTGCCCCGTCTGTACGATGACCGGGATCTGCGTGCCGAAATCATGCAGAGCTTCGAGAAATTCGAGGCCGGTCATTTCCGGCATCATCAGGTCGAGCACGATGACATTGAAAAGGGCGGGATCACGCTTCACCATCTCCAGCCCGATGCGGCCGTTCTCGGCCTGATGCACCACATGGCCGCTACGCTCGATCGCGTTCTTGAGCAGACGGCGCTGCACGGGATCGTCCTCGACCACGAGGATCTGCCCTGCCCCTTTGAGCTCATTGTAACCGGTCATTGTCGCCTCACTTCATGCGAAACCATGAAGCGCACTCTGACAGAAAGGCTTGAACATCCTGTTTTGAGAAACAATTGCATTTTAACTGTTATGACCGGCCGTTTTCGTGCCGTAACAGGGCCTTTTTCGCGCCGAAAAACCCTTGCTGACAGGCGTTACGACGCTTAGACAGTCAGACCTGTCATAAAAGAGGAAGAGGAACCGCCCCATGAGACATATGCTTGCGCATGCCGATCTTCACCTTTCGGCAACGGCTCCCGCTGCAGCATCGGACCCGGCTCTGGGCGAGCTTCCCTCTTGGCGGCTGCAGGATCTCTACCCCTCGGCCACCTCCACCGCCTTCGTTGCCGATATGGAAAAGGCCGGCAAGGCCGCTTCCGCTTTCGAAGACAAATGGAAGGGCAAACTTGCCGAAGCAGCCGCGAAGAAGGGCGAGGAAGGCATCGGCCAGGCGCTGAAGGAATATGAGGCGCTCGACGATATCATGGGCCGCCTCGGCTCCTTCGCCGGCCTTACCTATTTCTCCGATACGTCCAACCCGGCAAACGGCAAGCTTTACGGCGACGTCCAGGCCAAGCTTACCGACTATTCCGGCCGCTTGCTGTTCTTCGCTCTCGAACTCAACCGCATCGACGATGCGGCGATCGATGCCTGCATGGCGAACGATCCGCTTGCCGGCCATTACCGCCCCTGGCTGGTCGACCTGCGCAAGGACAAGCCCTACCAGCTCGAAGACCAGCTTGAGCAACTCTTCCTCGAAAAGTCGATGACATCAGCTGCCGCCTTCAACCGTCTCTTCGATGAGACGATGGCGGAACTGCGCTTCGAGATCGACGGCGAGAAGCTGCCGCTGGAAGTGGCGCTGAACATGCTGCAGGAAAAGGATCCGGAAGTGCGCCGCAAGGCGGCAATGGCGCTCGCCGAAACCTTCAAGACCAACATCCGCATCTTTACGCTCATCACCAATACGCTCGCCAAGGACAAGGATATCGCCGATCGCTGGCGCGGCTTCGAAGACATTGCCGACAGCCGCCACCTGGCGAACCGCGTCGAGCGCGAAGTAGTCGATGCGCTTGCAGCCGCCGTCAAGGAAGCCTATCCGCGCCTCTCGCATCGCTACTACAAGATGAAGGCGAAATGGCTCGGCATGGAGCAGATGAACTTCTGGGATCGCAATGCGCCGCTTCCGGAAACCTCTGGTGCTGTCATTTCCTGGACCGAAGCCAGGGACACAGTGCTGTCCGCCTATGGGAATTTCGCGCCAGAAATGGCTGAAATCGCCAAGCGCTTCTTTGACGAACAATGGATCGACGCCCCCGTTCGCCCCGGCAAGGCGCCCGGTGCCTTTGCTCATCCGACCGTTCCGTCGGCCCATCCGTATGTACTCGTCAACTATATGGGCAAGCCGCGCGATGTGATGACGCTCGCCCACGAACTCGGCCACGGCGTTCATCAGGTTCTTGCCGGCGCGCAAGGCGCCCTCATGTGCCAGACGCCACTGACGCTCGCCGAAACAGCTTCCGTCTTCGGCGAGATGCTGACCTTCCGCGCGCTGCTCGAACGCACGAGCGACAAGCGCGAGCGCAAGGCCATGCTTGCCCAGAAGGTCGAGGACATGATCAACACGGTCGTACGCCAGATCGCCTTCTACGAGTTCGAGCGCAAGGTCCACACCGCCCGCAAGGCCGGTGAATTGACCGCCGACGATATCGGCGAACTCTGGCTTTCCGTCCAGTCGGAAAGCCTCGGCCCGGCGATCAAGATTTCCGAAGGTTATGAGACCTACTGGGCCTATATCCCCCACTTCATCCACTCGCCCTTCTATGTCTACGCCTATGCCTTCGGCGACTGCCTGGTGAACTCGCTCTATGCCGTCTATCAGAAGGCCGAGAAGGGCTTTCAGGACAAGTATTTCGACATGCTGAAGGCCGGCGGCACCAAGCATCATTCCGAACTGCTGAAGCCCTTTGGCCTGGATGCGACGGATCCTTCCTTCTGGAGCAAGGGCCTGTCGATGATCGAAGGCTTGATCGACGAACTTGAGGCACTGGACAAGGCATAAGACCGCCGAAACCTGCAGTTTCGCTGGAAAAGGCAATGGCAGCCTCTGAACCTTTCATCCTGTTCCGGGACGACACGACCGGCGAAGTCATGCTCTTCGCCGGTCCGACCAGCATGATCATCGCCCGCACGAAGGCGGAATTCCTGCCGGCGCTCAAGCGGATGGAAGAGGCGCGACAGGCAGGCAAATGGCTTGCCGGCTATATCGCTTACGAAGCCGGTCATCTCTTCGAAGAAAAGCTTGCTCCCTTCGCTGAGGACAACCGCAAGACACCGCTGCTGGTGTTCGGCGTCTTCGATGCTCCTCAGCCGGACGGTCATCCTCTCGCAAGGCCGCGGCAGCGGCACGAAAACGAGGAATTCCTGACCGCACCGAGGGCCGGCTGGAATTTCGATATATATAAAGAGCGTTTCGACCGCCTGCACCGGCATCTGCGCCTCGGCGATATCTATCAGGCCAACCTGACCATGCCGATCGTGGCCCGCTGGAGCGGCGATCCGCTGGCCGCCTTCTGGTCGCTGATCGATCGCCAGCCCGTGAAATATGGCGCGTTTGCCGATCTCGGCGGCCCCATCATTCTTTCCCGTTCACCGGAGCTGTTTTTCCGCACCGACGAAGATGGCTGGATCGAGACGCATCCGATGAAAGGTACGGCCAAACGCGGCGCGACACCGGCCGAAGATGCCGAAATCGTTGAAGCGATGAGGGCCGATATCAAGACGCAAGCGGAAAACCGCATGATCGTCGACCTCTTGCGCAACGATATCTCGCGCATCACCGAAGTCGGCACGCTGGACGTTCCAAAACTCTTCGAAATCGAGACCTATCCGACCGTCCACCAGATGGTCAGCCACGTTCAGGCGAAGCTCCTGCCCGATCTTTCCATCCGCGACATCTTTGCCGCCCTTTTTCCCTGCGGCTCGATAACAGGTGCGCCGAAGATCCGCGCCATGGAGATCCTACACGACCTTGAGGGCGGTCCACGCGATGCCTATTGCGGCACAATTGGCATGATCTCGCCCGGCGGCGCGATGCGCTTTTCAGTCGCCATCCGTACCATGACGCTGTTTGACGGCGGCAAAGCAGTCTTCAATGTCGGCGGCGGCATCGTCTTCGATTCCACAGCTGAAGCCGAATATGAGGAATGCCTGCTCAAGGCCCGCTTTGCCGTCGGCGACCAATGGATTGGCCGATGACAGGTTTTTCGCTGATCGAAACCCTGCGCTGGCAACCGGACGAAGGCTTCATTCGCCTCCGTCTTCATCTCGCCCGCCTCTCCCGCTCCGCCCGTCGCATCGGTTTTCCCGAGCCGATGGACGTGGTCGCGAAGCTGGAAGCGGCGGTAATCGAAGAAAAGGGACCTCGCCGTATCAGGCTGACTTTCGATCGAGAGGGTCGGATCGACGTTACCACCGCCCCCTTCACGCCACTGCCGCAAGATACAATCTGGAAACTCCGTCTCGCCGGCACACGTCTCAATTCCACTGACAAGCTGCTGCGCATCAAGACCACACGCCGTGCTGTGTATGAAGCGGCGCGTGCCGAGTTCCTGCAGCAGCAGGCGGATGAAGTCATCATGCTCAACGAGCGGCAGGAAGTATGCGAGGGAACCATCACTTCCGTCTTCCTTGATGACGGCTCCGGCATCCTCAGGACTCCGCCGATCTCCTGCGGCCTGCTCGCCGGTGTGTTGCGCACCGAACTCATCTGCCAGCGCAAGGCCCGCGTCGGCCGCATCACGCCCGACGAGTTGGACGAAGGTACGCTTTTCGTTGGAAATTCGTTGCGCGGGCTGATCCGCGCCTCGCTGCAAAAGGACTGACCATGCTGATCCTCGCCCTGACCTATGTGAAGCCGAACGAAGAGGCCGACAAGCATATGGAGCCGCATATGGCCTGGGTGAAGGAGGGATATGCCAGGGGCTGGTTCCTCGCCTCCGGCCGCAAGGTGCCCCGCACCGGCGGCGTCATTCTCGCCGTTGGCGAGCGTGCGGAGATCGAAGGCTACGTTGCGGCCGATCCCTTCACCATCCACGGTGTTGCCGAATATGACATAATGGAAGTCGCGCTGACGACAGTGACGGAAGGACTGGAGGCTCTCAAGCGCTGAGTAGCAAACCGCACGCCAATCGTCAGGCTCGAAAAGGAACGGCGATGAAACGTCCGACCTGCACGTCCCCAACCTATACACCTTACGACGGCTCGGCCCGACCCTTCACGATCGGCCTGATGCCGCTCGATATCGCCCGCTGGATCGAGCCTGACGACGATCTCGAACGTTATATCAAGGAAAAGACGCGTCTGGCGGATGATTGCTTCGACGCCGTCTTCGTCGCAGAGGATGGGACGGAAGCTGCCCAGCAGGAGGCGCTGGATATTCTCCTCGCTCACCTTGCCGATCAGCATCCCGGAATGCTCCAGCCTGACGCTTCCAATCTGCCGCCGCTCTTCAAGGCCGGTTCGCTCATCCAGGACGATCTCGTCCTGATGCGCCGCAAGGCTGATGGCTGGCATCTCGTCGCCGCCCATGTCGCCTTTCCCTCCTCATGGTCGCTGCGCGAGAAATTCGGACGGCCGATGCATGAAATCCACGCCGATGTGCCGGGCTTCGGCGAAGGCACCCGCAATGCAACACTGATTACTCGCATCTTCGACAGCCTGCAGATCGCCCAGCCGGTCGAGCGGCTGAACTGGTCGGTCAACGCCACCGCCGATCTCTTCCTCCCCGTCTCGAAACATCGCCGGCCACCCTATGCCGAGGCCTTCACACTTGAAGAGCGCTTCGTCCGCGTCGAACGCCAGACCCTTCGCAAGCTGCCTGTGTCGGGCGACATTCTCTTCACCATCCGCATCTATATCGATCCGATCGCCGTCATCGCCCGCCATCCGCAGGCGCAAAAGCTCGCATCAAGCTTTGCCGATCAGCTGGAGGCGCTCGACGACCGGCAGACGGCCTACAAAGGGCTGAGCCTGCAACGGACGGAACTCGTGCGGAAATTGCGCGCGGTTTGCAGCGCCGATATTTGACCTTTGCGGGGGGAACACTCTTTATTGTGACGCCATTTTGTGGTTAGAGCCGGTCACCTCGCGAGCTTCGCGGCATCTTCACATGAATTCTTTAGGCTGAAGGCCTTCCTTCCCTTCCAACAGGAGAAAAGAATGACGGAACAGAACTATCCGGTATATGGCGAAATTACCGGTCCGATCGTCATGATCGGCTTTGGCTCAATCGGCCGCGGCACGCTGCCCCTGATCGAGCGCCACTTCAAATTCGACAAGAGCCGGATGGTTGTCATCGACCCGCGCACGGACGATGCCCACATTCTGGAAAAGCATGGCGTCAAACACATCCAGGCGCATGTGACGAAGGACAACTACAAGGAGCTGCTGAAGCCGCTCCTGACTGAAGGCGAAGGCCAGGGTTTCTGCGTCAACCTCTCGGTAGATACCTCCTCGCTCGATATCATCAAGCTCTGCCGCAAGCTCGACGTGCTCTATATCGATACCGTCGTCGAGCCCTGGCTCGGCTTCTATTTCGACAAGGACATGAAGAACGAAGACCGCACCAACTATGCGCTTCGCGAAACCGTTCGCAAGGAAAAGGCCAAGAACCCCGGCGGCACGACTGCCGTTTCCACCTGCGGCGCAAACCCGGGCATGGTCTCCTGGTTCGTCAAGCAGGGGCTTTTGAACCTTGCGCGTGACATGGGCCTGAAGTTCGACGAGCCGGGCCAGGACGACCGCGAAGAATGGGCGAAGCTCATGAAGAAGGTCGGCGTCAAGGGCGTCCACATCGCCGAACGCGACACTCAGCGCACCATTCATCCGAAGCCGCTCAACGTCTTCTGGAACACCTGGTCCGTCGAAGGCTTCATCTCTGAAGGTCTGCAGCCGGCAGAACTTGGCTGGGGCACCCATGAAAATTGGATGCCGAAGAACGCCAAGAAGCACAAGAAGGGCAACAAGGCCGCCATCTACCTCGAGCAGCCCGGCGCCAACACCCGCGTTCGCACCTGGTGCCCGACGCCCGGCCCGCAATACGGCTTCCTCGTCACCCATAACGAGTCAATCTCGATCGCCGACTTCTTCACGGTCAGGGACAAGGACGGCGACGTTACCTATCGTCCGACCTGCCACTACGCCTACCATCCGGCCAACGACGCGGTTCTGTCGCTGCATGAGATGTTCGGCAATGGCGGCAAGGCACAGCCGGTTCTCCACGTTCTCGACGAGAACGAGCTGGTCGACGGCGTCGACGAGCTCGGCGTCCTGCTCTACGGCCATGACAAGAACGCCTACTGGTACGGTTCGCGCCTGTCGCTGGAAGAGACCCGCCGTATCGCGCCCTATCAGAATGCAACCGGCCTCCAGGTAACCTCTGCCGTTCTCGCGGGCATGGTTTGGGCGATCGAAAATCCCAAGGCCGGCATCGTCGAAGCCGACGAGATGGATTACAAGCGCTGCCTCGAAGTGCAGTTGCCCTATCTCGGCCCGGTCGAAGGTCACTACACCGACTGGACCCCGCTCGACGGCCGCCCGGGCCTGTTCCCGGAAGACATCGACACCAAGGATCCGTGGCAGTTCAAGAACATCCTGGTTCGCTGAACCCTGCCATACGTCTTCGAAGATGCCCGCTGTCAGGCGGGCATTTTTGTAACGCCTGCTGTCTAAATGCCGGCCAACCTCCGTCGAAGGCTTGCCTTCGTGGAAGGCCCGCGCCATGTTTTTGGCGGACTGTCGCGGATAGTTTCCGCCTAGATTCGCCGGGAGAAGCCCTATGAAAGTCAGAACTGGTCTCGTTCTTGCGGTTGCATCGGCAGCCCTTGCTGCCTGTGTTTCCTCCGGCCCACGCCCCCTTCCCGTCGCATCGGCACCCGCTCCTGCCGGTGTCGAGGGCACCTGGGCCGATCCGAACGGGATCGTCTCCACCTTCCAGTCCGGCACCTTCACGACGCGCACGACAGACAGCAACCAGCTTCTGGCCTCGGGCACCTATACCAATAAGTCGCCGACGCTGGTGGAAATCAACATGACCTCGCTTGTTCGCAACACCCAGTCGAAGGTCAATTGCGCGCTCGTCACGACGAGCCAGCTGAACTGCACCTCGGATGCCGGCGCACAGTTCGTCCTGAGCCGCCGCAGCTAAAACAGCAGATAGGGCGAAGGCCAGGCGCCATGCGAGCTTTCGCCGGTTACCTCGTCCTGTTGCTCGCAACGCCGCTTGCCGCACTTGCGGTCATTTTGCCGGCTAATGTCTATCGTGCCCAAGGCATCGCCGCCCCAGATTGCGACGGTCCGCTGCAGGTTCTGATCTTTGCCCTGCCGGCTGTCCTGATCTACGGTGCAGGCGCGTTCGTCGCCTATCGGGCCCGCCGACGCGTTCACCGCATTCTTTCCCTTCTTTGCTTGATCGTTGCGCTCGCCACGTTTTCGAATATTGCAGCGGCCACACAGGAACTCTACCGAAACGCTGCAGCCGGCGATTGCGCAGGGTAACCGGCCGGCGTTTTTTGCCTGGCTCCCCTTGGAAAGCCGCTCCCCTGGTCCAGCTTTCCCTTGCGGCTGTCCATCGTCTGATGGAACATCCGCCAGCCGGGAAACCGCCCCGGTGGATTATGGAAGGGGCTGGCGAGGATCAGGGGGATCTTCGCCCCTAATCAGGAGAACAGGGATGACGAAGTCTTTCAGCTTCGGTCTTTTGACCGCGTCTATTCTGGCGCTGAGTACGAGCGCCGCATTTGCGGATTACGAACTTAATATTCTTCATATCAACGATTTCCACTCGCGCATCGAATCGATCAACAAGTTCGATTCCACCTGCTCTGCCGAGGAAGAGGGCAAGAATGAGTGCTTCGGTGGTGCCGCGCGCCTCAAGACAGCGATCGACCAGCGCCGCCAGGCTTTGACGGGCAAAAACACGCTGCTGCTCAACGCCGGCGACAATTTCCAGGGCTCGCTGTTTTACACGACCTACAAGGGCGCAGCCGAAGCCGAGATGCTGAACATGATGAAGTTCGACGCGATGACCGTCGGCAATCATGAATTCGACGACAGCGAAGATGGGCTCGCGACCTTCCTCGACAAGGTGCAGTTCCCCGTCGTCACGGCAAACGTCAAGGCAAGTGCTGCCTCCAAGATCGGCGACCGTGTCAAGCCTTCGCTCGTTCTTGATGTCGGCGGCCAGAAGGTCGGCATCGTCGGCGCTGTCACCAACGACACGCCCGAGCTCTCCTCCCCCGGCCCGAATGTGACCATTGCCGACGACGTCCAGAGCATTACGGCTGAAGTTCAGAAGCTGAAGAGCGAAGGCGTCAACAAGATCATTGCGCTTACCCATGTCGGCTACCCGCGCGATCTCGCCATGATCGCCAAGATCCCTGATGTCGACGTGGTCGTCGGCGGTCATTCGCACAGCCTGCTGTCGAACACGGATCCGAAAGCCGAGGGCCCCTATCCGACGATGGTCGACAATCCCGGCGGCTACAAGGTGCCGGTGGTGCAGGCCGCCTCCTACAGCAAATATCTCGGCGATCTCGTCGTCAATTTCGATGATAACGGCGTCGTCAAGGAAGCCAAGGGCGACCCCATCCTGATCGATTCCTCCTTCACGCCCGACTCGGCCGTCGCGGCACGCATTGTCGAACTGGCAAAGCCGATCGAAGAGCTGCGCAAGAAGGTGATCGGATCCTCGGAAGGCCCGATCGAGGGCGACCGCAAGGTCTGCCGCGTCAAGGAATGCTCGATGGGCAACCTGGTCGCCGATGCCATACTTGACCGCAGCAGGAACCAGGGCGTGACCATTGCCATCCAGAATGGCGGCGGCCTGCGTGCCTCCATCGACGGCGGCGACGTCACCCAGGGCGAAGTCATCACCGTGCTGCCCTTCCAGAATACGCTCGCAACCTTCCAGCTGACCGGTGCCGATATCGTCAAGGCGCTCGAAAATGGCGTCAGTCAGATTGACCAGGGCGCCGGCAGGTTCCCGCAGGTCGCCGGCCTGAAATTCACCTTCGACCAGTCGAAGCCGGTCGGCAGCCGCGTCAGCGACGTGCTGGTCAAGGACGGCGACAATTTCGTGCCGATCGACAATGCCAAGACCTATGGCGTCGCCACCAACAACTTCATGCGCGCCGGCGGCGATGGCTATGTCGCCTTCAAGGACGGCCAGAATGCCTATGACTTCGGTCCGGATCTGGCCGATGTGACGGCCGATTATATCGCCGCACACTCGCCCTATAAGCCCTACACGGACGGCCGCATCACTGAAATTGCGCAGGCTGCTCCCTCCACGGAGGCTCCGGCAGCTTCGGCTCCCGCTGCTCCTGCACCCTCGGCTCCGGCGCCTGCTGCGCCGGCTCCATCTGCAGAACCCCCACCAGCCCCTGCCACTCCCGCTCCGGCAGCCTCCACAGCCGCGGCACCCTCGACCCACGTCATCGCTGCCGGCGATACGTTCTGGGATCTCGCCAAAACCTTCTACGGCGACGGTGCCGAATGGCGCAAATTGTCGGAAGCCAATGGCAGCCCGAACCCGCGCCATTTGCGGATCGGCGAGGAAATCCAGGTTCCCGCCAAGTAAGACGATTTGTCCCGATCATGAGAGCCGGTCCGGGGTTCCCCGGGCCGGCTTTTCTTCTTATAGGGTGAACCGTGAGCGGCCGGCTGCGTATGAGCCGGCGAGGCACGAAAGCGCGTTGGGGCCAGAATGACAGATACTTCACTCCGCCCGGCGGATCATCCCGCCGTCAAATTCGGCAAGGTCGGCGTCCTGCTGGTCAATCTCGGCACGCCTGACGGCACCGATTACACATCCATGCGCCGCTACCTGCGCGAATTCCTGACCGACAAACGCGTCATCGAGTGGTCGCCCTGGAAGTGGTATCCGATCCTGTTCGGCATCGTACTCAACACGCGCCCGCAGAAAGTTGGCAAGGCCTATGAGACGATCTGGAACAAGGAGCTGAATGAAAGCTGGCTGCGCACCTATACCCGCAATCAGTCGGACTTCATGGCTGAACGCCTGAAGGACCTGCCAAACGTCAAAGTCGATTGGGCGATGCGCTACGGCACCCCTTCGATCCCCTCGCGCATCGAAGCGCTGAAGGATGAAGGCTGCGACCGCATCCTGCTCTTCCCGCTTTATCCGCAATATGCGGCCGCCACTACCGCAACCGTCAATGACAAGGCCTTCCAGAAGCTGCTCACCATGCGCTGGCAGCCGGCATTGCGCACGGTTCCTGACTACCATGACGACGAGACCTATATCGAAGCCCTGGCAAAATCCGTCGAGCAGCATCTCGCTACCCTCGACTGGAAACCGGAGATGCTTCTCGCCTCCTTCCACGGCATCCCGCTCTCCTATTTCCAGCAAGGCGATCCCTACTACTGCCAGTGTCAGAAAACGGGGCGCCTGCTGCGCGAGCGTCTGGGGCTCACCAAGGAGAACTTCATGGTCACCTTCCAGTCCCGTTTCGGGCCGGAAGAATGGCTGCAGCCCTATACCGACAAGACCGTCGAGAAGCTGGCGCAGGACGGTGTCAAACGCATCGCCGTCATGAACCCCGGCTTCGTTTCCGACTGTCTGGAAACACTGGAAGAGATCGCGGAACAGGCCGCCCATTCTTTCAAGCACAATGGCGGCGAGCAGTTCGCACATATTCCCTGCCTGAACGACGGTGAAGACGGCATGCAGGTGCTGGAAAAAGTCGTGCGCCGCGAGCTGCTCGGCTGGGCTTGATCCCTGCGGCGCCAGATTTTCTGGCGCTTGCAATAGATAAAAGCGCCCTGCGCCCCAGATCTAAAGAATGGCCAGCAGGCGATTGCAATCGCGTCGCAGACACGACTGCATCCCGCACATTCACAGCCTCGTGCCTTATTGATCTGGACGCATTTGATGACTTCGGGTTTGAGAAAATTGATTGTCTTCGCCTGCTTGCTCGTTATCGCAGGGGGCGGTTATTTCGTTTGGGAGCGTTATCAGCGGATCTCTGCCAGCACCCATCCGAAAGGCATCGTCGGGCAGGTCGCGTGTCAACTCCGCCTCCGCGATATCAAAACCAGCAATCTGAGGCCGGACGATCAACCGTTTCTCACCAATTGCCTCATGGGCGGCTACATCACCAAGAGCGACCTTGACGACGTCGGCCTATCACCCTGATTTGACAGGCGCAGCCGTCATTCCTTCCTTGCAAATATCGTGCTAACTCACCACGTCAGTTAGGTGGGCTTAGGGAGGAATACATGCTGCTGGGCGGTTTCGATATCGTCGTGATCGTATTGGTGATTTTCGTCATCATGGTGCTCTTTGCGGGTATCAAGACGGTTCCGCAGGGCTATCGCTATACGATCGAGCGTTTCGGCCGCTACACACGCACGCTGGAACCGGGCCTCAACCTGATCACCCCTTTCATTGAGCGTGTCGGCGCCAGGATGAACGTGATGGAACAGGTGCTGAGCGTGCCAACCCAGGAGGTGATTACCAAGGACAATGCTTCGGTCTCAGCCGATGCCGTGTCCTTCTACCAGGTGCTGAATGCCGCTCAGGCCGCCTATCAGGTCTCCAATCTGGAAAATGCAATCCTGAACCTCACCATGACCAACATTCGCTCCGTCATGGGCTCGATGGACCTCGACGAACTGCTCTCCAATCGCGATGCAATCAACGACCGGCTGCTGCGTGTTGTTGACGAAGCTGTGCATCCCTGGGGCATCAAGGTTACCCGCGTTGAGATCAAGGACATCCAGCCGCCGCGCGATCTCGTTGACGCGATGGCCCGGCAGATGAAAGCCGAGCGCGAGAAGCGTGCTCAGGTGCTGGAAGCCGAAGGTTCGCGCAACGCGCAGATTCTGCGAGCCGAGGGCGCCAAGCAATCCGCCATCCTCGAGGCCGAAGGCCAGCGCGAAGCCGCCTTCCGCAACGCTGAAGCCCGTGAGCGCCTGGCCGAGGCCGAGGCCAAGGCGACGCGCATGGTCTCCGAAGCTATCGCCGTTGGCGACGTACAGGCGATCAACTATTTCGTTGCACAGAAATATACGGAAGCGCTGGCATCGATCGGCCAGGCGAACAATGCCAAGGTCGTGCTGATGCCGATGGAGGCTTCCTCCATTCTCGGTTCGCTTGCCGGTATCGGTTCGATCGCCCGCGAAGTCTTTGGCGACGGCAACAATCCGCCGCCGCCACGCCCGCGTCCTGGTCCGGTGCGTTCGACGCCTCCGGTCGCCCCACCTCCGCCCAGTCCCTTCAATCCCAGTTCGGAGCGATGAGCGATGTTGGCGAAGATCGTCGGCGAACTTGGACCGTGGAGCTGGTGGGTGGCAGGTCTCGTGCTGCTCGCCGCCGAAATGGTCGTGCCCGGCTTTTTCCTCGTCTGGATCGGGCTTGCGGCACTTGCCGTCGGCGTTCTGTCGCTTCTCTTCTGGGATGCCGCCTTCTGGGTCTGGGAACTTCAGGCGATCCTCTTCGCCATCCTGGCGGTCGCTGCAACATTTATTGGAAGGCGGCTGACTTTGCGTAACGACAGGACGGACGAGCCGTTCCTCAATCAGCGCGGCGCGAGCCTTGTTGGTCGTACCGCGACACTACACGAACCGATCCGCGAAGGCCGCGGCCGCATTCGTCTCGACGACACGATGTGGCAGGTCATGGGGCCGAATCTTCCGGCCGGAACACAGGTCAGGGTCGTTTCCAGCAGCGGCCGCGACCTGACGGTGGAACCGACCTGATCAGGCGACTCCGATCCGCAAGAGATCGTGGAAATGAACGAGCCCGATCGGCCGTTGATCGTCGTCGACGACGATAAGCGCACCGATCTTATATTGTTCGAGCAGCGCCATGGCCGCAGTCGCCAGGATCGTCGGCCTCACAGTCTTCGGCGCCTGCGTCATGATGTCGTCGACTATCAGCTCTGCGAGATTGCGGTTGAGATTGCGGGACATGTCACCATCCGTGACGATGCCGCAAAGCCGGCCCTCCGCATCCAGAACGCCGACACAGCCGAAATGCTTGTGCGACAGCACCCTGATTGCGTCAGGCACGGACGTGCCCTTGGAGACGAGCGGCAGGCGGTCACCGGTATGCATGACGTCGGCGACATGCATCAGGCTGGCACCCAGCTTGCCGCCGGGATGGAAGACATGGAAGTCCGTAGCAGTGAAGCCGCGCGCGTCCAGAAGCGCGATCGCGAGGGCATCGCCGAGCGCGAGCTGCATCATTGTCGACGTGGTCGGCGCCAGCCCGTTGGGGCAGGCCTCTTCCTCATTGGGAATTAACAGAGCAATATCTGCAGCAGTCGCCAGCGAGGACCGCGGGCTGCAGGTCATGGCGATCAGCGGAATGGAAAAACGGCGCGTGTAGGAAATGATGCTTTTCAGCTCCGCGCTCTCGCCGCCCTTCGAGATTGCGAGCACAACGTCGTCGCCGGCAATCATGCCCAGGTCGCCGTGATTGGCTTCCGCCGCATGCACGAAAAAGGCTGGCGTACCCGTTGAAGCGAAGGTGGCAGCAATCTTCGTGCCGATATGGCCGCTCTTGCCGACGCCGGTCACGATCACGCGGCCGGTATTCTCGCCAATCACCTCGACCGCTCGGGTAAAGGGTCCGGCCAGCCCATCATCGAAAGCACGCTCGAGTGCTTCCAGGGCGCGCCTTTCAATGCTGACGGTGCGCTTACCCGACTCCAGAACGCTGTTTTCGACGAGTTTTACCGCTCTTCTGATCATGGCAATGCGTTAGACCTTTTCACTTTACCTGTCCACCCGACAATCTTTCCCATGTATGAACGCACCGCCTGCGCGGCAACGAATGATTAACCACAAGGCTTTACGCTTGGGTAAGACTTCGAAGCATTTCAGGCGCGGATTGAATGGGCCAGGGAAAACAGACGAGCAGTGTGACGCCGCTCCGCGCCATGAGCCGTGCCGTCTCCATCACGGCTATCGGCTTGCTGCTCGTGCCCTCAGCTTTCGCGCAGCAGATCACGTCACAGCAACAATCGGCAGGCACGGCAAATTCCCGCACCACGGCCACGTCAGCCACGCAGCGCAGCGGCGCGGGCAACGCGGCGCCGGACGGCGGTGGCGCGGGCGATGATACGACCACCCCTGCCAACACCTCGGCACAGGCACAGGACGCAGACAGCGCAATAGCACTCACAAGATCCCCGCTGCCCGACGACGAGATCACCGGTTCGATCCTGGACGAGGATATGCGCAGGCTGAACACTCGCGAGCCCCGCCTCGACGAGACACAGGCACGCAAGGTATCTGAGAGCGTCTCGACCGAGCAGACGCCGGGGATCCCGCTCGGCAGCTTTGTACTGCGCCCGAGCGTCACGCAAACGATCAACACCGAAACCACGAAGGATGGCGGCACGAAAAAAAGCCGCGGTTTTCTCGAAACCGACATGGGCGCGACGCTGACCTCCGACTGGAGCCGGCATCAGCTGACCGTGACCTCCGAAGGAGCCTGGCAGCAGAACATCAGCGGCGAGGGTGAAGAACAGCCATCCTTCAAGATCGATGGCGACCTGCGGTTGGACCTGACGCGCGACACCGTCGGCCACATCACCGGCGGCTATAATTTCTACCGCGAAGACACGGATGATCCGGATGCGATCACCAACGCGGATCAGCAATCCGATGTACAGGAGTTTACCGGCGGCGCGTCCATCGAGCACGACTTCGGCATCTTGCGCGGAACCGCCGCTCTCGCACTCTCCCGCTCGATCTATTCGGACGCCGAGCTTTCGAACGGTACGACAGTTTCGATGAGCGACCGCAACGAGACTACGGGGACCGTGCGCGGCCGCATCGGCTATGAACTGTCGCCCGCCCTCATTCCGTTTATCGAAGCGTCTATCGGCAAGACGAATTACGATGAACGCACCGATTCATCTGGTTACCGGCGTTCGGGAGACAGCTACGGCGGCAAGGGCGGCGTGCAGGTCGATATGGGCGAAAAACTCAAGGGCGAGGTCGCAGTCGGTTATGCGACGGCGGATTTCGACGACAGCCGCCTGAAATCGATCGACACGGCAACACTCGATGCAAGCCTGCTCTGGTCGCCGATCCGCGGAACGAATGTCAATCTCGATCTGCAGACCAGCATCCAGCCGTCGACGGCGGCCGGCGAAAGCGGCTATGTCTCGCATCAGCTGACGACAACGGTCGATCATCAGCTGCGCGACAATCTGGTAACGACGGTTATCGGTGGGGTGACGCTACGCGACTATCCAAGCGGTAGCACGATAAGCGACGAGACGGTTTACACCGCCTCGACTGGTCTTATCTGGAATATTAACCGATACCTCGATTTCACCAGCACGCTTGGCTACGAGCTGACGACCCGTAAGGAAGGCGACGACTCGCAGCAATGGCGAGCCGGCGTCGGTCTCAAATTGAAGCGCTGAACAACCTTACCTCAGGCGGGCGAGCAGGTTCTTGAAACCGTCTTCGACGGTCGGGCGGATATCCGCGCGCTCAAGAGCAAAAGCAACGTTGGCGAGGATGAAACCGTCCTTTGCGCCGCAATCGTATGTCTCGCCCTTGAAGTGGTAGCCGGCGAAATCCTGTTCCTTCAGCAGTTTCAGCATGCCGTCGGTGAGCTGGATTTCGTTGCCGGCGCCGCGCTCCTGGGTCTCCAGGATCTTGAAAATTTCCGGCTGCAGGATGTAACGGCCGTTGATGAAGAAGTTGGACGGAGCCGTACCCTTGGCCGGCTTCTCGACCATGCCGGTGATGCGGAAACCTTCGCCGACGGATTCGCCAACGCCGACGATACCGTATTTGTGTGCCTGGTCGGGAGCGCATTCCTCGACGGCGATGATGTTGCCGCCGCTATGCTCATAGAGATCGATCATGCCCTTCATGCAGCCTTTTTGATCCTTCATGATCATGTCGGGCAGAAGCAGGGCGAAAGGCTCGTCGCCGATGATCTCGCGGGCGCACCAGACGGCGTGGCCGAGGCCGAGCGGCTCCTGCTGACGGGTAAAGCTCACCGTGCCTGCCTTGGGAAGCTGCTGCTGCAGGAGGGTGATTTCCGCCTTCTTGGCGCGCTCCTTGAGCGTCTGCTCAAGTTCGAAATGAATATCGAAGTAATCTTCGATGACATGTTTGTTACGACCAGTAACAAAAACCAGATGTTCAATGCCCGCTTCAAGTGCTTCGTCGACGACATACTGAATGATTGGCTTGTCGACGACAGTCAGCATTTCCTTCGGAACCGCTTTTGTGGCTGGAAGGAATCGCGTTCCCAGGCCTGCAACCGGAAATACTGCCTTACGAACTTTCTTATTCAGAGCCACACCGACCTCCTGTTTTGACTATACCGCTTTTAATTCAACGCTATATCGATTTGAACTAGTATAGAATTGCTACCGTTTTGCAAATGGTGACTGGACCGGCCGCCCATGGTAAAGAATTTGTTGACTCCGTTCCTGTAATTTCAGCGTAGGACGGGCATGACGTACCGCCCAGGCTAAAACTGAAGATGACGGATACGACTGCCGATGACCCAAAAATATATAAACTCCCTTCGTGGTCTTGCTCTCGCCCTCGTTGTCGCCACAGCGACCGGACTGGCCCCCAATAACGCAAAAGCGGATGCCCGGTTCCAGAAGTGGATCGCGGACTTCTACCAAACTGCCGCGCAGAGTGGCATCAGTAAGGCAACCTATCAGAAAGCCTTTTCGGGGGTAAGCGAGCCTGACCCGACAGTACTGGAAAAGGCGACCTATCAGCCTGAATTCACATCCAAAATCTGGGACTACGTCGATTCCCGCGTCAATCCCTATACTGTGGAAATCGGCCGCAAGATGGCCGCCAAGTATGGCAAGACGCTGGATCAGATCCAGCGCCAATTCGGTGTCGACAAATCGATTCTGCTCGCCATCTGGTCGATGGAATCAAATTACGGCGCAGTTCTCGCTAAGGATGAGCGCCTTCACTATGTGCCGCGCGCATTGGCAACGCTTGCCTATGCCGACCCCAAGCGTGCCAAATTTGCCAAGAAGCAGTTGATCGCTGCGCTGAAGATCCTGCAGAACGGCGACGTGCCCGCCAAGCAAATGACCGGGTCGTGGGCCGGCGCCATGGGCCACACCCAGTTCATACCGACAAGCTATCTTCTCTACGCCGTCGATGCCGATGGCAACGGCCATCGCGACATCTGGAATTCGGTGCCCGATGCGCTGGCGACTTCGGCCAACCTTCTCATGAAGAACGGCTGGGACACCGGCAGGACCTGGGGCTACGAGGTTGCGGTGCCGGCATCCGCCGCCCAGCAGACCGGCAAGACGCGTACACTCGCCCAATGGGCGGCCCTCGGCCTGAAGCGTCCGAATGGCAAGCCTTTCAAGGACGGCGATACCCGCGCCATGCTCAAGATGCCGGCGGGTGCGGATGGCCCGGGCTTCCTGATGACGGCGAACTTCTTCACCATCAAGAACTACAATGCCTCCGATAGCTACGCTCTTGCCGTCGGCCTTCTCGCAGACCAGATCGCCGGCTTTGGCGGCATGCAGCAGCGATGGCCGCGTCCCCAAGGTGCGCTGGACATCACCGAGAAGTTCGAATTGCAAACGCGCCTGAAGACGCTTGGCTATTATAGCGGCGATGTCGACGGCAATTTCGGATCCGGCTCCAAGGCAGCCATCGCCGCCGTTCAGGAGCGCATCGGCATGCAGCCGGATGGTGAGCCATCGCTCTCGCTTCTCGATGCACTGCGCCGTTAAAGCGCCGCACGTTCAGACACGTGAAGGGCGCCTTAACTCCTTGAATTTACGCATCGTGCATTCCGGGAATCGATAGTGATTTTCGAGCCGATGCTGTAGAAGCGGGGAAAGCCTGACCTAAATAATACGGGTAGAGTGGACGGAAAGCTGCTGCCTATGCAAAATGCCCGGCAGATGCGGAACTGCCCGATGACAAGAAAAATTAACCGGACCCGATGGATTCGTGGGCTTGCGCTCGCCGCAGCCGCGTTGTCCCTTTGCCTGGGTTCGATGCTGCCGGCCCATTACGCCGAAGCGCAGGAGCTTCGTTATCAGCGCCGCTCCATCCTCGATTTCTTTCTCGGCCGCCGTTACATCGACGAGAATCCACAGCCCGAAATGCGTGACCAGCCGCGGCGGCAACAGCAGCCCCGCAGGCGCCCGCCTGCGCAGAAGGCCGTGACACCAATGCGCACGGCGCCGGTCCCGCCCAGCCAACCCGTGGTCCAAAAGCTCGACAACGCCCAGAAAATTCTGGTCGTTGGCGACTTTCTGGCCGGCGGGCTGGGTGACGGCCTCACCGCCGCTTTCGAAACCTCGCCCGGTGTCGTGGTAGAAGCCCGCAGCAACGTCTCGTCTGGCCTCGTTCGCGACGACTACTACAATTGGCCCGGCGAATTGCCGAAAATGATCGACGAGCTGAAACCGGCTATGGTCGTCGTCATGATCGGCGCCAACGATCGCCAGCAGATGGTGACGGATGCCGGCAAGGAAAAGTTCCGCACCGATGGCTGGTTCAGCGAATATCAGCGCCGCGTGCTAGCCTTCGGCAAGGAGGTAACGAGCCGCAAGATTCCGCTGCTCTGGGTCGGACTTCCCGCCTTCGAATCCGATTCGATGACCGCTGACGCCGTGCAGATGAACCAGCTCTACCGCAATCAACTCGAAAGTATCGGTGGCGAATTCGTCGATATCTGGGACGGCTTCGTGGACGAGAATGGCAAGTTCATCGTCACCGGTTCCGATGTCAACGGCCAGCAGGTGCGCTTGCGCACGACCGATGGCATCAATCTGACGCAGGCAGGTCGCCGCAAGCTGGCCTTCTACGTGGAAAAGCCCGCTCGCCGCCTTCTTGGCACTCAGGCGAGCCCCGATCTCGTGCGCCTCGATCCCGGCAACCTGCCGGCGCTGACGCTGCCCAACAATCCGGTTGAACACACGCAGCCGATCAGCCTGTCCGACCCGAACCTCGATGGCGGAGCGGAACTGCTCGGCGCCAGCAAGATACCGCCGGTGACGCTGACGAAATCGCCGCGCGATCTCTTGGTCGAACAGGGGGAAATGGCCCCGGCGCCGGCGGGGCGTATAGACGATTACCGCATGCCGACGCTGAAGACGACGGCGGAAATCTCCGTGAAATAGCAAAGGGCCGCTTGAGCGGCCCTTATTGACATTCGGGACTTACTTGGCTGCCGCCTGCGGCCAGGTCAGATAGTCGAAGTTCGAGCCGATCTGGCCGAAATAGGCGTTGCTGTTGTCGAGCTGATCCACGTAGTGATTACCCTGCTTGACGAAGGACGCATCATCGCCGCGCTTCAGATGCGCGTTGAGGAAATCGTTCCAGCCGCTGGCGTCGATATCGGAGCCGGGCTTGCTGTCTGTATTCGCTTCATCCGGATTTTCGACATCCCAGGCGGTGATGGAAACGCCCTGCGTCGGATCGGAGACCGTCAGCGTACCATTTTCAAGAGCAGCCAGCATGTCATGCGCCGTACCACCAGTCCCTTCCTGCTGGGCCGCCTCTTCAAGCTGCTTTTTAAGCATGGCCATGAAGGAAGAACTCGTCACATCGGTACTTTCGCCCGACGTATCGGTCGTCTCCTCGGCCTGATCGTTCTGCGTCGAGAGCGTATCGAGCAGGCTTGCCAGCGCATTGTTGGAAAGTAGCGACGACGTGTCGGGATCGAGACCGTAGCTGCTGAGAATGCTGGCAGCGCTGGAGGGTTCGGTGGCACTCTGACTGCTGTCGCTGTCGGAACCGCGCAGGTTCTTCAGGGCATATTGGGCTGAGACCAGCCGCGTACTATCGATTGCGGAAACCATGGTTTTTCCTTTGATATGGTCCGCAGCAACCTTGTCCCTGCGCCACGGCCAACAGTAAACGCCTCACGACTGAGCGGACGGGGCATGTCCGGCCAGTCGTCGCGGGCCGGTTCGGGCCTGCGCACGCAAGAATCCTGCGGTTCGGGAATTGCATGGAGCTTGCCGGAGGCCGCGGCGCGTCAACCGGTCGCACCACGAAAAACTCCGCCGGAATACGGCGGAGTTTTATCGCTCGACGAATTATTCGAAGAGGATCAGCTCGGCAGGACGGTGGAGCCCATCAGTGCCTCGTCGATCGCGCGTGCCGCCTGGCGGCCTTCGCGGATCGCCCAGACCACCAGCGATTGGCCGCGGCGCACGTCACCGGCCGTCCAGAGCTTGTCGACCGAGGTCTTGTAGTCACGATCGTTGGCAACGACGTTGGTCGATCCGCGCTTGTCGACATTGAGCGTCAGCTTGCCGTCGAGTTCCTTCAAAACGCTGTCGTTGAACGGACCGCTGAAGCCGATGGCGATAAAGGCAAGATCCGCCTTGATGACAAAATCCGTACCCGGAACCGGGCGGCGGCGCTCATCGACTTCGCAGCACTTCACACCGGTCAGCACGCCGTCTTCACCGACGAATTCGAGCGTCGCGACCTGGAATTCGCGGATCGCGCCTTCGGCCTGCGAAGAGGAGGTGCGCATCTTCGTGGCCCAGAACGGCCAGACGGCGAGCTTGTCTTCCTTCTCCGGCGGCTGCGGCCGAATGTCGAGCTGGGTCACCTTGACAGCCCCCTGACGGAAGGCCGTGCCGACGCAGTCCGACGCCGTGTCACCACCTCCGACGACCACGATATGCTTGGCGCCGGCCAGGATCGGGTCGGACGGCCAGCCGGTGCTGTCGATATTCTCGCGACCGACACGCTTGTTCTGCTGAACGAGATACGGCATCGCATCGTGAACACCGGCGAGATCGGTGCCGGGAATACCGGCTGCGCGCGGCGTCTCGGAGCCGCCGCAGTAAAGCACGGCATCATAATCGGCGAGCAACTGTTCGACCTTGACGTCGACGCCGACATTGACGCCGCAATGGAAGGTGACGCCCTCTCCCTTCATCTGCTCGACGCGGCGATCGATGAAGTTCTTTTCCATCTTGAAGTCCGGAATGCCGTAGCGCAGCAGACCGCCCGGCTTCGTCTCACGCTCGTAGAGATGCACGTCATGACCGGCGCGGCCGAGCTGCTGGGCAGCAGCCATGCCTGCGGGGCCGGAACCGATGATCGCGACCTTCTTGCCGGTATGGATCGTTGCCGGCTGCGGGCGGATGAAGCCGAGCTCGTAAGCCTTGTCGGCAATCGCCTGCTCGACCGTCTTGATGGCAACAGGCGCGTCCTCGAGGTTCAGCGTACAGGCCTCTTCACAGGGAGCGGGGCAGACGCGACCTGTGAATTCCGGGAAGTTGTTGGTCGAATGCAGGTTCTGGATCGCCGCTTCCCAGTTGTTGTTGTAGACGAGGTCGTTCCAGTCCGGAATCTGGTTGTGAACCGGGCAGCCGGTCGGGCCGTGGCAGTAGGGGATGCCACAGTCCATGCAGCGCGCTGCCTGTTTCTGCACTTCCGGGTCCGACATCGGGATCGTGAATTCGCGGAAATGACGGATGCGATCCGACGCCGGCTGATACTTCGCCACCTGCCGGTCGATTTCCAGAAAACCTGTAACCTTACCCATATTTTCGTCCCTTACCCTCATGACCGCCTCGCCCGCGGCCAGTTGTCTGTTCAGCCTCGATCGCGGAGGCAGGTTGTTTGTCTTGACCGTCATCAGAACATATCCCTTGTCGCCATCCACGCGGTTGCGCAAGCTTCGGGCTTGCGGCTGATCGTCGTTGAGTCATTGAGATATTTCGGTCATCCGCCACGCGCGCTTTGGAGCGTGGCGGATTGTTCGGTGCAATTATTCGGCAGCGATGCCCATCCGGCTGCGTTCCATTTCCTCAAGGGCGCGCCGGTACTCGACGGGCATGACCTTGCGGAATTTCGGGCGGTAGTCGGCCCAGTGCTCAAGGATTTCCTTGGCGCGGGTGGAGCCCGTATAGTGCAGATGGTTGGAGATCAACTGGTAGAGGCGCTCCTCGTCGTGGCGCGTCATGTCACCAGAGACGTCGACTCGTCCCTTGTGCATGAGGTCGCCTCCGTGATGGTGCAGCTTCTCCAGCATGTCATCCTCTTCCGGAACCGGCTCGAGCTCGACCATGGCCATGTTGCAGCGGCTGGCGAAATCGCCGGTCTCGTCGAGAACATAGGCCACGCCGCCGGACATGCCGGCCGCGAAGTTGCGGCCCGTTGCGCCGAGCACGACGACCACGCCACCCGTCATATACTCGCAGCCGTGGTCGCCCACGCCTTCAACGACGGTGATCGCACCGGAGTTGCGAACTGCGAAACGCTCGCCCGCGACACCACGGAAGTAGCACTCGCCTTCGGTCGCCCCGTAAAGAACGGTATTACCGACGATGATCGAGTTTTCAGCGACGATCCTCGAATTGTCAGGCGGGCGGATAATGATCTTGCCGCCCGAGAGACCCTTGCCGACATAGTCGTTACCGTCGCCGATCAGGTTGAAGGTGACGCCGCGTGCCAGGAACGCGCCGAAGCTCTGCCCGGCGGTACCTTTCAGGGTGACGTTGATCGTATCTTCCTTCAGCCCACGATGGTTATAACGCTTGGCGACCTCGCCCGAGAGCATTGCACCGGCCGAACGATCGACGTTCTTGATATCGACTTCGAAGGCGACGGGCGTCTTCGATGCCAGTGCCGGCTCGGCGGCCGCAATCATCTTGCGGTCGAGAATGTCGTCGATCGGGTGCTTCTGGCGTGTTGTCCAGTAGGTCTCTTCCTTCGGTGCATCGACCTTGTGGAAGATCTTGGCGAAGTCGAGCCCCTTGGCCTTCCAGTGCGCCAGCATCTCATCCTTCTCGAGCAGTTCCGAAGCACCGATGATATCATCGAGCCTGGTGAAGCCGAGGGAGGCGAGAATTTCGCGCACTTCGTTGGCGACGAAGAAGAAGTAGTTGATGACATGCTCGGGAGTGCCCTTGAAGCGCTTGCGCAGGACGGGATCCTGCGTCGCCACGCCGACCGGACAGGTGTTGAGATGGCACTTGCGCATCATGATGCAGCCGGCAGCAATCAGCGGAGCCGTCGCAAAGCCGAATTCGTCGGCGCCGAGCAGCGCGCCGACGACGACGTCACGGCCGGTCTTCAGACCACCATCGACCTGCAGGGCAACACGCGAGCGCAGCCCGTTCAGCACCAGAGTCTGCTGTGTTTCGGCAAGGCCGATTTCCCAGGGCGAACCGGCATGCTTCAGCGAAGTGAGCGGTGATGCACCTGTACCGCCGTCGAAACCGGCGACCGTGATGTGGTCGGCACGGGCCTTGGCAACACCGGCGGCAACCGTGCCGACGCCGACTTCCGAGACGAGCTTGACCGATACATCCGAGGTCGGATTGACGTTCTTCAGGTCGTAGATCAGCTGCGCCAGATCTTCGATCGAGTAGATGTCATGGTGCGGTGGCGGCGAAATCAGGCCGACGCCCGGCGTCGAGTGACGGGTCTTGGCAACGACCGCATCGACCTTGTGGCCGGGCAACTGGCCGCCTTCACCGGGCTTGGCGCCCTGCGCGACCTTGATCTGCAGCACATCGGCATTGACCAGATATTCCGTCGTCACGCCGAAACGGCCGGAGGCGATCTGCTTGATCGCCGAGCGCTCGGGGTTCGACGAACCACTCGGCAGCGGCATGTAACGGTCGCTCTCTTCACCGCCTTCGCCGGTGTTCGACTTGCCGCCGATCCGGTTCATGGCGATTGCCAGCGTCGTATGCGCCTCGCGGCTGATCGAGCCGAAGGACATGGCACCCGTCGAGAAGCGCTTGACGATATCGACCGCGGGCTCAACGCTGTCGAGCGAGACCGGCGTGCGGCCGAGTGCCTCGGCGCTCTTGATCTTGAAGAGGCCGCGGATCGTGTTCATGCGCAGTGCCGAGGTGTTCACCATCTCGGAGAATTCGCGGTAACGATCCTCGGCATTGCCGCGCACCGCATGCTGCAGGGCAGCCACGGCATCCGGCGTCCAGGCATGGCTTTCGCCGCGCATACGGTAGGCATATTCGCCGCCGATATCGAGGTTGCTCGCCAGGATCGGATCGCGGCCGAAGGCAGACTTGTGACGGATGACCGTCTCGTTGGCGATTTCTTCCAGACCGACGCCTTCGATCGTCGTTGCCGTACCGAAGAAATACTTGTCGACGAATTCCGACTGCAGGCCGATCGCATCGAAGATCTGCCCGCCGCAATAGGACTGATAGGTCGAGATGCCCATCTTGGACATGACCTTCAGGATGCCCTTACCGACAGCCTTGATATAGCGATAGACGACTTCGTTGGCGTCGACTTCCTTCGGGAATTCACCCTTGGCATGCATGTCGAGCAGCGTGTCGAAAGCGAGATAGGGGTTGATCGCTTCCGCGCCGTAACCGGCCAGCAGGCAGAAATGATGCACTTCGCGCGGCTCGCCGGTCTCGACGACGAGACCAACCGACGTGCGCAGCCCCTTGCGGATCAGGTGATGGTGGACGGCAGCAGTCGCCAGCAGCGCCGGGATCGCGATACGATCCGGACCGATCTGGCGGTCGGAGAGCACGATGATGTTATAGCCGCCCTTGACGGCCGCTTCCGCACGCTCGCACAGACGGTCGAGCATTTCCGGCATGCCTTCGGCGCCACGCTCGACATCATAGGTGAAGTCGAGCGTCTTGGTGTCGAAACGGTCTTCCGTGTGACCGATGGAGCGGATCTTTTCGAGATCGCCATTGGTCAGGATCGGCTGGCGTACTTCCAGTCGCTTGGCATTCGCCATGCCTTCATGGTCGAGAATGTTCGGACGCGGACCGATGAAGGAAACGAGGCTCATGACCAGTTCTTCGCGGATCGGGTCGATCGGCGGGTTCGTCACCTGCGCGAAGTTCTGCTTGAAATAGGTGTAAAGCAGCTTCGACTTCTCGGACATGGCCGAGATCGGCGTATCCGTGCCCATCGAGCCGATCGCTTCCTGACCCGTCGTCGCCATCGGCGACATCAGGATCTTGGTGTCCTCGGTCGTGTAACCGAAGGCCTGCTGGCGATCGAGCAGTGAGACGTCTCGGCGAAGCGCGCGCGGCTCGACCGGCTTCAGGTCTTCCAGAATGAGCTGCGTGCGGTTGAGCCAGCTGCGATAGGGATGTGCGTTGGCAAGCTGCGCCTTCACCTCGTCATCGGAGATGATCCGGCCCTCCTCCATATCGATCAGCAGCATCTTGCCAGGCTGCAGACGCCACTTCTGGATGATGCTCTCTTCGGGAACCGGCAGAGTGCCGGCTTCCGATGCCAGGATGACGCGGTCGTCATCGGTGACGAGATAGCGTGCCGGACGCAGGCCGTTACGGTCGAGCGTCGCACCGATCTGCTTGCCATCGGTGAAGGCAACGGCAGCCGGCCCGTCCCACGGCTCCATCAGCGCGGCATGATACTCGTAGAATGCCTTGCGTTCGGGCGACATGGACTGATTACCCGCCCATGCTTCCGGGATCAGCATCATGACGGCATGCGATAGCGAATAGCCGCCGCGCAGAAGGAATTCGAGCGCGTTATCGAAACAGGCCGTATCCGACTGGCCTTCATAGGAGATCGGCCAGAGCTTGGAAATGTCCTCGCCGAAGAGCGGCGAGGAAACCGAAGCCTGTCGTGCCGCCATCCAGTTGACATTGCCGCGCAGCGTGTTGATTTCGCCGTTATGGGCGACCATGCGATAGGGGTGCGCGAGCTTCCACGACGGGAAGGTGTTGGTCGAGAAGCGTTGATGCACGAGGGCGACCGCGCTTTCGAAACGCGGGTCCGCCAGGTCCTTGTAATAGGCGCCGACCTGATAGGCCAGGAACATGCCCTTGTAGACGACGGTCGTGCTGGACAGCGACACCGGATAGAAGTGGCTCTCCTCACCGTCGAACTCGTCATAGATCCGGTTGGAAATGACCTTGCGAAGCGTGAAGAGCCGGCGCTCGAATTCGTCGTTCGTCGCGGCATCCTTGCCGGCGCCGATGAAGACCTGCACGTGATGCGGCTCGGTCGCTGCAATCGCCGGCGCCTTTGACAGAGATGAATTGTCGACCGGTACGTCACGGAAGCCGATAAGGACCTGACCTTCTTCGGCGATAACGTCCTTGATCACCTTCTTGAAGTGTTCGATCTGCTTTTCGTCGCGCGGCATGAAGATATGGCCGACGCCATATTCGCCGGCCTTCGGCAGGGTAATGCCCTGCTTGGCCATTTCCTCGCGGAAGAAGCGGTCGGGAATCTGCACCAGAATGCCGGCACCATCGCCCATCAGCGGATCGGCGCCGACGGCACCGCGATGCGTCAGGTTCTCGAGAATGAAGAGACCGTCCTTGACGATCTGATGCGACTTCTGCCCTTTCATATGCGCAACGAAGCCGACGCCGCAGGCATCGTGCTCATTGCGCGGATCGTAAAGCCCCTGTTTCTTCGGCAGACCGGAGGCGGATTTACGCGTATTGGCCATTGCGCGCGCGTCTGCTGCTGCGAACTGGTCAATATGCGTGGATGGCGTCATCTTCGTCATCGTCTTTCCTCCTGTCGAAGCCCGCGGGGCTGCGGGCGGCTTTTCGTCGCGCACCGCACCTTTAAGATAGGTCCGGCGCGTGACAGCGCTGTTGCATCATGAAGATCCGGTCGCAGACATCTGCTTTCAGGGAAAGCAAACCGTCGCGTTCCGCGCCTGCCATTCGCTTCCGTGCGCCGCCATATGGAAGGCTCAGCGCTCGAAAGAACTATAGCTTGAAAGCCGGTCTGTTCCAGGGCTTTCGGGCGCCTCTTCGGCCGTGAAGACCAAAATAGGACAGCAACCCTGTCCTAGTTCGTCCATTCAATGCCAGAAACAATTCCTCTTCGCAAGAGCGCCATCTTAAAAAAACGTCAATTTGCGACGGAAGATTGCCAGATCAACCAAAATGGCGACATAAAATTACCTTCCAACTTATCATTTTGTTTATTGATTGCGCAGTTCAATTTTTGTGATGCATCCAGGTTTCCGCCCTTGATCCTGTGAAGCTTTGGCGTAGTGTCCACTCCCGAAACTCCCTCCCCATCATTTTCAGCGGTTTTCTCTATGATTTTTGCTTCTGACAACTGGGCTGGCGCCCATAAATCCATTGCCGAACGCCTGCTCGCCGAATCCACCGGTTTTGCCGCCGCTTACGGCAACAGCGATCTCGACAAGCGAGTGGAAGCCCGCTTTTCAGAAATCTTCGAGCGCGACGTTTCCGTCTTCTTCGTTGCGACCGGCACCGCTGCCAACTCCCTGGCGCTGGCGAGCGTCCAGCGCCCTGGCGGGATCACCTTCTGCCATTCGGAAGCCCATGTGATCGAGGATGAATGCGGCGCCCCCGAATTCTTCTCCGGCTCCGCCCGCCTCATGGCCGTCGACGGCGAAGCCGGCAAGATCGATCCGACCAAGCTCTCGGCAAAGATCGCGCACTTCCCGGAGAATGCCCTTCGTCATGGCCGCGCCACCGCTGTGACCATCACCCAATCCACCGAAATCGGTACCGTCTATTCGCTGCCGGAAATCGGCGAGATTTCCACGATCGCCAAGAAGCGAGGACTACCCCTGCACATGGACGGCGCGCGCTTTGCCAATGCGCTCGTTGCATTGAAGGCAACACCTGCCGAAATGACCTGGAAGCGCGGCGTCGATATGCTCTCCTTCGGCGGCACGAAGAATGGTTGCTGGTGTGCGGAAGCGATCGTCTTCTTCAATCCGGAACAGGCGAAGGAAATGCATTTCATCCGCAAGCGCGCTGCCCAGCACTTCTCCAAGTCGCGTTTCATCTCCGCCCAGTTCGACGCCTATTTCGAAAACGGCCTCTGGCTTGATCTCGCCCGACACTCCAATGGCATGGCCGACGGTTTGCGCGCCGGCATCGGCGCGAGCAATTCGGCCCGGCTCGCCTGGCCGACCGCCTCTAACGAAGTTTTCGCGGTCATTCAGAAATCGGCGGCAAAAACGGCTGAGAGCAAGGGTGCAAAATTCTACGAGTGGCCGATCCCTGCCGGGATGCCGGATCTCGTTTCGGAGGGCGAAACTCTTGTCCGTCTCGTCACCAGCTTTGCAACGACCGAAGCCGATGTCGATGGCTTCCTCAAATGCCTGGCCGCCTGATTTCGCAAATGCCGGATTCGCGAAGGAAAATCCCGCCGTCGCCGGCGGGATTTCTGATTGAGGATCTTCAGGCCGACCGCAAGCCTCTGACCTTCTTCAGAATATCGTCCGAAAGAGCCGCCACGAGCGCCTGATCGGCTCCCTTCCGCGGCACCAGTACGAACTCGACATCCTCCAGCACCGGCAGCCGGGCCGGCGAGATTTCCTTCAACCCCGAGGGCGCCATGCTGCGCGGCTGCACGAGCACTCCCATTCCGGCGCGTGCTGCTGCCGTCAGTCCGCTGAGGCTGCCGCAGGTGCAGACGATCCGCCAGTCCACGCCCTGCCGACCGAGCGCTTCCAGCGCAATGGCGCGCGTCACACTCGGCGGCGGGAAAGCGATCAAGGGCAGTGGACCGGATGCGAGCACATGCTCTGGATCACGCGCCAGCCACACCAGCGGCTCCCGGTACACGAGCTTTCCGTGCTCATCGCCGAGCCTTCGCTTGGCAAGCACGAGATCGATCGCCCCTGCATCCTGCATTTCATAGAGCACGCCGGAAAGCGCCACCGTCAGTTCCATATCGACGGAAGGATGCGAGCGTACGAAATCTTCCAGCACCGCCGGCAAGCGGCTCGTCACAAAATCCTCGGAAACGCCAAGCCGCAGCCGCCCACGCAGGCTGCCGCTCTTGAACAGCGACTGCACCTGCCCCTCGATCGACAGCATCGCCCGCGCATGCGTCAGCAAGGCTTCGCCATCGCCGGTCAGCACGACCTTGTGCGTATCACGCTCCAGCAGCCGGCGCCCGAGTGACGTTTCCAGCCTCTGGATATGCTGGCTGACCGTCGACTGCCCAAGCCCAAGCCTTTCGGCGGCCAGAGTAAAGCTGCCCATCTGCTCGACGGTGACGAAACTGCGTAGCTGTGAGAGATCCAGCATCGGTGAAATCCAGATTTGTAATAACTGTTATTCCTTGCATCCTGTATCATAATGAGCGACAGAACAATGACTCTTTAAGTTAGGCGAGACAGCCATGCGGCGCTTTCTACCCGATACGTTCACCATCCTGCTCGTTTGCACCGTCATCCTCGCGTCGATCTTCCCCGCGAGCGGCACCTTTGCCGGCTGGTTCGGGGTAGCGACCGATTTTGCCATTGCGCTGCTGTTCTTCCTGCACGGCGCACGCCTCTCGCGTGATGTCGTCGTTGCCGGTCTGCTGCACTGGCGCCTGCACCTCATGATCCTGCTGACTACCTTCGGCCTCTTCCCGATCTTCGGGCTGGCGATAGGCTTCATCCCGGATTCGATCCTGCCTCAGCCGCTTTATCTCGGCATCCTCTTCCTTTGCGTGCTGCCGTCGACGGTGCAGTCCTCGATCGCCTTCACATCGATGGCCGGCGGAAACGTCCCCGCGGCGATCTGCTCGGCGTCGGCCTCGAACATCTTCGGCATGTTCCTGACGCCGCTGCTTGTCGGCCTGCTCTTCTCGGTCGGCGGCCATGGCGGCTTTTCCTTCGACGCACTGGAACAGATCCTGCTGCAATTGCTGGCTCCCTTCGTTGTCGGCCAGATCCTGCAGCCCTGGATCGGCGAGTGGATCCGCTCCAAGAAGAAAATCCTGATGCCCGTCGACCGCGGCTCCATCCTGATGGTTGTCTACCTGGCTTTCTCGACGGCCGTCGTCGAAGGTCTATGGCACACCTTTTCGATCGCCGATATCGCCGCCGTCATCATCGCCGATATGCTGCTACTGGCGCTCGTCCTCGTCATCACCATGCACGGCAGCCGCTGGTTGGGCTTCAACAAGGCGGACGAGATCACCATCACCTTCTGCGGCTCGAAGAAGAGCCTTGCAAGCGGTGTTCCAATGGCAAACGTCATCTTTGCCGGCCAATCGATCGGCGCGATCGTCCTGCCGCTGATGCTCTTTCACCAGATCCAGCTGATGGTCTGCGCCGTCATCGCCCAGAAATATGCCGCTGCCGCAGCGCGCCGCACATCGGAAAAAAAGCTTGAAGAAGCGACAAGCCCGGCCTGACCAGGTGAGACGGCTTCAAAACAAAAACGGCGCCCTTTTGGGCGCCGTTTCGGTCTGATCCGGTTGAAAGCGGATTAGCTGTTGACGACCTGTGCTTCGATCGACTTCGGAGCCTCGACCGGCTCAGCGGCAATAGCGATCTTGCGGGGCTTCAGAGCCTCGGGGATGCTGCGCAGAAGGTCGATATGCAAGAGGCCGTTCTTCAGCGAAGCGGCGGTCACTTCGACATGGTCGGCAAGCTGGAAGCGGCGCTCGAAAGCGCGCTTTGCAATGCCGCGGTAGAGATACTCGCCGCCATCGGCATTTTCTTCGCGCTTTTCACCCTTCACGGTGAGCGCGTGGGCATGCGATTCAATGGCGAGTTCGGTTTCGTCAAAGCCGGCAACGGCCATGGTGATGCGATAGGTGTTCTCACCGGTCCGTTCGATATTGTAAGGCGGATAGGTCGGAACCTGGTCCGGCTGGGAAAGGCTGTCGAGCATCGTGAACAGACGGTCGAAGCCAACGGTGGAACGATAAAGGGGAGAGAAGTCTACGTGACGCATGATGTCCTCCTAGGGAAGCGACGTGTTGCGATAGCATGTCCGTGAAACCCCATTCTTGGCGGCTCCGGGACGATTGCGCGGACCCTTCTGGCGTCCGCAAAGTTCAGATGGGGATGGCCTTCATGGACTTCAAGCCCTCTTCAAAACGCTGGGATTTCTGCGTGAACCCTGCATGAACGGCAGGTTCGGAGAAGGTTCAGCCGCCTCTCACTAGAGATAGGCGCATCGGGTGACACTGGCCCGACGGCTGAAGTGTATCGTCCCTTCTTCTTCAGCCTCAATTCGGCCGGCCAAGAGCTCCCTCAGCTCCGCCGGCCACTTTTCTTCAAGCATAGAGCTCTGCGAGTCGATCCGGCGGATCGATATCGAGACAATCCAGCTGCAGATGGTCGAGCCGATTGATTGGCGGGCGCCGAAATTGACAGGCCGATGGAGGACCCAAATCGTGACCGGCCTCCCGGCGCCCCAATCTTCAGTCATGCACGTGCGGATAACCGGCTTCATGCCGGGACAAATCGTTCGTTCGCACTAACTTTAGCGTGTCTCAGCTTTCGCCGAGCTTGTCGCATGGAGAAATCTCGTTCCATTATACTTCGCTTATATTAAGCGGTAATTTCGCCATTGATTTTCCCAATCCCTGCGGTATCCCCTAGTAAATCTCTCACGCGAAGAAACACTGGCCATGGAACAGGTGCTTTACTCAACTCCAGACAATCCGGCGCCGGAGAACCGCACCGAAGGTTTTTTCGAGACCCACGACGGCCATAGGTTGCGTTATGCCGTCTTCCGGTCGCAAACACCCGCAGCCCATGGAACGGTGGTGCTTCTGCATGGCCGTAGCGAATGTATCGAGAAGTATTTCGAAACGATCCGCGACCTCACTTCCAAGGGTCTCTGGGTCGCGACCTACGACCTGCGCGGCCAGGGCGGCTCACCACGGCTGATCAAGAAGCGCAATCACGGCCACCTCCGCCGCTTTTCCGACTACGAGCGCGACCTCGACACCTTCCTCGAGAAGGTCGTGCTGCCGGATACAAGGCTGCCCTTCTACATGCTCGCCCATTCGACCGGCGGACTGATCGCGCTTTCTGCCGCACCTTATCTTTCGACGCGTATCGAACGCATGGTACTGTCCGCCCCTTTCCTCGGCCTTATAGGCCAGGCCGCTTCCGAGGGGATGATCCGCGCGGTGTCGGCGACGCTCAGCACGATCGGCCTTGGTGCCTTGCCGCTCGGCAAGATGAAAGAATTGCAGTTCCCCGATAACCCTCTGACATCGGATGAAACGCGTTTCGAGCGAAACGCGGCGATCGCAAGGGCTCACCCGGAACTTGCTCTGGGAGCGCCGACTGCCCGCTGGATGCACGAATGCATGAAAGCGATCGACCGGGTGACCCAGCCCTATCATCTCTTCTCGATCACGATCCCCTCTGTCGTCATCGCACCGACGCGCGACGGCCTGGTGCCCTATACGGCGCAAGAGCGGCTTTCGCGCTATTTCCGTGCCGGCCAACTCGTGCCGATCAATGGCGCCCGACACGAGGTATTCCAGGAAAGAGATATGTACCGCGCCGCCGCGCTGGCAGCGCTCCACGCCTTCATTCCAGGCAGCGATGCTGAGGCGACCGAGGATGTGGCTGCGATCGGCGCATGAGCCTCAGCGCTGCAGAATCTCGACGGCTTCTTCATAAACCGCCCTGCTGCCGGCAGCGATGATCGAACCGCCATTTTCCGGCCGCCCGCCATCCCAGGTGGTCATGATGCCGCCGGCACCCTCGATGACAGGAATGATGCCGCCGACGTCGTAAGGCTTGAGGCTGTTTTCGACAACAAGATCGACATGGCCCGCCGCCAGCAGCGCATAGGCGTAACAATCGCAGCCATAGCGGAAAAGCCGTACCTTGCTTTCGATTTCGCGGTACTTGTCCATCTCCTCGCCGACGAAGAGATGTGGCGATGTTGTGAACAGGATGGCATTGGAAAGAGCACCGCAATCACGCACCTGCAGCCGGCGCTCGCCCTCAGGTCCGCTGTAGGTCGAACCATTCTCGTCGCCGAAATAGCGTTCGCCGGTGAAAGGCTGCTCGATCATGCCAGCAATAGCCCGGCCGTTCTTCTGCAGGCCGATCAGTGTCCCCCAGACAGGAACGCCCGAGATGAATGCGCGCGTGCCGTCGATCGGGTCGATCACCCACACATGCTCGCGATCAAGGCCGACATTGCCGTGCTCTTCGCCGAGAATGCCGTGGTCGGGGAAATGCGCCTCAATCAGCGCGCGGATCGCGGTTTCTGCCGCCCTGTCGCCTTCGGTGACCGGGTCGAAGCCGGAGGACAGCTTGTTGGTGACATTGGTGCCCGAGCGAAAACGCGGCAGGGTTTCCGCCTTCGCAGCTTCGGCAAGACGGTTGAAGAACGAACGGTCAGGAAGCATGGAGAAATCCGTATAGCTGGCGGGAAATGGCGCTTTTCATAGCGAAAAAGCGGTTGAATGCAAATGAAACGGGCAATTTCGGCTTAGCTGCCTAAAGATTTTGCAGTGCAATATAATGCTTGACATTTGTGCAATGCAACAGTAGTTTCCTGATTACAGTCTTCTGACTGTAAATACCCTCCTTGGGTGTTTCCTCCCTAGACTTAGCCGCGCTGACAAGGCGCGGTTTTTTTTGACCTGATTGAGAAATTACTCGGCAGCAAGCGCCCGGTCGCCGGAGAATTTCTCGACGTAGTCGGCCATCTGCCGCATGAACGACGTGATGGCGGTCACAACGATGTCGAAATCGGGCCGCTTCTCCAGCGTGACCTCATCGACATAGATCGAACGATTGACCTCGATCTGCAGCGCATGCAGCCCGCGTGACGGGCGGCCGTAATGTTCGGTGATGAAGCCGCCGGCATAAGGTTTGTTGCGGATCGCGGCAAAACCCATTTCCTCGAGGATGCCGATCGCCGTGCGCGAAAGCTCTGACGAAGCGCTGGTGCCGTAGCGGTCGCCTATGATGAAATCGGGTCGCGCATTGCTGCCGGCAACGCGCACATTGCCAGGCATGGAATGGCAATCGATCAGGACACCAAAGCCAAACTGTACGTGCGTGCGCGCGATCAGCCGCCGCAGCGTCGAATGATAGGGCTTGTAGACGCTTTCGACACGTTCCAGCCCTTCCTGTACGGGCAGCCGGCGCGCATAGATTTCCATATTCTCGGCCACGATGCGCGGAATGGTCCCAAGTCCACCGGCAACCCTCAGCGAATTGATATTCGCATAAGGCGGCAACAGGCCGTCGAACATGCGCGGATCGAGCTCATACGGCTCTCGGTTGACGTCCAGATAAGCGCGCGGGAAGTTCGCAAGCAGGAGTGGCGCGCCGAGGTCCACGGCCGCACCGAACAGTTCATCGACATAATGGTCTTCGGACCGGCGTATCGAGATGCCTTCCAGCCGCGACTGTGCGATGAATTCCGGTGGATAAATACGGCCGCTGTGAGGGGAGTTGTAGACGAAGGGGATGGTCTGCGACACGGGCTCATGCACTTCAAAAAGCTCGTATTCGCGTATTTCCGGCACTTTCTGCCCTCTTTACCATGTCATCAAGTGGCTGTGAGGGCTATGTTGCCAGTTGCCTGCCCTTAAGTCCATACTACATGGAAGGGATAGCGGCCGCGGCTAGGGCGATTTCACCGGTTGTTTACCGGGCGAAGTATAGTGTAGACGGCTGGTATCCCATAAAAAACGTAGTGATCAGCGGTCCGGATTAATGACTCAGAAGATACTTCTCGCCGAAGACGACAATGATATGCGCCGCTTCCTGGTGAAGGCGCTTGAAAAGGCCGGCTACAAGGTCCTTTCCTACGACAACGGCGCTAGCGCTTATGACCGCCTGCGTGAGGAGCCCTTCTCCCTGCTCTTGACCGATATCGTCATGCCGGAAATGGATGGCATCGAACTGGCGCGGCGCGCCACCGAACTCGATCCCGACCTGAAGGTGATGTTCATCACCGGTTTTGCAGCCGTTGCACTGAACCCTGATTCGAAGGCTCCCAAGGATGCGAAGGTCCTTTCCAAGCCTTTCCACCTGCGCGACCTCGTCGAAGAGGTCAACAAGATGCTTGCCGCATAAGGCGTCTTGGCGGATCGTCACAAAACTTCAAAAAAGCCTATTGACGGCTCCGGAGGTTTTGTGGTCTATGCGCCGACATCGGATGGGCGTGTAGCTCAGCGGGAGAGCACTACGTTGACATCGTAGGGGTCACAAGTTCGATCCTTGTCACGCCCACCATCCTAATTCGCTGAAAAGCAAGGCCTTTCGAGAAATCGAAAGGCCTTTTTAGTTTTGGCGCTGTGGCCTTCGCAGGCTCTTCTAAGACCGGTACGAAGTGTCTGCTTGTTCGTGCCGCATTTGCCGAAACTTCCCTGAAAAGTGGCTTGACCAAACGGTTGCAATGTTGCTTCGCTCTCCCTCATTGGGGGTGCACATGAAAATTTTCATCGGATTGATATTGCTGCTGGTGTTGAGCTGGAGCCCGGCTTCCGCAAAAGAAGACATGACGCTCCGCGCGCTCATGGAGAGCAAGGAGACAAGCGTCGTCACGATGCTGATTGGCGGGGCGGGATTGACACTTCGAATGGTGAACACCCACCTCGCAGCTGAGGGCAAGCCCCTCTTATATTGCTCACCGCGGAACGTCACGATTTCGCAAACCGAGTACGTCGAAATCGTGAAGAGATATCTGGAGCGGCACCCGGATATCGGTGAGAAGACGTTCCAGGCTTATCCCTTGGTCCTGCTCAGGTCACTGGAGCAAATGTATCCGTGCTGAGACGATAGAAATCCATCTTCGACGCCAAACCAAATTCGGACACAGAGCCATGCCATGCGCGATAATGGAGCCCGAGGTGTTGATTCGCCTCGTCAGTTCACGGGGTTCGAATCGAAATGAAATTATCTGCGCTTGCCATCGCCGCCTTCTCCACCCTCACTTTTGCCGCTGCAGCGCAGGCGGATGACAATTTTCCGGGTGCGCCCGGCGTCATTGCGCTTGGCGGCAAGTGCCAGAAGCTGGTCGTTGCCAAGTTTGATGCCACGAAGGGCTGCAAGGGAGAGCTGGCAAGTGTGACGCTCGTCAACGGCACGGTCACCTTCATCTTCACCTCTGATGGCAAGCTGTTGGGCTTCCAGGGCGACGGCAAGGGCATCAAGCCCGCATCCAATGGCCAATGCCCGCCTGCCACTCAGCCTCGTCACCACGGGCGTCGGCAACAAGATGACGGGTGAAGTGAAGGTTGCCGGCTTCTGCACCTTCGGCAATCCTTATGCCGGCAAGCCGATGGCCATCGAGTGCACGGCGGAAAGCAAGGATTCGGCCTTCACGGGCAGCTTCCGCACCAACGGCAAGGCGCCGGCACGGAAAAACGGTGGAAAATAGAGAGCGCTGGACTGACGGCCTCAGGCGCACCAGGAGCCCGAGGCAGATCCCGGCTTCCTCGCCAGGCCCTCATTGATAAGACGCGTACCGAAGGAGCGGCCGTCGCGCGAAATGACACGCGGCGCGCCACGGTCATCCACCTTGCCGGCAGCATTCATGTTGAACGGACCGGCGTTCAGCAGCGCGAGCAGACGGGATTTGGCGGCAAAGGCGATCTTCCGTTCGTCTTCACAGCGAGCGCGGTCGACATCCGGGCTCACCATATCAGCGATGATGATCTTCTCACCCTTGTACCAGAAGGTGCCGGCATCGCCGACGCAATTGATATGCTCGCCTTGCCCGCAATATCCAAAGGCGGCCTTGGCGGTTTCCGAAGAGGACGGGGCAACAGGGGAAATAGAGGCCGGCACGATCTTTGCGGTCGGCACTGGAGCCGAGGGGATCGCCGCAGGCGGCACCGGATCGTTCGTCTGCCGCGGCTTGGCGGCAGGTGCTGCGACGGCAACTTGCTTCGGTGCTTCCTTGGGTGCCTGAGGCTTGGCTTCAGCCGCTTCGCGGATAACGGCAGCCGGTTCCTTCCCTAACATCGGGCGGATGGTCTTCCAGTTGTCATAGGCGGCAATGGCGCCCACCGCGGCGATGCCGAGCACCAGCCAGGGCATCGCGCCTCCGGAGGATGAGCTGCTCTTCCTTTTTGCCGGCGCCTTGCGGCGGCCGCGTGTTGCTGTCTTGGCCATCGATCCGATTCCCTTGAACGGGCCGGATTATCGCCGCGCAATCCTTTCCGAAAGGTTGGCAAGGCATCGCCGCGGATCGCTTTCCCAAGCCGAAATTCGCCGGAAACGAAAACGCCCGGCTTGATGGCCGGGCGTCTCGTATAAATTCTGCCTGGGACTCAGCAGCCCTGCGCTGCCGAAGGTGCCGCTGCGGGCGTCTTCGCTGTTTGCCCGCTCGGCTGCACGGATGGCCTCTCGCGCTTGCCAATATCTATCCGGCGCTCCGCCGCATCACGCACGGCCTGCCATTCATATTCGTGCTGGATGAAAATATCGCGCGGCACAAGATTGATCGTCATTCGTGTCTCACCTGTTTGATGGATTGCGGAACTGGTTTTCAGCGGACCGGTTTTGCGACATGAGCATTGTCGCTTTTGATGTCGGGACCGCCCTTTGAAAGATCGCTGCCGGTCACATGCGCCGGCACGTGAATGTCGTGGATAACACCCGGCGTCAGCGTCAGGTCCACATGATGCGGCGGAAGAACCTGCGCCTTCTGCATACGATTGGGTTTCGCCCGCTTGATGCGGTCCGAGGCTTCCGTGCGCCTGTCGGGAACATGGGTCGAATTATGCATCGTCGCCCTCCTTCAAGAATTCTGAGCTGCGTTCGTCGGCTCAGCTAGGTTCTAACGGGTGAGCGCTCGCATGGTTCCAAAGAAATCGGTAACCGTGGCCCAGCCCACGTCTTGACTGGGGCAGCAACTTCACTACCTAGTGAGGCACCCGCACCTCATCCAGACATCGGTTGCGGGGGAACCCTGGTGCCGGGCCCCTCTGGCGAGAGTTTTTACGGCGCTCTCGTGATGTCGGTACCGCCTGCAAATTAGCCGGCGGATTTTTCATCGATGAAAAAGCTCACCATGCCAAACGCGCATGCCCATTGCGGTATGCGTTTTTCTGTTTTCACCTCATCTTCAAAAACGGTTTGCGGCTGCGAGGTGCAGTCATGAGCCAATCCCACAAGTCTTCGCTCGGCTATTTCCGCTGGGCCTTCATCGTCACGGCGCTCGGCCTTGCGCTCGGCGCATTTCTCGGCTGGCAATCGACCGGCACGCTGGGCGGCATGGCAACCGTCTTCTTCATCTGCAGCGTGCTAGCCGTTCTGGAGATCTCGCTCTCCTTCGACAATGCCATCGTCAACGCCAACAAGCTGAAGGAAATGACTCCGGTCTGGCAGCACAGGTTCTTGACCTGGGGCATCATCATCGCCGTCTTCGGCATGCGCATCGTCTTCCCGTTGGCGATCGTCGCCATCGCGGCCCAGATCGGTCCGTGGGAAGCGCTCGTGTTGGCGGCCCGCGAGCCGGCAGAATATGCCCGCATCATGAATGACGCGCATCTGCCGATCGCCGCCTTCGGCGGTACCTTCCTGATGATGGTCGGCCTTACCTACTTCTTCAACCATGAGAAGGAAGTCCACTGGATCGGCTCACTGGAGCGGATCATGGCGCGTTCGGCCGCGATCAAGGGCATCGAGATCGCCTTCGTGCTCCTGCTGATCCTACTCTTCTCCTCTCTCCTGGAGGGTGAAGACGCGACCACCTTCGTCTACTGCGCCATCTACGGTCTCGTGACCTTCCTGGTGGTCGAAGTCATCGGCGGTCTCCTCGACGCATCGCAGCGCGCGATGAGCGAAGCGGCAAAGGGTGGCCTCGGCGCCTTCATCTATCTGGAAGTTCTGGATGCCAGCTTCTCCTTCGATGGCGTCATCGGCGCCTTCGCACTGACGCAGAATCTCTTCATCATCGCCATCGGTCTCGGCATCGGCGCCATGTATGTGCGCTCGATGACGATCATGCTGGTGGAGAAGGGAACGCTTGCCGAATACCGCTACCTGGAACACGGCGCCTTCTACGCGATCCTGATCCTCTCGGTGATCATGTATGTGCAGACCTTGACGCACATACCCGAGGTCATTACCGGCCTTGGCGGCGCTGCCCTCATCGGCATCTCGCTCTGGTCCTCGATCCGCTACAACAGACAGGAGCGACAGAAGGAAGCGCATATGCCCGAACGGGAGCGCCTTCACGCCTGATAAGCAAAAGCCGCTGCGGTCTGGCGCTGCGGCTCGGATAGTCCAAAAACAAAGCCCGCGACCACCGGTTGCGGGCTCATTCATTCAATATCTGATTTGGCATTCAATCTGCGCATTCGGCACGTCTTACCGGATGACACGGCCGAAGCTTACCGGATCGATACCGAGTTCTTGCAGGTCGCGTGCGCGCGGCTTGCGGCCACCTTCGACAGCGGCGCTGACTGCGTTTGCGGCACCAAGCGCTGCAAAGGCGCGGGCCAGGAAACCATTGTGGATCGACTTTCTGAAAGCGGACATCTTCTTTTCCTCTCGCTCTTTCGTTGACCTTTCCTAGATGGGAAAATCCGCATGCACTCACAACGCGCAAGAAATCACCGCTGCCATGCAAAAAGCGCATATTTCTTTCGCCGGCAAATGAAAAACAGTCCGGGAAACGTTACTACAAATCCAATTTTATCATTCGATTTCAATCATATGATTGGAGAGGACAGCGGATTTCAGCCGGAAAAAAATTGTTCAACGCCAAAAGAAAGGCCGGCCATGTTGCCACGGCCGGCCTGAATTAGGGGTCAGGTCGTCTTTTTGTTTTAGTCTTCATTTGCCGCGAGCTGAGAGAGAACCTGGCCGCGGCCACGCAATCTCAGGATCAGCGGGATGAGGAAGGCGGCAGCCGCCACGATCAGCAGGCCGCAGGCGATCGGCGACATGACAAGCGTCGTCACATCGCCCTGGCTGATTGATAGCGCACGGCGAAGCTGCTGCTCGGCCAGCGGCCCGAGAATGAGACCGACGACGGCAGGCGCGATCGGATAGCCGAAGATCCGCATGACATAACCGAGAACGCCAAAGCCGAGCAGCATGCCGAGTTCGAAGACCGAGGGGTTGGCGCCGATCGTGCCGAGCGTGGCAAACAGCAGGATGCCGGCGTAAAGCCACGGTTTCGGGACCGTCAGCAGGCGGACCCAGAGGCCGATCATCGGCAGGTTCAACACCAGCAGCATCGCATTGGCGATGAGCAGGCTGGCGATGAGACCCCAGACGAGCTGTGGGTTGGTGGCAAACAGCAGCGGTCCCGGCTGCAGACCATATTGCTGGAAGCCAGCGAGCATGATCGCCGCCGTCGCCGATGTCGGCAGACCGAGCGTCAGGAGCGGCACCAGAGTGCCGGCAGCCGAAGCATTGTTGGCAGCCTCCGGACCGGCAACGCCTTCAATCGCGCCATGACCGAATTCCTCCGGGTTCTTCGAAAGACGCTTTTCGGTGGCATAGGAAAGGAACGTGCCGATTTCAGCACCGCCCGCCGGCATGGCGCCGATCGGGAAGCCGATGATCGTGCCGCGCAGCCAGGGCTTCCAGGAACGCGCCCAGTCCTGCGCATTCATCCAGAGCGAGCCGCGTACCGCCTCCACCTTGTCTTCGCCGCGCTTCCCCTGGGCGGCGATATAGAGTGTCTCGCCAATCGCGAACATCGCAACGGCAAGCGTCGTCACCTCAATACCGTCGAGCAGATCGGGAATGCCGAAGGACAGGCGAGCCTGACCCGTCTGCTGGTCTATGCCGACCATGGCGAGCGCGAAGCCGATGAAGAGCGAGGTGAGACCGCGCAGTGCCGAATCCCCGAAGGCCGAGGAGACGGTGACGAAGGCAAGCACCATCAGTGCAAAATATTCGCGCGGACCGAAAACCAGTGCCAGTTTGACGATGTAAGGCGCCACGAAAGCAAGGCCCAGCGTGGCGATAAGGCCGGCGACGAACGAGCCGATGGCCGCTGTCGCCAGCGCAGGTCCGCCGCGCCCTGCTCGCGCCATCTTGTTGCCTTCGAGCGCGGTGACGATCGAGGCGCTTTCACCCGGTGTGTTCAGGAGGATCGACGTGGTCGAGCCGCCATACATGCCGCCGTAATAGATACCGGCGAACATGATGAGCGAGCCGCCCGGGTCGAGCTTGTAGGTGGCAGGAAGAAGCAGCGCGACCGTCAGCGCCGGGCCGATTCCCGGCAGCACGCCGACGGCGGTGCCGAGGGTTACGCCGATGAGGGCGTAAAGCAGGTTGATCGGCTGCGCAGCAACCAGAATGCCCTGCCAGAGGAATTCGAATGTGCTCATGGTTTTTTCCCAAGCGGCGGCTCCTGAGGGGGCACAGGACCATCCGCGCAAAAAGCAACGAAACTGAGAGCGCCCGGTGCGAGGCGAGCGCTATCAGAAGAACAGGTGTTCGAGCGGCCCGGCCGGCAGCGAGAGCTGCAGGAGCTGCGAGAAGATCGTCCAGACAATGAAACTCATGATGATGCCGATAGGCAGCGAGAACCAGATCTGGCGCTTGCCGAAACCGCGCGCGGTGAGTGCAAAGAGTACGCCCGTCGCAATCGAGAAACCGGCGGTGCGCAGGAGCAGCATCTGTCCGGCAAGGCCCGCCACAACCCAGATGACTGGCGCCACTTCCTGATGTTCGCGTTCCGGAAAATCGCCGCGCCAGGCTTCGAAAGCCGTCCAGATGCCAAGACAGAAGAGGCCGAGTGCTACGACTTTCGGCACTGTCGACGGTCCGATGCGGTCATACTGCGCGATCGTCTTCAGATGCGAGGCATCCCAGAAGACCACGACGGCGACCACGATGAGGAAAGGGGCAATGATCAGCGCCGCCCAATCGGGGCGGCGCTTCGTTGCCGATGAGGTATCGGCTTCACTCATTGAACGAGACCGATATCTTTGAGAATGCCCGCGGTAGCCGAGACATCCTTTTCGAGCTGCGCCTTGAACTCGTCGCCTGCAAGGTAGGTGTCGGCCCAGCCCTTGGTCTTCAGGGTTTCCTGCCAGGCGGCAGACTTGTGCAGCTTGTCGAAGTCAGCCGCAATCGAGGCGACTTCTTCATCGGTCAGGCCCGGAGCGGCGGCAACCATGCGCCAGTTCTGGATGGAAACGTCGGTACCGGCTTCCTTGAAGGTCGGTGCATCGACGCCGTCGATGCGGGCATCGCTGGAAACGCCGAGCAGACGCAGCGTGCCGGCTTTCACCTGAGATTCGAATTCGCTGTAGCTCGAAATGCCAGCTGTGACCTGGCCGCCGAGGATAGCGGCGAGTGCTTCGCCGCCGCCCGAGAAGGCGACATAGTTGATCTTGGTCGGATCGACTCCGGAAGCTTTGGCGATCAGACCAACGGCGATGTGGTCCGTGCCGCCGGCAGAACCGCCGCCCCAGGAAACGGCGCCGGGATCGGCCTTCAGCTTGGTGACGAGATCGGCGAGCGTCTTGATGTCGGACGCGGCGGGAACGACGACAGCTTCATACTCGCCGGTCAGGCGAGCGATCGGGGTGACATCCTTCAGCGTGACGACCGACTTGTTGGTCAGCAGCGCGCCAACCATGACGTAGCCGCCGACGATCAGAGCGTTCGGATTGCCTGCGCTCTGGCTGCTGAATTGCGCAAGACCGATGGAGCCGCCGGCGCCGGGTACGTTCTGAACCTGAACGCTCTTGGAAATACCTTCCTGCTGCAGCACCGTCTGCAGTGAGCGAGCCGTCTGGTCCCAGCCGCCGCCGGGCGCTGCGGGAGCGATGATGGTGTAATCGGCGGCGTAGGCCGGCAGCGCAATAGCCGCTGCCAAAAGAGTTGCGATGAAAGTGTGCTTCACGATGTGTCCTCCGTACTGCGGCTGAGCGAACCGCCTGTGCTATTTTTTGAAAATGAGGAGAGATCACCGATCGGTGGACGCAATTGTCCTGATAGCGAGCGGAAGTCCTCCCGGAATTCTTCAACTCTCCGCCTCCACGGAGAAGAAGTAGCCCAAGCCATCATATGAAGCTGTCATTTAGCTGACATCCTCGGGATATCCAGTGCGGCAGGACACTTTTTTGCCGCAATTCGGCTACCTTCGCGCGAAAGACGGCAGCACTTACCCAGGGCAGGCATATGACTAGTACATTGTCTGTACTGGACGCCAGCTGGCACATGGCGGATACTTTGGCGCGGGGGACGATCGGAAGGCAAATGGCGGATGATCCTAGGCCGATTGCCATCCCGAGGCACGCTCCGCCTGCGAGCCGACCTGGAGCACTTCAAGAAACCGGTCGAAGGCTGCGCTCAAAACCTGAATTAGGCGAAACCGGCGAACGATCGCGGCAATGGCCCATCCTCGCCGATACGAGGGGAAACATGCCATGCAAACCACAGGACATGCCACAGCTCAACCCGCGCCGGATCTCGCCGCGCTGAAGTCGCGTCAGCAGTCGGCCTGGGCATCCGGAGACTATTCCGTCATCGGCGCCCGGCTGCAGATCGTCGGCGAGAATCTATGCGAGGCCCTCGACCTGCGTTCCGGCGAAAAGGTTCTCGATATTGCTGCCGGCAACGGCAATGCGACGCTTGCTGCTGCGCGTCGCTGGGCCGAGGTGACCTCGACCGACTACGTTCCTGAACTTCTGGAGCGCGGCCGAGAGCGGGCGATAGCAAACGGCCTGGCGGTGAACTTCCAGCAGGCCGACGCGGAAGCATTGCCCTTCAAGGATGCAAGCTTCGATGTCGTCGTCTCCACGTTCGGCGTCATGTTCACGCCGGATCAGGACAAGGCGGCAAAGGAAATGCTGCGAGTCTCCCGGCGCGGCGGGCGCATCGGCATGGCCAACTGGACGCCGGAGAGCTTCATCGGCCAGGTCTTCAAGACGATAGGCAAGCATATTCCGCCCATGCCGGGCGTCAGGTCGCCTGCACTCTGGGGTACGAAGGCCCGGCTGGAGGAAATGTTCGGCGGCCAGGCCGGCATCAAGGCAACGTCGCGGATGTATAATTTCCGCTATCGCTCGCCGGCACACTGGCTGGAGGTTTTCCGCACCTGGTATGGTCCCGTCTACAAGGCTTTCGAGGCTCTGCCGCAGCCGGGAAAGACGGCTCTCGAGGAGGACTTCCTCGCGCTCATCGCACGCTTCAACCGCGCCAAGGATGGCACCATGGTCGTGCCGGCGGAATATCTGGAAGTGGTGATTCACAAAGGCTGATTGCTGCGGTTATGGCAGCATCGATGCGAAAAGGTGAGGTTTGCGGCAAGCGAACTTCGCCCCTTGCCATTACCGGCGCTGCCAAGCGGCGGCACCGGCGAGCGGGTTCCTATTGCGTCCGCAGCACCTCATTCCAGTGCGCAATCAGCCGGGCGCGTTTCACCTGGTCGAGATAGACCATGAGACCGGGGCTGACCGGCACCGGACGCAACTGTGCGCCGAGCAGTTCCTGCAAGGTATTGGCGGTGTTCTCGCCGGCAACTTCCGGGCTGACGGCCGGTATCTGCAACTCGCGCGCCATGATCGTCTGGCCCTCCTTCGACATGAAGAAGGCAAGGTATCGCCGCCCGAGTTCCGGTTCGGCGGCCGCCTGCGGCACCAGGCCGATACGTGACATCACGACCGTATAGTCCTTCGGCAACACGATGCCGACATCAGGATGACGCGAAGCCCAATCGGCCGCATAGGAACCGAGAATATTGTAGCCGAGCACGAAGCGCCCGTCGGCGACCCGCTCGAGGATCGCCGAACTCGTGGAGTAGAGTTTCACGCCGGCCGCGCCCATCGCACCGATCACCGACCAGATGTCGCCGAACTGCTCCTGATCGCGCGCCATGAACAAAAAGCCCACGCCGGAACGTTCGATGTCATAAGTCCCGATCCGTCCATAGACTTCATTGCCCTTGCGCTTGAGGTAATCGACGAATTCTGCTCGCGAGCTCGGGACAGATTCATGAACGAAGCTCGGCTTGTGATAAACGAAGACGGCCGGTTCGAAGGTCAATGCATAGGCCGTGTTGCGCCAGTTCGCCCATTTCGGCCATTGGGCGCTCATCGGCAGATCGCTCACCTGCGCATAGCCGTCATTCGAAAGCTTTACCTGCAGGTCCATTGCAGAGGAGAAGGCGAAGTCCGCCGTCTTGTGACCTGCATCTGTCTCCTTGACGATACGGTCGTATATATCTCCTGTCAGCATGTCCTCATATTTGACCGCCACATCCGGATTGGCGTCCTGAAAGCCGGCGATCATGGGCTGGGCCAGCGGCTCGTCGAGCGAGGAATAGACGGTCAGCACCGGCGCGCCGGCATTGCCCGACCTCGCCGGATAGAAGACCTGATCCGCGACCGCAAAGCCGGGCACCAGGCACAAAAACAGAATAAAAACGCTCCTCATCGAGAAAGAATGCCCGAGCTGGACAGGCCAGACAAGGGGCCGTTTCCAACGGCCATTACCAGGCTTCAAAGCTCACGCTCGAAGAACAGCAGGATCGGCTTCAGATCATCGGGAATGTCGTAATAGGCGTCTCGCTCGCGAAAACCCAGGCGGCGATAGAGCTTCTGGGCAGCGACCTGCCGATGGCCGGTATCGAGCCGCATCATCCGGTAGCCATCCTTCTTGGCCTGGGCAAGGGACGCCTCACAGAGTGCCTGCGCCGCCCCGCTGCCACGTGCCAGATCGGAAACGAAGAGCCGCTTCATCTCCGATACGCCCGGCGCGATCTCATGCTGCATCACGCAGCCGACAATCTCTCCATCCAGCCGCGCCAGGAACATTGCGCCCTGTGGTCTTGCGTGGATCTTCGGCAAATCGGCGAGCATCGCCTCGAATTTTTCCGGGCTGTAGTAAAGTTCGATCTGTGCCCGCTCGTCCGGATAATTGTCGTAGAGCCATTGTCGGAAGGCCCGGCTGAGATGCCGAACAGCATCGATCTCTTCAGGGCCTTCCACCAGTGCGACCGACAGATTCCCCATCTGCAAAGCCTCCCCGAGCTTCTCTCTTGTATTTATCATGACAGGCTGCGCCCCGCCATCGGCATGTCGGCGCATCGAGACTGGTCAACGGCGTCGCAGTGGATCCGGCTCACGACATGTGGAGCGTTTCTTCCCTCGGCAGTTTGCTGCCGCGGCGCGTGAGTTTCTACGCACCACTCTCCATTCACCAATTACCAGAATCGCTGTGACATCGGGCTGCCGTCCCTGATAAACTCCCTCAAAAATTCGAGGGAAACATCCGTTGCGCATCCTGCTGACCGAAGACAATATCGCGCTGGCCGACGGCCTGTCGGCGATCTTGCGTGGTACGGGACATGCCGTGGATGTCGTCCATGACGGAGCCTCGGCCAACGCCGTGATTGCAGCCGAAAATTTCGATCTCGTCATTCTTGACCTGAACCTGCCTGAGATGGACGGGCTCGATGTGCTGCGCGCCATGCGCGCTCGCGGCAGCAGGGCTGCGGTGCTTATCCTGACAGCCCGCGGCTCCCCGGAAGAACGCGTCAAAGGGTTGGATCTCGGCGCTGACGACTACCTTATAAAGCCCTTCGACATTGCCGAATTCGAGGCGCGCGTCCGCGTGCTCCTGCGTCGCCAGGCCGGGCTGCATTCCTCGACCGTCAGCTTCGGGGCGATCTCGCTCGACCTCAACTCCCGCGCTTTTTCGGCCGGTACCACTCCGCTCGATATTCCAGCCCGCGAGCTCGGCCTTCTGGAAATCCTCTTCATGCGTGCTGGCAAGGTCGTCGCCAAGGAAGCAATCATGCAGTCGCTGACCGCTTTCGATGACGACATTTCGTCCAATGCCATCGAGCAATATGTCAGCCGGCTGCGGAAAAGGCTCTCGCCGCACGGCCTGACGGTCAAGACCGCACGCGGCATCGGCTATTACCTCGACAAACTGCCCGAGGCCTCATGACGGCTGCCTATTCGCTCCGGCGCCGACTGCTTTTCTGGCTGCTTGTCTCGACCGCTGTCATCGGCACGCTGGCGCTTGCCGATACCTGGCGCGAGGCCGTGCAGACATCGAATATCGTTTCTGACCGCGTGCTCGCCGGCTCGGCACTGGCGATTGCCGAACGCGTGGTCGTCGCCGAAGACGGCACGCTCGAGGTCGACATTCCCTATGTCGCGCTGGAGATGCTCACCTCGGCAGCGCAGGACCGTGTCTTCTACCGTGTCGACGGCCCGCCCGGAACGTTCATCACCGGATATCAGGCGCTTCCGGTATTGAAGGAAACGCAGGGCGATACCGCCGCCTTCGCCGACGACATCTTCCGTGGCGAGCCGATCCGCGTCGCGACCTTGGGACGATCCGCCTCGACCGGCATCCGCTCCGTGCCGTTCGTTGTCACCGTCGCAGAAACGACCATCGCCCGCCGTCAGCTCGCCCAGGCGATCCTCGTGCGCTCGGCCCTGCGTCTCGCTGTCATGATTGCCGGTGCTGCCGTCATCGTCTGGATCTCTGTCACGGTGGCACTGCGACCGCTCCACAAGCTTGGCGATGCTATCGGCGAACGCAGCCCCGACGACCTGCACCCGATCGAACAATCCGTGCCGAGCGAGGTGCAGCCGCTCGTCGATACCGTCAACTCCTTCATGGTGCGCCTGCAATCGGCCCTCGATGCGCTGCGCAATTTCACCGGCAATGCCAGCCATCAGCTGCGCACGCCGCTTGCCATCATCCGCACGCAGCTTGCCCTCTCCGTTCGCTCCACCTCGCTGGATGAGGCACAGCACGCTGCCCTCAAGGGCGATCAGGCGGTCGCCCATGCCGAGCGTATCCTTGCGCAGCTTCTGCTCATGGCCAAGATCGATGCCGCCACCGCCAAGGAAGCGCTGACAGCCTCGGCCATCGATCTCACCGCCATCGCCCAGGAGATCACCGGCGAGCAGATCCCGCGTGCTGCCGAAGCCGGCATCGATCTCGGCTTCGAGGGTGAAGGCCCTGCCATGATCCGCGCCGAACCGCTGCTGATCGGCGAAATGCTGCGCAATCTTGCGGGCAACGCCATTGCCTATGCCGGCCAGGGCGCAGAAGTGACCGTGCGTATCCTTGAAGATGCCGAGACGGTGCGGCTGGAGGTCGAGGACAACGGCCCGGGCATTCCACCCGAAAAGCTCGAAGCGGTCAGAAAGCGTTTCTCCCGCGGAAATGAATCCGGTGCGCCCGGCGCCGGTCTCGGCCTGCCGATCGTTGAGGAAATCGCCAATCTTTTCAACGCAAGACTGACACTCATCCCCGGCCGCGGCGGCAGGGGCTTGAAGGCGTCGGTGACCTTCAACAGAGCTGCCTGAACGTCATCCCCGCGTTAACCTTTCTGCCTTGCATTCTTTCGCTGCATTGCACACACTGGCCTTGGGAACAGCTAAGCCGATCAACGGCGCGCGGACAAAAAGAGCAATATGTCGATCAAAGCCAGCATCTATCATCTGACCCATTATCAATATGACAAACCGGTCCGCCTCGGCCCACAGATTATCCGCCTGAAGCCCGCCTCGCATTCGAAGACGCGGGTCCTGAGCAATTCGCTGAAGGTCACGCCGGCGAACCATTTCGTGAACCTGCAGCAGGATCCATACGGCAACTACCTCGCCCGCTTCGTCTTCCCCGACCCGGTGACCGAATTCAAGATCGAGGTCGATCTCGTTGCCGACATGACGGTTTACAATCCCTTCGACTTCTTCGTCGAAGAGGAAGCGACGATGTGGCCCTTCGACTATCCGGAAACGATCCGCGAAGACCTGTCGATATACATGAAGCCGGAAGAGCCCGGCCCGCGCCTGAAGGCCCTCCTCGAAACGCTCGACCGCTCGGAGCAGAAGACGGTCGACATGGTCGTCGGCTTGAACATGCGCCTGCAGCAGCAGATCGGCTATGTGATCCGCATGGAAGCCGGCGTCCAGACACCGGAAGAGACGCTCGAGACTGCCAAGGGCTCTTGCCGCGACACGAGCTGGCTGCTCGTCCAGATATTGCGCCACCTCGGCCTCGCCACCCGCTTCGTCTCCGGTTATCTCATCCAGCTGACCCCGGACCTCAAGGCCCTCGATGGGCCATCCGGCACGGAATATGATTTTACCGACCTTCATGCCTGGGCCGAAGTCTATCTTCCCGGCGCCGGCTGGATAGGGCTTGACCCGACCTCGGGCCTCTTGACCGGTGAGAGCCATATCCCGCTTGCCGCCACCCCGCATTTCCGCAATGCCGCGCCGATCTCGGGTGGCTATTTCGGCGAAGCCGAGACCGAATTCGCGTTCGACATGAAGGTTGCCCGCGTCGCCGAGCATCCGCGCATCACCAAGCCCTTTTCCGACGACGCCTGGGACGAACTCAACGAGCTTGGCGAAAAGGTCGACCGCATCCTCGAAGCCGAAGATGTGCGCCTTACCATGGGTGGCGAGCCGACCTTTGTCTCCATCGACGATTTCCAGTCTGATGAATGGAACACCGAAGCCGTCGGCCCGACGAAACGCGAAAAGGCGGATGCCTTGATCCGCCGGCTGCGCACCCGTTTTGCTCCAAATGGCTTCCTGCACTACGGCCAGGGCAAGTGGTATCCGGGCGAAAGCCTGCCGCGCTGGACCTTCTCGCTGTACTGGCGCAAGGATGGCCTGCCGATCTGGTCGAATGACAATCTCGTTGCCACCGAGGGCCGCAACTATCAGGTCAACGAGGATGATGCCGGCCGGCTGCTGACTGCGATTGCCGGCGAACTCGATCTTTCGCCCGACTATGTCACACCGGCCTTCGAAGACCCCGCCGAATGGCTGATCAAGGAAGCGAGCCTACCCGAAAACGTTGATCCTTCGAACTCCAAGCTGGAGAATGCAGAGGAGCGCAGCCGTATCGCCCGCGTCTTCGATCGCGGGCTGACCCGTCCGACCGGCTACGTTCTGCCCGTTCAGGCGTGGAACGCGCGCGCCACCGGTCGCAGCTGGACGAGCGAGAAATGGTCGACACGGCGCGGCCGGATCTTCCTCATGCCGGGCGATAGTCCGGTCGGCTACCGCCTTCCGCTCAACTCCCTCGCCTATATCCCGCCGTCGCAATATCCCTACATCAATCCGCTCGACCCCTTTGTGCAGCGGCCCGAACTACCGGATTTCGTACGAGATAGCGGGAGAGCGTTGCAGGCCGCACACTTCCAGCCTTTCACCGGCCAGCAACCGACCATGCCGCAGTCGGCCAGCGAAATTGGCGGACACATTCGTACCGCCCTTTCCGTCGAGCCGCGCGATGGCCGCCTCTGCGTATTCATGCCACCAACCGAGACGCTCGAAGATTATCTCGATCTCATCGCCTCGACCGAACGCGCCGCCGCCGCTCTCGGCCTTGCCGTCCATATCGAAGGTTATGCGCCGCCACAGGATGAGCGCATCAACGTCATCCGCGTGGCGCCCGATCCTGGCGTCATCGAGGTCAACATTCACCCTTCCTCGACCTGGAAGGAGACGGTGGACATCACCACCGCCATTTACGAGGAAGCGCGAGAGAGCCGCCTCGGCGCCGACAAGTTCATGATCGACGGCCGCCACACCGGCACCGGCGGCGGCAATCACGTCGTCGTCGGCGGCAGCAATCCGAACAACAGTCCGTTCCTGCGCCGTCCGGACCTGCTGAAAAGCCTGGTGTTGCACTGGCAGCGCCATCCGTCGCTCTCTTATCTCTTCTCCGGCCTCTTCATCGGCCCGACCAGCCAGGCGCCACGCATCGACGAAGCCCGTCACGACAGTCTCTACGAACTGGAAATCGCGCTGGCGCAGATCCCCGCTCCCGGACGCGGCCTGCAGCCCCTGCCCTGGCTCGTCGATCGCCTGTTCCGCAACCTGCTGATCGACGTGACCGGAAATACCCATCGCGCCGAAATCTGCATTGACAAGCTCTTCTCCCCCGACGGCCCGACCGGCCGCCTCGGCCTCGTCGAATTTCGTGGCTTCGAAATGCCGCCGAATGCCCGCATGTCGCTCGCCCAGCAATTGCTGGTGCGGGCACTCATCGCCCGCTTCTGGACGAATCCGGCCGAAGGCAGGTTCGTGCGCTGGGGCACGTCACTGCATGACCGTTTCATGCTGCCAAACTATGTCTGGCAGGACTTCCTCGATGTGCTCTCGGACCTTCGTGAAAACGGGTTCGATCTCAGCTCCGACTGGTTTAAGGCTCAACTCGAATTCCGCTTCCCCTTCTGCGGCGAAGTCGAATACGAGGGCTCGAAGCTGGAGTTGCGCCAGGCGCTGGAGCCCTGGCATGTCATGGGCGAACAAGGAGCGGTCGGCGGCACGGTGCGCTACGTCGATTCGTCCGTCGAACGCCTGCAGGTTCGCCTCGAATCCAGCAATGCCTCGCGCTACGCCGTCACCTGCAACGGGCGCATCGTACCGCTGACGCCGACGGGCACATCTGGCGTGTCGATCGCAGGCGTGCGTTTCAAGGCCTGGCAGCCGGCTTCCGGTTTACATCCCGTGCTGCCCGTGAATACGCCTTTGACTTTTGATATTTATGATACATGGTCGAAACGTTCGATTGGCGGCTGCATCTATCACGTTGCCCATCCGGGCGGGCGGAACTATGACACCTTCCCGGTCAACGGCAACGAGGCGGAAGCGCGCCGACTCGCCCGCTTCGAACCGTGGGGACACACGGCGGGCGGTTATATTCCGCGCGCCGAGACGGTCTCGCCTGAATTCCCGCTCACGCTGGATCTGAGGCGACCCGCTGGAATTTGAAGAAACTGGGTCTGATGGGCAAGAAGCCTGCATTGGAATTGAGGGACGAAATCGAGGAACGCGCCGGCGCGGGTGCGGCCTTCGACTATGCTCCCTTGCCCGGCATCGCCGACGAGATGGTGGACAACAGCGGCGCAATCCGCCCGGTCTGGCAGCGTTTCCTCGCCCATCTGAACCTTATGCCGGAAAAGGATCTGGCCGAGCGTTTCGCCCGCGCCGACCGCTACCTGCGTGATGCAGGCGTCTTCTATCGCGCCTACGGCGCCAAAGGCAGCGGCGAGCGCGCCTGGCCGCTCTCACACATTCCGGTTTTGATCGACGAGCGCGAATGGCAGGCTCTTTCGGCGGGCCTTGTGCAGCGCGCCAATCTCCTCGAAGCGATGGTTGCCGATATCTATGGCGACAACAAGCTCGTCGAGGAAGGCATTCTGCCACCCGCGCTCATCGCCGCCAATCCGGAATTTCAGCGGTCTCTGGTTGGCGTAAAGCCGGCGACCGGGCACTATCTGCATTTCTGCGCCTTCGAAATCGGTCGCGGCCCCGACGGCAACTGGTGGGTGCTCGCTGATCGCACGCAGGCGCCATCCGGCGCGGGCTTCGCGCTTGAAAACCGCGTGGCGACCACGCGATCCTTCTCCGACGTTTATGCCGAAACACCAGTTCACCGCCTCGCTTCCTTCTTCGGCGCCTTCCGCGACGCTCTGCAGACGATGAAACATTCGGGCGACGACCGCATCGCGGTTCTGACGCCCGGCCCGGCCAACGAGACTTATTACGAACACGCCTATATCGCCCGCTACCTCGGCTTCATGCTGCTGGAGGGGGAGGACCTGACTGTCGTCAACGGCCGTGTCATGGTTCGCACCGTCGCCGGCCTGAAGCCGATTGGCGTGCTCTGGCGGCGTCTCGATTCTGCCTATGCCGATCCGCTGGAGCTGAACCAGAACTCTCATATCGGCACGCCTGGCCTTGTCGAAGCGTTGCGCGCCGAAACCGTCACGATCGTCAATGCGCTCGGCACCGGTGTTTTGGAAACGCGTGCCCTGCTCGCCTTCATGCCCGCCGTCTGTCGCCAGTTGCTGGGCGAGGATCTTCGCCTGCCCTCCATTGCGACATGGTGGTGCGGCCAGAAGGACGAACGCGATCACGTGGCGGCCAACATCGAAAAGATGGTGATCGGCCCAGCCTATTCCCGTGCCCCCTTCTTCGATGATAGTGGCGAATCCGTTCTCGGCTCGTCGCTGCGCGCCACTGCGAAGACTTCGATCGCGGATTGGCTGACGAGCGACGGTGCAAAACTCGTCGGTCAGGAGGTCGTCACCCTCTCGACGACGCCAGCCTGGGTCAACGGTAAACTGACGCCCCGGCCGATGTCGTTGCGCGTATTCGCCGCCCGTACCCCCAACGGCTGGCAGATCATGCCCGGTGGCTTTGCCCGTATCGGCGCGGGAGACGATGCCGCCGCGATCGCAATGCAATCCGGCGGTGCTGCGGCCGACGTCTGGATCGTCAGCGACAAGCCGGTCGAGCGCCACACGCTCCTGCCCGCCGAAGGCAGCTTCACCCGCAACATGCCGGGCAGCCTGCCGAGCCGTGCCGCCGACAACCTCTTCTGGCTCGGCCGCTATATCGAGCGTGCCGAGGGAGCGCTGCGCATCCTGCGCGCCTGGCACGGACGCTACGCCGAAGCTGCCGACCCCAGCCAACCGCTGCTTGCAGACGTCACGCAATATCTTGCCGCCGTCGATATCGACACGACCGAGCCGGTGCCGGAATCGCTGCTGCGCAATATCGACAGCGCCGTCTATTCGGCGAGCAATATCCGTGACCGCTTCTCGCCGGACGGATGGCTGGCACTGAACGATCTCGCCAAGACTGCCCGCCGCTTCCACTCGACCATCCTGGCCGGCGACGATGCCAGTCATGCGATGACCATCCTGCTGCGCAAGCTCGCAGGCTTTGCCGGTCTCGTACATGAAAACATGTACCGCTTCACCGGCTGGCGCTTTCTCTCGCTTGGCCGATATATTGAACGCGGCCTGCATATGACACGGCTTCTCGGCCACATGTCCGGCCCGGAAGCACCCGATGGCGCGCTCGACATGCTGCTCGAAATCGGCGACAGCGTCATGACACATCGCCGGCGCTACAACGTTAATACTGCCCGGCTGACAGTCACCGATCTTCTGGCGCTCGATCCTCTTAATCCGCGCTCGATCCTCTTCCAGATGAACGAGATCCATCGCGAAGTCGAACAGCTTCCGAACGCCTTTATCAACGGCCAGATGTCGCCCTTCTACCGCGAGGCGATGCGGCTGCATTCCGGTCTGGCTGTCATGACCCCGGAGACGATGAACGGTGATGTCTACCACAGGCTCGAACGCGAGTTGGAACATCTCTCCGATCTCTTGGCGCAGACCTACCTCGGATGACGGCCGTGCTCTACGATCTCACCCTGCACATGGGCTACAGCTACGACACGCCGGCATCCGGCGCGCGCCATATCATGCGTCTCATGCCACTCTCGCTGACGAACCGGCAGCGGCTTGTCGCAGGCTCGATCAGCATTTCGCCGCAGCCGGACGAACAGTCGCATTTCGTCGATTTTTTTCAGCATCCGGCAACGTCCTTCCTGCTGCGCTCGCCGCATGAAACGCTCGATATCCGCATGCAGGCCCGCGTCCAGGTCGAAAGCCAGGTCATATCGGCGGATTTCTCGCCGTTGCTGGCGGATCTGCCGGACGAGGTCTCGGGGATCTGGTCGCTCGATCCTGAATCGCCCCACCATTTCCTTGGCGACAGTCCGCGCCTGACGGAAACCAAGGCGATCAGCGAATACGCAAAAAGCTGTGTCCAGCCATCGCTGACCGTCATGCAGATCGCCTATGCGCTTTGCGCCCGCATCAACAAGGATTTCACCTACGATCCGGAAGCGACGACCGTCGACACGACGCCGCTGGAGTCCTTCAAGTTGAAGCGCGGCGTCTGCCAGGACTTCACGCATGTCATGATCCTTGCGCTGCGCAGCCTCGGTATTCCCGCCGGTTATGTCTCCGGTTTCCTGCGCACCATCCCGCCGCCGGGCAAGGAGCGGTTGGAGGGCGCTGATGCCATGCATGCCTGGGTCCGCGTCTGGTGCGGCGAGATGGCCGGCTGGATCGAGCTCGATCCCACCAATAATATCCCCGCTGGAACCGACCATATCGTCGTCGCATATGGTCGCGACTATGCTGATGTCGCTCCCGTTATCGGTGTGCTCAAGAGCTATGGCAGCCAGCGTTCCGTGCAGGCAGTGGACGTAATTCCGCTCAAATAATCCCGAAACTGGAAAAAACAGCCAGTTGCCGACAATTTTACACACTGGCTTTAGCGGCCATTAAAGTCATCTGGTCCATGAAGAGCCTGATAGGGCTCCTTTGAACCGGTGGACATGATGAACACCCTGCATTCGCTTTTTGATCGCCTGCGGCGCGACCGTGGCGGCAATTTCGGTATCATGACGGCCATCCTGCTGCCTGTGCTTATCGGCACTGCGGGCCTGGCGATCGACTACTCGAATGCGATCCTCTCCAAACGTACGCTGCAGGAAGCCACGGATGCCGGCGCGCTGGCGGCCGCAACCGCACTTGCCAACGGAACGGCGACCAACGCCGCCGCAGCCGAGACCATAGCAAAGGATTTCGTCAGCGGTCAGATGGCCAATTATCTGGATACCTCGGCCATGGACAGCATCAAGGCCGGAACGAGCGTCAAGGTCGATACCAGCACGACAGCAACCAGCAAGAGCTATAAGGTAACGGTCAACAGCTCCTATGCGATCCCCACCACGCCGTTAATCGGCGTTCTCGGCTACAAGACAATGAATATCGGAGCCTCGAGTTCGACTTCGAGCGGCACCAGCGATACCAAGACTGCCCTCTCGATGGAACTTGTGCTCGACCAATCTGGGTCGATGGGCGACAAAACCTCAACTTGCGCCACCTATGATGGCACGAAATGCAAGACTTACGTCATTAAGATCGATGCATTGAAGAAAGCAGCCAGCGCTCTCTTCACGGCATTGAACACCGCCGATCCCGACCACAACCTCGTGCGGACCGGTGCGTATTCTTATAACAACGGCCTAATCTACAAAGATGCGAAAAAGACCCAGATTAAAAGCATGAGTGGCATGGTTTGGGGCACCGCTACGACCTCGACCTATGTTAACAGCATTACCGCAAGCGGCGGTACAGATGCGGCAGAGCCGATGAGGCAAGCGACTCTTTCAATTGCCAAAGCCTCGGACGGTTCGGATGTCGAGAGTCAAGCGCACGCAACCAAGGACAACAAAATCGTATCCCGCTATATTATCCTGATGACCGATGGCGAAATGACCGGCAACACAGGCGTATGGCAAAAGACATATGACCAAAATGTTCGTGACCAGTGCGACGCTACCAAGCTCGCGGGCATCAAGATTTTTACCGTCGCCTTTATGGCTCCGGACAAAGGCAAGCAACTGCTCCAATATTGTGCTTCGCCGGGCGGCAACTATTACGAAGCCGAAACAATGGAAAATCTGGTAGCTTCCTTTACCAGCATTGCAAAGGAAGCAACCAAAGCTCTTACCCTGCTTACAAACTGACCGCCGCAGTCATAATCTACCGCAGCAAAAAGCCGCTCCGGAACAAACCAGGGCGGCTTTTCGTTTAAACTTTATTCGGCCCATCAGATCGGGAAAACCGATTGAAATCAAGTCCCTTGGGCCTGTCGAATATGAAGGTTCCGCAAATTTTTCGTTTGCCCAATTCCCTTGTTGCAAGTGCGTGATAACGGTGCATAAACTGCCCTGTCGGTGCAAGCGACAAATCGATTGAATCAGGCGTAAGATACTGTAACCAAATCAAAATTGGCGAGACCTGACATGAATACTGTTTCGAAGCCGACCATCCTCTCCCCAGCTCCGCGCAGTTCCCGGCCAGAAATCCTCGCTGAGGAAATTATCGAGCGTCTGACCTACCGCATCGGCAAGGATGCCAAGGTCGCAAAGCCGCATGACTGGCTGACCGCAACCATTCTGGTGGTGCGTGACCGCATCATCGACAAGTGGATGGAATCCACCCGCAAGGTCTACGAGACTGGCGCCAAGCGCGTCTATTACATGTCGCTCGAATTCCTGATCGGCCGCCTGATGCGCGATGCCGTGTCCAACCTCAACCTTATGGAAGAGGTTCGCGATGCGCTGGCGTCGCTCGGCGTCGATGTCACCGTCATTGCGGGCCTCGAGCCCGATGCAGCCCTCGGCAATGGCGGTCTCGGCCGTCTCGCCGCCTGTTTCATGGAATCGATGGCCACTGTTGACGTGCCGGCCTATGGCTACGGCATCCGCTACGTTCACGGCCTTTTCCGCCAGCAGATGGCGGACGGCTGGCAGGTAGAGCTCCCCGAAAACTGGCTTGCGCACGGCAATCCCTGGGAATTCGAGCGCCGCGAAAGCGCCTATGAAGTCGGATTCGGCGGATCGATCGAAGTCATTGCCGGTCATGATGAACAGCCGCGCTATGTCTGGAAGCCGGCCGAGCGTGTCATCGCAGCAGCCTTCGACACGCCTGTCGTCGGCTGGCGCGGCAAGCGCGTCAATACGCTTCGCCTCTGGTCGGCACAGCCGATCGACCCGATCCTGCTCGACGCTTTCAACGCCGGCGACCACATCGGCGCGCTGCGCGAGAGCAACAAGGCCGAAAGCCTGACCCGTGTGCTCTATCCTGCAGACGCAACGCCTGCCGGTCAGGAACTGCGCCTGCGCCAGGAATATTTCTTCTCGTCGGCCTCGCTGCAGGACATCCTTCGCCGTCACCTGCAACAGTATGACGACTTCACCTCGCTGCCGGACAAGGTCGCGATCCAGCTCAACGATACCCATCCGGCAGTCTCCGTCGCTGAACTGACCCGCCTGCTCTGCGACGTGCACGGCATGGACTTCGATACGGCCTGGGATATCACTCGCCGTACCTTCTCCTACACCAATCACACGCTTCTTCCTGAAGCGCTGGAAAGCTGGCCGGTTCCGCTCTTCGAGCGCTTGCTGCCGCGCCACATGCAGATCATCTACGCGATCAACGCCAAGATCCTGATCGAAGCGCGCAAGGCGCGCAATTTCTCCGATACGGAAATCCGCTCGATCTCGCTGATCGACGAGAACGGTGATCGTCGCGTACGCATGGGCAACCTCGCTTTCGTCGGCTCACACTCGATCAACGGCGTCTCGGCGCTGCACACCGACCTGATGAAGGTCACGGTCTTTGCAGACCTGCACAAACTCTACCCTGACCGCATCAACAACAAGACCAACGGCATTACACCTCGCCGCTGGCTGCAACAGTGCAATCCGGGTCTCACCAATCTGGTGCGCGAAGCGATCGGCGATGAATTCCTCGATGACGCCGGAAAGCTGCGTGCACTCGACAAATTTGCCACGGACCCGAGCTTCCAACAAAAATTCGCCGCCGTGAAGCGCGCCAACAAGGTGGCGCTATCCAATCTCGTCGCCAGCCGCATGGGCGTGAAGCTCGATCCGTCTGCCATGTTCGACATCCAGATTAAGCGCATCCACGAATACAAGCGCCAGCTCCTCAATATCGTCGAAGCCGTTGCGCTCTACGATCAGATCCGCTCGCATCCGGAGCTGGACTGGGTGCCGCGTGTAAAACTCTTTGCCGGCAAGGCGGCACCAAGCTATTACAACGCCAAGCTCATCATCAAGCTCATCAACGACGTCGCCCGTACCATCAACAGCGACCCGTCGGTCCGCGGCCTGCTGAAAGTCGTTTTCGTGCCGAACTACAATGTCTCGCTTGCGGAAGTCATGGTCCCGGCCGCCGACCTTTCCGAGCAGATCTCGACGGCCGGCATGGAGGCATCAGGCACCGGCAACATGAAGTTCGGCCTGAATGGCGCGCTGACGATCGGCACGCTCGACGGCGCCAATGTCGAGATGCGCGACAATGTCGGCGAGGACAATATCGTCATCTTCGGCCTGCAGGCCGATGAAGTCGCCAAGATCCGCAGCGAGGGCCACAATCCCCGTGCGATCATCGAAGGTTCGCGTGAGCTGTCGCAGGCGCTGGCCGCCATCAGCTCCGGCGTTTTCTCTCCCGATGACCGCAACCGCTACACCGGCCTCATCGACGGCATCTATTCCCACGACTGGTTTATGGTCGCCGGCGATTTCGATGCCTATGCTGCCGCCCAGCGCGAGGTCGACCAGATCTGGACCAACCAGTCCTCCTGGTACCAGAAGACGATCAACAATACGGCGCGGATGGGCTGGTTCTCGTCCGACCGCACGATCCGGCAATATGCAGACGAGATCTGGAGAGCTTGATGAAGCCGCCGAAAGCTGCCCCTGAAGTGAAGCTTCCCTGGGAAATTTCGGCAGACGAAATCGCGGCAATCTTCAGTGGATCGCATGCCAATCCCTTTGCCGTCCTGGGCGTGCACCAGGCCGGCGACACCTTCATCACCAGGTGCTTCCTTCCAGGCGCTGAAGCTGTCACGGCAATGACGCTGGATGGAACACCGATCGGCGAGCTCCATCAGCTCCATCCTGACGGTGTTTTCGGCGGGCAGATTTCCGTGACAAAACTCCAGCCCGTTCGTTATCGCGCCCGGCGCGCCGACGCCGAATGGGCAGTGACGGACCCATACAGCTTCGGCCCTGTACTCGGGCCGATGGACGATTACTACGCCAGGCAGGGTTCGCATCTCCGGCTCTTCGACAAGATGGGCGCCCATCGCATCAAGCATGAAGGCGGGACCGGCATCCATTTTGCCGTCTGGGCACCGAACGCCCAGCGCGTTTCCGTCGTCGGCGATTTCAACAATTGGGACGGACGACGTCATGTCATGCGCTTCCGTTCCGACAGCGGCATCTGGGAAATCTTTGCTCCCGATGTTCCGCTTGGCGTTCCCTACAAATTCGAAATCCGCGGTCAGGATGGCGTCCTTCTGCCGTTGAAGGCGGACCCCTTCGCCCGCCGCAGCGAACTTCGTCCGAAGACGGCCTCGGTGACGGCTGCCGAACTGGTGCAGGATTGGCAGGACGAGGAGCATCTGAAGCACTGGCGCGAAACCGACAAGCGCCGGCAACCGATCAGTATCTACGAGGTGCACGCGGGCTCCTGGCAGCGCCGGCAGGACGGCTCCATGCTGTCCTGGGACGAACTTGCCTCGAGCCTCATCCCCTATTGTGTCGACATGGGCTTTACCCATATCGAATTCCTGCCGATCACCGAACACCCCTATGACCCCTCCTGGGGCTACCAGACGACTGGCCTTTACGCGCCGACCGCCCGCTTCGGCGAGCCGGAAGGTTTTGCCCGTTTCGTCAACGGCTGTCACAAGGTTGGCATCGGCGTCATACTTGATTGGGTGCCCGCACATTTCCCGACCGACGAACATGGTCTGGGCTGGTTCGACGGTACCGCGCTTTACGAACACGCCGACCCGCGAAAGGGCTTTCATCCGGACTGGAACACGGCGATCTACAATTTCGGGCGCACCGAAGTCGTCTCCTACCTCGTCAACAATGCGCTCTACTGGGCCGAGAAATTCCATCTCGACGGCCTGCGTGTCGATGCGGTCGCATCGATGCTCTACCTCGACTATTCGCGCAAGCACGGCGAATGGATCCCGAACGAGTATGGCGGCAATGAAAACCTGGAAGCGGTCCGCTTCCTGCAGAATCTCAATACCCGCATCTACGGCGAGCATCCCGGTGTCATGACCATCGCGGAGGAATCGACGTCCTGGCCGAAGGTGTCCCAGCCGGTCCACGAAGGCGGCCTCGGCTTCGGCTTCAAGTGGAACATGGGCTTCATGCACGACACGCTGAGCTACATGAGCCGCGATCCCATCCATCGCAGGCATCACCATAATGAGCTGACCTTCGGCCTGCTCTATGCCTATTCGGAGAATTTCGTCCTGCCGCTGTCGCATGATGAAGTCGTGCACGGCAAGGGTTCGCTGATCGCCAAGATGCCCGGCGACGACTGGCAGAAATTCGCAAATCTGCGCGCCTACTATGCCTTCATGTGGGGTTATCCCGGCAAGAAGCTGCTCTTCATGGGGCAGGAATTCGCTCAATGGGCCGAATGGAGCGAAAACAAATCGCTCGACTGGAACCTGCTGCAATATCGCATGCACGAAGGCATGCGTCGCCTGGTGCGCGACCTCAACTTCACCTACCGCAGCAAGGCAGCACTCCACGCCCGCGACTGTGAGGGCGACGGCTTCGAATGGCTGATTGCGGACGATTACGAGAACTCTGTCTTTGCCTGGCTGCGCAAGGCGCCCGGCCAGAAGCCTGTCGTCGTCATCAGCAACCTTACACCTGTCTATCGCGAGAACTATTCGATCCGGCTGCCTTCGCCGGGGCGCTGGCGGGAAATCCTCAATACCGATGCCGACATCTATGGGGGCAGCGGAAAAGGCAATGGCGGGCGCGTGCAGGCCGTCGATGCCGGCGGCGAGATAAGCTGCTCGATAACCCTGCCGCCGCTGGCGACGATCATGCTTGAACCTGAGAATTAGTGACTGGTGGGAGGAGAAAATGGTAGAAAAACGCATTCAGCCACTTGCCCGCGATGCAATGGCCTATGTTCTGGCCGGCGGTAGGGGAAGTCGCCTCAAGGAACTGACGGACCGGCGCGCCAAGCCAGCCGTCTATTTCGGCGGCAAGGCGCGCATCATCGACTTCGCATTGTCCAATGCCTTGAATTCCGGCATCCGCCGTATCGGCGTCGCCACGCAGTACAAGGCGCATTCGCTGATCCGCCATATGCAGCGCGGCTGGAACTTCTTCCGTCCGGAACGAAATGAAAGCTTCGATATCCTGCCAGCCTCCCAGCGCGTCTCCGAGACGCAATGGTATGAAGGCACCGCCGACGCCGTCTATCAGAACATCGATATTATCGAGGATTACGGCGTCGAATACATGGTCATCCTTGCCGGCGACCATGTCTACAAGATGGACTACGAATACATGCTCCAGCAGCATGTCGATTCCGGCGCTGATGTAACGATCGGCTGCCTGGAAGTACCGCGCATGGAAGCGGTCGGATTCGGCGTCATGCATGTCAACGAGAAGGACGAGATCTTCGCCTTCATCGAAAAGCCGGCGGACCCGCCGGGCATTCCTGACAAACCGGATTTCGCGCTGGCCTCGATGGGCATCTACGTCTTCCGCACGAAGTTCCTGCTCGATCTGTTGCGCCGCGATGCGGCCGACCCGACCTCGAGCCGAGACTTTGGCAAGGACATTATCCCTTACATCGTCAAGAACGGTAAGGCCGTTGCTCATCGCTTCGCCAAGTCCTGCGTGCGTTCGGATTTCGAGCACGAGCCCTACTGGCGCGACGTAGGGACGATCGACGCCTATTGGCAGGCCAATATCGACCTGACGGCCATCGTCCCCGCTCTCGATATCTATGACAAGTCCTGGCCGATCTGGACCTATGCCGAGATCACTCCACCGGCGAAATTCGTCCATGACGACGAAGACCGCCGCGGCTCGGCAACCTCGTCCGTCGTCGCCGGCGACTGCATCATCTCAGGCGCAAGTCTCAACCGGAGCCTTCTCTTCACCGGTGTCAGGGCCAATTCCTTCTCCAAGCTGGACGGAGCGGTCATTCTGCCCAATGTGAAGATCGGCCGGCGCGCGCAGCTCAAGAACGTTGTGATCGACCACGGTGTCGTCATCCCGGAAGGTCTTGTCGTTGGCGAGGACCCAGAACTCGACGCACGGCGCTTCAGACTGACGGAAAGCGGCATTTGCCTGATCACGCAACCGATGATCGACAAGCTGGATATCTGACTTATGAAAGTTCTTTCGGTCTCGTCCGAAGTCTTCCCTTTGATCAAGACAGGGGGCCTTGCCGATGTGGCAGGCGCCCTGCCCATAGCCCTCAAATCCTTCGGCGTTGAAACCAAGACCCTCATGCCCGGCTATCCCAGCGTCATGAAGATGCTGCAGAACCCGGTCGTCCGCCTGGAGCTTCCGGATCTGCTCGGCCAGCCGGCAAGAATATTGGAGGTGGAGCATCAGGGTCTCGATATCCTCGTGCTTGACGTTCCAGCCTATTACGACCGCCCCGGCGGTCCCTATCTCGATACGACTGGCAAGGATCATCCGGACAACTGGCGCCGTTTTGCCGCCCTGTCGCTGGCAGGCTCCGAGATCGCCGCAGGTCTGCTGCCGGGCTGGCGGCCTGATCTCGTGCATGCTCATGACTGGCAGGCCGCGCTGGTGCCGGTCTATATGCGCTATTACCCGACGCCCGAGCTGCCGAGCATCCTGACGATCCACAATATTGCCTTCCAGGGTCAATTTGGCGCCGACATCTTCCCCGGCTTGCGTCTGCCGCTTCATGCCTTTGCCACCGAAAGTATAGAATACTACGGCACCGTCGGCTTCCTGAAGGGTGGCCTGCAGACCGCCACGGCCCTCACCACGGTCAGCCCCTCCTATGCCGATGAAATCCTGACCTCTGAATTCGGCATGGGACTGGAAGGTGTCATCGCCAGCCGCCGCGACGTGTTGCATGGCATTGTCAACGGCATCGACGCCGACATCTGGAATCCGGCGACCGATCCGGTCGTCCACACGCATTACGGCCCGACGACGCTGAAAAATCGGCTCGAAAACCGCAGATCGATCGAGGAATTCTTCCATCTCGACCATGACGATGCGCCGATCTTCTGCGTCATCAGCCGCCTGACCTGGCAGAAGGGCATGGATCTTGTCGCAAGCACTGCCGACAGGATCGTCGCACTCGGCGGCAAGCTCGTGGTGCTGGGATCCGGCGAGGCAGCCCTCGAAGGCGCGCTGCTGGCCGCCGCCCATCGTAATCCCGGTCGTATCGGCGTTTCCATCGGCTACAACGAGCCGATGTCGCACCTCATGCAGGCTGGCTGCGACGCGATCATCATACCCTCGCGCTTCGAGCCTTGCGGTCTCACCCAGCTCTATGGACTGCGTTACGGCTGCGTGCCGATCGTGGCGCGCACCGGCGGTCTCAACGACACCGTCATCGACGCCAACCATGCCGCACTTGCGGCAAAGGTGGCGACAGGCATACAATTCGCACCCGTAAACGAAGAAAGCATGCTACAGGCACTGCGCCGCGCCATGCACCTTTACGCGGATCAAAAAGTCTGGACCCAATTGCAAAAGCAAGGCATGAAGTCGGATGTCTCTTGGGAGAAGAGCGCCGAACGTTATGTTGCCCTGTATTCAAGCCTCGTCTCGAAAGGCATGTGAGCTAAAATGATCAAGTCCGTTCCCTCCACGCCCTATCAGGACCAGAAACCCGGCACCTCGGGTCTGCGCAAGAAGGTTCCCGTCTTCAAGCAGCCGAACTATGCGGAGAACTTCATCCAGTCGATCTTCGATTCACTGGAAGGCTATCAGGGCAAGTGCTTGGTCATCGGCGGCGACGGACGCTACTACAATCGCGAAGTCATCCAGAAGGCGATCAAGATGGCCGCCGCCAATGGCTTCGGCAAGGTCATGGTGGGCAAGGGCGGCATTCTTTCGACACCGGCAGCCTCTCACATCATCCGCAAGTACAAGGCTTTCGGCGGCATCATTCTCTCGGCCAGTCATAACCCTGGTGGCCCGACCGAAGACTTCGGCATCAAATACAACGTCAACAATGGCGGCCCGGCGCCGGAAAAGATCACCGACGCGATCTTTGCCCGCTCCAAGGTGATCGACAGCTACAAGATTGCCGATTTCGCCGACGTCAACATCGATCGCATCGGCAAGGAAGAGCTGCCGGGTGGAACGATCCTCTCGGTTATCGACCCGGTCGAAGACTATGCCGCGCTGATGGAAGAACTCTTCGATTTCGGCGCGATCCGTAATCTCATCAGCCTTGGCTTCCGCATCGCCTTCGATGCCATGAGCGCCGTAACTGGCCCCTATGCCAAGGAGATCTTCGAGAACCGTCTCGGCTCTCCCTCGGGCTCCGTTCGCAATTTCATGCCACTGCCGGATTTTGGCGGCCATCATCCGGATCCGAACCTCGTTCATGCCAAGGAGCTCTACGACGAGATGATGGGTGAGGATGCGCCCGATTTCGGCGCCGCATCCGACGGCGACGGCGACCGCAACCTCATTATCGGCCGCGGCATCTTCGTAACCCCGTCCGACAGTCTTGCGATCCTTGCTGCGAATGCCAATCTGGCGCCCGGCTATTCCGGCGGCCTCGCCGGTATCGCACGCTCCATGCCGACATCGGGCGCGGCCGACCGCGTGGCTGAAAAGCGCGGCATCGGCATTTACGAGACCCCGACCGGCTGGAAATTCTTCGGCAACCTGCTCGACGCCGGCATGGCGACGATCTGCGGCGAAGAAAGCGCCGGCACCGGTTCGAACCATGTCCGCGAGAAGGACGGTCTCTGGGCCGTCCTGCTATGGCTGAACGTTCTGGCCGTACGCGGTGAAAGCGTGCAGGACATCGTGACCCAGCATTGGCAGACTTACGGCCGCAATTACTATTCCCGTCATGACTATGAAGGTGTCGACAGCGATGCCGCAAACGGCCTGGTGGACAATCTGCGCGCCCAGCTTTCTACGCTGCCCGGGAAGACGTTCGGCGATCTGACCGTCGAAAAAGCAGATGATTTCGCCTATCACGATCCGGTCGACAAATCGGTCAGCGAACATCAGGGTATCCGCGTCCTGTTTGCGGGCGGCTCCCGCGTGGTCTTCCGCCTTTCCGGCACCGGCACGTCTGGCGCAACCCTTCGCGTCTATATCGAGCGCTATGAGCCGGATTCGACTCGCCATAATATCGAAACGCAGGAAGCGCTCGCGGATCTGATCGCGGCCGCCGAAAGCATCGCAAACATTCGTGAGCGCACGGGACGCAACGAGCCGACCGTGATCACCTGATCCCGGGGGGCATATGGGGGGCAACAGTTCCGCGCAGGGCGGCGCCATCGTTTTCGAAACAGGCGTTGAATTTTCTGTCTGGTCGCATCATGCAGCGCAGATTGATCTCTGCCTCTTCGACGATGCCGACAAGGAATATGCAAGGCTCCCCATGGCCCGCGACAGCGACCATGTTTTCCGCCTTTTCGTCGATGGATTGAAGGAAGGCGCCCGCTACGGCTACCGGGCGGATGGTATCTATGCTCCGGACAACGGCCTCTGGTTCGACCCTTCAAAACTGCTGATCGATCCCTATGCCAAGGCAGTCGACGGGCCATTCCACTACGATCCGCGTCTTGGCATCTTCGGTGAAGATACGCAGCATCTGATACCGAAGTCGGTCGTCACCAAGGACGCGCCTGTCAAGATTCAAAAGCCGCTCTTCAAACAGGGCGGCTTTATTTACGAGGTGGCCGTCAAGCCCTTCACCATACTGCATCCGGACGTGCCGGAAGCTCAGCGCGGCACGGTCGCCGCCCTTGCCCATCCCTCCGTCGTCGCTCATCTGAAACGCATCGGCGTCGATGCCGTCGAGCTTATGCCCATCACCGCCTGGATCGACGAGCGCCATCTGCCGCCGCTTGGACTGACGAATGGCTGGGGCTACAATCCTGTTGCCTTCATGGCGCTGGACCCGCGTATCGTGCCAGGAGGTATCGCGGAACTGAGCGACACCGTGGCGAAGCTGCATGAGGAAGGTATCGCCGTCATCCTCGACCTGGTTTTCAACCATACGGGCGAAAGCGACCGCTACGGCACGACGCTGTCACTGCGCGGCCTCGACAATCTCAGCTACTATCGCTACGTGGCGGATCGGCCATCCGTGCTCGTCAACGATACCGGCACCGGCAATACGGTTGCTTGCGACCATCCCCATGTCCAGCGGCTCATCATCGACAGCCTGCGCCATTTCGTCCGCAATGCTGGCATCGACGGCTTCCGCTTCGATCTGGCTCCGGTTCTCGGCCGCACGGCAAACGGTTTCGACCGAAACGGAACGCTGGCTGCAATTCTCGCCGACGATCTGCTCGGCGATCGCATCATGATTGCCGAGCCCTGGGATATCGGTCCAAGCGGCTATCAGCTCGGCAACTTTCCGGCACCGTTCCACGAATGGAACGACCGTGCCCGCGATGACGTCAGGTGCTATTGGCGCGGTGATGATTGGAAGACTGGTTCACTCGCGACTGTGCTCGCCGGCTCGTCGAACATCTTCTCGGCCAATGGCGAAACAGAAACCCGCAGTGTCAATTTCCTCGCCGCCCATGACGGTTTCACGCTCATGGACCTCGTGTCGTACAACGGCAAGCACAACGAGGCGAACGGTGAGAACAATCGCGACGGCCACAACGAGAACCATTCCTGGAACAACGGCGTCGAAGGCGAAACCGCCTATCCTGTCATCCGTGAACGCCGCAAGGCTGATGTCAGGGCGCTGATCTCCACCCTCTTTGCCAGCCGCGGCAGCATCATGCTGACGGCCGGAGACGAAGGTGGTCGCACGCAGCATGGCAACAACAATGCCTATTGTCAGGACAACGAGATCACCTGGGTCGACTGGAAGCAGCTGGACGAGGGCCTGATCGCCCACACAGCCTTCGTCGCAGCGCTTCGCCACCGCTTCTCGGTCTTCTCCGACCTGGGCTTCTTCTCCGGTAACGGCGATGTGGAATGGATTTCGCTCTCCGGCGAGCCGATGACAACAGGCGAATGGGAAACGCCGTCTTTCTCCACCCTCGGCATGATCCTTGCGACCGAGGATCGCTCCAGCCGCAAACAGACCCGCCTCGCCGTCCTGTTCAATCGCTCAGAACAACACCAAGTCTTTACGCTTCCCTCAGCCGGCGAAGCAAACTGGCGGCAGCTTGTACCGGACGGTGCGCGAAAAGTCGGCGGCCGCGCTACCGTTGAACCACGTTCTGTCGCCTTTTTCGTGGAAAATTGATCCACGAAACACGCCAGTGCGAATCATTATCGCAATCGTCATGAATGCGCGATAAGGCTTTGCGGCTACGGCTTTTTACGAGGAATGCATGGTCATGGATATTTCGCTCTCGGAGGTCCGGGGGCTGGTCGGCACGGAAACAGGATTGTCTGACTGGATCCTTGTCGATCAGGAGATGATCGATGCCTTTGCCGGAGCAACCAGCGACCATCAGTTCATTCACGTCGATCCTGTTCGCGCTGCAGCCGAAAGTCCTTTCGGCGGAACCATCGCCCACGGCTTCCTGACGCTCTCGCTGTTGTCGACGATGAATTACAATTGCTTGCCCAAAGTGCGCGAGCAGACGATGGGCATCAACTACGGTTTCGATAAGATCCGCTTCATGTCGCCGGTCAGGAGTGGCACCCGCATTCGCGGCCACTTCGTGCTCGCGGACGCCCGCTTTCGCGGCGCCGGCATGCTGATGACGACCTATGATGTCTCGATCGAAATCGAAAACGAAAAGAAGCCGGCACTGACCGCCCGTTGGATCACCATCATCCAGTTCGACCCGAAAGACCGGCCGGAAGACGCCTAGGTTCTTTGCGGGTCTTAGTGGCTCGCATCCTCTGCGCCTTCGGCGAGCAGTCCAAAAACATACTCCGAAAACGACCGCCAGCATTCCACCCGGAACGTATCGTCCTCGGTGCGGAAGAGCACGATCTCGGCCTTGCCGAAGATTGTCCGCGAGCAAGCGCCCACCGGGAAAATCTCCAGAGAGAGATCCTGCGGGCAGCCGGCCGACAGCGTCACCTCGGCACCCGGCCCGGAAACAATGATACCCACATTGCGGTGAGAAACATCGACCACCGAATGAAGAGTATCCGCGCCGGAAAGAAGCGACAGAAGATCCGAGCCGGCCTCGTCGATAACAAGCCACTCGTCCGGTCCCAGCCAGAGCGCCGAACGTCCTCCGGCACTGCCGGAGGTCTTGGGTGCTGTCGGCAAAGTCACCCCCAGCGCAGAAGACAGCGCGGATACGGATTCGGCCGGCGCACGCAGCGCAATGCGGGTCGCGACTGGTGCTACCGTCAGGCGCACCGTCGCCGAACCGGCAAGGAGACCGGAGAGAGCCGGCTTGCGAATTGCGACCTCAGCCATGGATACGGCCTCCTTCCTTGTCAAAAAACACCAGATCCGTCACCTCGACCGGAATGGTCCGATCCGGCATCGGCACGTAAAGCGTTTCGCCCACCAGATTGCGGCCACCTTCGACCAACGCAAAAGCAATCGAACGACCGCAATTTTCAGACCAGTAGGCCGATGTTACGTGGCCGAGCATCTTCATCGGCTTCGGCTGGTTCGGGTTGGCGACAATCTGCGCCCCCTCCTCCAGCACCAGCTTCGCATCCTTTGTCGCGAGACCGACGAGCTGCTTGCGCCCTTCCTTGACGAGATCAGGTCGCTTCAGCCCACGAATGCCGACAAAATCCGCTTTCTTCTTGGAGACCGCCCAGGAGAGGCCAGCGTCATCGGGCGTCACCGTGCCATCCGTATCCTGGCCGACGATGATATAGCCCTTTTCCGCGCGAAGGACATGCATGGTCTCCGTGCCGTAGACGCAGGCGCCGAGCGGCTCCGCATTGGCCCAGACCGCTTCCAGCACCGACTGCCCGTAATCGGCTGGCACATTGATTTCGAAGCCTGTTTCACCGGTGAAGGAGACACGGAAGAGACGCGCCGGAACGCCCGCCACCTTGCACTCGGCCACACTCATGTGCGGGAAGGCCTCGTTGGAAATATCAAGCCCTTCGACCAGAGGCGCGACGATCTCACGTGCTTTCGGTCCTTGCACTGCGATAACAGCCCATTGCTCTGTGACAGAGGTCAGCCAAACCTTCAGATGCGGGAATTCCGTCTGCAGATAGTCTTCCATGTGGTTGAGAACACGCGGCGCCCCACCGGTCGTGGTCGTGACATGGAAACGGTCATCGGCGAGACGACCGACGACGCCGTCGTCATAAACGAAACCATCCTCGCGCAGCATGATGCCATAGCGGCATTTGCCAGGTTTCAGCGTGTCCCAGGCATTGGTGTACATGAGGTTCATGAATTCGGCGGCATCCGGTCCGACGATCTCGATCTTGCCGAGCGTCGAGGCATCAAAGATGCCGGCGACCTCACGCGCCGTGCGGCACTCGCGGGCAACCGCCTGATGCATCGTTTCACCGGCACGCGGATAGAACCAGGCGCGCTTCCAGTTGCCGACATCCTCGAAGACTGCGCCCTTGGCTTCCTCCCAGCCATGCAGCGGAGTCTTGCGCGTAGGGTCAAACAGCGGCCCACGCGAATGCGCGATCAGTGCACCATAGGTCACCGGCGTATAGGGCGCGCGGAAGGTGGTGAGGCCGACCTGCGGAATATCCTTGCCGAGCGTTTCTGCGGCAATGGCCAGACCATGCATGTTGGACAGCTTGCCTTGGTCGGAGGCCATGCCGTTCGTCGTAAAGCGCTTGATGTGCTCGATCGAATGCATGCCTTCGCGTACCGCAAGGCGGATATCCTTGGCGCAGACATCATGCTGGAAGTCGATGAACGCCTTGGCGTTCGTCTCCGGTCCGGCCCCTTCGGCAGCACCAATCATGCCGCCCGTCCAGTCGAACGCCTGTTCGACGGAAACACCGATGTTGCTGCCGGTCTTTTTGCCGACGGCCTGCGCCATCAGTTCACCGGCGGCGAGCGATTCCTCGACGGTCTGCTGCAGTCCATCCGTACCGTTGCAGGCGCCCACGGAAAGGCAGTCCTGCGCATAGGTGCCGGGCAGGAAACGCTGCGTCTCGGCATCGAAGGCAACCTTGCCGCGCGACTGTGAGAAAAGATGCACGGAGGGTGTCCATCCGGCGCAGACGAGCAGCGCGTCAACGCTGATCTTGCGCGGTGACCCGCCGCCGTTGCGCGCGACCGTCATCGAAGAAATGCGCAGCGCACCCGACGTATTGACGACCGACTGGCCGGTCAGAACATCGATGCCGAGCGCACGGGCTTCAGCGAGCACTGCAGCACCCGGCGCCTGCCTGACATCGACGATCGCGGCAATCGAAATGCCCGCTCGTTTCAGGTCGAAAGCAGCCTCGTAGGCAGAGTCATGGGCCGTATAAACGCCGACCGTCTGGCCGACGGCAACACCATAGTGATTGAGATACATCCGCCCGGCCGAAGCGAGCATGATGCCGGGGCGATCGTTGTTCGGGAACACCATGTGCCGCTCAATGGCACCCGTCGCCAGGATGACGCGCTTGGCGCGGACCTGCCAGAGCCGTTCGCGCGGCAGATCGCGGCCGGGGCGGGCGATATGATCCGTGACGCGTTCGACAAGGCCGACGAAGTTGTGGTTGTAGTAACCGAAGGCCGTGGTGCGCGTCAGGACCTCGACATTCTCTATGGCCTTCAGCCGGGCAAGGGTCTTCTGCACCCAGGCGTAACCATCAAGCCCATCCACCTTCACGCCGGCATCGAAGCGTAACGCGCCGCCGGCTTCCGCCTGCTCGTCGCAAAGCACGACTTTCGCGCCGGCTTCCGCAGCGGCCAATGCCGCCGAAAGGCCGGCAATGCCGGCACCGACGACCAGCACGTCGCAATGGGCGTAGCGGCCGGCGTAGTGATCCGGATCATCCTCAGTCGGCGCGACACCAAGACCTGCAGCACGGCGGATCATCGGCTCGTAGACGCGCTTCCAGGCGGCCCGCGGCCACATGAAGGTCTTGTAGTAGAAACCCGCGGCGAAGAAGGGCGAAAACAGGTTATTGACCGCACCGACATCGAAGGAAAGCGACGGCCAACGGTTTTGCGACTTCACGATCATGCCGTCGAAGACTTCCTGCACGGTTGCCCGCACATTCGGCTGCTTGCGGGCGCTGTCGCGCGCGACATCGATCAGCGCATTCGGCTCCTCGGCGCCCGCCGAAAGAATGCCGCGCGCGCGATGATATTTGAACGAACGCCCGACAAGGTGCACACCGTGGGCAATCAGGGCCGAGGCGACGGTATCGCCTTCGAGCGCCGTATAGCTCTTGCCATCGAAGGTAAAACGCGCAGTCCTCGCGGGCGTCAGCCGGCCCTTGCCGACGATACGGTTCGCGCCGCTCATTGCGCCTCTCCTTCAACAGCTTCATAGGTCTCGACCGGTGCATGCGGCTCGGCCGCTGCGCCGATCTCAGGCTTCGGTTCGCCGGCCTTGTAGGTCATGATGAACTTGTCGCTCACAGTATCGCGTGCCGCATTGAAGAAGCGCCCGCAACCATGCATGTGGCGCCAACGTTCGAAAATCAGGCCTTTCGGGTTATCGCGCAGGAAGAAATATTCCTCGAACTCTTCATCCGAGATCGAAGCGATATTGGTCGGCCGGGCGATATGGGCGTCGCCGGCACCCCGGAATTCGAGCTCCGAGCGCTCTTCCTGACAGTAAGGGCAGTAGATCAGCAGCATGATTGTCCTCGTGTCAGTGCGCAACGGCGGCAGCTGCCGCCTCGTCGATCAGCCGCCCGCTGCGGAAACGCTCCAGCGTCAGTCCGGCATTGAACTTATGCGGCTCGTCGCGGGCAATCAGATGGGCAAAGAGATTGGCCGAACCGGGTGTCGCCTTGAAGCCGCCGGTACCCCAGCCGCAATTGACGTAGAGCCCGGGAACCGGCGTCTTCGACTGGATGGCTGACCGGTCCGGCGTGTTGTCGACGATACCGCCCCACTGGCGCATCATCTTCACGCGGCGGAACATCGGGAAGAGCTCGCAGATGGCGTCGAGCGTATGCGTGATGATCTGCAGGCCGCCGGTCTGGGAGTAGGAATTATACTGGTCCGTGCCCGCACCGATGACGAGTTCGCCCTTGTCGGACTGCGAGATATAGGCATGCACCGTGTTCGACATGACGACGCAGGGGAAGATCGGTTTCAGCGGCTCGGAAACCAGAGCCTGCAGCGGGCTCGATTGCAGCGGCACGCGTACATCCGCCATCTTCATGATTGTCGTCGTGTGGCCGGCAGCAGAGACCGCGACCTTCTTTGCGCCGATGAAACCCCTGCTGGTCTCGACGCCGGTCACGCGACCGTCCGGACCGCGGCGGATGCCGGTGACTTCGCAATTCTGGATGATGTGAACGCCACGGTCGGACGCCGCACGCGCATAGCCCCAGGCAACCGCATCGTGACGCGCGGTACCACCGCGGCGCTGCAAGGCAGCCCCGTTGATCGGGTATCGTGCCGTCGCCGAAATATCGAGCGGCGGACAATAGGCCTTGGCCTGCTCCGGCGTCAGCCATTCATTGTCGATGCCATAGAGCCGGTTGGCATGGATATGCCGCTTGAAGCTCTGCTGGTCGTGCACATTGTGCGACAGCATCATCACGCCGCGCGGCGAATACATCACATTGTAATTGAGCTCCTGCGACAGCCCTTCCCAGAGCTTCATCGAGTGCTCGTAAATGTGCATGCTCTCTTCATAGAGATAGTTGGAGCGGATGATGGTGGTGTTGCGGCCGGTATTGCCGCCTCCGAGCCAACCCTTTTCCAGGACCGCAACATTGGTGATGCCGTGTTCCTTGGCGAGGTAATAGGCTGCGCCGAGCCCGTGGCCGCCGCCGCCAATGATGATGACGTCATATTCGGGTCGCGGCTCCGGCGAAGTCCACTGCTTTTCCCAGCCCCTGTGCCCGCGCAGAGCCTCCCGCGCTACGGCAAAAACCGAATATTTCCGCATCCGCCATGATCTCCTTCAGGCAAAGGCATTTTCGTCGTGGCCATACAAATCGCAAATCGAATTGCGGCACAACGGTTCTTTTGCGACGTGAAAGAGCTTTTGTTTTGACACGACGCGCAGCATATCGCTTCTATTGGCGCGATCTCCCTTCGCGGCTGCGGCATAATCCTTTTCTCACCCAACAGGGCAGGCAGAACGAGCCTGCCGCAAATGTTAGTATCCCCTTATGTGGGGTGTTAGATGTTGGGTTGGCGTAGCATATGGATCGCGGGCTTCTGCTTCGCGCTGTTAGGCGCATGGCCTGCGGCTGCCGCTGAACCTGTCGGCCAGGCGACCCTCATCAGAACCGAAGTGACGGGACAGGGCGGCCCGATCATCGTCAATGATGAGGTCCATCGGGACGAGCGCATCCGCACATCTCCATCGGGACTCGGCCAGTTCATTTTCCGCGACGGCACCAAGCTTGCCGTCGGCTGGGGCTCGTCAGTCGTCATCGATAAATATGTCTTCGACGATTCCGATTCCGTCAAACGCCTTTCCATCAAGGCGGCCAAGGGCACGTTCCGCTGGGTCAGCGGCAACTCGAAATCCTCCGCCTACCAGATCCAGACGCCTGCGGGCACCATTGGCGTACGTGGCACCGCTTTCGATTTTTATGTCGGCCCGGACGGCACCACCGCAGTCGTGTTGCTGAACGGCGCGGCCACCTTCTGCGGCCCGGGCGGCTGCCGGCAGTTACAGCAACGTTGCGATTGCGTCATTGCGAGGCCGAACGGCAATATGACGGATGCGCAACCCGTCAATACCAGCGTTCTGCAGAGACTGGGCAACCAGCGCGCCCTCCCATTCCTCTCCGGCAATCAGAGTTTGACGGGCGGCCTCGGTCTGCTCGGCGGCTGCCGGATGGCCTCGGTTGATCCTGATCGCAAAGACCGGCCTCGCCGGGAGCTCCGGCTGCGTGATCCGGATCCGCAGCCGCCTCAACAATCCCCGCGGCGGGATGACCCACCAAAGCAACTGCCAGAAAAACCGCATCATGATAAGCCCCACCATGACAAGCCCCACCACGATAGGCCGAAGGGTGGCTGGCACGACAAACACGACAGGCACGGCTGGAAGGACCGGGACGACAGACACGACCACCATCACGATCATGGAAGACCGGACCGGCACGAAGGGTTCGGTCGATCGGACAGACATGATGGACCTGATAGGCCGAGCCGCACGGAAAGAACCGACAACCGCCAGGACCGCAACCATCAGGACAGATCGAGCAGGCAGGAGACAAGCAGCGGTCAAAACCAGACTGCCGGCAGCGACCAGAGCGGGCGAAGAGATCGCGACCGTAACCACGATCGGGATCACGGCTGGGGCGGAAAAGGAAACCGGGACCGAAACGGTGGTCGGAACCACAATCGCTGACTGGCTACTCGACGGCCTGCTTTTCCGGCAGGCCGATATCCTCTCGAAAATGATCGTTTCTGGCCGATATGCGCTCATAGAATTCGGTAAGGCCGGCCATGACCTCTAGGCCGGCGAGTTTCGCGGCGCCAATCAGCTTGCGACTGTTCCGCGAACGCTCGCGCAAGGCACCCATCACCTCCTCATGGGCGAGATGAAGGGCACCGAATTGCGGCGAGGCAGCAACCTTCTCGTCGCCGACCACAGCAAAGATCTGCGTCCGGTTGCTCTTTCCCTTGAGCGGAAGGGCGCCCGCCTCCAGGAGCGCCGCGCCGCTTTGCGCCCGCGCCGTGGTGTCGGAGATTAGGATATCGAAGCCGACGTCCTTGCAGCAGGATTCGATACGCGCCGCAACATTCACCGCATCGCCCACCGCCGAATAGTTGAAGCGTGTCTTCGCGCCCATATTGCCGACACAGGCGAGACCGGTATGGATACCGATGCCTATCCTGACCTGCCGGGCGCTGCCGAAACCGAAAGCGTCTTGAGCGTTGAGTTCATCAAGCGTCTCGCGCATGGCAAGTGCCGCCCGAAGCGCCTTTGCCGCATGATCGGAAACATCGACCGGCGCATTCCAGAAGGCCATGATGGAATCGCCGATGAATTTATCGAGGGTCCCCTCATTCCCGACGACATGGCGGCTGAGTGCATCAAGCAGCGTGTTCAAAAACTGGACGACGGCAATCGGCGTGAGCTTTTCACTGATCTCGGTGAAATTCCGGACATCGACGAACATCATGGTGAGCTCACGCTCGTCCCCGCCGAGTTTCAACGCATCGGGCGTATGCTCGATGCGATGCAGCAGCGAAGGCGAAAGGTAATGGCCGAAGGCGCGCCGCACCTCCCGTCGCTCCCTGTCGATGACAAGGATACGGAACGATGTTGCCGCAAAATGCGTGATGGAGCCGCTGAGAATGGGCGCCAGCGGATCGAAGAGCAGACCCGCATAAAGAAAAGAGAACCACGATGCGACAAGTGCCATCGCGGTGATTGCCAGGCCGCAGACAAGTGCCACTGCCGGACTGACGAAGGTCGTGATGATGACGAGCATGAAACCGAGCACGGCGATGGACAAGATCTCCAGCCCGTCGGCCCAGTCCGGCCGTGACAGGTAACGGCCTGAAAGGATCTGCTCGACCGTCTGTGCCTGCAGTGAGACACCCGGCACGTTCTCGCCGAGTGCTGTGGTGCGGATGTCCTGCAGCCCGACCGCCGATGTGCCGATGAAAATGATGCTGCCGTCAATCTGTGCAGCAACGTCAGGGGCCACTCCACCGGCAGCAAGGATCTTTCCGGCCGAGACATAACGCTCTGCCCGGTTCGGCGTCACATAAAGCCAGATCTCACCGGCAGCCGTCAGCGGAACGATGAAGTCGCCGATCTTCGCCGATGTAATGATCCCTGCTTGGTCTGGCGCGCCGGCCAACACATAAGTGGAGGCACCCTGCGCGACCCGCAGCGCTTCGATCGCAAGATTGGGATAAAACTGCTCGCCATCGCTGAGGAACAGCGGCACCGCGCGAACGACGGATGAAGGACTGCCGGGATTGAGACTGACATGACCGAGCCCTGCGGCTTTCGCCTCCAGCCCCGGCCGGAGCGGCGTCGAAGCGCCGAGATACGGAGGTGCGGCGAGCGGGCTTTCACCGGTAAAGGCAAAGCCGGCCTTCACTGGCGGCTTGTAATTGCCCTCGTTTGAAAGCCCGAAGCCAAGAACGACGGGCTTTCCTTCGATCGATTGCGCGAATATCTCGTCATTGTCGGGCAACTGTGCCGCCAGAGACGGATCGATCCCTTCGACCTCCCGGATGACATTGCGTGGGGACATCCGGTCAGGTTCGGCAAAGATGACGTCGAAGGCGATGGCCGCCGCTCCCATGTCGGAGAGACGGTTGACCAGCATGGCCAGCCTGTCGCGTGGCCACGGCCACTGACCGAAGTCCCGCAGGGAAGCCTCGTCGATATCGACCACCCGGACCGGCATTGCTTCGAAACTGCGCGGCACGATGCGCTGATACTCATCGAAGGTAACGTCGCGGATCTGCTTCAATACGGGCGGATCGCTTGCCCGGAACATCGTAAGCGCAGCCACGATGATGAGGCCGATCAGCACACCGATCTGCTGCAATCGCGTCATGCGTTTCCGACCTCCCCTCGAGACGGCCCCGGGGCTTCCCGCCGCAGGCAAGCTACGCTTGTTTGACGCCAAAGACCATTCGTTCATGCGCACAAGCTGACAAACAAGCCGAACGACAACCCAGCACGAAATTACTTCCAGATTTGGTCATCGCTTTTGGCCTGACCTTTGAGCGCCGGCCTTGCCGCGCCTGCGGCGAAATGTTTTTGTGTCTCAGGGATTTGATAATTCAATCATTGTCGAGGGGATGAGCCATGGCAGATCCGCAAGGAGCGACCACGGCAAGAACTGCGGAAAATTCGGCCTCTGCCGCCCGCAGAAGCGGCTATTGGCTGATCGCCGTCGTGCTGGCGATGCTGGCGGGGCTGCCACTCGCTGTCTGGCTGGATATTAGCGACCTCTCTGAAAGCGCGCTGCGCCGGCAGGCGCGGGACATGAGTTCTCTCGTCACCAGCATACGCTCCTATTATTCGGCGAATGTCGTCGGCAGGGTCCTCGCCGCCCATCAGGCTGGCGATGTCAGCGGCACGGTCGTCTCGCATAACTACGCCAACATTCCAGGCGCCATTCCACTTCCCGCCACGCTTTCGCTGGAACTGGGCGATGTCATCAAGGAGCAGCAGGCCAACATCACCTATCGCTTCCTCTCTGACCTGCCCTTCAAGAATCGCGCGCCTCACGATCTCGACAAATTCGAGACCGCATCACTCACATCCCTGCGCGCCAATTCCAGCCAAACACTGACTGACCTCACCCGCGTCGGATTCACAGATACGTTGCGGCTCATCACGCCTGTGATCATGGGCCAGGCTTGCGTCGCCTGCCACAACACGCATCCTGAAAGCCCGAAAAGGGATTGGAAGGTAGGAGATGTGCGCGGCATTCAGGAGGTCATCATCCGCCAGCCCTATGCAAGCAATGTTCTCGCCTTCAAATATCTGCTCTGCTATTTCTTCTTCGTCGCCATCATCGGCATCAGCTTCATTTTTCTGCAGCGCCAGCAGACGCGCGTCATCCACAGTGCCAATCGCGACCTCGAAGCGGCGAACGAATTCCTCGCCAGCGTCTCCCTGAAGATTTCCCGCTATCTGTCGCCGCAAATCTATAAGAGCATCTTCAGCGGCCAGAAGGATGTGGTTGTCCATACCGAGCGAAAACGCCTGACGATCTTCTTCTCGGACATCAAGGATTTCACCGCCACGACCGAGCGCCTGCAGCCGGAGGCGCTGACGGAAATGCTGAATGAATATCTGACCGAAATGTCTACGATTGCACTCAAGCACGGCGGCACGGTGGACAAGTTCATTGGCGATGCCATGCTGGTCTTCTTCGGTGATCCGGAAACCAAGGGGGCAGAGGAAGACGCAAAGGCTTGCCTGCGCATGGCAGTCGACATGCAGCGCCGGCTCGGCGAACTGAAGGAGAGATGGCGTCGGAACGGGACGGAAGAGCCCTTCGTCGTTCGCATGGGAATTAACAGCGGCTATTGCAACGTCGGCAATTTCGGCAGCAGCGACCGCATGGACTATACGATCATCGGTGCCGAAGCGAACCTCGCCGCACGTCTGCAATCGATCGCCCAGGGTGGAGAAATCGTCGTCAGCTACGAAACCTATGCGCTGGTGAAGGATATCGTCGATGCCCATCCTTTGCCGCCGATCACCATGAAGGGCATTCAGCGGGAGATCATACCCTACGCCGTGGACGGACTGATGCTCGGCGTCGATCACAAGAGCCGCGTTCTCAGCGAACATCTCGCAGGACTGGACCTGCATCTGGACACGGCTCGGCTTGAGCCGGCGGACCGCGCCCGTGTTGTCGCCACGCTGAAGGAAGCGATCGCCGCTCTGGACGAAACGAAGCCCGAGAAGGCCCGCCCCTAGCTCCTTATAGGCACGGGCGGGATTTTTCCGCGCGGGCGCATATCCCGTCTGGACTTCATTCCGTCGATCTGATATCCCGCAACACCAATCGCAAGGCCGCGGCCGCGCGAACGTTATTTTTTTGCCCCAGGCGCTGCGCCGCCTTTCGGCATCAACCAAACCAAAGGAACGTGATTCTCGTGCAGGTACTTGTCCGCGATAACAATGTTGACCAGGCTCTCCGCGCTCTCAAGAAGAAGATGCAGCGCGAAGGCATTTTTCGCGAAATGAAGATGCGCGACTACTACGAAAAGCCGTCGCAGAAGCGTGCTCGCGAAAAGGCCGAGGCTGTTCGTCGTGTTCGCAAGCTGGCCCGCAAGCGCGCTCAGCGCGAAGGTCTGGTTGCACGCTAAGGCGGTGCCGTCGTTTTTTCGACGTTTTCAGATGCATGTGTGGCGGGGGCGATAGGTTTCGCCGCCGCCTTTTTTAATTTGCTGCTGAAGATTGCATATCCGTTTTGCCGGATATGGTGCATGGGGGAAAGCGAGCCCGAATGGCTGTCATAAACTTCTATCCGTCCCGCTCGTCGCGTTCGCAGAAATCGGCCGTATTTGCCTCGCTGGCACTTGCCGCGGCGCTCGGCCTTGCCGGTTGCGAAACGACCAACACGTCGGATGCTGTGATCCGCATCGACAAGGCGCAGGGCTCACAGGAAAACATTGCGTCGCTCACGGCCGTCATCAACGCCAATCCGCGCGATCCGGAAGGCTACAATGTTCGCGGTTCCGCCTATGGTCGCGCCGGCGAATTCCGCAAGGCGCTCGACGACTTCAACACCGCGCTGCAGATCAACCCGCGCTTCTTCCAGGCCTATGCCAACCGCGCGCTGGTGTACCGCAACATGGGTCAGCAGCCGCAGGCGATCGCCGACTACAATGCCGCCCTGCAGATCAATCCGAGCTATGACGTCGCCTATATCGGTCGCGGCAACGTCTATCGCATGGCCGGCCAGGACGATCAGGCCTTCAATGATTTCTCAAAAGCGATTCAGCTCGGCACGACCGACGGCCGCGCCTATCACAATCGCGGTCTGATCTACCAGAAGCGTAATCAGCAGGACAAGGCGATCGACGACTTCTCGAAGGCGATCTCGCTCTCGCCGAACTCGCCCGAGCCCTATAATGGCCGCGGCATTTCCTATATCGCGCTGAACGACAACGACAACGCATTCGCCGACTTCAACCACGCGATCGAGCTCAACGGCAATCTTGCCGAATCCTGGGCAAACCAGGCTCTCGTCTATGAGCGCCGTGGCGAAAAGGACAAGGCAATCCGCTCCTATCGCCACGCTGTCGGTCTCGATCCGAAATATCAGCCGGCAAGGGACGGACTTGCCCGCGTCGGCGGCACGACCGGCTAACGGACTCGAAAAGGGAGGGCGACGATGACGGCGAAACCGCATGTGATCGTCGTCGGCGCAGGCATAATTGGCGCCTCCATTGCCTGGCATCTCACACGCAAGGGTGCAACGGTCACCGTCGTCGGCGAGGAGCTTGGCGGCGTGGCAACGCCCTGTTCCTTTGCATGGATCAATGCAAGCTGGGGTAATCCCGAATTCTATTTCCACTTTCGCCGCCGCGCGATGGCCGAGTGGAAGCGGCTGGCGCGGGAACTGCCCGGCCTGCCGCTTGCGTGGTGCGGCGGTCTCTGCTGGGATATGCCCGCAGCCGATCTCGAAGCCTATGCCGACGAACACGGCCGTTGGGGCTACGGTATCAGCCGGCTGAACCGGCAAGAAAGCACGCTGATCGAACCCGGCCTTGGCGAATATCCTGATTTCGCCCTCCATGTTGCAGAAGAAGGCGCGGTGGAGCCTGTTGCCGCAGCACGTTTGCTGCTCGCGGATGCCAAAGCGCATGGCGCGACGTTCGTTCATGCCACGGTCAACGGCCTGCTCCAAAGTGCTGGGCGAATCGTCGGACTTGTCACCTCGGAAGGCATGCTCGAAGCCGATCATGTCGTACTGGCCGCAGGGGCAGGCGCAGTTCCGATCGCCGCCTCGGCAGGAATAACGTTGCCGCTGTCAGCACCCGCCGGTCTGATCGTACACTCCCGTCCTGTCTCCAAACGCTTGAACGGTCTCGTCATGACACCCCGTCTGCATATGCGCCAGACGGCGGAAGGCCGCATCATCGCTGGCTCGGATTTCGGTGGCGGCGATCCGGGTGAAGATCATCGGGCAAGTGCAGCGGAACTCTTTGCACGCGTGAAAGCGACGATCTTGGACAATGCCGATCTGAAGCTCGATTTCTTCACGGTCGGTTTTCGCCCGACTCCTGCCGATGGTTTTCCCATCATCGGCAATACTGGCTTGCCGGGTCTCTATGTAACGGTGATGCATTCCGGCGTCACGCTTGCTCCGCTTGTCGGCCTGCTTGCCGCCGACGAGCTTCTGTCAGGCAAGAATGACGAAAGCCTTCTGCCCTTCCGATTGCAACGCTTCGCCGACCGGTAGCAGTTCATTAAATATTGACGATTTTGCACCTGACTATTTTAGTAGGTTGCAACCAAATGCCCCGCCCCCTAACATGACCGTGCTTTGATGGCAGGCTATTGGGCGGTACGGATGTAAGGGGCGTTTGCGAGCGATGCAGATTCTTGCTTTCGTTGGACTCTGCGAAACCGAGCTTCCCCAGCATCCCACCCCGGCAGTTCGGGGGCGACATCGATGAGGTTCGCCACACGTCTTTTTCCGAAAGCTTCGATCGGGACATATCTCATCGCCATGGCAGTGGCGATCGCCTTGCCGATCTTCGCTTTCGTTGCCCTTCTTCTCATGCAGCTGGAGGACAACCAGCGATCTACGCTCAAGCGTGAAACCGCACAGGATGCGCTCGCCCTCTCACGCACCATCGACCGCCAGCTTCAGGATATGGCAACGACATTGCGGCTGCTGTCCTCCTCGCCGGAGCTGGAAAGCGGCGACTATGAATCTTTCTACAATCGCACGGAAACCGCGCTGCGCGGCGATACGCTTTATGTGATTGCCGTCGACAGGACCGGGCAGCAATTTCTGAATACCCGTCGCGCCTTTGGCACGCCGCTCGGCAAGACGACGAACATCGCGGCTTTGGAGGCCGCGATGAAGTCCGGGCGGATCGAAGCCTCCGACGTCTTCATGGGCGCAACGAGCGGCATGTGGGTCTATAACGTCACCCTGCCGCGCGATGACGATCCCGTCTCCGCATTGATCATCACCCAGAATGCCAACGACCTCGCAAGACTCGTCACGACAGAGGGCCTTGCCTCCGGCTGGTCGGCGGCGGTCATCGATCAGGGAGGCCATGTGGTAGCGAGCCGAGGCCCTGCCAATCTGCAGCCTGGCGAACCCTTCGACCCGCGCATTCTGCCCTCGCTCGTCGCATCCAGCGGCGTATTTGAAGACAGCGATATTCTTCCGCATGCCCTGTTGGGCTATGCGCAAATTCCCGGCTGGTCCTGGAAGACGGTGGTATGGGGGCCGATTGCCACCGCACAGGCACCGATCCTCAGCACCTGGCGCTTCCTTCTGATCGGTGGCCTTGTGCTGCTGCTCGTCGCCGTGCTTGCCACCTATGCCGTTGCCCGGCAGGTCCGCTCCACGATCCGTGAAATTGCCGACATGGCGAACCGGCTTGGCGAAGGTCACATCGTTTCGCCGGTCGAAACCAGTGTCATCGAGGCCAACCAGGTGGCCATTGCATTGTCCAATGCCTCTTTCGACCGCAGTCAGAGCGAGGACCGGCTGCGCTTCGTCATGCATGAGCTGGTCCATCGCACAAAGAACCTGCTGACGCTCGTTCTCGCCATGATGCGACAGCTCTCCAAGCAGGCAGACAGCGTCGAGACATTTCGCCTGGCCGTCGCCCATCGCCTCGAAGGGCTCGTCCGCTCGATTGAGCTTCTGACAGGCGAACAGTGGTCCGGCGTCTTGCTGCATCGCGTCATCGATATTCATCTCCAGGCTTTTCCCCAGGCCCGCGAGCAGGTGGAGATCGAGGGCAAAGATTTTATCCTCAAACCCGATGCCGTGCAGAACCTCGGCCTCGCGCTGCATGAACTCGCCACCAATTCGGTAAAATACGGAGCGCTCTCCGTGCCACAGGGTCGCGTACGCTTCGAATGGCAGCCGGCAGAGGACAATATGCTGCGCTTCACCTGGACTGAAAGTGGCGGGCCGCCGGTCAAACCGCCGGCGCGCACCGGTTTCGGCACGACCGTCATCAAGGCACATGCTGCTTCCGCTTTCCGGGGCAAGGTCGATGTCGACTTCCGTCCCGAGGGTCTCGTCTGGACCCTAACAGCCCAGCGTGGGACGATGGAGCGCGACTAGCGCAGCCGGAACAATCACTGCAACCACCCGTTTCGAACAGGTCATTCGAAAGGAGAAGGACCATGTTCAAGCAAACCGTGATTGCTGCGGCAATCGTTTCGGCCGCAGCCTGGGCCAGTTCGGCCGCAGCAGCCGACTATATTTCGCTTGGTCGGCTCGTCTGCGGATCGGATGGCGGCCAGGGACTGATCGTCACATCCGAGAAGAATCTGATCTGCACCTATACGCCTGCTTCGGGCGGCCCTAAGGCAGTCTATGCCGGCAAGATCGAGAAATTCGGCATCGATATTGGCCAGACCGGCAAGAGCGTAATGATCTGGCAGGTGCTCGCAAAGACCGGCACCAATATCCCGGATTTCGCGCTCGCCGGCGAATACTACGGTATCGGCGCAGACGCCAGCCTCGGTGCCGGCGGAGGTGCCAAGGTCATTGCCGGCGGCACGAACAAGGCCTTCATGCTGCAGCCGCTCAATGTGCAGGCCCAGGAAGGTCTCAATCTCGCCGTCGGCGTCGAGAAGATGACGCTTGTACCGGGCGAAATCTGACGGTTTGCAACAATAGGAGAAAAGCCCGCGAAAGCGGGCTCCTCGGTCAGTGCGCGATTGCCTTGTTGATCTCTTCGGTCACCTTCTTGGCGTCCCCAAGCAGCATCATCGTGCCGTCCTTGTAGAACAGCGTGTTGTCGATGCCGGCGTAACCCGAGCCGAGCGAGCGTTTGACGAAGAGGCAGGTCTTGGCCTTGTCGACGTCAAGGATCGGCATCCCGTAGATCGGCGAGGTCTTGTCGTCACGCGCGGCCGGATTGGTGACGTCATTGGCGCCGATGACATAGGCAACGTCAGCCTGGGCGAATTCCGAGTTGATATCCTCAAGCTCGAACACCTCGTCATAAGGCACATTGGCTTCCGCGAGCAGCACGTTCATATGGCCAGGCATACGGCCTGCGACCGGATGGATCGCGTATTTCACTTCCACGCCGTTTTTCTTGAGATTGTCGACCAGCTCGCGCAATGCATGCTGCGCCTGCGCCACCGCCATGCCATAGCCCGGCACGATGATGACCTTGGAAGCGTTCGCCATCAGGTAGGCAGCGTCCTCCGCCGAGCCGAGCTTGACGGTCTTGTCCGAATTATCTGTCGCATTGCCGCCCGTCTCCCCACCAAAACCGCCCAGGATCACGGAGATGAAAGAGCGATTCATGCCCTTGCACATGATGTAGGACAGGATCGCGCCCGAAGAACCGACCAGTGCGCCGGTGATGATCAGCGCCAGATTGCCGAGCGTGAAGCCGATGCCGGCAGCAGCCCAGCCCGAGTAAGAGTTGAGCATGGAAACGACAACCGGCATGTCGGCGCCACCGATCGGCACGATGAGCAGCACGCCGAGAGCCAGCGACAAGGCGACGACGGCCCAGAAATCGAAATGGCTTTCCGTTACCGCCAGCCCGACGATGAAGAGCACGATCAGGGCAAGCAGAGCGATGTTGATCACATGACGGAAGGGTAGCAGGATCGGCTTGCCGGACATGCGCCCGTCGAGTTTCAGGAAGGCGATGATCGAGCCGGTGAAGGTCAGCGCACCAATCGCCACGCCGATCGCCATTTCGATACGGGCTTCAGTGTGGATCTGGCCAATCTCGCCAATGCCGAAAGAGCCCGGCGTATAGAGGGCTGATGCGGCGACAAGAACCGCCGCGAGGCCTACCAGCGAGTGGAAACCGGCAACAAGCTGCGGCATCGAGGTCATCGCAATGGTGCGGGCGATATAGGCACCAGCGCTGCCGCCGATGGCAAGGCCGAGAATGATGAGCACGAAGCCGCCAAAATTCGGCGTCGCCAGCACCAGCGTCGTGAGGATGGCGATCCCCATGCCGATCATGCCGTAGAGATTGCCCTTGCGGCTGGTGGCAGGATGCGAGAGCCCACGAAGCGCCAGGATGAACAGGACGCCGGAGACAAGATAGAGGAAGGCTGCGATATTGGTCATTCGTGCGGCCTCACTTGTCCTTCTTGCGGTACATCGCCAGCATGCGCTGCGTGACGAGGAAGCCGCCGAAGATATTCACAGAGACAAGCACGAGCGCCACGAAACCGAAGCCGGTGGCAAGCCCGCTGCTCGAGATGCCGACGGCAAGCAGAGCCCCGACGACGATGACCGAGGAGATCGCGTTGGTGACGGCCATCAGCGGCGTATGCAGCGCGGGCGTGACCGACCAGACGACATAGTAGCCGACGAAGATCGACAATACGAAGATCGCGAACTGGAAGACGAAAGGATCGATCGCCCCGCCAGTGGCAGCACTTGCCGCTTCCGGCGCCTGGGCAGCGGCGGTGATGACCGCGGTAACGGCCTGGTCGAGCTGCTCCAGAGCCTTGTCCATTGCTTCACTGGCCATCAGTTATCCCCCTTCTTGGCGCCGCCGAATGCCGGATGCACGACATCCCCCGCATAGGTCAGCATCGTCGCCTTGATGAGCTCGTCCTCGAGGTTGAGCACAACCGATTTCGTTTCCTTGTTCACCATCGTCTCCAGGAAAGTGACGAGGTTCTTGGCGTAGAGCGCTGAGGCGCTGGCCGCCACACGGCCCGCCATGTTCGGAAAGCCGATCACCTTCACACCTTCGACATCGGCGACCTGTCCTGTAACCACGCCTTCAATATTGCCTCCACGCTCGACCGCAAGATCGACGGCAACTGCACCGGGCTTCATCGAAGCGAGCATCGCGCGCGAAACGAGCCGCGGCGCCGGACGCCCGGGAATGAGAGCCGTGGTAATGACAATGTCCTGCTTGGCGATGTGCTCGGCCACGAGTGCCGCCTGCCTGGCCTGATAGTCGGCCGACATTTCCTTGGCATAGCCGCCAGCCGTTTCTGCCGCCTTGAACTCGTCATCCTCGACGGCGATGAACTTCGCGCCAAGAGATGCAACCTGTTCCTTTGCCGCGGGGCGAACGTCGGTTGCCGAAACGGCGGCACCGAGACGGCGCGCCGTCGCAATCGCCTGGAGGCCGGCAACGCCTGCACCCATCACGAAAACCTTGGCGGCAGGAATAGTACCCGCTGCCGTCATCATCATTGGCATGGCGCGGTCGTAAACGACGGCTGCCTCGATAACCGCTTGATAACCTGCAAGATTTGCCTGCGATGACAGCGCGTCCATCGACTGCGCACGCGTAATGCGCGGCATCAGCTCCATGGCGAAGGTGGAAAGACCTGCCCGCGCCATCGCGGCGACCGCCTCGTCATTGCCATAGGGATCCATGATGGCAATGACGACAGCGCCGGTCTTATAGCCGGCGATCTCGCTTTCGCTCGGCCGGCGAACCTTGAGGATTACATCGGCGGACGCTGCATCCGCAAACGTGCCGGTTGCGGCGCCGACGGCCTCGAATTCACTGTCCGGAATGCGCGAAAGCGCCCCGGCGCCCGCTTCGACGATGACATCGAAGCCGAGCGCCTTTATCTTTTTCACGGTTTCGACGGACGCCGCAACGCGCGTCTCATCGCCCGTGATTTCCTTGGCTACGAAAACGATATTGGCCAACTGCCCCCTCCTCCGGGTCAGCTGGGCCGTGGCAGGCTGCTTGCCTGCACGGGCCAAGCATCTACATCACAAAATTCGGAAGACCGGGCCTTCCCGCGGGCCGCGTTTAGCGGAGCAGGAAGATGCCGGCGACGAGGATGATGAGGAAGACGAGGATGCCGCCGAGGAAACCGGCACCGCCGAAGAAACCGGCAGTCATGGCAAGCATCAGGGCGATCAGAAACATCGTGCCGTATTTCGTGCCGGCAATGAACATGTCGTACGTCTTTTCATGTTCCTTGTAGTCCATCGGCGCGCCGGTCTCGACCGGTCCGGTATGATGTTCGGCCATGAATATCGTCTCCCTGAAATGCCTTAGCGCTGCCTGATTCCCCCGCGTCAGCGAGGCAAATCCCTCTCCGCAGGGATTACACAATGACGGGCGAAAGCGCAATGCATGAGAATGCCGCAGGAACGCCTTCGCCGGAGGCGGAAAAGGCGCTCCCTTCAGGAATCAAAGCGGCAGGTCAGTTCCAAGCTGGCCTTCCGGTACGAAGCGCGCGGTCGGGACGATAGTGAGAGAAGGCAGCGTGTTTTCCGGGCCGCGCGCGAACATCATCCGCTGCTCGCTGGCGCTGGAAATGAAGAACGGATAACGCGTGAGAAGCTTGCGGCCGACCTCGATGACATTGGTCGCCATCAGCGTCATATCGATCCCGTAATTCTTGGCCCTCTGGCCCGGCACGACGGTGTCGGCGTAAAAGACACGCTTGTAGAAGGCCGCATGCGGAGGACGAACGAACTGCAGCACCCGGTGCGCACGGAAATGCGCCGCGGCGACAATGCTCGGTCGCAGCGTCAGGTATGGGATCCAGGTCAGATCGGCCGTCAGCTCCGGATCAGCAGCAAAACGCGCCGGATCGATCAGGCTGAGACCGGCATCCAGCAACGCGTCGATCGCTTCTGGAAAGGCGCCGGCCGACTGACTGACGCGATGCTCAGGCGTCACATGGTGGATGCGGATCGTACTGACCAGCTCGCCGTAATAATAGAGCCCGAAAACATAGGCATGGCTGTCGAAATCGGTGTCGTCGAGCAGTCCCTTCGGTGCCAGGGCAAGCGTGTCGTGCGCCTTGTAGGCCTTGTAACGCAGCCTCTCGACATCCTCCATGTCCTCGGTGCTTTCGACGCGGCGATATTCGACATTATCAAGAATTTCGAGAACCTTCTTCGAAAAGTCACTCGTACTCAAAGGGACAGACGACATGATGGACCCCGTTGTTAACGGGTCATTAATCATACCTCGCTCGATAAAGCGCAAGATTTGAAGAAAATTTTGGACGTATTTGAATTATTAAGGTTAACGGCCGCGACTATGCCCCCGGTCACACCGACAGGTAGCGGCGGATCAGGCGACCTTGGTGCGGCGACGCGGTGCCGTGCGGCGGTTGAGAGCCTGGGAGAGGATGCCGATTTCCTTCGAGGGGACCGGCGGGGAGAAGACGTAACCCTGAATGAGATCCGTGCTGCGGTGCTTGTTGAGAAGCGCCAGCTGCTCCGGCGTTTCGACACCCTCGACAACGATCTTGAGACCGAGCTCGCGGGCAAGGTGGACCGTGCCGCGCAACAGTTTCAGGCGACGCGTATCTTCGACGATGTTACGCACGAAGGAGCGATCGATCTTGACGATGTCGAGCGGCAGCGTGTCGAGATAGCTGAGGCTGGAGAAGCCGGTACCGAAATCGTCGATGGCGATGGTGATGTCGCGGCTGCGCAGTTCAGCGAGGATCGCGCGCACCACCGCCGGCTCGTCGATCAGGCTGCTTTCGGTAATTTCCAGATGCAGGCGTGATGCCTCCAGACCGGAATGCGCCAACGCGTCCGAAACAACCGACAGGATGTCCGCGTCGCGCAGGTCGCGTGCTGAAAGATTGACCGAAACGGAAATATGATCCGGCCAGCTCATGCATTCTTCGCAGGCCTTGAAGAGCACGAAGCGCGTAATCTGCGAGATGATGCCCATCTCTTCGGCGAGGCGGATGAAGACGTCGGGCGGAATGGAGCCCTTTTCCGGATGTACCCAGCGAGCGAGTGCTTCAGCGCATTCGATGCGCAGGCCATCAGCCCTGAACATCGGCTGGAAGACGAGGTGTAGCGAATTTGCGGCCACCGCCTCACGCAGGTCCGCCTTGAGCTTCTGCTGCTCGATATAGCGGCCATCCATTTCGCGCTCGAAACCGGTAATGCCGCCCTTGAAGCGCGACTTGCTTTCGAACAGCGCAAGGTCGGCTTTGACGCTCCATTCGTCCATGGCAAAGGCGTCGCTCTCGAGGACGGCGTACCCGGCACTGAGCGAGACGAGGAAGGTTACTTCGTCAACTTCATATTGCCCCTGGATCGTCGCATGCAGCTTGCGGATGTCGGCGTCCAGCATCTGTCGGTCACGCGCATGCGGGAAGAAGAGGATGAATTGGTCGCCCATCAGGCGGCCGACGATGGCGTTGCCGGCCATCTCCTTGACGCGCATGGCGATGGCGCAGAGCAGATGGTCGCCGGTTACGTGACCCCGCATGTCGTTGACATGCTTGAACTCGTCGATATCGAGGATCATGAAGCCGACAGGACCGCGTTTCTTCGAATGTCTCGCCAGATAGTCCTGCACAAGGTGACCGAAATGCTCGCGGTTCGGCAGGCCGGTCAGGGCGTCGAAGCGCACCATGTGCAGGATCTTCTGCTCGGCCTTCACACGGCTCGAAACGTCTTCGAAGATCAATACCGCGCCACCATCTGCGCGCCGGCTTGCCGAGAATTCCAGCGACAGTCCCTCGGGGAAATGGATGAGCGTACGCGAAAGGCTGCCTTCGGCCACCTGTGTCAGTTGCCGCAGGATAAGCTCCGGCTGCGAAGCGTCCATGAAGCTGTACCGCGCGCCATAACGCAACACAGCGCCGAGATCGCGATCTTTCAGTCGGTCGGGTGCGCCAATTTTCAACAGTTCGCAGGCCTTGCGATTGATGACCTGGATCCGGTTCTCTTCATCGACCATGACGAGGCCGTGCGGCATATTATTCAGCGCCGTATCAAAGCGCTCGGCGATCGAGGCGATCTCGCGACGTGCGATCACGTTCTCATAGAGGAACTCGCGCACGCCGGTGGCCATGGCCCGCGTCGTCAGCCAGAACGGAATGAGGAAGACCGAAAGGATGCCGCGGTAGAAATCGAGCGTCATCACGCTGCAGATGATCATCGGCAGGCAGCAGGAGAAGGTCTGCAGGTCGACCGCCATGCGTGAGCCATAGTTGCGGCCGACGACCGAAACCATCGTCGCCATGGTCACTGCAATGCAGGCGAGCTCGGCAAAGGAATCACGCGTGAAAAAGATGGCATACCCGCTGCCGATGCCGAGAAGCGTGGTGATGCCGGCCGCGCCGACCACGAGAATCTTCTCCCAGCGCTCGATCTCGGCAAAAGAGAGCTTCTCCTTGTCCACCTTGTCGAAGAGGCGGAAAATCGCCATGCGGGCGCAGAATACCACGATGACGGCAACAGCCAGGAATATATAGACGGGAGACTCGGTCTTGGCGGCGACAGCCAGGAAAGTGGCGGAGTGTACGATGACGCCAGCCAGAAGCGTCATGCGATTCCCGGACAGGGAATTCACAAACGACAGATACACATCCTTAGGGACCCTATTCGGGTTATGTGGCTTCATCCATACTTTCCCTGTGCGCGGGAAATGTAAACCGAACCCTTTAAAAATTGATTTCAAACGGTTCAAACATTTGGTCAATTTTTCTAAAACCATAGGATGAACTACTCATCCATGGCGCGATATTGCAGCTTTACGGCGAGGATTTTGAAAAATATATCCAAGCCTGAGTTGCCGGAATTTTCATCGGCATCACCGGTGCTGGCCGCATAAGACTATACTCCAAGGCGGGCCATTTATCCTTCCAATTTCAAAAACCCTGGTTTACACCGATTGAAGGGGAGAACTGCCGAAAACGGCAAGACAATAAGGGGAGGCGAATGTCGGTATTCCTGGCCGTCAGCCGGCTGATCGACTCGATCAGTGAATTCTTTGGAAAACTATCAGAATACATGGTGCTTCTCTGCTGCCTGATCAGCGCCGGCAATGCGATTGTACGTTATGCATTCAACTATAGCTCGAACGGTTGGCTCGAGATCCAGTGGTATCTCTTCGCCTTCGTCGTGGTACTCGGTGCCTCGCATGCGCTGCGCAACAACGAGCATGTCCGCGTCGATTTGATCTATGGGTCGGTTTCCGAAAGAGGGAAGATCTGGATCGACATCGTTGGTCTCATCCTCTTCCTCATTCCCGTCTGCATCTTCCTCACCTGGGTCTCGTGGCCCTTCTTTGCGCTTTCCTACCGGCAGGGGGAAATATCGGGCAACGCTGGCGGACTGATCCGCTGGCCCGTCAAGCTCGTTCTTGTCGCCGGTTTCGCGCTGCTCTCCCTTCAGGGCGTTTCGGAGCTGATCAAGCGGATCGCAGCCGTTACCGGCCATATCAGCATCGATACGAAATACGAAAAGCCGCTGCAGTAACGCGCGCCTGGAGGAACAGATTTGTTTGATTTCGGCATCATTCCGCCGGCCATGTTCCTGGGCATGGTCATTTTCATGCTCTACGGCTTTCCGGTCGCCTTTTCGCTGGCCGCCGTCGGCCTGTTTTTCGGCATCATCGGCATCGTCACCGGCCATTTCGACGAGGCCCTGCTGCAGGCCCTGCCGCTGCGCTTCTTCGGCATCGTCTCCAACGATCTCTTGCTTGCCATTCCCTTTTTCACCTTCATGGGCGCGGTGCTGGAGCGTTGTGGGCTGGCCGAAGATCTGCTTGAAGGTACCGGCAAGCTCTTCGGTGGCGTCCCCGGTGGCCTGGCCTATGCTGTCATCCTTGTCGGCGCCGTGCTTGGCGCTATCACCGGCACGGTTGCCGCCTCGGTCATCACCATGGGCGTGATTTCGCTGCCGATCATGCTGCGCTACGGCTACAACCCGCGCCTTGCCACCGGCGTCATCGCCGCCTCCGGCACGATCACCCAGGTGATCCCGCCCTCGCTGGTCCTTGTCGTTCTCGCCGACCAGCTCGGCAAATCGGTTGGCGACATGTATCGCGGCGCGATCGGCCCCTCGATCCTGCAGGTGGCGATCTTCGTCCTCTTCATTCTCGTGCTGTCGATCGTTCGACCGAAATCGATGCCGCCGCTGCCAAAGGAGGTGCGTGGCGATTTCAACTGGGCGCTGCTCATGAAGGTCCTGATGGGCATGGTGCCTTCGATCGTGCTGATCTTCCTGGTTCTCGGCACGATCTTCATGGGCCTTGCGACGCCAACGGAGGCCGGCGCGCTCGGCGTCGTCGGCGCCATGGCGCTCGCGGCCATGAACCGGCGCCTCACCTGGCCGCTGATCCGCGAGGCGATGACATCGACCACGCACATCACCTCCATGGTGGTGATGATCCTGATCGGCTCCACCTGTTTCAGCCTGGTCTTCCAAGGCATGGATGGTTCGCGCTGGATCGAGCACATGCTATCGGGCATCCCAGGCGGCCCGGTCGGCTTCCTGATCTTTGTCAACATCTTCATCTTCGTGCTCGCCTTCTTCCTCGATTTCTTCGAGATCGCCTTCATCGTCATCCCGATGCTCGCCCCCGTCGCCTCCAATCTCGGCATCGACCTGATCTGGTTCGGCGTGCTGATCTGCGTCAACATGCAGACGAGCTTCATGCACCCGCCTTTCGGCTTCGCGCTCTTCTATCTGCGTTCGATCGCCGGTCGCGAGGTCAAGACCTCGGATATCTACATGGGCGCGCTCCCTTGGGTCGGCATGCAGCTGATCCTGGTGGCGATCGTGATCTTCTGGCCGCAATCGGTGACCTACTGGCTGGACCACGGCCCGAAGGTCGACCCGAACTCGATCAAGATTGAAGTCCCGGGCTTCGGCGGCCAGCTCGGCCTGCCGCCATTGGGAGCACCAGGCGGCGGCGGTTCCCCGCAGATTCCGGGTCTGACCTTGCCGGCCTTGCCGAGCGCGCCCCCGCCTCCCCCCGCACAATAAGGAAAACAAAAGCCCCGGATCTTCATCCGGGGCTATCTTTTTGATATCGCTGAAAAAAGAAAGTCTCTTAGATTTTACCGGCCCGTTGCTGGATCATCATGAACGTATCGAACGTGTATTCCGAGAGCTGCATCCAGAGATAGGCATCCCGCTTGAAGGCGGTCTGATCATCGTAGATCTTCTTGAAATACTGGTTCGTGCCTGAGATTTCACTGTAGATGCCGGTCGCGGCCTGGAAGCAGGCTTCCATGATCTCCTGGCTGAACGGACGCAAGGTCGCGCCTTCGGCAACAAGCTGCTTCAGTGCGCCCGGGTTCTTCGTGTCGTATTTTGCCAGCATATTGGTGTTGGCGAAGGCGCAAGCGTCTGTGAGCGCTGCCTGATAGTGCTTTGGCAGGTTGCTCCATTTATCGAGATTGAAGAAGGCATGCACCGTCGGGCCGCCTTCCCACCAGCCCGGATAGTAGTAGTACTTCGCCACCTTGTGGAAGCCGAGCTTCAGGTCGTCATAGGGGCCGACGAATTCCGCTGCATCGATCGTTCCCTTTTCCAGCGCCGGATAGATGTCGCCGCCGGCGATCTGCTGCGGGATTACGCCAACCTTCTCCATGACGCGACCGGCGAGACCGGCAATACGCATCTTTACGCCCTTGAGGTCGTCGAGCGTATTGATTTCCTTGCGGAACCAGCCACCCATCTGCGCGCCGGTATTGCCGGCCGGCAGGGCATACATTCCCTGCGTGGCATAAAACTCGTTCATCAGGGTGGTGCCGTTGCCCTCGTAGAACCAGGCATTGGTCAGGCGGCTGTTCAGCCCGAACGGGATAGCCGTTCCGATAGCGTAGGTCGGGTCCTTGCCGACAAAATAATAGGAGGTGGTGTGAGCTGCCTCGACGGTACCAGCCGCCACCGCATCAACGGCCTGAAGGCCGGGCACGATTTCACCGGCTGCGAAGGGCTGGATCGTAAAGTTACCGTCGGTGGCAGCGGCAACATGCTTGGCGATATCGTCGGCGCCGCCGTAGATCGTGTCCAGGCTCTTCGGAAACGACGAGGTCATGCGCCAGGCTATCTTCGGGTTTTCCTGCGCAATTGCAGGGGCTGCCAAAGCTGTTGCGGCAACGGCACCGGCGCTCGCTGTTCCGGCCTTTTTCATAAATGAACGACGATCCATCAAAAACCTCCCGTATAGATGGCACTGCGTGGTCAATCCTCACCCCTACCCGCAGTAATGGCAAAGCTAAGCATGGCGGAAGAAGCGTTTCAAGCTTTAGTCTATTAGTCTTTGGGATCACGACACTTCTGTGGCGCAAGCCACACATCCATCGAAATCAGCGGCTTAGCTGCATCCTGCCGGCCGCTTACGCGATGAAGCGACCGAGCTTGCCTTCAGGGCAAACGGTCAATGATGATCGTCATCCTCATCGTCATGCTCATGTTTCAGCCATGTGCAGAGTTCGGCCGGAAGCAGTTTTTCGTAGGCATCGTCGCTGCCGACAAATTTTCCGAGGTCCCGGACGCTGACGAAGCCGACATTCGGGAAATGCTCGGCGGCGTTGCGCAGGAATTCGAACTTCTCATCGCCGATACCGACCATCACGTAGTAGATCTGCGATTCAGCCCGTTCGGCCTTCTGCAGCAATTCCCAGGCAGCGTCCCGGTCGGCATTTTCCCCGTCCGTCAGGAAATAGTTGATTGCCGGCGTGCCTGATCGCGTTTCTTCACCGAAGGCATCACGCCGCATGCCGAAGATCATGCCCAGCAGGCCGCCTGCCCATTCTTCTTCCATCAGACCATAGGTCATCAGATTCGACCGGATGACTGGACCGTAGTCCGTGCCGCCCCACAGGATCGACTCCAGTTCTTTGTTGGCGACGATTTCACGCTGAACGTAACCGTCGTAATTCTTGGCCGTGGCCGGCGTCAGAGACGCCATGTTCTGCCTGTTGGAAAACACCCAGGTATCGATACGCCCGTCATCGTCGAAATACAGAGCAACGGGAAGAATGCGCTCCAGCGCGGCCTGCACAGCGCCGGATTTGAAAAGCTCGCTCATGGAGCCAGAGACGTCGATGTTGATGCCGACCTGCGCCGGTATGCGCTCGTGAATGCCCTGCTTCTGCAAAACGAAACCGACACGGCGAACCTCTTCCTCCGGTTTCTGCAATTTGAATGTCGTCACGGCCTGTTCCTCTCCAGTTTGAATTTGCCAAGTATCCGGGTGTGAAGATTGCGAAGCGGCGTGCGTGTGCTTGCCAGCTCCGCCGATTGAGCTGTCAGCGCCGCGGAGTAGGCAGCATGCCAGGCCGGCAGGTCTTCCTGCAGCAATCCCTCCGCTGCGCGGGCGAGCGCGTCGATTTCCTGCGAGACCGCTGCAACGGTCCAGATGCTCATCTCGACGGTCGCTTTCGTCGCTGAAAGGCTTGATGTCCGCGTTTCCAGGGCTTCAGCCTGCGAGGCATAATGAGCCTGCCGCTCGCGCTCGGGCAGTTGAAGGCTGCCGATGTGATGGACGAGGAATCGACCGGCAAGAATATGCGCAGCAAGATTGTTCGCGAGCGTCTTATAGGCCTTGCCGACAGCGCGCACCTGATTGGCAACGGCAACGATGTCGGGCGCAAGCGCATCGAGCTCCGCCACCGATTTTCGCACCTCCGGATAGAGGCGCGAAAAGAGGCCTGCCGGGTCACGGGGCGCCGCGAGAGCTTTGACAGTGTCGAGAAAACCGCCACGGACCGCAAATACCCTGTCAGGATCGAGTTCCGTCAGGCGCTGCAGCAGGTCGGCGGAGAGCTGCCGTCCCCGCGCCAAGACGTCACTGCTGACGATCTTGAGTTCGCCGTCCGCCAGCCTGCCATGCTCGGTCTGCAGAAAAGCACCGAAACGAACAACGTCATCGAAATAATGATCGTCGAGATTGATGCTGTCGACGATCCGCAACGCCGCTTTCGCAGCCGCCTCCGTTACGCTCGCATCCATGTCCTGAAGCTCAGCCACGCTGCAGGAGATGCGGCGCCTGATCTCTCCCGCGGCAAGAACCCGAGGGCGGTCGCCCTTGGGTGTCGGGGCTCGGGGCGCACCGAACAGCACTTTCGGCTGCCGGCTCCCGCCCTTCTGATCGGCAACAGGCTCGGGCGCGGCGCTTTCCGGAAAAAGCACCCTGGGTGATCCGCCCGGCTTTTTCTCCGGCGGTTCATCTGCCTTGCCGCTGGTCAAGCAGAGCCTCCGCTCAGCCGAGATAGGCCTGGATGACGTCGCCGAGACCCGCGTTCGATCCCGCGCCGACGGCATAGAATTTCCAGGATCCATCCGCCTGCTTCAGGAAGGATGCGACCTGGATCGTCGTCTTGCCGGCAAATTCCGCCGTCAGCTGATAGCGGCAAAGTTCGTCGTCCATCGCATCACAGACTTCGATATAGGCGTTCTTGACCTTGCCGAAATCCTGCTTCTTGCGCGCGGCGTCATGGATCGTTGCCCAGACGGCGAGTTCGGAGATTTCGCGCGGCAACTTCGCCAGCACAATCTTGAACTCCTCGCGAAAACCCTCGTCGTGATGGCCCCCGCCATGATGGTCTTCGTCACCATCATCGTCATCAGGCTCCGGCTTCGTGAGAGCGCCGCGTCCGGTGCGGTCGTCGCGCTCGTGCCACATCGAGCCGTCATCCGTCTGGAAGGATCCATCTGCATTCTTGGAAAGCGAGCCTTCGGGATTGCTGGAGCTGCGCACGAACGCGTAGCACAGCGCATGCGACCCATCATTATAGAGCCGTGCCCTGTTGGAATCGCCGCCGGGATGAACCAGCGCGAAACAATGCACGTCGAGATCGAAGGCCGGGCCGGAACCTTCCGGCGGATCCCAGACCAGTCCGGAATGAACGAGCTGGATCTCCTTCTGGATCTGGAACGACTGACCTTTGTTGAGATTGAAGGTTGCCATGCGCTTGTCTTTCTCCTGAGATCTCAGATCGGGCGGGCAGTCACGATCTGGCGTGCTTGTTCAAGCTTGGTGCGGGCGGCGGCATAGCGCTCCTTGTTGCGTTCGCCTTCGGCGACGACCTTGTCGGCGATTGCTCGCAGTCGCTGCGCGGTCCCGAGCACGAGATCGGCATCGGCAAGCCGGGTTTCACCGGCCGCCTTGACGGCATTGACCGAAACATCTTCGAGCACTTGCGAGCCGTATTGCTGCAACGAAGCGCGCAATTCGCGCCGCATGGCATTGATCTGCTGAATCGACTGCATCTGGAAAAGCGCGTGCAGCCTGATGAGGATCGACTTGATATCGTTGAACTCGGCATTGGCGGAAGTGACGGTATCCGCAAGGGTCGCCAAGGCCGCACCCCGCGCAATGCCGATCGAGTCGAGATCCGTCGGCGCCTTGGCATAAGCCGTTTCGAGAACGAGCACACGGTTCTGGAAGATGTCGAGCTTCTGCGAGAAGTCGCGGGCTTCCTGAACCTTCAGCGGATCCCCGGAGACGGCCTCCTGCTTCAGCCGTTCGAGCTCCCGCATTGCGTCTGCGAGGATATGTCGGCCCGCCTCGACAAAAACGCCGAGTGACACGATGGTATCGCGATATCCTTCTGCCAGCGTGCTCATGCGCGACACTTCGAGGATAAGCTTGCCGCTCTCCTCGTCGATCTGTGCTTCCATCGGCTTGATGAGATCGCCGAGCGACTTGGCCTTGCTCTGCAGCATGCCGCGCACTTCGTCCGTCACCGTCTTCAGCCGTTTGGCAGGATCACCGAGGCCGATCGCCATCAGCAGGCGTTCGAAGAAGCCGCCCTTCAACTTCTCCCGGATGCTTGCTTCGAGCTCCTTCAGATCCGCATCTTTCACACCTTCCCTGATCGTTCGGAAGAGTTCGAAAAGCACGGGCGACTGGGCGTTGGTAATCTGCGAGAGGATCGTATCAAGCTTGGCGCCGAAGCTGCCGATCGCCTCCTGGCCGAAAGTGATCAGCGTATGCGGCTCTGCAGTTGCCAACCGATAACGTTCTGCCAGATTACTGACATCGCCTGCCTTTTCCGGTGGAAGAACGACCGTGACGATAGCGGGCGGGCCACCCGCCGCGACCGAGGGCATCAGGTCAGTTTTCGTCTCGAGTGCCGTCGTCTTCGGTTCCGACATGGCGTCAGTCCTCTTAGTCCCCTTTCCGATACGACCCAAGAGGTCGCGCGAAAGTTACGAACACAGGTTGCATAAATCGGCTGGAATGTAATTCAAGGGATGACACTCGGCAACACGATCTCTCAGAATATCGGATGTGTTTGCAGACATTCCAAAAATCGTCGCACCTGAAACTTGAAGAAACCAGAAAACTTTATATTCAATTACTTAGCCAGATCCGAACAAGCGCTGGACATTCCCGCCGCCGCAATTTGGCCACCGCCTGCATCCAAACGTTGACTTGCTGGCCATTCTGGCCGCAGAAACGTCCATTATAATTTCTCCGGGGCGAAAATGACGAAACCGATCGTTGCGATTCCTGCCGATATCCGCAGTCTAGATGGCGCGACGTGGCATGCCGCCCAGCATCAGTATCTGCGCGCAGCGCTGAATGCTGCCGGTGTGATGGCCTTCATCATCCCGGCCTTCGAGGAAGGTTATGATACGGACGCAATTCTGGATCGTGTCGACGGCGTACTGGTTTCCGGCTCGGCCAGCAATGTGCATCCCTCGCTCTACGGCATCGAAGCCACCGATGCCGATGGCCCATTTGACCCGGCCCGTGACGCAACGAGCCTGCCGCTGATCCGCCGCGCAATCGACCGCGCCATCCCGCTTCTGGCGATCTGCCGCGGCATTCAGGAACTTAATGTTGCGCTGGGTGGCTCGCTCGCCAGCGAAATTCAGGAACAGCCCGGCATATGGGATCATCGCAAGCCCGATGTGACCGACCGCGACGGCATGTATGCGATCCGCCAGAGTGTCTTCGTCAAGGAGGGTTCATGCATCGCTGGCATCATTGGCGCCGGCGAAATCCGCGTGAACTCATTGCATCGCCAGGCTATTGCCAAGACCGCGCCCCGACTGCAGGTCGAAGCCACGGCAGAGGACGGGACCATAGAAGCAGTCTCCGTCATCGACGCCAAGGCTTTCGCCGTCGGTGTGCAATGGCACCCGGAATACTGGGCCGAAACCGACAAACCGTCCAACAGGATCTTCACGGCATTCGGCGACGCTGTCAGAGATTATGGGGCCGGCAAGCTGCCGTCACGGCCGGCGCAGGCAATCGCCTGAAACGAAAAGGCCGCCGGATCTTTCCGACGGCCTTTCTTCTTCCAGTCTATAGGCTCAGCGACCGCCTTCGATCTTGCGGTGACGCTGGTTGGTACCGTTGACGCCATAGGGATATTGCCCCGGCGTCGGCGCACTGATCTCGTTGAGCCTGGTCGTCTCTTCAGCCGAAAGCACCAATTCCGCAGCGCCGAGATTGTCGGCGAGCTGTTCTGATGTGCGGGCGCCGAGAATGACCGAGGTCACGGCCGGACGCGCCGCGACCCACGAAAGCGCAACCTGCGCCATGCTGACGCCCCGCGTCTTGGCGATCTCCTCGACCGTCACGATAATATCCCAGGTCCGTTCCTGGGCATTGCGGGCCGCATAGGCCTCGCCGCCGCGATTGGGATTTTCGCCGAGGCGCGTCGCACCCGTTGGCATCTCGTCGCGCCGGTATTTGCCGGTCAGCCAGCCGCCACCAAGCGGCGACCAGGGCAAAAGGCCCATGCCGGCATCCTGGCAAGCATCGACGATCTCGAGTTCGATGTCGCGCATCAGCAGGTTATATTGGGGCTGCAGGGTCACCGGGCGCGTGTAACCCTGTGCCTTGGCGACTTCAGAGGCCTTGGCAATGTGCCAGCCAACGTAGTTGGAGAAACCGTAGTAGCCGATCTTGCCGGCACGGACGGCATCGTCGAGGAAGCGAAGGGTTTCCTCGATCGGTGTCAGCGCATCCCACGCATGCATCTGGTAGAGATCGATGTGCTCGACACCGAGACGGCGCAGCGAGTCGTTCAGCGCCTGATTGAGGTGGCGACGTGAAAGGCCGATATCGTTCGGCCCGTCGCCCATCGGGAAGCGGCCCTTTGTGGCGATGACAGCCTGCCGTGCCTGTGTGGGGCGGGCCTTGAGCCAGCGGCCGATGATCTCCTCCGATGCACCCGCGCTGTAGACGTCTGCCGTGTCGATGAAATTGCCGCCCCAGGCGAAGTAATCGTCGAGGATCTTGAAGGAAGCTGCCTCATCGGACTCCTTCCCGAACGTCATGGTACCCAGGCAATATGCGGTGACGATGGCCCCGCTGGGACCGAGCTTGCGATAATCCATTTCTGCCTCCTTCAGAAGTGCCGGCTGCCGGCGGCAAAATGCGCCGGGCGGAGCAGACGCTCCCCGATCAAATCGCTATGTGTGTGCTTGAGACGGCGAGATGCCGCCGATGATAATCGCGGTCGCTGGGAATGACGCGGCCGGGGCTAACCATAGCCAATCCTTCCCCGCTGACCAAGTACGAAACTGGAAAAAGACCAAGGGCAAAATAGGAATAAGCGAAAACACTCCCTTCGCCTTCACGAAAGGAGTGCGTAGAGGCCTATTGCTTGACCGGCGTTTCAGCGACCGGCGTCACCGGCTTGCCCTGCTCGAACCAGGAAATAAGGTTTTCCGCCACCAGATCCGCCATGGCATTGCGCGTTGGGATGGATGCCGAGCCGATATGCGGCACCAGCACCGTGTTCGGCGCAGAAAGCAGACCGGCCGGCACATTCGGCTCGTCATAGAAGACGTCAAGACCGGCGCCACCGATCGTGCCTGCATTCAGCGCCGCGATCAGATCATCCTCATTCACCGTCCAGCCGCGGCCGACATTGACGACGATGCCGTCAGGTCCAAGCGCGGAAAGGATGTCTGCATTGACCGTCTTATGCGTCTGCGGTGTCTTCGGCACGATCGCGACCAGCGTATCGACAGCTTCCGCAAGCCCCTTCAGCGTCGGGTGATAATCATAGGGCGCATCGGCATGACGCGAGCGCGTGTGGTAGCTGATCTTTACCTTGAAGGGTTCCAGCCGCTTTGCGATCTCAAGGCCGATGCGGCCCAGGCCATAGAGCCCGACATGCCGGCCTTTCAACGAATAGCGCGTCAGCGGATAGGCAGAGCCCGGCTTCCAGTTGCCGTCCCGCAACCAGGCTTCAGCCTTCGGCAGTTCGCGTATGGTGTTGAGCAGAAGCGCAATTGCCGTGTCTGCCACCTCATCATTGAGCACGTCGGGCGTATTGGTGACGATGATGCCCTTCGAACCTGCGAGCTTCGCATCGATACCGTCATACCCCACGCCGAAGCTGGCGACGATCTCAATGTTCGGCAGTTGCTCGAACCATACCGCCGGGAAGGCGCCACTGAGTGCCACGCCGCGGATGCGTTGCGCCGTCCCGGCATCAAGTTTCAGCGTCTCGTCACGCTCGACGCTGATCACCTCGAAGCGATCCTTCAGCTGGGCGAGAACGCGATCATGTATCTTCCCGGGAACGAGAACGGCAATACGGGACATGGCTTTTCCTCTTGGCTTCGGCGGTCAGGAACGCGGCCGATAAGGGCTGGTGGACTGGCGGATACGCATTTCCGGCTTGATGAGATGGATGCCGTCAGGTTCATGGCTGCCGGCAAGTCGATCAAGTAGGGCGCGAGCCGCAAGACGTCCAACCTCTGTCTGGCCGTTCCAGACAGTGGTCAGTGCAGGTGTCGCGATCGAGGCCTCTTCCAGATCGTCATACCCGGTGACCGAAATATCGCTGCCGGGCACGAGACCGGCGCGGGCGATACCGTTCATCAGTCCGATCGCGACCAGATCGTTCCAGCAGACCGCGGCTGTCGGCTTTTGCGGCAGGGACAGGAAATGCACCGCGGCCTCGAAACCGCCCTGCTTCGAGCGCGGGCCAGGAATGCGCAGGTTCGGGTCTACCTCGATACCGGCCTTGCGCAGCGCATTGACGTAACCTTGGTAGCGGTCACGCCCGGTCGAGGTCTGGTCCGTGCCGCCGATCATGGCGATCGTTCTGTGGCCAAGACCGATCAGGTGGTTGGTGGCAAGCGAGATACCGTAGCTGTCGTCGCCGCGGTAAGTCGGCACATCCTGGCTGTCCATCGAACGCGCAACCAGGATCGCCGGCATGCCGTTCTCTTCTGCGAGTTGGATGTCCTCGGGGGGCGTGCCGATAGCCGGCGACATGATGACCCCGTCACCACCGAGTTGCAGCAGGGTTTCGATGAAAGTGCGCTGCTTCTCGACGGAATCGTAGTGATTGGAGAGAATGAAAGTGTGGCGGCTGCGGTCGAGTTCGCTTTCGATCGCCTTCAGGATTTCCCCATAGAACGGGTTCATGATGTCGTGGACGACAACGCCGATAATGCCGGAGCGCGACGTACGCAGGCTCGCGGCACGGCGATTGTAAATGTAACCGAGCGCACGCGCCTGTTCCTTGATCTTCTCCCGCGTATTGCCGGCTACAAGGGGACTGTCACGTAAGGCCAGGGAAACGGTCGCTGTTGAAATGCCGAGCGTTTCGGCGATCGTCGAAAGCTTGATCTTCTGCGCCACGTCTCCTCCTCCAGGCAACGCGTGAAGCCGATAAGAGGCTGCCGCAGTGCAGCGGCAGCCTTAAAAAGTTTAATTAAAAGATTTAAGCGGCGCAGGCAATTCGCCTTTTGAGGAAATTTTCAATCTTCCTCATCTTCGTCGACATGTATGGCTTCCGCCTGCAGATTGGCATCGATCGCCTTCAGCAGTCGCACCAGATTGCGGATCTCCTTTTCGGAGAAATCGAGCGTCGCCAGCTTGTCGCAGGAGGAGGCGGCAAGCTCGATCGCCTGCACGCTGCCGCGGCCGAGTTCGGTGAGATAGACCTTCGTGAGCCGGGCATCCTCGGCATCGGGCTTGCGCTCGAGGAAGCCTTGGGCCTCCATGCGGCCGATGGTGCGCGTCATGGTCGGTGCCTTCACGCCAAGCTTCTGGGCAAGCCCGCCGGCGGTCATCCCGTCGCTTTCCGCAAGGGAAAGGATCACGCCGTCTTGGCCGGCATAGAGACCGCTTTCGAGCAGGTTGCGCGACAGAACCGTGCGCATGGAGCGGGCAGCCTGCGTCAAGGCCGGCGAAAGATCGACGATCGTGTATTCGGTCTGATCCTTCTTTTTCTTGTGCTTCTTGCCGTCCTTATGCTTCTTGCCCATTGCCATCCCTTTGATCTTTAAGCACTGCCCAGGCTGCGCTATGACATTGCCCATCATCTCGTCATAAACAAGAGGCAACGCCCGTGTTGGTTCCGTCGTTCCGTTTCGAGGACAATGATCCGGCGCTCGCTCCTGAGGCCCGCCACCACTGGATCGCGGTCCTGCCGCTCGGCGCCCATGAACAGCACGGCCCGCATCTGCCCTTCGAAACCGACACATTGATCGCGCAGGGTATCGTCAACCGGCTGAAAACCGCCCTGCCGGCCGGCCTGCCTGTTACCGTACTCCCTGTCGAATCGGTCGGCTACTCCTTAGAGCACACGGATGTTGAAGGAACGAAGACGCTCGCTTTCGATACAGCCGTCAAACGCTGGCTAAAGATCGCGGAGGAGCTTTCAACGATCGGAATCCAGAAGTTCGTGATGCTGAACGCCCACGGCGGCAACTCGCCACTGATGACCATCGTGGCTACGGAAGCGCGGGTGCGGTTCAACATGCTGGCGGTCGCGACCAGCTGGACCCGCTTCGGTGTCCCGGAGGATGTAATTTCTCCCGGCGAAAAGGCAATCGACATCCACGGCGGCGATATTGAAACATCGGTCATGCTGGCTCTCTACCCCGCTAAAGTGGACATGGGCAAAGCGGCGGTCTTCCCATCCCGTCAGACGGAGTTTACCGAACGCTTCAAACATCTGCGTGCATACGGCCCGCATGCCTTCGGCTGGAAAATGTCCGATCTCAATCCGCAGGGCGTGGCCGGCAATGCCGCAAAGGCGACCGCAGCCAAGGGCGAGGCTCTGATTACCCATGCCGTCAGCGGGCTCGTGGAACTGCTGCAGGATGTCGATGCCTTCGACGCGCAGACGCTGCGCTGACCGTCCTACTTTCCCACCGGGCAATGTGATCTTATAACATACAAAACCCTTTGAACTGCCGCTTCCAAGCGCCTATATGAAACCGACCAATTCCGGCCCCGACGTTGCCCTCGGGGTCAAGGCCCTATTCCTAGAGGTTCTCATGACCGACGCGATCCAGACACAGCAGAAGCCCATTCCCGTTACCGTGCTCACCGGCTATCTCGGCGCGGGCAAGACGACGCTGCTCAACCGCATCCTTTCCGAAAATCACGGGAAGAAATATGCGGTCATCGTCAACGAGTTCGGCGAGATCGGCATCGACAACGACCTGATCGTCGAATCCGACGAAGAAATCTACGAAATGAACAATGGCTGTGTGTGCTGCACCGTCCGCGGCGACCTGATCCGTGTCGTCGAAGGCCTGATGCGCCGTCCCGGCCGCTTTGACGGCATCATCGTCGAAACAACTGGCCTTGCCGACCCGGTGCCGGTTGCCCAGACCTTCTTCATGGATGACGATGTCCGCGCCAAAACCGAGCTCGACGCCGTTGTTGCCCTCGTCGATGCCAAGCATCTGCCGCTGCGCCTCAAGGATAGCCGTGAAGCCGAAGACCAGATCGCCTTCGCCGACGTCGTCATCATCAACAAGACCGATCTCGTGACGCCGGAGGAACTGGCGCTGATCGAGGATATCGTGCGCGCCATCAACCCCGCCGCCCGCGTCTACAAGACGAGCCGCTCCGGCGTCGATCTCGCCCGCGTCCTGGACCAAGGCGCCTTCAACCTCGAGCGCGCACTGGAAAACGATCCGCATTTCCTCGAGCACGGTCATGACGATCATGTCTGCGGCCCGGATTGCGATCACCATGATCATGACCATCATCATCACGATCATGACCATGACCACCATCACCATGGCCAGATGTCGGCCATCCACGACGTGACGGTGCAGTCCGTTTCGCTGCGCGGCGGCGAGATGAACCCCGAGCGTTTCTTCCCTTGGATCCAGAAGATCACCCAGACGCAGGGTCCGAACATCCTTCGTCTCAAGGGCATCATCGCTTTCAAGGACGACGCCGAGCGTTATGTCGTCCAGGGCGTACACATGATCATCGAAGGCGACCATCAGCGTCCCTGGAAGGATGGTGAAAAGCACGAGACCCGTCTCGTCTTCATTGGCCGCGATCTCGATCGCGCAAAGCTCGAAGAATCCTTCAAGGCCTGCGAGGCTGCCGCCTGATGCCAACAGTTGCACCGCTTGATCTCGACGGCCACGTTCTGGCCGTCGAATTTTTAGGTGATGTCCCTTTCTTTGCGAATGCCAGCGGTACCTTTCACCGGCTCGAAGGCAGCGACAAGGTCATCGAAGCCCATCAGGGCATGCTGACGGCGATCCGCGATCCCTACAGCGAAAGCCTGATTTCGGGCGGCGAGGACGGCAAGGTGCTGCGCATCGATGCCGGCGGCAATGTCAGCGAGATCGCGTCGGCGCCGCGCAAATGGATTTCGCAGCTCGCGGCTGGCCCGCAGGGTGCGGTGGCCTATTCCTACGGCAAGAGTACGCTCGTACGTCTCGCCGATGGCGTGACCAAGGAATTCCCCGAAGAGCGCACAGTCGAAGGCATCGCCTTCGCGCCGAAGGGCATGCGCATTGCAGCCGCCCGCTATAACGGCGTCTCGCTGCACTGGGTGGGCACAAACGCCAAGCCTGTCGATCTCGAATGGAAGGGCGCCCATACCGGCGTAACCTTCTCGCCAGACGGCAACTTCCTCGTCACGTCCATGCAGGAAAATGCGCTGCACGGCTGGAAGCTCGACGTCAAGTCCGGCACCGAAGCCCGTCATATGCGCATGACAGGCTATCCGGCCAAGGTGAAGTCACTGTCCTGGTCCGCCAAGGGCAAGTGGCTCGCCTCCTCCGGAGCGCCGGCCGCCATCGTCTGGCCTTTCCAGGGCAAGGACGGCCCCATGGGCAAGGCGCCGCTGGAGCTCGGCACCCGGGCCAACATCATGGCGACCTCGGTAAAATTCCATCCGGCCGAGGATATCCTCGCCATCGGTTTCATCGACGGCATGATCCTCGCCGTCCGTCTCGCTGACAGCAAGGAAGCACTGCTGCGTCGCCCCGGCAAGGGCGCCATCACCGGCATGAGCTGGAGCAAGAACGGCAAGTTGCTTGCCTTCGCCTCCGAAGCCGGTGATTGCGGCGTGGTGGATATCGCGGCGGACTGATTGCCGTGGTGGTCGAAATCGCGGCTCTGAATGCGGGACATGCTTATCAGGCGGCCATGGTGCGGCGCATCGCACTATGGCACGCATTGCCGCAGCTTCCGGATTTGCATACGCCTGTGGAAGACGAAGCTTTCTGGCGAACGAATTTGCTGATGAAATGCACAGTCCTCGGCGCCTTTATCGATGATCGGCTTGCTGGCGTTATCGCCTACGGAAATGGCTGGATCGAGCAGCTCTATGTTCTGCCCGATGTTCAGGGCATCGGAATTGGCACAAGGCTTCTTTCCCTGGCAGTAAGGGATATGGACGACGTCCGCCTCTGGACCTTCCAGCAAAATCGCCGCGCTCGCGCCTTCTACGAAGCACGTGGTTTTTCATCCGTCGAGGAAACCGACGGCAGTGGCAACGAGGAAAGAGAGCCTGACATGCTCTACCATTGGCATCGCCTGCCGGAACCAGTGTATAGTGCTGATAGCCTCCGCAACTGACACTTGGCTGCGCACCGATTGCAGGAACAAGGATCCGAGAATGCAAGCTTCGAACAACGCCGCCGCCAAAGAGTTGGGCGCATTCGCGTCGGTCTGGTCGGCAATCCGTGCCGAAGCAGTCGATCTCGCCGCGCGCGAACCTACGCTGCGGACTTTACTTGAAACCCAGATCATCGGTGCAGAAAGCGACGCTGACATCATCGCCAGCGTGATCTCCGCACGCCTTGCAGTGGCGAAGGTCGACGCCGAAGATCTCTTCGGCCTGTTTCACGGCATCTTGCTGGACCATGTCGATATCCGCGCCGCCATCGAAGCAGATCTTCTGGCCGTGCGCGAACGCGACCCGGCCTGCACCACCTATCTGCATGCGCTGCTGAACCTCAAGGGCTTCCACGCCCTGCAGACGCACCGCATCGCCCATGCGCTCTGGATCAATGGCCGCTTCGAGATCGCCAGCTGGCTTTCCAACCTTGCTTCACTGGTCTTCGGTCCCGATATCCATCCAGCGGCAAGGATCGGCTCCTCGATCATGCTCGACCACGGCTCGGGCATTGTGATTGGTGAAACAGCTGTCATCGAGGACGAGGTCTCGATCCTTCAGAATGTCACGCTCGGTGGCACGGGCAAGGAAACGGGAGACCGCCATCCGAAGATCCGGCATGGCGTCATGATCGGCGCTGGTGCAAAAATCCTCGGCAATATCGAGATCGGTGCCTTCAGCAAGATCGCGGCCGGCAGTGTCGTGCTGAAGCCGGTGCCGGCCCATTGCACGGTCGCAGGCGTTCCGGCTGTCGTCGTGCGCATCCATCGCAATGATGAGATCCCGGCCGAGACCATGGACCAGAACATCTGACACGCCGACCGAGTTTAAGCAGCTTGCTGGCTTTCGCTTGACACTTCGACCCGGTTGCGACCCTCGCGCTTCGAGCGATAGAGCGCCTCATCCGCCATTTGCGTCAGTCGCTCGAAATCCACGGTGTTTTCGCAGCGCGTCGCAACACCAATGCTGAGCGTCGGAAAGATCGCAAGATCCGGCAGCTGCATCACCGTTGCCGCGAAGGAAAGACGGATGCGATTGGCAATTGCGACTGCCTCGTCCCGATCGACATTCCGCAGCACTGCCAGGAACTCATCCCCACCCTGTCGCGCAAGCAGATCGGCTGACCGCAGGATGGCCTTCGACACGTTCGCGAAAAGCCGCAAGACCTCGTCACCGGCGGCGTGACCGTGCCGGTCGTTCAACTGCTTGAAATTGTCGACATCGATGATGAGCAATGAGACCGGCTCACTGGCAAGCGACGGCACATGCTGGGCAAGGCCGCTGCGGTTGAGCGTCCCGGTGAGCGGATCGTGATGAGCAAGCTCGATGAGCTGATTACGGCTCCGCTCGGCCGCCATCAGCACCATGGCCATACTGCGCAGCATGATGAAGGCCACGGCCGATACTGCCATCCAGCTATGGATGACACTGCCCCCGAATGGGTCCGGCCCACCGATATCACCGGTGGCGGCCAGAAAACTACGAACCGCGAAGATGGCTGCAGTCGCAACATAAAGTCCGCAAAGAATAGCAGCCGAATAGAGTTTCTCACGGCGGGCGATACCTGCTGCCTCCCTGACGATGGTGAGGTCGCAAAGACAGCAGATTACCGAAACATAGAGCAGGCGCTCGGATATCGCCGCCGGATCGCTGATAAAGAGGGCTACCGGCAGGCTGCCGAAGACGATCACGATCCAGGAATAGCGCCGGTCGATCGGATGTCCCGCAAAGGCGCGGACAGCAAAGAACATCAGCATGTAGCCAACGATGGTCAGCACGTTGCCCGCATCGATGGAGACATAATAGGGAACGAGATTGCGCAGCGCGACGAGGAAGGAGCCGATGCCGACGAGCAGGTTGCTGGCGCCCCACCACAGCGGCCAGCGTTCGAAACGGCCGGTCGCATAGGCGGCGAACTGGAGCGCGCTCAGAACAACGCAGCTCACCGCAACGATGAAATAAATTGTCCGCAGATCCAGCAGCATCGAGCCTGTCCCGAAGTCCCACGCCGCGAACCCTACAAGAAGCGATTTGCAGTTTGATTGGACGCTTCGCTAAAAATTTAGCGACCGGCAGTTTTTTGCGTCAGGCGGTGTACACCATGCCGGTGATCTGCACCGTCAGGCTGTGCAGCAGCCATTGCACGCCGATGGCCCGCTCAGCGATTCACACGGACGGGAAACTTCACGATCCATGCACTGGCCACTTGCAGTCCCTCAAAGCGGCACGACATAGTGCAGCACAAGCCAAAACGCACATCTGGAGGAGACAATATGGCACGCGTCGTCGTCATCGGAGCAACAGGACATGTCGGCACCTATCTCGTGCCCCGCCTTGTCGAAGCCGGTCATGAGGTAGTGGCGATCAGCCGGGGCGCGGCCACGCCCTACAAGGCGAGCGACGCGTGGAACCGTGTCGATATCAGGCGCATGGATCGTGCGGCGCTCGAGGCGGAGGGCCGCTTCGGCCACGAGGTTCGTGCGCTGGGAGGCGAGATCGTCATCGACATGATCTGCTTCACGCCTGACAGCAACAAACAGCTCGTGACTGCCCTCGAAGGCCATGTCAGCCATTTTCTTCATACGGGTACGATATGGACGCACGGTTTCTCCACAGTCGTGCCGACCCCGGAGGAGGCGCCGAAGAAGCCTTTTGGTGACTATGGCGTGAATAAAGCCGCGATCGAATCCTATCTGCTCGGGATGGCGCGGGAGAGAAATTTCCCTGTAACCCTTATCCATCCGGGCCATATTGTCGGCCCTGGCTGGAACCCGCTGAACCCGGCAGGTCATTTCAATCCCGACGTTTTCGCGACGCTGGCGCGCGGCGAAATACTGGCTCTGCCAAATTTCGGCATGGAAACCGTGCATCACGTCCATGCCGACGACATTGCCGAACTCTTCATGGCGGCCATCGCAAAACCGCAGGCCGCATTCGGCGAGGCATTCCATGCAGTTTCGGAAAAAGCGGTAACGCTGCGCGGTTATGCCGAAGCCATGGCCGCCTGGTTCGGCAAGGAAGCCAGGCTGGAGTTCCTCCCTTACGAAGCCTGGGCGGAAAGACAGTACCCGGAAGAGGCGAAAGCCACCTGGGAACATATTGCCCGCAGCCCCAACTGCTCGATGGAAAAAGCCCGCCGGCTACTCGGATTCACGCCGCGGCACAGCTCGCTGCAAGCGGTGCAGGAAGCTGTCCGCTGGCTGATCGACAATGGCAGGGTCGACGCAAAGGCTCCCTGAGCGATCAGAACGCCTGAAACAAAAAAGCCCCTCCCGGAGATGGGAGGGGCTTGCCGGTCAGGCCGCCTTCCTGACCGGTGCACTGGCCAGCATGCGCCCCGACGGGACGATCATACCGGCTGCGCCGCCAAGCCAGCCCTCGACGAGCTCAAGCGCCAGAAAGCGCGAGCGTTCGAAGGGGCCGGGCATGACGAGGTGACGAGCCTTCTCGGCGGAAAAGCCGAAACGCTCGTAATATTCCGCATCGCCGACGAGCAGGACTGCGCCGTGACCACGGTTCTTTGCTTCGAGAAGTGCTGCGCGCATCAGCGCCGAGCCGATGCCCTTGCCGCCATGCTTGCCGTCGACCGCGAGCGGGCCGAGCAGCAGTGCGTCGAGGGCCGAGCCTTCCTGGTTGATACCGGCCTCAACATTCCACAGACGAACCGTGCCGATCACACGGCCGTCGCGATCGCGGGCGACGAGCGCCAGGCCTTCGGCCGGCACGCGGTTGCGGCGGATCGCTTCCGACGACTTCTTGCGGCGGTCCGGACCCATGACGCGATCGAGCAGGGTTTCGCGAGCGACGACGTCGGACGGATTTTCCACGTCGATGGTGAAAGTAACAGGCGCAAAGAATGCGCGGACAGAATCAAGAACAGCGGCCATCTTGGCCTCCCGTACCCAATACCGTTATCAGCGGTGACTTCGGAGAATTGTGAATTTGCCGCCCCGGCTGGTCACGGGGCTGGCGGAAACAAGACCTTAGATGACGTAGGCCTTCAGCGGCTCGAAGCCGTTGAAAGCGACCGCCGAGTAGGTCGTCGTGTAAGCGCCGGTGCCTTCGATCAGAACCTCGTCGCCGATCGTCAGAGACATTGGCAGCGGATAGAGGTTCTTTTCGTACAGCACGTCGGCCGAGTCGCAGGTCGGGCCGGCGATCACGCAGGGCTCCATCTCGTCGCCGTCACGCTCGGTGCGAATCGGGTAGCGGATGGCCTCGTCCATGGTTTCGGCGAGACCGCCGAACTTGCCGATGTCGAGGAAGACCCAGCGAGCGTCGTCATTGTCAGACTTCTTCGAAATCAGAACGACTTCAGCCTTGATCACGCCTGCATTGCCGACCATGCCACGGCCCGGCTCGATGATCGTCTGCGGGATCTGGTTGCCGAAATGCGTGCGCAGCGCCTGGTAGATCGACTTGCCGTAAGCTTCTGCCGACGGAACGTCGCGCAGGTACTTGGTCGGGAAGCCGCCGCCCATGTTGACCATCTGCAGGTGGATACCCTGCTTGGCAAGCTGGACGAAGACGCGCTTGGCATCGGCCAGAGCCGAATCCCAGGCATCGACCTTGGTCATCTGCGAACCGACATGGAACGAGACGCCGTAGGACTGCAGGCCGAGCTGATGAGCGTAGACGAGAACGTCGACGGCCATCTGCGGAACGCAGCCGAACTTGCGCGACAGCGGCCATTCGGCACCTTCGCCATCCGTCAGGACGCGGCAGAACACACGAGCACCGGGAGCAGCACGGGAAATCTTCTCGACTTCTTCATGGCTGTCGACTGCGAAGAGGCTGACGCCGAGTGCATGCGCACGGGCAACGTCGCGTTCCTTCTTGATCGTGTTGCCGTAGGAGATACGGGCTGCAGTCGCACCGGCTTCGAGCGCCATTTCGATTTCCGCGACGGACGCGCAATCGAAGTTGGAGCCGAGGCCTGCGAGCAGCTTCAGGACTTCCGGAGCCGGGTTTGCCTTGACGGCGTAATAGATCGCGCTGTCCGGCATGGCGTGACGGAAGGCGTGGAAATTGTCTTTGACGACGTCGAGGTCAACCACGAGGCAGGGACCGTCGGGACGTCGGGTTGCGAGAAAGTCGCGGATGCGCTGGGTGGTCATATCGATTCCCTCTTCCAATTCCAGAGCTCCGGCGTCAACCGGAGGACAAAGGGCATGCAAGAACCGCTCAGGAACCAGCCGGTGGAGACCCCGGATCCTTGGCGGCGCTTGATGCGCAGATAGTGAACCAACGCCGCGAATGCGGTATGGGTTCGGCTTTGTCTGCCATGGATTGGAGGGAATATCCCTGCCGCACTTCCGGCAATGAAGGTGTGCCTCTTCAGTAACCCCCGCTGATGGAAAGCAGGGAGAGAACAAAAAGGCCCGCACCGTCGTTGCTTCAGGCGTCCTCGCATTTTCCGGTTGGCCGGAATAGCGACTGGAGGGGTTAATTCCAGGTACCTTACCGATTTCCTCACCAATTCGAGGGTTCGGCGGACACCCATGGGCACGTGCGACTTTGGGCTGAGTGGGAAATAAGAATATTCGCCTTCACAATCAAGAGAAATTTTGCCCTGCGGCCCAAAAAAGATAATTGAACGATGAAGGACAATTTGTTCAACCTCATTCAACAGATTTGGAGGACCGCCCATGGACACCCTGACCCGCATACGTGCCTTCATCGATGTTGTTGAAGCAGAAGGCTTTTCCGCCGCGGCGCGTCGTACCGGGCGCTCCAAGGCGCTGCTCTCGAAATACGTGCGTGAACTGGAGGATGAGCTCGGCGCGCTTCTGCTCAATCGCACCACCCGGCAATTCTCCATGACCGAGGCCGGCCATACCTATTATCGCACCGCTTCCGACATCCTGAAGGAGATCGACAACCTCGCTGATCTCGTGCGCGAGAACAACGCGCAGCTGAAGGGGCGCCTCAAGGTTTCCGTGCCACGCACTTTCGTCGATGCCGATGTCGGACAGTCCCTGATCGATTTCGCCAAGGAGAATCCGAACCTGCAACTGGAGATCGCCGCCGACGACCGTTTCGTCGACCTGATCGAGGAAGGCTTCGACGTCGCCGTCCGCGTCACCAAACTCGAAGATTCGGGTATGATTGCCCGCAAGATCTCCGATTTCCGCGTCCATATCTGCGCCACCCCGGAATTCCTCGAACGCTACCCAAACATCGAGCACCCGAGCGATATCTCCAACGTGCCCTTCATCGTCGATACCAATTCCCGCAACCAGGCAAGCATCCGCTTCTACAATCCCGACAGCACCTCCTTTGCGGTCGCAGTTTCCGGCCCGATGGAAGTCAACAGCCCGCACGCGACATTGCGCGCCGCGCTGTCGGGGATCGGTATTGCGCTGATTCCAGACTTCATCGCTCGCAAACCGATCGAGGACGGCAGGCTGGTGACCTTGTTCAATGACTATATTCCGACTGACCGTGGCATCTATGCCGTCTATCCCCACCGGCGCTATCTGCCGGCAAAGGTCAGGATCTTCGTCGACTACCTCTCTAACTGGTTCAAGAAACATCCCTGACCTCAGTGGATGGACGTGCCCAAGCGTCGCAGGTCCGGTCCCAATTCCGTCCCATTTTCTGGTGAGAAAATCACCCCAACCGAACAGGGCAGCGGGGCAGCATGAAACGATCGACACTATTGACGGCTGGGCTTTTGTCACTGGCCCCCGCCACCGCCTTCGCCCATCCGCATATTTTCGTGGAAGCAAGGCTCGAGGTTGTCGCAGCCCCTGACGGCAGCATTCAGGAGTTGCGCAACGTCTGGCGCTTCGACGAGGTCTTCTCCTCCTCCGTCGTCATGGACTTCGACAAGAATACCGATCTGAAGCTGGAGCCGAACGAGCTTGCCGAAGTGGGCAAGACCGTTCGGGATTCGCTTGCGGATTACGACTATTACATGAACCTGACGATCGATGGGAAAAACATAAAAGTCGAAAAGCCCGAAATCATCCATGTCGACTACAAGGAAGGGCAGCTGCTGATGTTCTTCGCCGTCAAACCGGTGGAGAAGATGCCGCTGAAAGGCAAGCTGACTTTCGGCGTCTATGATCCGACGCTCTATACCTCGATCGACTTCCCGACCGACAACGAACTCGCCGTGGTCGGCGACGGCTTCAAGACCTGCAAACACGCGGTCGTGCGCCCGGACGCAGACGAGGTAATTTCGGAAAACAAGCAGTCGCTGACCGACGCTTTCTTCAACGATCCAACCGGCACCAATATGTCGAAGCTCTTCGCCACACGGCTGGAGGTCACATGCTGATAAAGCGCCTGCCCCTTGCCCTGCTTGCGCTCGCCGTCGTGGCCACTGCCGCCCATGCGCAATCACCGCTTGGCATCGGCACGGCGGAGCCGAGCTTCCAGCCGACAGGCGGGCCGCTGGCACCTCTTTTCCTGTACGTGAACTACGAGCAGCAAGCCTTCTATCGCGCGCTGACCGGCGCACTGAAAGCCATGCGCGAAGACCCCTGGCAACTATCCTCGCTGATCGGTCTTTCTTTCGCCTATGGCGTGTTTCATGCCGCCGGCCCGGGCCACGGCAAGGCGGTCATCTCATCCTACATGATCGCCAACGAAGTCGAGCTTCGACGTGGCGTCGTCATTTCCTTCATCTCAGCCTTCGTCCAGGGCGTCATGGCCGTCGCACTCGTCGGAGCCGCGTGGCTGGTGCTGCGCGGCACCGGCATCACGCTGACCATGGCAACACAGGCCATGGAAATCGCAAGCTTCGTGATGGTCATCCTTTTTGGCTGCTGGCTGCTTTTCCGCAAGCTACGCTCGATGGCTGGCCAACTGCCGCGTCGCCGGCTCATGGCAACGCCGGCGGGGCCCGTCAGCATGATGCTGGACTGGAAGGACAATGCGAGCGAACGCCAGAGCGCCAGTTTCAGCTTCAACGGGAAGGCGCAGGCCGTGGACCCAGGCCATACCTACGTGCCGGGCATGGTCTGCGAGACCTGCGGCAATTCGCACCTGCCCGACCCCTCGCTGGTCAGCGGCGACAAGTTCAGCGCCCGTGAGGCGTGGTCTGCCGTTATCGCCGTGGGCTTACGCCCCTGCTCCGGCGCATTGCTGGTCATGACCTTCTCGCTGTTGAACGGGCTTTATCTTGGCGGCGTGCTCTCGGTCGTCGCTATGTCGCTTGGCACCGCCATTACCGTTGCGATTCTTGCCACGCTCGCCGTGACGGCCAAGAGCACGGCCGTACGCCTCTCCGGCCGTGGTTCGTCCGCCTCAATCTGGATCGGCAATACGATCGAGATAGCAGGCGCGCTTCTTGTGATCCTGATGGGTATATTGTTGCTCGGAGCCTCCCTGCAGGGATAGTCTCACGGCTTTCTGCTGCGCTGGTAGCGTGCCCGCAGCCAGAATATGCCGAAGAAACACATTAGCAGGCAGACGCCGACGATGACTGCCAATATCGGCGAAAAACTGCCGATCCACAGCACGATGGTCGGCAGGAAATAGATCACCAGCCCCGCAGAAACCAGAATGATAGCGGCTGCAATCGCCTGCGAACGGCTTTCCGGGCTCATGGCCATGGGTCACTCCTCTTGTCCGGGAGTGGATAGGCCAGCCGCCTCGCAAAGGCAACCGGCCCTGACGTCACCGGACCCGCAGATTGCTGCGAGCTCCCGGGATCACTGCGAGAGAGTGACCTTGGCAGATGAAACCGTCGCTTCGATGTGATCGACCAGCTGATCGGGCAGGCCAAGCCGGCCCGCAAGCAGATCGAGATAGCCGCGTTCGGCCCGTGAATCCGGCTCGATCGTCAGGCGCGAGGCGGTGTAGAGCTCGACTTTCTGCTCCTCCGTCACCGCCGCAGCGACAAGCGCATCGATATCGGTCGGCTCCGAAAGCTCACGTTCGATGAAGCTCGCCGCCTCGCCGCTGACGTCGGCGGCCTTGACCTTGTCCATGATGAGGACGCGTTCCGCATCGTCGATATGACCGTCGGCCTTGGCGGCAGCGATCATGGCGCGGATGAGGACGAGCACGAACTCATTGCTGGTCGCTGGTGAGGCCTTACCGAAGCCGGATTCTGCAGGCGGAGGCAAGAGAACGGGATTGTTTGCCGTCGGCGCATCGGAGGGTGCTGCAGGCGCCTGCCCTGCCTGATAGTTCTTCCAAGCCTGATAGCCGAGGCCCGCAATGGCTGCGAGACCGCCGATGGTAACGGCATTGCCTGCGATACTGCGGCCGGTCTTGGTACCGAGAAGCACAGCGGCAAGCGCACCGGTCTTTAATGGATTATCCTTCGCCACCTGGATCGCGTCGCCGGCACGGTCGCGTACGCTGCCGCCCACACCCGGGATTTGCGATCCCAGAAACTGGTCGAGTAGTTTCTTCGCGTCGAACATGTCCTCTGCTTCTCCCTATTTTAGAGGCTGGAGGAGAACATAGGTTTGCGACTGCCGAAATACAAACGAGGGCGGCATGGCCACCCTCGTTCAAAACCTGCAAGCTTTCAAAACCGGACGGCCTCGAGAACTCAGCCCTTCAGCGCAAAAGCTTCGGAAGCAAGCTTGGTAATGCCTGCCCAGTCGCCAGCAGCAACCAGTTCCTTCGGCGCGACCCATGAACCGCCAACGCAGATGACGTTCGGCAGCGACAGATAGTCATTGGCATTCTTGAGCGAGATACCGCCGGTCGGGCAAAAGTACGTGCCGGCGAGCGGCGACGACAGCGCCTTCAGATAGGCAGCACCGCCGGCCTGCTCGGCCGGGAAGAACTTCAGCACCTGATAGCCTTCTTCGCGCAAAGCCATGACTTCGCTTGCTGTCGCAGCGCCCGGCAGCAACGGCACCGGTGAATCGGCTGCGGCATCCAGAAGCTCCTGGGTCGTGCCTGGGCTGACGATGAACTTGGAGCCAGCCTGTACCGCGGCTTCCCAGTGAGCAGCATTGAGGATCGTGCCGGCGCCGACTTCAGCACCTTCCACTTCAGCGGCGACCGCGCGCACGGCATCGAGAGCAGCCGGGGTGCGCATGGTGATCTCGATGGCCTTGAGACCACCTGCAACGAGTGCGCGGGCAAGCGACACGGCCGACTTGGCGTCATCGACGATCAGAACCGGAACGACGGGCTGGAGTTTCAGAATAGAAAGGAGTTTCTCTGTCTTCTCGCCCATGGCCACGGTTCCCTTAAACGATTGAGATCGGCTTTCGAATAGCGCCCTCACAAGGGCTTGTCGAGATAAAACCAGCCCGTGCGACAAGACGGGTATTAAATCACTATAAATTGGGGTAGCGTACCCCGACCGTCACAAAAGGTTCATTCGTATGGCGAAAGAGATCGAACGGAAGTTCCTCGTACGCGGCGAAGCATGGCGCTCCGCTGTCGAGTCCAAATCGGTCCTGAAGCAGGGCTACGTCGCCTCGATGGACGACCGCTCCGTACGAATTCGCATCCTTGACGAGAAGACTGCGCGGCTGACGATGAAGATCGGCCGCAGCACCCTCACCCGCGACGAATTCGAGTATGAAATCCCCGTCTCCGACGCCGAGGAACTGCTGGAAAACGCCATCGGCATCGTCATCGAAAAGACGCGTTACCGCGTCCCCTATGAAGGTTTCGTCTGGGAAGTCGATGTCTTTGGCGGCGCCCATCGCGGCCTGGTCATCGCCGAAGTCGAGATGCAGGCCGAAACTGACAATCCTCCCCTGCCCGCCTGGCTCGGCCGCGAAGTGACGGGCGACTTCCGCTATTCCAATCAGGCGCTTGCTACAGAATTCGAGCACGACAGGCATGGGCTATCGCATACGGCCTGAGGCCGATTTTACCGACGAGTTCCGAAGCGCGGCCGAGGAGCAACTCACGCGTGCCATCACCGTTCTGCAAGAACAGCCGGAAGGCGCCCATGAGGCGATTCACGCTTTTCGTAAGAACATCAAGCGACTGCGTTCGCTCTATCGCCTCGTGTCCTGTGACGTGCCGGATTTCCAGAAGCGAGAGAACGCGCGGTTGAGGGACACTGCCAGGTCGCTCTCCACCATCCGCGATGCCGCAGCGATCGTCGATACCGCGCGTTACCTGCAGGACAATGCCCGCAACCTGGAAGAAGCCGAGGCGCTCGGTCGCATCGTTTCTATCCTGGAGGCCCGGCGCGACTGGATGGCGGAGGCTGAGAGCGGCCTCGACCAACGGCTGCACGACGCTGCCGACGCTTTACGGGAAGCGATCGCGGCACTCGATGATATCACCTTCGACAAGAGCCATCGCAAGAATGCCCGAATGCTGGCAAAGAGCTGGCGCCGGACGGCGTCGCGCGCCAGAAAAGCGCTGGATGCCTGTCATGAAGATGCGACAGCCGATGACTTTCACGAACTGCGCAAGCGCACCTACGACTATCGCCTCTACCACGCGCTTCTGCGCGATCTCTGGCCGAGTGCGATGAAGGCCAAACGCGACTTCGCCAAGGACCTCGTCGAACGGCTCGGACACATCAACGATCTCTCCGTACTTTCGGGTCTCGTTGAGGCAGAGCCGCAGCTCTTCACCCGCAACGACGATCTCGCCCATCTGCTGGATGCCATCATATTCCGTCAGCAGGAGGATCGGCGCGAAACGTTGCTCAGCGCCGAAACGCTCTACGGCGATGATCCCGATGACGAAGCGCAGCGTCTCGAGATCCTCTGGGTATCGATCCGCAATTGATGCATTTCGCCTGTTGACCTCAACATTGGTTGAGATCCTAGCCTCAGTCGGTCAATCAACCTCTGAGGACGATATGTCTGCTGACAAGGCCACGAAACCGCAAATCCAGGGCATCTACGAAACCCATCTCACCGTCGCCGATCTGAAGACTTCCATTGCTTTCTATCGCGATATTCTGGGCCTGGAGTTCGCCGCCGAATTTCCCGAGCGCCGCATTGCCTTCTTCTGGGTGAACGGCAAGAGGAACGCCATGCTCGGCCTCTGGGAAACTGGCACCGGCCCCTTGAAGATGCGCTTGCACTTGGCCTTCCGCCTGTCGCAGGAAGAAATGATGCAGGCGCCGGCGCTGCTGATCGGCAAGGGCCTGACGCCACACGGCTTTCACGGGGAGCCAATCACCGAACCGATCGTCATCGGTTGGATGCCGGCATTGTCACTCTATTTCAACGATCCCGACGGACACTCCATCGAATTCCTGAGCGTGCTCGATGACGAGCCGGATGCCGCTTTCGGCATGCGCTCCTATACCAAATGGAAAGCGCGCTGACAGACTATGGCGACACGGCAGCGGACTTGCGTAATATCATTGCGCAGGCCCGGCATATTCTGTATTTCCACGCGCATGACCGACAATGCGATCCAGACAAGCCCGTTCCTAGTGGCAGCACTTTACCATTTCGTCTCGCTGCCGCGTTACGAAAGCCTGCAGCCGCCGCTACAGGCGCTCTGTGAAGAGAATGGCGTCAAGGGCACGCTGCTCCTCGCCCATGAAGGCATCAACGGGACGATTGCAGGGCCGGATGCCGGCATTCGGAGCGTGCTCGCTTTCCTGCGTGCCCAGCCGGAATTTTCCGTGCTCGAGCACAAGGAAAGCCATGCTTCGAAAATGCCTTTCCTGCGGATGAAGGTGAAGCTGAAAAAGGAAATCGTCACCATGGGCGTCGAGAATATCGATCCCAATAAGGTGGTCGGAACCTATATCAATCCCGTTGATTGGAACGCGCTGATCTCCGATCCCGATACGATCGTCATCGACACCCGCAACGACTACGAGACGGCAATCGGCGTCTTCCGCGGCGCCGTGGACCCCAAGACCAAGACCTTCCGCGAGTTTCCGGATTGGGTGCGCAATAATCCCGGCCTCCATAACAAGCCGAAGATCGCCATGTATTGCACCGGCGGCATCCGCTGCGAGAAGGCAACGGCCTTCATGAAGGAACAGGGCTTCGAAGAAGTCTATCACCTCAAGGGCGGCATCCTGAAATATCTGGAGGAAGTGCCACAGGAAGAAAGCCTCTGGGATGGTGCCTGCTTCGTTTTCGACGAGCGGGTTTCAGTCGAGCATGGCCTGAAGCAAGGCGAACACAAGCTTTGCCATGCCTGCCGCAACCCGATCACGGCAGAAGAAGTCACCTCGCCCCATTACGAGGAAGGCGTTTCCTGCAGCAATTGCTATCACAGCCGCAGCGAAGAAGACCGCCTGCGCTATCGTCAGCGCCAGCACCAGATCGCACTCGCCAAGAAGCGCGGACAGAAGCACATAGGTACTTAACGCGACGGTTTAGCCGGCGATCCGGCGCAAGACCCGTGCTTCACGGTGCTCCTGCAATCGGTCATTGATGTGGTCGGCAGTCATCGGTTTGCCGAAGAAATAGCCCTGCAGACTGTCGCAGCCAAAGAGGCGCAGCGCAACCGCCTGCTCCTCCGTCTCGATGCCTTCGGCCGTGACCGGAATATCCAGCGCGCGGGCAAGTGCTACTGTCGCCTGCAGCATCTCCCGCTGCCGGCTGTCGCCGGTAATATCGGTGACGAGTGAGCGGTCGATCTTGATGCGATCGAAGCCGAACTGCCGCAAATAGCCGATCGAAGAAAAGCCGGAACCGAAGTCGTCGAGCGCCACCTTGACGCCGAGCGACTTCAATCGCTCGATCGATTGGCGCGTGCGCTGCGGGTTCTGGATCATGTAGCCTTCGGTGATCTCAAGCGTGACGCGGCTGGCCTCGATGTCCGTCTGCTTCAGTACATAGCGAACATAATCGGTGAAGGCCGGATTGCGGAACTGGCCCGGTGACACATTGACCGAGATCTTCAGTTCCGGCCACTGTTTTGCCGTTTCGCAGGCCTTGCGCAGCACGAAAAGGCCGAGGGATTCGATGAGACCGCTGGTCTCGGCGATCGGAATGAAAACCTCGGGCGAAACCGGACCATGGCCTGGCCGGTTCCAGCGCACCAGCGCTTCCACGCCATTCATCTCATGCGTCGCGGCATCGACGAGCGGCTGATAGGCAAGCGTGAGATCGCCGCTTTCGATCGCCATGCGCAGATCGAGCTCCAGCGCGTTGCGCTGCGCGCGATCGGTATCCATGGCCGGATCGTAAAGTGTCATGCGGGCGCGGCCGGCTTCCTTCGCCTTGTACATGGCAAGGTCGGCACGGCGTACCAGCTCCTCCCGGGCGATCGAACCGAGCGCTGACATGGCAATGCCGATGCTGGCGCCGACCACGACGATACGGCGGCCGACTTCGAGCGGTTCAGCAAGGAAATCGAGGATCTGCTCCGCAAGCTGCAATGCGGCCGCATTCTCCGCATCCGAAAGGAAAGCGATTGCAAACTCATCACCGCCGATGCGGGCGAGCACCGCGTCCTCGGGGATCAGCACGTCCAGTCCTGCCGCGACAGCGCGGATCAATTGGTCGCCGGTGCCGTGCCCGTAGCTGTCGTTGACTTCCTTGAAGCCGTCGAGATCGAGATAGAGTAGCAGCACGTTCCGCTTCGTCTGCCGGGCTTCCGCAACGAAGCGGTCGACGGCAAGCCCCAGGCCGTCGCGGTTGGAAAGACCGCTCAGGCGATCTCGAAGTGCTTCTTCACGCGCGCTGTTTTCCTCGGCCTTCAGCCGCCGGCCGGTCATCCAACCGATTATGAGGAGGACGACGAAGAACAGGCCGACAAGACCAAGCGCCTGGATGACCATGGGCCTCACCTGCGCGTAACCAATATCGCCGGGCGAACGCGACACCCAGACTAGCTTGCCGAGAACCGCCCGAGCAGGGTCTGCAATTTCCACCGAATAGGCCGCGGCAAAATCTGCGGGCACCAGTCGTAACCCGTTCAGGACGTAAGTCGTGCCGAGAGCGGAGATCTTGTCCTCGTCGAGATGCCGGGCGAAAACCAGATAGCGATGCTGACCGTCGGGCATATCAAGCTCACCCGACTTCTGCCGCACAAGCGCGATACCGACAGCGGCAATACCCCTGGCAGTCTTGATGAAACCGGTGGCCTGCGGCTTCTCGCCGGCATCAGGTGCGCGAACCTTGTCCAGAAGCCGCCAAAGCGAGGGGGAGAAGAAATCGTCTACCGGCATCTGCATTGGCAAACCGTCCTGATAGGCCATGACGGTTTTCTTCTGGTCATCAATGACGATAGCCATGTCGAAGAGAGGGCTGTTGAGGGACATCTCGCCGTAATTGCTGACCGTCCACGCCATGCCCTCCGGCGCGTAGACATTGGCAGCCGCATCATCCCAGGCGGCATAATCGTCAAGCGTCGCGGCAAGCTGGTCTTCGAAGGTCTTGAGTGCGCCGACGGTGGTTTCGCGCGAACGCTCGTCGTCGAGCACATTGGCATTTTCGGAGACGCGTTCCAGCGCCGTCAAAACCATGATGGTGACAACTGCAACAATGACCGCGAAGGAAAAAAGCACGCCAGTGACCGTGGTATGGCGGCCTAAACCCGATCCATTGTTTTTTGACATCAAGACTGCCGGCAACTCACACAACTCCCAGTTCCAGAAATCTTCGCAGTCAAGGGTCAAGAAACGCTTAAAATCATGAGAACAATCGAGAATCCGGCTCAGGATTTACTCGAATGCCGCATATTTTTGCAGATTGACAACCGGTTTCCAACAATGGTAACTGGTTTCCACAATGCAAATGGAGAACGGCATATTGAAACGGACGATCGAAGCAGACCTGCTGACGGATATCATGCTGATGATCTTCCGCATCAACGGACGACTATTGGACGGTGGCGACCGGCTCGGCGCACCACTCAAACTTACGAGCGCCCGCTGGCAGGTGCTCGGAGCGATCTCGCTGTCTTCCGGTCATGTCGCGGTGCCCGCCATCGCGGAGATGATGGGCATGACCCGTCAGGGAGCCCAAAAGCAGGTAAACAAGCTGGAGGAAGACGGCTTCGTCGAAAGGCGCCCCAACCCGCGCCATCAGCGCTCGCCCTTCTATGTGCTGACGCCCCAGGGCGCTGAGAGCTACGCGAGGATATCAGCGCTTCATACCGGCTGGGCCAATGCGCTGGCCCGCGGACTAGACGCACCGGAATTACAGGCGGCACTCGATCTTCTGAGCAGGTTCGACCAAAGGCTGGCGCTGGACGCCACGGAAAGCGAGGAACGGAAATGAAAACCTTCGTTCATGCCGGCGCGGGCACAATCGCCATGATCCTGATTGCGGGCTTTCTGACCGCAACACTGATTTCAGAGCTTCTATTGGATGCGACCGCAATTCTTGCCGTCAAGAAAGCAATTCTTGCCGGTCTCTGTCTGTTAATCCCGGCGCTCGCAATCACTGGCGGCAGCGGCTTTTCACTCGCCCGTGGCCGCCATTCGCCGGCTATCGACGGGAAGCGCTGGCGGATGAAGATCATTGTCGCAAACGGGCTGCTGGTCCTCTTGCCCCTGGCAATCCTGCTCTACCGTCGCGTGGATGAAGGCCTGCTTGACGGTGTTTTCTACGCCATGCAGACCCTTGAACTGCTGGCCGGCTCCACTCAGTTGACGCTACTTGCCCTCAATTTCCGCGACGGGCGGAAATTGAGCAGAGGAAAACGTCTCGCTGCGGCAAAGAGGTTGAACGCGATCTGAAACGGCAGGGCATCGATGCCCTGCCGAAATGCTTGGCCTCAAACGGCCTTGTGGTTGCCCTTAGGGAACTGGCTGGCGAGTTCGCGATACCACTTGCCACTCTTCTTGACCGTACGAACCTGCGTTCCATAATCGACATGAACGAGGCCGAAACGCATGCGATAGCCTTCCGCCCATTCGAAATTGTCCATCAGGCTCCAGGCAAAATAACCGCGCATCGGATATCCGTCCTTGATCAGGTCGGCGACGACATTGAGATGGTCACTGACATAGTCCAGGCGCATCACGTCATCGACCTCGCCATTGACGACATCGGTATTGTCGCAGGCGCCATTCTCGGTGATGTAGCATTCCGGAAGGTCGTAGCGGCGGTAGAGATCCTCGACGAGCAGCTTGAGGCCCGGCGAATAGACCTCCCAGCCGATATCGGTCTTCACGTCGCTGGCCGGAGGTGCTTCCACCGTCCAGGGGAAATCGCCCTTGCGGCTGGCATCATCGGCAACGCGCTCCGGCTTGTAATAGTTGAGGCCCCACCAATCGAGCTTCTGGCTGATGATCTTGAGATCGCCGTCCTCGATCACGGGCATACGATCGCCGAGCGCTTCGACGAATTCCTTGGGATACTCGCCCTTAAAGACCGGATCAAAGAAGGCGCCGTTGTGGAACTGGTGCGCGCGCTCGCCGGCAGCAAGATCGGCAGCGTTATCGGAGCCCGGAATGATCGAAGAAGCGTTGAGCACCAGACCAACAGGCACATTGGGCGCTTCCGAACGGATCGCTTCGACGCCAAGGCCGTGCGCCAGGTTCATGTAGTGCATGGCGTGAAGCGCGGCCTGCATGTCGCGCTCGCCCGGTGCATGAATGCCATAGAGGTGGCTGAGCCACACGATGCACCACGGCTCGTTGAAAGTGGCGACGCTGTCGAGACGGTCGCCAAGGCGGCTCATGACAGTCTTGGCATAGCGCTGATAGGCATAGGCCGTCGAACGTGCCGTCCAGCCGCCGTCGCCGGCAAGCAGCAGCGGCAGATCCCAGTGGTAGAGCGTCGCAAAGGTCTTGATACCGCGCGCCTTGCAGCCATCGACGAGCCGATCGTAGAAATCGAGGCCTTTCTCATTCACCGGACCCGTGCCGTCGGGGACGATGCGCGGCCAGGCGATCGAGAAACGATAGGCATCGACGCCCATATCCTTGATAAGATCGAGGTCCTGCTCCAGCCGGTTATAGTGGTCGCAGGCAACATCGCCGTTGTCACGGTTATGGACGCGGCCGGGCATGTTGCAGAAGGCATCCCAGATGGACGGCTTGCGGCCATCGGCCTTGCTGGCGCCTTCGATCTGGAAGGCAGCGGTGGCAACACCAAACGTGAAATCGCCAGGGAAGCGGGCGGCGAGCGCTTTCGGATCGATCATCTGTAAATCCCATCTCTCAGGTTGTGGACTGACCGTTTACGCGGGGTTTAGCCAAGCCTGACAGCAAAGTACAGGCCGGCAGAAGGAAAAACTGCAACGTTGCAGGAAGAATAACCAGACAGCGGCGAGCCTGCTACAGAACCCCGTACTGGAAGGTCATAACGCCAATGTCAGCAGTCGTGATTTGCTGTCGCGATGGCGATCCTTACACGGGAAAGGGCATCACAATATGAAAGGAACCGAATGCTTTCTTCGATCCATCTGCTGCAGCCGCATCTGCTGAGCCTGCTGCGCATCGTCTCGTCCCTCGTGCTTTTCAGCTACGGAACGCAGAAGATTCTGCATTTCCCGGCTGCAGCAAGCGTGCCGCCCGTCGGATCGCTGCCCTGGATTGCCGGCCTCCTCGAACTCACGCTCGGCTTTCTGGTACTCATCGGCTTCCAGACCCGCATCGCAGCTTTCGTGCTTTCGGGTCTGATGGCCTTTGCCTATTTCATCGGCCACGCATCGAAGAGCTTCTTTCCGGCACAGAACGGTGGTGTCGCCGCCATCCTGTTCTGCTTCGTTCTGCTTTATATCGTCGCTGCCGGCGCAGGCCCGTTCAGTGTCGATAACCTGCTGAAGCGCGGCCGTACTGAGGTTGCGGCCTGATTGCCACAAAACGTAAACGCCGGGGCGATATCGAACCGCCCCGGCGTTTTTGATCATACGGACCTGATCGGCACGTAAACTCAGACCTTGACCCAGGCGCCGTTGCGCTTGGATGAAGCCACGCAGGCTTCGACGAAGGCGACACCCTTCACACCGTCATCGACGGTCGGGTAGACCACGGCCTTGTCGACCGCCTTGCCCTTCTTGTGCGCGTTGATGGCATGTGCGGCTTCCGTGTAGATCGTCGCGAAAGCTTCGAGATAGCCTTCCGGATGGCCCGACGGGACGCGGGAAACGCGGGCAGCGGCCGCACCGGAGCCGGCGCCGTTGCGGGTGATCAGCCGCTTGGATTCGCCGAACGGCGTGTACCAGAGATAGTTCGGATCGGCCTGAACCCATTCGATACCACCCTTGGTGCCGTAAACGCGCACCTTGAGGCCATTCTCATGACCCGGCGCCACCTGGCTGCACCAGAGCATGCCCTTGGCCGGCTTTTCCGAACCCTTGGCCTTGAAGCGCAGCATCACATGGGCGTTGTCATCGAGACGGCGGCCCGGCACGAAGCTGTCGAGATCGGCAGCAAGGCTGTCGAGTTCGAGACCCGTGATGAAGGACGCCAGGTTATAGGCATGCGTGCCGATATCGCCGGTCGAGCCGCCGACGCCGGACTGCGCCGGGTCGGTGCGCCATGCAGCCTGCTTCTGGCCGGACTGCTCGATTGCTTCCGTCAGCCAGTCCTGCGGATATTCGGCCTGGACGATACGGATATCGCCGAGCTCGCCATTGGCAACCATTTCGCGCGCCTGACGAACCATCGGATAGCCCGTGTAATTATGCGTCAGGATGAAGAGCGCGCCGCTCTCGTCGGCAACCTTCTTCAGCTTCTTGGCATCGGCAAGGTTTGATGTCAGCGGCTTGTCGCAGATGACATGGATGCCGCGGCGCAGGAATTCCTTGGCAGCGTCATAATGCACGTGGTTCGGCGTCACGATCGAAACGGCTTCGATGCCGTTCTTCAGTTTCGCTTCGCGGATCGCCATTTCCCGGTAGCTGGAATAGGTGCGCGACGGATCGAGACCGAGATCGCGACCGGACTGGGCAGCCTTTTCCGGCGTCGACGAGAGCGCACCGGCGATCAGGTCATACTGATCGTCGATACGCGCCGCGATGCGGTGAACGGCGCCGATGAAGGCCCCTGCCCCACCGCCGACCATACCGAGCCGGATGCGCGGCTCGCGGGCCTGTTCGGATGATGCTTCGATTGCCATGATTTTCTCCTCGAAATCCTGATCCGCTTACGACAGACCCAGCATGCGCCGGTTGGCTGCCTGATCGGTGCCGCCGGCAGCGAAATCGTCGAAGGCCTTTTCGGTGACGCGGATGATGTGGGCCGCAACGAACTCAGCGCCTTCGCGGGCACCATCTTCCGGATGCTTCAGCGCACATTCCCATTCGACCACGGCCCAGCCGTCGAAATTATTGGCGGTCATCTTCGAGAAGACGGCGCCGAAATCGACCTGGCCATCACCCAGCGAACGGAAGCGGCCGGCACGTTCGACCCAGCCCTGATAACCGCCGTAAACGCCCTGACGTCCGGTCGGGTTGAACTCGGCATCCTTGACGTGGAACATCTTGATCCGGTCTTTGTAGATGTCGATGTTGTCGAGGTAATCGAGGCACTGCAGCACGTAGTGCGAGGGATCGTAGAGCATGTTGGCGCGCGGATGGTTGCCGACGCGCTCCAGGAACATCTCGTAGGTGATGCCGTCGTGCAGGTCTTCGCCCGGGTGGATTTCGTAGCAGACGTCAATGCCGTTTTCATCGGCGTGATCGAGAATCGGCTTCCAGCGGCGGGCAAGCTCGTCGAAAGCGGTCTCGACGAGACCGGCCGGGCGCTGCGGCCAGGGATAGATGAAAGGCCAGGCAAGCGCGCCCGAGAAAGTCGCATGCGCCTTGAGGCCGAGATGCTTGGAAGCGGTCAGCGCATACTTGACCTGCTGCACCGCCCATTCCTGACGCGCCTTCGGATTGCCACGCACTTCGGGTGCTGCAAAACCGTCGAAGGCTTCGTCATAGGCCGGGTGCACGGCAACGAGCTGGCCCTGGAGATGGGTGGAAAGTTCGGTAACCTCGACGCCGTTTTCACGCGCCTTGCCTGCGAATTCGTCGCAGTAATCCTTTGATGTCGCCGCCTTCTTGAGGTCGATGAGCTGGCTTGCCCAGGTCGGAACCTGCACGCCCTTGTAGCCGATATCGGCTGCCCATTTGGTGATCGCGTCCCATGAATTGAAAGGCGCGGTATCGCCAGCGAACTGTCCGAGGAACAGGCCTGGTCCCTTGATCGTCTTCATGTCAGTTTCCTCCCTGAATATCGATCGTAAACGTTTTCGAGAAATCTTAGCGCGCCGTTCGATAACGAAAAGGCGCCTCCCCGCCAATGCGAGAGATTTAAGCGGGTGGGCCGAAATCAACGCGGTCTGGACCTAATCACGCTCGCCGCGGATCGGCAAGAGGTACGTGCCGCATTTTGGCTTCAACTTGTCCCAAGGCATGAAAAATGCGCCCATCCTCTCGAATGGGCGCATGCGTGAAAGCCGATATCAGAACGGAGAATCCGGGAAGTAGAAGTTCTTGGCATTGTCCTTGGTGACGAGCGTTGCGTCGAGGATGTAGTTGCCGTGAACCGGAACCTGATCGTAGAGCGCAGCAGCCGTCAGTTCCATGGCCGTACCGACCATTGCCGGCGGATAGAGAACGTCGACCGGGATCAGCTTGTCGCCGTCCATGACCTTCTTGATCATGTCCTTGGAGCCGGCGCCGGCAACGACATACTGAATGTCGGTGCGCTTGGCCTGCTCGATGGCCTGCAGAACGCCGACAGCCATGTCGTCATCCTGGCACCAAACAACGTCGATCTTCGGATACTTGGTCAGATAGTCCTGCATGACCTTGAAGGCATCGTCGCGGTTCCAGTTGCCGTACTGGCGGTCGAGAACCTTGACCTTGGAGCCTGCAATGCCCTTGTCAAAGCCGTCCTGGCGCTGCTGGTCGATCGGGATCGGCAGGCCGCGGATGATGACGACCTCGGCTTCCGGGGTCTTTTCGGCAATGTACTTGCCGGCGACTTCGCCGAGCGCCGGGTTGTTGCCGGCAACGTAGAGGTCACGCACGGAATTGTCGTTGCTCGACGGTGCACGGTCGACGAGTGCAACGAACTTGCCCTTGCCCTTGACTTCCTTGATGGCGTTGACGAGCGGATCCGGATCCGACGGCAGGATGACGAGCGCATCGATGCCCTGTGTGTCGAGGTCCTGCACGGCATTTGCCTGCGTTGCGGCATCCGGCGAGGTCTTGACGATGACGTTCAGGCCCGGATGCTCTGCCATCAGCTTCTTGGCAATGCGCTCGGCGTGAAACACGACGCCCGACGTCCAGCCATGGTCGGCGGCCGGAATGGACACGCCGATCGTATAATTCTTGTCCTGGGCGTAGGCTGCGCCGGCAAAAGCCACCCCCGCAACAGCCAGACCCAACATGAGCTTGCGCATGCTATTTCCTCCCAAAAATATCAGGGACTTATTCAATCCGGGCCGGGTGCCCTGGATATCCCGGCCAATCCGAGAAGCAGGCCCGTCTTACGATTTGCGCACCAGCGACCGCTGCACCAGCATGGCGATGATGATGATCGCGCCCTGGATCGCACCGATGAGATATTCGCTGATGAAGTTCGAAAGCAGCATGATGTTGCCGACGAGCTCAAGAATGAAGGCGCCGCAGATCGTGCCCCAGACGCGGCCCGCACCGCCCTTCAGGGCCGTGCCGCCGACAACGACAGCCGTGATTGCCTGCAGCTCCCACAGAATGCCCGTCGTTGCCGAAGTCGAGCCGAGACGCGGCACATAGAGCAACACGGCGATCGCCACGCAGAGTCCCTGAATGACGAAGGCGATTGTGCGCACCCGGTTGACTGCGATGCCGGAGTAGCGAGCAACATCGCTGTTCGAACCGACTGCCACGACGTGACGGCCATAGCGCGTACGGTAGAGAATGAAAGCGGCAATGGCGGTAACGACCAGGATAACGACGATCGGAACCGGGACACCGAAGATACTGCCGAAATAGGCTGGCCGATAAAGCGTCTGAATATCAGCCGAACGCAATGTGATTGCTCCGCCCTGCGACAGCCACGTCGTCAGACCGCGATAGATGCCCATCGTACCGAGCGTGGCGATGAAGGGCTCGATCTTGCCGACAGTCGTGATGAGGCCGTTTGCGAGACCGCAAAGCGCACCGGCGACTATGGCGAAGACGACGGCAGCAGTCAGCATAAGCACCGGATCGGCAATGACGTCGGAATTGATGAGCAGGATCATCAGGCTCGCGACGAAGGCCACCATGGAGCCCACGGAAAGGTCGAGGTCGCCTGCCGAGATCACGAAGGTCGCACCGACAGCGATGATGGCGATGAAGGCACAACGCGTTGCAACGTTCGTAAGATTGGTGATGCCGATGAAATTCGGATTGACCAGTGCGCCCACGATGAGGAGCAAGGCCAGTGCGGCGAAGGGGGCAACCGCGCGCAGATCGACGTCACGCCAGGATCTGCGCCGGATCTCCCTGGTCTCCTCGTTAACACTCATGTCCAAAACCAACCTCCCGTCCCATGATTGCTGGGCATCTTGTTTGTCTCGCGCGCGGTCCGCTCGCGTCGCGCCTCGCCGGCATCAGGCAGCCGCTTGACGCTTCAGCCCCGCGGCGTAACGCATGATTTCCTGCTCGGAAATTTCATCGCCTTCGAGGATGCCGACGATCCGGCCTTCGCGCATCACGGCAACCCGCGTGCAAAGCCCGATGACCTCAGGCATTTCCGAGGACACGACGATGATCGACCGCCCGTCGCGGGCGAGCGCCGAAATGAAATGATAGATCTGCTGCTTGGTGCCGACATCGATGCCGCGCGTCGGCTCGTCGATGATGATGATCTGCGGCTCGGTCTCCATGACCTTGGCGAGAAGCAGCTTCTGCTGGTTGCCGCCCGACATGCGGCCGGCAATGATATTGCCGTCGCGTACGCGGATGTCGAAGCGCCGCTTGGCCTTGGCAAGCGCTGCCGCTTCGCTGTTCGGGCTCAGATAGCCATGGCTGACATGGCGTTCGAGCGATTGCAGCGTCAGGTTGGCGATCATGCCCGAGCCAAGCAGCAGCCCTTTGGACTTGCGGTCCTTGGTCATATAGGCAAGGCCGGCGCGATTGGCGGCACGCGCATCACCCGAAGACACGCTTTCGCCGTGGATGACGACCTCGCCGGAAAGGCGCGAACGCAGACCGGCGATCGCCTCCATCAGCTCGGTACGACCCGAACCGATAAGTCCGGAAAATCCGATCACCTCGCCCTTACGCACTTCGAAGCTCGCATCCTGCACGTAGCCGGTCGAAACCGAACTGACGCGAAGCACGACTTCCTCGTCGACATTGGGCTCGACCTTGGCCGGATAGAGGCTCGAAAGCTCGCGGCCGACCATGAGCTGCGCAATAGATTCACCATCCAGCATGGAGGTAGGAGCCGTCTTCACCCACTGGCCATCGCGAAGGACCGTGACCCTGTCGGTCAGCTCCATGACCTCGTCAAGCTTGTGGGAAACGAAGACGAAACTGGTGCCCTGATCGCGCAGCTTACGCACCTGCTTGAAGAGCATATTGATTTCCTCGCGCGACAAAACGGCGGTCGGCTCGTCCATGAAGACAACGCGGGCATCGCGGCTGATTGCCTTGGCAATCTCGACCATCTGCTTGTCGGCAATCGACAGCGAACTGATCATCGCGTTCTCGTCGACATGCGAACCGAGCACATCCAACACGCGACGCGTCTCCGAGCGCATGTATTTGCGGTCGAGCACCCCGAAATGCGTGACCTCGCGACCGAGGAACAGGCTTTCAGTGACCGTCAGATGTTCGGCCAGATTGAATTCCTGGTGAATGATGACAATGCCGAGCGCTTCGGCTGCGCCGTTCGGAGGCAGCACCACTGGCTCGCCGTCGAGCAGGATCTCGCCGGAAGTTGGCTGCTCGAAGCCGGAGAGAATCTTGACGAGAGTGGATTTTCCGGCGCCATTTTCGCCCATTAGCGCATGGATTTCACCGGCACGGAGATCGAAGTTGACACTGAAGAGAACCTGCACGCCGCTGAAAGACTTGCAAATGCGCCTGGCGGACAACACCACCGGTGCAGCCTCTGCGGTATCCACGGTCATGATTTCCTCCTGCGGCTCCCATCCGCTTATGTTGGCATATGTAAACCTTTACATCAGGCATGTAAAGGTTTACATCGTGGATTTACACAGATCTGTTGTGCGGTGACTTTGACCTGTCGACAAGTCTGTGTAGTGTGCGGCGAAGACAGCCCAAGGCAGACCACGTGTCGAATTCCACGCCCGCTACAATCGAAGACGTCGCCCGGATCGCCGAGGTTTCCATCGCGACGGTATCGCGGGCGATCCACATGCCCGAAAAGGTGGCCAATTCCACGCGCCTGAAGGTCAATCAGGCGATTGCCATCACCGGCTATACGACCAATGCCATGGCGCGCAGCCTGCGGCTCGGTCGTTCCAACATGATCCTGGTCGTGGCGCCCGATATCGGCGACCCCAACTTTTCCAACATCCTCATCGGCCTGGAAAACGAGGCACGGGCCCATGGCTACGGTGTCCTGATCGGCCATACGCAAAATGATGCGCAGCGCGGCCTGGAATATCTGAAATTTTTCAATTCGAACCAGGCGGCCGGCCTGATCCTCTTTACCGGCATATTGCCGTTCGGCCATCAGATGGTTACGGCGCAGCTACCGCCGAGCGTCGGCGTCTTCGAACCCGTCTTCAATGGTGGCATCCCCTATGTCGGCGTCGACGACATTGAGGGCGCAAGGAAAGCCGTCGACCTGCTTCTGGCGGAAGGTCACCGCAAGATCGCCTTCATCGGCGACTCCCGCACCCGCCTTGCCTACAGCCGCCGCCGGCAGGGCTATGACGCGGGCCTGGATGCTGCCGGCGTGCCGAAAGACACGCGTATCGTGCTGGAAGGCGATGGCACGATCGAAAGCGGCCGCCATGCTGTGGAGCAGCTTTTCATGCGCGACACGCTGCCGACCGCCTTCATGTGCGTCAACGACCAGACAGCGATCGGCGTCATGATCGGCTTGAACGCCCGCGGCTACAATATCCCGCAGGATTTTTCGGTCACCGGCTTCGACGACGTGCCTCAAGCCGTCTTCATGAGCCCGTCGCTGACCACCATCCGCCAGCCGCGCACGGCAATCGGCAAACAGGCCATGGCACTGCTCCTGGAACTGCTGGGTGACGGCCGTCCCGCCGAGAAAGAGATCTTGCTGCGGCCGGATCTCGTGGTGCGCAATTCCGTCTCCGCACCGCCACGCAACTGGCAGAAGCGCTAGCCTCGAAGCTTGAAGCCATCGATCTGTCATTGCCCGAACGCCACGCCGTTCTAAGTTGACAACGGACCCTTTCGTTAGGCGAGGCAAACGAGATGACGCAAGATCAACTGGCCGACAGATACCAAGGCTATATTGCCTGCCTGAATGGCCAGGATTGGGCCAATCTCGGAAATTTCGTCCACGAGGACGTTCGTTACAATAGCACGCGCATCGGCTTGTCCGGCTATCGTGAGATGCTCGAAGGTGACTTTCGCGCCATCCCGGATCTCTTCTTCGATATCCAGCTGCTGATCTGCGAGCCGCCGCGCGTGGCAAGCCGCTTGCAATTCGACTGCACGCCGAAGGGAGAGCTTTTTGGCCTACCAGTCAACGGCAGGAAGGTGCAGTTCGCCGAAAATGTCTTCTACGAGTTTCTGGATGGAAAGATCGAAAACGTCTGGTCCGTCATAGACAAGGCCGCCATCGAAGCCCAACTTTGAAGCTGTCGGGTTTCGCGGGTTATGCGACCCGCTGGAACGTGCTGAACTGGAATCTCTGCACACTGTCCCAGGGTGTCGAATGATCATGGCGGCGGCTATCGATCAGTTTAAATCCGGCACCCAGCAAACTTGCGAGGCTCTCGGCACTGTGTCGCGCAACCGGCAGGCCGCTGCACTTTTCCGGTCCATCAAGGGCGAAAGTTCCCATGATCAAATGCCCGCCGATTTTCAGCGCGCGTTTCAACCGCTCGATATAAGCCGCTTGCTCGACCGCGTCGGTTAGGAAATGAAAGGCCGCACGGTCATGCCAGATGTCATAGGCCTCCGGTGGCTCCCAATGGGTAGCGTCACCAGCAATCCAGGTCACCCGGTTGCCCGTGGCGCCAAGCCGCTTTTGCGCCTTGTCGAGCGCAGCCGCCGAGAGATCGAGTACGGTCACATGGCCCAACCCTTCGGCAAGAAGGCTGTCGACGAGCCTTGAAGCTCCGCCGCCCACGTCAACGATGGCATCTGATTGCTTTGCCTGAACGAGATGGATCAGGTCTAGAGAGGGTGCTGGGCTTTCCTGAAACCAGCTGACATCGGCCTCGCCCTTGGTCGAATAGACGTTTTCCCAATGCAGCCTACGATCGTCAGACATGAAGCGCTCCAACCATTTTCGGCATCGCCGCTGATGCATGCCAGATTTCTATGGGACCGACCAGCACAATGAGCCGTATTCACCTTCGCAAACGAAAGAGCCGGGAAGCTTTCGCTCCCCGGCTCCTCAAAAAGTCCAACCACTAATCAGACGTAGCGGTTGACGATGTTTTCGAGCAATTCCTGCTTGCCGGACTTCGGCTGCGGGTTGACGTCCTTGCCTTCGACCCACTGTGTAATCTCTTCCAGCGAATATTCGCCGCGGAAGAGCTTCTGGCCTTCAGCCGAATTCCATCCGGCATAGCGGTCTGCGAGCGGCTGCGACAGAGCCTTGTCTTCGAGCATCTTGGCAGCAGCCTTCAGGCCGCGGGCGCAGCAATCCATGCCGCCGATATGGCCGATCAGCAGGTCTGCCGGATCAAGCGACTGACGGCGCAGCTTCGAATCGAAGTTGGTACCGCCCGTCTTGAAGCCGCCGCCCGCCAGAACGTAGTAATAGGCCAGAGCCATTTCCGGAACGTTGTTCGGGAACTGGTCGGTATCCCAGCCGGACTGATAGTCGTTGCGGTTCATGTCGATCGAGCCGAAGATGCCGAGCGCATTTGCGAGCGCCAGCTCATGCTCGAAGGAATGGCCGGCGAGGATCGCATGGCCCTGCTCGATGTTGAGCTTCACTTCGTTTTCGAGGCCGTGCTTCTTGAGGAAGCCGTAGACCGTCGCGACGTCATAGTCGTACTGGTGCTTGGTCGGCTCTTGCGGCTTCGGCTCGATCAGGATCGTGCCCTTGTAGCCGATCTTGTGCTTGTACTCGACGACGAGGTTGAGGAAGCGACCGAGTTGGTCGAGCTCGCGGCCGATATCGGTGTTGAGGAGGGTTTCATAGCCTTCGCGGCCGCCCCACAGAACGTAGTTTTCGCCGCCGAGCTTCTGCGTGGCGTCGATGCAGGTCTTCACCGTCGCAGCGGCGAAAGCAAAGACATCCGGATCCGGATTGGTTGCTGCACCCGACATGTAGCGACGGTTCGAGAAGAGGTTCGCCGTGCCCCAGAGCAGCTTGGTGCCAGTGGCGGCCTGCTTTTCGGCGAAGTAGTCGACGATCTCGTTCAGCTTCTTGGTGTTTTCGGCAAAGTTCTTGCCTTCCGGGCGCACGTCGGCGTCGTGGAAGCAGTAGTAGGGCGCGCCGAGCAGCGAGAAGAATTCGAAAGCGACGTCAGCCTTGAGCTTGGCAGCCTTCATCGTGTCTTCGAACCAGGGACGCAGGAAGGTCTGACCGCCGAAGGGGTCGCCGCCCGGCCAGGTGAAGGTGTGCCAATAGGCAACCGCGAAGCGCAGATGGTCTTCCATGCGCTTGCCGAGAACGATTTCGTCCGGCTGGTAGTAGCGGAAGGCCAGCGGATTGGTGCTGTCTGGGCCTTCGTACTTCACTTTCTGGATGTCGCCGAAAAATCCGGTGCTCATTTGGGTTCTCCTTGGGTTCACTTCTTATGGATGGATCAATGGACCAGCGACTTGATCGCCGGGTAGGTCGCGCGATAGCGCTTGTAGGCATCCTCATAGGCGCCGCTGAGTGCGGCGACCGGTTCGATTGTACCGGCCGTAACCGGCGGGGTGCAGACGGCAACCGGATCGGCGCCTGTTGCAGCAATGAGGCCAAGGCGGGCAGCACCAAAGGCGGCACCGAAATCGCCATCCGCCGGCAGGTCGACGGGAACGCCGAGCGCAGTGGCGATAGAGGCCAGCCAGTAGCGCGAACGCGAACCGCCGCCGATCGCCGTGACGCGGGAAATATCCGTGCCCGCAGACCGCAGCGCTTCGAGATTGTCGCGGATCGCGAAGGACACGCCTTCCAGCACTGCCTGCGTCAGCACCACACGGCTGCTTTCATGTCCGAGGCCGATAAAGGCGCCGCGGATGACTGCATCATTGTGCGGCGTGCGCTCGCCCGAGAGATAGGGCAGGAAAGTCACGCCGGTCGGCGCCTTCAGGCTTTCGCCAAGTTCGCTGGTGAGATCGGCGGCCGATTTTCCGGTAACCGACGAATGCCAGTTCAGCGCATCGGTGGCCGACAGGATGACGCCCATCTGGTGCCAGGTGTTCGGCAGAGCATGGCAGAAGGCATGGACGGCGCTTTCCGGCTTCGGCAGGTAGGCGGCATTGGCGGCAAACAGAACACCCGATGTGCCGAGCGAAACGAAGGCAGCGCCATCGCTGACCGTGCCCATGCCGCAGGCCGAAGCCGCATTGTCGCCAGCACCGCCGGCAACGACGACATCGCCTGATATGCCCCAGGCCGAAGCGAGCGCGGCGCGCAGCTTGCCGCCCTGCTCCGTGCCTTCGACAAGTGTCGGCATCTGTTTTTCATCGAGATTGGTGGCAGCCAGAAGCTCGGACGACCAGGCGCGCTTGCCGGTATCGAGCCAGGACGTACCGGCCGAGTCAGACATTTCCGAAATATGCTCGCCTGTCAGCCAGAGGCGCAGATAGTCCTTCGGCAGCAGAACTTTTGCGACCCTGGCGAAGATCTCGGGTTCGTTCTTGGCAACCCAGGCAAGCTTCGGCGCGGTAAATCCGGGAAATACGATATTGCCGGTCAGCTTGCGGAAGCGCGGATCGGCGTCGAGCGCGGCAGCCTCGATATAGGAGCGCGTATCGTTCCACAGAATGCAGGGACGCAGCACCTTGTCGGAAGCGTCGAGCAGCGTTGCACCGTGCATCTGGCCGGATAGGCCGATGCCCTTGACCGCGGCAAGCTCCTTCGGATGCTTGGCCTTGAGGCCGGCGACGGCCTCTTCCGTGGCGCGTACCCAATGGGCAGGTTCCTGTTCGGACCAGCCGGAATGCGGGCGCGAGACGTCGAGCGAACCATTGGCCGAGCCGATGATCTTCTGATCGCCGTCGATCAGCATCGCCTTGACGCCCGAAGTTCCGAGATCGAGACCCAGATACATGTGGTGTTTCTCCCTTTGCCGTTACGGCAGATTGTCTTTCAGGAATATGTCGAGGCGAATGCGCTCCTGCGCATCGATGACGGCAAGCCCGTCCGCCTTTGCCTTGAGAACACGGATCGCGCTGCGCACCTCATGGCCGGCATCCTGGTTGAGGATTGCGTCGATAGTGCCATCGAGAACGGCAGCGCGAGTATGTGCCGTCAATTCATGGGCAATGACCGTCAATGCCCTGTCGGCAGCCTTTTCCTTCAGTGCGCGGATCAGGCCGCGATTACCGGCACCGAGGCTGTAAATGCCGATGATGCCGTCGTTCTTCCCAAGTGCATCCGCAATCAGCATATGGGCAACTTCAGGGTCATCCCGGCCTTCGAGCACCGGCAACAGATGCAGCGCCGGAAACTCCTGCGCCATGACGGACGCAAAGCCCTCCAGGCGCTCACGATGGTCGCGCACCAACATGGAACCCGCCAATACGGCGATCTCGCCTTTAGCGCCGCCAAGGAAACGGCCGAGCAGGCGGGCGGCGGTGCGCCCTGCTGCGATATTGTCGACGCCGGCATAATGATGACGCAGCGATCCCGTCAGATCGGAAACCAGTGTGACGACGGGAATTCCGTCATGGACCAACCGATCCACAATCGCCTTCACCTCAGGCGCGTCGGTGGCCACCAGCGCGATCCCCGAGGGCTTTTCGGCCGCGACTGTTTCAAGCTCGCGCACGAGTGCCTGCGGGTCGAAGGCGGGCACCTCGACGATCCGAATGTCCGTACGCTCGGCGGCCGAGCGCGCAATCGCCGCGCGGATTTCGGCATTCAAGCCATGCATGAAGGAATTGTCACTGGCGGGCAAAATGAAGGTCAGCGGATAGACGCGGCCCTTGGCGAGATTTGCAGCTGCCACGTCGCGCACATAGCCGAGATCGCGGATCGCGGTTTCCACCTTCTCCCGCGTCACATGGCGCACACCCGGCCTCTGGTTCAGAACCCGGTCCACAGTCGCAAGACTAACGCCCGCCGCAGCGGCGATATCATGAACGGTTGGCCTCATCACTCCTCCTGGAGGAGACCATTAGCGCCAAATTTGATGTACGTAAATCAAAAAATGATTGCGTGGCGAAACACCTGCTCATGGATCGGGAAAACCCGGGCGCAGAAAAACAAAAAGGCCCTCCGAAGAGGGCCTTTCTTGCAATGACGGCCGGAGGTCAGTGGCCGCCACCGCCTCCCCCGCCGCCTTGCGGCGCGGGTTTCTTGATCATGACGACGCCAAGGATCATCGCCAGGAAAAGCACTGTCAGCATCAGGAAGATATCGCTGAAGGAAAGGATCATTGCCTGCTTGGTCGCAAGGCCGACCATCTGCTTGACCGCGACATTAGCGCCATCCAGGCCCCAATTGTTGAAATTGGCGGTCATATTGTTCATCTGGTCGATTGCAGCCGTATTGCCCCAATGAACGTTCTCGCGCAGCCGCTCGTAATGCACATCCTGCCGGGTGGTGAGCACGGTGTTGATGACAGCAAGGCCAACGGCGCCGCCAAGGTTACGCGTCAGGTTGAAGAGACCCGAGGCGCCTCGGATACGCTGCGGCGACAGGGTGCCGAGCGCGATATTGTTGATCGGCACCATGCACATCATCAGGCCGAAGCCGCGCAGGATCTGCGGGATGAACAGCTCGTAGAAGTCCCAGTCCTGCGTCAGATGCGTCATGATATAGGTACCTGCCGCAAAGCTGACGAAACCGATCGCCATCATGAAACGCAGGTCGAGCTTGGTCGACAACCGGCCGGCGATCGGCGCGGTGAAGAACATTGCGAGGCCCGACACGAACATCGTCTCGCCGATCATCTGTGAATCGTAACCACGGATGCGGCCGAGATACACAGGATAGATATAGGTAAGACCATAGAGGCCGATGCCCATGACGAAGGAGAAAACCGAGCCAAAGGAGAAGTTTCGGTTCGAGAAGGCCGTCAAATCGACCACCGGGAACTCCACCGTAAAGGCCCGATAGAAGAAGACGATGCCGGCAACAACCGATGCGACGGCTCCCATGACGATATAGCTATCGTTGAACCAGTCGTTCGAATTGCCTTCTTCCAGCACATATTCCAGTGCGCCAAGGAAAACACCCATAGACAGCAGGCCGTACCAGTCGAACTTCTTGAAGAGCGACAGTTCCGGTTTGTCGAAATCGATGAAATTCCAGGTGACGATCGTGACGATGATACCTGGCACGATATTGACCAGAAACAGCCAGTGCCAGGAGAAGGCATGGCTGAGGTAACCGCCGACAGTCGGGCCTATGGTCGGCGCCAGCGTGGCGATGAGGCCAATGATCGGCGAAACGATCGCACGCTTCGACGGCGGGAAGATTGTGAAGGCGGCCGCGAAGACCGAGGGGATCATGCCGCCGCCGATGAAGCCCTGAATGACACGGTAGACGATCATCTGGTCGATGTTCGTCGCCGTTGCGGCCAGGGCGCTCGCCATCGTGAAACCGGCAGCCGAGATTGCGAAGAGATACCGTGTCGAGATGATACGCGCCAGCGTGCCCGACAGCGGGATCATGATGACTTCGGCGATCAGATAGGCCGTTTGCACCCAGCCGATTTCGTCCGAACCGGCAGATAGGCCTGCCTGGATTTCGGCGAGCGAAGCCGACACGATCTGAATGTCGAGGATCGACATGAACATGCCGAGCACCATCGCGAAGAAAGCGATGAGCCTTTTGGGATCCATGCGATCGGCGGCATGCGCAGGTGCTGCCGGGATCGAACCCGCCGTTGCTGTCGCGCTCCCTGCCATGGGACTACCTCCGCCCTAGGGCTTACTTCACCGGTGCCGTACGGGTGTCGACGTCGACGACAACGCTGAGACCGGCGCGCAGGCGACCGCTGTCAAGCGCATCCTGCGGCAGGGCGATGCGAACCGGCACCCGCTGGATGATCTTGGTGAAGTTACCTGTCGCATTTTCCGGCGGCAGCATCGAGAAGACCGATCCAGAGGCCGGCGCGATCGATTCGACAGTGCCGACGACAGGATAGTCGCTGTAGGCATCGACATGGACGTTGACCTTCGAACCCGGAACCAGATGCTGGATCTGCGTTTCCTTGAAGTTGGCGTCGATATAGAGCTGGTGCGTCGGCACCAGCGCCATCAGCCGCTGACCGGGCGAAACGAGATCGCCTTCCTGAACCGAACGGTTGCCGACCACGCCGTCATAAGGTGCTTTCAGAATGGTGAAGGAGAGATCGCGTGCGGCCTTGTCGCGCTGGATTTCCATCGTGCGGACAGAGCCTTCGGCTTCCTTGCGCTGAGCCTCGAGGATCGTGATGTTGGCCTGCGCGAAAACGATGTTGGCATCGCCGCCGGCAAGATTTGCCTTCGCCTGATCGAGAGCCGTATTGGCATCATCGAGATCTGCGGTGGTGCCGACCGACTTCGCCTGCAGGTCGCTCTGGCGCTTCTGCTTGATCTCCGCGCCGCGCACTGTGGCTTCGAGGGCAGTCTTCTGGGCCTGGGCCTGCACAAGGCTCGCCTTGGCGCCTTCGATCTGCGCATCGATGCGGCTGAGCGACAATTGCTCGGTTTCGATCTGCGCGTTCGCCTGATCGAGGGCGTTCTGGTAGTCACCGTTATCAAGGGTAGCGAGAACCTCGCCTGCCTTGACTTCCTGGTTGGCGACAACATTCACCTTCGCGACATAGCCGGTGACCTTCGGCGAGATCGTCGCAATGTCACCCTCGATATAAGCGTCGTCGGTCGACACAAGGAAGCGGCCGTTGGTCCACCAGTCGTAGCCGTACCAGCCGGCGCCGCCCAGAAGAGCGAGCACGACGACGGGCAGCACGAAACTGCGGCGCTTCTTTGGAGCAGCCGGTGCGACAGCAGGCGCAGACTGCGCGGGAGCCGTCTGCGGTGCCTCGGCCTTCGGGGCTTCGGCAGGAGCTGCAGCTTCCGCTTTCACCTCTTCGGCGCCGGCATTTTCGCTGACGATGCGCGCGACATTGCTTTTCTGGTTTGTCGACATATACAGGCTACCGATCTGGAGTAAAATAATCGAACTGAACGGTTCGGTTCAGTTGACATAAAGGGTTTTTGACTTCATATCAAGATGCATAGAACCAATCGGTTCGATTTCTTTAAAAGAAAACACGAATTCGCGAAGACGGTTAAGGAGACATGACACTGAAGCCCGAGGATACCGCCGTATTGAGCCCACCCAATCAGGGAGGCCGCTTTGCTGCGGGCGAGGATCCGGCCAAGCGCCAGCAGATCCTCGATGGTGCCAGGCGCGTGTTCCTGAAACTGGGCTTCGATGCGGCCAGCATGAATGATGTGACCCGCGAGGCCGGCGTTTCCAAGGGAACGCTCTATGTCTACTTTGCCAACAAGGAAGAGCTCTTCCACGCCATGGTCGAGACCGAGCGCGCCGCCTTCGTCGCGGCCGTGCGCACGGTCCTTGCTGAGCACGACGACGTCGAGGCGGGGCTGTACGAATTCGGGATAACTTTCGTTACCCACATGACCGAAGACAAGGTCATCGACGCCATGCGTACCGTGCTCGGTGTGCGTGAGCGAATGCCCCTTCTCTGTCAGCGCTTCTTCAAGGGGCCGCAGAACCTGCGCACCATCATGCACGACTTCCTGGAGCGGCATGTGCAAGCCGGCACCCTGAAGATCGACGATATCGATCTCGCCGCCGGTCAGTTCCTCGACCTCGCAAGCGGCAGTTTCTTCAAGTTGCGCCTCTTCGGCAATATGGAAGGCCCGCCGCCGCGCAACGAGATCGAACGCGTCATTCGCGGCGCAATTCATGTCTTCATGGCCGCCTACGGCGTGCGCAAGCGCGAGAACATCTGATCCCATCCTGACCCTGATTGGTTTTCTGCCGGATTTGCGCAATAGCGATCAAATCCGGCCGCACCATTTCCTTTAGGAATGAAGCGGCAACCAGGGGAGAAGAGATGAGCGCTATCGGACGAGCGATATGGTTCATCGAGAGCCATTTCGAAACCGAAATAAACCTCGACGAGATCGCAGAGGCAGCCGGATTATCGCGCTACCATCTGTCCCGCGTCTTCGGATTCGTGACGGGCCATTCGATCAGCACCTATATCCGCGCACGGCGTCTCAGCGTTGCCGCGCTATCGCTCATCTCGGGCTCATCGAGCATTCTCGAGGTTGCCCTCGGCGCGGGCTACGGCTCGCACGAGGCTTTCACCCGTGCCTTCCGCGACCAGTTCGGCATGACGCCCGAGGCGGTGCGCCGACAGGGGCACGTTCGCAATCTCGCATTGATGGAGCCCATCAGGATGAAAACCGCAACTCTCAACGATCTTGAACCGCCGCGTTTCGAAACCCTTCAGCCGATGCTTTTCGCCGGCCTCCAGGAAACCTATGCCTATGGCGGGAATGCCGCGATCCCCTCGCTCTGGCAAAAGTTCAACCAGCATTTCGGCCATATTCCCAACCAGAAGGGCAATGTCGCCTACGGGATCTGTATCCATATCGACGGCGAGGCCGAGAAATTCCGCTATATGGCGGCGACCGAGGTCTCCGATGCCGATGATCTGCCGGAAGGCTTTGCAACACTGAAGCTGCCGGCCCAGCGCTACGCCGTCTTCTCCCACCGCGGTCATGTTTCCGGCATACCGGCCACGATGGACCTGATCTTCGGTAACTGGTGGCCGACGTCAGGCCTCGAACATGGCAGCATGCCCGACATGTTCGAACGCTACGATGAGCGTTTCGATCCCTATACGGGAATGGGGCTGACGGAAATCTGGTTGCCGATCAAGGAATAAAAGCCCGACCGTTTTCGTATATCCCCTTGCGGTGCTTGCGCGACAGGTCCGCAACGATACATTGTCCGCGTCCATATGCGACGCAAGGGGAAATATGCCGATGCAGGATATCATGACGCTCATTCAGGACCCGGCTGCCTGGGTGGCGCTCGTCACGCTGGTGGTGATGGAAGTTGTTCTCGGGATCGACAACCTGATCTTCATCTCCATCCTCACCAACAAGCTACCGCCTGAGCATCGGGAAAGGGCTCGCAAGACCGGTATCGCCCTAGCCCTCATCATGCGTCTTGCCCTGCTTGGCACCGTCGCCTGGATCGTCCAGCTCACCGAACCGCTCTTCGAGCTCTTCGGCCATGGTTTCTCCTGGAAGGATCTGATCCTGATCGCCGGCGGTCTTTTCCTCGTCTGGAAGGCCACCAAGGAAATCCACCACAATGTCGATCCGGAGGATCATCAGGAGAACTTCATCGCCGGCGCGACAGGCACGAGCTTCGCCTCAGCGATCGGCCAGATCCTGCTGCTCGATCTCGTCTTCTCGGTGGACAGCATCATCACCGCCGTCGGCATGACCCCGCACCTGCCGATCATGATCGTCGCTGTCATCGCCGCCGTCACGGTCATGCTCGTCGCCGCAACGCCACTCGCCAATTTCATCGAGCGCAACCCAACGATCGTCATGCTGGCGCTCGCATTCCTCTTGATGATCGGTACGACCTTGATTGCAGACGGTATGGGTTTCCACGTGCCGAAGGGCTACGTCTACGCCGCCATGGCCTTCTCGGCCCTCGTCGAGGTGCTGAACATGTTCGCGAGAAACGCCCGCAAACGAAAGCGTGAAGGCGGCCACTAAGGTCGCCCCTCGGTTCAATCTTCGCTGAGCGGCTCCGCCTCACTGAGTGAGGCGGAGATTTTTCTCAGCACCGGCGGCTTTGCTGAACAGGACCGACATCGCCTGCTTCATGTCGTCGCCGGGCTTCACTTCGAAGAACAGATCGTCGGAAGCACATTGCTTGAGCTTCGGGCCGATCTGCGTGCCGAAAGTCGGATTGATCGCCCGGTTCCAGATCGGATCCGTCGGGATCGGAAGATAGGTCGTGTAAAGGATCGCGAGCTTGATGTTCCGGCTTTTCAGCTGCGAACAATACTTCAAGTCGATCGGTTCGAGACAGCGGTCGGCATCGGCCCATCCGAGGTAACCAGTGCAGCCTGATGGTTTGCGGCTGTCGCCCAGACCGTCGGTCACGAAAAAAATGACAGTCTGGCGATCGCTGGTACTGGTGCCGGTGCCGCCATTTCCCTTGATCTCGTTGCCCATATTGGTCAGCGCCGTATCGAAGCTCGTCAGCGCATCCTCGTTGTAACCATGATGGTCGGTCGTCATCAGCGTCACCTGCCCAACCGCATTGGCGATACTTGCCATGTCGATGGTCGGTGCCGAAACCTTCATGATGCCATAACCCGGTTCCTTTGCCGCCTTGCCGAAGCTGTAGGCGGCAACGCGAAACTGGTCCGGTGAGGTGCGCAGACTGGTGACGTCATCCATGAGCGCCTTGGCAGCCTGCGCCACGACGTCGATGCGCAGCGTCACGTCATTCTGGCGGGCAATATAGAAATTGCTTCCCTTGTCATCATGCACGACACCATCGCTGCCAGTCCAGGACATGTGACAGGCAAAAGCGCAATTGCGGCCGGCCGCATCCTGGGCGTTGGCCGAGACGGCGACCAGCTTGTCGATATCCCCTTGCGTCGCACCGATTCCCATCGACGGCGTATTGTCGAGCAGCATGTAAAAGTCGGTATAGACGCGGCTCTCCGTGCCATAGATCGCTGTTGCCACACCGGTAACCGTCATCGTCTCCTGACCGAGAACCCGCATGAAAGTCGTCGGAACCTGTGCCGTGAAGGTCACCTTGGAGCTGATATCGCCACCCGACTTGATAACCTTGACGTCAACGTCGAGCGAAGCCGCGCCAAGATGCACGTCGCGCTGCGACAGGAAGAGCGTCTTGCCGTCAGCATCGCCGACAGTGACTTCGCCGTCCTGCTTCATCTGCTGGGCCGCAAGCAGGGCCGGCGATTTTGCCGCTATCGCGCCGAGCGCTGCCGCATCCGCAGCGCCCATCAGATCCGAGTGAATTTCGAGAACACTGCCATAATCGACTGCAATGCCGGCAGCACCAAGCAGCGGGACGATCGCCAGGGCCGTCAGGACACCGAAATTACCACAGCGATCGGCGAGGAGACGCATCAAGAAAACACGCATAATATGACTCATAAAAACAATGGATTGTTCAATGCCTGAAGTAATGCACGCGAGAGCTTAATATATTGCCCAACGGCCTCGCGCGGGCGGGTCCGCAGAAGCCCGCCAAAAGCGGTTTTTCTTGACGTTCCCCTTTGAATATGGCCTAAGCGCAGCCATACGGATAATCGGCGGAATATGCGGGCAGATGCCCTTCTCCAGCCGGCTTCCGAAAGATATCTGCGTTCTCCAGGCCGACGTCGCTTTCCCTGAAAAGCCGCTCGGCATTCATTGACGGGCACATAAAAAATGACAGCTTCCGGCGTCCGCGTCCGCATCGCTCCCTCGCCGACCGGCGAGCCGCATGTCGGCACCGCTTACATCGCTCTCTTCAACTACCTCTTTGCCAAGAAGCATGGCGGCGAGTTCATCCTGCGCATCGAGGATACCGATGCGACGCGCTCGACACCTGAATTCGAGACGAAAGTGCTGGATGCGCTGAAGTGGTGCGGGCTGGAATGGAAGGAAGGTCCCGATATCGGCGGCCCCTACGGCCCCTATCGCCAGTCCGACCGCAAGGACATGTATCAGCCCTACGCCCAGGAATTGCTGGACAAGGGCCATGCCTTCCGCTGTTTCTGCACGCCCGAGCGGCTGGAGCAGATGCGCGAAAGCCAGCGTGCCGCCGGCAAGCCGCCAAAATATGATGGTCTCTGCCTGACGCTGAAGGCCGAGGAAGTCACTTCGCGCATGGCCGCCGGCGAAACCACCGTCATCCGCATGAAGATCCCGACCGAAGGCTCATGCGACTTCACCGACGGCGTCTATGGCGACGTGTCGATCCCGTGGGATTCCGTCGACATGCAGGTCCTCATCAAGGCCGACGGCATGCCGACCTATCACATGGCAAACGTCATCGACGACCATCTGATGAAGATCACCCATGTGGCACGCGGCGAGGAGTGGCTGGCCTCCGTGCCGAAGCACATCCTGCTCTATCGCTATTTCGGCTGGGACCAGCCGGTATTCATGCATCTGTCGCTGATGCGCAATGCCGATAAGTCGAAGCTGTCGAAGCGCAAGAACCCGACCTCGATCTCCTACTATTCCGCGCTCGGCTATATCCCGGAAGCGCTGATGAATTTCCTCGGCCTGTTCTTCATCCAGATTTCCGAAGGCGAAGAACTGCTGACCATGGACGAGCTCTCCGAAAAGTTCGACCCGGAAAACCTGTCCAAGGCCGGCGCGATCTTCGACATCCAGAAGCTCGACTGGCTGAATGGCCGCTGGATCCGCGAAAAGCTCTCGGAAGAGGACTTCCGCGCCCGTGTCCTCACCTGGGCGATGGAAAACGATCGTCTGATGGCTGGCCTGCGCCTGTCGCAGACGCGCATTTCCAAGCTCGGCGAACTGCCCGATCTCGCAGGCTTCCTGCTGAAGTCCGATCTGGGTCTGCAGCCGTCCGACTTCGCCAAGATCAAATCGCCGCCGGAAGAGATTCTCGAGATCCTCAATACCGTCCAGCCGGATCTCGAAAAGATCCTGGAATGGAACGTCGAGACAATCGAAGCTGAACTGCGCGCCATCGCCGATCGCATGGGCAAGAAGCTGAAAGTCGTCGTCGCTCCGCTCTTCGTTGCCGTTTCCGGCTCGTCGCGCTCGCTGCCGCTCTTCGATTCCATGGCGATCCTCGGTCGCTCCGTCGTGCGTCAGCGCCTGAAGCTTGCCTCGCAAGCAGTCGCCGCCCTCGTCGGCTCGAAGTAAGAACAGTCAGAGGATCCAGACAATGGCTGACAACAAGACCGAAAACACCCTTTCCTCCGACGCAACGGAAGTGCGCGCCCAGAAGTTGAAGCTGCTGCGCGAGCAGATCGGCGACGTCTACCCGGCGCATTTCCACCGCACGCTGACCAATGCCGAGCTGGCCGCGAAATACGAGAGCCTGGAACCCGACGTCGAGACACAGGATGTCGTGACGGTCGCCGGCCGCGTCTACTCGTCGCGCAACTCCGGCATGTTCATGGACATCCACGATGCCGGCGGCAAGATCCAGATTTTCAGTCACAAGGACACGACCCCGGAAGAAGCCCGTGCGCTGCTGCCGATGATCGACATCGGCGATATTATCGGCGTCACCGGCGTTGTACGTCGCACCAAGCGCGGCGAACTGACCATCAACGCCCAGAAGATCGAGATGCTGACCAAGTCGCTGCTGCCGATGCCCGAAAAGTGGCACGGCCTCTCCGACATAGAACTGCGTTACCGCAAGCGCCATCTCGACATCATGACGAATGAGGAATCGAAGCTCCGTTTCCAGCAGCGCTCGAAGATCCTCTCCGGCATCCGCCGTTTCATGGAAGACGACGGTTTCATGGAAGTCGAGACACCGATGCTGCATTCGGTCTACGGTGGTGCGACCGCCGAGCCGTTCAAGACGCATCACAACACGCTGAAGCTCGACATGTACCTGCGCATCGCGCCGGAACTGTTCCTGAAGCGCACGTTGGTTTCGGGCCTCACCGACAAGGTCTTCGAGATCAACCGCAACTTCCGCAACGAAGGCGTCTCCACCCGGCACAATCCGGAATTCACGATGATGGAGTGCTACTGGGCCTATGCCGATTACGAGGACATCATGGACCTCGTCGAGCGGTTGTTCGAGAGCTTAGCGCTCTCCATCCACGGTACGACGGAATTTCCCTTCGGCGACAAGACGCTGTCCTTCAAGGGTCCGTTCAAGCGCGTGCCGATGCCCGACGCCGTCAAGGAAGTGACCGGCATCGACTTCCTGGCGATGAAGACCGACGAGGAAGCGCGTGCCGCCGCCAAGGCTGCCGGCTTCGCGGTCGAGAAGGATTGGACCTGGGGCGAATGCCTTGCCTTCATCTTCGAAGAAAAGGTTGAGCAGACGCTGATCCAACCCTCGCACGTCACGCATTTCCCGAAGGACATTTCGCCCTTCGCCAAGGAAGTGCCGGGCGAGCCCCGCCTCGTTGAACGTTTCGAGACCTATTGCAATGCCTGGGAACTGGGCAATGCTTTCTCCGAACTCAACGATCCGGAAGAACAGCGCCGCCGCATGGTGGAGCAACTCGAGCAGGCCCATGCCCGCGGCGAGAAGGAAAAGCAGCTCGACGAGGAATTCCTCGATGCGATCGACCAGGGCATGCCGCCCGCCGGCGGTCTCGGCATCGGCGTCGACCGCCTGATCATGCTCCTCACCAACGCGCCGTCGATCCGCGACGTCATCCTGTTCCCGGCCCGCCGCGCCAAGGCCGACTGAGAAACGCACAACCTGAACAAGGAAACGGAGCGCCCGAAAGGACGCTCCGTTTTGCTTTTTCCTGAAACATTCCGCCTCAGATCATGTAGCCGCCGGCGACCTCGATTGTCTGCGCATTGATCCAGGCACCCTCCTCCGACGCCAGCATGGCGATCACCCGGCCGACATCGTCGGATTCTCCGATACGGCCGAGTGCCGTCTGCGAGGCAAGCAGCGCTGCAAATTCCGGGTTTTTGTCCAGCGCGGCATCAGCCAGATTGGTGCGAATAGCGCCCGGCGAGACCGCATTGGCGCGGATCCTGCGGTTGCCGAACTCCTTCGCCTGATACCGCGTCAAGGTCTCAAGCCCAGATTTGAGAGCGGCATACGGCGCCACACCGGCCGTTGCGACACGCACCGAGGCGCTCGTCACATTGAGGATCACGCCACCATCCACCATCAGCGGCAACAGCGCCTGCGTCAGGAAAAACGGGCCCTTCAGGTGCACGTTCATCAGCGCGTCGAACTGGTCGGTCGTCACCGTCTCTATCAGATTGAACATGCCGAACCCGGCATTGTTGACGAGGCAATCGAAATCACTGCGGCCCCAATAGGTGGAAAGCAGTCGCTTGACCTCCTCAACGAAGGACGGAAAACTTGCGGCATCGCCGACATCCAAAGCCAGCGCGACCGCCTGGCCGCCCGCAGCCTTGATCTCGGCCACAGCTTCATCGGCGCCGGGCTTGTGGCTGTTGTAGGTGAGGATAACCCCCATGCCGCGCCGCGCGCATTCCTGAGCTGCCGATTGACCGATGCCCCGGCTGCCACCGGTAATGATTGCGATTTTCATCTGTGTCTCCTTGCTTTCGATGGCCGGAAGCTAGGGGAAACGGGAGGCCTCTACTCCGCCGGAAACTGCCTCGTTCTTGCCTATTCCTGCTTTTGTCTTGCGCGCAATGACGAGCTAGGTCAGGATTCCCCCATGCAGACAATGTTCGAAGAGATGCGCCGCCTGACGGCCCGCGCCGAAAACCGCCCGACGGAAACCGGCATACCCGGCATATTGATGGTCAAGGGAGAGATCCCTGAGCACAGACTCGGGGCGATCTATGAGCCGATGGTCAACCTGATCGTGGATGGCAGCAAGACGCTCACCATCGCCGGCCAGGACTATTATTACGACCCCACCACCTATTTCGTCATCTCGGTGGATATGCCCGCAACTGGCAAAGTGCGACAAGCCGGTCTCGACAGACCTTATATCGGTGTCAGTCTATCGCTCAATCCGGCAAGGGTCGCATCCCTTCTCATCGACCTCCCGCCACAGACCTATCAGGAGGGGCAAGGCGGCGGTTATTCCGTCTGCCGCATGACGCCGGAACTTCTCAGTGCCTGGCTGAGAATGCTGCAGCTCATGGAACGGCCGCAGGATATCCCGGCTCTTGCGCCTGCCTATGAACGCGAAATCCTCTATCGCGTGCTGCAGGGGCCACAAGGCTGGATATTACGTGATATTGCGGCACCCGACAGCGCACTCTCGCGGATAAGACTCGCCATCCGCTGGGTACGCGATCACTACGCAGAGGCGGTCGAGGTCGAAAAGCTTGCCGGCCTCGCCTCGATGAGCGTGTCCGCCTTTCATCGCCATTTCAAGGCAGTGACGGCGATGAGCCCGATCCAGTTCCAGAAACGCATCCGATTGCTGCAGGCTCGCCAGCTTCTGATTGGCCAATCCGGAAATGCATCCTCGGTCGCCTACACCGTGGGCTATGAAAGCGCCTCGCAATTCAGCAGGGAATACGCACGCTTCTTCGGCCAGCCGCCGGCGCGCGATGCCTCACTGATAAGGGAAAATATCAAGCCTGCCGCCTGATCGTTTTCGGAACTAGTGGCCGCTCTTGACAGGCGGCTCCTCTGCGGGAGCGTCTACTGCCGGAGTGGCTGCATCCTTGGCAGCCTGCTCTTGAGCAGACGGTTCCTCAGCCTCCTTGGGAGCAGCGCCCTTTTCCGGCTTGCTCTCTTTCTTGGTGGAGGCGACGGCCACTGGATCGATGCAATCGGCCGGGTCCTTGAGGCTCGCATTCAGCGTTGCGATCCGATCGTCCGGCAACTCGATGCGTTCGCCGTAGAAGAGGCCCTGTTCACTCGCCTTGCCGTCGTAATAACGGGCCGTATAGGGCTTGTCGTCGAGACCTTCGACCATCTTGTCGGGATGCGCAATATAGACCACGTCGGCGCCGATCGCCCGGCCGCGAATGTCCGAGCGCAGGGTCGGACCGTTCTCGTCGAGGACGACGACCTGCACCAGATCGGGCTTTTGCGCTTCATAGACGGCCTGGGCGACGCGCAACGCCGTCTTGACGCGCGTCATGCCGTCGACAGGTTCGGTCTTGATGTATTTGCGGACCCAGACATGATCCTGCTTCTTGATCGTCACGAGATTGACGTCGGTGCAGGCCACGCCATCAGCGGGTTCCTCGTCACCCAGCAGCCTGTCTTTGCCAACATAGACCGCAGCACCGCCGGAAACGCCCGCTAACAGGGCGCTACCACCGATGATCAAAGCCAATTTCCGGGAAGGCCGGAATATGCGCAGTAAGGCCTTCACGCCAACTGCTCCGCCATCTGAAAACTCCAACGCAATACAAGTGACTGTTAAGCTAGGGAAATGACGTTTCCGAATGTTTAAGTGGGCCTTCCGACTTTGTCTCGAAGTGACAAAATACCAAAAAAGGTCCGGCTGCTCCTGCGCTTGCCAGAGCGCTCACGCGCATGCTCTAAAATGCCATGGCTTTCACGCTTCGCCAGATACAATATTTCGTCGCCGTTGCAGAACAGGGCTCGGTCACACGCGCCGCGCAGAACCTGTCGATCTCCCAATCATCGATAACGGAGGCGCTGAAAGAACTCGAAAGCGACCTCGGGGTCGTGTTGTTCGAACGCCACCCGCGGGGGCTCTCGATCACCCACAATGGTCACCAGTTCCTGCGGCACGCCACGAAAATCCTGGCAACGGTCTCCGATGCCCGCACCAGCTTTTCCGCCCAGCAGAACATACCTTCCGGCACGCTCAATATCGGCGTTACTTCGCTTGTTGCCGGCTATGTACTTTCGGACCTGCTGGCCCGCTATCGCCGGGCCTGCCCCGGCGTCGAAGTCAGCGCCATCGAGGACAATGGCAGTTATCTCGAACATCTGCTGGTCGGCGGGGAGCTGGATGTTGCCGTCATGGTGATTTCAAATCTGCGTGATCGCATGGCCCTCCAGGCAGAAATTCTGGAAACATCCCCCTATCGCCTCTGGCTGCCGATGGGGCATCCGCTGGTCTCGGCCGATATTATCTCGGTTGCCGATATTGCCCGCGAACCGCTGATCATGCTGACGGTGGATGAAATCGAGGAGAATACCGGCAAACTATTGACCGCACTCGGCGCCCGTCCACACGTCGCCTTCCGCACTCGCTCGGTGGAAGCCGTGCGCAGCCTGGTTGCCACGGGCGCGGGCGTGGCGCTGCTGCCCGATCTTGTCTATCGCCCCTGGTCGCTGGAAGGCGACCGTATCGAGAGCCGCGACGTTTCCGGTTCTCTGCCCGTCGTGCAGGTCGGCATGGTCTGGCGCAAGGGCTCCAGCCTGCCGCAGGCGGCGCGCGATTTTGTGGCTATCGCCGAGAACATGCGATCGGGAAGATCCCGCTAGGTATCGGAATTTCCGATATCGGCTTTCTGATAAATGAATTTGCGAAACCGGCCTTTCCGCGTCACCTTTTCTTCCGGGAACAAAACGCCGCAAAAGCGGCACCGAACCGGGAGACAGACGATGAAGCATCTTCTGAAATCGTGCACTGCTGCCCTCGCGAGCCTGAGCTTCGCGACGCAGGTTATCGCTGCCGAACCGCTGAAGGAATTGGGCAAGGGAGAAGGCGCCGTCAGCATCGTCGCCTGGGCCGGCTATATCGAGCGCGGTGAAACCGACAAGAATTACGATTGGGTCACCGACTTCGAGAAGGAAACGGGCTGCAAGGTTTCCGTAAAGACCGCCGCCACCTCGGATGAAATGGTGGCGCTGATGAACGAAGGCGGCTTCGACCTCGTCACAGCCTCGGGCGACGCATCGCTGCGCCTTGTGGCCGGCAAGCGCGTCCAGCCGATCAACACCGACCTGATTCCGAGCTTCAAGACCATCGACGAGCGCTTGCAGAATGCGCCCTGGCATACGGTGAACGGCGTCCACTACGGCGTGCCTTATCTCTGGGGCCCGAACGTACTGATGTACAACACGGACACTTTCAAGGATAAGGCGCCGACGAGCTGGAACGTCGTCTTCGAAGAGCAGAACCTGCCTGATGGTAAGTCCAACAAGGGCCGCGTCCAGGCCTATGACGGCCCGATCTATATCGCCGATGCGGCCATGTATCTGATGGCGCACAAGCCCGATCTCGGCATCAAGGATCCTTACGAGCTCAACGAGGATCAGTACAAGGCCGCCCTCGACCTGCTGCGTGGCCAGCGCAAGCTTGTTTCGCGCTACTGGCATGATGCGATGATCCAGGTCGACGACTTCAAGAACGAAGGTGTCGTTGCCTCCGGCTCCTGGCCGTTCCAGGTCAATCTGATGCAGGCGGACAAGCAGAAGATCGCTTCGACCTTCCCCGAAGAAGGGGTAACTGGCTGGGCTGACACGACCATGCTGCACGCCGACAGCGAGCATCCGAACTGCGCCTATATGTGGATGGAACACTCCCTGAAGGCGAAAGTACAGGGCGATGCCGCCGCCTGGTTCGGCGCCGTTCCCTCGGTTCCGGCAGCCTGCAAGGGCAACGAGCTGCTGACCGACACCGGCTGCAACGGCAACGGTTACGATCACTTCGAAAAGATCAAGTTCTGGAAGACCCCGATCGCCAAATGCACGACCGAGAGCGAATGCGTGCCCTATCATCGCTGGGTATCGGATTATATCGGCGTGATCGGCGGGCGGTAACGCCAGGCCGATCAACGTAAGTGCCTTTCCCAACTCCTCGCGAAGTCGAGGGGCCGGAGTGGCACCGCCGCATTCCTGCTGAAACGCCGAAAGGTTTGAGAGTGGGCGCCGCAGGTTAAGCCCCTCCCCCTTGTGGGGAGGGGTTTGGGGCAGCGCGTTTAGAACGAAGGCCAATGCCTCCCTCGAATGATACAGGTCCGGAGCTTCCATGACGTCAGCCGTCCGTTTCCAGAAGGTGTCTCGCCATTTCGGCGCGGTGCGCGCCGTCGATGGCGTTGATCTTGAAATCGTGCCCGGCGAGTTCTTCGCCATGCTCGGCCCGTCCGGTTCCGGCAAGACAACCTGCCTGCGCCTGATCGCAGGCTTCGAACAGCCGACATCGGGACATATCGAAATCTTCGGCGAGACCGCCGAAGGCGTTCCGCCCTATCGCCGCAACGTCAACACCGTCTTTCAGGACTACGCGCTCTTCCCGCATCTCGATATACTCGACAACGTCGCCTACGGGCTGATGGTCAAGGGCGTCGGCAAGAAGGAGCGGATCAAGGAAGCCGAAAAGGCGCTGGAACTGGTGAAGCTGCCCGGCTATGGCAGCCGCCGTCCCGGCCAGCTCTCCGGCGGCCAGCGCCAGCGTGTGGCGCTCGCCCGTGCACTCGTCAACAAGCCGCGGGTACTCCTGCTCGACGAACCGCTTGGCGCCCTGGACCTGAAACTGCGCGAGCAGATGCAGGAGGAGTTGAAGAGCCTGCAGCGCGCGCTTGGCATCACTTTCATCTTCGTCACCCACGACCAGGGCGAGGCGCTCTCCATGGCCGACCGCGTCGCGGTCTTCAACAACGGCGGCATCGTCCAGCACGGCACGCCTCAGGACATTTATCGGCGTCCGAAAACACGTTTCGTTGCCGATTTCGTCGGCTCGTCGAATGTCATCGCCCCCGATGTCATGACAGCCCTTGGCGGCGAGAAACGCTGGGCGAGCCTGCGGCCGGAAGCAATCCACATCGCAGCTGACGGCATTGAAGCCAGAGTCGAAAATGCCAGCTTCCTGGGTGCGGCGACCCGGCTTGCCGTCGAGACCAGGGGATCGCGTCTTCACGTCATGCTGCCGGCTGGCAGCGACGTGCCCGATATCGGCACCGCCATCCGCCTTTCCTGGCAGCAGGGCGACGTGCACTATATGGATGATGCGGCATGACGGCGCTGGCAATCACCAAGCCCGAAACTTCGATCCTGCCGCAACGTGGTGGTTTCTTCGGCCGCCTTTCGGACAGCTTGTGGCGCCACCCGAAACTGCTGCTCTTCCTGATGCTGACCCCGCCGCTTCTCTGGCTCGGCATCATCTATATCGGCTCGCTGATCGCGCTGCTGCTGCAGAGCTTCTTCTCGATCGACGATTTCTCGGGGATGGTGAATTACGAGTTCACCCTCGACACCTATGCCCAGCTTCTAAACCCCAGCAATTTCGACATCATCATCAGAACAATCCTGATGGCGGCGCTGGTGACGGTCGCCTCGGCCCTCGTTGCCTTTCCAATCGCCTATTATGCGGCCCGCTATGCGCAAGGAAAATGGAAGGCCCTCTTCTATCTTGGCGTCATGATGCCGCTCTGGTCGAGCTATCTCGTCAAGATCTACGCCTGGAAATTGATCCTCGCGAAGGAAGGTATCCTCACCTGGTTCTTCGAGAGGTTCCATCTGTCCTGGCTTCTCGACGGCGTACTCGCTTTGCCCATCGTAGGCGGCAATTCGCTCTCCGTCAGCTATCTCGGCACCTTCATCGTCTTCGTCTACATCTGGCTGCCCTATATGATCCTGCCAACGCAAGCAGCCCTCGAGCGCGTGCCCGGCAACCTGATCGAGGCCTCAGCCGATCTTGGCGCTACGCCACGCCAAACGTTCCGAACCGTGCTTTTCCCGCTGGCGCTGCCCGGCATCGTCGCAGGCTCGATTTTCACCTTCTCGCTGACTTTGGGCGATTACATCATCCCGCAGATCATCGGCTCGTCCCGTCTGTTCATCGGCCAGGCGGTCTATACGCAGCAGGGAACGGCCGGCAACGTACCGCTCGCTGCTGCCTTCTCCGTAGTGCCGATTGCCATCATGGCGATGTATCTGTGGCTCGCCAAACGCATGGGAGCCTTCGATGCGCTCTGACCGCGGGCAGAAATCACCCCTCGTCCTGAAGATCGCAGCCGCCGGCGGCCTGCTCTTCCTGCATTTGCCGATCTTGCTGATCTTCGTCTATGCCTTCACGACGGAAGAGAAGAGCTACCAGTGGCCACCGCCAGGCCTGACGCTGCAATGGTTCGGCATCGCCTGGAACCGCCCGGATATCTGGTCGGCTCTTGGCCTCTCGCTGCAGGTTGCCTGCATCGCGACCGTGATTGCGCTGATCCTCGGCACACTCTGTGCGGCCGCCGTGAGCCAGACGAAATTCTTTGGCCGTGAAGCGATCTCGCTGCTCGTCATTCTGCCGATCGCGCTTCCCGGCATCATCACCGGCATTGCGCTTCGCTCCGCCTTCAGCCTCTTCGACATCCCCTTCTCGGTCTGGACGATCGTGCTCGGTCACGCCACCTTCTGCGTTGTCGTCGTCTACAACAACGCCGTTGCCCGCTTCCGGCGGACATCGGCCTCGCTGATCGAAGCCTCGATGGATCTGGGTGCCGACGGCTTCCAGACCTTCCGCCATGTCATCCTGCCGAATATCGGCACCGCGCTTCTCGCCGGCGGCATGCTCGCCTTCGCCCTGTCCTTCGATGAGGTGATCGTCACCACCTTCACCGGCGGCCAGCAATCCACGCTGCCGATCTGGATGCTCGAAGAGTTGATCCGCCCCCGTCAGCGCCCGGTCACCAATGTGGTCGCCATGGTCGTCGTGCTCGTCACCTTCCTGCCGATCCTGGCAGCCTATTACCTCACTCGCGACGGCGACCAGATCGCCGGCGCCGGCAAATAAACCGGAGCGGGATGCGGAACCCCCTCCGCCCCACTCGATCAACCACAAGGGAGAACGCCCATGGACACGCAAATGCTGATCGGTTCCCGCTTCGAAAGCGGCACGGAAACGGAAGAGCACATTCTGAACCCGAAGACGGGCGAAACGGTGCTGAACCTTGCGGAAGCCTCGCTCGGCCAGATCGACGCCGCCGTGGATGCGGCCGAGAAAGCCTTTGTCGCCTGGTCGCAGACGACACCATCCGAACGCTCTGCCTACCTCCTGAAAATTGCCGACGCCATTGAAAAGGATGCGCAGGGCTTCGCCACGCTCGAGGCGCTGAACTGCGGCAAACCGATCAATGCAGTTCTGAATGATGAAATCCCGGCCATCGTCGATTGTTACCGCTTCTTCGCCGGTGCCGTGCGCAATCTGCACGGACCGGTCTCCGGCGAATATCTTCCCGGCCACACTTCGATGATCCGCCGTGACCCTGTCGGCATCGTCGGTTCGATTGCACCCTGGAACTACCCGCTGATGATGATGGCCTGGAAGCTCGCACCCGCCATCGCCGGTGGCAATACCGTGGTCTTCAAGCCGTCTGAACAGACACCGCTGACAGCGCTGAAGATGGCAAAGCTCCTTGCCGATATCCTCCCCGAAGGCGTGGTCAACATCGTTCTCGGCCGTGGCGAGAGTGTCGGCAACGCCCTGATCAACCATCCGAAGATCAACATGGTATCGATCACCGGCGACATTGCGACCGGCAAGAAAGTGCTGCAGGCCGCTGCCAAGACCGTCAAGCGCACCCATCTGGAACTTGGCGGCAAAGCGCCGGTCATCGTCTTCGACGACGCCGATATCGATGCAGTCGTCGCCGGCATCCGCACCTTCGGTTACTATAATGCCGGCCAGGACTGTACAGCCGCTTGCCGGATCTACGCTGATGCGAAGGTCTACGACAATTTCGTCGCCGACCTGACATCGGCCGTCTCCAGCATCCGCTTCAACCAGGCTGACGACACCGAGAACGAAATTGGCCCGTTGATTTCCAAGCGCCAGCGCGACCGTGTTGAAAGCTTCGTCACCCGCGCCTCCGAACATAGGCATATGGAAATCACCACCGGCGGCAGGATCTCTGGCGATAAAGGCTTCTTCTTCGCGCCGACGGTCGTCGCGGGTGCAACGCAGGAAGATGAGATCGTCCGCCGTGAAGTTTTCGGACCCATCGTCTCTGTCACCCGCTTCACCGAGGTAGAGGATGCGGTGAACTGGGCAAACGACAGCGATTACGGCCTCGCCTCATCCGTCTGGACCAGGGATGTCGGCCGCGGCATGAAGACTGCTGCTCGCCTGCAATATGGCTGCACCTGGATCAACACGCATTTCATGCTGGTCAACGAGATGCCGCACGGTGGCCTCAAGCAATCAGGCTACGGCAAGGACATGTCCGTCTACGCTCTGGAAGACTATACCGCCGTCCGTCACGTTATGATCAATCACGGATAGTTGAACGGCAAAATCTTGATCTGATTCAAAAGTCACTGTCGCCATCAGTGACTTTTGTCACTTTGTCGTAATACAACTGCAAATACTATTTCTAAACGTGGAATTGCCGTTTCACACTATTTGTCGGCTCGCGATAAGTGTGCTTCCTTGTCGGATGAAAGAGATCAGTCAGGCATTACCTACTCATGGCGACGCGCATTGATATCTCCGAGCTTGAAACGGCTTTAGACGGGTTGCTGGAATCCGCTCTTATGCCGGCAAGCTGGGAGCGCACGCTGGAGCAGATCAGCCGCGCCACCGGTTCCATCGGCACGCATATCATGCCGGTGCGCGGGAAATTCCCCGCCGGCTTCCTGACGACCCCGAACTTGCTGGAGGCCTTCAAGGTTTATTTCGACGAGGAATGGTATCAGCGTGACTTCCGCGAACGCGGCCTGGCGGTTGCGATGGCCAAGAGTGTCGTCATCGAACACGACATCGCCGGCGAGGAAGAATTCAAGCACGAGAGCTTCTACACCGAGTTCCTGGCCCGCTTCCGCTTCCGCTATTCCGCCATGGTGGGCTTCACCTCCGGTGATACGATGCTGAGCCTCAACCTGCAGCGCCGAATTCAAGACCAGCCCTTCGATCGCGATGATGAGCGCGTGCTTGTGAAGATGCAGTCGAGGCTGACTGCCGCCGCCGACATCATCCGCGCGCTGCATGTCGCCAAGATCGACAGCATGAGCGAGGCATTCGAGCTCGCCGGCACCGCCGTGGTCTTTTTCGACCGTTTTGGGCGCATCACCAGGCTGAACCAGCGGGCAGAGATGCTGCTCGACGACAACATCCGGATTGCCGATCGCGAACTCGTCACTCTCCGCCAGGAAGAGACGGGGCTCCTGCGACGCCACCTGCAGGCAACCCTTTCGAAGGAACCGCTCACCAATCCGGCCGCTTCCACGCCGGTCCTGTTTTCCCGTCCCGGAAAGGCGCCGCTGATAATCCGTGCCCAGCGGCTGAACGGTATACCTGCCGAACTCTTCTCGCATTCCGCCGCAGTCGCGATCATCACGGATCTCTCGGAGCGAGTGGCCCCAAGCCGCGACTTGCTGCGCCGGCTCTTTTCGCTCACGCCTCAGGAAACGACGGTCGCGCGCCTGCTGATGGATGGTTCATCGCCACGCCAGATCGCCGAGATATCCGGCCTGACCTATGAGACGACGCGCGGCTATGTGAAGAAGGTTCTCGCCAAGACGGGCACACAGCGCCAGTCCCAGCTCATATCGCTGCTATCAAGCCTGAAAATCTAGACCCGGCTATTGGGCCTGACCATAAATCGCGAACAGCTCCATGCCGCCTTCCCATATCATGTCGAGCGCCACATAGACGATGATGGCGAGGCCGATCCAGCCGATCCAGCGGAAACGGTTAAGCAGTCTTGCCACGAGGCTGGATGCGACACCCATCAGGATGACGGAAAGGATAAGGCCGAAGATCAAGGCGTGCATGTTCGACTTCGCGGCACCGGCGACGGCCAGGACATTGTCGAGCGACATGGAAAGGTCCGCAAAGATGATCTGGCCGATCGCCTTCCGGAAAAGTTTAGGCCTGTGAGCGTGGTGGCCGGCTTCCTCCTGAGCCCCCTCTTCGCCCCTCTCCCGCAACTCGCCGAACATCGTCCAGCAGATCCACAGAAGCAGCAGGCCGCCGACGAGCGTGATGCCCTTGATGAAGAGCAACTGGGCGGCGATAACGGCAAAAACGATGCGGACGACGGCGGCTGCGGCAATGCCGGCGACGATCGCTTTCCCGCGCAAATCGGCGGAGAGGCCGGCGGCTGCCATGCCGATGACGATCACATTATCCCCCGACAGGATGATGTTGATCATGATCACTTGGAGATAGGCGGATATGACCTGGGGGTCCAGAAAGGCATTCATGGACGATGGCTTTCGTCGATGGGGCAAATCGATGACGATCCCTTCAAACAGATCGGGACCTCTTTGAAAAGCCTTTGCGAGGCAAAGTAATGCGCCTTCAAGGAAGGGCGTTCCATTTTAGCAATTTGGAACAAAATCGGCTTTGGCGCGTCTTCTCCCGGCAATCACGGAAGGAGGATATCCATGTTAAAATGGGCTCTGATATTTCTGGTAATTTCGATCGTCGCCGGCTTTTTCGGCTTCTCCGGCATCTCCGCGGCGACCGCGACGATCGCGCGCGTACTCTTCGGCATATTCCTCGTTATCTTCCTGATTTTCCTTATCCTCGCGTTGATGGCAGGACAGGCGATCTTCTGATCGCGGGTGTGACGGCGGTGCTGGAGACTTCCGTTGGCTAGAGCACCGCCTTGAGCCAGGGATGCAACTCCTTCACCTGTCGCTTCACGAGATTGTCGATTGATATCGATCCAGCGCCCCTCACCGCCAGGACGAGCATGCCGCCGGCCATTGCAAGATCCTTCTCGAAATGCAGCAACTCGTTCTGGCTCGCAAAGTTGGTATGAAACAGAAAGGCCGTAGCGAGGCAGAACAGCCCTAGCGCCGCCGAGCCGAGCCGGCTCAGCAGGCCGGCGGCAACGGAGAGACCGGCGCCGAGCTGCAGGGCGACGACACCAAATGTCACGATCGCCGGCAATCCGAGCTTCTGAAAGGCAGCGAGCGTAGCAGTCATATCGGCCGCAAGCGTCGCGCCTTCATGCAGGAAGATCAGGGCCAGCAGGAACCTGCCAAGTAGAAGAATGAGATCGGCCAGCCGAACCCGGCCCGAAGCGTTTTCCGCTAAAGCGTTTTCCATTGTAACCTCCTCTTCGAAGAAAGCAGGCGGTAGACCCGCCTGCCTTGCAGTCTACATGCCGTTTAGTTGCCTCCTTTCGCTGCGATGGCATCTTGCAGGTCCTCAAGCTCTTCGCAGCCCGTAGGGCAGAGCTGCTTGAGCACGGACACCTGCTCCTCGGCCTTCGCCATGTCGCCGGTCTCGATATAGAGTTCGCCGAGATATTCGCGGGCCGCTTTGTGATCCGGCTGAAGTTCCAGCGCCTTGGTGTAATAGGTCAGCGACGTCTTGAAGTCGCCGGTCTTGCGCAGCGTGAAGCCCATCAGATTATACACGTCTGCCTGCTGGTTATCTTCAGCGAGGTCGCGGAGCTCCTGGAGCGCGCCGGCATAGTCCTTGGCGTCGATCTTGGCACGCACCGAAGTAAGGTCCGGTGCGTCCGTCGATTCCATGTTGTCGACGGCAAAAGCCGGCAGCGCACTGATCGCCGTAAAGCCGGCGGAAGCGGCACAAAGGCCGATGAAGGTTAGAACCACGTATTTGCTGGTCTTGATCATGATCGTCTCCTTGGAGCCTTTCAGGCCTGGATTGTCGGGGTAAAGCCATAGGCGCTTCCGTCCTTGACGAAGGTGCCTGAGCCGGGGAACGGAAAGTGCGAACCGCAGATCGCGATATTGTCTGCGATGACGCGATCGATGAGACGGCGGCGCGTATCTATCGCCGTCGGTCCGTCCTGATCGTAGCTGCCCTGCCAGTCGGGATGCGGCGCGAGCAGCGCAGGCACGTACATGATGTCTGCGGAGACGAGCAGCTGCTTGTTTCCGGAGCTCACCAGATAGGTCGAATGACCAGGCGTATGGCCGGGCGCCGACAGCAGCCGGACGCCGGGCGCGACGTCGGCCCCGTCATCCACCAGCTTCCAGTTCTTCCATTTCGGGAAGACGGCGGCGATGCGCTTGCCGGCCGGCTTTCTGCCTTCGGCAAGCTTCTCGACGCGGCCGGGCTCCGTCCACCAGTTGTATTCCATCGCGTTGACGATGAGTTCTGCATTCGGGAAAACCGGGTTGTTCGTTCCCTTTTCCATCAGGCCCCAAACATGATCGGGGTGGAAATGCGAGATCATGATCGTATCGATCTTCTTGTAGTCGATACCGGCCGCCGCCATGTTCGCCGGCAGATGCGTGGCATTCTCCTGCCACTGACCGACGCCGGAGCCGGCATCCATCATGATCGTGCGACCACCGACCTTCAGCACGACCACCGTCAGCGGGATCGGCATGAATTCGGTCGTGAGCCCGGCCTTGGAAAGCGCCTCCTTGGTGTCTTCGATCGAGGCGTTCTTGATGAAGGCTGGGTCGTGCGGCTTTTTCCAGATACCGTCATAGATCGCCGTGACCTCGATATCGCCGACCTTGTATTTGTAGAAGCCGACTGTCGGTTCCAACGGCGTCTCGGCAAATGCCGGCATGACGAATTCGATCTTCGAAGACAGACCGAATGCGGCCGCAGCGGCAGCCGATCCCAGGACGGCGCGACGTGACATTGACAACATGATTATGCCTCCTCTTGTTGATGGCATTTCGACTGGCGAAGACTGCGATTGCTCTGACGTCCCCGCTGACGAACTAGATCGAAGGCACCGGATGCTTATTCCCGATTTCCCGGAAATTTCTTTCAACCCATTGGAAAAACGACATTATTTTTACTACCCAGAGCTGACATCGATCCCAGCGCAAATAAATCGAGATTTTCTGGAATAAAACTGCGCGCCGATCGGTCTAGACTGCAGGAGGCCGCATCCAATACCTGCGGCTCTCACGTCCCAATCGGCTGCTGTTGAGGCAGGGAGGATGATGACAAACGCTCAGATCACCTATCCCGTCGGATCGATCGACTGGACTTTCCTGCTCGGCGGCCAGGCGCCGCGCGCCCATGTTCGACCATCACCGCTACAGGTGCTGTTCGCCGGCGTGACGCGACTGTTCCATCTCATGGCTGCAGAGAAATCCGGCAGCGAACGGATTGCCGCAAAGATCGACGCGGCGACCCAGCATGAATTCATGCATCGCTTTCAGGACGTGATTATCCCGCATCTCGACGCGGCCTATAATTTCGCCCGCTTCCTTAGCCGCGACGCCGAGGCCGCGCAGGATATCGTCCAGGAAGCCTTTCTGCGCGCCTACCGCAATTTCGAAACATATCGCGGCGGCGATCCGCGCTCCTGGCTGTTTGCGATCGTCAGGAATTGCTGCCACGTCTGGCGCCAGCAGGATCGCCGCAAGGCCCGTTTCGAACGGCATCTGGACGAGACCGGCGGTGCCGATCCCGATGAAGACGAAGGCTATCAAGTCGCATCGGAAGAGGATTCTCCGGAAACAGCGATGATCCGGCAGACGGAGCAGCAGCGTGTTCGCGACGTCATCAGCAAGCTTCCCGAAACGATGCGGGAAATCATCGTGCTGCGTGAACTCGAAGACCTCTCCTACCGACAGATAGCAGAAATCATCGATGCGCCGATCGGCACCGTCATGTCGCGCCTTGCCAGGGCGCGGCGCGAGTTCGCCGACATCTGGGATGCATGCAACAAGAGCGAGGCGGAAGGATGAGCGAAGCCCATCAAAATGCCTGCGCCGAATGGCGCATCATGCTCCACGGCTTCGTCGACGGCGAACTCGATGGCGTCCATGCCGCGCAATTCGAGGGTCATCTGGCGACCTGCGAGAGCTGCCGGACGGAGATGGAAAGGGTTACGGCGGTGAGAAAGATCATCGACCAGGACGGCGTCCGATGGAGGCCGCCCGAAGCCCTGCGTTCACAAGTCTTGTCCATGCTGTCCTTCGAACAGACAGCGGCCGCCTCCAGCTTGCCTCGAGCACACCGGCCGCCCTTCTGGCGCCGCGCCTTTGACCTCGCGCGGCAGTGGAGTTTCATTCCCTCGCTGGCGGTCTTGGCGGCAAGCGCTTTCCTGTTCATCAACACTCCATCGCAGACCCTCATCCTGCAGGACGAGATCATGGCAAGCCATGTCAGGTCGATGATGGCCGACCATCTGACCGACGTCCTGACCTCGGACCAGCATACGGTGAAGCCCTGGTTCAATGGCAAGATCGATTTCTCGCCGCCAGTCAGCGATCTCACGAAGGACGGATTTCCGCTAGTCGGGGGCCGCGTGGACTATATCGGCGGCCGTGCCGTTGCCGCCCTTGTTTACAGGCGCCACGGCCACGTCATCAACCTGTTCATCTGGCCCACGGCTTCGGGCACCCAGACGACGACAGAGCGCGACGGCTACAACATGGTACAATGGTCGGATGGCGGACTGACGTTCTGGGCGATTTCAGATGTTGCTTCGGGTGACCTCGCAGAGTTCGAGAGATTTTTCCGATCCGCGGAGAGACTCTAAAGCAGGCTTGCGCCGACATTGATCGCAAGTGCGAGAATGGTGGTGTTGAACAGGAACGACAGCAGCGCATGCAGCAGGGTGAACTTGCGCATCGTCGTCGATGTCACGGCCACATCGGCCGTCTGTGCCGCGACACCGATCGTGAAAGAGAAATAGAGGAAGTCCCAATAGGCGGGCTCCTCGATTCCATCAGGGAATTTAAGCCCTTCGCACTTATCCGAACCGCCATAGAAATAGTGGGCGTAATGGATCGTGAAAAGCGTGTGCAGGAAAAACCAGGAGATCAGAATAGTCAGGATCGCAGCAGCAGCGCGCCACAGCGCGACATCCGCCGGTGCATCCTTGATCGAATGAAGCTCGATGCCGATTCCGGCAATGCTGGCGAGAGCCGCTGCAATCGATAGGAAAAGCAGGAAAGTATCGGAAAAGTCGAGATCTTCGGATCGTTTCCTGATGCTTTCAACGGTCGCCCGAAGCATCTTGCGCCAGCTCAGCCCGATGAAGATGATTGCCGAGGCATTCCAGCCAAACAGGATATTGCTGGCGCTGACCTCCCGCGAGGTCAGCAGCAGAAAGACTATGAGACCACCGAGCACCGAAAGGATGAAGCTTGCGTGCTTGTAGGCAAGCGAGACCAGCGAATTTCCGTCATCCTCGTCAGCCACGTCAATCCTCCGAGCCTCTATGCCCTTGATATCAAGATGAAAAAGGCGCGGATGCCATCGGCACCCGCGCCTTTCATCAAAGTGCGGCTTGGCAGCCTTATGCAGCAGCAAGCTGCAGTTCCTTGCGGACCTGGCTGCGCAGTGTGCCGAGATCCTTTGCGAATGCGCGGATGCCTTCTGCGAGCTTTTCCGTCGCCATCGCATCTTCGTTCATCATCCAGCGGAAGGTCTTTTCATCGACCGTGACCTTCGGGGCCGGCTTGATCGTTTCGGGCGATAGCTTGCGCTCGAGCTTACCCTGGTCGTTGGACAGTTCATCGAGCAGGTTCGGAGCGATGGTCAGACGGTCGCAACCGGCCAGCGCTTCGATTTCGCCGGTGTTGCGGAAGGAGGCGCCCATGACGACGGTCTTGATGCCATTGGCCTTGTAGTAATTGTAGATGTCGCGAACGGACAGAACGCCCGGATCTTCTTCGGCAGTGAAATCCTTGCCGGTCGACTTCTTGTACCAGTCGAGAATGCGGCCGACGAAGGGCGAGATCAGGAACACGCCGGCGTCAGCGCAGGCAATAGCCTGGGCCTTGGAGAAAAGCAGGGTCAGATTGCAGTCGATGCCTTCCTTCTGAAGGATTTCGGCGGCGCGAATGCCTTCCCAGGTGGAAGCGAGCTTGATGAGGATGCGGTCCTTCTCGATGCCGCGCTCCTTGTAGGCGGCGATGATGCTGCGCGCCTTCTTGAGCGAAGCTTCGGTATCGAAGGAGAGGTCGGCATCGACTTCAGTCGAAACGCGGCCGGGAACGAGCTTTACGAGGGCAGAACCGACGGAGATAGCGAGGCGATCGGCAACGGCTGCGGCCGCTGCATCGGCGTCACCGCCGAGCTTCTTGCCCCAGGCGATCGCTTCCTTCATGTCATCGGCAAACATCTCGGTACCGAGTGCCTTGAGAACGATGGATGGGTTGGTCGTGCAATCAACCGGCTTCAGGCGAGCAACAGCCTGAATGTCACCGGTATCGGCAACGACGGTTGTGATCTCGCGGAGTTGGTCAAGCTTGGACGTCATGGTCAAAATCCTTTTTGAACTTGGACTGCGGACCGGCGCGAGTTCCGCCCGGCAAAGAGGTGATCTGAGGACCGATGGTTTGCATGCTGCAGGCGAAAAGACGCGCCACCGTCACGGATGAGTCATAAACGTGAGAGACATTGGCGGTGTTCCCAGGCGCGTTGGTCCAACCGCCGGAAAACGACAAGCGCCTTACAAGCGCTGCCGCGTGCGGCTGATGGGCCGATCGTGACTTTCCGCATGCCCGCACATTGCCCTCCTCGGACGGACAAGAACGACATTGTCGACCATGACTATCGCCGCTCCCGCAACGAAAAGTCAAGGACATTTGTGCATTTCAATTGACATAAGTGTCACACCCGGCATTATCGCGGGAACAAAGCCGATGCCCCAATCTTATGCCATCGATGGCAAAGATCTAGGGCGAAATCGGCGCGGGAGGAGATGTGGTCAAGCTGAAACGCGGCACGCACACTGCTTATTCCGAAGCCTCCTCACTCCGGCTGCGGGCGGCATGGCTCTATTACAACGAGGGCCTGACCCAGAAGGATGTTGCCGAACAGCTCGGGATCAGTCGCACGACCGTCATCCGGCTGCTCGACGAGGCGATGAAACGCAGCGAAGTACAGATCTGGATCAACGACTCGATCGGCGACTGTGTGGAGCTTTCGGTCAAGCTGGAACGGGCCTATGGCCTGGACGAGGCGATCGTCGTGCCGGAGCCCGCCAAATGTGATGTGAATTCACTGGCAAAGAATGTCGGGCTGGCGCTGGGCCAGTTCCTGTCGGAGGCCATTCCGGACGATTATACGATAGGCGTCGGTTGGGGCCGCACGATGACGGCTTCTCTTGCAAGCTTCCGCCCGCCGCGCCGCGACAACTGCAAGATCGTTTCCCTGCTCGGCGGTATCGTCGCCGTTCACCAGACGAATCCAATCGACTACACTTGGCGCCTCGCCAATCAGCTCGGCGCGGAGTGTTATATGTTTCTCGCCCCGTTGCTCGTCGATTCTATCGAAACCAAACGCAATCTCATCGAAAAATGCGGGCTCGATACGATCTACCGGCTGGCGGAAAACCTTGATCTCGCGATCGTCAGCTGCGGCGATATCGGTCCGCATTCGACCTCGCTCTCCGAGGGGTGGATTTCAAAGGCCGAGCTGCAGCAGCTGATCGATGCCGGCTGCGTCTGCGACACCATGTTCAACTTTCTGGACAAGGACGGCAACTCCGTCGATCACTCGATCAATCAGCGGGTGATGTCGGTTGATCTCGATACACTGAAGGAAGCAAAACACATCGTACTGTCCTCCGGCGGCGCCCATCGTGCCGTCGCGATCCGTGCAACGATCAAGCGCATCGGCTGCAATACGCTCATAACGGATGAAAGTGCCGCAAAGGCATTGCTGGAGCTCGCCGAAGCCGCCTGAGCGGCTTCGGTATATTTCGTTCAGGCGTGTGCCGATTCCCAGCCGAGCATGGCCCGCTTGCGGGTCAGACCCCAATGGTAACCGGTCAACGCGCCATTTTTCCCAAGTGCGCGATGGCAGGGCACGACGAAGGAAATCGGATTGGCCCCGACTGCCGCACCGACGGCGCGCATGGCAGTCGGTCGGCCGATGTCCTTGGCAATGTCGCTATAGGTCACGGCCTTACCGAAGGGAATTTTCAGAAGGCTCTGCCAGACGTTGACCTGGAAATCCGTTCCGATCAGCACGACCCGCAACGGCTGGTCGGATGTCCAGCGGCCCGGTTGGAAGATGCGTTCGGCATAAGGCGCCGTCGCCTCGCGGTCTTCCACATATTCCGCATTTGGCCAACGGCAGGTCATATCCTCCAGGCAAGCCTTCTCATCACCGGAATCGCTGAAGGCGAGACCCGCAAGGCCGCGGTCCGTGACCATGACGAGCGCCGTGCCGAAGGGACATGTGTGGAACCCGTAGCGGATCGTCAGTCCGCCGCCCTTCGCCTTCCATTCGCCCGGCGACATTGCCTCATGCGTCACGAACAGGTCGTGCAGGCGGCTCGGGCCGGACAGACCGACCTCGATCGACGTTTCAAGCAGCGGCATTTCTTCCTGGCGCAAGAGCCGCTTGGCATGGTCCAGCGTGACGGCCTGCAGAAAGGCCTTGGGCGAAAGGCCGGCCCAGCGGGTAAAGGTCTTCTGGAGTTGCGTCGGCGATTGGTTCAGCCGCGCGGCGATCGCTTCCAGCGACGGCTGGTCGCGATATTCCTCGCTGATCAGTTCAATGACCCGACGGACGGTGTCGTAATCGGGTCCATCAGGGGTGATGTCTGTTTCGAGCTTCGCGATCATGTTCATCGTTTTTCTCCTTTACAAAGGAGATAATCAAGGCCGGCGAACCAAACCACCCGTTTCTTGCGTGATCTCTCAGAGACGCTGTTTTACCGTTGCCAGCGCGCCCTTGAAGGCCTTGGCGAAACTTTCGCGATCGTCAGGATTGAGAAAGGAGCCGACATCCGTGCGCTTGCCCTCGCCGAAAATATGCATGGAGAGAATGCCGATCTCCTGATGCCGGCGCACGAGGAAACGCGTCCAGAACGGATTGAAATGATGCTCGATCATGCGGCCGGACGGAGAGAACTTGCGCACGGAGACATCCGTACGCGAAACAGTTACCTCTTCCCGCACCCTGCCGGAGCGATAGTTCAGCCAGAAAGCCCCGTAGAGAAGTACGAAGTCCAGGCCGAAGAAAAAGCCGATCGGCCAGGCGCCGGTGACGATGAAGAACATGCCGTACATGAAGCAGATCGCACCCGATATGGCGAGCAATAGCTTGAAACCCTTCCGCCCAAGCGAGCGATAGGGAAAGAGTTCGGCCGCAAAAACAGGCTGCTCGTTTCGGCTGTCGGCGTTGCTTTCCATCATGGCGACTGAGTATAGATTTTCCATGGCCAATCCGAAACTCAAATCCAATACCAAACCGTCGCTAAACTCGAATGTGATCACCCGCCGCAAGCCGGCGGTGCCGGTCAAGACAGCCTACTCGCTGGCCGAGCGTGAAGAGATCTTTCGCCGCTTTTCCGTCCAGCGGCCGGAACCGCGCGGCGAGCTGGAACATAGCAATCCCTTCACGCTCGTCGTGGCAGTCGCCCTCTCCGCCCAGGCGACGGATGCCGGTGTCAACAAGGCGACCCGCGCGCTGTTCAGGATCGCCGATACGCCACAGAAGATGCTCGATCTCGGCGAAGAAAAGGTCCGCGACTACATCAAGACGATCGGCCTCTATCGCAACAAGGCGAAGAACGTCATTGCGCTCTCGCAAATGCTGGTCGACGAGTTCGGCGGCAAGGTGCCGGAGACGCGCGAGGAACTGGTGCGCCTGCCGGGCGTCGGCCGCAAGACCGCCAATGTCGTCCTGTCAATGGCCTTCGGTCAGGCAACGATGGCGGTCGACACCCATATCTTCCGGATCGCCAACCGCATCAGGCTCGCGCCCGGAAAGACGCCTGACGAGGTTGAAGACCGGCTGATGAAGGTAGTGCCGAAACAATATCTCTACCACGCTCATCACTGGCTGATCCTGCACGGCCGCTATACCTGCAAGGCCCGTCGGCCCGAATGCGAGCGTTGCGTGATTGCCGACATCTGCAAATCGCCGGAAAAGAGCAGCGATATCCCGGCGCCGCTGGTCGAGCTACCGCCGCAGCTGATCGGCGAGACCGTCGAGTAGGGCAGCTATTCCCCGCTCATAATCTTCACGACTGCCGCCTGCTTCGATGGCGATCGCAGCGCGATCGAAAGCTGCCGAGAGCATGGCGGTCAATGGCTCGAGCAAATCGCTGGCACTGGCCTGTGGCAACAAGGCTTCGAGCCCTGCCCGCAATGTCGCCTCGGCATTCTCCGCGTCGATCTTTGCTGTCGCGGGCAGGCCGATCACGGCCGGTGCCTCGAGCAGAAGCAGCCGTGTTCGCCCTTCCATTTCCATTGCATCGAAATAGGCCGCAGCACCTTCAAGCAGCGCTTCACGCGGTGCGGTTTGCCGCGTTGCGCGCCGCTCGATCTCGTCGGCGACACCGGCCGCCTCCCTTTCGATCACCGCCCGGAAAAGCGCTTTCTTGTCTTCGAAGTGATGATAGAGCGCACCGCGCGTTACACCCGCCTCTGCGACGATCTCGGGCGTCGCCGTCTCGGCATATCCCTTCTCGACGAAAAGCCGGCGCGCGGCATCCATCAGCGCCTGTCTCGTTTGCTCGGTTCTCTCGCGGTTACTGCGACTCATGATCTCGGTTTACATACAATCAGCATGTATGTTAATAACAAAAACATACAGAATGTACGTAAAATCCAGAAAGAGGAACGTGATGAAATCGACGAGCTATTATCCCGTGATCATGACGGATGATGTTGCCGGGACGTCTGCCTTCTATTGCCGTCATTTCCGTTTCCAGCCTCTCTTCGAAAGCGACTGGTATGTCCATCTGCAATCGATCGAGGATGAGCATGTGACGCTTGCCGTGCTCGACGGTAGCCACGAAACCATCCCGGCCGCCGGCCGCGGCAAGATCTCCGGCCTTCTCCTGAATTTCGAGGTCGAGGATGTGGACGCGATTTACGCCATTTGCACGGAGGCAGGGTTGCCGATCCTGCGCACGATCCGAGACGAGGATTTCGGCCAGCGCCACTTCATTACCGCCGATCCCAACGGCGTCTTGATCGACGTCATCAAGCCGATCCCGCCAAGCGCCGAATATGCGGCGATGTATGAAGCGCCAGCGCTGCCCGGCTAAAGCAATTCACCAAAGGTGTAGCGCGGTTTTCGTTCGGATTTGCGTGAAAGCTAGGCTCGGAAATCGGGATCGCGCGCGGAGATCAACTTGTGCAGGTGCACCATCATGCCGGCGGCAAAGAGAGGCGTGAGCAGGTTGACGATCGGGATCGCCAGAAAGAGTGCAATCACCAGGCCACCGAGAAAGACGGTTGGACCATGTTTGGAGCGAAACAGTCGCGCCTCCGGAGGAGAACGGAAGCGCATGGCCGCAAATTCAAAGAATTCCCGCCCGAGCAGGTAGCCGTTCACAAGAAAGAAGGCCACGAGATTGACGCCGGGAATGAAGAGCAGCAAGAGGGCGATAATATTGCCGACGATCACCACCCCCAGGAACTTGATTGAGCTTGCCATCGCAGGTCCGAGCGGCATGGCCTTGCCGGCCACATCCTGCGGATAGTCCCGCTTCTCGATCACCTCGGCGACATCGTCGAGAAAGAGGCCGGCAATCAGCGCAGTCACCGGCGAAAGCAGCAGCGCCAGCGCGAGCGCAAGTCCGATCCCGGCGGCGACAAGGAAAACGAAGCTGAGCCAGCCGGCCCAGTCGGGCATCTCGGGAAAGAACCCGGTCACCCAGGGAAATACGAGACTGATGAACAGGCCGCGCAAGGCGAACCACAAGCCGATCAGCACCAGCACGGTCAGCCCCAGAACCTTCCAGAAAGCCGACCGGGTCTCCGGCGCAAAAAGGTTGAGGAGAGAAAGGCGAGCGGCGTCAAGGATCATTCTCTGGCGTCTCCGTTACGCAGCGTGATGTAGGAAGCCCGCGGTCTCGCGGCAAGTCGGTTGAAAATTACATGCTTGAATAGAAAACTTGTCGAAAATTACATGCTAATATATAGTTCGTAACGTTCGATATACGTGTGGGCCTAAGAAGAGCTTCCGGACAATATTAAAAAACAGGGATTCGGCTCCACGAATCCACGGGAAGCCTCTGAGGATATGGGGGAGGCTGCGACGTGGAAGATTTTGTAGACAAGCTTAGGCAATACGCGAAGTCCGGCACGCCCGCCGAACGACGCATCGCGAAATATTTTACTGAACATTTGAACGACCTGCCGTTTGAAACCGCTGCATCGGTTGCCGACCGGCTTGATCTCTCGCCGATGACGGTCGGCCGTTTTTTGCGAGCGCTCGGCTACCAGGGACTGGACAGCGTGAAGGTGGAAATCCGCGAAACGGCAACGACCTCTCCGGTCCAGTTCCAGAGTTCGATGACGGAACTGCAAACCGACGCATCGGATGGTAAGCCGCTCGCCGTTCTCGTGGCGGAGCAGATACAGGCACTGCATCACATCTATCATCTGACCGCCCAGCCGCATTGGGGCGAAGCCGTCGCGATGATCGGCGCATCCAAAGAGGTCTTCGTCGCCACCCACGCAAGACTGTCAGGCTTCTCCAGCCATTTCTGCCAGCGACTGACCCAGGCTCGCGACAGTGTGCGTGCGATCGACGGCGCAGGTAATCGCTTCGCGGAGCTTTTCGCCCGTGCCTTCGTCGAGGATGCCGTGCTCGTCATCATAGATTGTCGGCGCTTCGCCAGGTCACGGCTGCTTGCGCGCACTGCCCGGCGTTACGGTTATAAAGTGATCCTGATTTCCGCTCAGCATGCGGACTGGCTGCCGGAACAGTCGAATGTCGTCCTGCCGTTACCGCCTGCCCGCGCGCCTGATATGGATAACCTGCCGCCGCTGATCGCCCTGCTCGACTGCCTGTCCGAGGCGGTCATTTTGAATGCTGGCGAAGAGGCAAGCCAACGCCGCCGCCGCATGGTGGAATTTGCGACCATCCTTGGGGAAACGGCTAACCGCTGAATTATTCGACCGCTTCCAGTTCGGCCCGGTGGCGGTACATCGCGAGAAAGCGGCGATAGTCGCGGTCGTAAAGCGCCTGTTTGCTCCTGTTGGGAAGACGCTCGGAGCCGCCGGGATACATCTCCCTCCCCGCCGCCGCCAAATCCTTGTGCGAGCCGCAGGCAACTGATGCAGCGATCGCAGTGCCAAGCAGGACCGCCTCGTTCATGTCAGGCACGATGACCTTGCAACCCGTCACGTCCGAATAGAGCTCCATCAGAATGGGGTTCTTCACGTGCCCACCAGCCACATGCAGCGTATCCGGCATGTAACCGTGATCTCTCATCTTTTCGAGAATGTGACGGATACCGAGCGCAATGCCGATGGCGGTCCGCCAATAGAGCGCGCAGAGACCGTCGAAGGACGTATCGAGCGTCAGCCCGCTGACGACACCGACAGCATGCGGATCAGCCAATGGCGACCGATTGCCGTGAAAATCCGGAAGGACGAAGATCCGTGCACCGAGCGCGTCACCCGCTTCTGCTCTCAGTTCCGCGATGCGGCCGACGATCTTCTGATGCAGCGCCGCGGTTGGCTCACCGCCGGTCGCGTGCATGCGCACGATATGATCGAGGAGTGCACCGGCCGCGGATTGACCGGCCTCGACGAGCCACGATTGCGGAAAAACCGCCTCGTAATAGGGCCCCCACATTCCCTGGCTTGGCTTTCGCTCGGGGGAAAAGGCAACGACGCAGCTCGATGTCCCGGCAATGAGCGCAAGCTGCTGCTCGAGCTTCTCCGGATCGCCGGCATAGCCGCTGAGTGTACCGAGCGCGCCGGCATAGGCATCGATCATCCCGGCCGAAACATGGCAATTGGAGGTCAGGCCCAACGCTTCGGCAGCATCCGGCGTCAGTTTGCCGACGCTTTCTCCAACCGCCACCGAGTCCTCCGGCAGCCTGCCACGAAGCAGCAAATCCTCAAGGCCGATCTGCTTCAGGAAGTCTCCCTGCCAGCCCCTTTCCTTATGGGCTAGATAATTCCATTTGGCCGTCAGCGTGCAGCGGGATCTGGCAAGCGAGCCGGTTGCCTTCCACGTCAGGAAATCGGCAAGGTCGAAAAGGTATCCGGTGTTCGCCCAGGTCGCCGGCAGCTCCTTCTTCAGCCACATCAGCTTCGGCATTTCCATTTCCGGCGACATGACGCCGCCGGAATGTTCCAGCACTTCATGCTTCGTCGCCGTACAGAAATCTGCCTCCTTCAGCGCCCGGTGATCGAGCCAGACGACCGTATCGAAGCGCCTCTCACCGCTGGTGGAAACACTGATCTGCCTGCCTTCGGTATCGCGCACCACAAGCGAACAGGTGGCGTCGAAACCGATCGCGCCGATTGCGGCAGCCTCAATGCCGGACTGGCCCAAGGCTGCACGCACGGCAATACAAACGGCCGACCATATATCCTCAGAATCATGCTCGGCATGGTTCTCGCGCGGCCGGTTCATGAGGATTGGATGTTCAGCCTTGGCAAGCAGGCGGCCATGCGTGTCAAAGACACCGGCGCGTGCGCTGCTCGTGCCGATATCCACCGCAACCACATGATCACGCATCAATGCTGAGTCCCGTCCAGCTTTTGTTTGCGGACAAGTTGTATCAATTCCGGCATGGCGTCAAACACGACTTCCGGCGAAAGACGATCGAGTTCCTCGCGATATCCAGCGAAATTTGCATGCGAGCCGCCAGTGAAGGCAAAGACTGTCATGCCCGCCGCCTTGGCTGCAGCAATACCTGCCGGACTGTCCTCGATAACGACACAGTCACGCGGCTCCACACGCATCTGGTCGGCAGCATAAAGGAAGAGATCCGGCGCCGGCTTGCCGCGCTTGACCATGCTGGCACTGAAGATGTTCGGCAACTTTGGCAAGAGCCCGGTGACCGAGAGCGATAGCCTTATCCGTTCGACCTGGCTGGACGAGGCGACACAGCAGGGAATGCCAAGTGCATCGATCGTCTCGTCAATGCCTGGCATGGCTTTCAGCTCAGTGCGGAATCGGGCGTAGAGACTGGTGCGGATGCCTTCCAGGAATTCCTCGTGGGCATGCACGTTGAACTCCGTCTCCAATATGTCGATCAGAGTTGCCAGGCTCTTGCCGAGGAAACGCTCATAGGCCTCGTCCTCGGTAATCGTCACGCCGAGATCGGCCATCGCCTTGACGAGAACGGAGATCGAAATCGGCTCGCTGTCGACGAGTACGCCGTCGCAATCGAAAATGACCAGCCGTGGTTCAGCATCAGCCATGAAAGACCCAACCTGAGTTCAGTTCGGAAGAGACCGTCCTGCTTTGTACGCAAGGCCGGGATGGCGGCAGAAACGCCGCCATCAGGATTTCTTACACCGCGAGTTTGCCGTCGAGATAGAGCTGCAACGTTTCCTTCGTGCCCTTTTCCCACAGGGTTTTCAGCGCATGGGCGAAACGTTTGCGGAAAACATCGGATTTCGCCACTTCGCCGAAAATATCGTCGAAGACGAGGAAGGCGGCTGGATCGTCTTTTGCCTTGACGGCCGCCTCATGCAGGCGCTCAGCGCTGGCATCGTTGAAGACGATCTCCTTGCCGCTGTCGCTCTTGCCGAAGAAGTAGCGGCACCAAAGCGCGGAGACGAGCGCAAGGCCGACGACATCCCGGCCCTGGCTGAGATTGTCGAGCGTCGACGGCAGGATGAATTTCGGCTGACGGTTGGAGCCGTCCTGCGCCAGACGCGGGATCGTGTCGGCAATCTTGGGATTGAGGAAGCGGCGCTCGATCAGCTTGAAATAATCGGCGAGCGACGTATCCGGCACCGGCGGCACGATAGGGATGATTTCCTCATTTTCGAGCTTGGCGAGGAAGGCGCGTATCAGATCGTTTTCCATCGATTCATGCACGAAATGAATATCCATCAGTGCCGCCGGATAGGCGATCGCCGCATGGCCGCCGTTGAGGATGCGGATTTTCATGTGCTCATAGGGCGTGACGTCAGGTACGAAAGTGACGCCGACCTTTTCGAGCGCCGGACGCCCCATCGGGAACTTGTCTTCCAGCACCCACTGCTTGAATTCTTCACAATAGACCGGCCAGTTGTCCTCGATATCGAAATTCTCCTTCAAGAAATCGATCTCGCGCTGGCTGGTGGCCGGCGTGATGCGGTCGACCATGCCGTTCGGGAAGGAGACATTTGCCTTGATCCAGTTCGCAAAAGCCGGATCGGAGAGCTTCGCCGTGCCGACAACCGCATTCGTGGTCACAACGCCATTATGGGGAATGTTGTCGCAGGACATGACGGTGAAGGGCGCGATGCCCTTGTCCTTGCGTGCCTTCAGACCGGCAACGATCAGACCGAAGACCGTTTTCGGCGCAGACGGGTTCTGCCCGTCGGCGGCAATCGCCGGATGCGCCGGATTGAACTTGCCGGACGCGTCGATGAAATAGCCGCCCTCGGTGATCGTCATCGAGACGATGCGGATCTCGGGATCGGCGAGCTTGGCGATGACAACGTCAGGTTCGCCGACGGGCAGGATATCGATCATCGGCGCGGTCACACGCGCCGCCGTCCTGTTGTTGTCCTGCTCGACGACGGTCGTCAGGAAATCCTGCGCGGCAAGCTTGTCGCGCATGGCCGCGTCTGAGGGCAGAACGCCGGCGCCGATGATTGCCCAATCATGGTCGCTGCCGGCATTGAAGAGATCGTCGAGATAGATCGCCTGATGGGCGCGATGGAAATTGCCGACGCCGAAGTGCACGATGCCGGCTTTCAGCGACGCCCGATCGTAAGCCGGAATGGCCGCGGTCTTTGCCGCCTCGTCGAGCGTTGCCAGCGATAGTTTGCACGTCATGTTTCAGTCCTCTTGAAGGTCTTTCGAAAGAGCCCTAAGCCCTCCCGTTAGCACGGGCCGGACGAGATTGTCCGCTCCGCATGTCTGCCCCCAGCCGGCGGTCGCTTCAGATAGCAAGGCCGCTCTCATTGAATTTATGGATACGCGTCTTGTCCGGCGTCAGGTAGACCGTGTCGCCGGCCTTGGACGCAAAATCGCCGTTGCTGCGCGCCGTCACCATCCCGATACCTTCGACATCGACATGCAGGAACGTGTCGGAGCCGAGATGTTCGGCCACCATCACCCTGCCCTTCCAGTCGCCGCTTTCGGTCGACAGCAGCACATGTTCCGGACGGATGCCGATCGTGTGCGCATTCATCTGCGCAGCATTCTGCCCCTTGATGAAATTCATCTTGGGCGAGCCGATGAAGCCCGCAACGAAGAGGTTTCGCGGGCTGCGGTATAACTCCAGCGGCGAACCGACCTGTTCGATATTACCCCTGTTCAGCACAACGATCTTGTCGGCCATGGTCATCGCTTCCACCTGATCATGGGTGACGTAGACCATGGTCGTCTTGAGTTGCTGGTGCAGCTCGCTGATTTCAATGCGCATGTTGACGCGCAGCGCAGCATCGAGGTTCGACAGCGGCTCGTCGAAGAGGAAGGCTGAAGGCTGGCGCACGATAGCGCGGCCGATGGCGACACGCTGACGCTGGCCGCCCGAAAGCTGGCGCGGCTTGCGATCCAGATAGTCGCCGAGATTCAACACGCGGGCGGCATCATCCACCTTGCGGTCGATCTCTGCCTTGTCCATGCCCGCCATCTTCAGCGGGAAGGCGATGTTATTGCGCACGCTCATATGCGGATAGAGCGCGTAGGACTGGAAGACCATCGCCAGACCCCGTTCGGACGGAGCCTTCTCGGTCGCGTCCTTGCCATCGATGACGATCTTGCCGCCCGAGACATCCTCGAGGCCGGCTATCAGCCGCAACAGAGTGGACTTGCCGCAACCGGACGGGCCGACGAAGACGACGAACTCGCCATCGCGGATATCGAGATCGATCGAAGGGATGACCTTGGCTTCGCCGAAGACCTTCGAAACCTTTTGAAGGGTAATGCTGCCCATGTTTCTCTCCCTATGATCTTATTTCACCGCGCCGAAGGTCAGGCCGCGGACAAGTTGTTTCTGGCTGAACCAGCCGAGGATGAGGATCGGCGCGATCGCCATGGTCGAGGCCGCCGAGAGCTTGGCGTAGAACAGGCCTTCCGGGCTTGAATAGGAAGCGATGAACGCCGTCAGCGGTGCGGCCTTGGAGGCCGTCAGGTTCAGCGTCCAGAAGGCTTCGTTCCAGGCAAGGATGATGTTCAAGAGCAGAGTCGAGGCAATGCCGGGCACGGCCATCGGCGTCAGCACGTAGACGATTTCCTTGACGAGCGAGGCGCCGTCCATGCGGGCGGCTTCCAGGATTTCGCCGGGAATTTCCTTGAAATAGGTATAGAGCATCCAGACGATGATCGGCAGGTTGATGAGCGTCAGCACGATCACCAGGCCGGTCCGTGTGTCGAGCAGGCCCGAGTTGCGGAACATCAGGTAGATCGGGATGAGCGCGCCGACCGGCGGCATCATCTTCGTCGACAGCATCCACATCAGCACGTCCTTCGTCCGCTTGGTCGGCGCAAAGGCCATGGCCCAGGCGGCCGGAATGGCGATGATGAGACCGATCAGCGTTGAGCCGAAGGAGATCACGACGGAATTCATGAAGTGGCTGAGATAGTTGGAACGGCTCTGCACTTCCGAATAATTCTCCGTGGTCCAGTGGAAGAACAGGAACTGCGGCGGCGAGGCGATGGCATCCGCCTCCGACTTGAAGCTCGTCAGGAATGTCCAGAGGATCGGGAAGAAGATCAGGATGCCGAGCGCCCAGGCGATCGCGGTCATGATGACCTTGCGTTGGGTGGTAACCTTTCTAGCCATCTCAAGCCTCCAGATTCTTGCCGACGAGGCGCACGAGGAAGATCGCAACGATATTGGCAAGCACGACCGCGACGATACCGCCCGCAGAAGCCCCGCCGATATCGAACTGCAGCAGCGCCTGCGCATAGACGAGATAGGTGAGGTTGGTGCTCTGCGTGCCGGGGCCGCCATTGGTGGTGACCAGGATTTCGGCGAAGACCGAAAGCAGGAAGATCGTCTGGATCAGGATCACCACCGTGATGGCGCGGGCCATATGCGGCAGGATGATGTAGATGAATTTCGAGATCGCCCCGGCGCCGTCCATTTCGGCGGCTTCCTTCTGCTCTTCATCGAGCGACTGCAGCGCGGTAAGCATGATGAGCGTGGCGAAGGGAAGCCACTGCCAGGCGACGATCAGGATGACCGAAAACAGCGGCACGGTCGCCAGCCAGTCGATCGGCTGCAGGCCGACAGCCTTTGCCATATAGGCGAAGAGACCGTTGACCGGGTTCATGAACATGTTCTTCCAGACAAGGGCCGCCACTGTCGGCATGACGAAGAAGGGCGCAATGACCAGGATGCGTACGATGCCCTGGCCATAAATCGGCTGATCGAGCAGGAGTGCAAAGAGAATACCGCCGACCACGGTGATGACAAGTACGCCGGCAACCAGCACCAGCGTATTGATGAGCGCGGCGAAAAAGGCCGGGTCGGTAAGGAAGTATTGGTAGTTTAAGAGACCGACGAAACTCTCCATGCCCGGGTTGAGCAGATTGTAGTTCAGCAGGGAGAAGTAAATCGTCATCGCGAGCGGGACGATCATCCACGCGAAGAGCAGCACCACGGACGGTGCAATCATAAAACGTGCTGCGGAGCGAGTGTGAAACGTTGCCATGGCAAACCACCGGTCTGATCTGAAGCGGAAACGGCTGAGAAACAGCTTTGAAAAAAGCGGCCGCCGATGCAGTTCGGGCAATCGGCGACCCAGAGGTGCGGAATGTCAGACATTCCGTACGTTCTCAGGAGGTTTTACTTGATGTAGCCCGCCTTGGTCATTTCGCGGGTAGTCAGCTGCTGCGCGCTCTGCAGAGCCTGGTCGACCGAGATCTGGCCGGCAAGAGCCGCGGAGAACTGCTGGCCGACGGCCGTACCAATGCCCTGGAATTCCGGGATCGCCACGAACTGGACGCCAACATAGGGAACCGGCTTGACAGTCGGCTTGGTCGGGTCAGCGGAGTTGATGCTATCGAGCGTCATCTTCGCGAAGGAAGCGGCCTTCTGGTAGTCGGCATTCGCATAGAGCGAGGTGCGGGTGCCGGGAGGTGCGTTCAGCCAGCCTTCCTTTTCGGCGACGAGGTTGGTGTAGTCCTTGCTCGTTGCCCAGGCGATGAACTTCTCTGCTGCTTCAGTCTTCTGCGAGCCTGCCGGGATGGCGAGGTTCCAGGCCCAGAGCCAGTTGCCGCGCTTGCCGAGGCCCTTGTCCGGAGCCAGCGCAAAGCCGACCTTGTCGGCAACCTGCGACTGCTTCGGATCGGCTACGAACGAAGCAGCAACCGTTGCGTCGATCCACATGCCGCACTTGCCGGTCTGGAAGAGCGCCAGGTTTTCGTTGAAACCGTTGGAAGAAGCGCCGGGAGGGCCGGCTTCCTTCATAAGGTTGACGTAGAAGGTCAGCGTGTCCTTCCACTCGGGCTGATCGAACTGCGGCTTCCACTGTTCATCGAACCAGCGAGCGCCGAAAGAGTTCGACATAGCCGTCAGGAAGGCCATGTTTTCGCCCCAGCCGGCCTTGCCGCGCAGGCAGATGCCGTAGATTTCCTTGTCCTTGTTGGTCACCTTCTTCGCAGCATCTGCGATGAAGTCCCAGGTCGGCGCGTCGGGCATCTTCAGGCCGGCGGCGTCGAACAGGTCCTTGCGGTACATGACCATGGAGCTTTCGCCGTAGAACGGAGCTGCATAGAGCTTGCCGTCCTGGCTGATGCCGCTGCGGATGGCCGGCAGCAGATCGTCCACGTCATAATTGGCGCCGAGGTTGTCGAGCGGCAGGAGCCAGCCTTTCTTCGCCCAGATCGGAACTTCATAGGTGCCGATCGTGAGCACGTCGTACTGGCCGCCCTTGGTCGCGATGTCGGTCGTGACCTTCTGGCGCAGTACGTTTTCTTCGAGGGTTACCCATTCAAGGTCGATGCCGGGATTCTTCGCCTTGAAATCATCCGTCAGCTTCTGCATCCGGATCATGTCGCCGTTGTTCACGGTCGCGATCGTCAGCGTCTCGGCCGAAGCCATGCCGGCAAACGCCATTGCTGAGCAGGCGCCCAGCAGGAGAGTTCTCAATGTCATATCTTCCTCCCAGAAGATGAGTGTGAGCATTCGCTTTGCTCATGGGCAATTACTCATCAAAGGGAAAAATTTGTCAATTGGCAATCGTTGCTGCGATGCCGAACAATCGAGTTATGTTATTGAACCAAAAAGGAAATATTTTTGCTCAGCTAGTGAGCAAAAACTCAGCAGTCTCTTCGTCGGTAATCAAACCGTTCACCTGATGGCCGGTGATGGCAGCTCGGATCGCCTTGAACTTGCGTTTTCCCTTGGCGATCCCGATCACAGTCGAGGAATCGCGTGGCGGGATCGGAGCGGATGCGACGCGTTCATTGATCGGGTTGTCGAGCAGCTTTCCGTCGGCGTCGAAAATCCAGCCGCAGATCTCGCCTGCCGCGCCCCCACGCATCAGTTCCATCATCTCGTCTTTTTCCAGGAAACCATCGACGCAGAGCGGGCCATCGATGCCGAGTTCGCCGATACCGACGAAGGTTACATCCGCCTGCGCGCTGATTGCGAGCGTCGAGCGCACGAGTTGCTGGCCGTGCAGAAGCTCCCGCTCCTCCGCCGACGTGACGAGAACAGGCAGCGGCATCGGAAAGTGCCGCGCCTTGACGGCGTCGGCCATGCTGAAGATGACGTTGTAGTAAGCGGCTGAACCGTCAGGGGCGATATTGCCTGTAAGCGACACGATCCGATGATTGGGACATTCGATCGCCGGCAACTGGTCCACAGCCGCTTTCAGCGTTCGCCCCGTGCCGACGGCAAGTACGATCGGATCTGGACGTTTCAGCCAGCGCTCGATTTCGGAAGCAGCCGCCTCGGCAATTCCGACCGTCGTCGACGATGAACCCGGATCGCTGGGAACGATCTCGACATGCCTCAGACCGAATTTCTTGCGCAACTGATTTCCGAGTTCGAGGCAGGCGGCGATCGGGTGGTCGAGCCGCACCTTGATCAGCCGTTCGGCCACGGCAAGCGAAACGAGCCGCTGCGCCGACTGGCGCGAAATACCCATGGCGGATGCAATTTCATCCTGTGTGCGGCCGGCGACATAATAAAGCCAGCCGGCGCGCGCCGCATCGTCCAGCCGCCCTGATGTCTCCGATCTTTTTACCATCTATCGCCGCCAATTAATTTTTTTGAGTCTATCTGGCGCAGATCAAAACAAAAATCGGGCAAATGTCGAGGGCGTTGAATAAGCAAGCAGTCGCTTCCTTATCCAAACCACCGCATGACGATGTAGATGGCCGCCTTGACGAGACCGTAGATCACCCCGCCGGCAACGACGAGCGAGACGGCTGTCATCGCAAAACCGAGAAGTGAAAACAGCCCGTCCCGACCGAGAATCGCAAAGGCAAAGAGCGAAATCGCAATCGCCGGCAGGATATTGCCGAGCGGCACCGGCAGCACGAGAACAATCGCCAGCACCAGACAGCAGAAGCCCGCCAGATATTCCGCCGGCGGCTCGACGAAAATGCTCAATCGTGGCTGCAGCATGCGCTCTGCCCAGGCGAGCCAGGGGTGAATGCGCCCGACGATCGTCTCGAAATCCTCTCGCCGCATGGAGCGCGCCGCAATCGCCTTCGGCAGCCACGGCTTCAGGCCGAAGGTCAGTTGTGCGGCAAGGAAGATCAGTGGCGCGCCGAGCAGCGAGGAGGTGCCGGGCGGCGTCGGAAAAGCGTTCGGCAACGCAAAGATCAGCATCAGCGCACCGATCGCCCTGTCGCCCATCGTCTGGAACAGGTCGCCGATCGATACGCGTTCGCGGCTTCGGTCCGCTGCCATCTGTCGCAAAATGGAGGAGAGCCGCCGACCTTTTGGACGTGGCCTGCGGACGGTGGTTCTGCGAGTTTCGGTATTTTCGATTGTCATGAATCCGGCATCGGAAGGTGAATGATGGAAAGCTTGCCCATGCAATATGCCAATAGCATGACCTTGGCGGACGAAATTGTCGCCTCATGGCGATCAGGCTTAGTTCATTTATCGAATAATCCTTGTAATTCGCCGCCAGGAGTGCGAGCAGACGCCAAGCACAGACAATTTGCAGGCATCAGATGATTATTTCATTCGATATCGGAGGCTCCGCCATCAAGGGCGGGATTGCGCGTTCGGAATCCGACATCATACCGCTTGGCCGCCGCCCGACCCCGAAGGATGACTTCCCGGCCTTCGTCGAGACGCTAAGGAGCATTATCGCTGAGGCTGGCGAGCGCCCCTCGCGCATTGCTCTCTCGATTGCCGGTGTCGTCGACCCGGATACGCAGCGCCTCATCGTCGCCAATATCCCCTGCATCCACGACCGCAACCTTGCCGCCGACCTCGAGCGTGAGCTCGGCCTGCCCGTGCTGATCGCCAATGACGCCGATTGTTTCGCCATGGCGGAAGCCGAACTTGGCGCCGGTCGCGGCCACCGCATCGTCTTCGGCGCCATTCTCGGCACGGGCGTCGGGGGCGGCGTCGTCTCGGATGGTCGTCTCATCAATGCCTCAGGCGGCTTTGCCGGCGAATGGGGCCATGGCCCGATCATCGCATCACATGCCGGCACTCCGCCGGTCGCCATCCCCGCCTATGCCTGCGGCTGCGGCCAGAAAGGCTGTGTCGATACCGTCGGCGGCGCTCGCGGTCTGGAACGCCTGCATAAAACGCTGCACGACCGCGATTTCTCCAGCGAGGAAATCATCACCGACTGGCGCAACGGCGAGGAAAAGGCCAATCGAACGATCGACGTCTATGTTGATCTCGTCGCCTCGCCGCTGGCGCTCGCCATCAACATCACAGGCGCAACCATCGTGCCCGTGGGCGGCGGCCTCTCGAATGTCGAGCCGCTTCTGGCGGAACTGGATCACGCGGTGCGCGCCCGCATCTTGCGTAAATTCGACCGCCCGCTGATCGTGCGCAGCGAATGCCGTATCGAGCCGGGCCTGATCGGTGCTGCTCTTTTGGGCCTCAAGGCCGAAGCCGCATAGCGCAGTTCCAATAAAATCCTGCCGCGACTTTGGATTGCGGCAGAACAGATTTCTAAAGCGTCGGCCACATCCGGACGATCGCGGCAAAGCGCAGCCAATCCTTTCGCAGAAAGGGCGTCCAGGCTGCTTCCGCGACAGCCGACAGCCGCGGAAAGACCAGCCGGTTGAAATAGCTCCGCGAGGCGAAATTCTCGCCCCAGATGCAGGCCTGGATACCGCGCATCCGCTCCCTGAGCTCCTCCGGCAATTCGCCTTCGGCTTCGTAGGAATAGGTCTTTTCCGGTGGCGTGAAGCCGGCCCAGCCCGCGCCGGGCTCTCCCCAGTCTTCGGCCTGCGCCATGTCGAGATAGTAGGCCTGCCCAGGCGTCATGACGATATCATAGCCCTCACCCGCAAGCTCGATACCGACCTCCGGCTTCTCCCAGGCCATCAGCAGCGTGCCGTCGCGATCGACACCACCGCCATGCGAGACCTCGTTCCAGCCGACAAGTTTCTTGCCGCGCTCGACAAGCATCGCCTTGATCCGCCGGAGGAAATAGGATTGCAGCTCGGCCGTGCCCGCAAGCTTCTCACGCTCCATCAGCATTTTGCAGAGCGGCGAGGCAAGCCAGGAACCATGCGGCACCTCATCCCCGCCGATATGGATATATTGGGACGGAAAGAGCTGGAGCATCTCGTCGAACACCTTGCCGAGGAACTCGTAGGTGAATTCGACCGCCGGATTGAGCGCATTGTTGGGATTGTTCGGCTCGGGGTGATAGCCGCCCGGCGCCTCCTGTCTCTCGACGAGTTGTGGCAGGGAGAGCAGTGCTGCGGTGCTGTGACCGGGTATATCGATCTCCGGCACGACGTCGACACGCAACATGCCTGCATGAGCAACGATTTCCCGGACATCATCCTGGCTGTAAAATCCCGAACGGGGCTCCGCGCCATCGCCGAATTGCGGTAGAAGCACTTCGTCAGGTCCGTGCTTTGCACCGATCTTTGTAAGCTCAGGATAGGCCTTGATCTCCAGCCGCCAGGCTTCGTCGTCGGTCAGATGCCAGTGGAAAATATTGAGCTTGTTCCAGGCGAGGATATCGATCAGCCGTTTGACATCTGCAACCGGGTAGAAATGCCTGCTGACGTCGAGATGACAGCCGCGCCATTCGTAGCGCGGCTGATCGGCGATGGTGCCGAACACCGGAAACTGGAAGGTTTCCGGCTCGTGACGTGCTCCGTGCAGCAGTTGCGCAAGACTGATCAACCCATAAAGCAGGCCGCTCGCATCGTCGGTGCCAAGAATAATCTCCTTCCCCGTGAAACGCAGTTCGTAGGCCGCATCCATGATCGAGGATTCCCCTTTGAAGCGGATCTGCCGTCCTCCCTCAACCGGCTGAAGCGCGAAAGGCACGTCGTCGTCAGGAAAGAGCCGTTGGTAAAGCGCGAGCACTTTCGCCACGGCCCTGGTATTCTTGGCACTGGTGCCGGCTGCCGGATAGAGTGCGATGGGCGGCATATCGCCCGGCCGTAACGCCTGGTGCAAGGGCCAGGGCAGCAGCGAATACGGCTCGCTCACTTCACCCTTCGGCAGAAGCTCCGGCAACGCCCCCTGTTCCATGCCATCAAGCATCAGATCGCCAAAACTGACGGGTGCATGCCGGCCATCGCCAAGTGTGAGGTAGGCGGACTTGATGCCGGCCGTGACATGCTTCGGGCCATTCGTCAGCCCTTCCATTGTGAACCGCCAGCTGCCGCCCGGCTTGACGATGAGACCCTCGGGCGGAGAATATTCGTGAAAATTTGCAACGCGCCGCTTGAGCGTGGCGCCTTCAGCCACGTGCTCGTCCGCCACGCGGGTGAGGGACGTACAGGCGAGCGTAAAACCGGAGAGCGGTTCGGCGGAAAGATTGAAGAGCGTGAAGGTAAAGCGTCCAAAGCTTCCTTCGACAGGACTCCAGCTCGCTTCCAAACGGTAATCGGCCACAGTCAGATCCTCCCTCCGATGAATATAGGGCGATCTTTACTCCCGTTCAGGCCATCGTCTTCTCGCGCGCCTTCGCGCTACTGTCGCAGACGTCGAGGCCGCTGGAGACAACCGGCAACCTGACGAAACTAGTGGTCTGAAGCTGAAACAAAAATGGCGCGGCCTCGACCGCGCCATTGTCTCATTCGGCTGCCAATGCCGGCGGATGATGAATGGTCCCATCCGCCTCTTCCTGGTTGGCATTGGCATGTTCGTCATTTCTGGCCTTCGGTTCGCGGCCGAAGAACAGGGCATAGCCGGCCGGCAGTACGAGGATGGTCAGTACCGTGGCGACGAGGATGCCGCCCATCATGGCGTAGGCGAGCGGACCCCAGAAGACGCCACGCGAGATCGGGATCAGTGCCAGCACGGCCGTCAGCGCCGTCAGCATGATCGGCCGGAAGCGGCGTACCGCAGCACCAACGATCGCTTCCTGCCGGTGCATGCCCGCCTTGATATCCTGGTCGATCTGGTCGACGAGGATGATCGAGTTGCGGATGATGATGCCGAGCAGCGCGATGACGCCGAGGATCGCCACGAAGCCGAAGGGCGCACCGCTGATCAACAGGGCCGAAGCCGCGCCGATGATGCCGAGCGGACCGGTGGCGAAGACCAGCATCGCCTTGCCGAAATGCTGCAGCTGGGCCATCAGCAGGATCATGATGACGACGAGCATAATCGGTGCCTTCGCGGCGATCGAGGCCTGGCTTTCAGCCGAATCCTCGGCCCCGCCCTGGATCTCGATCTTGTAGCCGGCCGGCAGGCTGTCGCGCAGGTCCTTCATGTCGTTGTAGAGCTTGGTCACAACGTCGTTCGACTGGACGCCGTCAGGAAGCGTTGCCCGCACCGAGATCGTCGGCAGGCGGTCGCGCCGCCATTCGACACCCTGCTCCATTGACGGCACGACCTTGGCGATCTGCGAGACCGGGACGAAGCCGCCGAAATCCGTCGGCACATAGACCGAATTGACAGCAGAGAGCAGTGATCGGTTCGCATCCGGCTCGCGAGCGACGATCGAAACCGTTTCCTCGCCATCGCGGAAATCGTCGAGCGGTGCGCCGGACATGGCGGTCTGCAGCATCTGGCGGACACGCTGCGAAGTGACCCCGAGAGCACGGGCACGATCCTGATCGATGACCAGTTTCATGGCAGGCACCGGCTCGAGCCAGTCGTCGTGAATGGCACCGAGCATCGGATCTCTGGTGAAGCGGTCCTTCACCTGATCGGCAATCTTGCGCACTTCCGTACGATCCGGACCCATGACGCGCATCTGCACCGGCCAGCCCGTCGGCGGACCGAGGAAGAGACGGTCGACCTTGCCGCGGACGGACGGGAAGTCTTCCGCCAGGATCGTCCGGAGCTTGGTAATAAGACGCTCACGCGCTGGCTCGTCATTCGCCATGATCAGGAGCTGCGCGTAGTTCGGGTTGCGCAGCTGCTGGTCGAGCGGCAGGAAGAAGCGCGGCGCGCCTTCGCCGATATAGGTGGCGATAAACTTCTTGTCCGGATCGTCCATCATTTTGGCTTCCAGCGCCTTGGCCTGGACTTCCACTTCCTTGATGCTGGTCCCCTCAGGCAGCCAGAGATCGACGAGGATTTCCGGACGCGAGGACTGCGGGAAGAAGTTCTGGGGAATGAACTGGAAACTCCAGAGGCTCGCAACGAACGTGCCGAGCGTCAGCGCAAGCACGATGACGCGATGGCGCACCGCCCAGCCGACCGTGTGGCGCAGGCCGCGATAAAAGCGCGTGTCGAACACGTCGTGATGCTCGCCCGCATGGTGACGCTGCTTCAGGATCATGTAGCCGAGCCACGGCGTGAAATAGACCGCTACGAACCATGAGGTCACCAGCGCGATGCCGACGACATAGAAGAGCGAACGCACATATTCGCCGGCCGTCGATGCCGCAAAGCCGACCGGAATGAAGCCGGCGGTCGTGATCAGCGTACCCGTCAGCATCGGGAAGGCGGTCGAGGAATAGGCGAAGCTCGCGGCATCGATCTTGACGAGGCCCTCCTCGAGCTTTCGCTCCATCATTTCCACGACGATCATCGCATCGTCGACGAGCAGGCCGAGCGCGATGATGAGCGCGCCGAGCGAAATGCGCTGCAGATCGATGCCGAGCTCGTACATGATGGCAAACGTCGCAGCCAGGACCAACGGAATGGCGATGGCGATGACAAGACCCGAGCGCCAGCCGATCGACAGGAACGAGACGACGAGCACGATGGCAAGGGCTTCGCCCAGCGCATGCATGAACTCGCTGACCGCATCGGTCACGACATCAGGCTGGTTGGAGATCTGATCGACGGCGACACCGTAGGGCAGCGAGTCCTCGAAGCGCTTGTAGGTCGCTTCAACATCCTTGCCGACATCGGTGACCTTGTAACCCTTGGCCATGACGACGCCGACCTGCACACTATCGTGACCGTTAAAGCGGTATTTGCGCTGATAGGGGTCTTCGAGCCCGGAAGTGACAGTGGCGATATCGCCGAGGCGTGTCACCTGATTGCCGGAGCGCAGGCGCAATTCCCTGATGTCTTCGACCTTGTGGACATTGCCCTCGACCGAGATGCGCACCGAGCGCAGACCCGTATCGACATTGCCTGCCGGATCGACGGCATTCTGGCCCTTAATGGCGTTCTGCAGATCGGGGATCGTCAGGCCGCGTTCAGCAAGCGCCTTGGAGGAGACGTCTATATAGATCTTTTCCGGCTGGTCGCCGATGATGACGGCCTTCTCTACACCGGGCGTCGTCAGCAGCATGTCGCGCGCCTGGATCGCGAACTTCTTCAGTTCCGGATAGGAATAGCCATCGCCGCTGATCGAATGCAGCGTGATGAACGTGTCGCCGAATTCATCGTTGAAATAAGGGCCGAGCAGACCTTGCGGCAAATCGCTGTTGATGTCGCCGACCTTCTTGCGCACCTGATAGAAGGCGTCGGCAACATCAGCCGAATTCGTATCACCCTTCACCTGCACGGTGATGATCGTGCTGCCTGCCCGCGTATAGGACTTCACCCAGTCGAGATGCGGGGTTTCCTGCAGCTTGCGCTCGATCTTGTTGGTGACCTGATCTTCCATGTCCTGCAGCGATGCTCCAGGCCAGAGCGCCTGCACCACCATAACGCGGAATGTGAAATCCGGGTCTTCCTTCTGGCCCATGCGGGTCAGGCCGAGCACACCCGTGATGAGGATCAGCCCGAAAAGGAAGCGCGCAATGCTCGGATGACCGATTGCCCAGCGCGAAAGGTTGAACGGGCGCTTTTCCGTAGTGGCGTTGTCCATGATCCTGTCCCCTCTCCCTGGCCGTTCAGCGGACGGCTGCGTCCGTTTCAGCCGAAGCCGATTGCTGGTCGGGAAGCTTGACCTGCAGGTTTTCGCTCATGAATTGCGTGCCGGCGGCGACGACGAGATCGCCGCTATCGAGCCCCTTGGCCACACGCACACCATCGCCGGTGAAATCCGCGACCTCGATGTCCCTGACGTGAACAGTTTCCGTACCACGATCGACAGTCCAGACGACCTGCTTGCCGTCCTTCTGCGCCAATGCGCTCAGCGGAATGGAAACATAGCTGTCGCTATTGCTGACACTGGCCTCGATGGACGCCGTCATGCCGAGTAGTACACGAGGATCATTCGGCAGGCTGACACGCACTGCAAAGGTGCGGGACTGCTGGTCGGCGCTGCCGGAGACTTCGCGAACGGTGCCGTCGAGCACCAGCTTGCTGTCGGCCCAGAAACCCGCCTTCACGGTCTTGCCCGGCTTGAACTGGGCGATATCGTTTTCAGGCACCGCGATCTGCACTTCCTTCTCGCCGTCGACAGCGACGGTGACGACAGGTGTTCCCGAGCCGACGACCTGCCCCACATCGGCATTGATGGTGGTCACGATGCCATTATGGTCGGCCTTGAGCTCGGTATAGCTCACCTGATTCTTCGCCTGATCGAGCGCAGAGACAGCGGCATCGCGAGTCGAAATTGCCTGATCATGGCTGAGAGACGCCTGCTCGACCTGCGATTTCGGCGCGACATTCTTGTCGAAGAGCTGTTCGGCGCGACGATTGACGAGATCGGCGGTTTCAACCGCCTTTTCGGCAGCAGTGAGATTGGCTTCGGCGGTCTTCACGGCGAGTTCGTAATCGGTCGAGTCCATGCGGGCGAGGATATCGCCGGGCTTTACCCGTTCGCCGATATCGACGAGACGTTCCGTAATCTTGCCGTTGACTCGAAACCCGAGGTTCATTTCCGTACGCGCCCTTACCGAGCCGGAATAATCGAGCGTACGGGTATCGCCGGCCTTGGCGATCTCGACCACCTTGACCGGACGGATGACTTCCTTGACCTCTGCCTTTTCTTCCGTGCAGCCAGCGACGCCGAGCCCGACCGCACCAAGGAGCGCGAGGCTCATGACGGACGGCACGCGGTTGCTGTAGGTCTTGAGCGAAAACATCTTTCGCACTCCTGATTATCTAGGGTTTTCTTGGGCGACCTTGGCCGCGCTTATTTTCTAAGTGCCCTGATCGCAAATTCGATCAGTTCGTCCACGGCCGCACGGTTTGTCTTGGCAAGACATTGGGCAACCATTTGCGGGTGGCAGAGATTAATGGTCGCCGCTCCGAAACAGCGGGAGGCGACCTCGGGGTCTTGGTCGGCGAATTCACCGGAAGCGATGCCTTCGCGGATAACGTCGGCAATCAATGCGTGAATGGAGTCGATGTGCTTCTCGATGACATGCCAGTCGCGTTCGATCGCGACGATCACCATCTCATGCACTTTCTGCTGATCGAGCATCGTGTCGAGCGTCAGCTGGTACTGGCTGCGCACGTACTGGCGCAACCGGTCGGAAGCGCTGATCTTCTGACGGCAGACATTGGCTGCAAGCTCATAGCTCATCGCCAGCATGCGTCCGCAGATCGCCTGGTGGATCTCAACCTTGGAGGCGAAGAAACGGTAGATATTGGCAGGCGACATGCCAAGGTCGCGGGCCACATCCGCGACGGTCGTCTTGGAATAGCCGTAGTGGCGGAAAAGCCGCTCGGCCGCATCCAGGATGCGGGTGATATTTTCCTGCCGTGTGACGTCCAGCGTGGTTTCCGCGAGGTCATTCATGGGTTCAGGCCCGATATTTACGACTGACGAATTTTGAATTTCGTCAATCGTAAAATATCATCCTTCACTTGTCAATGATTTTGCGATGCAAACAATAATGCCGCAGCCCGGGCAGGCTGCGGCATTAGTAAGAAAATAGGCTTGAGGATCAGACGAGCTTGACGTCGAGCGTGATCGGAACGGCAGAAAGAGCCTTGGAAACCGGGCAGCCGGCTTTTGCCATCCCGGCCAGTTCTTCGAATTTTGCCTGGTCGGCGCCGGGAATGCTGCCCGACAGCGACAGGTGGATGGCGGTGATGGCAAAGCCGCCTTCCACGCTTTCCAGCGTCACCTTGGCGGAGGTTTCCATATGGTCAGCCTTCAGTCCGGCTTCGCCGAGGATCAGCGACAGCGCCATGGTGAAGCAGCCCGCATGGGCAGCGCCGATAAGCTCTTCCGGGTTGGTACCGGCAACGCCTTCGAAGCGGCTTGCAAAGCCGTAGGGATAATTGCTCAGCGCGCCGCTCTGGGTCGTGATCTGACCTTTTCCGTCCTTGAGACCACCTGACCAATGGGCCGAAGCTGTACGATTGATCTGCATGCCGTCCTCCTGCTCGATTGAATTTTGAAGCGTTGCGCCGCTCCGCCGCGAAGAGCGTTCTGCCCTTCCGACCGGCAATATAGTCCTCTATCCGCGGAAGACGACACCAGATTGAAGGCAAATCATCATACAAGAAGATTGCCTGTGTATGATGATTAAGGTAAGAGACTTGACCAAGAGGAACTTTCCGATGCAGCCCGCAACAAGACGCGATGAGAAAACCGCAGCGGCCGAGCGCCGGCCGCGCGTCCGCCGTAGCGTTACGGCGGCGATTGCCGAGGATATCTGCGCCAGCCGCTACCCTGCAGGCACGCTATTGCCACGCGAAAACGACCTCTGCGAGCTCTATGGCGTCAGCCGTACCGTGATCCGCGAATCCCTGAAGGTTCTGGAATCCAAGGGGCTCGTACGCGGCAAACCACGCATCGGCACCACAGTTTGCGACAAGGACGAGTGGAACATTCTCGATCAGGACCTACTGGAATGGATGGGGCCGCATCTCGGCGATTTCGACCTGCTTGCCAGCATCCTCGAAGCCCGCCGCACGATCGAACCAGCAGCGGCCGAATATGCCGCAAGTCGCGCCAGCACGCAGGAAATCGCCGATCTCGAAGGGGCCTGGCAGCGCATGCAAGCGGCGAGCGATGATGCCGAGGCCTTCACCGAGGCCGATCTGCTCTTCCATACCGTGCTGCTCAAGGCCAGCCACAACCAGGTCTTTCGCCGTCTCTCCAGCGCCATCCACGCTGCGCTCAAATACGCGCTGCACGCCTCCAACGTCGCCATGCCCGATCACCGCGAGGCCCTGGCCCTGCATGGCAAGGTGGTCGAAGCCCTGCGCCTGCGCGATGCCGCTGGCGCGCGCGATTGCGTCAACCGGATTCTCGACCTCGCCAAACGCGACCTGACCGCCGCCGGCCGGACGAAATGATAAGATATCAGCGGCCACGGCCGTCGATGGGAACACGAAGCGAAACGAAAGTGCGACTGTCATGAAGATCACCAAACTGACCACCTATATCGTCCCGCCGCGCTGGCTGTTTCTGAAGATCGAAACCGATGAAGGCGTCGTCGGCTGGGGCGAACCCGTTGTCGAGGGTCGCGCGCTGACCGTCGAGGCGGCCGTCCACGAGCTCGCAGACTACCTCATCGGCAAGGATCCCTTCCTCATCGAAGACCATTGGACCGTGATGTATCGCGGTGGCTTCTATCGCGGCGGCGCCATCCATATGTCGGCGATATCCGGCATCGACCAGGCACTCTGGGACATCAAGGGCAAGGCGCTCGGCCAGCCGATCCATTCGCTGCTCGGCGGCCAGGTGCGTGACCGCATCAAGGTCTATTCCTGGATCGGCGGCGACCGCCCCTCCGACGTCGCCCGCAACGCCAAGGACGTCGTTTCCCGCGGCTTCAAGGCGATCAAGCTCAACGGCTGCGAGGAAATGCAGATCGTCGATACCAACGAGAAGATCGACAAGGCGGTCGAGACCATCGCGACGATCCGCGAGGCGATCGGCCCGCATGTCGGTATCGGTGTCGATTTCCACGGCCGTGTCCACAAACCCATGGCAAAGGTTCTTGCCAAGGAACTCGAACCCTACAAGCTGATGTTCATCGAGGAGCCGGTTCTCTCCGAACACCGCGAAACCCTGAAGGAAATCGCCAACCATTGCTCGACGCCAATCGCGCTCGGCGAACGCCTCTATTCCCGCTGGGACTTCAAGTCGGTCCTGTCGGACGGCTACGTCGACATTATCCAGCCGGATCTGTCCCACGCAGGCGGCATTACCGAATGCCGCAAGATCGCCGCCATGGCGGAAGCCTATGACGTGGCGCTGGCACCCCATTGCCCGCTCGGCCCCATCGCGCTTGCCGCCTGCCTGCAGGTCGACGCCATCTCCTACAATGCCTTCATTCAGGAACAGAGCCTCGGCATCCACTACAACAAGGGCAACGACATTCTCGACTACATCTCCAACAAGGAAGTCTTCCAGTATGCCGACGGCTTCGTCTCCATTCCGCAGGGGCCCGGCCTCGGCGTCGAAGTGGACGAGGCCTATGTCATCGAGCGTGCCAAGGAAGGCCACCGCTGGCGCAATCCCATCTGGCGCCACGAGGATGGCAGCTTTGCCGAATGGTAAGCGAAAGGGCCGCGAAAGCGGCCCTTTTTTCGGTCTCCGTGTAGGATATCGGGCACTTCATTCGTCATTGTGAAAGCTCAAGAAGGAGATTTCACATGGCCAGAGCAATCGCAATCATTGTTGCCCGCATCATCTTCAGCTTCATCTTTTTCATGGCCGCCGGCTTCAAGTTCGCCGATATCGGCGCGACGGCCGCCTACATCACTGCGGCAGGCTTTCCGGCGGCCACATTCCTTGCCTGGATCGCCGCCTTTTTCGAAATCGCACTGGCGCTTGCCTTCATATCCGGCGCCTTTTTCACAGAAGCGAGCCTGCTTGCCGGGATCTACGTGATCTTCCTGGCCTTTGCCTTCCATGGCCCCTCGCAATGGCAGCAGAACCAGGCTGAATTCGGCTTCTTCGTCGATCACTTCACCTTCTTGGCCGGTCTGCTCTTTGCCGCCGTTCATGGACCGGAACGGTGGGCGCTTCGCCATAGCCTCCTGAAATAACCTCAACGCCACACGCTCCGGAACCAAGAGCCGCCCCGATCATTGCTTTTACAGGCAACCGCAAAGAGGAGCGGCTCATGGAGTTGCAGGGAAAGATCGCATTGGTGACCGGCGCAGGCTCCGGGATCGGCAAGGCGACTGCGCTGAAGCTCGCCGCTGAAGGCGCCAGGGTCGCGGTGCTGAGCCGCACCGAGAGCGAGGTGCTACAAACCTGCCAGGAAATCATCGCCGCTGGCGGTCAGTCAATCGAACTGACCGCCGATACGAGCGACGAGGCCCAAATGCGCGCGGCCGTCGACAAGATGACAGAGAGTTTCGGCGGCATCGACATCGTGGTGGCCAATGCAGGCATCAATGGCGTCTGGGCGCCGATCGATGACCTCAAGCCCGAAGAATGGGATCGGACCATGGCCGTCAACCTGCGCGGCACATACATGACACTGCATCTCACCGTGCCCTATCTGAAGATGAACGGTGGCTCGATCGTCGTGGTCTCGTCAATCAATGGCACGCGTACCTTCACCACCCCGGGCGCCACCGCTTATACCGCGACCAAAGCCGGCCAGGTCGCCATCGTTCAGCAGCTTGCACTCGAGCTCGGCAAACACGGCATTCGCGTCAATGCCGTCTGCCCCGGCGCGATCGACACCAGCATTTCCGCCAACACAACATCGCGCCATCGCGAGGAAACCGAAGTGCCCGTCATCTGGCCGAAGGGCGAAATCCCGATCACTGGCGGCAAGGCAGGGTCTAGTGACGATGTAGCCGAGACGATCCTCTTCCTTGCCTCCGAGCGCGCCCGGCATATTACCGGCACGCCTGTCTGGATCGACGGCGGACAGGGATTGCTGCGTTAGGCCGCTTCTGCGTCGTGCGACGATTGCCTTTGCTCGACCAGATCATCAGCGCGCATATATGCAGTTGCAGCAACGGCCCTGCCGGTCACCCGTTTAGCCGCGCGCTTTCCAGCGTGTAAAGCAATTGCGGCCGTTTGACACCGCGCAGAGCATAGCGGCCGATACAAGCGAGGACGTTGCGCTCAGCTTCAGGGATTGCCGCTTCGAAATCCGACGACATCAGCACATTGAGATCGACTGAACGGCAGATCGAGGCGATGCGGCTCACCTCGTTGACCGCCGGCCCGATGACCGTGAAGTCCAGACGGTCCTGGCTGCCGATATTGCCGTAGAAGACATCGCCGATATGCAGTCCGATATAGACATCAGTTGTTGGCCGCCTGTCCACCTCGCGTGCAGCGTTGAGTACTGCAAGCTTCTGGCGGAGCAGGCGCTCTGCCGTCAACGCGGCAGAACAGCTTTCCGCCGGCTCCTCACCCTTGAAGATAGCAAGCACCCCGTCGCCGATCAGCTTCAGAACATTCCCACCGGCCTCATGGATCGCTGTTATCACCGCCTCGCTATATTCATTGAGCAGCGGAATGATCTCTTCCGGCGGAGAATTGTCCGAGATCTTCGTGTAGTTCAACAGATCGGAGAACCAGAGGGCTGCCGAAATACGCTCGGTCTTGCCGCGCGAGATCTTGCCGTCCATCACCTGGCGGGCCGCATCCTCACCGAGATAGACCTCGGCGATCGTGCGGGCGATACGGGCAAGAGCCACGCATTTGATCGCCAGTCCCAGCACCGGCACCAGTTTGCGCAGGATCGCAAGATCCTGGTCGGAAAAGCCTTCGGGATGTTTCGTCGAGAAATGCGAGAAAAAACAATCCATCTCGCCGATCGTGCCGGCCTCGGCAAAGCGATGCGCCATGGCGACGTAATCGGTGTGACCGAGCTTGTAGATCTGGTCCAGCATGATGAAATCGGTCGGATCGCCGAAGCCGATCCGGCGCCGCACCTCTCGATCGCCACTGGTCCAGAGATGGTAGAAAGCCGAACGACGCCAGGTATCCAGCCCCTGGCCCTCACCCGAAGGGCCATATTCGAACTCGCCCTCGAAATCCTCAACGCTATCCCAGCGAAATGCGCGGCCTTCATGCACGGGATGAAGCGTGTCCATCAGCGCCATGGCGCGATCGAGCCGCATGCCGGCATTGCGGCAGGCTTCGCAGAAGCCGGCAAGCAGCTCCGCCTCGGTCGCACCGTTCAAGCCCTGTTCCGTCACCCATGCTGCGATTGTGCCGACGTCGCTGTGATCCATGCGCTCTCCTCACGATCCGCAAGCTGTAACGTGAATCTGCCGCAGATGAAAAGACAATCAACCCGAACAGACTATTGGCTTGTCGGCATATTATAGGGCGTAACGATTTCGACGGCCGAAAATGACACCGGCGCCGTCCGGCTGACGGGGATAGTATAGGCCATGATTGCACGGAAAGCGGCGCGCGCATCGGTTCTGAGATCGTGATGCAGCACGAAATCGATCCGCCGTTCGGCTAGTAAAGCGCGGTTGTCGGCATCGAGATCATGCGCCACGAAGACCGAGACCGGCCTGCCGGCAGCCTTGAAAGCCGTAAGCACCGCGCGATTGCCGCCGCCGACCGAATAGACCGCATTGATCGAGGGATCATCGGCAAGGGCCTTGGCAACGAGCGTACCCGTCGCGGCATCCGTGCCATGCCCCTCGCTCACTTCGATAATGCCGATTAGAGGATAATGCGCACGGATCACCCGGCGAAAGCCGATCTCCCGCTCCTCCTCGCCACGAAACCGGCCGCTTGACAGCGTCACCAGTGCCTTGCCGCCGGCGGCACCGAGCAACCGACCGATGAGATAGGCCGCCGTCTCCCCTGCTGCCCGGTTATCGGCGCCGGCATAGGCCGACCGGGCCGAATTCGGCAGGTCGGTGACGAGGGTGACGACCGGGATATTAGCGGTATCGAGCCTTGCGACGGCGGCGACGATATCAGGCACATCAGGCGCCTTCAGCACAACGCCATGTGTGCCACGCAACCGGATCCGGTCGAGAAGCTGTACCAGCTCCGCCGCTCGCATCACCTCGGCAAAATGAAACCGGCAGCGGAAGACGGTCGGCAGGAAGGTCGCAACCTCCCCTTCGAACGCGGCCCGCACCGCCGTGCTGAACCTGTCAGGCGTTTCCATGACGATATCGATCGTGAGCTTGCGGCCAGCCACATCGGCACCCACCTGTTTCTCGAGCTCGACGATTGCCGCCTTGACCCGCATCTCGGTCTGCCGCCGCACGCCGGGCCTGCCGTTCAGCACGCGATCGACTGTGGCAGTGCTGAGACCTGCCTGAAAAGCGATATCCTTGACGAGAAAGGGATGAGCCATGCTTGCTGTTCTGATGGATTTTTGATGGATTCCTGATCTATATCAGGATCGCCGGCGGCGTATAGTCCCTTCATCGGACACGGAGGAGCACCCGATGAAATCAGACAACCAGCAAAAACTGCGCGCCAACCGCGTCTGGCTCACCGAAGACGCCTGCGATCTCAACGATTTCCGCGCACTCGCCGAAAAGACCACGGCCCTTGCCGACTATCCCTCGGCCTCAGCCGTCGAGAAGAACGTTCTGATCTATGACAGCCGCAAGGTGATCGAGGCAGCCTCGACGCCGGAAGGCCGCCGCGCCATTCTCGCCGAAATCTGCGAAGCCTTCGGCATCGGCCCCGGCGTCGTCGTCTTCAAACATGCCTACGAAGACACCGGCATCATCGACCGGGCGAGCACGATCTTCGACGAGATCATCGAGGAGCAGCACCGCAGCTCGACCGGCGGCGGCGACCATTTCGCCAAGCCTGGCGCAAACGACCGCATCTGGAACTCGCTCGAAAAGCACTGCCTTGCCGACCCCGAGAATTTCGCCCGCTACTACGGCAATGCCATCGTGGCGCTGGCAAGCGAGGCATGGCTCGGCCCGCACTACCAGATGACGGCGCAGGTCAACCGGGTGAACCCGGGCGGTGCCGCGCAATCGGCCCACCGCGACTATCACCTCGGCTTCCAGTCCTCCAAGGTGATCGAACAGTTCCCGGCCCATATTCACCGCCTTTCGCCGGTGCTGACCTTGCAGGGTGCGGTCGCCCATTGCGACATGCCGCTCGAAAGCGGCCCGACGCTTTTCCTGCCGCACAGCCAGACCTATGAGCCCGGCTACCTCGCGCTCAAGCGCCAGGAATTCAAGGATTATTTCGACCAGAACCATATCCAGCTGTCGCTGAAAAAGGGCGATGTCGTCTTCTTCAACCCCGCCCTCTTCCATGCCGCCGGCACCAACCACTCGAAAGACATCAAGCGCGTCGCAAACCTGCTGCAGGTCTCCTCGGCTTTCGGCCGGGCGATGGAAACCGTCAACCGCGAACGCATGAGCGCAAGGCTCTTCCCCGCCCTCAAGGCACTGAAAGCCAAGCTTTCAGCCGACGAGATCGCCAATGCCGTCGCCTCCTGCGCGGAGGGCTATTCCTTCCCGACCAATCTCGACCGCGACCCGCCGCTCGGCGGCCTCGCGCCGAAGACCCAGGCCCAGCTCATGCACGAGGCACTCGCCGAAAACTGGAGCGACGACGCCTTCAGCAAAGCCCTTGCCGAACAGGCAGCCAGGAAGCTGAGCTGACGCGGCCATCACAATACCATCATCCAAGAGCCCCTTGCCGCTGGTAAGGGGCCATTCGCATGTCATCAGGAGGAAAAAACACATGAGCACGGATTACGCTCGCCTCGACGGCAAGATCGCCATCGTCACCGGCGGCACACAGGGCCTCGGCGCCACCATTACCCGCCTCTTTGCCGAACGCGGCGCTAAGGGCATCATCATCTGCGGCCGCAACGAGGCCAAGGGCAAGGCGAAGGCGGAGGAGATATCGGCAAAGACCGGCGCGAAGGTCGTCTACGTCAAGGCCGATCTCGCCAAGGTCGAGGATACCAGGAATGTCGTCCATGTCTGCGACCAGACCTTCGGCCGCGTCGATGCGCTGGTCAATGCCGCCGCCATCACCGACCGCGGCACGATCCTCGATACCAGCCCTGAGCTCTTCGACACCATGTTCGCCGTCAATGTCCGCGCCCCGTTCTTCCTCATGCAGGAAGCGGTCAAGGTCATGCGCCGCGAGAAGATCGAAGGCACGATCGTCAATATCGGCTCCATGTCCGCCAAGGCCGGCCAGCCCTTCATCGCTGCCTATTGCGCCTCCAAGGGTGCGTTGGAAACGCTGACCAAGAACACCGCCTATGCGCTGCTGCGCAATCGTATCCGGGTCAATGGCCTGAATATCGGCTGGATGGCCTCCGAAGGTGAAGATCGCATCCAGAGGGAATTTCACAAGGCCGACGACGACTGGCTCGCCAAGGCTGCCGCAAGCCAGCCCTTCGGCCGGCTGGTCGACCCGGAAGAAGTGGCCCGCGCCTGTGCCTATCTCTCCTCGGCCGAATCAGGCCTGATGACCGGCTCCGTCATCTGCTTCGATCAGTCGATCTGGGGCGCTTATGACGGCTCGCCGCATCCAGTCGCCGCGCTCTGACGTGCCTTTGTGACGCTCCAGAGCCCGGCGCCTTTCCGCCTCCGGGCTCTGGCAGATTGCTTCGTTTCCCGCTACGAAGAAACAATATCGATCTGGGAGGAATCGGGCATGGCTGGAAGCGAGCTTTATGACATCAGGGATGAGCGCTTTGGAGCGCTGATCGCCGGCAGCGCGGTGCTGGAGGAATTGTACAGGGGCTGCCGCTGGGCTGAGGGACCTGTCTGGTTTTCCGATCTGAACTGCCTGATCTGGAGCGACATTCCGAACGAACGCCTGATGCGCTGGGTACCGGATGGCTCGGTCTCCGTCTTCCGCTCACCGTCCAACTATGTCAACGGCAATACCCGCGACCGGCAGGGCCGCTTGGTCTCCTGCGAACATGGCGGTCGCCGTGTGACCCGCACCGAACCTGATGGACGCATCACCGTGCTGGCCGACAGCTTCAATGGCAAACGGCTGAACTCCCCGAACGATGTCGTTGTGAAGTCCGACGGCTCGATCTGGTTCACCGATCCGAGCTACGGCATCATGTCGGATTACGAAGGCCACAAATCTCCGGAAGAGCAGGAAAGCCGCAACGTCTATCGCATCGATGCCGCAACCGGCGATATCGAAGCTGTCGTCACCGACTTCATCCAGCCGAACGGGCTGGCCTTTTCGCCGGACGAGCGCCAGCTCTTCATCGCCGATTCCGGTTCTGCCAATCACGATGTCCCGCGCCACATCCGCGTCTTCGACGTCGTGGATGGCCGCAAGCTGACAAACAGCCGCTACTTCTGCTCGATTGACAACGGCATACCGGATGGTTTCCGTTTCGATGTCTCGGGGAATCTCTGGACCAGTGCCGCCGACGGTGTGCACTGCTTTGCCCCAGACGGGACGCTGCTCGGCAAGATCAAGGTGCCGCAGACCGTCTCCAACGTCACTTTCGGCGGCCCGAAGAAGAATCGCCTCTTCATCACCGCGACGCAATCGCTCTATTCGATCTACACGACGACGAACGGCGCGCAGTACCCGTAAGCCTATGCCTTGCGCGCTGCAGCTTTGAGTGCCTGCTGGAAAACCTGCTTCATCTCGGCAAAACCATCAAAGCCGAGATGATGCGCGAAGCGGATGACGCTGGTCTGCGAAACATTGCAGCGCTCGGCGATCTTCTGGCTGCTTTCGAAAGCGAAGACATCAGGCCGCTCGGCGGCAAGCCTCGCCAGTGCATCCAGCCGCTGCGGCAGATCGCGATGGATGGAAACCCAGAATGCCTTGCTGAGAAAGGCATCTCCGTCGGCCTTCATCGAAACAGTCTGCATTCCAGCCTCCATCGTTTACCGCCCGTGGAGGCCAGGATCATCATGGCCCCAGCCCCCACTGGAGGAACTGTTTAAGCCTTCACCTTGTCCGGCCGCCCGTGCAGCGGCTCCTTGCGGTGCCAGTTTTCGAGGATGCGGCCGTCGGTGTGCTTCTGCTGCGCCCAGCGGATGCCGTTCGAGATGACCTTGTGCACGGTCTTGTCGTGATAGATCGGATAGGTCTCGTGGCCGGGGCTGAAGAAGAAGATGCGACCGCGGCCGCGCTGGAAGGTGCAGCCGCTGCGGAACACTTCACCACCCGAATACCAGGAGATGAAGACCAGCTCGTCCGGCTGCGGAATGTCGAAGGGCTCGCCATACATTTCCGAGGCATTGACCTCGAAATAGGGCGGCAGGCCCTCGGCGATCGGATGCGAGGGGTTGACCACCCAGACGCGCTCCAGATCTCCCTCAGGCGTCTCGCGCCACGAGAGATTGGCATTGGTGCCCATCAGCCGGCGGAAAAGCTTTGAGTGATGGCCGGAATGCAGGACCAGAAGGCCCATCCCCTTCAGCACCCGCTGCTGTACGCGGTCGATCAGCCCGTCGCTGACTTCCTCATGCGCCATATGGCCCCACCAGAGCAGCACGTCGGTATCGTTGAGCACCGAATCCGGCAGGCCTTCATCCGGATCGTCGAGCGTGCCGCGGCGGATATCGAAATCGGGATGGGCGATACCGGCAGCGATCGCGCCGTCGATACGATCGGGATAAATATCCTGGACCTCCTTGTGGACCTGCTCGTGGCGTCCTTCGTTCCAGATCGTGACCTTGATTGTCATGCTATTCCTCGATGTTTCAAATTTGAGCCGAACGGAGAACCCGGCCGGCGGAATCGAACAGATGGCAAGCGGCGCGTTCCGCTGTGAGCGAAACGCGATCGCCGGGCCGAATGGTCATGTCGCCTTCTGTGCGCACGACGATCGGCTGCTGCTGCGACCCGACCGTCAGATAGGTCTCGACACCAAGCCGCTCGACGATGACGACCTCGGCCGAAAAATCGCCCTGCCCCTGCGGCGCGAGCTTCAGATGCTCCGGCCGGATACCGAGTTTCGCCTCACCCTGCGGCACGGAACCGTTTGCATCCGTCAAATCGATCGCAAGCCCGAGCGGGCTTTCCAGATGCACCTTGCCGGCATCCCGGCGTGTTGCTGTCATCGGCAGCACGTTCATCTTCGGCGATCCGATGAAGGTCGCGACGAACTCGTTTTCGGGCTGATGGTAGAGTTCCATCGGCGCGCCCTGCTGAGCCACGAGACCCTTGTTCAGAACGACGATGCGGTCGGCCATCGTCATCGCCTCGACCTGGTCATGCGTGACATAGACCACAGTCGCCTTCAGTTCGCGATGCAGGCGCTGCAACTCAGCGCGCATCTGCACGCGCAGCGCAGAATCGAGGTTCGACAGCGGCTCGTCGAACAGGATCAGCGACGGCTTCTTGATGATCGCACGGCCGATCGCCACGCGCTGGCGCTGACCGCCGGACAGTGCTCCCGGCTTGCGGCTGAGATAGTCAGTCAGTTGCAGGATCTCCGCGACGCCTTCCACCTGCTTCTTGATTTCGGCTTCCGGCACGTTCTTGAGGCTCAGCGAAAAGCCGATATTTTCAGCGACCGTCATATGCGGATAGAGCGCATAGGACTGGAATACCATGGCGATGCCGCGCTTGTCCGGCGGCACGTCGTTGATGCGCTGGCCGTTCAGCACCAGATCGCCCTCATCGATGCCTTCGAGGCCGGCGATCATACGCAACAGCGTGGACTTGCCGCAGCCCGACGGGCCGACGAACACGGCGAATTCGCCATCCTCCACCGTGATATCGACGCCCTTGATGACTTCGAGCGCGCCGTAGAATTTGCGAACGTTTCTGAGATTGATCATTCGTTTCTCTTTCTTGATCTCAGCCCTTCACACCGCCCGAGAAGGTCTGGACGAGGAAGCGCCGCGCAAAGCCGAAGGCGACGACGGCAGGCAGCAGGTAAATGAAGGCGAGCGCCGTCAGCAGGCCGTAATCGATCTCGTTGATGCGCAGGAAGGCGCGGAAGAGGCCGAGCGGCAGCGTCTGCAGCTCTGGCGACGACAGGAAGATCAGCGGCAGCAGGAAATCGCCCCAGGCCGACATGAAGGCGAAGAGACCGGCGGCCGCGAGCCCAGGCATGGCAAGCGGGATCAGCACCCGGCGGATGCGCTGCATCATCGTCGCCCCGTCCATGACGGCCGCTTCCTCATAGTCACGCGGCAGGCCGTCGAAGAAGGTCTTCATGATCCAGAGCGCCAGCGGCAACTGCATGGTGGCGAGCACCAGCATGATACCGAGATAACCGTCGATGAACCCGGTCCAGCGCATGATATCGCGGGCATAGCTTCCGAAGATCGGGCGCAGGAGCGCGCCTTCCGCATTGTTGAGCGTCAGCAAGAACTTGTAGAGCGGCACGACGAGTGCCGTCGGCGGCAACACGCGGATCAGCAGGATCGCGTAGAGGAAGGGCAGCTTCCACCAGGCCCGCGTGCGCGACAGCGCATAGCCGCCGAGCCCCGCCAGAACCATGACGATAAGCGTCGCTCCGCCGACCACGAAAAGCGAGTTGAACAGCCACTTCGCCCCATCCTCTTTGGTGAAGACGCGCACATAGTTTGCGAACGTCCACTGCTCCGGCCAGCGCAGGAAGAGCTGCGCATTGCCGTCGAAGGAGGCGAGCAGCACCCAGAAGAAGGGCACGGCGCAGAAGATCGAGATGATCGACAGCGTTGCGTAGGCAAGCAGGTCGGAGCGGGTCTTGTTGGCCCCTTCGCTTGGGGAAATAGCGGTCATGTCAGACCTCCACTTTCATGGCTCGGACATAGCCGATACCGAGGATCAGCGAGATGATGAGCGCGACGACCGCGACCGCAGCACCGTAACCGAGCTGGAAGGCCGTGAAGGACTGGTTGTAGATGTAGATGCTGACGACCTCCGTCGCCCCGCCCGGGCCGCCGCGCGTCAGCGCGTAGACGAGACCGAAGACGGCAATGGTGGAGACGGCCGAAATCAGCATGTAGAGCAGGATTGTCGGCATCATTAGCGGCAGGGTGATGCGGCGGAACATCTGCGACGGTGTCGCGCCATCCATGCGCGCCGCCTCGTAGATCTCGGCGGGGATGGTGCTGAGGCCCGCCGTAAGCAGGATCATCGCGGTCGCGATACCGCGCCAGGTGTTGACGATGATGATCATCGACAGTGGGAAGGCGTTCAGCCAGTCAGCGGGATCAATGCCGAAGAAGGCAACGATGCGCGAGAGCGTCGCATGTTCGCCGCCGGCCAGCATCGAGATCCACATGAAGCCGGCAACGACTTCCGGGGCGGCATTCGGCAGAAGAATAATCGAAGAGAAGAACTGGCGGAACCGGATCGGCCGGCGCAGCGCCATTGCCGAAATCAGCCCGAGCACGAACTGCCCGATGACGGCAGAACCCATGACGAAGACGAAGGTGACGAACAGCGAATTCCAGAACTTCGCATCGTTGAAGAGGCGCACATAGTTGCGGATGCCTACGAAGCGCGGCCGCAGGGCCGCAGCTCCCGTCAGCGCCTCATTGGTGAAGCTCAGATAGACGGAATAGAGGGCGGGATAGATCACAAAGGCCAGAAGCAGGACCAGCGACGGCAGCAGAACCAGCAGGAGTTGGCGCTCGGTTCGCTTTTCATGAGAGTTTCGGGCCATTGAAGCTCACAACCTTATCAAATGAAATCGGGAAGACGCGGCGAGAATGCCGCGTCCCCGTCTTGGCGGGAGGAAGATATCAGTGGCTTACTTGACCATGTCGTCGCCGAGCGTTTCCTTGACGTAGTCGACAAGGATCTTCTGGGCGCCGGCCGCATCGGTTTCCTTACGCAGCAGGGCTTCGGTGGCGCGCGCCACACCTTCGGCAACCGTGCCGAAGCCGGACGCCTGCTTCAGGAAGACGCCGTTACCGGCAGCCGCATGGATCGGAACGAGTTCGGTCAGCTTCTGGAATTCCGGATCCTTGGCAGCATCCTTGCTGGCCGGGATGTTGCCGATGCGGGCAGCATAGGAAACCTGTGTTTCGACCGAGCCGATTTCCATCAGCGCTTTCTTGGCCAGTTCCACATTGGCGGACTTGGAGTTGACGGCCCACGGAGCAGCGAGGTTGGCAAGCACGTACTGGCCGCCGCTCTGACCCGGAACGGTCCAGGTGCCGACGATCTTGGTCACGTCAGGGATCGGGTTCTTGCTCTCGCGACCCCAGTCGAAAATGTAGCACCAGGAACCGCAGGTGGTGGCGGCAAGCTTGCCGGCCGGGAACATTTCATACTTCGGCACGACCCAGGGCTCCGGTCCGAGCAGCGGCTGCACCGGCATCAGGTCCTTGTCGATCAGCGTCTTGTAGACGTTGAAGACATCCTTGACGCCTTCGCCGTTCAGGTCGAGCTTGCCATCGGCACCGACGAGTTGCGGCGTCTTGGAACCGACGAGCAGGTGCTGGAAGCCTTCGTCGAAGGCGCCGCTGCCCCAGGAAACGCCGGCCGGGAAGAGTAGGCCGTAGGAACCGGTCTTCTGCTTGACTTCGGCGGCGCGATCCAGGAGCTCCTGCCAGGTCTTCGGCTGCTCGGTGGAGATGCCGGCCTTTTCGAGAACGTCCTTGCGGAAATAGATTTCCTGAATGCCGAGCATGAACGGCATCACATAGGTTTCGCCGTCAGGGCTGACAGCAAGCTGCTTGGCGACGTCATAGAAATTGGCATAGCCGTCCCAGGCCTTGAACTCGGTGGAAACGGGCGCGAGGTAGCCGGCTTCGACCATGTCGGCAACGGCAGCCGTCGTCGGGATGGAGAAGAGGTCGGGTGCATTGCCGGCGCCGAGTTCGGTCAGGAGCTTGGTGAGATAGTCCTTGTCCGGCGCCGGATATTCGACGACCTCGACGGTCACGCCGTATTTTTTCTCGATCCGCTCGACGGTCGACTTCATCGCGTCGATGCCGGCCTGGCCGTGATTGGCGATACGAATTGTTTCAGCATGAGCCAGCGTCGAAACCGCGCTGAGCAAGATGGCGCACAGGCCACTGATAACCGTCTTCTTCAACGGAAGTCCTCCCTTTTTTAGAGCCACGGCGCCCTCCAGCACCGGCGAGGAAAATGTACACGCATTCTGAATACTGACAAGATGATTTTTAAAGCCGCAACCAACTCAAATATATAATATTGATTTTGTTTAGTTATTTATAACTTGCACCAATGGTGACGTTTGTGTAATCGTTTGCACAACGATATCAGGGAGGATTTCGATGTCTCAGAAATTGCGCCTCGGCGTCATCGGCGCCGGCTTGAAGGCGGCTGAATATGCTCAGAGCTGGGCGAAGATGCCGGAAATCGAATTCGTGGCGCTCGCCGACACGACCGAAACCTCCAGAAAGCGCCTCATCGACGTCTGCACCGCAACCGGAGCACCGGAGCCGAAAAGCTTCGAAGACTACCGCGACATGCTCGTAAAATGCCGCGATGAACTCGACATGATCTACGTCTCCACCCCGCACGCTTTCCATGCAGAGCAGGCGACTGCCGTTGCCGAAGCCGGCCTCGATCTTTTCCTCGAAAAGCCGATGGTCACGACCGTAGCAGAGGCCGAAACGCTGATCGCGGCGCAGAAGAAAAGCGGCGTCACTATCGTCACCGCTTTCCAGGGCGGCCTTTCGCCGCTTGTGCTCGATACCCGCAAACGGGCTCTCTCCGGTGAATTCGGCGATCTCATCGCCATTTCCGGCATGATCTGGGAAAGTTGGTCTTCCAACTATGACGGCCACTGGAAACAGCAGCCGGAAATTTCCGGCGGCGGCTTCATGTTCGATACCGGCGCGCACATGATGAACACCGTCTGCCTGCTCGCCAATTCCGATTTCGACAGCGTGTCCGCCTATATGAACAACCACGGAAAGAAGGTGGATATCGCCACCGCCGTCTCCGCCCGCCTGAAGAATGGCGCGCTGGCGACGCTGACGGCCGCCGGCGAGGGCCCTCCCGGCTGCGCTTCCTACATCACCTTCTTCTATTCCAAGGCGATCGTGCGCATCGATGCCTGGGGCGGCTGGCGGGAAATCAGCGTCGGACGCACCAGCGAGCCGCGCGAAGAGGCCGAGATTCTCGGCAATCCCATGAAGAATTTCCTCGCCATCCGCGCCGGAACGATGGAAAACTCCGGCTCCGTTGAAATGGGTCTCAGATTCGCTAGGCTCTGGGATGCAATCAAGGAATCGGCAGCAGCCGACGGCACCCCCGTCAGGATTGCCGGATAGGCGCAAAATAATGAGCGGAACGAACAGACGGCGGATCACCTCGAAGGAACTGGCGAAACTCGCCGGTGTGTCCTCCGCGACGATTTCGAGGGCTTTCTCGCCGGATTCCAGGATCGGAAGCGCCACGCGCGACCGCATCCTCGCCGTTGCTCGCGAATATGGCTACCAGCCGAATGCGATTGCCCGCTCGCTGAACAACCAGCGCTCGCGCTTGGTCGCACTCGTGGTCAACGCCATCGGCAACCCCTGCGAGGCCGAGGAGCAGCAGCTCCTCGTCCACCGCCTGCAGGCCCGCCAGCTCCTGCCGATCCTGCTCTGTTGTGCCGATCACTCCGATCGCCTGCAGCTGATGCGGCTCGCCTCCACCTATCAGGTCGATCATGTCGTCATCTTCTCCGACATGGTCTCGATGCAGGATGCGGTCGATATTTTCCACACGACCAAGCCGATCATCGTTTCCTTCGAGCCGCTGGAAAACGAGGATGTTTCCAACATCCGCATCGACGGCGCGGTCGGCGCCGGCGAGATCATCGACAAGATTGTCGGCGACGGAAAGAAGCGCTTCGCCTATCTCTCCGGCACCAAGTCGAGCTGGATCGACAAGCTGCGCCGCAGGTGGTTTGCCGACGCTCTGGCGCGTCATGGCCTTGCCTTCGAAGCGGAAGCCTTCGGCGACTATTCCTATGATTCCGGCTTCAAGGAAGCCGTCCTGCTGCTGCACCGTTCGAAAGTCGATGCCATCATCTGCGGCAATGACGTCATGGCGATCGGCGCGCGCGATGCCGCCCGCCGCGTCCTTGGCAAGAATACGCCCGAGGATATCGCCATTGTCGGTCAGGACGGTATCGCCATGGCCGCCTGGGATTGCAACGACCTGACGACGCTGAGCCTCGACCACGCAGCCTTCATGGATGCTGTCGTCGAAGTGATCGAACGCCACGAGGCCGGCGACGAAGGCCCGCACAGCATCACGCTTGCCTGCACGCCCCGCTGGGGCTCGACCGCCTGAGGGGGCGGTTCATTCATTCGCTTCGAGGAGGACTACCGATGATCACCCTTCCCCGCGCCGCTGCCAGGCGCCACCTCTCCGCTGCCGCCTGCCGGGGAGAATGAGATGCGCTCAGTCGTTTCCTTGAATGAATCCTGGAGCTTCCACGAGGGCTTCGGCCAGAACCTGACGGAAGCCTTCGATGGCGCCGCGATGGTCCATCTGCCGCACACCGCCGTCGAGCTACCTTTCAACTATTTCGACGAGAAGCGTTATCAGCGGGCCTTCACCTATCAGAAGGTGCTGCGCTGGCTGCCGGAATTCGAAGGCCGCGAAGTTTCCATCCTCTTCGCCGGCGCCATGGCTGACAGCGTCGTCTATCTGAATGGCGAAGAGATCATCGCCCACAAGGATGGCTACACGCCCTTTGAAGCTCGTCTTACCGGCAAATTGATCAAGGGCGACAACCTGATCACCGTTAAGATCGACGGCAGCGAGAACCCGGCGATCCCACCCTTCGGCGGCCGTATTGACTATCTGACCTATGCCGGCATCTATCGCGACGTCTGGCTGAAGGTCACCGACAAGATTTCGATCCGCAATATCAAGATCGAGACGCACGATGTCCTCTCGGACAGGAAATCGGCGACAGTACGTGTCGATATCGCCAACCCGCAGGGCCTCGCCTATGCGGCGACCGTCACCGGATCGCTGCGGGACGCGCATGGCAACATTCTGGCGAGTGCTGCCGGCGAGACGATCGGGACCAGCACCACTCTTTCCTTCGGCGGCCTGACCGACATCGAACTCTGGGATCTGTCGAACCCGGCGCTCTATGAAGTCTCCATCGAACTGAAGACGGAACATGGCGCCGACCGGACCACCGGCCATTTCGGTTTCCGCACCGCCAAATTCACCCCGGAAGGCTTCCTGCTGAACGGTCGCCCCGTAAAGCTCCAGGGCCTCAACCGCCATCAGGCCTATCCCTATGTGGGTTACGCCGCCGGCCGCTCCGCGCAGGAGCGCGATGCCGATATCATGAAGACGGTGCTGAAGTGCAATATCGTGCGCACCTCGCACTATCCGCAGTCGAAATGGTTCCTCGACCAGTGTGATCGCATCGGCCTGCTCGTTTTCGAGGAAATCCCCGGTTGGCAGCATATCGGCGATCTCGACTGGCAGCAGGAGTCCATCGAGAATGTTCGTCGCATGATCGAGCGCGACTGGAACCACCCCTCGATCATCATCTGGGGCGTGCGTATCAATGAATCGCTCGATAGCCACGACTTCTATACCGCCACCAACCGCCTGGCCCACGAACTCGATTCCACCCGCCAGACCGGCGGCGTTCGTTACCTGACGGAAAGCGAGCTGCTCGAAGACGTCTACACGATGAACGACTTCATTCTCGGCAATGAGGAACTGCCGGGTGCAAACCGCCCGCGCACGGCCCTTCGCAGCCAGCAGGAAAATACCGGCCTCTCCTACAAGGTCCCGTACATCATCACCGAATTCAACGGCCACATGCATCCGACCAAGATGTATGATGCAGAGCAGCGCCAGGCAGAGCATGTGCGCCGCCATCTGGAAGTACTGAACGCGGCCTATGGCGATCCGGATATTTCTGGCGCGATCGGCTGGTGCATGTTCGACTATAACACGCACAAGGATTTCGGCTCCGGCGACCGCATCTGCTATCACGGCGTCATGGATATGTTCCGCGAACCGAAATTCGCGGCCTACGTCTATGCCAGCCAGTGCGACCCTTCGGAAGACGTCATCATGAAGCCGGTCACTTTCTGGGCGCGCGGCGAGCGCAGCATCGGCGGCGTGCTGCCACTGATCATCCTGACCAATTGCGATGAGGTAGAGCTGAAATACGGCTCGCTGACGAAGCGCATCGGTCCGGACCGCGAAAACTACCCGCACCTGCCGCATCCGCCCGTGGTGCTCGACCACCGCCATTTCACACAGGACGAACTCGGCCGCTGGGGCCTGGAATGGATCGACGGCGAATTCACCGGCTTCGTCAACGGCGAGCCTGTAGCCAGCCTGACGCTCGCGGCCGATCCCCTGCCGACCGCACTGGAAGTCGTGCCCGACAGCACCACGCTGAAGGCGCGCGAACGCGACACGACCCGCGTCATCATCCGCGCGCTCGACCAGCGCGGCCAGCGGCTGCCGTTCCTCAACGATGTTGCAACCTTGACCGTGAAGGGGCCCGGCAAGATCGTCGGGCCAACGGCCGTACCGCTCCAGGGCGGAACGACGGGCTTCTGGCTGGAGGCAACAGGCCTGACGGGCGAAATCACGGTCGAAGCGACCTCGAGCCACTTCGCACCAGTCACGATTTCCGTGGCGGCCGTCTGACGGCCGCCAGAGAATATTTTGCTGGCTAAGCGATCCGCAACTGGCTGGCCGGATCGAAGAAGACCGCCTTGTCGAGATTGAAGGCAAGGCGGGTATTCTGGCCAGGCAGGATGCCGGTATCCGCTCCAAGGCGCGCCACTACCGACTTGCCGCCGAGCTTGGTGACGGCAAATGTATCTGAACCGGCCGGCTCCACGACCTCGATGGCGCAATCGCCATGGACGACCGACTTTGCCTTGCGGTCAGCTCCGTCAATATCCGTCAGTGCTTCCGGACGGATCCCGAAGATGACCTGCTTGCCGGTATAACCTGTCAGGCTGTTGTTGCCGGCATTGACGGGCAGTTTCAGCGGCTCGCCATTCGGCCGCTCCAGCGACACCTGCAACCCGCCGGCGCCATTCTCGACGGTGGCGTTCACCAGGTTCATCGCCGGCGATCCCATGAAATCCGCCACGAACACATTGGCCGGGCTGTTGTAGATCTCCGCCGGCGTGCCGAACTGCTGCAGCACACCATCCTTCAGCACGGCGATCTTCGTTGCCAGCGTCATCGCCTCGATCTGATCGTGCGTGACGTAGACGATCGTCGTTCCCATGCGCTGGTGCAGGCGCTTGATTTCCGTGCGCATGTCGACACGCAGTTTCGCATCGAGGTTGGAGAGCGGTTCGTCGAAGAGGAAGACCTGCGGATTGCGCACCAGCGCGCGGCCCATTGCGACGCGCTGACGCTGTCCGCCCGAAAGCTGCGACGGCTTGCGGTCGAGCAGATGGCCGATCTGCAGCATGTCGGAGACCTGCTTGATCGCCTTTTCGCGCTCTTCCTTCGGCACGCCGCGGATTTCCATGCCGAAGGCGATGTTGCCGGCAACGGTCATGTTCGGATAGAGCGCGTAGCTCTGGAAGACCATGGCGATATCACGCTTGGACGGATGCAGATCATTGATCGCACGGCCATCGATACGGATTTCGCCAGAGGTGATCGCCTCGAGCCCGGCAATCGTGTTGAGCAGTGTCGACTTACCGCAACCGGACGGACCGACCAGCACCAGAAAGCCGCCCTTTTCAAGCTCCAGATCGATCCCCTTGAGAATATCGACGGCGCCGAAACGCTTCTTGAGACCGGAAATTTCAAGGAAAGCCATGGATCACCCTTTGACGGCGCCCGCCATCAGACCGCGCACGAAATAGCGGCCGGCGAGGATATAGACGATGAGCGTAGGAACGGCCGCGATCATCGCCGCAGCCATGTTGACATTGTATTCGACGACGCCGGTCGAGGTATTGACGACGTTGTTCAGCGCCACCGTCATCGGCATGGATTCGCCCGTGCCGGCATAGGCCGAAGCGAAGAGGAAGTCGTTCCAGATATTGGTGAACTGGTAGATGACCGTCACGACGATGATCGGCAGCGAATTCGGCAGCATTATGCGACGGAAGATCTGGAAGAAGCTCGCGCCATCGACCTGCGCTGCCTTCACCAACTCCGTCGGGAAGGCTTCGTAGAAATTGCGGAAGAACAGCGTCGTGAAGCCGAGACCGTAGACGACATGCACGAAAACCAGGTTCACCGTCGGATTGCCGAAGCCGAAGCTGAATCCGGTCGCGTTCTGAAGGGTCGTGCCAAAACGGCCGAGAAAACCGAGAATGGTGGCCATCGGCAGTAGCACGGACTGGAACGGTATGAAGCAGGCAAACAGCATCAGGCCGAAAACCAGCGTATCGCCAGGAAAGCGCCACTTGGTCAGTACGTAGCCGTTGAGCGCGCCGAGAATGGTGGAGATCGCGACGGCCGGCACGACCATCTTGATCGAATTCCAGAAGTAGCCCTTGATGCCGGCGCAGGTGAGGCCGACACAGGTCTCGCCCCAGGCCTTGAACCACGGATCGAGTGTCGGCGACTGCGGCAGCGCCAGCATATTGCCGTTCTGGATTTCGTCCATGGTCTTGAACGAGGTCGTCAGCATGACGAAAAGCGGCATCAGGTAAAGTACGGCAAAGATCAACAGCAGGCCGTAGATGACGACACGGCCGATCCAGCGACCGCTAGTGCCGCCATGCGAAGTTGCGATTTCGGAAGAGGCAATGCTGCTCATCGTCCCTTCTCCCTCAATTCGGAATAGAGATAGGGAACGATGATGGCCGAGATGGTCATCAGCATGATGATGGCGCTTGCAGAACCGACAGCCATTTCATTCCGCTTGAACGTGTATTCGTACATGAAATTGGACGGCAGCCAGGCCGAGCCACCGGGGCCGCCGGAGGTCAGCGCCACCACAAGGTCGTAGGACTTGATCGCCATATGGGCGAGCACGATGAAAGCCGACAGGAAGATCGGTCGCAGCAGCGGAATGATGATCCGGCGGTACATCTGGAAAGGCGAGGCGCCATCGATCTGGGCAGCCTTCATGATCTCGCCGTCGATACCGCGCAAGCCGGCAAGAAACATCGCCATGACGAAGCCGGAGGCTTGCCAGACACCGGCGATGACGACGGTGTAGATGACGAAGTCCTTGTTCTTGATCCAGTCGAAATGGAAGCTCGTCCAGCCGAAATGGTGCAGCGTCTGCTCGAGCCCGAGGCCCGGATCGAGGAACCATTTCCAGGCAACGCCTGTCACGATGAAGGACAGCGCCATCGGATAGAGGAAGATCGGCCGCAAGATGCCTTCACCGCGGATCTTCTGATCGAGAAGAATCGCCAGCATCAGCCCGAGCCCAAGGCAGATGAAAATATAGAGGAAGCCGAAGATCCCCATATTGGTAATCGACGTGTACCACGAGGACGGCGGGTCGCTCTCGAAAGTCCAGCGCCAGAGCCGCTCGTAGGCACGCGTGCCCGTTAGCGCATAGGACGGAAAGGTCTTGGAATTGGTGAAGGAGAGATAGGCTGTCCAGACGATGAAGCCGTAGACGAAAATCACCGTGATGAGAAAACTTGGCGCCAGCACGATCTTCGGCAGCGCATCTTGCAGCCGGCCACGAATGGACGTCCGGCTTGAGGACTTCGACGTCAGTATCGGGTCTGTGGTCGCAACTGTGCTCATGAAATCATCTCCTCCAGCACCCGCAGGGGCTGAGGCTTTCCCGCGCATCGCGCGGGAAAGCCGTTGTCGATGGGAATATTAGCGGGCGTCGTCGATGGCCTGGACGAGCTGGGTAACAGCGTCGTCGGAGGTCTTGATCTGACCATGAACGAACTTCGAGACAACGTCCTTATAGGCGTTGGCGATAGCCGGAGGCGCGCCATAACCCTGTGCCAGCGAGCCGAACAGCGTGCCGCCCTCGTTGGCAGCTTTCAGGTCGGCAATACCCTTCTTGCCGCAAGCGTCGAAATCCGTATCCGGAACGTCGGTACGGGCCGGAACCGAACCCTTGACGACGTTGAAAGCGGACTGGAAGCTCTTCGACAGCGTTGCCGTGGCGAGCGCTACCTGAGCGGCCTTGCGGTCGTCAGGAACGTTGAACATGCCGAACATGTCGGAGTTGTAGATCACGCTGCCGTCGGTGCCCGGGAAGCGGTAGCACAGGAAGTCGGTATCAGGGGTCTTCTTGGCGGCAACGAATTCGCCCTTCGCCCAGTCACCCATGACCTGCACCAGAGCGTCGCCCTTGATGACCATCGCGGTTGCCAGGTTCCAGTCGCGGCCCGAGAAGTTCGGGTCGACATACTGGATGATCTTGGCAAGGTTATCGAACGACTTCTTCATCGTGTCGGACTTCAGCGAAGCCTCGTCGAGGTCGTTGAAAGCCTTCTTGTAGAATTCCGGACCGCCGGTCGACAGCACGATGGAGTCGAACATCGTGGCTTCCTGCCAGTTCTGACCGCCGAGTGCGAGCGGAATGACACCGGCTGCCTTCGCCTTGTCGAGCAGGGCGATCAGGTCGTCGAAGGTCTTCGGCTGCGTGCCGCCGATCTTGTCCATGACGGACTTGTTGATCCACAGCCAGTTGACAGAGTGAACGTTGACAGGTGCTGCGACCCACTTGCCGTCATAGACAGAGAATTTCTGCAGTGCCGCCGGCACAGACTTGTCCCAGCCTTCCTTCTTCGCCGTCTCGGTCAGGTCGCCCATCACGCCAGCCTGGGCGTAGTCAAGCACCGTATAGCCGAGCATCTGCGATGCCGTCGGATAGGTACCGGCCGCGACCATCGCCTTCAGCGCGGTCATGGCTGCGTCACCGCCACCGCCGGCAACCGGGACGTCCTTCCAGGCGTAACCTTCCTTGGAAAGGTCGCCCTTCAGCACGTTGAGCGCCGCGGCTTCACCGCCGGACGTCCACCAGTGCAACATCTGAACTTCCTTGACATCGGCCGCATGGGCGCTGCCGAAACCAGCCATCATCACGACAGCAAGAGCTGCCGAGCTCAAAAACTTGCGCATGAATATCCTCCCGTTCGTAAGTGGGCGGCGAGACCCTCCTCAGCCACCCCGATGTCTTCCGCCCGTAATGACGATCAAACACCGCACCGCGCCTCCCAGCGCGATTGACAATTTAAAACGTTATAAACGCAGCGACGTCAAGCCCTTCCTCGACTCCCGAGAAAAATATGATTAACTCACAGCACCATTGTTTTTATTATACTTTTTTCCAATGCCTAACAAATTGTAAAAATTTAAATCGTTTGCATTGATCGATTGCATGCCGGTTTCATCGTGTTATGGTAGCCGCGATCCAGCACGGAATGTCCTCAGTGACCGAATCGTCCCAACTGCAACGCGGTGAAAATCCGGATGGCGCGCAAAAGCGCGGCAAGCCGACCTTGCGTACCATCGCAACATTGACCGGTCTCGCGGTAACGACAGTTTCGCGCGCACTAAGCGACGCTCCGCAAATATCGGTCGAGACCCGCGAACGCGTTCATCGCATTGCCCGCGAGATCGGTTACCTGCCGGACCGGGCTGCCCAACGCCTGAAGACGGGCCGCACAAACGTCATCAGCATCCTTCTCGATCCGCATCAGGAAGTCGTCGGCTTCGGCACCGCCATCATGTACGGCATCGCCAAGGTGTTGAAGGAGACATCCTATCACCTCGTCGTCGCCCCGAACTTCCTGTCGACGACGGATCTCGAAGCGGCGGAATATATCGTCCGCAACAATTTCGCCGATGGCCTGATCTTCACACGGACGGAACCCTTCGATGCGAGGGTGCGGATGCTGCAGGAGGTCGGCTTCCCATTCGTGTCTCACGGGCGCACGGAGTTTTCGACACCGCATGCCTATGTCGATTACGACAATTATGCTTTCGCCTACGAAGCCACCCGGCGCCTGATCGCCAAGGGCAGGAAGAAGGTTGCAGTCGTCATGCCGCCGAAGCGGCTGACTTTCAGCCAGCATATCCTTCATGGCTTCATGACCGCTGTGCGCGAGGCTGGCGTGGCCTACGAGATACCGGAAGCCGTTACGCTCGATTCACCGGCCAATGAAATTAGAGATTTCTTCCGCGCGCGCGCCACCGCACCCGATGTTCCCGATGGCTTCGTCTGTCCGGGTGAGGTTTCTGCGCTCGCGCTCGTCAGCGCAATGGGTGATGCGGGCAGTATTCTGGCCGAGGACTATGACATCGTCGCCAAGGAGACGTCGCATCTCCTCACGCATCTGCAGCCGAAGATCGAGACCATATACGAGGATCTGGTCGAGGCGGGCGAACATCTCGGCCAGATGCTTCTTCAGCGCATCGGCAATCCGGCAGCAGAGAGCCAGAGCCTGCTCCTGCCGCCGCAGATCAATTTTCCGGTAGCCTAAGCTGCGTCACGACCGGCTGTCGGCTTTTCGCGGAAAGCGAAGACTTCGACCGGCTCCCCAAGCCCGCGCAGAGGAAAAGTGCCGAGATTGTCCATCTCTTCCGTGCAGGTCGCCATCTCAACGAAAGCGCGAGACAACAGTACCGGCCGCCTGACTTCCTTGGTCAAGGTTTCAAGCCGCGAAGCGACGTTGACTGCCGGGCCGATGACCGTGAAATCCAGCCGCCGGCGCGAACCGATATTACCATACATAACGTCGCCGACGTGGACGCCGACACCATAGCGCAGTGGATCACGTCCCAGACGCTGATGTTGCTCATTCACTTTCGCCATCGCCTCCTGCCCTTCACGAATCGCCGTCAGCAGGTCTTCGCAGGCAGAAGGCTTCGACAGCGGGAAGATGGCGAGCAGTCCATCGCCCATGAACTTCAGGATTTCGCCGCCGTGCCGTTCGATCGGATCGGACATGGCATCGAAATAGTCATTGAGCAACTGGATGACGTCGTCGCGCGGCCAGAGATCGGAGATCGCAGTGAAATCGCGCAGGTCGCAGATCATGATCGCCGCACCGACGGTCGTGCCGCTGCCTCGGGTGATGACGCCGGAGAGAATCTGTTCGCTCGCATGCGGCCCGACATAGGTCTGCAGCAGCGTGCGCGCCATGATGTTCTTGAGCCTGATCTCGCTGACGAGAGTAAGAGCCGGCAGCAGATCGCGCAGGAAATCCACGTGTTCGCCGGTAAAACCGCCCGGCCTATTGGTGGAGAACGTAACGACGTGACGCTTGTCGAACGTATGATCGATCGGCCAGGCGATATATTCGGAATAGCCGTCGTCGCGCAGTTCCTGGTAGAAGGGATAATCGTCGCCCTCCCACAAATCCTCCAGGTTCTTCCGCACCTCGTTGGCGCCGTTATGAATCTCGTTGACCGGGCTGTTGAGGAATTGCGGCGTGGTTTCCACCCCGTAGGCAAAGGTGTTGATCTTCGCCTCTTCCATGCCTTCCACCCACAGGATGCGGGCGCCGATCCATTGCGGATGGTTGGTGCGGAAATGCAGGCTGGAGCGGTTCACCGGCACGCCAGCTGCCAGCAGCCGCTTGCACATCTCCACCAGGATATTGTCGATGAAACGCTCGCCGCGGGTCTCATTGATCAGCCAATCGAGAATTCGGCGCCTGCGGATTGGCCAGACACCTTCGGCATCTTCACTTGCCGGATCAGTCGCTTCGAAAGAGGGCCTCATGAAAAACTCCCGCTACGCCACATTCAACGAACACATCGGGCTGAATGTGGGCGATAGCGGGCCGAATGATAAGAGGCTTCGTAAAGATAAACCTCAGAAATCCCAGTCTTCGTCCTCGGTCGCCACCGCCTTGCCGATGACATAGGAGGAGCCGGAACCCGAGAAAAAGTCGTGGTTCTCGTCGGCATTCGGCGAAAGCGCAGACAGGATTGCCGGATTGACCTTGCAGGCTTCGGCCGGAAACAGCGCTTCGTACCCGAGGTTCATCAACGCCTTGTTGGCGTTGTAATGCAGGAACTTCTTGACGTCCTCCGTCAGCCCAACGCCATCATAGAGCGCTTCGGTATATCTAGCCTCGTTGTCGTAGAGTTCGAGGAGCAGATCGAAGGCGAAGTCCTTGATCTCCTGCCGGCGCTCTTCTGAGAGTTTTTCCAGTCCGCGCTGGAACTTGTAGCCTATATAATAGCCATGCACGGCCTCGTCTCTGATAATGAGGCGGATCATGTCGGCGGTGTTGGTCAGCTTGGCGCGGCTTGACCAGTACATCGGCAGATAGAAGCCGGAATAGAAGAGGAAGCTCTCGAGGAAGACACTTGCGACCTTCTTCTTCAAGGGATCGCCGGACGCATAGTGCTCCATGATCAGCGCCGACTTCTTCTGCAGGAACTCATTCTCTTCCGACCAGCGATAGGCATCGTCGACATCGGGCGTGAGGCAGAGCGTGGAGAAGATCGAGGAATAGGAGCGCGCATGCACCGCTTCCATGAAGGAGATGTTGGAAAGCACTGCCTCCTCATGCGGGGTGACCGCATCCGCCATCAGCTTCACGGAGCCGACACCGTTCTGGATCGTGTCGAGCAGCGTCAGCCCGGTGAAGACGCGGATCGTCAGCTGCTGCTCGGCCGTCGTCAGCGTGGCCCAGGAGGGAATGTCGTTCGACAGCGGCACCTTTTCCGGCAGCCAGAAATTGCCGGTCAGACGGTTCCAGACCTCGAGATCCTTGTCGTCCTCGATGCGGTTCCAGTTGATGGCGCGCACGCGGCTGACCGGCTTGACTTGCATGTTCATGGTTTTCTCCGGTCGGTTATAGCGTGCAGGAGACGCAGCCCTGCACCTCGGTGCCGGACAGCGCCATCTGGCGAAGGCGGATGTAATAGATTGTCTTGATGCCCTTCTTCCAGGCATGGATCTGGGCGCGGTTGATGTCGCGCGTCGTTGCAGTGTCGCGGAAGAACAGCGTCAGCGACAGGCCCTGGTCGACATGCTGGGTGGCAGCCGCATAAGTATCAATGATCTTTTCCGCGCCGATCTCGTACGCATCCTCGTAATAATCGAGATTGTCGTTGGTCATGAACGGTGCGGGATAATAGACGCGGCCGATCTTGCCTTCCTTGCGGATCTCGATCTTCGAGACGATCGGATGGATCGATGAGGTCGAGTGGTTGATGTAGGAGATCGAGCCCGTCGGCGGCACCGCCTGCAGGTTCTGGTTATAGAGGCCGGAAGCCATGACGGCCTTCTTCAGCTCCAGCCAGTCTTCCTGCGTTGGAATATGAATGCCGGCATCGTCGAACAGCGCCTGCACCTTCTCGGTCGCCGGCTTCCACTCCTGCCCGGTGTATTTGTCGAAATAGTCACCTGAGGCATATTTCGAATTCTCGAAGCCCTTGAAACTTGCGCCATGCTCGACCGCCAGGCGGTTGGATGCACGCAGAGCGTGATAGGTCACCGTGTAGAAGTAGATATTGGTGAAATCGACGCCTTCTTCCGAACCGTAATGGATGCGCTCGCGGGCAAGATAGCCATGCAGGTTCATCTGTCCCAAGCCGATCGCATGGCTGTCGTCATTGCCCTTCTCGATCGAAGGCACCGAGGAGATATGGCTCATGTCGGAAACGGCCGTCAGCGCGCGGATCGAGGTTTCGATCGTCTTGCCGAAATCGGATGAATCCATCGCCATGGCGATATTCAGCGAGCCGAGATTGCAGGAAATATCCTTGCCCATCGTCTTGTAGGAAAGGTCGTCGTTGAACTCGCTCGCTTCACTGACCTGCAGGATTTCCGAGCAGAGGTTGCTCATGCTGATGCGGCCGGCGATCGGGTTCGCCCGGTTCACCGTGTCTTCGAACATGATGTAGGGATAGCCGCTCTCGAACTGTATTTCGGCGATCACCTGGAAGAATTCGCGGGCCTTGATCTTCTTCTTGGTGATACGGGCATCCGCCACCATCTCGCGATACTTTTCCGTCACCGATATCTCGGTGAAGGGCACGCCATAGACCCGCTCCACGTCATAGGGCGAGAAGAGGTACATATCCTCATTATTCTTGGCGAGCTCGAAGGTGATGTCAGGCACGACGACGCCGAGCGATAGCGTCTTGATGCGGATCTTCTCGTCGGCATTTTCGCGCTTGGTATCGAGGAAGCGCATGATATCGGGGTGATGCGCATTGAGATAGACGGCACCTGCCCCCTGCCGTGCACCAAGCTGGTTGGCGTAGGAGAACGAGTCTTCCAGCAGCTTCATGACGGGAATGATGCCGGAAGACTGGTTTTCGATCTGCTTGATCGGCGCACCGGCCTCGCGGATGTTCGTCAAGGACAGCGCAACGCCTCCGCCGCGCTTGGACAGCTGCAGCGCCGAATTGATGGAGCGGCCGATCGATTCCATATTGTCTTCGACACGCAGCAGGAAGCAGGAGACGAGTTCGCCGCGCTGCTTCTTGCCGGCATTGAGGAAGGTCGGCGTTGCCGGCTGGAAACGGCCGGAGATGATCTCTTCCATCAGATCGCGGGCAAGCTGTTCATTGCCTCTGGCAAGCGCGAGCGCCACCATGCAGATACGGTCTTCATAGCGCTCCAGGTAGCGCTTTCCGTCGAAGGTCTTCAGTGTGTAGCTGGTGTAATATTTGAAGGCGCCGAGGAAGGTTGGGAACCGGAACTTCTTGGCATAGGCTTCGTCGAACAGGTCGCGGACGAAGTTGAAGGAATACTGGTCGAGCACTTCCTGCTCGTAATAGCCTTCAGTTACCAGATAATCGAGCTTCTCCCTGAGATTATGGAAGAACCCCGTGTTCTGGTTCACATGCTGCAGGAAATATTGCTTGGCCGCCATGCGGTCCTTGTCGAGCTGGATCTTGCCCTCATCGTCATAGAGGTTCAGCATCGCGTTCAGCGCGTGATAATCCAGCGCTTCCACGGCCTTGAGCGGCTTGACGCCCGCATCCCGCGTCAGATTTGTCCCCGTGTCCAAAATCGTCCCATCCCGTCTTTGACATTGGCGACATCCTCGGCAGTCCCCAGGAGCTCGAACCGGTAGAGGTAAGGCACCTGGCATTTTTGCGAGATCACGTCGCCGGCAAGCCCGTAGGTCTCGCCGAAATTGCTGTTGCCCGCAGCAATGACGCCGCGGATGTTGGAGCGGTTTTCCGCATCGTTGAGGAAACGGATCACCTGCTTGGGCACGGCCCCTTTTCCGCCATCGCCACAATAGGTGGGCGAGATCAGCACATAGGGTTCGCGAATGTGGATGTCTTCAGCTCCGACGGGAATGCGCGCCGCGCGCAGTCCCAGCCTCTCGACGAAACGATAGGTATTCTCGGACCGGCTGGAATAATAGACGATCAGGCCCACCGCTTTTCTCCGATCAGGAGAGCGCGCTGATCATATCGGGACGGAAGCCCGCCCAGTGATTCTCGCCGGCAACGACGACCGGAACCTGCATGTAGCCCATGCCGCGCACGCGATCGAGCGCGTCGGCATCCTCGGAGATATCGATGATCTGGTAGTCGACGCCCAGACGGTCGAGGGCGCGGTAGGTAGCGGTGCACTGTACGCAGGCAGGCTTGCTGTAAACGGTAACGCTCATCATGTTCCTCGTGATGTCAATGGATTCCAGACGCAAAACTAGGATCGGGCGCCTTGCGGCGTCCGAGGCAATGCTTGGTATTGATCTGACAAAGTTGGCGCTTTACACGCCGAACACTCTCCCCCGCACGATCTGCGCGGGCGGCGGTTTTAATGCTTTCAAAATGACTTCAACCCCGAAGTGTTCAGCGGACATTCGGGGGCAGCGCAACAGGGGCGGATTTGACCCGCCTGCGTATACGCGACCTTCCGGACACCCCGCCCGTGGATACCTCGTTCAAGGCAGGTCTCCTGGCTCGCGGGTCGAAGCACCCTGCCCCCAGCCTTCCCAAAGCTTCATGCCTCAGTGACCTGAAATCGGACAGTTGCTCGCCGCTTACAGTTGCGGGGGCAGCTCCGGCTTTGTCTCGCCGTCATGGCGAAACGCACCGTATTCCCATCTTAGCCCCCGACCCTCACGAATCGAAGGAACCTTGAACACTAGATATAGTACTCGAATCCCGGTTTGCGTCAACGGATGGTTTGTGCATCGCGTTACGGCATGTTTGAAATCGCTGCATTCCTGTGAAAAACGTGGTTAATGAATGGTTAACGAAAGCAGCCTGTAGAGAAGGCCGCGTCGGAAAGAGCCGGCCTATAGCCGGCTCTCCAGGAATCGATTAGGCGCTCAGGCGCGTGTCGGCGCTGCGGCAATACGCAACTGCCGAGCGGCGGCAACCATGTTGACCAGCGCCGGACGAACCTCTTCCCACTTGCGTGTCTTCAATCCGCAATCTGGATTGATCCATAGCTGTCCGTCCGTCAGACGCTTCCGCGCCAGCGTCAGGAGCTCCGTCATCTCGGCGACCTCGGGAACGCGGGGCGAATGGATGTCGTAGACGCCGGGGCCAATCTCGTTCGGATATTTGTAGCTGCGGAAAGCCTCCAGCAGTTCCATCTTCGATCGTGACGTCTCGATCGAGATCACATCGGCATCCATCGCGGCGATGGCATCGATGATCTGGTTGAACTCCGAATAGCACATATGCGTATGGATCTGCGTCTCGTCGGAAACAGCGGATGCGCAGAGGCGAAAACTCTCGACCGCCCAGTCGAGATAGGTCTTCCAGTCGGCCTGGCGCAATGGCAGACCCTCACGGAGAGCGGCCTCGTCGATCTGGATCATCGCAGCACCCGCCTTTTCGAGATCGAGCACTTCGTCGCGGATCGCCAGAGCGATCTGCCGGCTGACATCGGCGCGAGAAAGATCATCACGCACGAAGGACCAGTTGAGGATCGTCACCGGACCGGTCAGCATTCCCTTGACTGGCTTGTCCGTCAGCGACTGCGCGTAGCGCCACCACTCGACTGTCATCGGCTTTGGCCGAGAGACGTCGCCGAAGATGATAGGCGGGCGGACATAGCGCGAACCGTAGCTCTGCACCCAGGCATGCTGCGTAAAGGCGAAACCGGAAAGCTGCTCACCGAAATACTGCACCATGTCGTTGCGCTCGAATTCCCCGTGGACGAGCACGTCGAGGCCGATTTCCTCCTGCCAGCGGATCGCCGCTTCGGTCTCCTTTTTCAGGAACGCATCGTAGTAAGCCTCGCTGATCGTACCCTTTGCGAAGGCCGAGCGGGACTTGCGCACATCCGATGTCTGCGGGAAGGAGCCGATCGTCGTTGTCGGGAAGAGCGGCAGGAGAAGCTTGCGCTCCTGCAGGCTGGTCCGCTCGACAAAACCGCTGCTCCGCGTCATCATCGTCTCATCGATTGCCGCGACCCGCTGCCTGACTTTGAGATCATGCACACGTGGAGAAGCCGCTCGAGAGGCAACGGCCTGAGAGGCTGCAGCAATTACTTGATAAGCCCCGCCGGAACTGCCGAGGGCAGAGAGTTCATCGAGTTTCTGGGTGGCGAAAGCGAGCCACGACGTCAGTTCCTCATCCAGTCCGGTTTCCAGATCCAGGTCGATCGGCACATGCAGCAGCGAGCAGGACGGCGCGATCTGCAGTCCTTCCGCGCCGAAGCGCTGAACCAGTGGCTCGATCTTTTTCAGGATCACGGCAAGGTCCGCCCTCCAGATATTGCGTCCGTCGATGATGCCGAGCGACAGCGTCAAATCGGGGGACGTCTTGAGAAGGGCATCGATCTGCTGCGGAGCACGAACGAGATCGACATGCAGGCCGGAAACCGGCAATGCGAGCGCCGTCGGCAGGTTATCGCCTATATTGCCGAAATAGGTGGCGAGCATGATCTTCAGGTTCGGTACCAGCTCGTGCAGCGCACGATAGGCATGCTTCAATGCTGCCTGCTCTTCTCCTGAGAGATCCAGCACCAGGCACGGTTCGTCGATCTGCACCCAGTCGGCACCGGCAGCGCTCAGTTCCGCAAGCACCCTCGCATAAACAGGTAACAGGCGTTCAAGCAGGCTGATCGGTGCAAAACCTTCCTCGGTTCCCTTGGCGAGTTTCAGGAAGGTGACAGGGCCGAGGATGACTGGCCGTGTGTGGATTCCGAGCGTCTTCGCCTCGATGAAGGCATCGAGTGGCCTGTTTGCGGTCAGCGCGAAGAATTGATCGGGACCGAGTTCCGGCACCATGTAGTGGTAGTTTGTGTCGAACCACTTGGTCATTTCTAGCGCTGGCACGCCATGACCGTGGTGATGCTGGTGGCCGCAATCGGCATGCGCCTCTTCGCCGGTCGAGCCGCGCGCCATCGCGAAATAGGTATCGAGTGCAACAGGCCCGCCCTTCCAGCCATAGGCCGAAGGTATGGCGCCGACCATGACAGTCGTATCGAGCACATGGTCATAGAATGAAAAATCATTGGAGGGGATAATATCGATCCCCTTCTCTTTCTGCAGGGCCCAGTTTTGCGCCCGCAGCCGCTTGCCGACATCGAGAAGCACGCCGGCATCGGACCTGTCGGCCCAATAGCTTTCCAGTGCGAATTTGAGTTCGCGATGCTTTCCGATCCTAGGAAAGCCGAGATTTGCAGTCTTGATGGTCATTTCCTTACCCCGAAGGTTATGGGCAAGGCTCAGGCGCAACGCATCGACGAGGTGTGGCTACAGACGTGCCGTCTCGCGCAAAGCGGCACACCGGGACACCCCGCCCGTGGACGTTATCTATCGCGGCAGGTCTCCTGGCTTGCGGGTCTTCAACACCGTCCAGTCTTCCCAGGCGTCTTCCCAGTGACGTCGAAGGACGGTGTCTATCCGCTTACAGTTGCGGGGGCAGCTTCGGTCTTGGCGTTAGCCTCACCGAATTCCCTCTTAGCTCAGGATCGTCAGATCCAGAGAACCACGATGCGACAAGCATGCACCTGTCGCACCGGATCGTCAAGATGACATAAAGAAATCTTTATATCTTTATGCGAAGAAGGCGAAGTGCATTCATCGTCACCAGCACGGTCGCACCAGTATCCGCGAGGATCGCCGGCCACAGGCCGGTAATGCCGACGATAGTGGTGACCAGGAACACGGCCTTCAGCCCGAGCGCGATGGTGATGTTCTGGAAGATATTGCGCATCGTCCGCTTCGAAAGGTCGATCATGCGGGCAACGTCGCCGACACGCCCATGCAGTACCGCCGCATCCGCCGTTTCCAGCGCGACGTCGGTGCCGCCGCCCATGGCGATGCCGACATCGGCTGCAGCAAGCGCCGGCGCATCATTGATGCCGTCACCGACCTTGGCAACGAACAATCCTTCCTTCTTCAATTCGCCAACAATGCGCTGCTTGTCCTGCGGCAGCAGCTCGCCGCGCCAGTCGATGCCGAGGTCACCGGCAACGGCTGCTGCCGTGCGCTTGTTGTCGCCGGTCAACATGATGGCGCGCACGCCTGCCGCCTTCAGCGTCGCAAGCCCGCTCTTGGCGTCGTCGCGTGGCTCGTCGCGCATGCCGATGAGACCGGCGGCGACACCATTGATGAGCAGGACCGAGACGCTCTTGCCCGCGCCATTCAGCGCCGCGACCCGTTCATCCTGTTCGGCATTCAGCGCCCCGCGCTCGCGCGCGGCCGGCGGCGACAGCAGATCGAGCATCTCCCCACCCACCTTCCCGGTCATGCCCTTGCCGGGCAATGCTTCCACTTCGAAAGCCGGCGGCACGGGCACGGCATCGGCCTTGGCACGGTTGAGGATCGCCAGCGCCAGCGGATGGCTGGAGCCCTGCTCTAGAACCGCAGCACGCGAAAGCACTTCAGCCTCCGAGCGCCCATAGGCGATGATATCCGTGACCTGCGGCTTGCCTTCGGTCAGCGTGCCTGTCTTGTCGAAGGCAACGGCCGTCACCTTGCCGAGCGATTCCAGAACCGCCCCGCCCTTCATCAGCAGACCGCGGCGCGCGCCCGCAGAAAGCGAGGCGGCAATCGCTGCCGGCGTGGAAATGACCAGCGCGCAGGGGCAGCCGATCAAAAGGATCGCGAGTCCCTTGTAGATCCATTCGCCCCATGCTCCGCCCATCAGCAGCGGCTGCAGAACGGCGACCAGGGCCGCCACGACGACGACACCAGGCGTATAGTAGCGGGAGAAACGGTCGATGAAACGCTCCGTCGGCGCCTTCGATTCCTGGGCTTCCTCCACCAGCTTGACGACGCGGGCAATCGTATTGTCTTCGGCGGCGGCCGTGACGCGAATACGCAATGCGGCGTCACCATTCACCGTGCCGGCAAAAACCGGCTCGCCAGCACCCTTGCGCACCGGCGTGCTTTCGCCGGTCACCGGCGCCTCGTCTATCGCGCTTTCACCGGACAGAATGGTGCCGTCGGCGGAAATCCGGTCTCCCGGCCGCACGAGAATAACGGAACCGACCGCAAGCGTCTCGGCCGGCACTTCCTTCACTTCGCCATCCGCCTCGAGCAGTGCGTTCTTCGGCACCAGCGTCGTCAGCGACTGGATGCTGGCGCGCGCCTTGCCGGCAGCAACCCCTTCCAGCAATTCGCCGACGAGGAACAGGAACACGACCGTCGCTGCCTCTTCACCGGCATTGATGATGACCGCGCCAACAGCGGCAATCGTCATCAGCATTTCGATGGAAAAGGGCGTGCCGGAAAGAGCGGCCATGACCGCGCGGCGCGCGATCGGCACCAGCCCCACCAGCATGGCGATGATGAAAGCATACGGAGCAATCGAAGGCACCAGGTGGCCCACGACATAGGCAACGACGAGTGCAAGTCCGGAAAGGATCGTCAATCGGCCCTTCTTGCTCTGCCACCAGGGACCGATCATCGGCCCATGATCATGGCCGTGCAACCCCTCGACTTCCTCGGCGCCATGCGAATGCCCGTGATCGGCGTGATCATGACCAGCATGATCGTGGTCGTGACCTTCGTGGTCGTGATCATCATGCTCATGACCATGGTGATCATGATCATGCCCGTGGTCATGATCGTGGTCGTGATGCGCATGATCATGATCGGTCTTGCTTTCCCGGACAGGAGCCTTGCCCGTGAGCGGAGCAACCGAATAGCCGAGGCCGGTCACCTTTTTTTCGATCGCCTTGAGATCGCTGCTGCCATCGTGGCGCACCGTCATCGTGCCCGCCGTCACCGATACGGAGACGTCTTCGACGCCGGGCACACGCCTGACGGCCGTATCGATCTTTGTTGCGCAGGCGGCGCAATCCATGCCGCCAACCCGGTACCGTGCCTGTGCTGCTTCGCTCATGATTTCGATCCTTGCTTGTAGGCAGTATCGTTCCTACATCCTCTAGCGACTAGAGGTGCAAGAGGAAAATATGAAAAAGATCACCATCGGTGAAGCCGCCCGCCAAAGCGGCGTCAAAGTGCCGACGATCCGCTATTATGAGGGCATCGGTCTGCTATCTGCGCCAAGTCGTAGCGAAGGCAATCAGCGCTCCTACGAACCATCGGACCTCAACCGCCTCGCCTTCATCCGCCATGCCCGCGAGCTCGGCTTCGAGATCGAGGCGATCCGCACTCTCTTGCAGCTTCAGGACGACCCGCATCAGCCCTGCGCTTCCGCCGATGCCATCGCCAAGGCCCGCCTCATCGAGGTCGAGCAGCGCATCCGCAGCCTCAATGCCCTGAAGGCCGAGCTCGAACAGATGGTCGAGGGCTGCGGCCATGGTCGCGTCGACCAGTGCCGGGTCATCGAGGTGCTGGCCGATCACGGCAAGTGCGTGCATCCACATCACTGAGACTTGCGCTCACCGACTGCCCACGCCAAGAAGGCGCAATGAAACAGAAGAAAATCGCGATCATCGGCGGCGGCCCCTCCGGCCTTTCGGCAGCCGAAGTGCTGTCGGCAAGCGGCCATGCCGTTTCCGTCTATGATGCGATGCCGACCTTTGCCCGCAAGTTCCTGCTCGCTGGCAAATCCGGACTTAACGTCACCCATTCCGAAGACTACGAGCGCTTCGCCACCCGCTTCGGCAACGCCAATCCCCGCCTGCGCGCAGCCCTAGACGCCTTCACCCCAGCCGATATCCGCGCCTGGGCAGCGGGCCTCGGCACCGAGACCTTCGTAGGCTCGTCCGGCCGCGTCTTCCCCAACGTGATGAAGGCCTCGCCGCTGCTGCGCGCCTGGCTCGCCCGACTGGAAGCCCGCGGCGTCAGCTTCTTCACCCGCCATCGCTGGATCGGGTTCACAGAAGACGGCCATGTTTTCGAAACGCCTGACGGCCATAAGACCATATCCTGCGATGCAACCCTGCTCGCACTCGGCGGCGCCAGCTATCCGCGCCTCGGCTCCGATGCCGGCTGGGTGTCATTGCTCTCCGAGCGCGGGGTGGCGATCGCACCGTTTCAACCGGCCAATTGCGGCTTCGATGTCGCCTGGAGCGAGATCTTCCGCGATCGCTTCGCCGGAGAGCCGCTGAAATCCGTGACGGCAACATCACGCGCCGGGACATTTCCGGGCGAATTCGTCATCAGCAAGCACGGTATCGAAGGCAGCCTCATCTACGCGCATTCAGCCGCTTTGCGTGACGACCTGCTGTCGCATGATGAGGCAAAACTGACAATTGACCTTGCCCCGGGCCGCACCGCAGATCGCCTGTCACGCGATCTGACCCGGCAGGATGCCAAGATGAGCTTTTCCAATCGCCTGCGCAAAGGTGCCGGCCTAGATGGTGTGAAGGCGGCACTTCTGCGTGAACTGGTGCCGGAGACAGATCGCAACGATCCGCACAAACTCGCTGCCGCCATCAAGTCTCTGGCTATCCCATTGCTGCGCCAACGCCCCATCGCCGAGGCCATATCATCTGCCGGCGGCATCGCCTTCAGCGAGGTCGACGAAACCTACATGTTGAAACATCTCCCCGGCACGTTTGCGGCCGGAGAGATGCTGGATTGGGAGGCACCGACAGGTGGCTATCTGTTGACCGCCTGTTTCGCCACGGCCCGAGCCGCAGCGAAAGGCATCGAGGGCTGGCTCAGCCGAAAGTGAAGGCGAAAGCCTGCACGCCGGGATCGAGGAAATGGATCTCGAACGTGTGGTCGCCGACCGGTCCGGCTTCGCGCACCAGCTGATAGAGGCGCTGCCCCGTTACCGTGCCATTGCCGTCGGCATCCGTGTCCGCGCCGTGATCATCGCTGGGCGCCTTGCCATCGACCGTCACCTTGAAGCGCACCGGCTTGCCATCCGCAGCACTTGGACCGAGAACCAGATGCAGGTCGCGGGCATGGAAGCGGTAATAGATAGTGCCGTCGGCAGCATTCAACGTTGCCTGTTCGGACCCGACGGTCCAGTTGCCGGTCAGACCCCATTCGTTGAGTTTGGGCGTCGCGGCGACATAGTCATGAGCGGCATCGTTGACCGTGCCCTTGTCGTCGACGAAGTTTTCCGAGCGCTGATAGCCGACATAGGTTTCCGGCGATTGCACATTGGCAGCATCGGAAGCGGCTTCGGCACCGGTCGCCTTCACATTCACGATATCACTGGAAACGCCGGTCTTGCCGGCTTCGGTCAGCAATTGCTGGATTATCCGTTCGGACTGGTCGTAATCGCCCTCGCCGAAATGATGGTGGCGGACCTGCCCTTTCGCATCGATGAAATAATGCGCCGGCCAATATTCGTTGTCGAAGGCCCGCCAGATCGCATAGTTGTTATCGACAGCAACAGGATAGGTGATGCCGAGATCGGAGATCGCCTTCTTCGCATTGTCGACGTTCTTCTCGAAGGCGAATTCCGGCGAATGCACGCCGATGACGACGAGGCCCTGGTCTTTGTACTTCTCCGCCCAGGCTTTGACATAGGGGATGGCGCGCAGGCAGTTGATACAGGAATAGGTCCAGAAATCGACGAGCACGACCTTTCCCTTCAGCTGCTCCACCGTCAGCGGCGTGGAATTCAGCCATTGCACCGCGCCATCGAGCGGCGGCATCTGACCTTCGACCGGCAGCTGTTCGGCAGCACCCTTTGGCTTCATCGCCATCATCATGGTGTTACCGCTCATCGTGGCGGGATTGCCGGTCATCATCATCTGGTTGTTGGCGGTCATCGACATCGAGCCCCCGCCACCAGCCGGCATTACCACCGACTTCATCGAGCCACCGGCATTGTCAGCCGTCTGTTGCTGATGGAACTTGTCGACTAGACCCTGCTCCAGGGCGTTGGTGCTGGCAAGCGAAGCCTGCGTCAGGAAGCCGGTATCAAGGCCGAGTGCAATCGCCACGACAGCCGTGAGAACCGCAACACCCACGCCACGCCGCAGCCATTCGCCGACGCCAAGCGAACGCTTCATCGCCTGATAGACCTTGCCGCCAATGAGGAGTGCCAGTGCAAGCGAGGTCGCAGCCCCCAGCGCATAGGCAAGCAACAAAAGCGTCGTTCCGACATTCGCGCCCTGCAGCGCCGCACCCGTTAGTATGAGGCCTAGAACCGGCCCGGCGCAGGGTGCCCAAAGCAGCCCGGTCGCGACGCCGAGCAACAGCGAAGCGGCAACGGCCGAGCCGCCACTGCGTGTGTTTTGATCGGCAGACTGCGACAGACGCGCACCGAGCGAAACGAGCGGCCGCGTCAAATAATCTGACAGCGCCGGGAACAGCAGGATAACGCCGAAAATCGCGAGCAGCATGATGGCGGCATAGCGGCCATATTCATTGGCCTGCACCGCCCATCCACCGCCGACGGCCGCCAATGTCGCAACTCCAGCGAATGTCGCCGCCATGCCGACCAGCATCGGCAATGTGCTGCGCAGGAAAGGTTGGCCGGCACGGGCGAAAACGAACGGCAGCACTGGCAGGATGCAGGGGCTGACGATCGTCAGCACCCCACCGAGATAGGCAAGGACGAAGAGAAGCATCAGAGTGTCCCGTCGATCAGGCAGAAGCCGGGTGGAATGTCATGGCCACGCCGTTCAAGCAGTAGCGCAAGCCGGTCGGCTTCGGCCCGTCGTTAAAGACGTGGCCAAGATGCCCGCCGCAGCGTCCGCAATGGACGGCATCGCGCACCATGCCGAAGGATGTATCGCGCGTCGTGCCGACGACCTTGTCATTGAGCGGCGCCCAGAAACTCGGCCAGCCTGTGCCGCTGTCGAATTTCGTAGTCGATGAAAAGGCTTCCTGATCACAGCCCGCACAGGCGAAATTGCCCTTGCGCTCCTCGTGCAGCAGCGGGCTAGTGAAGGGATATTCCGTTCCCTCCTGCCGCAGCACCGAATATTGATCCGCAGTCAGCAGCTTCTTCCACTCTTCGTCTGTATGGCTAACGGCAAAGGTTTCCTTCGCCATGGCTTGGTTGCCGAAACCCAAGCGCAGGGCAAAGGCGCCAAGTCCCGCAGTGATCAGCAGCAATCGTCTGTTCAGCATCGCGTCGCTCTCCTATGTCTACAGCATCTGCGAGAGGCACTTTCATTCAGTAGACAACGATCGGCCGGCTTTATTCCCGCCCTGCCGATCTTTTTTGTCCACGCCGAGATCTACAGAGCCAAGCAGTGTTTTGTTACGCAGTCGCCCATGGGGACACGCAAAAGTGAGAAGGCGCCATCCCGGATCGTTATATCCAAATAAATACGACGCTATGTCGTAAAGCGAAGCCGGGCAAGCGGATGAGCGGTCATATTATCGCGAGCATGATGGTCACCTGACCCGGCACAACTGTTTCAGAAATGCGACACTCGCGGCAACGCAAATTCGATCCATGCAATCTGCCGTCATGCCCGGCTGATTGCAAAGCCGCCGCATTTACATCAGAGTATGCGCAAGTTCCGTGGGAGGAGCCTCAATGCACGAACAATCCGCGCATGCGGAACATGTCTATACGTGCGCCCAGCAAAATTCAGCTGCGGCCAGCTCTCCAATCGTCGCCTCCTGGCGCCGCTGCATGACCATGTATCAGCTTGCTCCCGAAGATAAGCGCGCGCCGCTACGTCTTACCGAACAGGAATTCAGCGTTGCCCGGGAGCAATCGGATCAGTTGATCGCCGATGCGCGCGACGAACTCGACCGGCTTTTTGCAACAGTCGGCAAGGCCGGCTGCTGCCTGCTCCTGACCGATCGCAACGGCATTGCGCTGGAACGCCGCGGCGCCGTCGGCAATGACAAGGAATTTCACGATCTTGGTCTATGGACCGGTTCGGTATGGACGGAAGCCAGCATCGGCACCAATGGCATCGGTACTGCGCTGGCCGATGATCGTGCAGTCGCTGTCTTTCGCGATCAGCATTTTTACTGCTCCAACATCAAGCTCAGCTGCACCACGGCCCCGATCCGCGATCACCGCGGCCTGCTGGCCGCTGCCCTCGACATCTCCACCTGCCGCGATGACGTCAACGAAATGACGCTGAGCATCCTCTCCCAAGCCGTGCGGGATGCGGCGATGCGCATCGAGCTCAATCTCTTCCGCTCCGCCTTTGCCGGTGCACGGTTCGTCATGGTGCCGGCCGGCGCCAATTCCGCGAACGCATTGCTGGCCGTCGATCGGCATGATCTCGTTCTCGGCGCCACGCGCGCCGCCCGCCTCGTCCTTAAGTTGGATGACGTGCGCATCGCGGCCGGCCTTCCCGCCTCCGACGCCCTGCATGAAGGCCATGTTTGCCAGGAAAAAGAAATGGCCGAGGCCGAGAAAGCGGCGCTGCTGCGGGCACTTTCCCGCACCCACGGCAATGTCTCCCAGGCCGCTGCGGCTCTCGGCATCAGCCGTGCAACACTGCACCGGAAGATGAAGAAACTCGACCTCCACTAATATCGAGCAAGGGTTCGGTCACAATCTCGTGGTGACGCCGAAACCTGTCGCAACTCTGCGACACTGTGCGGTGCGGTATTGGCAAGCCGCCCTGTTCTATCGAGCCAAAGCGACACAGATTTCCTTCCACTGGTTCGATCCGGAACCTGTTCATCAAGGGAGGATGACATGCTTCATCAGAAAATCGTCGAGTCGCCGTTCAAGCTGAAATACGGCAACTATATCGGCGGCGAGTGGCGTGAGCCGATCGGCGGCAAATATTTCGACAACGTCACGCCCGTCACCGGCGGCAAACTCTGCGAAATCCCGCGCTCCGATGAAAAGGACATCAATGCAGCACTCGATGCCGCCCATGCCGCGAAGGAAAAATGGGGCCGCACCTCCGCCACCGAGCGCTCCAACATTCTCATGAAGATCGCCCAGCGCATGGAAGACAAGCTGGAGCTTCTGGCTCAGGCTGAAACCTGGGACAACGGCAAGCCGATCCGCGAGACCATGGCGGCCGACATTCCGCTCGCCATCGATCATTTCCGCTATTTCGCCTCCTGCATACGGGCCCAGGAAGGCACGATCGGCGAAATCGACCATGACACGGTTGCCTATCATTTCCATGAACCGCTCGGCGTCGTCGGCCAGATCATTCCCTGGAACTTCCCGATCCTGATGGCGACCTGGAAGCTGGCGCCGGCCCTTGCCGCCGGCAACTGCGTCGTTATCAAACCGGCCGAACAGACACCCGCCTCCCTGCTTCTCTGGGCAGAACTCGTCGGCGATCTGCTGCCGCCCGGCGTCCTCAACATCGTCAATGGCTTTGGTCTCGAAGCCGGCAAGCCGCTCGCCTCCAGCCCACGCATCGCCAAGATCGCCTTCACCGGCGAGACGACGACAGGCCGCCTCATCATGCAATATGCCAGCCAGAACCTCATTCCGGTCACGCTGGAACTCGGCGGCAAGTCGCCCAATATCTTCTTTGCAGACGTGGCGGCCGAAGACGACGATTTCTTCGACAAGGCGCTCGAAGGTTTCGCCATGTTTGCGCTGAACCAGGGCGAAGTCTGCACCTGCCCGAGCCGCGCTCTCGTCCAGGAATCGATCTATGACCGCTTCATGGAACGGGCCGTCAAGCGCGTCGAGGCCATCAAGCAGGGCAACCCGCTCGATCCGGCAACGATGATCGGCGCTCAGGCCTCCACCGAGCAGATGGAAAAGATCCTCGCCTATCTCGATATCGGCAAGCAGGAAGGCGCACAGGTGCTGGCCGGCGGCTCGCGCAACGATCTCGGCGGCGAACTGTCTGACGGCTATTACATCAAGCCGACCATCTTCAAGGGCCACAACAAGATGCGTGTGTTCCAGGAAGAGATCTTCGGCCCGGTCGTCTCGGTCACCACCTTCAAGGATGAGAAGGAAGCACTCGAGATCGCCAATGACACGCTTTACGGTCTCGGCGCTGGCGTCTGGACCCGCGACGCCAACCGGGCCTATCGCTTCGGCCGGGAAATCCAGGCCGGCCGCGTCTGGACCAATTGCTATCACGCCTATCCGGCCCACGCGGCCTTTGGTGGCTACAAGCAATCCGGCATCGGCCGTGAAACGCACAAGATGATGCTCGACCACTACCAGCAGACCAAGAATATGCTGGTCAGCTACAGCCCCAAGAAACTTGGTTTCTTCTGAGAAGCAGCCGATTGTGCTATCATCGAGCCTCCTCCCTTGACGGGGAGGAGGCGTTGTCTTGGAGGAGGCAATCATGGAACAGATGGTCAATGGCGAACCGCGTGTACTCGCAACCGATGCGGCGCTCGACCTCATTAAGGAAATTCAAAGGGACTACCCTGATGTCCTCTTCCATCAGTCCGGCGGCTGCTGCGACGGCTCATCGCCTATGTGCTACCCGACGGATGATTTCATCGTAGGCGACCAGGATGTGAAACTCGGCGAGATCGGTGGCGTTCCCGTCTATATCAGCGCCAGTCAATTCGAGGCCTGGAAGCATACCCAACTCATCATCGATGTCGTACCCGGGCGCGGCGGCATGTTTTCGCTCGATAATGGCCGCGAGAAACGCTTCCTCACGCGCTCGCGCATGTTCGGCGGCGGCGAGGCCTGCGCGATTCCCGCTGCCATGACCCGCGAGACGACCTGAGCAGGAGCCCGGTGTAGTATTCCCTTAGTACCCGCGGCCCGCGATCCTTTGTTAAAGTCCATCTGTTGGTTTTTAGAGGAGGAAGAAATGCCAGCGTCCAAAATCCTGATGATCACAGGCGATTTCACTGAAGATTACGAAACGATGGTTCCGTTCCAGACACTGCTTGCCTGCGGCTACACGGTCCACGCCGTCTGCCCCGGCAAGACAGCCGGCCAGACGGTCGCCACCGCTATCCATGATTTCGAAGGCGACCAGACCTATTCCGAAAAGCGCGGTCATAATTTTGCGCTGAACGCCACCTTCGAAAGCGTGCGAGCCGAAGATTACGACGCGCTCGTCATCCCGGGCGGTCGCGCGCCCGAATATCTCCGCCTCAACCCCGAAGTCATCAAGGCTGTTAGGCATTTCTTCGATGCCAACAAGCCGGTCGCTGCCATCTGCCACGGCGCCCAGCTTCTGGCGGCCGCCGGTGTGCTCAAGGGCCGCACCTGCTCGGCCTATCCCGCCTGCCGCCCGGAAGTCGAGTGTGCCGGCGGCACCTATGCCGATATTGCCATCACTGATGCTGTTTCCGATGGTAACCTCGTCACCGCACCGGCCTGGCCGGCGCATCCCTCGTGGCTGCGCCAGTTCATGACGGTGCTTGATGCGGCAACGGTCCTGGAGACCAACGCCGCCTAAAGCATGTAGCGCAAAAGTGCGAAGCGGTTTTGCGATAACGACATGCAAAATCAAAGCCTTAAAGCGTGGCATCGCGGCACGCTTTAAATGGACCGGCGGGAGGACGTGATGTGTGAACTGTTTATCAAGGCGGATGCCCGGCTCTGGGAAAGCACCACCCGGTCGCTGCGTATCGACGGCATGGTGACCAGTGTGCGACTGGAGAATTTCTTCTGGTCGAAACTCGAGGAAATTGCCGCCCGCGACGGCATGAACGTGGTCCAGCTGATAACCAGACTGCACCACGAGTCGATCGACGCCGGCCATGATCTCGGCAACTTCACCTCCTTCCTCCGCGTCTGCTGCGCCCGCTATCTGGATCTCCAGCTCGCGGGCGATATCCCCGCCGATCTCTCAAGGCCGATTGCCGGCCTCAACGCCCCGGAAATTCTGGGGCGGGAGAAGCGGAAGTATCATTAAATTCGCCCTGAGCCCGCAGCGATGATTTTTAGATAGGCGCGTTGCCCCTCTGCGTGAGACAATCAGCCGGCCAGTTGGGAGGCGGAGGGGAAAATGACAGTGATCGCGGTTGTGAAGCGACGGCATTCCGTGGCTGGCGGTGGTGCCGATGACTGACAGCCCCGCCCTGCATCCCTTAAGCATAACGAGCCTGGCACGCGAGGAATGGTTCATTGGCGTCAGCGCCGCGACCAGCCTGATTTTCCTCGCTTTCCCCGATCCGATCTTCGTCCGGATTGCCGAGCCATTCTGGTTCGTCGTCATTTTTTTCTGGCTTTTCGCTGTCGTTCTAGGCTCCGCCCTGTCGGTCGTTCGCCATGCGGATCATCTGGCAGAGCAGCTTCGCGAGCCCTACGGGACCCTCATCCTGACCCTTGCGATTACCTCGATCGAAGTGATGGCGATCTCGGCTGTCATGCTGCATGGGGAAAATAATCCAACACTCGCACGCGACACGCTGTTTGCTGTGGTCATGATCATCCTGAACGGCATGGTGGGCCTGTCGCTGCTCTTTGGCGCCTGGCGGCGGGAAGATCAGCAGCACAATCTGCATGGCGCCAATGCCTATCTTGGGGTGATCGTGCCGCTCGCAACCCTTGGGCTCGTCATGCCGACTTTCCTCGCCGGCCCGGATGGTCCGCACCCCACGGCCGCGCGGCAGATGTTTCTCGGTATCGTCTCGATTGGTCTCTACAGCATATTTCTCCTGCTGCAGTCCGGCCGTCACCAGCGCTACTTCGCCGAAGACGGCAACCATCTTGAGCGGCGCGCAGTCGGCATTCGGCCCCACCGGGGGGTATGGCATCATGCCGTTCTGCTGCTCGCCTACATGGGGCCGGTGGTCTTCCTGGTTGAACAGCTTGCCAAGCCGATCGACTATGTGATCGAAACGCTGCATGCACCGGCGGCATTCGGGGGCGTGATCATGGCTGTGCTTGTCGCGACACCTGAGGCGATCAGCGCCGTGCGCGCTTCCGTCGCCAACCACCTGCAGCGCGCCATCAACATCTTCCTCGGCTCAGTCCTGTCGACGATCGGCCTGACAGTACCGGCCATGCTCGCAATCAGCCACTTCTACGGGCACCCCGTCACACTAGGGCTTGAGGGTCCGGATCTCGTCATGTTCGCTCTGACAATTACCGTCAGCATCATTACCTTTTCAAGCGGCCGCACCAATCTCATGCAGGGCGCAGTTCACCTGGTGCTGTTCATCGCCTACGTACTGCTCATTACTCAGCAATGAATGGAAAATATCCAGACTGAACCACGATAGGAATGCGGAGTCATCAATCGTTTAGACACAGCTAAATTGCATGCCATAAGCTATTGCAATTTCGGACGATTCCGCGACATAGTACCGCATGCCTGAAACACTTGGCGACTGATGGGGCCGCCACCAGGGCACGCATGACGACCGGGACACATAGATCATCGGGGCAGCAAGAATGCGTGAGGGATTGCATCGGGGCCTGCAGATTTCTGTGACACTCATCGGCATGGCAGCGCTCGCTGCCTGCGATGGAAGCAGCAATACCTACGTCCCGCCTCCGCCGCCGGCCGTCCGTGTTGCACAACCGGTCCAGGAGCCCGTCACCCTCTATTTCGAACTCACAGGCAATACTGCGCCGCTGAACTCGGTCGATATCGAAGCACGCGTCCAGGGTTACCTTCAGTCGATCGATTATCAGGATGGCACGACCGTAACGAAGGGAACCAAGCTCTTCGGAATCGAGCGCGACACCTATCAGGCCCAGCTTGATCAGGCCAAGGCATCCCTCGCATCGCAACAGGCATCCCAGGTTGGGGCCAAGCAGGAGTACGATCGTCAGGTCAATCTGATGAAGCAGCAGGTCACGACGCAGACGGCCGTCGACAGCGCCAAGGCGACGCTCGACGAAGCCAATGCGCAAATCCTCAATGCCCAGGCCAATGTCGAACTCGCAACGATCAATCTTGGCTATACCGAAGTGATTGCACCCTTCGATGGCACGGTGACCGACCACCTTGTCGATATCGGCACGCTCGTCGGCGTCTCAGGCCCCACCAAGCTCGCCAGCATCGTCCAGACGGACCCGATCTATGCCTATTTCAACGTCAGCGAAACCCAGGTCCTGCTGATCAAGGATATGTTGAGAAAGCAGGGACGTACCTTCAAGCAGACGGATCTGCCAAGCATCCCAGCCGAACTCGGTCTGCAATCCGAAGAAGGCTACCCGCATAAGGGACATCTCGACTACGTCTCGCCGCAACTCGATGCATCGACCGGTACGCTTCAGGTCCGGGCCCTGTTCGACAACAAGGACAAGGCGATGCTGCCTGGCTTCTTCGTGCGCGTTCGCGTACCGATCGGCCGGAACGAGAAAGCGCTGCTCGTGCGCGACGATGCGATCGCCACCAACCAGCTCGGCAGCTACCTGCTCGTTCTCGGCAAGGACGATACGGTCGAGCAGAAGCAGGTGAAGACGGGCCAGCGCGAAGGCGGTCTCCGCGTCATCGAATCCGGCCTCGAACCCGCCGACTGGGTCGTCGTCCAGGGCATCCAGCAGGCGATCCCCGGGAGCAAGGCCGCGCCTGAGAAAATCGACATGAAACCGCAACCGGCGGCGGCCGGCACCGATGCAAAGGCTACGACGACGACGCAGTAATTTCGCAGCAACGCCTCATCCGAACGTCCAAGGGCAACAGCATGATCTCGCGCTTCTTCATCGAACGGCCGGTGCTCGCCAATGTTCTGGCCTTGGTCTTTGTTCTCATCGGCGCGGTAGCTCTCTTCCAATTGCCGGTCGCGCAATATCCCAATGTCGTTCCACCCACCGTGCAGGTGACGACGCGTTTTCCGGGCGCCAGCGCCAAGACGCTTGTCGATACGGTCGCGCTGCCGATCGAGCAGCAGGTCAACGGCGTGCAGGACATGCTCTATATGCAGTCCACGAGCGCAAGTGACGGCACCTATTCCCTCACCGTGACCTTCGCGATTGGAACGGATCCCGACCAGGCACAGGTCCTCGTGCAGAACCGCGTCGCGATTGCCATGTCGTCGCTTCCACAGGCGGTGCAGGTCCAGGGCGTCAGCACCCAGAAGAAATCGACCGCTATCCTCGGCTTTGTCACCCTGACCTCCCCGGACAGCCGCTATGATAACCTGTTCCTCTCCAATTATGCGGTCATCAACCTCCAGAACGAACTTGCCCGCCTGCCCGGCGTCGGCAATGTCACGGTCTTCGGCGCCGGCCAGTATGCCATGCGCATCTGGATGGATCCGAACCTGCTGCAGGCTCGCGGGCTGACACCACAGGATATCGTCAATGTCGTGCAGCAGCAGAGCCAGGAGGTCACGGCTGGCCAGATCGGCATTCCGCCGGTACCCCAGGGGCAGACATTCCAATACACGCTGAACATCAATGGCCGGCTGAACGATGCTGCTGACTACGAAAACATCATCGTCAAGGTCGATGGATCGGACGGCGGCCGGGTAACGCGCATCCGCGATATTGGCCGGGTCGAACTGGGTGCGCAGACCTATAGCCAGACCTTCATGCAGAATGGCCGACCGGCTGCGGGCATCGGGATCTCCCAATTGCCGGAAGCAAACGCCATTGCTGTGGCCCAAGCAGTCGATGTGAAGATGGCGGAACTGGCGAAGGCCTTCCCGCCGGGCCTCGAATATCATCTCCCCTTCGACACCACGAAATTCGTCAAGGCCTCAATCGACGAGGTCTATGTCACGCTGATCGAGGCAGGCGTTCTGGTTCTCATCGTCATTCTGCTGTTTCTGCAGGACTGGCGAGCCATGCTCGTTCCGGCGACGACTGTTCCTGTCACCATCATCGGCGCCTTTGCCGCGATGGCGGCCATGGGCTTCACGGTTAACCTCTCCACTCTCTTTGCAATCGTTCTCGCCATCGGCATTGTCGTCGACGACGCCATCGTCATTGTCGAGGGTGTCGCAAGACATATCGAGGCGGGCATGACCGGCCGTAAGGCCGCTGAAAAGGCAATGGACGAACTGCTCGGTCCCGTCATCGGCATCACGCTGGTGCTGATGGCGGTTTTCATCCCAGCCGCCTTCTTGCCGGGGCTGACGGGCCAGCTTTACCGGCAGTTCGCGCTCGTCATTGCCGCAACGGCGCTGATCAGCGCCATCAATGCTGTGACGCTGAAACCGACGCAATGCGCCCTCTGGCTGCGCACGCCGGTGCCTCCCGAGAAGCGCAACTTCGTCTATCGCGGCTTCAACAGGATCTACGACTGGGGTGAACGCGGATACGTCAGGCTGATAGGCTCGATGACGCGCCACGCCGCGGTCATGGCTATTCTGGCGTTGGCGCTGATGGGTGTAGCTGTCTGGGGGCTGACACGCGTGCCAAGCGCTTTCCTGCCGATCGAGGATCAAGGCTACGTGCTGATCGGCGCGCAACTGCCCGATGGTGCCTCCAAGGAGCGCACCGACGCCGTCATGGCGGAGGTCGGCAAGATCGCCCAGGAGACGCCGGGCGTCGATCAGGTCCTGACGATCAGCGGCATATCCGTTCTCGACAACAATGCCAGCCTTCAAAACGCCGGCGTGGCCTATGTCGTGCTGAAGGACTGGGACGAACGCCTCAAGGAAAAGGGACAGGATCTTCTGTCCATCTACCAGCATCTGAATGGCGCGTTGCAAAGCGTATTGGTCGCGAAGACCCTGGTGATCGTACCGCCGCCGATCCAGGGCGTCGGCAATGCCAGCGGCTTCACGATGCAAGTGGAACTCAAGAATGGTGTTTCCGACTATGCACTGTTGCAGTCGCTTACCGATACGATTGTGAAAAATGGCGAAGCCCAGTCATCGCTGCAAAGGCTGAGTACGTCGTTCCGCTCGAATGTGCCGCAGCTCGAGATCGTGGTCGACCGTATCAAGGCCGAGACATTGGGCGTCACGGTCGGACAGGTTTTCTCTGCGCTCTCGGGCTACGTTGGATCGAGCTACGTGACACAGTTCAACAAGTTTGGCCGCACGTTCCAGGTCTACGCTCAGGCATCTCCGGAATTCCGCGTCAGCCCCGACGATATCCGCAATCTGGAGGTCAAGGCCGGGGATGGCACGATGGTGCCGCTCGGTACCGTCGTCGATATCAAGCCGATGGAAGGCCCCTCCCTGATCAGCCTCTACAACCTCTACCCGTCAGCAACGATCGTCGGCGGACCTGCGACCGGCTTCAGCTCCGGCCAGGCACTCGATGTCATGGAGCAGATTGCCGACCAGACCTTGCCAACAGGAACCGGCTATGAGTGGACGGCGCTTTCCTACCAGGAAAAGGCGGTCGGCGGACAGATCTACTATATCTTCGCGCTCGGCATGCTGCTCGTCTACTTCGTGCTCGCGGGTCAATATGAAAGCTGGATCCTGCCGCTCGCCGTATTGCTGGCTGTCCCGCTTGCCCTGCTCGGCACCGTCGGCGCGTTGATGGCGGCGGGCGTCGCCAACAACCTCTACACCCAGATCGGCCTGATCCTTTTGATCGCTTTGGCATCGAAGAATGCCATTCTCATCGTCGAATACGCCCGAGAAAAGCGAGAGGAAGGCATGGAGATCCTCGAAGCAGCCGTCGAGGCCGCCCGCCTTCGCTTCCGACCGATCCTCATGACATCCTTCGCCTTCATTCTCGGCGTCCTGCCGCTTGTCCTCGCGACGGGAGCTGGCGCATCTGCCCGCAAGTCGATCGGCATATCGGTCTTCAGCGGGATGATCGCATCGACCTGCCTCGCCGTTTTGTTCGTTCCTTCCTTCTACGTCGTGCTGCAGCGCCTAGAAGAGTTCAGAAGGCGCCGCGGTAAAGCGCCTGCTGTAACCGATACTGAAATGACGGCACAATAGGCTGACAAGCAGCCTATTGCACGATCACCTGAACATAGACGCCGCCGCTCTTGGCATAGTAGAGGCCGCCGCAGCGATAATAATAGCCGCCATAATAAGGGCCGTAGATGCAGCCTGGAGGCAGCACGGCGATCGTCGTCGCCGTGCGCCGAACTACCCGGCGGGTTGTGCGACGCGCCACTCCGGCATAGGAGAGCGGCGTCAAGGGACGACCGATGACCGCCTCCGCCGGCGTGGCGAAGCCGATCGACAGCGGTAGCGGGCCTTCTCCTTCCAGGCGAAAATCGGTGAAGACCATCACGCCGGCGAGGCACAGAGCGAAAAAGAGCTTGCTGCGGATCATTGCATATCTCCTGTAACGGCGGGCGCCGGAAGCTCATCGATCGATTGGAGTTCACTCAGATCCACGGTTTTCGCATTGGCTGGGATGTCTATATTGTAGGAGGTGGCGGCGACATCCGCCCCGCTTTTGAAGTTGCTGATCTCGAGCGTATATTGCGGCGCCTGGACGACGTGTTTGCTGGTGATTAGATAGCGCCGCGGTATCGGCTGTGAACCCGTCTGTATCCAGATCTGCCAGTCGAGTTCTGGTGTGCGGAAAGCCAGATATTCGCATTCCACACCGTCAACGAAGGCGCTGGAGATGTGCTTGGCCTCGGTCACGTCGGACATCAAGATGTCATAGACGTGAGACGAGAGCAGATCGGCGCCTGGTGCTTCCACGCCAGCATCGGCGAGCCTGTCGATCAGATCATCAAGCGAGCCCTTGCCATCGACCTTCGCATAGGCATCGAGGTTCTTGCCATGCACGGTCAGCGTCGAACCGTCGAAACTGACATCGATATCGGCAAAGCCTCCGGTCCGCGTAACACGCAGCTTGTCGGGGCGGGTGATATTGGCTGTACCCGAACTGACGAATTGCAGTTTCTCGAAGTCCGGGGTCACAGCCTCGAGTGATGATTGGTAGTTGAAGGATATGCTCTTCTGCGCCACCAGAAAATCGGACATGGCCTTCAGAAGATCTTTTGCATCATCCGCCCATGCATGGGTCGGCAGCACAAGGCCGACGGCAACAGCGGAATAGCTCAGTATTCGTTTCAATCGCGATAGAGAAGTCGATGACATGGCACTGCCTTTCATTTGTGTCGTCATTGAATTCATCGGATGCGGAGATTTCGGATCGTACTGCGACGATCTCGAAACGGCTGAGCGGAACCGTCAGGAGAATGCCTGACGGCTCAGGCATTCCGGGCGAAACCGGATAGGAATTGGAAGGCCGCTACAGGCCCGAGGTCAGCACCCTGTGACAGGCTGGCGACACGCGCTGCAGATTGTCCCGCAGGCACTCGATCACCCGCCCGCCGCCGATCGGCACCATGCGGCAGAAAGCTCGGAAGTCCGGCCCGCAAGTCTCGCGCACGATCATCACTTCCTCACGGGGAGAGAAGACAGGCATCGCAGCCGGCCGGGTCGCCGGCGGTGTGGCTGCCGTTGCGGCACCTGCACCCGCACCGGCCGCGGGCGCGCCCGCCGCACCGACGGCCGCAACAGCCTGCTGGCAAGGCGCCGACAGGCGGGCATTATGCTGCTGCAGGCAGGCGAGTGCCGCGGCACCTCCCGGAGTCACGCCGGAGCATTGCGCCATAAAATCGGAGCGGCAAGCTGACTTGACGGCGTTGCGCTGTGCGTCGGTCGGCTGAGCCGCCGCCTGGGCGCCGGCTGCTGGTGCCGCCGTGGCCGCCCCTGCCGTCGCAGGCGCCGTCTGAGATGGCTCCGCAGATGTCGATTTCGGCTTGGCGCTGACGGCGGAGACTGCCTTGCGGCAGGCTGCGGAAAGCGTGGAATCATGTTGCTGCAAGCAGGTCAGCGCCTCGATACCTCCAGGCTGCACCCCTGAACACTGTGCGATGAAATCCGAACGGCATGCTGCCCGGATCTCGTTGCGCTGCTCTTCGGTCGGCGCCTGTGCAACGGCAACCCCGGTCAGAAGACTGGCCGCGCAGATGACGCTTGATATCGATAACCCGAACTGAAACCAACGCGTCGTGCGTCGTATTGCCGATCGAGAAGATGCATATATCCGCATTGTTCCCCTCCCTGGAAAGTTCATCGATTTACGGCATGAAAAGAAGTACTCCGGCTGAGCGAGACAGCAGACTTCGAAAAACGAATTGAAATCCGTGCGCAGAAATCTAAAGCGCCACGCGAATTTACTTTAGCACATTCGAAATTTTGATAGTAGACCCGAATATCCGGATGCGATTAGCTGACTGTGCTTAAGATGTATCGAAGCATCGGAAATATCCGCGCCGGGATATTTAGACGAGATGGAAGTGAGGGGAGATTTTGGTTTCGCTACGTCGGCTTTGGGCGTTTTGTCGGCTTTCGCGCGCGTTGCATGCTCGCCGTGTTATCAAACAAAAAAAGCCCGCTTGGATGCGGGCTATATGATTGGTTGCGGGGGCAGGATTTGAACCTGCGGCCTTCAGGTTATGAGCCTGACGAGCTACCG